>JAAXJB010000050.1:0-2215 GCA_012270065.1 Rubripirellula sp. | reverse complement strand
CGATTTCCAGATGCATCGAGAACCAGTTGCATTCAGTTATCGGCCGCAGTCCGGTCGCCGTGCGGTATGGTGGGGAATCCCGTTGAGCATGGCGTTTGCGATCGGCGGTGTTTCTCCCGAAGTTGATGCACACCCTTCATCGCCAGCCGATGCGAAAGTGGAACTCTGTCGGGTTCCCGTGCAATCTTTGAGCATCCGTGAGTCATGATGCTGCCGTTCCGCTTAGTCGTTGGGGCCTTCTCAGTTGCGATTGGCATCGCGACGTTGTTGTTTGTAGCGGCGTTCGGCTCGCTCGTATTGTTCGGCTTTCTTGAAGCTGGATGCGCTGTTGAAGATGCCGAAAGCAATGAAGAGGACGCCGAATGCAGGGAACAGTACCTTCGACGTGGCAAATGGGCCAACTGATGGCGCCGACGAAGTGATACTGATTGCCATCACGATCCAAATGCAACCGAATACGGCAATGGCGATGCCGCCTGCCGTCGACGAGCCTTTGGTGGGTACATGACGGTTGCCGTGTTTGTCACGGACCATCAGTTTCTCACGTTCCATCTGCCATTGATTGTCGATTGCGTTGAGTTCGCTGTTGGCCGCGAGATCATCGATCCGTTCACTGAGTTCTTCGGTCTTCTCGGCAAGGTCCTCGAGGAGTTCAGTGTAGATTGCCGATTCTGTGCGGCGGATTTGCAGTTGGGTTGAACAGTGGCCGCATGTGACGTACCTCGCAGACGGAGGCACCTCAAGTGGGGCAGCACAGGAATGACAGATCAGGCGTTCCAGTTCCATTATCTTTCCATCTTTCTTGTTCGTGATCGCAGCGGTGGAGTTCCCAAACTTCAAAATACGTTTTACCTCTTGCTTCGTAAATCAGGTTGGCGAGAAAAACATGGAATTCGATGACAACATTTGATGGCCAGTCCAAATCACAGCTCGCAGGTGTGAGGGTGATTTCATCAAAAACACTGTGTGTGAACCGTTGCGTTGTGACTCGAAGTGAACGCTGCCTCGGCCTGAACTGCCTGGATAGTCAGGTTTTTCTGTTTTATGGCAAATAAACAGCAGTTTGATCCGTTGTCTTGCCGGGCAGAGTGATTGACTCTGCACTGTTACCCCCGCCGAATGCCCCCGTTGATGCAGGATTCAAATGAGCAAGCAAGTAAAGTCACACGTATTTCTTGTGTTTGTGATGGCGAGTCTGCTAACAGGCTGCCAGCGTCAACAGTTTGTCGAATGCTTCGCGCCACCGGAGGATGAGTGGGATTTGCTGATGGATGAACAGTGGCGGGATTCGGGAATGTCAGATCGATCCGTCGGGGCCTGGCGAGATGATTTGCCATGGAATGATACAAACAAAGCGTTGGCTGCAGAATGTCGTGATCCCTTGGAATATCAACTGGAGTATCTGAGGCGTGATTCTGTCGAGGCATTCTGGTTCGAGCCGGTTTCGTGGCCGGGCATGCGTATCAGTCCGTCCCCAGTCAGTATTGATGTACTTCCCGGTAATGATACGGAATCACTTGAAATGAGACTTTCCAGCGAGCCTGATGGCATCTGTGGGTAAAGGCGTCAAAGTATCTGCATCTGATTCTGTTCGCAGTGATTGGCATGATTTGCAAGAGAAGGGACCTTGCACATGGTTGAAGACGTGCCAGCAGATTTCTTGCGTTTGCCTGTCCTCTTTCCTGTGTCATTGCGTTATTCAATAACACAGGCGACGCCGGGTTTCATGCTCTGCTCTCTTACAGCATGGATGACCGTCTCCTCGGCGCGCCACGTTTCTAATCTTACTCGTTGTTGAGGCTACGCAATGAAATCTCTTCGCAATCTAAAATTGGTGTTCTGTCTGTTTGCCATGGGATCGTTTTCGTTGGCAAATGCAGAGGATGATTCAAAGCATGAATGGACTCGGAAACTTGAAAATCGGGTCTGGACACTCGATGAGTTGGAGGATCTTTTGGGCCGGACACTGGTGAATGATTGGAGCAAACTGGGGTATCAATGGGGAGTAGACCATGACAAAGAATACGGGCCACCGATACTTTCCAGTTGTCAGGGTTCCGATGCTGGCGCTGATGATCTCAGTATGATCTTGAGATTCCTTTTTGATGAACGACTTGGTCAGTATGGCCCTTCCATAGCGGTCATTTGCTGGGGTGATGATGGATCCTCCCCACACGCAATCTACTTTGATGATGTTTCTTTGATCCCTTACTTC
>JAAXJB010000098.1 GCA_012270065.1 Rubripirellula sp. | reverse complement strand
GCGAAACACAGAGACCGGACATGCGCGTTGAATTACCTTAGAATCAGGGCTCATTCCAATGGAAAGCTGAGCCATGCGAAAATCACTCCTGTCCTTCCTGTTCTTGTTGGCGGCACTCAGTCAGGCAACAGCGGAGCCCCCAGTTGGCCCAGATGATCAGAGGATCGACTATGGATCCACCATTGCCCCATTGCTTTCGCGGCATTGCCTTCAATGCCACGGCCCGGACGCTGACCAACGACAAGCTGGGCTGCGTCTGGATTCTCGGCGATCAGCCATCGACAAACTGAACTCGGGATCGACTGCGATTGTTCCCGGTCAGCCACTCGAGAGCGAATTGTTGAAGCGGGTGAAATCCACGGGGAGTGACCGCATGCCTCCCGAAGACCACGGTGCCCCGTTATCAAAAGATGAAATCGACAAACTAGCGGAGTGGATTCAGCAAGGTGCCGTCTGGGAATCCCACTGGTCGTTCACTCCACCCACCCCGGTGTCTCCCCCCGAAGTGCAATGGAAAGCATGGGTACAAAATCCCATTGACCAGTTCATCCTTTCCAAACTCGAACAAAATTCTGTTCGCCCGTTTAAAAAAGCGGGACGACGCAAGCTGATCCGACGCCTTTATGTCGACCTGACTGGCCTTCCACCTACCGCGGCACAGGTGCAAACATTCCTTGATGATCGAAGCCCGGACGCATGGAAACGGCTGGTGGATCGAGTCCTCTCCTCTCCACAATACGGTCAACGATGGGGTCGTCACTGGCTCGACGTTGCTCGATACGGCGATTCCAACGGTGGCGACGAAAATCACTCCTACCCATTCGCCTGGCGATATCGGGACTACGTAATCAGCAGCCTCAATGCAGATTTACCTTTTGATGAATTTGTCCACGAACAACTGGCTGGTGACCTGCTAGCTGCGACGAGGCCTACCGATGGGGACAGAAATACGGCTGATCCCGAACCATTGGCTTTGGACAATGAATCCCGACTCAGCAACACCCAACTGACAGCGACGGGATTCCTCGCGTTGGGCACCAAGATTCTCGCGGAACAGGATGAAGTCAAGAAACAGGCAGATATCGTTGACGAGCAAATCGATACCATCGGCAAGACATTCCTTGCTCTCACCTTTGGATGCGCGCGTTGCCATGATCACAAGTTTGATCCCATCCCAACAAACGACTACTACGCGTTGGCAGGAATTTTTCACAGCACGCAGTTGGTGGACCGCCCCATTCCGGATGCAGCCACTGAAAAGGCACTTGCCGAACACCAGTCTGAACTGCAGCAGCTGACCAAAAACCGAAACCAACTTCAAAAAGAATTCGATCAACAACTTGCAGAAACGGCGAGCCACGTTCTTGTATTGGAAGCCGCAGATTTCATGAACGGCAATGTTGCACGCTTGAATGACGGCTATGGTGAGGGCATCGGAATCATCTCGGACCGTGGCTCACAGAAGAATTTTGCAGAGTATGACGTCAGTGTACCTGCTCATGGAAAATATCTGATCCAACTGCGTTACGCGGCAAAAGATGCCCGACCAGGACGCATCCTGATCGATGGCGAAGTGGTGAGTCAGGATGCGATCACCGAAACCACTGGTGGATGGATGCCAGAACACCAGCGATGGTTATCGGAAGGAGTTTTCCAATTGAATCAGGGACGCATCAAGTTGCGACTTGAATCCGAACCATTGATGTCGCACATCGACAAAATCCGCCTGATTCATACTGACCAGATGGAACAGGTCACTGAGAGCCTGTCGCGGATAGAGAATCTGGACACACGATTGAACCAACACCGCAAGCAGGTACCGCAACCCGATATGGTGATGGCAGTCCGCGAAGGAACGCCACAAAATACGCGAGTCCACATTCGTGGCAGCCACATGCAACTTGGTGAGGAAGTTTCGCGCGGCTTTCCAGGTGTGATTTCATCGACCATTGACCAATCTGACCAGCCGAGTCTGGAAAACCACCCGATCCCGGACGACCAGAGTGGCCGCCTTCAACTGGCATTCTGGATGACGGATACCGGAACCGGGGCCGGGGGGCAGACAGCTCGCGTGATCTGCAATCGGATCTGGCATTGGCACTTTGGAAAGGGACTGGTTGGCACGCCAGATGATTTTGGCATGCGGGGTTCCCGCCCGACACATCCCGGCTTGCTGAACTGGCTGGCGTTGGAACTCGTCAAGCACAACTGGTCTCTCAAATATCTGCACCGCCTGATCGTTACCTCTGCAACCTACCAGCAGGAAACGCAGCTGACCCCCAACCATTGGATCCATGGCTTTCCCCGTCATCGAATCGAAGCTGAAGCAATTCGTGACAGCATGCTTTTCCACAGTGGAGCATTGTCACTTGACCTCGTGGGAGAACCGCCTGCAGTCAAATCACAGGATCCCTCGCCAACCGATTTGAAAAGTAACGAGGACATCTACCGTACCTTTCGCAGACGCTCGGTCTACCTGCCTGTGGTACGCTGCAATACCCAACGTTTCCTGACTCTATTCGACTTTCCCAATGCAGCAACTCCAGTCGGCAGGCGGGACATCACCACGGTTCCGACCCAGGCTCTGTTGTTGATGAATGCCAACTTCGTCATGCAACAAGCGGAAAGGATCGCGCGCAGGATACTAGCGCAGCAGCAAACCAGAACGGGAAGCGTAACAGAGCACACTGAAACCGTAGATCCAAACCGGGATAGAATCGCGTCCCTGTACAACATGCTGTTCCAGAGACCGGCAACTATCCAGGAAATGGAAACACTTCAGAGTTTTCTGGAAACATTCGGAAAGACGGTCAAAGAAGGTCAAGAGGGAGAACTGAGTACATGGACCACTCTGGTTCATACCCTGCTGTTATCGAGCGAGTACATCCATGTTGATTGAAACGGAAAACAGTCGTCGACAGGCTTTGCAACAGCTGTGCATCGGCTTTGGCGGACTGGCACTCAGCAGCATGTTGCAATCACGCGCGAATTCTGCCTCGAATCACGACGTCATGCAGGCCGCCCGCATTCCGGCACGTGCGAAACGGGTCATTTTTCTTTTCATGCACGGTGGTCCATCACACATCGATCTATTTGATCCAAAACCAAAACTTGATCGTGATGATGGCAAAAAGTTGCCTTTTGATGGTACACGCGTTACCTTCGCTGACCGCGGAAATCTGATGCGCAGCCCCTGGAAGTTCCGTCAGTGCGGGAAATCAGGAATTCCCATGAGCCACCTTTGGCAACACCTGCCAGGAGTCGCGGATGATCTTTGCATGATTCACTCGGTATGCGAAACCAACGTGGCTCATGGTGGTGCCTGCATGAAACTTCATACCGGAGATGAAGCTCAATTGCGTCCAAGTGCTGGTTCGTGGATCAGCTATGGCCTTGGAACTGCCAATGAGAATCTTCCAACCTTTGTCACCATTTGCCCGACATCTCTGCACGGTGGAGTGAACAATTTCGGTAGCGCCTTTTTGCCAGCCCGGCATGCGGGTGTTGCACTTGGAACCCCTGGTTACCCCAACGCGGCCGCCAAGGATGCAACCTTTGAATTTCTCTCAAACACGCGTCTTACGCGGGAACAGCAGAGAATCCAACTCCGATTGCTCCGGGACCTTCAGCAATCGACACCGGCAGGGGTGAAGGAAGCGGAAATTGAGGCCCGACTGAAATCCTTCGAACTGGCGTTTCGCATGCAAACGGCGGCCCCGGAAGCCATGGATTTGAGTCAGGAATCATCAGCAACCCGGAAACTCTACGGGCTTGACGCCCCAGAAACATCAAACTTTGCACGGCAGTGTCTTTTAGCGCGAAGACTTGCCGAACGGAATGTTCGATTCATTCAGGTCAGCCACGCTAACTCACTACCATTCAACAATGAACAGTGGGATCAACATACCCACCTCAAGAAAGGTCATGAAATCAATGTCAGACAGATCGACAAACCGATCACCGGGTTGCTCACCGACTTGAAACAAAGAGGTCTTCTGGAAGATACGCTTGTTTTGTGGGGCGGAGAATTTGGTCGAACCCCCACGGTTCAGGTGGGCACTGCCGAACCCGGACGTGACCACCACCCCGAGGGTTTTACGATGTGGATGGCCGGCGGCGGTGTCAAACCCGGCTTCCGTTACGGAAAAACGGATGAATATGGATACTATGCCATCGAAGATCGATTCACGATCCACGATCTTCACGCCACTCTGCTGCACATCATGGGTATGGACCATACCCGATTGACCTTCCACCATAGTGGCCGTGATTACCGGTTAACTGATGTGCATGGCAACGTCGCTCACCGAATCCTTGCTTGAGGTGAGTGCAGATCAGATCCGGGTGCACACCTGATGAGACCGACATGGAAAGCCGATTATCAATCGGCAAAAATTCAATTGACTGTATGTGACGATCGAGCATGACCGACGAAAAAAACGCTTCTTCCCGGTACAAACAGTGGGCCGAACAGCAGTTACAAGACTATCAGAACCGATGCCCTGGCAGTCTTTTTGCTGAAGGGCTCTCTCTGACCGTGGAAGAAGGCTACCAATTACAAGACGCTGTTTCCCAGCTCCGCCTCAAGCAGGGGGATCGTCTTGTTGGCTACAAGGTTGGGTGCACATCGACAAAAATCCGCGCTCAACTGGGCATCACACACTGTGTTTCTGGCCGGCTTTACGAATCAGAGAAGCATGCATCAGGTGTGCAACTGTCCCTCAGCGACTTCTCCAATCTGGCAATCGAAGGCGAACTCGCAGTCATTCTGGACCGCACTCCGAATCAGTCGGATTTCGATGAAACCGGAATCCCCGCCTGTGTGTCGTGCATCATGCCAGTGATTGAACTTCACAACCATGTGATGCATGCCTCCCCACCGTCAGCTGGTGAGTTGATTGCCAGTAATGCAATTCATGCGGGATTCGTGATGGGAGATTCCATCGAGCGAATGCCTGACATGGAATTAACCGGGCTTTCAATCCTCGTTGACGGTCATCCACTGGAATCCTGCCAGGGAAATCAACTCATCCAGACAATCCAGTCTTCGCTTCAATGGCTACAGGAGTCACTTCGGGAAACCGGAACACAACTGCGGAGAGGACAAATCATACTTACTGGCTCAATCCCTCCATTGATCCCGGTCAAGAAGGAATGCGAAGTCACAATCGAGGTTCCCACAGTTGGCAATTCCAAGGCAACATTCGTAAGCTAGATTCCGTTCACACGCTGCCTCTGCTACTGTCACCAGTGATCGTACCGGCTCAGATTCAGTCATGCAGAGTCAACCGGCAAGGAAACTCCTCAAAAAAATTCAAGCAGCAAGCCGTGATCTGAATTCAGCCTGATATCCCGCTTGATACCAGCTGAATCTGATTCGAAGCGGCTTGCGACCACGTGAAGGAACGAACAAGTTGTCATCTCCAAACCCGGATCCCGAATCTGATTCAGCGGACAGCAATCCCTATCAGACACCGAACACACAACAGGAAACAAAACAGCCACTTGTTTGGCCGGTGCCTTTGGTCATCGCGATATGCATGTGGCCATTATTGACTTTCAAGGTTTTTTTCGCGGGCATGATGCTGAGCACCTGGGCTCTGGAATTCGACATCTCCCTGAACCTGTCGAGTCAGATCCTGATCCATCCGATGATGCTGTTGTTTGTACTGACAGCGACGGCATTCATCCTGTTCAGTGCCCTTACCCTGAAGCAACCCTCGCAACGCAGAAACCTTGGCCGAATCGCGTGTGTTCTGGGCCTGATCATTCTGGTCTTTGCCCTCGTGGGCCTGATCCTGCCAATGCTCCAACTGGCGGCAAGCCTGAGTTAGGCAACGGCTAATCCGGTTCGAAATGAACGGCACAGACAAAACCCAACTGCTGTAGAATCGCTGCTGCAGAATCATGGAGAAGAATTTCCCCCAACCCAATAACACTTGCAATGAATGACATGAGTGATCCAAAACTCAGGCTCCTGCATTTGAAGATGCTTACCGTATTGTTGACGACCGTTGTTACGTGTGTCTGCCTGGCAGAAGTACCTGCCGGGAACACGAAAAGAGGAACAAAAGGATTCAGCAAAGCCTCGGTCGTGATCGGACAGACACTGAAAGACAAAAGCAGTCTTGATCCGGGAATTCTGCATTCCCCGTTCGGGCTTGCTTTTGACTCTCATGACAACATGTACATCGTCGAATTATCCGGAGGTCGTGTTCACAAGCGCAGTCAAAATGGGATGCTGACCAGAATCGCTGGCGATGGTTCCGAAGGATACAGCGGAGACAAGGGACCGGCAGCTGCCGCAACCTTCAACGGAATGCACAATGTCGCAGCAACAAAGGATGGAGACTTGTACATTGCCGACAGCTGGAACAACTGCGTTCGCAAAATCAGTGCAGAAACCGGGGTCATTACCACAGTCGCTGGAAATGGCACAGCAGGTTTCAGTGGTGATGGTGGCCCGGCTACTGCGGCGACGTTCAACTACGTGATGTGCGTTTCCTTGAATCCGCGACAAGACAAACTCTACTTGGCCGATTTGAAAAATCGCCGTATTCGCATGATTGACCTGAATTCCGGTATCGTGGACACGGTAGCAGGCAATGGAAAAAAGGGAATTCCCGTTAATGGGGCACAGGCAACGAAGAGCCCGCTGTTTGACCCGCGTGCAGTGGCAGTCGATTCCAAAGACAATGTCTATGTGCTCGAACGAAGCGGACATGCACTCCGCAAAGTGGATCCGAAGGGAAAAATTGAAACTGTGGCAGGTACGGGAAAACCTGGCAATGCAGTGGGAGGTGCCTTGCAATCACAATTCAATTCACCGAAACATCGTGCAAACGATCGCACCGACACCGTCTTCATCGCCGACGATCAAAACGCCCGCATCGTTCGCTATGACCCCCTGGCAGCAACCGTCAGTAGCCTTCTTGGCAAGGGAGTCAAGCAACCAAAACGCGGGTTACTCCGCCCGCATGGCGTCTGTGTCCATGCAGACGGGTCTGTTTATGTGGTGGATACAGGTCATCATCGCATCCTTCGTCTGCACGAAAACTGAAGTGCATTGCAGGCAATGACAGCGGGAGAACTCTGGAATTCAAGCCCATTCAAAGTCACACTGATCGACGCGTCCCGATTCATTGGCTGCAACGCGATGAATTGATTGCCAAAGCCATCATCACCCAGTTGAGCCCCGAGAGGCTTTTTCAGCCTTCTTGTTCGCTTCGGATTGAGTGTCGATCCCGGCAAGAAACCTGTTCGCCAAAGATTCGTACAACGAAGTGCGACAGACCAGACGCGAGCACTCATAGGAGATAACTGCCACGCCGAGCAGCGGCAAGGTCATGTGCCGGGCAGCTGTCATTTCAACCATGATGATCGCACAAGTGATTGGGCTTTGGACCACGCCGGCGAAGTAGGCAACCATGAAC
The DNA here is from genome assembly GCA_012270065.1 of Rubripirellula sp. Taxonomy (GTDB): domain Bacteria; phylum Planctomycetota; class Planctomycetia; order Pirellulales; family Pirellulaceae; genus Rubripirellula. The sequence goes on along the minus strand of JAAXJB010000098.1, from coordinate 13,989 downwards.
ATCATGATCACGGCTTCTGGCTCAAGGCCGGGTGACACCCAATTGATCAAAGGCAACATGGATTGGCCCAGCCCTGCACCCACTGTCAGGCTTGGATCAAACAAGCCCCCGGGAATCCCCGAAGACAACGTCAAAAACGAGGCAGCAGCGGTCAGGGGTGCAAAAAACCATGGGTATTGCACTTCACCACTCAAGATACTTTGCGTTTCCTGATAACCACCTCCATAACTGTCGCCATCAGAAAGATAGCCAACGACACCAAGCCCCGCACCAATCGCCAGGGGTGTCAGCCAGCGATTCAACTTCATGCAATGACTTGCCAGCGCGACGCCCTTGATGGTGCACTGGGCAAATCCTCCACCCAGGAAACCACCGATGACTCCGATCAGAAAAATCGATGCCCATTGCCCCAGAGTCCAATTACCATCGGTGCTTTCAATCCGTCCGTAAAACAGGTAATCCTTTCCCAACACCAGAACAATGAAGACAGAAGAAATGATGACGGACCTGATGACGGTTCCAACGTTATTTTTTTCAAAGGAGCGTGCTATCTCTTCAAAACTGAATACCAGCCCGGCGATAGGGGCATTGAACGCCGCAGCAATTCCTGCCCCTCCTCCGCCAAGAATCAAACCGCGTCGGACAAGATGAAGTGGAAAACGCACCCATTTGGTAATCATGTGCATCAGCGCCGCACCGACATGCACGGACGGCCCCTCACGCCCCAGCGTCATTCCGGAGAACATCCCCAGCGTCAACAGTAAAATCTTGCCAAACAGAATTCGCCCGGATAACATCCGATCTCGAATCGTCACGTTGTCGGTCTTCAATGTGGCAATCGTCTGTGGGATTCCCGTTCCCTCGGTGCCCGGAAAATATCGATCCCGTAAGGTGACAATCAGCAGCATGCTGAACGTCACCCAAACCATGGGAAGAAACGTTGCCAGTGGTTCCGGAACCCGCCAAGCCCCATCCTGCAACGCGATCTCGCCTTGCAGAAAAGAAAACCAGCGTTCCCCTGCGCGTTCGGCCAACTGAAAATACCAGGCGACCATTCCGATGGAGATAGCCGCTAGCACAAAAAGCAGATGCCGTCGCCATCCACGATGACTCAGCACCTCGCGTTTCCAGAGCCGGCTGATCCGAGTGCGTTCAGGGCTTTTCAAGCCAACCTCTCCTGATGGAAAACTGAAGCACCAAGGACTCAGCTTGCAGACAAAACAACGACGATCTCCGGTCTTTCAACACGACGTGGCAGTGGATAACACCGCGAACACGTGTGAGCATTGATCAAGTCACTTGAGTGGCAAACCATAAGCAACGGCCGCATTTTTCCAAAAATACTTTTCGCAAGCATCTTGGCCTTTTTCAGCAAAGAAAGCGTTCACCAATTTCACGAAACTGGCGTAATCACCACTTTTCTTGGTACACGGCCAATTGCTGCCATAAATCAGGCGATCAGGCCCAAATGCTTCGAACAGCGGCTCGAGAACGGTTCGATAATGTTCAGGGTCATGAGGCGCCGGTTGTTGGGTACAGCGTTGATAGAGCCCTGATACTTTGCAGTATACATTTTCATGACGCGCCAAACTCGCAACGGCATCAAGCCACTCCTTGCTGGGTGGATTTCCGTCGATGTCATAACCGAGCACATGATCGACAACGATGCGGATGTCCGGAATTTTCCCCGCCAACACGTCGACCTCCCGCACACCTTCCACACCCTTGCCATTGGCAAGGATATCAAGGGAGAGGCCAGCCTTCTGCAACGCACGGAAATTTTTCAACACCTGTGGATCGTTGTAATCGATAGGGTCGCTGTTGCGTGCCCTGATACCAACGAAGCGGCTATCTTTTTTCAACCGCTTGAGTTGCTTTGCAAAATCTTTTCGATACGGATCGATATTACCCACCAGTGCCACATAAAAAGGGTCTCCCTTGACCTGATCCAGCACCCAGCGATTGTCTGGCAAACGGTCACTCGCTTCGACGATCACGACGCCGGTGACTCCCGCAGGTTTTGCCAGACCTGAAAACTCGGCAGGCAGATGTGGCTTGTACAGAACTTTGTCATCGGCAGGCGGCCAGGGAATTCCGTCCGGCCGATTTGGATCGTACAGATGAATGTGTGTATCGATCAGATGCTTGACGGTCGGCAACGGCAACTCTTTTCCCTCGTCGCCTCTGAGAACGCCACTTAGAACGCCAGTGCCCAGCGATGCCGTCATGGTCGCCATCAGAAGTACTGGACGCCAGGTGAACAAGGTTCTGATCATTTCAACTATCCCATGGAACAACAACATACGAATAAAATCGATTACATGCCCCCGCATTCCGCGACCATGCTTGCTGCCAGTCACGACCCAAAGCACGAGCCCGGTACAGTTTAGCTGACCGCAGCCCGGCCCGCATCCATTACTATTGCCGGTAAAGAAAAACTGTCTTTTTGGCTTCTGTACTGAGTACGACAAGCCTTGCGGGTTGTTTCGCGTGATGACTTCTGGAGTCATCGTGATGAGCCATCAGGAAAAATTCGCCGCTGGACCGGAGTTGCTCGTTACGCTTCCGGAATCTCTCCACCACAGGAAAGCAAACAGGAACACGATCACCACGCAGGCAACTTGGTATCCGGTCAGCCCCCACCAGATCCGCTCCTCGGGCCTGATGAATTCAGTGCAAAAACGGTAAATGGCGTAGGTGATGATGTACATCTTGATCAATTGCCCTCGAAACAGGCCGCGTCTTTGAAAAACATACAGCAGCCCAGCCATGGCAACGTGGAACATCGTTTCATAAAGTTGCGTGGGATGACGCGGCAATTCACCAGCACCGGGAAACACGATGCCCCATGGCAAATCAGTCGGCGTACCGTAACAACAGCCAAACTCATAGCATCCGAGTCTTCCGATGGCGACTCCCACAGCAACCGGCACAGCAAAACCATCTCCCGTTTTGGTCTTGATCAACATGGCCCACTTGGCTGTCTCAACTCCGGCGTATCCCCCAACAAGTCCGCAAAGAATCGTCTTTCCATTGGAAAACCATGCGGCTCCGCTCAAAAACCCTTCCCATTGCGAAAATACAAAGGGCAGTTTTGCTGCAATCATCGCCCCACAATAAGCTCCCAGACCAATCCCAGCCTTTTGCCAGAACGTGAGAGCGAGTCCCTTCTGCGTATGTCGGGAAATCAAAACACTGACGGTAATCGCAGAAAACATGATGACTGTGTAATTCCAGTTCATCATGCATGGCCCCCATTCACCGCATTGCCAATGGAATGAGTTTCAACCTGATCCGCGAGAGCCGGTAAGGGAACGTGTCCATCACGGTACAACACGTTATAAGCAGAGAATGGGATCAGATGACCGGATGGCAACAGATGGTGAACACAGGATTTCATCAATTGCCGCACGTCAAAATTGTATGCATCCATAAAACTTGTGGTTGTGATCCGAAACATATCCGACGGCGAAAGATCTTCACTGACGGCACGCTGGAAAAACGAGGCGGCGAGTGCCTGCGGCGAACCCGGATCATGGATGGATGAATCACTGTTGATCTGGTGCATTGTATTCAACGCGTTCTGCTGCGACGCAGAAACCTGCATCGGTGGTCGTATCGCCGTTGGAGATATGCTGGCGTGATCCGGACTGGTCGGTGGTCCACAACCACAATCCTGGCCGGTTCCGCAAGCTTGGCGTGACAAAAATTTATCAATGAGTCCGCGTGCACTCTGCCGGTTGAATGTAATCCCATTGGCAAGCAGATCGAGATGATTCTCGAAATCAATCAACCGCGCAAGCGAGATGGCACTCGTCCCCTCACGATAGGCATAGGCAAGAGAGTGGGCATTGGGATGTGCACAGGGCAAGGGCAGGAAATCGCTCTCCATCCATTGCATTCCCGTCTGCTGATTTCCTGTCTGCTCGGCAATCGCGGCAATGACGTCCGGAAACGTGACACGATTCTCCAGTGACTCGGGCGTCATGTAACGTCCAGTGTAAGTCGCAGGCTGGAAACTGACGCCTGTGATGGTGGGGCGCGACATCCCGAATTCCACAACACGTCCCACCTGGTCCAGATTTTTCTCATCCACCGTACAGACGAGCGTGACATTCACACCTGCTTCGGCCAGCAAGTCAATGGCCTGCAGTTTGGTTTCCAGCAGATTTTCGCCTCGCAGATGCTGGTAGATTTCATCATCGAATCCATCAAACTGAAGATAAACTTCACTACGTTTTCGATAGCGTGACAACAGTTCTCGAAGCTTCGCATCCTTGCTCATACGAATTCCGTTGGTGTTGATCATCACGATATCAATCGGCTGACCGCAGGCGTACTCAAAAATTTCCGCAAAGTCCGGATGCACGGTCGGCTCGCCGCCTGACAACTGCAAAATCTCGGGACGCCCCTCGTACTCCACCAGATAGTCGATCGCCCTGGTACATTCAGCAAGCGACAGATGTGTGCCTCCTGGTCCGCTGGCCGCGTAACACAGCGGGCACTTCAAATTGCACGACGAAGTCACTTCCAAAACAGCAACACAGGTATGCTGTTCGTGTTCAGTACACAGCCCGCAGTCGTAGGGGCAACCTCGCTGTGGTTCCATTGCATAACGGTGTGGAATACGCCCCGGCAGACTGTATTCCATGCGATCAAACAATCGATCGTTCGAGCAAACAAAGTCATCTCGCATGCCGTGCTGCGGACAGTGTTTTCGAAAATAAACACGGCCTTCTCGGGCAATGATCTTGGCTGGCACCACCTTCAGGCATTCTGGACAAAGGCTCGTGGTTGCTCCGAGAAAACGGTGCTCACGCAAAGGTAATTTTGACATATCCAGGATCCCACACAGGCAGCAAACGAAACATCAGCGTTCAAGGTGACGGCGCCATCGCGATCTGATGATGAGCATGCATGGCAACACGGCCAAGACCAAACCCAAAATGCCACCAGAAATCACGCCTATGGCAATGCCGTTCCCTCCCATGCCGCCAATAGCCAGACCCGCCAGACAACCAGCAAACACTCCCGCACCTACACAGACGATGACAACTGTGATGATGGCAGTGGAAACAATAATAGAGCCAAAAAACAGGAATACTTTCTGTTCGCTAGTGAAATCTTTACCAAGACGGCGTCGACGCAGGAGTAACAAACCGGTGCGAATCAGAGGTGGAATCGATAGCACGAGCGCAAGAATCCCCAGACCGGGCGTGTAGAACACGAGCATCACGCAAACTAAAATCCACCCCACACCGAATCCAATCTCAGCAGGACCGAACGAAGTCAACCGCTGATCCAGCCATTCCACCGGAACAGCTGGCTGGTAGGGTGATGGCAAGTAGGTATCCGAATCCATCGGATCTGACTGAACGGCTTCCAATCCAGCCTGATCGAAAGCTCTCAAACCGTCGCGTGTGCTCTCTGCATCTTGTCCAGTGTTTTCAGTGGACGCACCTGGGTTCCGGGAAACCAATTGGTCATGTTCAGAATCGTGCAGATTTTCGACCGGTTCACTCGAATCAACCTGCGGTGAAACAACCTGTGGGTTCTGCGTTTCCAGTCCGCACTCTGGACACACACTTAGCCCCACCTCGTAAACTGCATTACAGTGAGGACACCTTTGTTTACTCAGCTCATTCATGTTTTATCACCACACACGTCCAAGCCAAAAGTGTCTTCGTGGCATCTTCACTTAAATTCGATGGTTGATTGTAAGCTATCAGCACTCATGTAACGCGGGCAGAATCCTCAAACTTCTTTCGTGTTTGAATCACGTTCCCGCAGCGAGGCATGAAAATCGAGATAAATCTGTCTCACAGCATCCCGATTACGATCCAGATCCTCAACTTTCCAGCCCGCTGTAGATACCCTCGGTAGAAAATACACGTCCACGATTCCCGATTTTGACACAAGATTCATGCCAGCATCCATCGCTGTGGGGATGTGCACGTAAATCGGACAAATATCAACCTTCAAATTGGTCGCCAGATGGAACGCACCACGATTGAAGTGGCCGATTTCTCCGGTGCAGATCCTGCCGCCTTCGGGTGACAGATAAACCGAGTCTCCCGTTTTGCGTAGAATTCTCTCTGCCCGTTGAAAGATGCGTCGTCGTTTGTCAGGAAACCGGTAGGGCACTGTCCAGAACACACCAATCAGATAACCAACCAGGCCAAACGGCAGTATTTTGCGCAGAAAGCCACTCAGAAAGTAACGAGCACGCGGCAAGGCCAAAGCCGTGACAACAAACACATCAAGCGTTGCCGTGTGATTGGAGATATAAACCGCCTGACTCTGCGGAAGTCGCTCAGCATGATGCTGCACAATCCGCACACCAAGCAACCAGACAGCGATCTTTGCCATGCCACTTGCCAGGACTTCGCTGCAGAAACGCCGGGAACGGAACAGCGTCAATGTTGCGACCAGAAGCATCAATAACGCGCCAAAGACCAGCACAAAAAATCCGCCAATGGCAACGAGCAGCTTACGAAGACTCCATGGCTTCCGTGTCGTGACCGATTTGTTTTCCAGTTCTTCACTGTCCGTCATCACATCATCTCACTGCGAGGGTGAACGCAGAAAGAAAAATCCACCACGCAACCAGCTCCATCATTACATGCTCACTTCTGAGTCTTGACATCATTATTCAACGTGTGCCGACATTCAATGTGTGTCGGCATTCAATGTGTGTCGATGAGTGACGGCTAAAAACACGCCAATGTAATTGGCGATTGTGAACCACGACACTGCCAGCATCATCCTGAACAATGGCTTGCGCCTGGCCAATGTCCTTGAATCGAACCAGACGTTCTGCATTTTCATCCCACAATTTCAACTTCATGGTACCACGACTCGCTTTCAGGATGAGCATCGTGACGTCGCGGAACGCAGGCAGCACATGGTGGCATTCCTCACGGTGATAGTTGGGGAAAGACGGCAATACAAAATGAAATCTTCGGTAATCCGTCACTGACTCTGGCTCTTGTTCGGTCAATACGGTTAAGATTCACCTGACAAAACGGCAACTCCCCGATTTTGCTGCTGACCGACAACTCCTGATCGGAAAATAAATGCCCCTGCGTATTCGCCAGTTGCTGGGATTCCTCACCTACTACCTGAGCTTCAGCTACTATCTCCTTTTGTTACCACTTTTTGATCGGTGGGAAACGGAAGAGCGATTCCGAAAGCGACTCAGGAAGGCAACGCGGATCTCCATGCGAATGTTTGGCGTGACAGTCACAATCCATGGCCACGAGCATCTCAACCGCGACACGAACAAGATACTCATTGCAAACCACTCATCGTGGTTCGATCAACTCGCGTTGATCGACAGTGTTGATGTACCGCTGGCATTCATGACCAATGCCAAGTATTTCAAGTATTGGGGTTTGAGCCGTGTGCTGCAAAAAATGGGCAGTGTCCCCGTGATCGGACGCGACATTCACAAAAGCCTTGCAGCCAGTCGCGCAACCCTGGAGGCAGAAAACTGGCTTGTCATTTATCCGGAAGGGACACGCTCCAGCTCGTTACTGCCATTCCGAAGAGGAGCAGCACTTCTGGCCCAACAGACGGGTGTGCCGCTTCAACCTGTGCTGATTGGTGGAGCCGAAGATGTGCTACCACGCAGGAAAAGTCTGCTAGGCGTAAGGCCAGGCGTCATTAAATTGACAATACTTCCGCCCATTTCAAAACCAGATGCGATCTCAACCAAGGCATGCATGGAACAGATTCAAGCCTGCTTTGCAGCCCAACCCAGGACGGTGTCCGAAATCGTTGAAACAGGTTCACTTGAAAACCTGGAAATGATGCCGGATGCACCCGAAGCCAAATTCCCGGAAAGTGATTTTGGAAAGGTGCCACCCGAGATAGTGGCAGGAACGGGCACTACACCCGAAGTCATGAAAGTCCCGCAACCCTTGATCACAGAATCCGAACCGGCACAAACGATACCGAGTGGTTCCGGAACAACGTCCGTTGCGGAACATACAAAGCAGTGCGATTTGCAATCCAGCTCAAGCAATGAAAAGACCCGCTACCCAGTCGACCTCGAAACTCTCCAGCCCAGCAACTGGTTGGGCATGTTTTACATCCTCTACGCGACCTTGATGACATTCATGTCGATCGTCATGAGTCTGTCAGAAAATCCCTGGATGTGGCTTGCGGGACAGGTGCTACTGGCGATCACTCTCATCCAATGGTTTGCCATTCTGCATGAAGCGGGTCACAAGACAATGTTCAAAACCCGTTGGCTCAATCGTTGGGTGTGCCATGTCGCCGGTGCATTCGCATTGATCCCGGGTGACTGCTGGAGACTCGTTCATGCAAAACACCACTATTGGACTGGTTGGCAGGATCTTGACGTCACGACCGAGACGCTCGTTCCACGCGAACTTCGGACGTTGGAGCGCATCACGATCAACACCTGCTGGCGTTTGTGGATTCCACTATTCGCCTCTCTGTACCGTTGGAACAACTACTGGAACCTGCCGCGTTTACGCCAGATGTTCCAACGCCCAAATCAAAAGCGGTTGGTCACGGTCAATATTCTGGTTTACCTTCTGCTGTACACCGTCCTCATCATGATCGTCGGGTTCAGCGAGATATTGGAGATTTGTGGCCTGGCATTACTAATCAGCTTTGCCTTACAGGACCTGTTGATTCTGAGCCAACACACCCACATTCCAATGAAACTTTCCCAGGGAGCAACAGTGCGTCCTTTCAATCCTGCACAGCAGGAAGTTTTCACGCGTTCACTGATCTTTCCGAACTGGTTTGCGCGTCTCGTGCTCCTCAACTTTGATGCCCATGGTCTACACCACATACTGCCGAGGGTTCCGGGCTATCATCTACACAGGCTTCAATCCACGGAAACCCTGAACTGCATTCAATGGTGGAAGTGGATCGTTGCAGCCAAGTCGGTGCCCGGTGAAATCCTGCTATTCCAGAATCGCGACCAGACTGGATTCCATTTTTAAATCGTACACCCCCCGTCCTGAACCAGCATGACGCCAGCAGCCATAACGCGATGCCTGATTCAATCCAATGCACGTTCTTTCTCTTCCTGTCACTTCTGCTATCGGGAATCGGACAGACGTTCTGGATGCGCAGTGAGCGATCCCATCGCTTCAACACCTCCATTGATCGTGGCAGGACGTTTCGCAACAAACGCCTGTTCGGAAAGAACAAAACATGGCGAGGCTTTGTGTTCATGGTACCTGCGACCGGTTTGAGCTTTGTTCTGGTTCACCTCGGGATGAGCCTTGGCCTGAATGACGGACTGAAGATGTGGCCCCTGTCCGAATTCACTTACTTTCTACTGGGATGCTGGACGGGGTTTTGCTTCATGCTGATGGAATTACCCAACTCGTTTCTCAAACGCCAATTCGACATTCATCCAGGTGAACCTGCCCGGACAAAAATCGCACGTAACCTGTGCTTTGTGGTCGACCAAGTTGATTCAGTAGCAGGTGGTCTATTGGCGATCTGCATTGTTGTACCTCTGCCATTCAGCACAGCATGCAGCCTGATCGTTCTTGGTGCAGTGGGCCATTACGTGTTCAACCTGATCCTGAAACAGTTTGGTTTCCGAAAGCGTGCTGCCTGAATAGTAACCGTGCATTTCATGAACAGAACTCTGTCCGAATCGCCAACTCCCAGAAGTGAAACCAACTGGGTCACCCCATTGCACTGCGCGGACAACCCGGATGAATTTGGCGCAAAAGCTTGCCGTCTTGCCGAAATGCAGCGCCTCGGCTTCTCAGTTCCCGACGGATTGGTGATTTCAGGCTTACTCTTCAATCAAACAGTTCAACAGCCACAGTTACACGCGTTCATTGATTCACATCTTTGTGACTTGAATGTCGGAGACCTGGCCCAAATCGCAAGCGCTGCGAGTGCGATCGCCACTCGAATCGCTGCCGTCAAATTGCCAGAAAGCTTCCTCGAGGATCTGAACAGCATGGCCTCTTCCATGCTCGATCAGGGCCCCGTTGCTGTTCGGAGTTCGGCCTGCGGTGAAGATTCAGAGGACGCGGCATTTGCAGGACAACTCGACACATTCCTCGGCATCAAAACACTGCCATCGCTTCATGAGGCCATTCTGAAATGCTGGGCCTCCTATTGGTCACATCGAGTCATTGCGTACCAGTTGTCCCGCGACATCCGCTTGAAATCGATGGGGGTCATCATTCAGCAGCAGGTGGATGCCAAGTATTCGGGGGTCCTCTTCACACGCAATGTCCAGTCTCCTGACGCAGACCAGCTCGTGCTTGAATCTTGCGAGGGGCTGGGCGAACAACTGGTCTCCGGCCACATCACACCAAGCTGTCTGGTAACAGATTCCAACGGAAATCGAGTCGACTCAATCCCCGCCGTTGCTACCAATGCGGATCCACAAACGAAAGTTGAATCCCAGATTCCCAGCAAAACAGTTCAACAACTTGTCAAGACAGGCCGTGAACTCGAATCACATTTTTCCCACCCGCAGGACATTGAATGGAGCATGGATCAGGCAGATGCCATCCAGATTCTTCAAAGCCGGCCCATCACGACAATCAGCAAGCCGGGCCGCTGCGTCACGTGGTCCAATGCCAACGTCAATGAGAATTTCCCGGACTCGATCTGCCCGTTGCTGTACTCCATCGCTGCCGATGGGTACTACCATTATTTCCGCAATATGGCACTTGCTTTCGGTGTCGCGCAATCACGCATCGACACCATGGAACACCCACTGCGAAATATCATTGGGACACATGGCGGGCGGATGTACTACAACCTGTCGAACATTCATGCTGTGCTGCGTGCTGTTCCATTTGGTGAGTTTCTCGCCGACGCTTTCAACCAATTCGTTGGTTCAGAATCAACAACCCGTGATCGCCGCGTACCTTCATGGAAATCACTCTCCCGAAGCAGACTGGCCGAATTCCGTGAATTGATCACCATCACAAAAAAAGCAGGAAGGCGTTTTCGACATCTTGAAGCCGGTGTCGCTCGCTTCGAGGCAACCGTTGACGAATTCGCTGCAGATTCCGACCCTGCGAATTTACAGAATCTCGACTCCCAACAACTCCTTTCTCTGTGGCGTCGATTCCTCAACATTCGAAGTCACTGGACCGACGCCGCGATGGCAGACGCAGCCAGCATGATCTACTACCGTTTGACCGGCATGTTTCTGTCAAGAGAGTTCACAAGCGAAGAAGATCAGGCCATGGTCAACCGGCTCTTATCAGGACTGTGCGATATCGTGAGCGGTCTGCCAACTGAAAAACTGTGGGACCTTTCACGCAAGATACGTGCGAGTGAACGACTTTCAAGAAGCTTCACCATCAGAACACCCGAAGAAATCTGGAAACAAATCCAGCAGGATGAATCACTGAGTGACATTCATCTCGACTTGCAGACGTTTCTTGACAACTGGGGTTTTCGCTGCTCAGGAGAATTGATGCTGACCACCGCCTCGTATCAGGAAGTTCCGTCGAGCTTGATGCCTGTACTTGCAAGCTTTGTGGAACTGGAGGGTCCTTCTCCACGAGAACATCTTGAAACCCAGCAAGAACGTCGCAAGACGACCACTGAAACCATTCTGAAGGAACTGAAAACAAAATGGCTTCACAGTCTCCTGCCCTATCCCAGAAAAAGCCATGTTGCAAGCTGGTTGCTCCGCCGCACCCAACGCAGCGTGGCCTGCCGGGAGCGGGCTCGTCTGAAACAGGCGTTGCTCTACAGTCGGCTGCGTCGGATTGCTCTCGCGATCGGTGAACATCTCACCAAAGATCGCTACCTGACACGCAATGACGATATCTTCTTCCTCACCCACCGTGAAGTAGAAGACCTGCTTTGCGGTGCCAGCATGCTGCCTGGCAGCACTGCCAAACTCGCCGATCTCCGCCGGGCAGAGCTTGAAGAACTGGGAAAATTCCAACCGCCTGATCGCCTCGAATTACCAGCGGGAAAATACTGGCAACCCATCGATTCTTCCGACAACAACAATCAGCCTGGTGGTCAGTGGAATGAGGGCATGGGCGTCAGCGGTGGCAAAATTGTCGGACGTGCAGTTGTCCTGACCAGCCCGGATCAATTTGCCAAAGTATCCAAGGGCGATATTCTTGTGACTCGCCAAACCGACCCGGGATGGGGCCCCATCCTGTTTCTGGTACGTGGATTGGTGATGGAACGTGGGGGCATGCTTTCCCACGGTGCAATTCTCGCACGCGAGTATGGGATCCCAACAGTCGTCGGCATCGATGACGCGACTCAGCGGATCAACACCGGTGACACCATTGAAATCGACGGAGACCGTGGTCGTGTTGACGTCCTTTCCTGATGACCTGCGGGCCTATCTCGCAAGCCGTTTGCTGACAGGGCCGATGCTGGGCCTGCTGTTGCTGCTGCTAACCGCGATCTGGTTTTCAGGATTCCCCGACGATGTGATGACAGCATCCCTGCAAGTTCTGCTGACGGTCAACCTGATCACCATGTTCCGCCTCTGGGATGATCTGGCAGATCTGCCAACGGACCGGACCAGCAAGCCTGATCGCGTACTTTGCCGCACTTCCCATGAAACTCAATTCCGCTGGACATGCATGTGTCTGGGCATGACCGCCTTGGGCATGCTGATGCTCATGGCCCCTCTTCATGGAGTCGGTTTCGTGTGCCTGTCGGCTGCCTTTCTGGCGTATTACCGATCATCCTGGCGTCGCGTCTGGCAGCGAGTGAGTTACCATCTGCTGATTTGCAAATATCCGTGCATTGTTGCTCTGGTCTGCTATCACCAGGATGGATCCTGGAAACCGACGCAGGTTTTGCTGTTTACCTTGACGTATCTGGTTCTTTGCATCTACGAAGTTGTTCACGATCCGGAACGGCGTGCTGATTTGTGGTGCCGCATGATTGCTGCGTGCGAATGCCTTGCCGCCTGTGTGATTGTGGCCTGCCTTGCGATCGACTTCCCCTGAATCGTTTTCATTCCACTCGAACTCCATCGCGAGCCAAGTCGATGACCAATTCTACCGACACCGCACCCGGCGCCGACAAATTTGAAGAAGTTGCCTGCTATGACTGTGGTTCAACGGAAACAACAAATCTGCTGGTTGGTCAGGATGACCTGTCCGGAAAGCCAGGTGACTTTCAATTTGTAACCTGCAACCAGTGTGGACTCGCGTACCAGTCACCCCGCCTCACCGTTGAAAACATCAGCCCATACTATGACGACGAATACATCGCACACAGAAAAGAAACAAACTGGGGAATCCTGACCTGGTTCTACGAACGCGCAATGGGGAAGCACGATCGTGAAAAAGACAAACTGGTCTCACGGTATGCTTCGCTGAAACCGGGAACAGAAGTCCTTGATGTAGGCTGCGGTTCAGGATCGTTCCTGCAAAGACTGCGTCAACAACATCAAGTGAACGCCAGTGGCGTCGACTTCAAGAATCTCACTCACCTGCCATTCTTTGAAGGAGTGACCTTTCACGAGGGCCTTTATTACGAGCAGGATCTTTGTGAAAACTTTTATGACCTTGTGACGATGTGGCATTTTCTGGAGCATGATTATGATCCAGTCCGCACTCTGGAAACCAGTCACAGAATTCTGAAACCGGGCGGATATCTGGTGATCGAGGTTCCTCGCCTCGACAGCGTTACTTACCGGCTTTACGGCAAAAGATGGCCGGGAGTACAGGCACCGCAGCACACGGTGATGTACACGAAAGACACCCTGCTTCGATTCATGGAGCGTTCGGGTCTGGAACTGGTCGACTATCTCCCTTATGGAGCTTTCCCCGCGTACTTTTATCTTTACGCCGGCCTGGCGTTTCACCTGCGAAAAGGAAAAGGCCTGAATCTGCGTCGATCCATCTACCCTTATTTTGCAGGTCAGATCCTGATGACCCCGATTCTGCTTTTCGAACGTCATCTGAATCTGGCAATGCAGACCGTGATCTGCCGCAAGCCATCATGACGCACCGATCGATGGATAGCAGCAGC
>JAAXJB010000073.1 GCA_012270065.1 Rubripirellula sp. | reverse complement strand
TACAGAGTTCCCGGAATGGAATTGGTGGATCACACCATCGATGTTCCTCTCGACCACAGTGAACCTTCAGGTCGCCAAATCAGCGTCTTTGCACGGGAAGTACGTGACCTTGATCCCGCAAGCACAGAGAAGCCTTGGCTGCTATTCCTGCAGGGTGGTCCGGGATTCCGCGCCCCGCTGCCAATCCGAAAAGACGGCTGGTTGAAACGCGCACTGCAGGATTATCGGGTTCTGCTGTATGACACCCGTGGAAACGGTCTCAGTACACCGGTCAACTTCCAAACGCTCAATGCCGAAGGTGACGCACAGGCACAAGCTGATTACCTGAAGAACTTCCGGGCGGACAGCATTGTTCGGGATGCCGAAATGCTGCGTTTCAAACTCAGCCGCGATACACCTTGGTCAACCATCGGGCAAAGCTACGGCGGCTGGTGCACGATGACCTATCTGAGCCTGCATCCAGAAGGACTGAAAGAGTGCTTTGTCTTTGGAGGTGTTCCAGGGCTGGAACGGTCGGCGCGGGAAATCTATGAGGCGACATTCCCGTTGGTCGAAGAACGCAACCGACAGTACTTTGAAAAATTCCCCCAGGACAAACAACTCCTTTCAGAACTGTGCCAACATCTGCAGCAGAACGATGTCCGGTTGCCCAATGGTGACCGACTGACACCGCGAAGGCTGCAACTGCTGGGCATCAGCCTTGGCTTTGCTGACGCTGCCGAAGACATCCATTTCCTGCTGGAAGAAGCACTGATCACCGCAGGTAACAAAAGGGTCGTCAACCATTCGTTCCTGAAGTCGGTTCAAATGCGGATCCGATTTGACACCAACCCGATTTTCGCCTTACTCCACGAAGCCATCTACGCGCAAAACGAAGCAACCGCATGGGCCTGCCATCAGGTTCAACAGGAACGCTCCCCACACGACGACACCTACGAGCCCTTCCACTTTTTCGGGGAGATGATTTTCCCCTGGATGTTTGATGAAATCAGTGAACTGCGGAGTTTGAAGGAAGCTGCTGAGATCCTCGCATTCGATAACACGTGGCCTGATCTCTACGACAAAACAGTTCTCAGCCGGAACAAAGTGCCCGTGACATGTGCGGTTTATTACAACGACATGTTTGTGAACACACAATTCTCACGGGAAACAATTGACTCGGTCCCCCATATGAAAGGCTGGTACACGAGTGAATACGAGCACTGTGGTCTGCGCACCGGAGGCGAGAAGATCTTCTCGCGTTTGATTGACATCGCCCACGGTGAAGTTGAGCGTTAGGCAGCAGGCGATGAAACATGCTTCGCTGATCACGGTGAACCTGCCGGCGGTCCGATCCGCTATTCTGGTGCACAGCGGTCATGCGGGACATTCCACAAAAACAGGGTGGAATTGAAGTCCACCCGGCCTCGAAACCAACACGTATGGAAAACACATGCTTCTTTCAGCATGCCAACCATCGTGATTGGGAATTGCGTGAGGCAGGTAAACGAAGAGAACACGGTGTACCTTTCAGAAAACAAAACGTTGCGAATGCTCACACTGTGCGGGCTCTACCTTGCGCAGGGTGTCCCTTGGGGATTCGTGACCGTCACATTTGCAGCCTGGCTGGCTGAACCCGAGCAAGGGATCACGGCGGAACAACTTGGTCCCATCCTCGCAGTGGCGACTCTTCCATGGTCGTTCAAGTTTCTTTGGGGGCCCGTGATGGATCGTTTCACCATCCGCTCCCTGGGAAGGCGACGACCGTGGATCATCTTTGCGCAAAGCGCCGCAATTCTGATTTTGGGAAGCATGATGCTGGTCAACGACTTGCCCAACCTTGTCTGGACACAAATCCCGGAAGGGACAGGTTGGTTGCAGGTTGTGTACCGTCTGGTTCCCGGTCCACTGGCTGCACTGATTCTATTTGCCAATGTGTTCATTTCCCTGCAGGATGTCGCAGTGGATGCACTTGCTGTTGACTTGTTGGCCGAAAACGAGCGTGGTAGAGCCAATGGCCTGATGTATGCGAGCAACTATCTGGGAACAGCAATTGGAGGCGCTGGACTGGGGCTGCTGGTCTCGCAGTTTGGAATTCAAGCTGGGTTGGCCGGGCAGGCATTCATCCTCGGTGGAATCATGCTGCTGCCGATCTGTTTCAGGGAACGGCCAGTGGAATCCCAGACAACCGGAAAAGCCCAGGAAAATCGATACCAGTTACCATCACCAACCCAGCAGAACACAGGCCAACATTCCGACGACGAACTGACTTCTTTGCAAATCACTGAGGAAGCAAAAAACACGAAACTTCGTGACCTCGGCAATTCTCCTTACCTGCCTCCCGAATCGCTGAACGAAACGCTGGACGGTGCGCCGGCAGTTCAAACCAGCTTTGACGCCTCCAACACCTCACCGTTGACAGACGAATCAGCGCCAGTATCACGCTCTGTCTTCATCAACCTGCTACGTGGCTTCAGCATACGCGCCACCCTACTGGGCGCGGTGATTGCCTTGGGAGTCAAAATTGGCTCGGGAGCAATGACCGTTGTGCTGCTGGACTACCTGATGAAAGACGGCGGTTGGACTCAAGCACAGTACACAAGCGTGACAGGAGGCTGGGCCGTGATGTTGGGTTTATGTGGCTCGATTGCCGGAGGTTTCCTGGCAGATGCCGTCGGCCCCAAACGAATGATCATTTTTGCATCACTCACGCTGGGTACGCTTTGGCTGACCACAGGCAGTATTCCGGGTGCCCTGAATCACCATGAAATAGCCACCGTACTGCTGCTGGGACAGGAATTACTACTGGCGCTGCTTTCCGTATCGCTGTTTGCTCTTTTCATGTCCATTTCCTGGCCTCGCATTGCAGCCACACAGTTCACGACCTACATGGCCTTGCTGAATCTTTCAACCACGATCGGCAGCTACTCCGCCGGTCTGTTGAGCAATAACTACACAGCGACACAAATCCTCATGTTTGCGGGAACCATTCAGTTGTGCTCTGCACTTCCAGTATTATTGATCGATCCAACGCAGACACGTCGCACGCTACCACCCTGACAGATCAAAAAGCCTCAACGAGTCAGAACATCATTCGGCATGATCCTGCAAACAAGAGATGTCTCACTCACTTTGCACCATATCACGATGGCTTCATTGCATTGACACTCAGATCGTTGGACCGAACATTGTCGACTGAATGAATCACCTGTCCTGAATTTCCGATCATTGTTTTGCCCCGGCGTGCCACAGTGAAACCAACACAATGAAACCAACACAGTGAAACCATTATCATGAAACCACGACACAGAGCACTGTTGCCAACGCTTGTCACCATTTCCGTTTTCATTCTCCGGGCCGAGCCCGGAATCCCGCAGGACGTCACAGAAGCGTGGCCTCAAGCGGCAGGTCCTCGCGGCAACTGGACAGTCACCACAAACACACCTCCACCACTCAATTGGAGCGTAGAAAATGGGACAAACATCCGTTGGCGGAAGCCCCTTCCCGAAACCGGCCAGAGTGGGATAGCAGTCTGGGGAAATCGCCTGTTTCTGACGACGATGAAACCACTCGCGGCTGGAACGAAAATCCGGAAGGGCAGTGACATCGTATTGCATTGCATTGATGCGGACACGGGAAAGACTTTGTGGACAACGGACATTGCAGGGGAACCGTCAGCCAAGAGCATTTATGCGTATGGCTTCAGCAGCAGTAGCAGCCCCACACCGATCACGGATGGAAAACATGTCTGGTGCTGGAACGCCAGCGGCAGCATGGGATGTTGGACGGTCGATGGTAAACCAGTCTGGTCTCGACGATGGACCCCCACCCTCGGACGTCCATTCAACAAGCAGTATGAACCCATCAAAATCGGTGACACAGTCCTGAATGTGGAACCATTGGAACCAGAGCATCCCCGCCGCCGTGAAGACGCATGGAATTTCCTGCGAGGGTTTGACGCGAAGACTGGAAAGTTGCGCTGGACGGGGCAACGCGGATTGACCCATTACAACACACCCGTTCTGGGGCGTTTGCCAAATGGTGGGCACGCGGTACTCGCCGGACGCGGCGCGCATCACGGTACTCCTGAATCACCTGCCGGGTTGACTCTGACACGAGTCGATGGGAGCGATGCCGGTAAAGCAATCTGGAACTGGGATTCTCAACCAAATGGAATGGCACAGGTCACCCAGTGCTGGGACCAGAAGTATTCCTATTGGCTGGACGAAACACGAACGGATCTCGTTGTACTGAATACAGCTGATGGCACCGAAGCCAAACGCATCTCATGGATGACTGACGTCAGCCACACACAATACGATAGCCAAGACAAGACATTCAACACGCAGCATCATGTGAACTTTGGTGACACGGAACCGCCAATGAGGGTCTTTCCCGCGTGGCACGCCAACCTTTCCGTCTACCCGCACGTGTTCTTCCAATGTTTCTATTTTGAAGGACAACGCCGTGGCAAGCCGACTCACATTGGCCCGAAACACTGCATCGCCCGTATCAATGTCGAAACGGAAACGGTGGAATACCTGCAACTGCCTTTCCCGGTTCCCAAGGTAGAAAATCAAATCGAAAAAAATGGTGAGACCTATTACCCTGGCATGACGATCAACAGTCGCGGCATCGACGTGGGCGAGGACAAGCGTTCAGGCAGATCCGGCTGGTGGTGGTGTTTCAATGGAAACACGATTGCGATCAACGATCACCTGTTTTTCACGTTCATGTCCGGCAGAGTGCAGGTGCTTGATGGCAAAGCAGAGCGTTTTGATGAAAATGCGCTGGTTGCTTTGAACGATCTGGGAACATTTGGCGAAACATGGTCAGTCAACACGCCCAGTTACAGCAACGGACGACTCTATCACCGAACGATGAAAGAACTCATCTGCATTGAAAAGAAATGAACACAGGGAAGCTTTTTACCCACACAGCGAACGCCACATTTCAATGTGCACGCTGATACTCGAATTCTGATACTCGAATTCTGATACTCGAATTCTGATACTCGAATTCTGGGCATCTTGCATGCTCGGCTTTCATGCCTCGCGAATGCGCATTCTCAATCCAGCAGACAAGCTGCATCAGCCCTGAATCACTTTACTGAAAATGGCCTTTCCCGTCCTTGCGATCCGCTTTGCCTGATCCGTCATGCTTACATTACGTTGACGTGCCTCCCGACCACGACGGTTCAGTTGCACATGAACCGCGGCGTCGTAATTCTGTTCCAACCATGTCACAACCGCCGCAAGGTTACCCCCTGTTTGATCAGCAGACAAACACAATGGAAGCAACGTTTCAAAGCGAAACAGGTCTTGATTGTATCGCAATGCCCCCTCGATCGCCGACACATGCTCGGGACCAGCTTTTTCAAGATCAAAAGATTCATTCCCCGGCAACGATGCGTTCAATGCATCAACGTGAGACAGCACGCCCATGAGTACAGGCTTCTTTTTCTGCAAAGAATCCTCTGCCCGGTAGTATTCATCGAATCGTGAATACAAATCCATATCTGGACCACGAGCTGGCTGATCTGCTTTGAGAACCCAAATCACAATATCGGATTGTGTCAGCTCGGATAGCAAATTATCCAATGACGCCTTCTGACTCTGAATTGCTGGCAGTTCCGCCAGATGCAGATACTCCACACCTTCAATCGAACATTGATAAACAGTGGTATCGCCGGCCACTGGCAGCACATCAACCTGTGCATTGACTTCACCACAGAGCGCGTTTACCAGAGATGATTTCCCAGAGTTTTCCTGTCCGACGACAGCAACCCGAATTGGATCCAATGCAACAACCATGCGATCACGATCTTCCTGACGAAGGCCGGATGGTTCCAAGTCTCCCTCATCGATATTGAACCTGCCACTGTAAAGATCCATCGCGACAGACAAGACATCCTGCAGAAAAGCCGCTTTGAGTTGCCACTGTGTTTCAACACTCACCTTGGCAAACAATTCGCCTGTAAAGTAATCACGCACCTCCGATGCCAGTGCTGCGGCAGGGTTGATCAATCGCACTCCGCGCCACAGATTGCGGCCAACTCGAATGAACCTTCCCAAACGGCCAATCTTTTCCTGATTCTGCAATGCGTACCGTACATGGGATACTTTCAATGCTTCCACGAAGGGAACATGGGTCTGAAGTGTTCGCCGATAGCGACGGCTGACCTCTTCAATCATCCGAAGCGATGCCGGGACGGGAAAGTCCCACTTTGTGCAACCGTACTCATCGGCGACCCGTTGCACAACAGACATGGCGTGGCCCTGCAACTGGCTCCATTCATCATTTTCCCGCAACAACTCATTGATGAACTCTGTTCCACGGTCCCAGATTTCATGTTCCTGCGCAGACCAGTCACTCGAAGGCTGAACGACCAACTCTTGCCCCGCCGTCGGCATCTCACCAGATCGAGTGAAATACGAAAACACACATGTCGTTACCAGAGTGGCAGCGGCAAGGCCACCCAGAAACCACAGCAGATGACCCTGCTGAACAATGAAGTAGGCACCAGCCCCAGCCAACGCCAGAACAGGAAGCACTACACTGACGATCAGGAACATACCTAGATAACGCGAGACGATGGACCTGATTTTCAAATCACTCACCCCCTCGATTTTCACCTGCCGAATCTGTTTCCAAATCGGCTGAATCTTGCTGCATTGTGGTCCCTGACGCTTCCGCACTAACGCCCATTTCCTGATGGGTAACCGTTCTTACACTGTCAAAGGCAGAGTGGAAAAGTGCTCGCAACTCGTCGTCAGTGACTTCTTCCTGATGATTTTTGTGGTGCAGATACTTGCAGGCGACACGCCCGATTGCGTAAGTGGTACAGAAACTCATCACTGCTGCACTGGCCGCGCCAACGGTTTGCCCCCAGGCAGGCAAAAACTTGACAGCCTGACGCGTACCAAATTTCAGCGTATAGCGAACACCAATTCCTGCCCCCAGTGCCCCAATCAGTTCAGCAAAGGTTTCCTTATCCCATTTTGTGTTGTAAGACTCGGCCACTTCTCGCAACATCTTCCACTGGATTCCCGGTACAGCAACCAGCCCGATACCCGGCACAAGATCAGACACACCGGCTACACCCGAATACCGAATGACCTGAGCCTGCAGTTCGTTGAACTTTTTGACTTCTTCGTCGTTACTTTGTTGCGTTTTCAAAAGAACGGAAACAACAGGCAGCATTTCGGACAGTTCATGAACGAGCTCCTCCATCCCGAACATGCCACCATCGGGCATTTTGAAATCAACTGTAACAGCAGGAAGCTCACAACCGATGGCATCCTGCACCTGTTGCAGGTTGTAATTCACCAAACGATTTCGCTCGTGAAGATCAGACACCCGGTGTGCTGCGGTGTGAACAAGTAAAAAGTTTTTGAATTTCTGACTGGATTTGATCTGCCTGATTGCGTGCAAGACTTCCTGTTGCTGGGTGTCCCCAACTTTCATGACAATGATCAGTGCATGACCGTGACGACCACAGAACTTGATATCTTCGGAAGCATCATATCCTGCTTCACCCAATCCGCGAGTGTCCAGAAACTGGAGTACGGGCTTCTGGGTGGGAAAGCCGAATTTTTCTGAGGTTTGTGTGCAAGGCTTGAAACCCAGTCCAATTTCTGCGTCTGAGTTTCCGGTAATCGACTGGACCAACGTTGACTTCCCGGCACCAGTTTTCCCCAACAGCCACAAAGTAGGCAGGTGCTTATCGTGATACAAAAAAGCGGGCTCGAGGAACTGTTCATCCAATTCACTCGAGGAAAACGTCCGCGTCAGCTTATCAAACCAATTCATACTCACAGCCATCTTTCAGCGATCACATCATGCTCAATCGCGTTGGGAACGCATCACGCCTCGCCAACTGCACTCAATCCACGCGAGTACGGTGACGACACTTCCAGAGCCTGCGTCACCACAATCCTGGCGCCCTGCCATTTTCCCCTGGCAGACACCCAATGATAGCCGTAGGCTGAATAAATCGCCCTGACGAGCGCCGCAAGAAGCCGACGCGGACAAAAAAATCACATTTTCGATGCAAAAATGTCCATCTTCAATCGTCACTTACACAGCCCTGTCAGTCTGTACAGATCAAACCGTAGCGTTGATCGCGATTACGTGTGATTGTTCCGGGGACTGCGGATGTCTGTTCACAGGCATCGCTGCATGCCGTTGAAAAGAGGGTTTCCATACCAGAACCAGACGCAGCGCGTGCCGATTGCCCGACTTTGAGTGGTAGCCTTCCTGCTGTCAGGGCTGTACGCGATTGATACCCAATCCAAATTCCAATTCAGGGCCAGCTTGGCATTCATTCCCGCCAGCGGGGGTCATGGCTTGCCACTTGGCAAAAGGAACGGTTTCAGTTTGGATCTTAAGTCACGCAGAATTTCACGGTTGGCAGACATGCTGACAAGATTCACCCATTCCTGCGGATCCCTCCTCATGTCATACAGTTCTTCCGAGCCGTCAGCGTATCGGATGAACCTCCAACGATCGGTTCGCAACGAACCATTTCCTGGACCAAACATGGTCACGGAGAACCGCTCCGTGGGTACCTCAGCAGCCTCCATCAGTGGCACCAGCGACTCTCCATCAAGCTTGTGTGGTGGATTCTCCAAATCACACATTTGAATCAAGGTCGGGTACAAATCGATCAGATTGACGGGGCGTTTGCATTGTTTTCCTGTAGCTGCATATTTTTCCGCTTTGGTCCGCGGCGGCACAATGATCAAGGGCACCCGGGTTGAACGTTCCCATCCTGTCCACTTACCCCAATGCTGCTTTTCACCAAGATGCCAGCCATGGTCAGACCACAAGACAACCAACGTGTTTTCTGACAGGGAAGATTCATCCAAGGCAGCCAACAAGCGTCCAATTTCATGATCCACATAAGTGACGCAGGCGAGATATGCCTGAACCGCATCACGCCACTGCTGAAACCGACGCACCGTTGCATGTGCACCTGAAGTAACTGGCTCCATTGCCCATCTCTTTGCTGATGGCCCCAAGTCATCAAGATCCGACTCCAACACGGGGGGTAATTCCGCAGGATTGTCGGCAAAACGCTCAAAGAAACGGCTCGGCGCCCAAAGTGGCTGGTGTGGTCGGTAATATCCGACACCAAGGAAAAGTGGGCCATCATCATGCATCTGCAATTGCTTGATTGCCCAATCGGTAATCTGCGTATCACCAAAATCCTCATCCGGAACATCGAACGCACCCCAATCGAATGACTCGCCCTTGCGTTCATCAGGTGTCCTGTCCGATGGCATGCGATTGAGTGGCAGGATGTATTTCTGATCGCGAATCACGACCTCGTGACGCGGATTGTCTGTTCCTTTGCCAGGCAACTCTTCTGGTGTGTACTCCACTGCCTCGGAAGTCAGCGGGCTCCAACGTTGCTCCACACGAAAGAACTCCTGAAAACAGGATCGAGATGGTCCCAACTTGCCAGTCCCCAAAGTCCGGTATCCAGCGTTTCGAAAAGAATCTGGTAGCAGAAAGGCATTCTGCCTTAATCGGGTCAACTTGGGCCCATCGTTTGACCAGACACCAGTGTTCTGAGGCATTTGCCCGGTAAACAGAGAAGCTCTCGACGGGGTACAGGCAGGTGCAGCGCAATGGGCATTGGAAAACAGCACACCACGGCTTGCCAAATCATCAATATGGGGCGTTTTCGTCTGCGGATGTCCGCCCAGACACCCCACCCAGTCATTCAAATCATCGACTGCAATGAAGAGAACATTGGGCGGACCATTCGGGGAATCCCCCAGACTCGGCGAGCAGATTGCTGCATGAAACGCACCGAGCAAAACAACGAAAAGAACTTCGATACGTACCAAAAGCATGGCAACTCCACACTGAAAACCATCGTCAAAACCGGGAAAGCGTCCGGCGTCTCTGTCGACGAATTGCCATCAGACGCACCAAAATCCAAAATAACGCAATCAGAAAGTCCATGTCTCCATCAGGAGCAGACAAGCTCTACACAAAACTGCCGGACAGGTGAACTTCGTCTGGAGTATACTTTGGTCAGTGAGTCCCTGAAAAGAATCCCCACCTTCCTCTCGCCAAACGATTCCTGGCTTATTTCGCAGACTGTCGACTTTGGCAGACTGCCATCGACACCATGCCTGCTCGAGTATTCAAATACGACGCTGCAACAAATCAACGGTTGCTGCTTCACGCCACTTTGCTCGTCTGCTTACTGGCAACGATCAATCGTGCAGCGGCTCAGGGATTGTTATCAAGCGGAGAATGGAAACGCAACGGCCTGGCAAGCGAACGTTTTACGATCAATGGCACAGGTGGACGCAACAATCCACTCCGAAAATCACTCGACACCCCATACGATGACAACGAGTTGTTCATTCGATTCAACTTCCGTTATCAGAAAGACAGTCTTGACTTTCCGCCGGAAACCAGCGGCGAGTTTTTTGTATTATGGCTGGATGAGGACGAGGGTAACGATGGCAGCCCGCACGCGGCCAACGTGCCCAATCTGGGAGTGCATGTGCAAGGTGAACAAAACCGGTTCATGGCGCGATACAACTCGTCGAACCAGAAGTTCGGGCCACCACTTGAGGGTGACCGTGACTATCTGGTCGTGGGGCGTTTGTGGAAATCATCACCTGGAAAACACGAACCCTTCGATCAACTGAGCCTGTGGGTCGACCCTCAAGAGCCTGAGGAATTCAAGCCGGACATCGCCGTTCAAAATCCGAAATCAATCGCGACGGTGCGGTGGATTGGTTTTGCGACGGGTGCCAAAACTGAAATTGAAGACCAGATCGACGTCTGGGATTTCCAACTGGCAGAATCATGGAGACGAATTCTTAACCTTCCTGCTGCACCGGTTGACCCCAACTACGGGCCAGCAATGCGGAAACCACCTCAGAAGAAAACAGTCAGTTTTCGCGACGACGTTTATCCCATCCTGAAAAAGAACTGCTTTCCTTGTCACTCAGGAGACAAAGCCGAAGAAGGCATCAAACTGGATGAACATGATGAAGTGCTGCAACATGTCTCGCCACTGAATCACTCCGGCAGCCAAATTTACCAGGTGGTTGCCAAGGGCAGCATGCCTCCCGAAGAACCCCATCTGACAGTCAGCGAAGTCGAAATCCTTGCAACGTGGATCGACGAAGGTCTTGACTGGGACAGCAGTCTGCTACCGACGCCGATTCCTGTCACTGACCACTGGGCTTTTCAACCGATCGTTCGCCCGAAAGTCCCATCAGCCGATGCTGACGGGATACGAAATCCGATCGATGCGTTCATTGCCCTCAAACAGCAGCAAGCAGGTTTGATGCCCAATCCTCCTGCCGATCAGGAAACGCTGCTGCGTCGACTTTCACTGAATCTGCATGGTCTGCCTCCTGATCCCGACACAAAACGAGATACCATGGACTCATCACGGTGGCTTTCGTCACCGGAGTATGGACAGCACTTTGCCCGAAAATGGCTTGATGTGGCCCGTTGGGCCGAGAGCAATGGACATCAACACAACCGCGATCGAAAGCATGCGTGGCGGTATCGCGACTGGGTGATTGATGCATTTGCTGACGGCATGGCATTTGACCAATTCATTCATCAGCAGATTGCTGGTGATGAGTTAACACCTCCGACACCAGCTCAATTGACCGCAACAGGATTTCTTGCCGCTGCTCGATACAGTGGCAATGAGTTGGACAAACAGATTCAACGCAATGACATTCTCGTCGACATTACCAATACGACAGCTTCGGCTTTCCTTGGACTGACTTTCGAATGCGCGCAGTGTCATTCCCATAAATTCGACCCGATATCCATCAGGGACTATTACCGGTTTCAGGCCTTTTTCGTATCAGGACAACCACAAAATCTGCTGCTTGATGCGAACGATACGACAACGCGGATTGCCCAGGAGCGGTGGAGGCTTTTCGACGGAGTCCAGCAGCGTCTGACTTATGTAAGACGCAAACAGGGTCATCCCGAGCCAATTCTGGTAACGCCATCCAATGTGATTGCTCAAATGCGTTCTGAAGAACGTAAACAGTTCAACCAGTTGAATGAACAGCTTGCCCAGCTTGACCAGACATGGGGTTTCTACTCTCCGTCAACCTCAGCGACCCGCCTGACAGTCACCCCACATGAAATGAGGTGGCAGCTCCCCCATTCGGAAGCTGTTCTCAATCGCCTTCGGGGCGCGATTCTGATCCGTGGTGAAATACGCGATCGAGGCCCTGAAGTGGATGCAGGCTGGCCATTGGTGTTTGGCCCAACCCCCGGCAATGCCCAGACAAGAAAGGATCTGGCGTACTGGCTCACGGCGCCCGAGAACCCTCTTGCAGCGCGGGTCTGGGTCAACCGTATCTGGCAATGGCATTTTGGTCGTGGACTGGTGGAAACCAGCAACGATTTCGGTACTCAAGGCACCCCCCCATCGCATCCGGAATTGCTCGATTACCTGGCCTCCGAACTCATGGAGCATGACTGGAACACACAGCATGTGCAGCGATTGATACTCGACTCCTCTACTTACCGTTTATCAAGCGATCATTCTGCACACAATGCACACATCGATCCCGAAAACCGTCTGTACTGGCGTTGGACGCCACGGCGTCTGGGCGCGGAGGCAATCCGTGATTCAATTCTTGCAGTCAGTGGCCAATTGGATCGTCAACGGGGTGGGCCTGGTGAACCTCACGAATCCAATCGGAGAAGTATTTACCTGAAACAGAAACGTGACAAACTTCCAGACCAGCAGGTTCTGTTTGATAGTGCAAACGGAATCATTTCCTGTTCAAGAAGGCGAGTGTCAACAACTTCGCTGCAACCTCTGTGGCTGATGAACAGCGATTTTATGCAACAGGCCGCCAGAAAATTTGCGACACAGGCGGGTAACGTTGAGACGGCGATAAAAATCGCATTTCACCGTGATCCAACAGACACCGAACGAAAGATACTGGGAGAACTGGCAAGAGACCAGGGACTCAGCAGCGCGTGCCTTGCGATTCTGAACTCCAGCGAGTTTCTCTACATTCCATGACGACACCCTTTCGAATCATGAGCCGACGTCATTTCGCGACATCGACTGGCCTTGGTGCTGGTGCCATCGCGTTACGTTCGCTGCTGGCAGAGGAAAATCCCAGCCAAAGCCCATTGACGACACACCATCCACCGACAGCAAAGAGCGTTATTTTTCTTTTCATGTCAGGTGGCCCAAGTCACGTGGATACGTTTGACCCGAAACCGGACTTGACCAGACTGGCGGGTCAGGACGTTCCCGAATCAATCGCCAAAAACGTCCCGCGTATCAAACGCGCGGGACTCAGGAATCTGCTTGGCTCGCCTTGGGAATTCAATCAACACGGCATGTCAGGCCTCGCCATATCAAATCTTTTACCAGCGATCAGTACCCATGCGGACGACTTATGTGTGATTCGATCCATGACGCACAGAAACCCTGTCCATGGCCCCGGCGAATGCGTGGCTCTGACAGGAACGTCCATTGGTGACCGCCCAAGCCTGGGAGCCTGGTCTGTTTATGGCCTTGGAAACAGGACAAAAGAACTACCGTCATTCATCGCCATGAACCTTCACACCGACGGCATGCAGTTTCCTCAGGCCGCAGGGTGGAACGCCGGATTTTTGCCACCCCGATACCAGGGCACGCTGGTCAGTCCAAGCAAGGGCATCCTGCATGCTGAACTTCCTGAACATGTCAGCACAACACAACGTGAGCAGGAACTGAGTGTTATTCAGGCAATGAATCGCAAGTTTTACTCAGACACACAGCTCAGTGAACTCGACGCACGCATTCGCAGTTACGAAACGGCATTCAAAATGCAAACTTCTGCACCTGAGCTTTTCGAAATCAATCAGGAAACCGCCAAAACACGCGATCTTTATGGCTGTGAAAGCAAACAAACCGGCGAAGTTGGCCGGGCCTGCCTGCTTGCCAGACGCATGGTCCAGAGAGGCGTCCGTTACATCCAGATCCGTGTCGGAGGGTGGGACGCCCATGGCAACCTGAAAGGCAACCATGAAAAAATGGCCTCTCGAACCGATGTCCCAATTGCCGGGCTTCTGTCCGATCTGAAACGAACCGGACTACTCGACGATACATTGGTCGTCTGGGGAGGCGAATTTGGTCGCACTCCGACCATGGAAGGACGCTCCGGTGGTCGCGATCACTCTCCATCGGCTTACACAGCATGGCTGGCTGGCGGAGGTGTTTCAGGAGGTCAAACAATTGGAACAACGGACCCGATCGGATACACCGTAACACAACGCCCCGTAAAACCTCTGGATTTACACGCCACCATCCTGCATGCTCTCGGAATCAACCCCAAGCAACTTGTCTTTGATCATCACGGACTCAAAGAAACACCACTCGGGGTCACAGGTGGCGATGTCGTCCACGAAGCGTTTCAACCGGCATGAGCTTGATCGATTCCTGCTGCTATTGCTTCCAGACTGCCAGTCAAATTCCAGGTGCGATGGCTGCATCCTGCGATGGAAGTTTCAACAACGGCCCAAAACCGATATCCAAGCCTGGCAACGCACTTTCATCCTTGATATTTCCGCCATCGTCAATGCAGTTTTCACCTACGCTGTAAAAAGTCAATCCAGCTGACGACTTACTCACCTGCATTGGTTTTCCACCGAACGGATCAATCTGCTTGATAGCAGAAGGTGCACTCGCCGGATCATTGAGCTGAGCAGCCCAGTCACAGACAAGCAGCATGGCAGCCAGACGCGCGTCTGCCCGATCCATCTCGTCGAAACATTCAACATTGAGAGGTTGACAGAGTTTGGACAGGGAATAACGAATAAAACTGCTATCACTGAGGGTAGTCACGGACTGACGTAACATCTGAGTGCGGATTTCGCGTGATTGACCAACAGCGTCCAGATTTGTCTGCATCATATCAAGGTACATTTCCGCATCATCATTGAGATAAATCTCATGAAACGGCGTTCCTGAAAGTAGCGACCCACCAATTCCATAAACCGTTCCCTCAGAGTCCTCCAGTCCTTCTGCGCTTCGCAACTGCTGCATTAAAAACACACCGTGAACTCGTTCCGTTTTGATTGCCTCGCCCATTCTTGCTTGATGGTCAATGCGCATAAGAGCCGACTTGAAGTCTGAAATCGCTTGCTCGGACGGCTCTGTGATTCTCAACACATGGTTAGCCGTCTCAAAGACTACCCGCTCACTGGAAAACTCCTGAAGCACGTCCAACATGGTGGGAAACGACCGTAAAGCAACCTGCAAATCCAGTGCGACTGAACACTTCGCAAGTGCATCATCTCCATCACCACGGGAAGCCGAAGCCAATGCATCAACAGTCAACGCCATGACTGCCAATTTCGAATTGCCGAAGATGTCTGAACGATCGACATCGAATGGGTTGCCAGCACGCAATTGATCATCAACCGAACGCTTGCAGCTTGCTACGGTCCGCAATCTTGGCAGCAGGTCGGGAACATTGGCAAACATCCTGTCGATTTCTGCCACCTGCTCTTCACTCAATCGGTACCCTGGTCCGAGATAGCCACTTTCAACAAGCTCGCTGTGTTCTTTTCCAAACTGCAAAAGATCACGCGAAGCAAATTCCAGTTGCGCAAGCCCATTCTCCTCAGGCCGGAGAGGCCCGTTCCAATAATCCGACATGCTGACGGGATCGCCGGCGGCTCTGATCGCCTGCAATCTCAATGCGATCCGCTCACTACCAGAGTGAGCAAATCGAGAGACAGAAAATATTCCGAAGCCAACAACGGCAAGCAGAGCGAGACCGACAGGAATCCAGTATTTTTTCATTCCAACCCCCAATTCAAACTCCCATTTTCACAGATTCACCAGTCAATTTCCAGATTTGAGTACACGAAAGCATTCTCCCAACGTCCCAAATTCACTTCATTTCCACGCCTCCCTGAAATGAGAATGAAGGAAGATAAGCGGCAAAACTGGCATGCTCGCAAGTCCAGCATGCAACACCACCGCGTCCCATCACAAATTACTCTCGAGAACAGAATTTCGAGCGGACACCTTGGCCATTTCAGTCTTCACAGCCGTTGATCACGCACGCGACTGTTACGCAAATGGCACGGGAGCATTACAGTAGTGTAAGGTGCATTCTGCAAGGCGTTACTTTCATGCCTTCAAACACGTGCCATCGGAGCAACCCAGGCAAATCAGGCCAACCCGAGTTAATCAAGGCAAACCAAGCAAAACCGTCAAAACATGACAGTTAAAAGCAAAGACAAGAAGACAGCGGTTGCAACGCCTCCTGTGCAACCCTTGATTCAGGGAAGGGTGGATGCTGTCCTGGGCGGTGGTTTCTCTCTCGCTGTTGCGATCATTGTCATCATTGGCGGAGCATTGAGTGAATCCAAGACAGACTGGGCTCTGGGCTTCGTCATGGCGTGGCTCTTCACAGACCTGCTGATCAATAGCCCCCACTTCATTGCTTCCTACCGAATTCTTTACTCCAATAAAAAGAACATCGCAAAGCACCCGTTTGTGACGGTGGCCATTCCCATCCTCGGTTTGTCTCTTCTGGCATATGTCTGCTATTGGGGCCCACTGAACATATCAACTGAAGCAACTTCTGCGGTGCAGGCAGACAACCCACTGCAAGCTGCGCCTGCGAATATTCCGCAACCGTACGTCATGATGGTTCTGACGCTACTTGCCCCGGTATTACTGGGCTGGCACTACACAGGACAGTCGTGGGGTACGACCGCATGTTTTGCATATCTTGCCGGTTTCCGCATGAATCCTTCGCAGCGAAAACTGATTCGGTTTGGCTTTCTGGCTCTTTTCGCTTACCACCTGACTTGGGCCTGCGCAGCCATGAAAATCATGGAGCAACTGTTTCCGCAGCAGCGTGCAGGTGAATTCATGATCAGCGCGTTGATGTCAGCTTGCCGGGTTCTCGTGCTGGCGTCATTCTTTGCCGGCTTGCTGGGCTTTTTCCAGCTTGCAAAGGAACATCAACGCCGGATCCCCGCTGCAGTTTGGCTTCCTTGGGTTGCCACCTACAGTTGGTACGTCATGGTCGATGTCTACCCGCAGTCGTTTTTTCTGCTTCAGATTTTTCACGCCTTACAGTATCTCATGTTTCCTGCTCGGGTAGAAATGAACGAGCATCGCCAAGCCCAGACGGGAACAAGCATCTGGTCGGGCATGGGAAAACATATGCTTTTATATTACGGAGTTCTCGTTGTCGTGGGGTATCTGGCATTTGAATGGGCGTCACTGCTGGAGTGGACAGACCTCACAAACCAGTCAGGAACCATGGTGCTACTTGGTGCCGCAACCGTGATGTACATCAACATTCATCACTATTTCATCGATGCTGTGATCTGGAAAATTCGCGAACCGGAGGTACGGGAATCACTTTTCGGACACTTGGAGCCACACTGACACAGCAAGCCATTTTGCCCCGTTGCTCACGCTCCTTTCCATGCCCCACGGATCATTCCAACTGATAAAGATCAGCATCTCCCTGGATAATCAGAATGCGTTGATCGGCGGCAATGTCATTGAAAGTCTGCTCTTTTCCATCCGGCCAGCGAATCACCAAACGCCCAACCTTCTCAGCAAGCCCCAAACCGAACGACAGGCATCGTTCGTTGCTGCACATGTATCCGTCACCGGCAACATTCCACGCATGGTGTGTTCCCCATGAGCCCGTCACCTGCACCTCCGAGCCGACTGCATCGCGGTCTACCGATGTACCTACCAACTTGACTTGCAGCCAGTGGTTCGGAGTCTGTGTCCGGTTCAGTATTAATGCCGAGGGCTGCTCAATGTTTGTCATGACCACATCAGTCAATCCATCCCGGTCATAGTCAAGCACGGCTAGACTTCTTCCGATGTGCAGTCTGTTCCAATAGCCACTGGAATCAGCTACACCCAGAAGTTCAAAATCCCTGCCACGATTGCAGAGCAACTGCATCGGCTGGGCAAAACCACCACGGATACTCTGGGCATCATCCAGGTGGCCATTTGCAACCACCAGATCCAAGTCCCCATCATTGTCGTAATCCAGAGACTGCGTACCAAAACCCACCAAATCGCGAGAGAGTGCATTCAGTTGAAACTGCCGGTTTCGATCCTGGAATGACGGACCACGCCTCAAATAGAGGTTGGAACTCTCGTTCTCGTAATTGGTAATGTGGAAGTCCATCTTGGCATCACGATCAAAGTCCCCGACTGCGATTCCCATGGCCCCGGTTGCTCCACCACTGAACCCATAGGCACAACCCATCAGGGAAGCGAGGTCAACTTGCTGCCAATTGTCCTGAGGATCTCTGCCGATTTTCCACAAACGATTTGGCAGGGAATCATTTCCTATGAACAATTCGTTACCTGGCTGGTCATCAAAATCAGCAACAACAACCCCTAGCCCGGTCCTTGCATCCGTGCGGTCTGTGAGTTCTCGCAGGAAGAAATCTCCATCACCAAGACTCTCAAACAGACAGTCCACCGCGCCATCAAAGTTTCCGGGTGATACAGTGATCGAAACTCGACCCTGAAGATCGACTGGTGATTTGGCGAGAAAATCGGCGTCATCCACGTATCCCACCTGCACAATATCCGGCAGGCCATCAGATGTTACATCAGCGATACAGATGGATGACGTTACCCGCTGAAAGTTGGCCTCGGACTCGAGACTGCGACGCGAAAAAGTGCCATCACCGTTATTGGTCAACAACTCGCAGACCCCGATGTTTGCAACCGCAATGTCAGGAAACCCATCCTGATTCCAATCACCAACAGCAACACCAAGGGTGTATTGCCGAAGCGACTCAAAGCAACTTTCACTGACATCCATCAGACTGGCGAGCTGATTACGGAACAATTGATTTGCAAGGCTCGCCTGGAAGTCTGGTGGCCCGGCCCCACCCTGTGAGAAATAAATATCGGGCCATCCATCGAGGTCATAATCAAGGACTGCAACGCCACCGCCCAAGGTCTGGTGAATGGAATAGTGTTTTTCCAAAGGT
This sequence comes from Rubripirellula sp., assembly GCA_012270065.1. Taxonomy (GTDB): domain Bacteria; phylum Planctomycetota; class Planctomycetia; order Pirellulales; family Pirellulaceae; genus Rubripirellula. The sequence goes on along the minus strand of JAAXJB010000073.1, from coordinate 2,874 downwards.
TCTGCTGCCACGCGGTACGTATGCTGCAACCCAATCTTCCCGGAGACACTCTCAAATACGGGTGGCAGCACCTGCCTGTCGCTGGGAGGCTTGGCAGACAACTGTGAGGCAGAGGAGTCCCCATCCGTTTGCTGAGGACTCGGCAGTGGATACTCGCCAAAGTCCGTTCCACACCAAAGTGAATCCATGTCAGGAAATCCATTGTCCAAAGCCACCAGGTCCCGATGCTGTTGATTCAGTCTGGGCATTTCTTCTTGGGAAGTTGCGGCCCGAGCACGCCACAGCACAGCCTCAAGTTTCCGATCCAGTTGCTCCAAACCCTCTGCAAGTTGTTCAACCGCTGCAGGGTCCGGCACCTTCGTGGCCGCGACAAGGTTATTTGTGTCCAATACAGTCCGTGAATCAGTCCACCTGTCAAACCATCGCTGGGCGTCTTCTTTTTTTCCGAGCGAGCCGAGAGCCTGCCTCATCCGGCTCATGGATTCCATGTCGGTCCCGTCTCGACGCAGTGCTTCGGCGAGCGCGCGTGCTGCAGAGCCATAACGCTGCTTCTGAAGTTCAAGCGTTCCGATAGTGGCCCAATAATCTGCAAATTCGTCCTGCCCCTCGATCGGTTGCTGCCTCCACCAGTCAACCGCCCGATCATCCTGACGCTCGCAGGCAGCCCTTCCAAACAGAGCCAGCATGGATGCGGGTGCTGCCCTCGCATCAATCGAAGGCTTGAGCAGTTCCATGACTTTCAGAAAGTCATTCTCCTGAAATGCTTTTCTGGCCTGCCCGTAGGGTGCAATCGGGTAGTACTGGCGAGCGTTCGCATCCTGAACCTGCCGCTCAGGACCGATCGGATCTTCATTGTTCGGGTCATCGCTGTCAGGGTCATCGCTGTTAGGGGCGTCGTACATTGCATCACGCAAGGCAACCAGAGAATGCAGTTCATCCTGCAACACATCTCCAAGCTTGCACAAACGTCGAATCAGGACAGCTGCTTCCTGTCGACGCCCTTGGCGATTCAAGAGAAATGCCAACTGGCGTATCGCCGGCACGAAATCAGGTGACGCAGCAAGCAGTTTGCGGTACTTTTTTTCTGCATCCGCATAACGTTCGGAAATGAAACACCATTCCGCCGCCTGACCCAAGGCAGGCAACCCCGCCTCGGGATGGTCTTCGGGAATTTCATCCAGCAGACTGATCGCTTTCTCAAGGTCTCCCTGCTGTGCAGCCAAACGAGCACTAAGAAACAATACCTGGACATCATCCGGCCGCATCACCAGCAGACGCGTCAAGATCCGCGCTGCCTCGTCAAGCTGGCCTTGATTGATCAACTCACTAGCATCAGCAACACTCAATGTCTTTCCAGATGGTTCGGATGCAGAGGCACCGTGCAGTTGCTCCTCTGCCTGCGAACCGGACGTTTGAACTGCATCAGCTCCCGTGCCTTGCTTGACAGTGCCATCAGCACCAGGCCGCACTTCGCTCTTCAGCGTTGGATCTGTTTTTCCGGGTTTACCGGAGTCACATCCCACCACAGCGTAAAGACACAGCATGAAAATCATCCATGCGGTGCATCGTCTGTTTCCAGTTCCTGACTTTTTGAACCGAAACCCGTGAACGGGACTCTGCTCTGCGAGGACCTGTGCACCAGCGGAAAAGAACCTCAATGCCATCGATTCGTGCCTTGGGAAATACCTGAGCAAACATCACCTTCACAGGTACAGATAATTTTGAAAGGTACAGATACTGGCCCTGTTCTGCTTGCCAGCCTGATTATACGATTCCCGAAATGAAACAGGCAAAGAAAAAGCCGCGATCCCGCATGATTCGAAACTGCAACATCACTGATCCGATTTTTCCATCACCGGATTAAAAACTTCTGGCCCCAAACCGCAAAGCACGAAAGCGGGATCAGCTCGATGTTGTCCCGAGTTGACGAACTGGTCTCGCTGTCTTCCAATCGACTCGAATGTTGCCTGTGCCTGCGTTTCCGTAATCGCGGCAGCCTCGACAGCATGTACCAGTCCGATGGTCTGCCAACCGAACGCTTCCATGGGCCGTTTGAGTTGCATCAGTAACTCAACCAATCTGTCAATCAAAACCCGGTCATTGGCTTTTTCGCCTATCAACTTCCTGCCGAGCTTGTGGGTTTCGGCAACAAGATCAGCCCGAGCAGCAATCGCCTTTGCCTTCTCAACGTCCCCCGTGGCTTTTAAAGCCTCACTCAACCTGCGATAGGCTTCAGCATCCGTCGGATCCAACAAAAGCACGCGGGAAAAACATGCGATCGCCTCAGCAAAGGAGTTTCGATCCAAAGCGAGACATCCTCGTGCAAACCATGCATCTGGTCCAGAGTTTGTCATGTCGAGCTTTGCAACCCACTTTTGAACATCATCAAAATCACCTTGCTGGGCCCGGAGTCGATGGAGCAGTTCCAGCTCGCCATCAGAGTTCTTTTCACCAGCAGCACCGATCACCTTGATGACCTCCTGAACCTTGCCATCAGCGATTTCCTGACGGCACATCGCAAGATTGTTCAAAGGATCAAAACGTGTGACTCCATCATCACCGGGGAAAGCTTGATGACGAATCAAAAGAGCCCTCAGTTCTTCGTGGTCCAATTCACCAAACTGAGCCAAATAGTCAAAATGCAGTGCAGCCTCAGTTCGACGCCCCGTCTGCAACAGCAATTGTGCCAAACGATGGTGCACCATCAGAGCATCCGGGATCTCCTTCAGAATCGTCCGGAACTGCTGCTCGGCCTCTGCATACTGCCCAGATTCCACCAACCACTCAGCTGTCTGACGAAGGGCCGGCAGACGGGTGTCGGGTTCCCGGTCTGACTATTCCTTCAAAATATGATTGGCTGAGGCGTAAGGATGG
>JAAXJB010000047.1:230887-241087 GCA_012270065.1 Rubripirellula sp. | reverse complement strand
GAGAACCAGCTGCCAGAGAACCAGCTGCCAGAGAACCAGCTGCCAGAGAACCAGCGCAGCCACAACCAACACCCATGGGTGGACTTAACAAGAGACTCAAAATGATATCGGCGTATCGATTTAGCAACAAAGTTGATGCCAATTGGCAACCTGGAACCGCTTCCCTCTGCCGACTGGAAGCCACAAACCATTACGCTGAAATAACTTACAAAAAAACCGACCAGGAAAACAAAAACGGCATGCCGCTTGCTCCGAACCTCAATTCGCCCAACAACCTCAATACTGATGTGCAGCCACCCCAAGTCGGCTTGCTCCAGTCGAGTCAAATTAACGTGCCCTCACAAAGGCCCTCACAAAGATCGTGGCTACCATCCCAATGAATCCTACACCAACAGAAGATTCCGACAGCAACGCTGCTCAAAGCAAGTCCATTCACACCGCCCCATCAATGGTAGGCGAACATTGGTACTGGCTCACGGCTACGTTGGACGACGAATCTCGTGGTGAATTTGGCCTTTGGATGTCGGAACAACTTGAAGCTCTAGAGCTCGAACTGGCCCATTTCACGAGCCCACGTTCACGTCAAACCCATGGCGCAAAACGATAACGGTGTAGGCTTTGGGGTTCTGACTTAAGATCTCAGTTGCATTTCCTGACGCAAACCAGGACGCTCCACATTGCGGATGGGCCAGGTTGCGATTCGGGGGACTGTCTCTCTTTCTGCTCTAAGCAAGGTCCACCATGAAGGATTCTCGGACTAGAATCTCGAAGGTTCCAGCAAAGTGCCCCACGAGATTCCTTCGATGAAACGCGTCTGTATTTCCACATTTTTTCCCACGCTGTTTGGTTTCTACCTTCTCGTTGCAGTCACCTGCAGCGGCCAAGACCCGGTGCAACCCGTTCGTCAGTCTGAATGGACAAAACCTGATTTTTGGCAGCCCGTGGACGCCAACGCAAAAGCAGATAGCTGGGATTTCGCCGACGGCGAAATACATCTGGTCCAGCCACAGGGCGGCAAGGGCAGTTTGGTCAGTCGCCCACTGCCACCCAACTTCGAACTCACATTCGAATGGAAAATTGATAGCCGAACCAATACCGGTGTGAAGTATCGGGTTCGCAAATATGGATCCAAGTACTACGGTGTCGAGTACCAGATCATTGACGACAGTCCAACCGCCTCAAGCAAGGGATCGACAGCGGCAATCTACGACCTGCACGCGCCGACTTCGGAAAAAAAACTGAATCCGGTTGGAGAATGGAACCACGCAAAAATTGTTGCCGACGGTACACATCTCCAACACTTTCTCAACGGTGAACTTGTGGCCCAGATGTCGACAACTGGCCCCGTGTGGACAGCGAGTTTGGCGGTCAGCAAGTTCTGGGGACTGCAAGATTTTGGTCAACCAGTCGCAGGTGATCGCATCATGCTTACGGACCATGGTGGCAAAGCAGCTTACCGGAACTTTCGATTCACCGAAATCAAGACGCCTCGTAAAGAGTCAGCGGTACCATCGATTGGCCCCTTCCTGGCTGATGGGATGAGAAACAGTTGGGCGAATCAGAATTCAATTGTGTTGTGGACAAGAACAACCCGACATAAAGAGATGAATACGGAAGGCCCCAACTTCATAAGCATCTCTAAAAAAGAAGCCTCATCACTGTCCAAAATCTCAGATCCCGAAAAACTTCTCGCCGCCCAATTACCAGCAGATGCGGTTCTTGATGACATGTTTGGTGCTTGCCCGGGCCATAAGGGCGAGGTTCGCTTGACCTATTTTCCCGAAATGCAGCGCCGGGCACTCAAACAGACGAAGTGGAAAAGCACGGTTGCTGCCAATGACTTCACAGCACAATGGGCATTAACAGATCTCAAGCCGGGAACGCGATATGCAGCCATCATCGAAGCACGAATTCCCGGTAAGCAGATTCCAAACGCAGTGATCCGTGGGCGTTTTGAAACGGCACCGGCAAAGACCTCCAAAAAAAGCATCCAATTCTGCATGACAACCTGTCATGATTTCATACGTCGTGATGACGGACTGCGAGGACACAGAATTTACCCGGCGATGGCCAAACTTGATCCCGACTTTGTCGTCCACGCGGGTGACATTGAATACTACGACAAACCGGATCCATGGGCGATGACATTGGAACTGATGCGATTCAAATGGGGCCGAATCTTTGCATTGCCCAGCAACAGGCAGTTTTATCAGAACACCACAACTTACTTTCTCAAAGATGATCACGATACTTTGAAAAACGACTGCTCTCCGGGTGAAACCTACGGTTCGGTCAGCTTTGAACAAGGTGTGAAACTGTTCAACGAGGAACAGTTCCCCTCACGCAACCCACGTTATCAAACCGTTCGCTGGGGAAAGGACCTTCAAGTATGGTTTCTTGAAGGACGCGATTTCCGAAGTCCAAACAAATTACCCGATGGACCTAAAAAAAGCATTTTGGGCGACGAACAGAAAACTTGGCTATTCGAGACGCTGGGTGCGTCAGAAGCAAAGTTCAAACTCGTGTTCAGTCCAACTCCAATCGTCGGTCCCGACCGGGACAACAAAAAAGACAATCACGCCAACTCAATTTTTGCCCATGAAGGCAAGGAACTTCGAGAAAGGCTGGCTGCGCATGAAAATCTGATTGTTCTCTGTGGCGACCGGCATTGGCAATACGCTTCCTGTGACGAAGATTCCAATCTGTGGGAATTTGGTTGCGGTCCTGGCAGTGCAAAACATCAATTGGGATGGAACCCGAAAGACAACCGCCCGATCCATCGTTTTCTTCGGGTCGCAGGCGGATTTCTGTCCGGCCAAGTCCAGTACAAGGGCAAAGAGTCCCAACTCACACTGCAACATCACAAAGTGGACGGCGAAATCGTCAGTGAGTTCAAATTTCCTCCCGAGCCAGCGAACGGAAAAACTGAAAACTAATCCGCCAACTGGAAGAGAGGCTGTGACGTGATGACAGCGTGCGTCTAGTTTTCTGCGTGCTGTTGAATCATGTGCATGAGATCTGCAGATGGACCGTTCAAAGTCATCACCTTGGCGGGAACCGCCGGATTGGTACGGTCCCGGACAATCACGATGACTTCCTGATCGGCTGATGTCGCTCCCGTGGCAGTGGCCACTGAAGTCGTTGTAGCTCTTTGAATGTCGCCATTGGCAACTCCTTCCCTTGTTCCCATGGGGGACGGTGAATCAACCGCTGGTCTCCCTCTGTCGCGCGCAGCTAAACGTATTTCCGGATCCTTCGCACGCAAATAAATCGCCGATAAACCCGCTTTGTCAAGCTGCCAGCGCACTGAGCCCGGGCCAGCATAAATCCCCACATCTCCCTCATAATCAGCCGCGTTGCAAACGCCAATCAAACGTCCCATTTCGTCAAACAGTCCACCACCACTTCGACCATCAATGGGTGCACCTGCTATTTCAAGATTAGAAACACCAAGATGCTGATCATACTTGTCGACCCCAGTGATTCGTGTGTCACGACGTGAAGGATCAGCACCGCGATCACAACCAAAACTGAACGCCGTTTGACCAGCCCGCGGCTGTTCACGGGGATGAATCATCGGGACAGCCTGCATCTGAAAGCCCGGCCGAATCACCACCAGCGCAACGTCATGAGTGTCCGCATCATAATCGAGCAATTCGCCAAGTACTGTCTTTGTCTGCCCCGCGATGTAAAGGTCCACTTCAATTTTACTGTCGCCTTTGTTTTCCCTGAACAGATGTCCGCAGGTTAACACCAGAGCCTGTTCACCATTGGTATCGATCACAGTACCCGTACCGGCACCATAGCCATGACCATCATGTACGCGAAGACGTACTGTTGCTGCACGGGCTAACTCAATCGCCCGTGCAAGTGATACCGTGGGCATTGCTTCGCTAATCGCCGAAATGCGACGACCGCCTGTTGATGATCCCTTTCCTGACAGCGGGGCCAGTCGTGTGTCGGGTGCAGGAGTCTCTTCGAGAACACGATCCGTTGCCCGGGTAGGAACGCGAGGTCCTGACGGATTGGTTGCAAGTGCGTTTTGCAGGGCCGCCATTGATTGCTGTCCTATTAATCTGGCAACCTCTTTACCGCCCGAAATGACCACATAAGTTGGCGTCTTTCGAATCCCGTAACGGGCAGCCAGATGTGGCTCTGAGACCACATCCACATGTCGAATCGCCACTCCATTGCTAGCAAGCTGAGCCAAGGTTGGCTGCATCGCCTGGCACGGTGGACAGTGTGCAGAGGAAAAATCGAGGAGAATCGCATCACTGGCAGCGGCCGCGCTGCATGAACCCGACAGAACAAAGAATCCAGCAACCAAAAATGCGGAAATCAGTCTCATCTCGCTCGCCCCTCCATGGACAGAGTTTTCATGAACCTTGCTTTTCAAATTGGCATCCTGCCTTATCAGAAAGCAAAAGGGCCCAGCCCGAGTGGCATCGGCCCCTGAATGGATAGTCGACGACAGACGGTGGGGAGGGCAAGGTCAAACGCGTATGGCAGCGACAAACTTGAGTGTTTTTTTCTGTTCAGGCATGTTTTTCACGTTTTTTCTAACCTGACCACTCTGTGACCTGAACGAAACGGGGGTTTCGTGGTTGGAGGAATTCGTGTGGCGTCGTATGAATAGCCTGATGCGACTACAATTCCAAGGCCTTTCCTGATTCCCAATTGCATTCATTCATGACACGCAAAATTCTTGTTACCAGCGCGCTTCCCTATGCCAATGGTCCCATTCATATTGGGCACCTGGTGGAGTACATCCAGACGGACATCTGGGTTCGTTTCCAGAAAATGCGAGGCAATCGCTGTATCTACATTTGTGCTGACGATACTCATGGCACAGCAATCATGATCCGTGCCCGAGCAGAGGGACGAGATGAAGAGACATTGATTGCTGACATGAGTGACGCCCATCAACGCGACTTCTCAGGCTTTGGAATTGAATTTGATCACTACGGTAGTACGAACAGTGATGCCAACCGGGAAATATGCGGAGAATTTTGGCAATCACTTCGTGATGCAGATCTGATTACACAACGGTCAATTGAACAACTTTTTGATCCGGAAGCAGAAACATTCCTTGCGGATCGGTTCGTACGAGGCACATGCCCTACCTGCGGCCGAGAGGATCAGGCTGGTGACAACTGCACTTGTGGTGCGACCTACAGCCCGACGGATCTCATTGATCCCAAGAGCACGTTAAGTGGCGCGACGCCTGTACTTCGTGAATCCAACCATCTGTTTGTCCAATTGGAAAAGCTTCATCCTTTTCTGAACGAGTGGGTTGAAACAAGTGGTGCGCTTCAGAGCGAAGTTGCGAATTATCTGAAGGGACATTTTCTGGCGGAAGAATTACGGGACTGGGACATCAGCAGACCAGCGCCATACTTTGGATTCGAGATTCCTGATTCCCCGGGGAACTACTGGTACGTATGGTTTGATGCACCAATCGGTTACATCGCCAGCACCAAAGAATGGTGCGATACCAATGATGAGCAACTAGCGGATTGGTGGCGAAATCCAGAATGCGAGATTCACCATTTCATTGGGAAAGACATCACCTACTTCCACACTCTTTTCTGGCCTGGCATGTTGAAAACGGCCCAATACAACATGCCCACCAAGGTACACATTCATGGTTTCCTGAATGTCGATGGCAAGAAAATGTCAAAACGTGATGGAACCCTGGTCTCAGCAGAGACTTATCTGAAGCACGCAGACCCCTCCTGCCTGCGGTACTTTTATGCAACCAAATTGACTTCCCGGGTCGAGGATCTGGATTTAGGGATCGATGAATTTACAGAAAAAGTGAATAGCGATTTGGTCGGAAAAGTCGTCAACCTTGCAAGTCGAGTCGGCAAGTTCGCCAATAAGACCGGACTTTCTGCCACCTATCCAGATGATGGCGGACTCTTTGCCGCAGCGGTTGCAGCGGGAGACGAAATTGCTGAGGCCTATGAATCTGGCGAATACGCAAAGGCCATGCGGAAAATCATGGAACTAGCCGATGCAGCCAATCCCTATGTTGAACATGCCAAACCATGGGAAATGAAAAAAGACGAACAGCGGACTGACGAATTGAGAGACACATGCACGGTCGCTTTGAATCTCTTCCGTCAGCTTGCAATCTATTTGTCTCCGGTCCTGCCTGATTTGGCGAAAAAATGCGGGGAACTTTTGGGTGAAGAAATCCATTCCTGGGAACAAAGTAAAGAGCCCCTGATCGGAACCCAAGTATCAAAATTCAAACGAATGATGGATCGAGTGCAACCTGAGGACTTGAAAAAAATGATCGAAGAAAGCAGAAATCTGGCAGCCCAAGATACAGCGGCAGAGGACCAACCGACCTTCAATGACAGCGACCAACCACTGAAGGATGAACCACTTGCGGAAGAAATCACCATTGATGATTTCGCCAAAGTTGATCTCAGGGTCGCCCGGGTGATCAACGCGGAGCACGTGCCAGAGGCGAACAAACTCTTGAAACTGACACTCAGTCTTGGAGGGGAAGAACGTCGTCAGGTATTCGCAGGAATTAAAGCCGCATACGAACCGGAACAACTCGTAGGCCGTCTGGTTGTCATGGTTGCAAATCTGAAACCGAGAAAAATGCGTTTTGGGCTCAGTGAAGGCATGGTAACCGCAGCTGGACCAGGTGGTGCTGACGTGTTCATTCTGGGAGTCGACGATGGAGCGTTACCAGGACAGCGTGTCCACTGAATCGAGTCCCGCACTTGAGGCAATCCCTCCAACATGCTGCAGCGTTTCCTTCAACCGATCAGACGCAAGCTTCTTGACAAAATGGTGCTGCGACCAACGCAGCACGCCCTGCCGGCGCCCCACATGGAAAGGGTAATGCTGCCCTGTGGATCGAACGAAATCGAGTGTTTTGTCCAAAAGACCTATGATGATTCCCGATTGCCAGACCTGCTGATTCTGAAATTCCCCGGCACTGCCGGACGGGCAGAACGCGCAACGGCATTTCCAGTATCGATGCTGGATGTAAAACGAGCTGCTGTCTGGACATGGAATCCCCCGGGGTATGGAAACAGCACGGGGCAATCCAGCCTATCAACCATGGCTTGTGCAGCATCAGACTTTTATACGGGGGTCACTAAAGATCAAGCCCGGCCACAGACCACCATCTGGCTATGCGGAAACAGTCTTGGATGTGCCAGCGTTCTGCACATTGCAGCCACCCACAAACCCAACCCCGCGCGTACAGGGTTGATCCTGAGAAACCCGCCACCATTAAGGCATGTGATCAAACGTGCCGCGAGTCGTTACCCGCATCTGGGGCTGATCAATCCCGTCATCGCCGAGCTGTGCGATTCCATGGACACGATGAAAACTGCCTGCAATGTGGATGTGCCCGCAGTGGTGCTTCAATCCGAACTCGATACGCTTGTTCCAGTTGATTTCCAAAATGAAATTCTGAAACACTACCGCGGGCCTTTCCAAAAGGCCTTGTTGCACGGAATTGGCCACGATGGCATCACCACTGAGCAACACGAACCTCTGATAAGCAACTGTGTAAATTGGCTGTGGCAACAGACCGGTTCAAACGAACATCCATGAACCTACAAGTGACAACAATCGGCAACCATGAATAAAGTACAGGTTCGCAAAGCTTTGGCGGAAGATGCGACCGCGATTTCCAGTATTTACAACCAGCACATCGATATTGGTGGTTCGACGTTTGACAGAACATATTGGACAGTCAACGGGGTGTGTCAACTCATCGTGAAACCTGCGCCGGACGCGTGGTTCATCGCTGAGCATGCTGGCCAAATTGTTGGCTGGTCAGCAGCGCGTCCACACAGCGCGCGTTTTGGATACCGTTACACCTGCGAAACTGCCATTTATCTTGCCCCCGAATCCACCGGTTGCGGAATCGGCAGCCTGTTGCAATCACGGATCGATCAACACTGCATCGAGTCTGGACTGCATCACGCGGTTGCGAAAATCATCAGTGATAACGAACGCAGCATCTCATTCCACCAGCGGCATGGGTATGAAATCGTTGGCGTTCAGAGAGAAATCGGCAACATGAATGGCAAATGGTGTGACGTGACGATCATGCAGAAGATCTTCCATGGATCACCACCTTGATGGTGTGTTGCATGAAAACCGATGCCGTGATTCACCGACTCGCGGCCCGCGCTTCAGCGAGCATGCTGACCATTTCGGGCAGAATCAGTGACGCGGGCAAAGCGTAACTCACAACTCTGCCAGCACGTGCAATGTTGATTCCAACAACATTCCCTTGCGTATCCATCAATGGTCCGCCGCATTCATCGGGATCTAAAACGGTGTCATGCTGCATGACCTGGTCAAAACCGGACAACCGCACGTTCCGTGGCCCGTTGACTCTGGCATCGCTCTCTGACTCCCGCATGACGTTCAATTCGCGGATCGAAGCATCTACATCCATCGTCTTGGAGTCTTCGGAGGAATTATCACGGGTGATCGTCAATCTGACACTTTCGCCGGGGAACATGCCGCGTAACGTTTCAATCACACCCAGCCGACTGCGTTCGGCCTGACCATTGATGGCAACGATAAGATCACCCTCCTTGATCCCAGCTTCCTCAGCGCCACTGGACGGAAACACACCCCGAACCATGGCTCGTCCAGTCCGGTCATCCTGCAGCAGGACACCCAGTCGGCCCTGATGGTTGATACGCCTGGGTTTGGCGCTGACCACACCCAATCCGATTGGCCTGGTTTTCCGCCCCACGCTGATCACAAAACTCGCAACCGGTGGCGCATCTCCTGCAAATTCAGCAGGGCTCAACGTAACATCACCTTCAACCCTCAACAGTGCCAGATCGTTACTGCGCCGCACAGCCGCGACCCGCGCGGGAAGCAGTTGCCCATCACTCAAACGCACGCGAATCGGATCACCACTCAGTTCACTGCGCTTCGTCAAAATGTATCCGTCTTCGGCAACTACCGTTCCCAGAGCCACAGGTCGGTCACCACTGTATACCTGCACGACCGAACCAGCGATGCCCTCCGCAATGGGCCGGATCAACTGCATCATGGATGAGTTATCACGACGCGCAAGAGTAGAAAACTGAGCTCGAGACACACGAGCATCTGCTGCCAAAACCATTACCACCACGAGCCATGGCAACTTTTTCGAATAAGCTCTCAAGCTGTTATTCACCATCTTTGTGCTCTTTCCGTCAGGTTCGTTTCTGTAAGCCGCGCATTTACTCACCACGTCCAATCACCACCGAGAAAAAAACGATTGCTCCATCACGAATACCGCGTACACGCACATTTTCGCCTGGCATCGTTTCGCCCACAGCATCCTTGAGAGACTGGAAATCCGTGATTTTGCGATCACCAAATTTCTTGATGATATCACCCTCCTTGATACCTGCCTTCATGGCCGCTGAATTCGGCCTGACAATCTCGATCACGGCCTCGTCTTTCTGAGAGTTTCCCTGCACGCCGAGAACCGGACGGAACCCCGGAAGCGAGCCCCAGAAATCTCCTGCTACGAGGCGTTCCCACGAATTGCTGTAGTTATCGATCGGGATATGGAGATTTTCTTCCACATCATTTCCGATGCGGCTGTGGATTGCGATCAGCTTGCCCGAAAGATCGAACAAGGGACCGCCGCTGTCTCCGCCGATAAGAGCACAGTCCGTTCGTAGAGCCGAACGGTTGACTCTGGAAATGCGGCCTACCCTCGTTACTACCCCTCGCTCCTGATCGAAGCCACTGGGATGCCCAGTAGCGACACACCACATTCCGGTGCTCAGCTTACCACTGCTCCCCAAGGTAGCATGCGGCCAATCCTTCCCTTCGTTCTGGCCCGGATCAATCTGCAACATTCCTGCATCAACGTTTTTATTAGAGCCAAGCGTGGTAGCTTTCAAACGACGACCATTTTCAAGGATCACAGTCGCTGGTTTATTTGGCCGCATGACCACGTGTGCAGCCGTAAGTACCCTGCCTCCTCCATCGACGATTACACCGCAACCCTGTGATTGGCCTATACGGACACTGACTGTGCAAAGTCTTGCCGCCGCCGAAATCTTGCCAAATTGCTGTTCGAGAAGCCGTAACTCGTCCAATGTTTCGGGTACTTTCCCGTCTTTCAGAATTACCTGAAGCCCCTCGGGAACGGCAACGTTCGTACCATGCGACTCAGACGGGCCATGCGACTCAGACGGG
>JAAXJB010000047.1:67345-230787 GCA_012270065.1 Rubripirellula sp. | reverse complement strand
GGGAACGGCAACGTTCGTACCATGCGACTCAGACGGGCCATGCGACTCAGACGGGCCATGCGACTCAGACGGGGGGCTACTCTCTTTGACCTCGGGAGGTTGCGCCTCGACTCGTTGGCCAACCAACGAAAACGCAGAGATCAGGAGCAAGAAGGCCACAGCAATTGGACGCTGCTGATCAAGCACAGATGATTTGAAGATGTAAATTTGCAAAGCTGCCTCGATTCGCGACGCGATGTTGGCGATCAAGTACCTGTATTGAAGTACCGTCTCCAGTATAACCACTATTCAAGATCCCTGAAAAAGTACCGTTCTCTAAATGGGAAACCACCTGAAATGAGCGATGTTTCGGCTCGCACCCTGATTTTCGGCTTTGGCTACCTGGGTAGCCGAGTAGCAAAATTGTCCATTCAGGAGGGAGATGAAGTCCATGCGACCACGCGTCACCCAGAGAAGCTGGATTTGCTTGCCCGAGCTGGCACTCGACCGGTTCTTGCAGATTGGACCGACCGTCGTACGCTGGCGAACCTGCCCGAGGTGGACCAGATTGTGATCTGCGTCAGCTATGACCGATACAGCTCCCATAATCGTTTCGACTCCCAGGTTGGTGGACTTCGCAACCTGCTACACGTCATTCGTCCGCAGACGAAGATCTGTTACATCAGCACGACCGGTGTTTACCACCAGCTCAATGGCACTTGGGTTGACGAAACGAGCCCGACCCACCCCAGACGTGACGGTGGACGGGCACACTTGATGGCAGAATCATTGCTCAATAGCCTGCGTGCCGGCACGAACTGGACAATTCTGAGACTCTCAGGAATCTATGGTCCCAACCGTATTCCGAGGGCAGCCGACATCATCGCAGGAAAACCAATTGCAGCACCGCAACGTGGCTTCCTGAATCTGATTCACGTGGATGACGCGGCCCGTGCTGTCCGCGCGGTTTTTCAACGGAAGACCCGTCGTCTCTATGTCGTGAGTGATGATCAACCGATTATCAGATCCCAGTTTTATGAAGAAATCGCCCGTCAAACCGGGGCTGAAAAACCACGGTTTGTGACGCCAGAGGCCTATTCTTCGGTCAGTATGAGGTCGGAGAGCAATAAACGGGTTTGGAACCGCCGGATGAAACGTGACCTGGTTCCAAACCTGCGTTTCCCAAATTGCCGAAGCGGCCTGACGGACCTGCTTCATTCGTTACCAGACCGATGAGATTTTCAGACCAAAACCGAGGGCTACAGGACGGCTCAACCCCACCGTACAATGCAGCTTCAATCGTTCCTATCCTCTTCAACCTGATGCCATGCTAAGTCGCAAACCGATTTTCCCGGGAATTATCGAACTCAACTTTCAGGCAGGAGAGGTCCTTGGCTGCAATGTCTACCTGATCTTCGATGGGGACGAATGGATACTGATCGATATCGGATATGAAGAAACAGTTGAGGATTTCATCGAGATCATCCGCCAGATCGACTTTCCGTTCTCCCGTTGCAAAACTCTCGTGGCCACACATGCGGATGTGGACCATGTTCAGGGACTCGCGAAAGCCAAACAACTGCTCAAGACATCAGTCACTGCCCACCCGAACGCTGTGGCTCCCCTTCAATCCGGAGACACACTCATCACGCTCGCAGAAATCGCGGCTCAGAATTTGAAGATGGCGATGCCACCCGTTGTTATCGAACACCAGGTAAAAGATGGAGATGTGATTGAAGTCGGTTCCCTTCATGTCGAAGTTTGGCACACCCCAGGTCACACCAACAGTCAACTCGCGTTCCGAATCGGAGATGTGCTGCTCAGTGGAGACAATATCTATCGGGATGGATGCATTGGAGCGATCGCTGCACACCACGGCAGCGACATCAAGGATTTTGTAAAGTCGCTGGAAAGAATCCGTGACAGCGACGTGAAGTGGCTGGCACCGAGCCATGGACCGATCTTTGCGAACGATCCGGATCTCCTGAACAGCACAATTCAACGGGTCAAGAGTTACCTGAACATGGCCGACTTCGGCACCCTCGCAGAAAACTGGCCCCTCATGGATGAGTGGGATGATGAAGTCACTGCAGGGAAATTGCCAGACGGTCTCCAGCAATGAGATCCAGAGACATCAGTCTCTTCCAAGCCGCGAGAACATTCTGTTTCGAGGCCACCACAGCAAAGCCACTGCAGCAACTCGGGTGCAGACGATCGAAAATCACGATCATTCCTCGTTCATGCGTCCGCAGCAGCATCGTCTGGAAATGAATACCAACCATTGCGAATGAGGGCTCTCCGGCGAACGGCCGCCCCAGCCGCAGGCAACTGGCAAACCGGGACATGACAGCGATCACTTTGCTGGAACAAGCGAATTGCTGAAATGCCAACCTCACGGGAAACCGGATTCACAGAGCTCGTCTCACCCCTTTTCGGGCTGTACTGGGATACTTTCCTGACCTTCTATGGCGCAACAAAGTGTTTTTGATTAATATGGGGGGGCCCCAGAAACGGGTGGGTCTTTTCTGTGTTTCCAGTTCCCACAATTGTGGGTCCCGTGTGCTGGACGAGAAACCAGAGTTGTGACCACTCAGTTGCAACGTATCATGCGCTTTCAGCGTTTTTGATTCGTACTTCATGTGAACCGAAGGGATTCCCCTCAGGACGTCTGACAACCGCATTTATGACCAGCGAATCTGCTACCGGTGCGATCAATCCCCCGACCCAGGAAACTGTTTTTCTGGGAATCGACGTTGGTGGGACAAATGTAAAATTGGGTCTTGTCAGTACAGCAGGCGTCATCTTCGTGAGAGAAACTCTCTCGACCCCGCAGCTTCGAACACCTGAACGGGTGTTCGAGGCCGCAATCGCCTTCGCGGACAGTCAGTTGGCAAAACTCGATCGTGCAAGTGTCACCCTCGCCGGGGTCGGACTGGGAGTCCCCGGTGTACTGGATTCCGAGGAATCTGTTCTCCGCGAAGTGGTCAATCTTCCAGGGTGGGAGGGCAAGCCCCTGAAGAAACTTCTGGGGAACGCAAAGAATCTGCCAAACGCAGTTGTTAACGACGCAAATTCTGCAGCCTACGCTGAGCACGCATTGCGATCGCTTGGCAAAAAATCTCTGGCGTTGGTGACGCTCGGCACAGGAATTGGTTGCGGGCTGGTAATCAATGGATCGCCATACGGTGGGGACCACGGTTGTGCAGGCGAACTTGGGCACACCCCTATCAGATTCGGGAATGATGCTCTTACCTGCACATGTGGCAAACGTGGTCACTTGGAAGCTTATGCCGGAACCAAAGGTGTCATCCAGCAAATCCAGCAGGTGGCAACGGCTTCCAAAAATGACGAGATCCTCGATTTGTTATCCACCAATGATCTCACCCCAAAAGATATTGCGTTGCGAGCCGAGTCTGGCTGTGACTTGTGCATAGCAGTGATCCAACAGACCGCAGAATATCTGGGTCAGGCAATAGGTCAACTTGCGCAGGTAATGGATCCGGACGTGGTATTGCTGGGTGGAGCAATGACGTTTGGAGGAAGCCAAACCGGAATTGGTCAACGATTTCTTGATACCGTTCAAACCACGGTTATCAACACAACACTCGAACAGGTCGGCAGCAATTTAACATTGGAGTTTGCTTCTCTCGGCAATGACGCCGGTGTCATCGGAGCAGCCATGGTCGCACAACAGGTAATGTCAAAGTGATTGAATTTCCAAATGAACGGATCCCCTGTCGCGTTTATAACCGGGCATCCGATGCCAGTAACGCAGCAGCAAGAGAAATAGCGGACCTGATACGCGACAAGGCGTCGAAGGGACAGATGTGTGTCCTTGGGCTGGTGGCTGGCTCTACCCCCGTCAATGTTTATGATGAACTGGTGCGAATGCACCGGGCTGGAGAGCTTTCCTTCGCCAACGTCATCACTTTCAATCTTGATGAATATTTTCCAATGCAACCGTTTGAGTTGCAAAGCATTGCGAGATTCATGCACGAACATCTGTTCGATCTCGTCGACATCAAACCGAGCAACGTTCACATCCCTGACGGAGCGATATCAAAAGATGATGTCAGCGAATACTGCCAACAATATGAACAGCTGATATCCCAATGCGGTGGAATCGATATTCAGTTGCTTGGTATCAACCGCACTGGCCATATCGGATTGAATGAACCAGGGTCAGATCGTTCCACCAGAACGCGAATGATCACTCTTGATCGCGTCACTCGAACTGACGCAGCAAGTGATTTTTTCGGGGCTGAAAATGTTCCGCGATATGCCGTCACAATGGGTGTGGGGACGATTCTGGAGGCCAAGCGAATTCTGTTGCTCGCATTTGGGGAGGGCAAAGCAGATATCGTTGCCAAGACCATTGAGGGATATGCGACCACAACAATTCCTGCAACCTTTTTGCAGGATCACCCGGATACGCGTTTCCTGCTCGATGAGGCTGCTGCTTCCAGTCTCACCCGGTGTCAGGCTCCGTGGCTCCTCGGTGAAGTCAACTGGGATCCAGACACCATCCGAAGGGCAGTGATTGACCTTTCACAGGAACTCGGAAAGGCTGTTCTGAAACTCACCGATGCAGACTACAACGAACAGGGCCTGCAGGATCTGCTGGCGGCTCATGGCAATGCATACGACATCAATCTGCGGGTATTCCGCCATATGCAGTCGACCATTACCGGATGGCCTGGTGGCAAACCCGAACATGCAAAACAGGTCGGTGACCGTCCGGGACATCGAGATGATATTTTTCCCAAGCGCATCATCGTTTTCTCACCACATCCCGACGACGACGTGATCTCAATGGGTGGAACCTTGATCCGTCTGGTAGAACAGGGTCACGAAGTCCACATCGCATACCAGACCTCTGGAAACATCGCAGTCTTTGACGAAGATGCCATCCGGTTTGCCGAGTTCGTCGAGGATTTCTGTGAAGAATTCAAGATTCACGCGCCGGGACTTGAAGAGCTGGAATCACATATTGATGAGGCCTTGCGCAAGAAACAACCGGGACAGGTAGACAGTCATCAAGTGCAGCAGATCAAGGGTTTGATTCGACGGGGTGAAGCCCGGGAAGGAGCACGTTGCTGCGGTGTGAAAGATGAGCATTTGCATTTTCTTGATCTGCCGTTTTATCAAACCGGTCGAGTGAAAAAGAGTCCGATTTCTGCAGAGGACATCCGGATTACTGTGGATCTATTGCGTGAAGTCCAACCCCACCAAATCTATGCCGCTGGCGACCTGTCTGACCCACACGGAACACACCGGACCTGCCTGTCTGCCATTCTGCAGGCCTGTAAGCAATGCGAGACAGACCCATGGTACGAGAGTTGTGCGATATGGCTGTATCGCGGAGCATGGCAGGAATGGCCACCCCACCAAATCGAAATGGCTGTTCCATTGAGTCCAACAGAAGTCGCGAAGAAAAGAGCTGCAATTTTCAAACACGAATCACAGAAAGATCGCGCTCTTTTCCCGGGGTCCGATGTGCGAGAATTCTGGCAACGGGCAGAACAACGCAACGCAGACACCGCAAAGCGATACGATGAAATCGGACTCGCTGAATATGCCGCGATCGAAGGCTTTGTCCGCTGGGATGGGAAATCCGGCATCGAACTCTGATGAAATGCTGCGGCAGTATTTTCAGCACCAGCCAGACAAGCCAAGCAACCACTACGCACCCCCCCTGCAAGAGAATCTCTGATGAAGTCCCTCACCCGACGTATCACCTTGAAATTGTTCGCTCTGGGAGGCGCCTGTTTTGGATTATCGCGTCATTTGCGAGGTGCGAATAAACCAGTCGAAGGAGACGGAGCCAAACAAACATCGGAATCTTTCGACGAAAAAACTACGATTTCGTGGTCGAACACCCATGACCGGGTCTGGCTGGATTCCCGTATCTGGGCAAACCCCATGGAAGACTGGCGCGTAGTCAACGGCGCTGCGGAATGCCAGACCAGTGGTGGAAATCGAAATTTGCATCTCATCACCCACCAGTGGATGAAACTCGATGGTTCTGCTGACATGCTTGTATCGCTACAGCGAGTTGGTGGTCAAAAAAAAGGTGCTGGTGCCGGTTTTCGAATCGGAACCAGAAGTGAACTGAACGAGTATCGCAGCAACTGCTTTGCAAATGGCGGAATCAATGCGGGAGTTGTCGAAGACAGGCTCGCGCTTGGGCGCAAGACCGGGACCCGAACCATCGACATCGATCAGGAAACCATTCTGGAACTGAAAGCCCGACCACAGAATGGACAGATAAAACTTGCACTCACCGCCAAAACCCTTTCTGGAGAACTGATTGATGAAGTTACCGAAAGAGTTCCTCCTCAGGCAGTGCTCGGAAATGTATCGCTGGTCAACAACTTTGATTCCAAACTGAAAAAGGGACAGGGTGGGCGATATCGGTTCAAGAACTGGTCGGTCGCCGGCAATGCGTTTGCAGTGGAACCTTCACGGAAATTCGGACCAATACTCTGGTCCATGTACTCACTGAGCGACTCCCGTAGCGATGAAGGTTTTGTGCTGAAAATTTCAGCTCTCACTGGCCCGTTGGGAGACAAGGATTCCCACGCTGTCGAGTTGCAGGTCAACCTCGACGACAAGTGGATGTCGATGGGTACGGCGAATCTGGATCCCGATGCATGGACATCGACCTTTCGCATTCCGAACTGGAACGAGAAAGTACCAACTCCTTACCGGTTGATATACCGCGAGAAGAAAACGGATGGCAGTGACGAAGAATCACTGTGGAGTGGGACGATCAAACCAAATCCGTCAGGACGACCACTGAGAATTGGAGCATTGACGTGCCAGAACCACTATGGCTTTCCATATGAACCTGTTGCCGAAAACATCATTCGACTAGACCCGGATCTGGTCTATTTCTCCGGTGACCAGCTTTATGAGAGCCATGGAGGTTACGGTCTGATTCGCGATCCTGCCGGTCCGGCAATTCTCAATTACCTTCGCAAATACTACATGTTCGGATGGTCATTCCGCGAAGCAATGCGTGACCGCCCCACCATCTGTATCGCCGATGACCATGACGTTTTCCAGGGAAATATCTGGGGGCAAGGTGGTGCTCCGATGGATATCGAAACGGGAGGCACTTCCTCGAACGGCGGTTACAGGGAACCAGCCCGGATGGTCAATGTGGTGCATAAAACAAATACATCCCACCACCCGGATTTCTACGACCCCACTCCAGTTCAGCAGGGCATCAGTGTTTACTTCGGAGACATGGTCTATGGAGGAGTAGGGTTTGCCATTCTTGGGGATCGTCAATTCAAAAGTGGTCCACAACTCGTCGATACCGGAAGTGGTCGCGCTGACCACGTCAAGGATCAGAATTTTCAGACATCGGTACTCGACAAACAGGGACTCCAACTGCTCGGAGATCGCCAAGAGGAGTTTTTGAGAAAATGGGGGAAGGATTGGCGAGGCCACAACATGAAGGTGTTATTGAGCCAGACTGTCTTCGCTGGTGTGGCAACACACCACGGAAAGTACGACGGTTACCTGAAAGCCGATTTGGATTCCGGTGGATGGCCACAAACGCCACGAAACCGAGCCATTGAAATTCTCCGTGAATCAAAAGCACTGCATATCAATGGCGACCAACACCTGACCTCCTTGTCCCAATATGGCGTCGACAAACAACGCGACAGCATGTGGTCATTCTGCACACCGGCAATTGCTGCCGGATATCCACGTTGGTGGCGACCTGATGAAGTTGGCATGCCCCATCAGAAACGGCCGACCCACGGTCTACAGAACACCGGCGAGTACCTCGATGGTTTCGGAAACATGGTTTACGTTTACGCGATCGGCAATCCCGAGGTAGGAACCAAGAAAAACCGGTATGAAAAAGCCCATCAGAAAGGCAGTGGTTTTGGTCTGGTGACCATCGATACCAACGAAAAAACCTACCTTATCGAGAGCTTTCGTTTTCTCATTGATGCCACGGATGGAAGCCCTGAAAATCAGTTCCCGGGCTGGCCCGTCACGATCCATCAAAAGGAAAATGCTGGTGACAATCTCATCGGCTGAAATCACTCGGTGTCAAGCATTTGCCATGCTTCGCCGCTTCCATCCGCACCATGTCAAACAACTTTGACCGAAGACAGAAAAAATGACATTCACCAGTCATGTAATCGTTCTGCTGGCAAAGCTCTTCAGTGGATTCACCGTCCGTTGGGTGGACTGCCAACCTGACACATGCCAACGCATTTACTTTGCAAATCACACCAGCCACCTCGATGCCGTCGTATTGTGGTCAGCTTTGCCACGCGAATTACGCCGAATCACCCGCCCAGTGGCTGCCAAGGATTATTGGTCCAAAGGATGGCTAAAACCACACATGGCTGAAAGCTTCAATGCTTTGCTTGTTGATCGAAAGGAAATCAAGGTACACAAGAGCCCAATCGACATCATGCTACAACAAATGGGTGATGTGTATTCCCTGATCATGTTCCCGGAAGGCGGAAGGTCATCCAGTGATGAAGAAATGGGCAATTTCAAAAGTGGTTTATTCTACATGGCGAAGAAACGTCCGGACCTCGAACTGGTCCCCGTCTACATTGATAATGTCAATCGCATTTTGCCCAGAGGAGAAGTCCTGCCAGTGCCGTTGCTGAGCTGCATCACGATCGGCTCACCGATTTTTCTCGAAACCGGTGAACCAAAAAATGCGTTCCTCACCAGAGCACGACAAGCTGTCCAGCAGCTGAAAGAACACTGATCAGACCAGTTGCATCTGTTCGGTATAAATCGCAAGTAACTGGCTTTGTGCCTTCACAGCACGTAATAGAACCCACAGCTGTTGTTCGCTGAATTCAACCCGGTCATCGGCGTATAACTGATCAAGCTCGACCGCCACTGCAGCATATTGATCTGATGCCGCTTCCAGACGGAAAGAAGCGAGACGCCACTCGCTGTATAAGGCATCTTCGTCCTTCAAAAGGACATCATCATCATTTTTGGCGAGGATCATCAACGTCAGGCGAGCAACGTCAACAGGGGAAAGTTCCGGTCGCAAACCGGAAATGCGCTCGGCGAGTTCGTGGCAGGTCATAGTTGAAAAAGCTGTGGGCTGGCTGTAACTACGTTGGCAGGCCAATACCAATTCTGGCCCGATGAAAAAAGCAAACCAGCCAACTCTGTCATGCCCACTCGTGCGGTTGAAACCGCACACAGATCTCTAGCCAGTCAGTGGACTGTAGGTCACGGAAACAAGGGAAGCAAAAAATCCGTCAAGATTCGCAAAGCCCGGCTTCCACCGAATGCTCTTACCACCCGCCAACACAGCCAAGTCGTGATATCCGGGCAGGAAATAATGGCCATGACACGTTGAAATGGCCATATTCTTTCTACGCGACGCTCTTTGTATGAAAGATCAGAAATCACATGGGAACCGTTTGGTTGTTACCGTCACAATGCGACCAACCTGAATCATTCAACCTCGTTCGCTTTGCGTTTGCTGGCTTTGAGGCTGGCCAGATAGGCAACCAGATCCCTGAGTTCCCGCTTGGACATCAGCTTGACAAGATCTGCCGGCATGGAAGAGTTTCCCTTCCTACGCGCGACGATCTCTTCGGTCAGAATCCTTACCTGACCACCGTCGTTCTGGATCAGTTCGATGTACTCGTCATTCTCAACCTTCACGATGCCCGTGAATACCTGTCCGAGATCGTTGGCAATTACCGCCGTTTCATAATTCTTGGCGATCTGCGCGTTCGGCAAGCAGATAGCCTCCAGCAGATAACGCCGATCTTTTTCGCTCCCAATTCGCGTCAGTTCCGGGCCCACCGCGCCTCCTGACCGATCGACTTTGTGGCACCGCAGGCATGACAACCGGGTGTTCTCAAAGAAAATCCGTTTTCCACTTTCAACTTCACCACCCTCAAGGGATACCAACCACGGGGCCAGGGGATCGTTCTCGGTCAAGTCCTTGACATGCCGGTCCAACGCTTCCTGCAATTCTTGACCGATTTTTCCCTGCGAAGCTTCAATGACGTTCAGATGCACATCGGCAGCAAGTTTCGAATCCAGGTAGTCGCGAACCGCCCTTTGGATTGTTGCGGATGCTTCACCAGAATCACATTTTGCGAGGATATCCCAGCCAAGCTGCCTCACTTGCAGATTACGACTCTCCGTAGCTTCTATAAAACGTGGCACCGAGGCTTCGGCTTCATGTTCTGCCAGCACGCGGAGAACCTCGGGCACCAACTCCGTCACGGGCTTCAATTTCACCTGCTTGGCGAAAACAACTGCCGATTCAGGATCGAGTCGATTCAGAGCAGACAGAGAAGCACCTCTCTCAGCAGCCGATAGCTGCGGATCAGAGACTCGCTGGATTAAGATTGGTGCGATGCCGGCGAGCCCCAGCTTTGATGCCACTTCAATCGCTTTTTCCCGAACTGACTCCGGAGCAATCAACAGAGCATCAAGCCGCGGATTCAACGCATTTTTCGCAACGAGTGCTTTACGATCTCCGAGCGGTCGATGGGCATTAAGAATTCGGTCACGAGGATCCGGGTTTTCCCATTCTCCCAGCATATCAAGAGCATCAATCCGCATCTGAGGAGGCGCTGATTCGCGACCCGCGAAAGCTGCAAGTTTCTCGGCCGACTCCTGCGTTCCCAACCGATAATGTGCATTCAAAACCCGCCTGAAATTCTCTTCAGAAAGCACTGGGCCACCAATCATGTCGGCCAATGCATTCATGGCGGATGGAATTGGCTCATCGTGAATAGCCCGTACAGCTTCAAGCAGAACCAACTCGTTTGAATCGTTCAGAAACTGGGAAATACCTGTGGATTTCATGCGTCTCAGTGCCACCACCGCAGCGCGTCGTACATTGACATTAGGATGCTGATGCAGTGCTACGATCTTCTCCGGGCTGCGGCTTCCTGCCAGATACATGACTCCAGCGTGCCGCAAAGCAGGATCCCGGTTATCGTTGGTCTCCAGAAGCTCAACCACTCGCGGAAATGAGTCGGGATCCTGTAAATGGGCGAGAGCCAAAAGAGAGAAGTACTGGACACGTGCAGAAGAGTCACGCAACAAATCCCGCAACATGGGCGCGGCCTCTGAATCCAATCGTTCACCAGCCACTTTTGCAGCTGCAGCCCGTAGCACTTCGTCTTCCTCGCGCAGCAGGGACCGGAGTTTCTGCAAGGACAGCTCGCGAACCTCCGCGTCACGCCGAATGATCTGATCCGCACCCCAAAGCGCGTGCAAACGCCCAATCCGATCGAATTCACTCCGTGTCGCCAACGCGATCAACGTATCAAGCTCATGACGGCGAGCAAGTTCCCACTGTGCCTCACAGCGGATCCTTCGATCAGGATGTACAAGGTAATCAGTCAGAGCTTCAATCGTATGTCGTGACCATTGTGATCCGAGCAATCGCTGCACTTCTTTTACCAAAGGAGTTTCCTGATACTCTGGATCAGTCAAACGATAAATTCTTCCTTTGCCCAATCCATCCCAACCGTCAACCCAGTCACTGATGTAAAGAGCTCCATCAGGCCCAAAGGCCACATCTGTTGCGAGCACGGACCATACTGATTCACTCGTTGTTCCAAGACGATAGAAGGCGCCGTCCGACGCCAGAGTGAAACTGCGAACTCCGCTATTGGCGGGTCCCCCACGGAAGTCACAGATCAGAAACTTGTCTTTCAATGCAGAACCGAAACCCGTACCGGGATAAAATGCCAGGCCACTTGGACCATCGGTCAGATTTGCAACAGGCGGAACAATGTAAACCGGTTGCTCCGGATGAAGTGGCTCCCAGAGCCGATCCCGGTTGAAGGGACCTCTGTCAGGTAAGTACTGATAATGCATCCGCCAACCAGAATCACCCCCTTCGAGGAGGTGTACAACCCGAGCCTGATCTCCACTATCACTGTTGTTATCAACAGAGAAAAGATCTCCGACATCGTTGAATGCAAGCTCCTGTGGGTTGCGAAGACCGCTGGCAAAAACTTCCAACCCTGAGCCATCCAACTCGCAACGAAAGACAGCTCCGGATTCCGGATTCGCTAATACCCTTCCATCATCAGTCGTGACATGATAGCCACGATCGCCAATGCTGAAATACAGGCGACCATCCGGCCCAAGGACAAGACCATGCATGTCATGCCCACGGAATGCGACCCTTACTCCGTAGCCATCTGATAACGCCAGCTTGTCATCCGCTACCCCGTTCCCATCCTGATCAGTCAGTTTCCAAAGTTTCGGAATACAGGCGTAATAGGCATCAGATCCTCGAACCAGAATACCGGCACCAGTTCCTTCTTCGAGTCGGTTGAATCCATCAGCAAAAACATAGGTGCGGTCAACTTTCCCATCACCATCAGAATCTTCCAGTCTTCGTATGCGATCATCATGCTGTGAATAGGTAATCGCTGCATCTCCGAGCAACCGCTTGTGATAATCGATGCGGTCCTGGACAGTCTGCGCTGCCAGATCAGCCCGCACCCACTCGTCATCGTGAGCCCGATTATCAGTCACCCCCTGATTCTGCCGAAATGTTTCGCAAGCGTAGATTCTCCCAAGATTGTCGATATCAAATGCGACAACATTGGCAACATCAGGTTCGGCGGCAAACAGATCGATTTTCCACCCTTGGGGAATACGAATTCCAGCCATCGACTCCACACCTTCCTGCGAAGCCTCAGCAACAAATGGCACCAGAGGCTTGGGATTCCCGGAATCCTCTGCACGTGAACCTGCACCAGCAAACCCCATCACCACAGCCAATACGATCAAAAAATGAAATAGAACGGGTCCTGACTTTAAACTGACTGGCTTTTTCATCTTTTCTCTGGTTCACATTCCAAGTTGCTCGTTCACTCCGCGCACACCACTCCACTGGCACGCCCACATGAGTTCCCTGCAAATCACACCCATTCAGAGCAAATGAAATGGTCGCAAGCAGCTCGCATGGGCAAAATCAGACCATGAATCCTGTCCCCTGTTCGTGTCAACAAGCTTTTCGTGTGCTGGCAGACCCGACTGGCTCGCTCGAAATCGACTAGGATAGAGAGGCGGACTCTCTCCAGAATAAACCGCAGGGCCCCTAAAAGGCAACAATGAAAGCGGCTCTGGCTCAGCTCGATTCAGACGGAGCAGATCACAGCAAGCAGCCGTCATGCACCAGACCATCCTTCACGACAGATCGCCATTCCACCGACATGGACAATTCGCCGCAATCAAACACGGACGATAATATCCAACAACCTCCTACAGACACGGAAAAAGATCCCGACGGCAATAGCCAGCCTTCCGGCGATGAAACTCCCGTTCTTGCACGGGTAGTTGACGAGACGCCTGACCGTGTTGGCTCGCCTTTCGCGGCAACTCCCAGCGGCAGAACAACTCCGAAGAAACCGATCGTCGTGTACGAAAATCTGGGACCATTCCAATACACAGCCATGGGGGGTGTTGTAGCTGCCATCATGTTGCTCGGATTTGGAATCGCTGCCCTCGCGGTGTTTCCGGTGGGTGGTTGTATCATCGCCACCCTGGGCTGCGGTGCAGCAACCCTCGGACTTCAGTCCCAATACAAACGTATCACCTCCGCTATTCTGGTAACCCATGCATGCCTGTTCCTTGTCTGCTTTATCCTCGTGAATGCATGATCCCCCATTGCATCGCATCAAAAGCTGTCTTGCTCACTGCCACATTCATGTGGTTTGTTTTGACACCTGCGCATGATTCAGCCGCGTGGGATAACACTGGTGATCTCCGACAGGTGACTCCGCATTCAAAAACAGATGACACGATATTGCGTGTACTCAGCTACAACATTCACCATGCAGCGGGGACCGATGGAAAACTGGATCTGGCCCGGATAGCCAACGTCATCAACTCAGTAAAGCCTGATGTCGTCTCTTTGCAGGAAGTCGATCAAAATGTCCGGCGCAGCAACTCTATCAATCAACCCGATGAGCTGGCCAAACTCACCGGCATGCGTGTGTTGTTTGCACAGAATATTCCTCTGCAGGGTGGATCCTACGGAAATGCAATCCTTACTCGATTTGAGATCAGATCAGAAGAGCATGTGCTTCTTCCCAATCATGACAATGGTGAACAGCGCGGCTTGCTCCGTGCGAAGCTCAATATTCGGACGGAGAAAAACACAAACCGAGCCTTCAACTTCATAGCCACCCACTTTGACCACCGAAGAAACGATTCTGAACGCATAGCATCAGCACACAAAGTCAACAAAATTGCCTTGGCTGATGCTCAGACTCCAAGTCTCATTGCAGGTGATTTCAATGATGTACGTGGCAGCACGACACTGAAAACACTGCAGGAGCAATGGAGCATTGCTGGCCCGGATTTACCAACGGTTCCAGTTGCAATACCGGATCGGCAGATTGACTTCATCCTGTATCGGCCGAAAAACCGCTGGACGGTTCTAAAGACCGAAATTCTTCGTGAATCAGTCGCCTCGGATCATCGAGCAATCCTCTCCGTTCTCAAACTGAATGCACTACGGCAGAATGCAGACGATCCTGTGAAAGCTAACGGGACCGAAGAAAAATTTCCTGTAAAAATCCACCAGGGAGATTCCAACGCACTCCAAAGTCCCGCCGAAACTGATGAAAAGGAACCCATTGCCGAGACGTTAACTCAATGGGCAACAAGAAAGCCATCGATACTCAAGTCAATGCAAACAGTCATGGGCAAATTGCCTGCCAATGACATCAGCCGTCCACCCGTCATGCAAGTTCTGGAAGAAGTTGACTGCGGGAATTATGTACGGAGGAAAATTCTGTATGAGGCTCAAGCTGGAAATAAGACACCTGCGTTCCTGTGCATTCCCAAATCAGCTCTCAGAGAAAAACCGAAACGTCTGCCGGCGGTTCTTTGTCTGCATCCGACCGACAACACAAATGGCAATGGAGTCGTAGTAGGCCTTGGAGGTAAACCGAACCGGCAATATGCAAGCGAACTTGCGACTCGGGGATATGTCACACTTGCCCCCGCCTATCCGCTTTTGGCAGATTACCAGCCAGACGTAAAAGAACTGGGTTGGGATAGCGGAACGTTGCTTGCGGTCTGGGACAACATCCGTGGGATCGATCTACTGTGCTCAATGCCTTTTGTGAAATCAGATTCAATCGCTGCCATTGGACATTCCCTTGGCGGTCACAATGCAATCTACACCGCTGCCTTCGACAACCGAATCAAAGTCGTCGTTTCGAGCTGTGGTTTTGATTCGTATCAGGATTACTACGGGGGTGACCCGACAAAATGGATCGCTGGTAAAGGCTGGACTCAACTGCGTTACATGCCGAAAATGGCTGACTATCGAAACAAACTGGATCAGATCCCGTTTGACTTTGACGAGATACTGGCAACAATCGCGCCGAGAACAATTCTTGTCGTCGCACCTCAACACGATTCAAATTTTCAGGCGGCAAGTGTCCGGCGAATGGTGAAAAATGCCAGAGCAATTTACACACTGTACGGAATGGAAAATCGTTTGAAACTTCAACAACCTGATTGCGATCACGACTTTCCGACCGCGATGCGTGAAAAAGCATATCAGTTGTTTGATGAAATCCTCTCCAATCCCTGACTGAATCACCGAACCGAAAGAACATTGTCTGCAATCACCTGGGTTGCTGATCAACAAGTCTCACTCCGCCTGCCGGAATGTAAAGAAGATTCACCAAATTGATCGAACCTGTGCAAACTCCGCTCGCTATCAGTGACCTGAGCAGCGAGAATATTGCGAAACTCCATTAGCTTAATCCCATTTTTTCTCAACAGAATTCAATCCCATGACCATATTCAACCGTCGTCATTTCCTCGCCGGCACAGTTGCAACCGGACTCACAAGCAGCCTACCCGTTCGAAAATTGCGTGCTGCAAATGCTAACGATGAGGTGAATCTGGGTTTCATCAGTTGTGGTGGTCGTGCAGGGCAATTGATGGGCCAATTCAGTCAGGTTGATGGCATCAACATCTCAGGACTATGTGATGTTGATGAAAAACGGCTTGGATTGGCAAAACAGAAATATCCCAAGGCACAAGGCTGGACGGATCTTCGCGATTTGATCGCATCCAAGTCGATCGACGTGGTCGTTGTGGCAACCTGCAATCACTGGCACTGCCTGGCCGCCATCTGGGCGATGCAGGCAGGAAAAGATGTCTACGTTGAAAAACCACTGTCACATAGCCAGTGGGAAGGACGGCAAACCGTTGCCGCAGCGAGAAAATACAATCGGATCTGCCAAATCGGTACGCAGCAGCGTTCGGATCCCATGCAAACGCAGATCAAAAAGTTCCTGCACGAAGAAAAAGCACTTGGTGAAATCAAAGCCACCCGAGTCAATCGCTATGGAGTCAGGCCGTCGATTGGAAAACGCCAGGAGCCTCTGAAGATCGAAAAAAACGTAGCGTACGATCTATGGCTTGGCCCCGCACAGGACGAACCAATCTTCAGAGAAAAACTGCATTATGATTGGCACTGGGACTGGAACACCGGCTCAGGTGAAATGGGAAACTGGGGTGTGCATGTTCTGGATGATGTCCGAAACAACGTATTTCAGGACTCCGTCGCTCTTCCGAAGCGGATCCTCGGTGGTGGAGGCCGCATCGCACTCAATGACGCTGGGCAAACACCCAATGTCCACTTTGCATACTTTGATACCGGTTCCATTCCCGTTGTCATCGGACTTTCCAATTTGCCGGCAGAACCGGGAGCACGAAAAAGCCCAGCACACCCGGGACCAAGCAGTGGCTACGTTGTTTACTGCGAGGGCGGTCGTTACGAAGGCCAACGTGGACGCGGAGCCGCCTACGATTCAGACGGAAAGAAAATCAAGGAGTTCAAAGGAAGGGGTGATGTTCTGCATCAGGCAAACTTCATCGATGCTGTTCTGAAGCGAGATTCTTCGATCCTGAATGCCGAAATCGAGGTTGGAAATGACAGCACAGGATGGTGCAACCTCGCCAATGTAGCGTTCCGTAGCGGAACAGGACCCGAGACCGAATCAGCAGATGCCATCGAACTGGAACAGTGGACGGCACTCATGGGAGAAATGGATCGACACCTCGCTTCCTACAACCTGTCACGCCCCCATGAAAAGATACGCGTCAGTTCAATGCTGGAATTGGACCCGGCAACCGAACAATTCATCGGCCCGGGCTCCAAAAATGCGAACCAGTACCTGAACCGGGAGTATCGCAGCGGCTACGAAGTACCTGCACTGGCATGACCAACGGTCATGTCGCCAGCGCGGACTGGTTTATAGTGAATCCGGCACCGATGTCAGGGGCAGATCATTGATGACCTGTATCGCTGCCAGTTGCCGGTCAAGATTCAAAATTCTTGGATGGACCGGCGACGTAAAGAGCCTCACCTGTGAATCGGGCCTGAAACTCCTTATCACTCCATATGGTTTTGCCGATTGCAGGATCTCCGATTAACCAGTCCCCAGCTTCATTACGGCCAAAAACAACCACCGCATGCCGGTCATGACGGGTCAGGAACTGCGAACCGGAAAAAGCGTTGTTCACGGCTCCGAACCTGACAATCGATACGTTGGGAAGCTGTTGCCGCGTCAGCCAGACATCAGTATTTGGCGATGCAATGCCAACACTGTGCAACGGTGTATCCGAATAGATCCTTACTCCACGATAGAGGCCAAGTGATTCAGTGCCTTGATCACTCGTCGAACATACACGGACAAGATCTCGCTCTTCCGCCAGGATCCCGGCACTACGTAGCAATGTAACCGCCGCCGCCGGAGCACACGTGGCCGTATGACTCTGCAGACAAACATCATCAGCCCACAGAGTTTTTTCGCTCAGGCGAACTGGTGATAACGCGGGACGCAACAGCGGAAAAAAGGTGTAACCAAGGGCCAATCCCACCAGACAAGTCGCAACCGCTGAACGCAAACACGAACGCAAACCGGCAGCGCGGGTTGCCGCGCCCGCAGTGAAACAGAGGAACGGAGCAGCGAGGCTGCTCCACAAGAGAACGTCAGGAAGCGGAATGAAGGCAACCCATCGAATTCCACCAGCTAAATACACCTGCAGAAAAACGGTGGAACACAGCACAATACCGAAGAAAAAGTGATTTGATCTCTTTTGCTGTAGACACACTCCCCTGCCCGTAACGTAAGCCAGAACTGACAACGCTACCGTACAAAGAAGACCTGAAGTGAGATAAGCCGCCATGGAAGCACCTCCTTCTAAACATATTGATGTTAAGAAAGGATTAGCAAACAGTAGAAATCATGACAATATTGCTTATTGCTTGGTTGCCGTATCTCTGTTTCTTCATGATTGGAAAAACCATCAGAACCGGACTCGGCCACCGAACGGAGAATCCCCAAGGGTTTCCAAGCTGCTAACCAACCACCAAAGTCGAAGCAGTGGCAAACCCTCCATTTTCAGATGCTGCGCAAGAGTGGACCTACGTGAATGTTCAGTCGGTCACTGTGTTGAAAATCGGTGCACTGTGACTTGGTGCAACTGTTCTCCCGGCTTCAACAATGTCGTTGGAAAAGATTCCCGGTTTGGCGCATTGGGGTAATGTTGCGTTTCAAGACAAAAGGCTTCGTGCCCTCCACAGCCATTGGACCTCTCGTTGCCTGGCAGATGATTCGCTGTGTAAAGCTGCATCCCCGGTTGTGTGGTTTCGATTACCAGTATCCGACCTGATTCCGGGTCAACGACCCGTGCAGCACTGCGCAACTCTCCGGGTGTTCCGCGGACAACATAGCAATGATCATAACCCTTGGTCGCACTCAGCTGCTCAATACGGTCCCCCAAAGCTGTTCCACTCCGGAAATCCAGGACTGTGCCCTCTACTGAATTCAATTTACCTGTTGGAATCAGATCATCATCAACATCCAGGTACTGGTCAGCTTCAATCGTTGCAACGTGATCCATGGCAGAACCACTGCCGGCACCCGCAAGGTTCCAGTAACTGTGGTTTGTCAGATTGACATGAGTGGGTGCATCTGTCGTCGCCTTGTACGCGATTCGTAATTCGTTCTTATCATTCCACGAATACTCTGCGGTTGCCTGTACCGTTCCAGGATAGCCCTCCTGTCCGTCAGGGCTTGTCAGCTGGAATCGAACACCGACTGCATCATCCGTACGGAATGTTTCACCATTCCAATTCTGGTACGTAAAATTATTTTTCCCGCCGTGAATGTGGTGTTTGCCGGCATTCGTCGTGACCTGATAGGCCTTATCACCAATCGTGAATTTTCCCTCTTCAATCCGATTGCAGAACCGTCCGACCGTGCTCCCAAAGTAAGGATGGCCCTCAAGATAGGGTTCGAGTTCATCGAACGCGAGATTCACGTTTGTCCGATCTCCATTCCGGTCTGGAACATTGACATCAAGCAGGGTGGCACCCCACGTCATGACAGAAATGCTGTGACCATGCGAATTGGTAAGGGTGAATCGCGTGACGTCGTGTCCTTGCTTGGTAACGCCAAATACGTCGGATTGGATGTTCATGATGGGATCGGCAGCGGGCGAGTTGGCAAAAAAGGTAATTATCGCGATAATCGGGGTCGCGGTGATGAATGAGCGTAGCATCATGACGTTTTTCGAGGCGTTCGGGTACCAGACAGTCATCCGTTACGTTAACCGACATCGCTTGCAAATTCACCGTATCACTGTTCCTGATATTCAAAAAGTACGCATTCTTTCCGTGTCAACTCTGCCAGCCCTCTCTCCACTGACCATCGGGAATGTCAACATTGGCTTTCCCGTTGTGCAAGCTGCCTTGTCAGGTTACAGCGATCTTCCGATGCGTGTGATTGCACGGCAGCACGGAGCGAGTTATTCGATTTGCGAAGTCATGCTGGACCAGTTCCTGTTGGCCCTTAGCAAGAGGCAGAAAACAAAGCACTTTCTTGACATTCACCCGACGGAGCATCCCGTAGGTGGCCAGTTGATGGGTGCCGAACCGGAACAGTTTTCGCTGGGAGCGTTGAAACTGGTGGAAGCTGGCTTTGACATTATCGATGTGAACTTCGGGTGTCCGGTCAAAAAAGTTCTGGGACGATGTCGAGGTGGTTTTCATTTGTCACAACCGGATGTAGCGATTGACATTCTTCGGCGGACACGCGACATCGTTCCATCGGAAATTCCGGTAACGGTGAAGATGCG
The DNA here is from genome assembly GCA_012270065.1 of Rubripirellula sp. Taxonomy (GTDB): domain Bacteria; phylum Planctomycetota; class Planctomycetia; order Pirellulales; family Pirellulaceae; genus Rubripirellula. The sequence goes on along the minus strand of JAAXJB010000047.1, from coordinate 210,636 downwards.
ACGTGGCATTGATGATTCAGAGGAATCCCGCGACAAATTTTTCAAGATTCTTGATGGAGCGATTGATGCTGGACTTGCTGCAGCGACCGTCCATGGTCGCACGGTCCAACAGCGTTATGTCGGCCCCAGTCGCTGGTCATTTCTCTCCGACGTCAAAAAACACACCGGATCACGATTGAAGATTCTCGGCAGTGGCGATCTATTCGCCGCGGAGGACTGTCTTCGAATGATCCACGAAACCGGAATCGATGGTGTCACCGTGGCGCGTGGTGCCATTGGTAATCCCTGGATCTTTCAACAGACGCGAGCTATCGCTGAAGGTCTTCCCAAACCCGCGCCACCTGATCTGGCCGAACAGTCAGCCGTGATCAGGTCGCATTTTGAACTCTGTGTGCAGACTTATCAGGAACAAAGAGCGCCTCTACTGATGAGAAAGTTCTGCATCAAGTATTCCCAGTGCCACCCAAAGCATGAAGAGGTACGCCTCGACATGACACGAATGAGAACGCGTGAAGATTTCGAGCGGGTGATTGACAAACATTACGGTGAGAATCTCCCCGGACGTTACATACCGCGTGAAGCGCATGGTTCACAGGAAGAAAGCTGACCAGGGACAGCCTACTCTTCCTCATCTTTCTTGTACTGATCCAGACGCCGATAAAGCGTCCGGGCACCGATTTGAAGGATCTTTGCTGCCTCATCACGATTGTCGTTGGTCAGTCTTAATGTTTCTTCGATGGCCCAACGTTCAATCACTGCCAATGGCCTGCCAATCAGATTGGAATCTCCCTGGATCGGCATTTGGATGTCCTCGCCGTTGTCCAGTGTTTCATCCGCCAACTCGGGTGGCAGATCATCAACATCGAGCTTGCCATCCGTATCCAACACGACCATCGTCTCGACAAAATTCCGCAACTCCCTGACGTTACCAGGCCAGTCATAGGAAAAGAAGCGTTTGGTGACTGCTGGAGTGAAGTGGGCCGCTGGCTTGTCATGCCGACGAAGGAATGATTTCCGAAAGTGATCCATCAATGGCACGATGTCTTCCAGACGATCGCGAAGAGGCGGTAGTTCTACCGTCACGACTTTCAAACGGTGATAAAGATCCTTGCGGAAAGTGCCGGCGTCGATCATTTCCTGCAACGGACGATTGGTTGCAGAAATCAAGCGAACATTCACCTTGATCGTCTTGTTGTCACCAACGCGGGTGATCTGGTTCTCTTCCAACACACGCAACAGTTTGATCTGGGTATTGGCAGGCATATCGCCGACTTCGTCAAGGAACAAAGTTCCTCCATTGGCATACTGAAATGCGCCTTCGCGGTCAGATACCGCATCAGTGAACGAACCTTTGACATGTCCAAACAACTCACTTTCGACCAGATTCTCGGCAATGGCCCCCGTATTGATCGCCACCATGCGTTTGCTTCGCCGTGGACTATTCTGGTGAATCGCCTGAGCAATGATCTCCTTCCCAGTACCATTCTCTCCCGTGATCAGCACGGTTGCATCAGTGACTGCAATTCGACGCAAACGATCAATGACCGTCTGCATTTTCTTACTGACATAAATGATGCCCTCAAAACCAAATCGCTCATCAAGTCTTTGCAGTAATTCCGTGTTCTGCCGTCGCAGCGACACCGCCTGAGCAGCTTTTTCTGCAATCGCACGAAGACGATTCGGCGTGATCGGTTTTTCAAGGAAGTTGAAAGCACCTTTTTGCATTGCCTCGACTGCCACCGGCACCGTGGCGTGACCGGTGACCATCACCACCTCGCAGTCCGGCAATCGCTCACGTGCCAGTTTCAACAGCTTCATTCCATCCACATCATTCATGACCATGTCAGTGATAATGATGTCGTAGGTTTCGCGTTCCACCAACTTGGCAGCCTCCGGCCCGCTCGTCGCTACTTCACAGCGATAACCGACCTTTTCCAGACTCTCCATCATCGCCCGCGCGTGAGCAGCCTCGTTATCGACAACCAGAAGCTTGAGGCTCGAGGGATCAAAACCTTCTGCAGAGGTGGACACAGACCCTTCCCCCGAGGTATCAGGCTTGCTTTCATTTCCCATCTTTGATGTATGACCCCAGTACCGAGTGGATGGATAAAGACTGATGCGCTAACGCGCGAAGAAATAAAGTCGCTGATTTTAAAAGATCTGCAAGCTCATCGGAAAGGAAAAGACGAAACAACTCAGGCGAGATGTGGAATTGCAGCCTGCGGGCACAAGGACGCTTCTCCACTCTGCCGAAACGGAACTGCCCCTTCATTTCGGCAAAGCGAGCTCCTACGGGCACCTGCCCCGCCCGTAGGAGCTTTTTGATCTCAACAAGACGCCAAGCAGTCTTTCATGAACAACTTTGCTATGCCATTCAGTTGGACTTGGCATAGCGACTCTGAAGCGATTCAACATCCAGATCACTGTCTCGCGTGGCCCGCATGGCACGCACTGCCGCCTCTGCTGCAGCCAGAGTTGTGATGCATGGAACGCCGTGCTGGACAGCAGCAGCGCGGATCCGACCTTCATCAGTTCTTGCACCTTTTCCACTGGGCGTATTGAGAATCAGCTGGACGTCGTCGTTTTTCAGATAATCAATCAGATTAGGATGCCCCTCTGCCAACTTTTTCACACGCGAAACTTCCACACCAGCTTCTTCCAATCGTGCTGCAGTTCCGGACGTTGCGAGAATCTCAAACCCGAGTTCCCGAAGCTCCTTACCGATTTCTTTGGCAGACTCTTTGTGACGGGCACTGAGACTGATGAATATCTTTCCCGACTCGGGCAGCAGGCTTCCCGCTGCAATCTGGCTTTTTGCGAAAGCAAGTGAGAACTTGTCACTTACACCCATCACCTCGCCGGTGCTTCGCATCTCGGGTCCCAGAACAATATCAACCCCTGCAAACTTGCGGAACGGAAAGACGCTTTCCTTGATGGACACATGTCGAGGGATTGGCTCCTCCGTGATTCCCTGTTCAGCGAGCGAGATTCCGGCCATGACTTTTGTCGCGATACTCGCTACCGGAACTCCAGTTGCCTTTGCCACAAACGGAGCCGTTCGGGATGCTCGAGGATTCACCTCCAGAACATAAAGAACCGGACCCTCTCCATCAGATTTGATTGCGAACTGGATATTCATCAATCCGACAACATTCAATTTGTCGGCAAGCTTACGAGTCGCCTCACGAATTTCATGAAGTACGGCCTGCGTCAAACTGAACGGCGGAATGGCACAAGCTGAGTCACCCGAATGTACCCCAGCCTCTTCGATATGTTCCATGATCCCCATGATCACGCAGTCTGTACCATCTGCGATCGCATCCACATCGACTTCGGTCGCATCCTCAAGAAAACGGTCGATCAGAACGGGCTGACCGTCAGCGACTACAAAAGCTTCGGCCACGTACCGATCGAACTGGGCCTGGTCATAACAGATCTCCATGGCTCGCCCACCAAGCACAAAACTCGGTCTCACCAGCATCGGAAATCCAATCACTTTTGCTTCCACACGCGCCTCTTCCATGTTGCGTGCAATTCCGCTGGGTGGTTGCTTCAAGCCCAATTCATCAATCAACTGCTGGAACAGTTCTCGATCTTCGGCGGCTTCGATTGTGTCGACACTGGTACCAATGACTGGGACGCCAGCTTCGGCCAGACCTCTGGCCAGATTGAGAGGTGTCTGCCCGCCAAACTGCACAATGACGCCATCGGGCTGGATGGCATCACAGATATTAAGCACATCTTCGATAGTCAGAGGTTCAAAGAAGAGCATATCGGATGTGTCATAGTCAGTACTCACCGTTTCCGGGTTGCTGTTGACCATCACACTCTCGATGCCAATGTCCCGCAGAGCAAAACTGGCATGACAGCAGCAGTAATCAAATTCGATTCCCTGTCCGATCCGATTGGGCCCACCTCCCAGGATAACAACCCTCTTCTTGTCACTTTTGGGTGGAAGCTCATCCTCCACTTCGTAAGTACTGTAGTAATAGGGTGTGTAAGCCTCAAACTCGGCCGCACACGTGTCGACACTCTTGTAAACAGGCTTGACACCGAGTTCCAATCGCCTGGCCCGGACTTGAGTCTCCGTTGCAGAAACGATTTTTGCGATCTGGCGATCGGAGAAACCATCCCGCTTCGCTTCCCACATCAAATCGCGGGTGAATCCGTCAAGTGACCCAATTTCAATCAGGCGATTTTCGTGCTCGACGATTTGCGAGAGATGATCAAGGAACCAGAGATCAATGTTGGTGAGACCGAAGACCTCATCAATGCTCATCCCAGCTTTAAGTGCGTAACGGATATAGAAGATCCTTTCGGCCCCTGGCGTACTGAGTTTGGCCCGGATTTCGTCCAGATCAGGCTGCTGCTCTGTCGCCCATTGATCTCGATTATCGCTTCCTAAACCAAATGCGCCGACCTCCAGACCTCGCAGAGCTTTCTGCATTGATTCACGAAACGTCCGGCCAATCGCCATGGTTTCGCCAACACTTTTCATTTGCGTTGTCAGTGTCGCATCAGCTTCGGGAAATTTCTCGAAAGCAAAACGCGGCATCTTGGTGACCACATAATCGATGGTGGGTTCAAAGCATGCCTTTGTCTGTTTTGTGATGTCATTAGGTAATTCCCACAACAGATATCCAATCGCCAACTTTGCGGCAATCTTGGCGATTGGAAAACCAGTCGCTTTACTTGCCAATGCACTGGAACGACTGACACGTGGATTCATTTCAATCACGATCATTCGACCTGTATCAGGCTCGATCGCGAACTGGATATTACTACCACCCGTCTCAACACCAATTTCGCGGATGACTGCCAAAGATGCGTCCCGCATCCGCTGGTATTCCTTGTCAGTCAGTGTCTGTGCTGGAGCAACAGTGATTGAGTCCCCGGTGTGAACACCCATTGCATCAAAATTCTCGATGCTACAGATGATGACCACGTTATCTTCTTTATCCCGCACAACCTCCATCTCATACTCTTTCCAACCGATGATTGATTCTTCAATCAGAACTTCGGTCACAGGAGATTGATCGAGACCATTTTGCACGAGCGAATCGAATTCGTCTTTGTTGTAGGCAATCGCCGAACCACTGCCACCCATCGTGAAACTCGGACGCACAACTGCTGGCAAACCAACATCCTGAAGAGCTTCCCGGGCATGCTCGAGAGTTTTGACGGTATGGCCCTTGCAGGTATCCAGACCGATTTTTTCCATGGCCGCTTTGAACTGCTCACGCTCCTCAGCCTTGGCAATCACCGCCGCATTGGCGCCGATCATCTCGACTCCATATTTTTCCAGCACTCCGTTGGCTTCCAGGTCCATCGCACAATTCAAACCCGTCTGACCGCCCAACGTCGGCAGCAGTGCATCTGGCTTTTCTTTGGCGATGATCTTCTCGATCATTTGCCACGTCAGCGGTTCAATGTAGGTTGCATCTGCGGTGTCCGGATCCGTCATGATGGTGGCAGGGTTACTGTTGACCAACACGACCTGATAGCCCTCTTCTCGAAGAGCCTTACAAGCTTGAGTTCCGGAGTAGTCAAATTCACAAGCCTGCCCAATGACAATGGGCCCGCTTCCTATGATCAGAATCTTGTTGATGTCGTCGCGACGAGGCACGTTTTCGGTTCCAGCGTTGTGGAGATTTCGAGGTTCATACACACAACTTGCACGGTGCCAACTCTCAGTGTCGATGATTCCCGCGTGGAAGAATCTCCGCTTTCCTCCCTGAAAATCCCGGCATTTTCAAGAATGCGGGTACCTCAGAGCTCTGTACACACTGGCAAATTGTGGCAGAGGATAGCAGAAAAAGGGCAACTCGTAGAGGACGTGCCAAAACACAAATTCAAAAGAATCTGATTCCAGTCACCGGGACGCTGTCCAAATCAACACCAGGGCCACCGAATCGCGTTTTTTGGCCGTGAATTCTGCAAAAACATGGCCCCGAACGCGTAGCGAGACCCACAATCCCGCCAGTACCCCATGAAGGTGATTCCACGGTGTTCCCGGTCGTATTTAGGGAAAGCAAGTCACGTCTGGGACGGGGATTCATCGCTGGAACCACTGGAACGCACGCGAGCACGGCGAACCAGGCCATAACGCCAGATGAAACCAGCTGCGATGAAGCCTGCCCCAACCAGCGTCCACCAGTGGGGAAACTGATAATTCTCATAGTTGCGCCACGCCAGGAAAGTCCAAACCGGTACCGCCAATGGCTCCAACAACGTAATCAACGAGGCCTCATTACTCTCTACCTCCCGTACCGCCCAGGCGAAGATCATGTAAGGGATCGCCAACTGGACTGCCCCAAGACAAAACAGTGCGATCCACTGGCCTCCATGAGGCAAGGGAGCCTTGCCCAGAACCAACGGAGCGAGACATACAACGCTCACAAGATGATTCAACAACCCCAACCATGCCACATCAACACCACGCAGTCGTCGGAGGGAAACCATCACAACGGCGTACATCAGACCCGAAAACAGCGCAAGACCGACTGGCCCCGTCACCAACGACTCATGCGCTACCCGCGATTCCATGCCGACGATGAAGCCGATGCCAATCAAGGAAAGGCCCACCATCACCCAATCACTGCGTCTGGGGCGATCACCGATCCCGAGGACTCCCGCTACGGCAACCCATGCTGGCCCCACATATTGCAACCAGATCGTGGTTGTTTCGGATCCATTGACCATGGCAACCAGAAACGAATAGGTCATCGCAACAAACGCCAATGACATGGGTGCCATTGCAACACGGAACTCCGGACGACGCACGAACGGTAAGACGGTCAACGCAGCAAATACAGCACGCCAGAACGTCAACGCAACTCCGCGTGTTTCCATCGGCCAATCATCGAACCAGGGAGCTTTGGCATAAAAACCACTGGTACTCCAGAGCAAAGCAGCGAGCACCACCAGCAGCCGCGAACGATCCCGACGTGATAACCGTGACATCAATTCTTATTCACATCAGATGGTTTCCGGGCCACGATCATCTGGATCGGCAAATGGTCGCTGGCGTACCGCCCCTGAGAGGTCTTGGGGTCGAGGATTGAGAACTGTTCGATCATGATTGGGCCACGGACAAAGATATGATCGATGATCCTGCCCGCGGCCAAACCTCGAAAGCCGTTCCAGGTACTCTCAGGTCCCACAAATTTGTCTTTGCCAGCCAAACGGGCGTCAGTCAATGCACCATCTTCAACCAAAGCGAGGTAAGGCGGTGATCCTGGCAGACAATTGAAATCTCCCATGACGACTGCAGGCACACCTTTGGACTGATCCAGAACCTTCCGCCTGAGAAGTCGGCCACTCTCCACCCTCGCCACAGAACCTCGATGATCAAAGTGGGTGTTGGCAATCCACCATCGATCATCAGTAACTTTGTCTTTCAACACGATCCACGTACAAATCCTTGGCAGAGAAGCATCCCAGCCAGCGACACCAATCTGCTCAGGACGAGCACTCAACCAGAAGGTCCCTTGATCCATCGCCTCAAAGCGAGATTTTCTGAAGAAAACCGGTGCATGCTCCCCACCGCTTCGACCATCATCACGCCCCACCCCGTAAAAATCAAATTCCGGAAGTCGTTTGACCAAGGTCTTCAGCTGCCCCAAGGTGACTTCCTGCAATCCAATGACATCCTGCTTCGAGACCAATTCCACTACCGCATCAACGCGATTTGCCCACACATCCCTTCCGTCACGGGGATTGTCGTAGCGAATGTTGTAAGTCATCAACTTGAAACTGCCTGCAGCCTCAGCCACCTGCAAGCAGTCCAGTGAAGAACAGGCAAGAAAAAGAAACAACGCGCGTACGCACCGGGCGTGAAGGCCCACTTTGAAAGTGAACATCATGACAACCTGAAACCGTGTCACCTGAAATCCTACTCGTGGCGGAGTGCCTCGATGGGATTCATCTTCGCCGCACGTACTGCTGGATACAACCCACTGACCAATCCGACACCTACCGCAATCATCACCGCCAGAGGGATCGTCCACAGCACAATGGAAGGCGTTGCTTCGCGGATTGGCTGTGGCAAGCTCTCGAATTGTTCGGGAAAACTCTGCTGAAACACCCAGATACCGCCCTCGTAGACGTACAGGCTACAGAAGCCAACCAGAATTCCGAGAAATGCCCCCACAAAGCTCAGAACGATGGTTTCCACGAGAAATTGCCGAACAATATCCCCACGTTTGGCACCAAGGGCCCGCCGGATTCCGATTTCCCGTGTCCGCTCGGTCACACTTGCCAACATGATGTTCATGATGCCGATGCCGCCCACAAGCAATGAAATGCAGGCAATGAGAATTGCTATCCCCAGAAACAACAACTTCATGTTGCGTGCCTGCTCGAGTAGTTCAAGTGGTACAACCACAGCTGCATCATTCATTTCGGAATGATTCGATGCCAACAAGCTCTTGATCAAAGCCGCCGACGGACGGACCTTTTCAGGAGAAGTTGCTTGAAGCGTAATCTGATTCAGCTCCATGATTTCCAGCTGAAACTGACCACTACGTCTGGTCACGATGGTATCACCCACGCGTTTGCGCAGAGTCCTGATTGGAATGTATACATCCGAGGAAAAATCCTGCGAATCGAGTGATCCTCCGATGGCTGCCGAGGGATTTCGATGCTCAAGCACTCCAACAATCTTGTACTTGTCCGTGTGCTCGGGAACATTGATACGTTTTCCAAGTGGCTCTTCATATGGAAAAAGTGCTTCGGCAACACCCGCCGAAACAACACACACGGTATCGGCTTTGATGTTGTCGGCATCACCGAGAAAACGGCCTCCATTGGTCCTTATTTTCAGGGTGTTCACATCTGCATAGGCCGGTGTGCAGCCAACGAGCCGCCCATCAATTGAGCGATCTCGATAGGTGAATTGTCTTCGAATTTCGCGAATCGGAATCGCGGTCTCAATTGTGGGAACATTTTCGATGATACGTTCCAGATCACTCCGCAACAGCCCGTACTGGCTCGCTCGCATCCCGGCGAGCTTATCCTCTGGTGGTTTTTGACTACGCACGATGATAGTCGTCGAGCCGAGCGACTCGATCTGGCGTTGCACCTGATCGCTCGCACCTTGGCTGATCGCCGTCAAGACGATGACAGCAGTCACTCCGATCATGATACCCAGCATCGTCAAAACGGTCCGCAAAGGATGCAGTGCCAGACTTTTGATGCCTAATTTCCACGTGCGCAACCAAATCATTTGTCGCTATTCCCCGATGACGGAACTACTCACGAGCCAACAACTCTTCGACTGCCTTGCGTTGAGCCAGTCTGGCAGCGTCACGCCGTTCCTCACTCACGCTTTCATCCGTGTGCAGCATGCCATCCTTCAATCGCACAATGCGTTTCGCGCGATCTGCCACATCATCTTCGTGCGTCACCAGGATGATGGTTCGCCCTTCATCATTCAATGCATCAAAAATCGCCAGAATCTCGTCAGTTGTCACCGAATCAAGATTTCCAGTGGGTTCGTCCGCGAGCACAAAGAACGGATCATTCACAAGACTACGTGCAATGGCAACCCGCTGTTGCTGTCCCCCGGATAATTGTGTCGGACGATGGTCAAGTCGATCACCCAGTCCAACACGCTCCGCCAACGCAATCGCTCTCTTCTTCTCGTCTGAACCAAGTCGCCCCTGATAGTAAAGAGGCACCTGGATATTCTCCACCACGCTCAACTGCTGAATCAGATTATAGGATTGGAAAACAAATCCAATGCGTGTGCTTCGCACTTCGGCCAACTGGTCATCCGTCATCTCCGCGATGTCATCATCACCGAGATAAAGACTGCCACTCGTTGGCTTATCGAGGCAACCCAGCAGATTCAACAACGTACTCTTTCCACTGCCGGATGGTCCCATGATTGCCACATAGTCCCCTTCCGGAACATCGAAAGAAACACCACGTAGAGCACGCACCGTCTCACTCTTGAGCACGTATTCCTTCGTCAAGTTCCGAATCGACGTCGCTAGCCTTCTGGGTTCGTTGACGGGCATGACTCCTGTTGCACCGGGTGCGTCGTATGCGTCATGACTGCTCATCGACCGTTACCTCCACCCATGCGTTTACGGATCGCTTTGGTCAACTCATCTTTGGTTACGCTGCCATCAGCGTCAGTGTCCGCTGCCGTAACCATGCCGCGATATTGAGAATTGATCGCTGCGATTTCGTCTGCTGAGAGGACACCATCGCCGTCTTTATCGTTGCTCGACATGGTCATGCTGACGACTCTATCAGGTGAAGGAGCGCCACCACCACCAGACCAACCACCTGCCCCCGGTCGGCCACCGCCGCCACCGGGTCGGCCACCGCCACCACCGGGTCGGCCACCTGCACCACCGGGACGACCACTTCCACCCTTGGGGCGACCACTTACCGTTTGGCTGTCACCTTTCAGAGAGGCAGTCGTCGCTACATCACGCATGCGACTGTTGTCTTCGCGTTCAAGCTTCGGCAGATTCATCAGATCCAAATGATCACGAAGATTCAGCACCACTACATCGTCATTCGCAATACCGCCACCGATGCTTGCCATCGTGTCGTTGGTTGCTTGAATCTCGACTTTTGCCGTTTCAAATTGCTCAGGACCTTTCATGACCAACGTGAACATGTCAGGCCCATGTTCGTAAAGCCCTTCGATTGGGATCTGCAGCGCGTCGTCCAGTTGCTCGACAAAAATCTGCACCTCTGCGGTCATTCCAGTACGAATGTTCTCCGGTGGATCAATGATCTCGATGATCGTCGCATACTCTTTGATTGATGAACTGAAGTAGCTTCCCGGTTCCGCATAACGGTTCACCTTGATCACTCTTCCTGTCAGCTTCATCCCGGGAATGGCATCAATCTCGATTTTCGCTGCCATTCCTTCCCGGATGAGTGTAATTCTTGACTCGTTGACTTTGCACTTCACCTGCATCAGTGCGGGATCCGGGAGACGGATGATTTCCTGCCGCTCACGCACACTCGAACCTGCCTCAACAACGAACTCAGCGTTGCCACCCCGACTGCTGTAACGATTGGCATGCACGACCACTCCATCGGAGGGAGCATACATGACACACTTGCTTATCTGCTCTTCGATCTCAGTTCTTTCAGACGTTTCTTCCATCAACTCGCTTTCTGCTGCCGAAAGACCCGCCTCAGCGGCTTCGATATCACTGTCAAATTGCACGAGCATCTTCTGTTTCGTAAGGTTCTGCAGCACGTTCAATTTGCTTTCGGCAACATCGAGTTTGTTCTGGGCATCGGCAACTGCGAACTCATTTGCTTGAAGTGCCAGTTCATTCAACACGCCTTTGGCTACCAAACGCAGGCTGCTTCGGCTTTCCAACTGTGCCTGTCGCAATTCCTGCTGGGCTCGCGCTTTCTCGGCGAGAATCTCTTTCTCATCTGTCTTGTAAACACCTTCAAGGTATTCCTGTCTCGCAATCTTCGCCTGCTCCAGCTTTGCCTCGGCAGTTGCCAGACGCGATTCTGCGGTGATGACCTGAATCTTCTGCTCCTTCAAATTCAGTTCCAATTCCGCAGAATCCAATTCCACCAGCTTATCGCCCTTTTTAACTTTCGTGCCTTCTTCGATTACCCACAGGATCGCAGTACCACCACTACCGCGGGACTTGACCTCGCAAACGATCTCGGTGTTGCTGCTGCTTTCAACCTCCCCCTGCTCCAGCACGATGTGATCGAACGGTCCCCTGCGAGCAACCTGTGTGATCAATTCGTCAGGATCCACTGTCCCCTGGGAGCTGCTCAGAACGGTGTAGCCAGCACCGCCGACGATTGCGATTAAAAACAGGCAGATCACCAGACCAGCCCATGCGTTACCGTGCCGATGTTCTTCAGGCTTATTACTTTTCATGATGCCACGTGCGCGAGGTAGGAAAATCACGTAAGGAGGGTGTGGGATGGAACACCGCAGTCAGGATGAGGTTCCGATCAACCGTCGAGCGTAAATGACCGACAGGCGGGAACCAGTCAAGTTCTACGCAAAGGCGTGGAGGTCCCGCTCATGATTCTAGCCGGGAGTCAAAGTATTGATCTGCGCTGATCCGCAGATTTGGCTCTATCTTTTCATGCAAATCGCCAGCTGAGAGGGCGACTCGGGGGTTAATCTCGACCTGAACCCCCTGATCGACACAAACGCCCGCCTCCTCCAGCCAGCCCCTGTGCAAATCCGTGATTGCCTTTCTTGCCGTCTCTGGCGTATCTGTCCTCGCACCAGCCGCGTTTTTCACCGGCGCGAATGCTTCGCTGGCAAGTGATTCAACGACAAAGGCATTTTTGGCGATTGGCAATAAATCGAAAATGAATTTTTCGAATTTCACCGCGTTGGGTTGATCAACATGCACCAGCTTGCCGCTCTCATCACAATAGGGCACTTTTTTTGATGCCCGATGAAACGGCAGGGAAGCTGCCTCTCCTGCGACTCTTCGCAAAAAATCAAGCTTGAACATGTGAACAGCAATATTGCCCGCCCAGAGTTTCAGCGAGCCATCCTCATTCGTGGCCGTTGCTGCCGATTCAGGCAGGTCGCTGTATTCAATGATTTGCACCTGTCCATCCACCAAAACGACATTTCCAACTCTCTCCATTGGCTCACGTTTTCTGACCACCTGTGTCGTCATATCGCTCGCTGCCATCAGATGATGCCCTATCAATTCAGGATCACAAAGCTGGGCAAGTGGATTATCAACCTGAATATAGGCCAAGTGCCGAATGCCGCGTCTCACAGCGTCGTCCAAACAACCACCACGTTCGAGCGCGGAAACGGTTCCACCATGACCATCGGGACTCAAAGCAATGGAGCTGGTGCTATCCATCAATAGTTTGCCGTTTACCGAATCGACAGCAGGCATCACTCCCTGCTTGAAGATGTGCAAGTCGTCCGGTTGCAATCCAAGATTGTCATTCTCGCGAAAATAGTCGCGTGTTTGCTCATCAGTTGCCTCGCTGGTCATGATGTACAAAGGAATACAACAACCATACTTTTCATTGACAGCGAGCAGACGATCGACAAAGAACTGAAAAAGAGTCCGACCGGAAACAGGACCAATGGAGAACATTCCCTTGGGTTGATCGAAACCCAGCCTTGTGCCCTGTCCGCCGGCCACGATGACAGCACCGAACTCGCCCTGCTTCAAAGCCTCTTCGCCGCGCTCCCGAGCTTCCGCCGGTGACCAGTCAGCACCACTTCCGTCGGCAAGCACTGCAGGTGGTGAAGCCGCCCTCATTGCCAGGGCTTTGAAGTCGGTCGTTTCGTCCTGCCCGGCAAGAAGATCTCCCAACTCGACAAAATCAATCTCATTCAACTGCTGGCAAAGTCCTTCTCGCTCCCGAGCAGTCAACTTCGGCCAGTGTCCCAAAACATGCTCCTGCCCATGTTCAGCCAGAACCTTCTTCCATTGGTCATAATTCAGGTTGTTCTCGGTCAATGTTCAGCTCGATTTTCGTATGGTGCCGCCCGATCCCCGGTGAATTCTTTGAATACAAGGATCGTTGTTCATTCAATGTCGGTAGTTCCATTGATGCGAATCATATCTCTGCTGACGAAGCTCCTTGATTTCCGGAAGCAAATCGACAGCATTCACACTGCCAATCACCCCAAAAACATCGAGCAGATGCTCAGCCAGTTTTTGTGGGTCCGCCGGCACATTGGTGACAAATGCATCATGCTTACGCCCCGCCCGATACTCAGGTTGCCGCGGCGCATGCAACAGGCAACGGGACAGCATAGTCAAATCAAAATCATAAAGAAGCGTTCCGTGATACAAAACTCGATCCCGTGTCACTCGCAGACTATTGCCAGAGCACTTGCGATTCTGCCAGGTCAAGTCACAAATGCCCTGCAAAGTGGCTTCCGGTACTTGCAGACGCACAGCAGCCAACACACGTGACATGACATACTGATGCGCTGCATCAATCTTACGCAGCCCCTCATGGCAGGCTTGATCAAGTACAACGCTGTACATCAAACAGCCTGGCCCGGCGACGATTGATGCGCCACCCGTGCAGCGACGGTAAATTGGAATTCCTGTCGACTCACAATGATCGACATCAATCTCCTCTCGAATCCGGCTTGATCTGCCTGCAATCACTGCTGGTTCGGAAAATTCCCACACTCGCAAAATCTGCCATGAATCGGTCTCTGCAACCTGTGCTCTTTCCGTCTCGCTTGGGTTCGCGACAAGAATAGCCTCATCCAACGCCAGGTGATCGGCTGGCTCAGTCAAATCGTCCAACATTTGAAACATATCGACCCCTTTCTCAATTGGAACGCAGCGATTCCAAAAGAGGCATCGTGCTTACCCTTCGGACGGCTGCCAAACCAGCAATCAGACCGAACACCATGATGCCAAAAAGCAGCACCAGCGACTCCTTGATCGGGGGATCCAACCCATTGAGCAATGCATGCGGCAAAACGGCGAGAACTGCACAAACTGCTCCACACCCGATTCCAAAGAACAGCAGAACCGCTGTTTCCCCCATCACTACCGATGTCAAACGCCGACGACTGAATCCTATTGCACGCATGACTGCCAATTCTTGACGTCGCTCAAGAACACTTCGCATCTGTGCTACTGCCAGTCCGACCGTTCCCAGCAACAGCCCGAGGGCACCGAGACTCTGAAAAGTACGCAGATAAGTATTCTGAACTGCCAGCATCGCTGACAAAACCCGATTCGCATCGGTAACATCCATCCCGATGTCACCCAAACGGTTTTCGAGAACACTTGCTACCTCTTCGTTGCGATCACTGTCAACTGCCATGAGGAAATACTGATAGCCACTGACATCCGGAAAGACAGATTCAAAATTTTCCTCGCCAATCAACAGCTTGCCCTGCAAAACGGAGTTGGCAAGCAAGCCCACGACGCGAAAATAGATGGGCTTTCCGGGTTCATATTCGAACGCCCGTATTTCACCCACACCTTTCATCATCTGCAAACTCCACATTGCCGTATTCTGGTCAATGATTACCGGAATCGGATCCGCTTCCGTTCCGACAGCAGCCACTTTCAGCAAGTCCCATGGCGATTCTCCCTTGGATAGCCCGCCTCGGGCAGCCCATTCGAACCCGGGCAGCTGACCAGAATTCTCTTTGAACAAGCGGCTGAACGATTCGGGTATACCGACGACTGTCGGTCGAGTTGCTTTGTACAAATTGTTGCAACTTGCATCCTGCCCCAAACGCAATCGCAGTGGAGCAATTGTCACATCACTCAACAGTCGAGCATCCGGACCCAGCATTTCATCCCGAGTCTGGGACTGCCGTAAATCCCGGGAAAGCGTTTGCGAAGATTTTCCTATCAAAGTGAAGCCGCCTGTCCCCTCCGCACCTGGCTGCAGACGAAATGCGGAAATCGCGATGATCAGAAAAGATGCTGTTCCCATCAAGCCAATCGTCATCGTGCTACGCAGCGGATGCCGAGATGCATTGCGTCCTATCAGCCTGCGAAAAGTAAAACGGACTTGACCATTCATACCAGTCAATCGACTCGGACTTTTCAAGCAGGCAAAAATCCATAAGAAGGCGGCGAACAACAATAACATCCCACCACCAACGAAAGCACCTGCTGCAATTTGTCCAGCGGCCGATGCACCAACGGAAGCCACTCCCACAGCCAGCAAACCGAGCCCACCAGCGAGCAGTGGCAATTTACCCCGACCAACATTCCGACCTGCGCACTTATCTGAATCACGCCGCGAGAGTAATTCCTGTGCATCAAGCTGAGTCAACCAACGTGCTGTCTTCCACAATGTCACAGCAGCAACTCCCCACCCCACAACGCAGCCAAGCAAAATGCTCTGGAATGTCCAGTGAAAATCCAGAAACGGCACAGTGACAGCTCCAACCCAGAAAGACCGCAGAGCCCAAAGCACGACTTCCGCGTAAAAGAATCCGCCGCCGACTCCCAGAAGCACGCCGATCGCGGCAATCAGCAGACCTTCGCGGAGCACCAGGCTGGCGACTCGCCGAGGCGTCCATCCCACCGCCAGTAAGGTTCCGAATTCCGTCATGCGCTGGGTCAATCCCAAACGAAACAACATGGCAATCAACATGACTGCAGAGAAAATCACAAAGAAACTCAATGAAAGAAACAGAGCGTCAAACGGTGTTGTTCCACTGGAAGCTGCAAGCTGTTGTTCACGAATTGGAATGATGGACCAGCCCAATTCTGAAAAGGATGGCTTGAGAATCTCCAACAGACGGTCACGAAGCGCGTCCTCGTTTTCTGCTGCTGAGATTGGAATACGGATTCCAGTCGTTTCCCCAAACCGGCTTCGAAACAGTTCCTGCCCTGCGTTCAGCGGCAAAAATGCCTTTGGTGTCAAACGGTATTCATTCCAGTACTTGTCGTCTTCGGGACCGATTTCCCGTTCCAGCTGGAACGGCAGGTCCCAGTCACTGATCGAATCCTGGTCAGTGACTCCAGGCACCGATGGCGTCAGGTTGGGATCATTGTAAACCGTGGGCGGCTGATCAAAGACAGCTTCACGTCGACGACGGTAAGGTTTGGCGGGACGAGTGATCGGCACCACATCAGTTACAACACCCGGAAAGAAGCGTTCGATTTCGTTGCCATTCTCGACTTCAGGTTCATAGTAGGCAACTCTCAATCGAGTACCTTTTTTTGCATTCAGACGATTCGCAGTCCACCCATTCAGTACAAGGGGAATCAACTCATTGCCATCATCATCGGCAGTAACCGATGGATCGGGTGGTGACCCAGGCATGTTGTCCCGCAAAGAATAGTTCAAAGGAAGTTGCGGACTGTCATCAACCGCCGTAATCGTACTGTAAGGAACAGTCGCCACGACCTCACCTTCTTCATTCAGCCGTTCAATTGCATTTGCGAGGTAGGTCGAGGTCTCCGTCAACTCATCGCCAGAAAAGGCTTCGTCAATACGATCAACCGCAACAGCAGGAAGCAGCAATCGCTCACTGGTCAGCCAGAAGTAATCGTAGATAGTAACTGGCTCGCCGGATTCCGGTTCAAAGCGACGCTGTATCCGCTGCAATGTAATACCCAGATCAGCCAGACTGATATTGAAGTCTTCGAGGCTTGCCGGCTGATCGAGCAGTAGGGCATTGGCCTGCCCGTCCCTGTCGAGGACTTCACTCACAGTCCTGCGACTCACAAAAACATTGCGTGGCGCGGCTTGACTGGGGACAACGGAAAATATCCCAAGCCCACGATCAGGAATGATGTCGGCGACTCGCATTCGGGGTAAACCCTCACTCACCGCTTCGCGCTTGCCAAGGGGGCTGTCAGCAGGCACGGCCTGCTCGACGGGCAGACGCAAGGTGAGCAAATCACCTACCTGCACTCCCAACTCGGTCGCCATCGACTCATTCAGAATCACACTTTCGTCATCCAGTTTTTTTATCGGCTGCATTCCTGAAACATCAAGACGCCAGAAATCATTGTCACAGGCAACGATCTGTACCGAACCAGCTCGACGAATCGAGCCTTCTTCATCACGAATCTCGACCGTTCCATTCTCGAACAACATCAAGGCGATGGGATTCAACTTTTCGTCGGTCAAACCATCTACCTCGAAAAAGCCTCCCGGAAAAACAGCACTCTGTGTCTTCCCCAGACGCTCGATCGTAAGACCACGTAAACTGCCACGCATCGAATCACCGACCAAGAGGGCACCGACAATGACAGCAGTAGCCGTGGCGACTCCCAAAGCGACCGATCCAGATACTCTCCACGAATACCGGACACTGGCGCGGATCAAACGCGATAAAGTCAAAGATGTCATGCTGTGCGCGTTCTGCAAATCATTCATTTCCGTGTATCTCCAGCGACAACAACACCCTCTCTGTTCTACTGGGAATCATGCACTCCATGACAATCGCATACCCTTTTTCATGGGATTTACATTGAAAAAGCCGCCACGTTCCTTTCAGAAAGCTGACTTTTGAAATCAGGACTCGGGCCACTCACGCACATATGCTTACCAGTTGCCTGCTAAATTACCAACGGGCCACATTCCTCGAATGGCCTGCAAAACAGCCAGTATCATTCCACTGACTTCGATTGACCATTTCGCCAACATGCATCCATCTGACCAGTTGATCATCGTCATGACGACCGTCGCATCACACGAAGATGCCGAACGGATCACCAATCAACTTCTGGAAGCCGGACTCGCAGCCTGCATCCAAATCGATGGCCCAATGACGAGTCATTACCTATGGAAAGGTACGATTGAGCGGTCGAATGAGTTCCGATTGACCATCAAAACAGCAAACACCCGGTGGCAGACGCTCAAGGAGCAATTGGTCAAACATCATCCTTACGAAGAGCCTGAAATCCTGATGTTACCTGTCATGGATACCACTGAGAGCTACTTCAAGTGGGTAGTGCAACACACCAGATAGAAGTCAGTGGATCTCGCATGTGAATCCGATGTTCATTCGAAAAACAACACCGTTGATACCATCAGTCATTCACTCAGGCTCCTGGACGGAGTGCGGCAAAACCATGTTGGCTGATCCGATCACCGGAAATTGAGCCTGTCTTTACGCCCTACTCAAATCCCTCCACACCTGGTGGTGGAATCAACTGTCCACCCACCCGACCCAGTTTCGGTCTTGGCCAAAACCGAGGTTCGATCGTAAATCCGACTCCCACGTTATCTCGTCCCTTGTCATAGGTTATGCCAAGTCGAAACAACAGAGACTCACCAATACGCGTCAAACCTGCTGACTGGGAAACATTGCCGGTGCTGCTGAAATCGTAACTCATTGCGTTGGAAATGATCCATTTTTCATTCAACCGGTAATCAAGACTGCTACGGAAAACGGTGCTGCTGATCGGCCCTTCCAATGACAGCAAGCCAAAATACACATCTCCCAAACCTGGTCGCGTGCTCCGCACACCAGCACTGATGGACCGAAGCCCACCATCAAAAAAATCAAAATATCCATCACTCAGCAGTGAAACGCGATCGCCAACTTGATATCGCATGTCATAGGTCGCAGGCCCAAATGACTCGCCAAAGTTATCACGATCCGAATCCGGAAAAACCAGAAGGTCCAAATCCAGATGGAAAAGGTCCACGATTCTTTCAAGACCTGGCAATCCCCGTTTGGTTTGCAACCGTTGGTGCAAGCCGATTCGAACTTGCTGCAGATCGCCCGCAATCACATCACTTGGACTGGCCACAAGGCGCTGAATCCCCTGACGAAACGCATAGTCCCGGGATTGATAGCGGACTTGCCCCAAGGTAGCAGGATTGCTTCGCAAGAAGCGTGATCGGTACTGCTGCTGGGCATGATCATCCAGCGGATTGTAAAGCGGAAGTGCATCAAGACTGGAATTGCTATCTGCATAAAAATACTCAGCCTGCCATTCTATTTTGTGTGCCAGACCACGAACATTCAACAGACTGCTTTGAATGGTTGGATCAACTCGTGATGCAGGAAGCGTGGCCACAACTCCACCTTGGCCGAACAACCGCGTGAGCGGTTCTCCATCTGCTGCCTCACCATAATAGGATGCCTCGCCTGAAACACTAGGCACAACCCTGACTGGGCCGACCTGCACTGGCAAGGCAAGTTTTTGGCGTGTTCCAGCGACAACCCCTGATGCATTTTCAAGACCCACGGTCTCAAGCCCGACAATGCCCGGTGCCGGAGCAATGGGTGAATACGTACTTCTCTCAGGCTCACTCTCCGGCAAATCACCAACTTGAAGCCGAGAGTACCCGATTTTATTGTGAGCGGACCATGTGAATCGATCACCAAAAATGGAACTGCCAATCATGTAATGATCCAGCATGGGCAGGTTTTCAGTGGTTGTGAAAAAGTCATTGATCCGAACCTGCCCAGTCAAATCAAACAAATGGTTGTTGCGGTACTTGCGCACTCGTAATGCAGTGCTCTCATTGATGTCACGATCCCATTCCGCCTCAAAATACTGGTCAAGGAAATTTCGGTCGCTGATCCAGCCAAATTCACCAATCAGCTCGAGGTTGGGATTCAGATAGTGGCGATGACGCAGCAAGGAGCGACCACGGAACCGCGTCGATGGCGGAAGATTGCGGCGTCCTGCACCCAGATCATCATTTCCGTCATCGTGAATGACCCATGTGTCAAAATAACCATCGACCGGACCATTGAAACCGAAGATCGATGGCAAGCTGTACTCAAGCATCGTGCCAATGGCTGGGCCACGTTCGCTTAAATAATCCAACGACATTTCCCAATCGGCGCCGGGCGGTGCGTTCTCAATTCCAAGCAATTGAAAAAGATCAAAATCGAGTAACAGCTGCGTCCCAAAAATCTGGTCATTGCGCAACTTGACACCAGACACGTAATAGCCTGGTCGTTCGAGGCTCGTTGAAAACGTTGGCCAATAGAGGATCGGTACTCCACCGAAATAAACGAAATTGTCGCGACTGTTGACAAAGGCTTCACTGCGGCTGGCAGGCAACCCCGTAACTGGGTCCGGCATGATTCGTTCCCGGTCCGTCAATTGCAGACGCTCACTCTGCAACCAGTATTGTGGTACTCCCATGCGACTGCTTGTAACCGCCGCATCAAACGCGATGAAATTGCCCTTGGCTACTTGCTGAAGCACATCAGCCTTGAGACGCACCACACCTTGATAATTCGGAATGGTAGTGATGACCTCGGAATCCAAGACCATGCCCTGCTGTGTCGCAATGTTGTAATACATGGAGTTGGCATAGATGATCCGTTCACCCTGACGGAAAACAATGTCCCCCTCCAGGTAGATTTCACCATTGGATGGGGAAACGGCATCAGAACGATTGAACAATGACCCTACTTCTGGCAGCCATCCGACAACACGGTCAGCAGAGAGTGAGATTGTTCCCAGATCCATCATGCCACCGGGCAGATCCACGGTCACATCGCGGATCAAGACAGTGACACCCCCCCGCGCCAAAACAACCGTATCACCCAATTCCGGTCTTGGCTTCATTTCGATCTGCAATTGAGTCGATCCGTCTCGTGCACCGATCTCAATTGACTTTGTACCTCCACCGGTTAAAAAACGGACAGAAGATGAATCTCCAGTCTCCTTCCCGGGTGCAGGGAGAACATTTTCCGGCCCAGGTGCAACAACCGATTCTTCAAACTGCACCTGCTGCAGTCTTCTTCTCTCACCTGGTATCGAATTCAACCATTCATTGCCAAACAGCGGATCATCCGCTGGCAGATAACGAAGCAAGTCCGGCTCGACGGCCGGCTTTTTCAGGACACGAGGTGCAACAATTTGCGGATCATCTCTCGTCAGCAGCGTGAAAGCCCGCGGAATGTTCTTCTTGTCATGAGCTGTTTTGCCAGCAATAACGATCCGCGTCCGTACCCGACCTGCCGGACCATCAACAAGCAACAGAATTGCATCCGCATGGAGGACACGGTCTGCATGAGCCAATTCACAATCACCCTGCAGCAAAGATGCCTCAGCGTCTTCAATTTGCCATCGTGATACCACATTGCCTCGCACATGAAGCTTCTCGACACTGGCTTCCTGAGCGGCAACCTTGCAAGTACTGAGAACGGCGACCCAGCAAAAAAAGAACGCTCGCGCAGCAGCAAATCCGGAATACGACTGCTCCGGTCGCATCCGGGAACTGATGGTTTCAATGGTGGCTTCCTTGCCGCCCAACTGAACTGCTTCCCTCTGCAAGAAATGGAAATGGATGAAGCGGGAGTCTACGAATTGCTTTCAGGCAATCACAAGCTTGAAACTGCCAATTGCTTTACGAAATCGAAGGGATTCCGGAATAGATCGCGTGGAACGGGACTCTGACGCCCGTGAAACTCGATTCGGTGCAATTCAATTCATTTCTCCAGTTGCTTCCTGACCTCAAATTCCCGTTTGAACCGCAAAGTCTCGGAGATTCGATTGCGAATCAAGGCTGCCCATTGGTCGTACCCGGCCTCATTGAGATGCAGGAGATCAGATACAAAAAACTCGTCCCGCGGTTTTCCCGCCGGGTCCAGAAAATGCTCGGCTGTAGCAATGAAATGCGTGTTAGGCGTTGACAGGGCGACCTCGCGCAAGCGTTCATTCACTTTACGGATCGCTGGCCACGCCGCATAACGCCTCGATGTTGGAGTCACCTCAATCAGAAACACAGGCGCCTCAGGTTGATGCTTCCGTGACACCGAGACAACGTATCGCGCCAATGCTTCCACCTGATCTGGCGTATGGTCTTCTGGCTTACCCTGCACATCATTTCCTACAAAAATCGCCATCGCCTGATACTGATGTGGATGAAGCAGACGCTTGGCAAAAACCGCGACATCGCTGTATTTCGCTCCTCCATATCCGCGTTGAATCGTACGAAAAGGGGCCATGTCCGTCGCAATATTGTCCCATCTGCGAACGCTGCTGCTGCCCAGAAAAAGGATCGCATCCGCAGGGTCCACCTCCGCTTGATCCCTCGCTTCGATTTTCCTGATTTCAGAGTTCCATCTCTCATGTGCCTTTGAACGAAATGGCTCGAGTAGATGCTCCTCTGCAGACTCAACAAGATGACTAACGCCACTCTGGGATATGTCATCTTGAGCAGATGCAACGTCAAAAAGCGAACACAGCAAAACACAGCACATCGTTGGCAAAATCGAGAATCGAACTGCTTTTTCAATCAAATGATACACGCTATTTCTGCCTCAAATTCATTGCTCAAATTCCCAAACGCTTCCCAAACGCTTCCCAATATCAGTGCCGCTTACCGCCGCAATCCGAACGAGAACCGCTACCATAGTGTAATGAAACCACGGAGCCATAGGATCAATTCCCGACACGTCGATCGCGTGCAACGTGGGAGTCACCGAGGTTTCAACAGGTAGCGATGATTTCGCTTCGGATTCTACGTAAAATCATCGCTCCTACGCACACACGTTCAAACTCTGTGGTTGATCATGCACAACATGAGAATTTTCGTCCCGGCACACCGTTTTTTTTTGTCTGGTCTGGTGTTACTTTTTGTCAACTCTGTTGATGGACAGGAAATATCCACCGAACCAAACCAGAGCGATCAGACGTTGACCCAACTGCTCGATACAGTCTGGGAATTTGAATTGGAGTCATCGCCATTTCTTGCAACCAATGTCGGTGATCCTCGAGGACAGGATCGCCTCTCCGACGATAGCCTTGAGGCGATTCAAAGCAGAGCAGATCAACGTGCCAGATTTCTGGAAAAATTGAATGCGATTCCTGTCGAAAAACTGAGTGAGTCGAGACAAATCGACCGCGAACTGCTCCGGCAACGGCTTGAAGGTCAGCTCGCTGACTTCCGCTTTCAGACCCACCTGATGCCAATCAACAATCGCGGTGGGTTTCACATCCGTTTTCCGGAACTGCCCCGGATGATGTCGCCACGTTCCGAAGTGGACTTTGCAAACTACATCGCGCGTCTGCAGGATTTTGACCGCTACACCAATCAGCAGATTGAACTGCTGCGTGGCGGAATCGATGCGGGGCTGGTTCAACCTGCAATCATCATGCGAGATTCCCTTTCACAAGTCGAATCGCATATCGTCGATGACCTTTCGGAATCTCTTTTTCTTAAGAATATCGCGACCGAAAGCAAAACGAATCTGGGACCCGAAAGCTGGTCCAAGATCCGCGTTCAAATTGAAAGTGCACTGGATTCAAGTGTGATTCCGGCATACCAACGTTTTGCCGAATTTCTGCGAACAGAATACCTGCCTGCATGTCGAGGACCTGTCGGAGCCTCGGCAATGCCGATGGGCCGCGAATTCTATCTCGACCGGATTCGACGTTTTACGACGATCCAAATCTCTCCTGAAGAATTGCATCAGACCGGACTACGGGAAAACGCGAGGATTCGCGCTGAGATGGAACTGATCAAACAAAACGTGGAATTCAAGGGCACACTCGACGAGTTTCTTGAACACTTGAGAACAGAACCAAGGTTCTACGCAAAAACAGCGGAAGAACTGATGCAAACTACAGCCTTGATTCTGAAGCGCGCGGATGGACGGTTACCGGAACTGTTTGGGCACCTCCCAAGAATCCCCTATGGACTCCGGGAAATCCCTGCGTATGTGGCACCTCAAACAACAGCAGCCTACTATTGGCCCCCCGCAACGGATGGCACGCGCGGCGGTGTCTACTACTTGAACACCTACAACCTTTCCTCGCGCCCGTTGTATCAACTTGAAGCGTTATCTCTTCATGAAGCTGTTCCTGGTCACCACCTGCAACTCGCCATTCAAGCAGAACTACAGGATCTCCATCCCATCAGTCGTGAAAGCAACAACACTGCTTTCATTGAAGGTTGGGCATTGTACAGCGAACGGCTTGGAAAGGAGATCGGCTTCTACAAAGATCCATATCAGGACTTCGGACGCTTGAGCATGGAAGCGTGGCGTGCGAGCCGGCTCGTTGTCGACACAGGGATTCATTGGATGGGCTGGTCCCGCCAACGTGCAATCGACTACATGACCGCAAATACTGCATTGAGCCCCCACAATATTGTGGCAGAAGTCGATCGATACATTGGCTGGCCCGGTCAAGCACTGGCTTATAAAACGGGAGAACTTGCCATCAGTCGCTTGCGTCAGGAAGCGGAACAGAAACTGGGAGGCAATTTTGACGTCCGCTCCTTCCATGATCGTGTATTGGAAGCCGGCTCAATTCCGCTACCACTACTCGAAAAACGGATCAGCCAATGGGTAGGGGATCAACTTGAAACACACAATCCAAATCGCGAGGCTCGAAACAGGAAACGGTGATTGATCCCTCGTCTGCGTTGAATGGTCCAATCATCCAGTCTGACGAATCGCAACGAAGCATCAATGCTGCAACCGAGATTGTGCTATTGGTTCGATTGGCCCTTGATCGTTCTCTGAGCAACTTGCCAAGCGTCAATCAGGTGTTCTGCATAACCGTCGGGTTCAAGCAGTTGCCCAACCTCGTCGGCAGCAAGCTCGATCAACCAACCATCACCGTAGGTGTCTGCATTGATCAACGACGGATCATCGAGCGTCTTTTCATTGATGCCCGCAAGTGAGCCTGCTACCGGCGCATAAAGATCACTCTCGGCTTTCTTGCTCTCGATCGAACCGATATGCGCACGTAGTGCAACCTGGGCAGGCGGCTCAAGCTCCCAATCCAGAAAGTAAACATCCTGCAGCAGTCGAACTGCATAGGCAGTCAAACCGAACCGCCAGATACCCGCGGCCACTTCACTGGCCCACATGTGATTGGTGGCATAGAACCGGTCACGTGGAAACTCAGCCGTGAACTCGCCCATGGCAAACGAAAAATAACCCTCTGATGTCTTTTCAGCCTCGGGCTCGTCAGCACGCTCATCACTCACGTATAGCGTACTCCCTGAAATTCAGCTTCGAAAAATGGCGGCAAAAGCGCATCCACTCGCAGCAACCCTGCATTGGTCAATTCAATCAGATCGCCATTGAGCTTGACATAACCTTCTGACACATATTCCTGCCACTGTTCTGAAAACTCTTTCAGTATCTCCACACCGAACTTGTCCCTGAAATAGCTGGCATCCAGATAACCACGCTTCAGCAGCAGAATCATCTCGCGTACCAACGCCTGGTGTGAACTGGGAACAAATCCGCGTCCCAAAGGAAGATTGCCAGATTCAATTGACGACAGGTACTTATCAAGATCGGCCAGATTCTGGTAATGGACGCCACTGGCGTGACCAAAACTCGCGATCCCCGTAGCAAGCAGATCCGCTCCCTTCCACAGGTTGTCTCGATAGCTGAAATTCACTTTGTTGGGATCTTTAACAACAGTGTAGGCACTGCTGACGCTGTAACCCTGTTTCTGGAATTCTGAAAATGCATATTCCACCCAGGCCCGTTTCGTATCCCAATCTGCTACTGGACTTTCGACCTGATTGCCAAGGATGTCCTTGCTGTAAACCGTGTTGAACGGCAACTCCATCTGGTAAATGGTAACACTCTCAGGTGACAACTCGAGAGTTTTCTCAACATTCATTTTCCAGTTATCCCACGTCTCACCAACCATACCGGAGATCAGGTCGATATTGACGTTGGGAAAGTCTGCTTCAGATATCCATTCCCATGCATTGAAAACCTGCTTTGACAGGTGAGCGCGCCCGTTCTCCTCCAGAAGCTTGTCTGAAAAGTTTTCAACGCCCAAACTCAAGCGAGTGACTCCAAGCACATCTCTCAATGTCTTCACTTTCGTCTCACTGAGGGTGCCCGGCTCACATTCAAATGTCACCTCTTCTGCACCGTCCCACGTGATGTGTTCTCGCAGACGATCAGCCAGTTTCGTCAATTGCTTCGGTGAGAGAAAACTGGGGGTACCGCCCCCGAAATAGACGAAACGGAAAGGTCGCGTTCCCATCACCGGCAACTGGCTGACGAGGGATATCTCGTTACACAACGCGTCAACATACCGCTGTACCTCGGCAGCTTTCACATCCGTGAAAACCTTGAAGTAGCAGAATTTGCATCGTTTCCTGCAGAAAGGGATGTGCAGGTAGAGACCAAGCGGAGTCTGTTCTTTGGGGGGGCGATCCAACGTTTCGCGAACAACAGGCAATTCGTCCCGGTTCCACTGACTGTACGGTGGATAGTTGGAAATGAAGTAACTGCCGACCTCGGTTTTATTCTTGTCGCTTGAAGCGGAAGCCATGTAGGAAAGCCGAATGGTTAGAAAGTAAACGAACTGTTCAGAGTTGTATCAAGTGTAAATGTATCCCGACGATTCTCTACGGTCCCCGGAAGGAAACTTTGGAACTCGCAGGTGGCGTCACATCGGCACCACTTTCATTCTTGCTGTTTTTTATCCCAAAACAACGCACAATTCCGTCGTCATCCGCAATGAACAACTGCTGTCCCGCAATGGCAGGCCCAGCAAGAAAAGAGCCGCGAATTTCATAGCTCCACTTTTCATCAGTGCCATCATCCAGAGCGAGGCGGATCAATCTTCCATCGGTAGCCGCGATCCAGACATCTTTTCCCGCGATCACCGGTGACGCATCAGCACGTCGGCGAAGAGTGTGACGCCACTTCAATTCCCCTGTTTCAACAGAAAGAGCATCCACCTGCTTGAATTGGCTACTCAACACCATCAGTTTCCCTGTCACGGCTGCACTGTTGCGGTATTCCTGAGGACGCTCTTCGTCCATGTGCTGCCAAAGTTCTTTATGGGCTTTCCAGTCAAACGCATACACAGACCCATCCATGATGGGAAGGAATGCCCGATTGCCGACCACGCAAGGAGTGGAACCTGTTGGTCCTCCGAGTTCAAACGACTTTCCGACTGACGTGCCTGTCTTCAAATCGATCACGTGCAATTGCCCATCGCACCCCCCAAGAAACGTACGGTCACCTGCCACGGTTGGACTGCACCGGATCTGATCGTTGGCCTCATAGGTCCAGACCTCGGACCCATCCTTGACGCGAAAACAATGCAGTTTCCCGGACTGACTGGTGGTCAATACATTTCCACCATGAAACGCCGCTGACCCAACAATCTCGCCATCTGTCACTTTTCGCCAGAGTTCCTTTCCGGTAGCCGCGTCGAGGTTGTAGACGTTTCCGTCAATGTCTCCAATCACCACATGATCTGACTGGACTGCTGGAGAAGCCAGGAATCCGGTATCGAAATCGACTTTCCAGATTTCTTTGCCAGTCTCACGATCGACAGCGTAGATTTTCCCCATGACGTCGGACACGAAAACCCGACCTCCCGCGACGACAGGAGTCGTCTCAATTGCCTCGTCAGCTTTATATTCCCAGAGCACCTGCAAATCGTCTGGCAACGTCTGCTCAGCATGGCCTGTCGATTGGGCATCTCCACGGGCGGTTGGCCAATTGAACGCTGCGGATTTGTCGATGGCTTCGTCCGCAACGGCAGATTTTTCAAAGGCCGCTACCACAAGTGGGATTACCAGCCCAAGCGACAGGAGCCCAGCGGCGTAGTACCGGGGGCAAGTCGAATTCCTATTTCTGCGGGTTGTAACGAACATACCGAACTCGTGTAGAGATGCTGCCGATGCAATTATCTGAAAAACGGAAGATCACCAAAGTGTCGTGGAAATCAGGGGTCTCGAAATCCGATTATCTACCTTAGCACCCCCGCTCGCTCAATCGTGCCAGTCTATTATAGGCTTTTGGCTTGGGAGTCCACCGGCAACCAGGTGATAATCCGCGTTAACCTCGCCTCTGTTTCATTCATTATCCTTCTCTACAGCTTTCACTGTCCATGATTTGCGTAACACTCGGTAGAGCCCGCCATAAACGGATGATCGCCGAACACCAGTTCCTCGCCGAGCAGGGAGCGGAACTGGTTGAATTGCGACTGGATTACATCGGTCGCGCCGTCAGTCTATCGAGATTGATTGACAACCGACCATGCCCCGTCGTCCTGACCGCTCGCCGCCGCGATGACGGCGGAAGATGGATGAAAACCGAGCAGGAACGTCTAATGCTTCTTCGCAGTGCAATTGCTGCTGGAGTTGAATATGTCGATATCGAGGCCGACATCGCATCACAGATCCCGCGCTATGGCAACACCAAGCGGATCATCAGTTTCCACGACATGTCGGAAACTCCCCAGAACCTCGAAGATCTTCACGCAGCCATGGCAGATGAAGATGCAGACATCGTAAAAATAGCAACCATGGCAAATTCCTTCGCGGATAACCTTCGCATGATCGAACTTGTTCGAAACGCGAAGGTACCAACAATCGGAATTTGCATGGGGGAAATTGGTGTAATCACGCGTTTACTCGCTAACCGTCTCGGCTCGCCATTCACCTATGCCACATTTTCCGGCGGCAGAAAAATGGCTCCCGGACAACTCGACTGGAAAGAGATGCGAGACCTATACAAGTATGAATCAATCGACGAAGACACCGAGTTCTTTGGAGTCGTTGCCGATCCGGTTGCACACAGCTACAGCCCACTGATTCACAATCATGCATTTGCCTCAGAGAATCTCAATGCGCGTTACTTCCCGTTCCGTGTTCCAAAAAACGACTTGTCGAATCTGGTTGAGAACTGTGCTGCCCTGAACATCAGTGGTTTGAGTGTTACCATCCCACACAAAGAAGATGCAATTGAGTTCTGCTCACAAGCAGAATCCAGTGCAACCGGAATTGGCGCGGTCAACACAATGGTGTTTCAGAACGATGACTGCCTCGGCTACAACACCGATTACCGTGCAGCGATGGACTGCATCGAAGAAACCTTCCAGATTGACAAGAACCAGGAACGGCCTATGCAGGGACTCACCGCACTGATACTCGGTGCCGGTGGCGTATCGCGGGCAATTGCATGGGGTCTGAAACAACGGCACTGTGATGTTATCATCAGTTCACGAACACATGAACGGTCCCAGATTCTTGCTGCTGAAATTGGTTGCCGGACCATTGAGTGGGATCAACGTCATGAGGCAAAAATCAACTTGCTGGTCAATGGAACGCCGGTAGGCATGCACCCGGACATGGATGCCTCACCCTACAACGCATCGGCCATGAGCCAATATCTGGCTGTGTTCGACACCGTGTACAATCCCGAGAACACCCTTCTGATCAAGTATGCCAAGCGAGCGAATTGCCGCATCATTACCGGTGTTGACATGTTCGTCCGCCAGGCTGCTTATCAGTACAAGCTTTTCACCGGACTGGATGCCCCCGTCAAACTGATGAGGCAGACCATCAAACAGGCTACCAACCCGGTGCAATTGAATTGAGCAATCTGGACGCAGATCCACCGGAAGCAGAAAACGCCAATATTCAGCTGCGACAAGCACAACCAGTTGATGCAGCGGCCATTCATGCCCTGATGCGACCTTACGTGATGCAACGACTGTTGCTGGCTCGGACGGAAGCCGAAATCATCGAACTCACACGTCATGGATTCGTCGCCTTCGCAGAAACAGAGGGGCATGCCGGGAAACTCATTGGCTTCTCAGCAATCGAGATTTATGGGCCCAAGCTCGCCGAACTCCAATGTCTCGCCGTCGATACAGCCTTCCAGGGCAGCGGAGTGGGAAGACAACTCGTCAACGCGTGTGTCGCACGAGCCCGGGAACTCAACGTGATGGAAATACTCGCCATCAGCTCATCAGAAGGATTCTTGCAGAGCTGTGGTTTTGATTATTCGTTGCCAGACCAGAAAAAAGCCCTCTTTTTCCAGCTAAGACCAAGGCCAACCGAGGCACTGGAAACCGATCCCAACAGGCCACAAGCTTGAGCATCTGTTCGCTCGAATAAAACCTGTATCAGGTAACAGCGTAACAACATCGCATTGCCGCTGGCTTCAACGGGGTCCGATTCATCTCCATGAAGCGATGGTCGAAATGCTGCGGCATTCGCAACCGTGATCTGGAAATCCAAACGTGAATCAAGAGTCCGGATTCAACTTCTCTTCTTCATTCCCTTCATCATCAACACTGTCACGCCCTTCCCGATCGCCCGTATGGCTGCTGGATTCGGTGGCAGTGTCAGCATCAGACGACCGAACCAACTGAGCTTCACCATCGTGGTTTTGCAGGTTTGTAACCGAATCTGTTGTAGATGCCTCAGCCTGAATCGAAGTCCCTGTGGATAAGTTCTGCTCAAATCCGCCATCAGCTGCGAATGCCCTATCCGACTGATCTTTGTCATCATCAACCATTCTTACATCTGCATCAGACGACTCTTTTAACCAGAGCGGAACAAGCCCGACCATCAACAACCAAAAAAGCATCACCCCTGGAGACGCGTTCTCAGACGGCCACACGGCATATTGCAGGTAAGTTGCTGATTCAACTGAATCAAGACGCCGCCAGAACACCATTTGAAACGTCAAAGCAAATGGCATGCTGATCGCAAAACGTCCTAATGCATCACAGCGACTTGGAAAAATTGCGCGGCTCCAAAAAGCCAACACACAAGCGAAAACAATGATTGCCGGCAGGGCCTGCCAACCAACAATAGTCGAGGGAACCGCAAGAATTACAATCAGATCAATCAGGCGAGTCGTTGATTTTCCCAGTGGATCGAGTTTCGGGTCTGCGGCTGGGCAAAAACCTTTGGCCAAATACCTGCCCAAAGCGGTTGCTGCCACCATAGCGGTGATCACTCGCAGAACTGCGTCAACATACCTGCCGTGAGGCTGCCAATCGTCGCTGACTTCCATTTGCCAAGTAACAACCATGAGAGTCGGAAACGCCAAAACAGGAAGCGAAATGATGGCGAGGGCAAATGTCTGCAGATTTGCAGGAAGTCGATTGCCGTCAAAGCGTATCAGTCCGACCGCCCAACACACCGCCAGACCGACCGCATGATATACCAGCGTGATCAAACCAACGTTATCCAGCACGGGAAACCAGAGAGGTCCCACTGAACCCTGAGTCTGCCTCGGCAGACTGAACCCATACACTTCGGCAACAGCAACGACCGTCAATGAAAGACCAACCAGAGTTTCCACGATCGGATAGCGGGGAGATATCGGCAAACGACAGGTTCGACAGCGGCCTCGCAAAGCGATCCAACCAAACACTGGAAAATTGTCAGTCGCATTCAACCTGGTGAGACAACGTGGGCAATGAGAACGTCCATTGATTGATTCACCCCGCGGCATCCGCCACGCCACAACATTCAAAAAACTGCCGACTGAGGAACCAACCCAGAACGACCACACAATGATCACGAAATCAATTGTGCGAGGCAGATATAAGTCCACGGGTGACAGATAGACGTTGGTTCGAACTTGAAAAAAGGAAACGCCCAGCACGTAGCCAGCGCCCAGCAGAAAACTTGCTGCCGCAGCACAGAACAGAGGAGAACTGGTGAGGGGTATGCGGTTTCGCAATGCAAATATCTCAGCCGATTTTCAGGACCCAACAGTTTTCCGGGTGTTAACACCGCTCGCAACAAATATACACCCCAATCAACTCAGCATCCGATCGCTCAGCCCCGGATAAATCACTGCAAGATGAGCCGAAAACGTCATCAAGCCTCCTGCAACACATTCTGTCGTTCTTATTTGCAACATGACAGTACGGCATCAATCGCCTGCGAAACCGTTTGGGGGCAATTCATTTCAACACACATTTCAACCCACGCAGTTGGCTCAGAAGCTAGAATGGTGCAGAGTTGAGCAAAAGAAGCCGGACCAACACCAAAGTCGGCAGCGAACAAAAGGGCCAACAACGTATCGTAATCGTCACAAACTGCCCGATGTCGTGTCAGCCGGTGGGAATCCTCCTGAAACTTGTAAATGGTGATATCGAGCAATTCCTCGCAGACCTACCATCTTTTGTTGTGGTCAGCGACGCGAAGCCGGGTATCCAAGGTCAGCAATTGCCGCAAATTCATCCCAGAAACGAAAATGCATCCCGGAAACAAGGATGTGAAGTCGCAGGGCCAACAACACCGATATTTTCCGATAAGCAGGTCTCTCTCCAATGTCAACGCTTTGAACATACCGTTCAAACCGACAATTCAAGCCATCAAGTCTTGGGCAATTGATGCCCACAGATCCCAAACTCATGCCTGAACCCTCGCACATCCTCGTCGTTGACGATAGTCCAACGCAACTCCGGCAAATCCAATTCCTGTTGGAGAAAGAGGGTTACATCGTCCAAACTGCCATGGATGGCGTCGAGGCGCTTGCTTCCATCGAGGAGCACTTACCGCTTGTGGTTGTGACTGACCTGCAAATGCCGGAAATGAATGGGCTTGAACTGGTTGCCTCACTGAAAGGGACCATGCCATCCCTGCCCGTCATCCTGACGACCAGTCAGGGTAGTGAGGAAATTGCAAACCAGGCATTGAAAGCGGGCGCCGCAAGTTACGTTCCCAAACGCGAACTCAATGAAACGCTGATCCCGGTATTGCATCAGGTGATGGCGGTCACAAACGCAGCCAAAGCTGTTCCACCGGTTGCCCAGAATGCCCTGGAAAGCAACATCACGCTGGAAGTGAGTAATGACGAATCACAGATTCCGGACATCATTTCCAGACTCGAGTTGCCAATGGTCGAACTCGACCTTTTTGATGAAGGCGAACGCATGCAGATCGCCATGGCATTGGATGAAGCACTCTTGAATGCCATGATTCACGGCAATCTTGAGGTCTCATCGGAACTCAGACAGACGGACAATGGGGAACCCTACGTCAACATGATCGCAGAACGGAAAAAGCTTTCTCCCTACCGTGAGCGAAAGGTCAAAATCCAACTGGACGCCACCAATGAAGAAATCACCTTTGTCATCCGTGACGAGGGCCCTGGTTTTGATGCAGCTGCTTTACGCGACCCGACAGATCCTGAAAACCTCGAACGGGCGGGTGGCCGTGGCTTGTTACTGATAAATGCTTTCATGGATGAAGTCAGTCACAATGAAATTGGTAATGAAATTCGCATGGTCAAACGTAAAGTGACCAGCGATGACGCAGAGTCCGACAACGACAACGATTGATCCCCGTAAGTCATGTTGAGTCGAGCAGCGCTCAACACGTGTAGATTTCGCGCTGGATCTTCGGTGACAAGGCAGCGGTCATCAGCAGCAAGCTCACTGTTTGCAATCACTGACCAGCATCATCACTGATCAGTATCAGAGATCAGCATTTTCCTTGTTGAAGGGGATCCAGCCACGTTGAAGGGGATCCAGCCATATGCCTCGGCCAAAGGACCCTACCCTGCCCGGTATACTGCCCACGAAGTGTGCTTCTGACGATTCGCCTGCATTCAGGCTGATCGGTGTCCGCTGTCTTTGGGTAAATTTCCCACCGCAAATCCGTTTCGCGGAGCGAAATGATTTCAGGAAACGAGTGGATGTTGTGGACACGGATACTCTTCCGACACCGTGCTGCATCCAGACATCGCGTTGCATACATCTGGCCAGTAAATACCAACGGACAAACACCATTGCCTGCGAACTGGGTGAACAAATCAAGTTCGATGGCGATGTCCACCCGCAAGCTCACACGATTCAAGCGACTGATGGCAATCCCTTCGATACGACACACCCACGCAAATGATCACTTCGTGCGTGAAGACGGTGACTATGTGCTCTATTGGATGACGGCCTCTCGACGCTTCCATTTCAATTTTGCTTTACAACATGCGGTCGACCGCGCCCGGCAATTCGGGAAACCGCTGATTGTTTTTGAGCCTTTACGTTTGCGCTATCGCTGGGCCAGCGATCGACTTCACCGCTTCGTCATTGAAGGAATGAAAGACAACCAGAGATGCTCCGAAAATCGATGCGTCACATACTTTCCCTTTGTTGAAACTGAATTCGGAACTGCGTCGGCGGTACTCCACGAGCTGGCAGTAAACGCATGCACGATCGTAACCGATGAATTCCCCTGCTTCTTCCATCCCACCATGATCCGAGTAGCTCGGAGCCGCCTTCCGGCGCGGCTGGAACTCGTCGACAGCAACGGCGTGATACCTTTACGCAAAGCCGAACGGACCTTCACTGTTGCCCACAGCTATCGGCGGTGGATGCAGAAAAACATCCTCGACAATCTTTTGGAGATGCCAAAGGAAGACCCGTTGGCCGGAATAAAACTTCCGAAACTGGAACGCTTGCCTGAAAATATCCTGAACACAGGTACCCCTGCTGATTTGGACCACTTCCTGAAGGGAAACGGACTGGACACGCTTCCCATCGACCACTCGGTCAAAGCAAGCAACAAGCTTCCTGGAGGTTCAAGGGAGGCAGAATTGCGCCTTGAACGGTTCTTGAATCATCAACTTTCGATGTATGGCGAGAATCGAAATCACCCGGACGAAAGTGTCACAACGGGACTTAGCCCACATCTGCACTTTGGTCACATCTCAACTCACGAAATTATCCAGAAGCTACTCGAAAGGGAGAACTGGACGCCTGCCCACGCCTCGCCAGCCAATGGAAAGAACCACGGTTTCTGGAATACGAGCGAGCCAGCGGAGGCATTTCTCGACCAATTACTGACTTGGCGGGAAATGGGTTTCAACCTGAGCTTCAGGCAACCAGACGATTATGACAAATTCGAGTCCCTGCCGGACTGGGCTCAGAAAACGCTCGTCGAGCATTCGGACGACAAACGCCCTTATCTATACAGTTTGGAGGATTTCGAGAATGCCCGTACGGCAGACGTTCTCTGGAATGCCGCTCAACGCGAACTGCGCGAAACGGGTGTCATGCACAACTACATGCGAATGCTGTGGGGTAAGAAAATTCTGCACTGGACAGAATCTCCTCAACAGGCCCTGTCGATCATGATTGAATTGAACAACAAGTATGCACTCGATGGCCGCGATCCCAACTCATACAACGGAATCTTCTGGGTTTTGGGAAGGTACGATCGGGCTTGGGGACCGAAACGTCCGGTATTTGGAAGTGTGCGATACATGACCAGTGAGTCGGCAAGCAAGAAACTGCGGCTGAAAAAGTATCTGGAACGATTCGGGCCGGATCGCCTGCTCTGACCCAATTGGATTGCTCCAAAGGCGATTGAAATCGGCCTTGGGGCACCTCCATTGGCCGTTCAGGGGAAATATTTGGCTTGGAATCGTGATCTGAAGCCGTTTTCACGATGAATCGGGGCGAAAGGCCTTGCCCAGCACGGCGACGCTCGATAAATTCCTCGATTCCCCGCAGTACGGCGACCGGCCGTATTTGGCGGTTTTCGATTTCGATCCATTCAAACCAATAAGTCAATCCCGTGGTGGCGCAACCAACAACCATGGCCAAAGCAGGCCAAGTCGATCAACAGTGGTATGTCGTCGACGCATCCGACGAAGTCCTTGGTCGACTTGCAAGTGATATAGCCGTCGTCCTGATGGGCAAACATCGGCCCATCTATACCCCCCATGTGGACTGCGGCGAGTATGTGATCGTTGTGAACGCCGAAAAAGTTGGGATGACCGGCAAGAAAATGGATGACCGGCACTACACATGGTACACCGGCTACCCAGGTCTTCGACTCGAGAGTTACGGTGATCGCAAGGAACGCAAGCCCGAGGATCTGATTTACCACGCTGTTCGCCGGATGCTGCCGAAAAACAAGTTGGCCTATCAGATGATCAAAAAGTTGAAGATCTATACGGGTCCAGATCATCCACATGCCGCACAACAGCCCGAACCGCTTCAGCGAACCAGCAAGAAAACCTCCTAAGTTGAGCATTCCTGTTCACTGGATTCTCCCAATACAATTCACCCCCAAGCATGATTTGAACCTATGGTCGCCGTCAAAAAGGACAAGATTTCCGGAGATGCTCTCGGCACCGGCCGAAGAAAAAGCAGCGTAGCCCGCGTTCGCGTGCGTCCCGGTAACGGAACGATCACCATCAACAAGAAACCCATCGCTGAATACTTTGTCAACGATCAGCATCAGGCTGCCATCGTTGCTACTTTGTCGGCGGTCGAAAAAGCAGATCAGGTCGATGTGTTGGTTCGTGTCTCGGGTGGTGGCATGACTGGCCAAAGTGGAGCTGTCCGAATGGGCTTGGCTCGTGCTCTGGTCAGCATGGACGAAACACTGCATGAAACACTTCGCGAAGGTGGGTATTTGACCCGTGATTCGCGTATGAAAGAACGAAAGAAGCCTGGTCTTCGAGGTGCTCGTCGCGGCGTCCAGTTCAGCAAACGATAATCGTTTGCGTTTTTTGATCGCCTCGGTGACATGCCGAAGTCCAATGGCTGCAGAGGACATCAACGTGCTGCCCCATGGGGGTAGCGTGACAAAATTATCACACCCTGGTGGTGGGCTGCGCACCTTTTGCTCATCGCTGAATTTGTGGCTCAGGTCCGATGATTCTCGAGGTGGACGGTATCAGTTCCACTCTCTCGAACATCGATACAACTGATCGATACGACTGATCGATACAACTGATCG
Organism: Rubripirellula sp.; assembly: GCA_012270065.1. Taxonomy (GTDB): domain Bacteria; phylum Planctomycetota; class Planctomycetia; order Pirellulales; family Pirellulaceae; genus Rubripirellula. Next base: position 173,766 of record JAAXJB010000047.1, on the reverse strand, counting down.
ATACGACTCATCAAGGGGCCATCCAATTTCACCTGCGAGAGCATTCCTGTATTGAGGTCTGGTTTTGGGAAATAAAGAAGAGGCCTTCGAAGTCGAAGGAACCGTCACACAAGCACTGGCAAACACTCGATTTCGCGTCCAACTGGAAACAGGCAGCGAAGTGATGGCACACGTTGCTGGTCGGATGCGTAAACACTTCATTCGTATCGTGCCCGGGGATAAGGTAAGAGTGGAACTCTCACCCTACGATCTGACCAAAGGTCGAATAGTCTATCGAGAGCGGTAGGTCAGCACCCCCTTCCGGAGAGGGATTGAGGGTGAGCCACCACTCCCGAAAATAGCATCGGGGATCATACTTGGCCCTTCGGGCCAGACGTTGTCAGCATTGCCTCATTTGGCATATGAGACCCGAAAATGTTTTAACGCGCCCTGATTCCGGCAGGATGTCGCCCAATCAAAGTTGTCTTTTTTCCAAGACGCTCGAAACCGACATGAAGGTTTGCGGGTAAAGAAATTGGGTGAAGATGATTTTACCGAGCACAGAACAGCGAGCTGGAAGTCAGCCCCAATCGTTGCTTTTGAGTTCTTGATCCCGATCAGTTCAATTCCAATATCGGGCGGACTTAACTTTCCGCCAGTCAATGCTTCCCTGAGTAAGGTTTTTACAATGGTGTTCTCGAATCGTTTGATTCGCCGTGGCTTCTTGGCCTCCGCGATGGCCGTAGGGTTCCTTCTAGCGGCACCCTCCACATGGTTATCCCCAGTCTCTGCTCAGGACAGCGATGCCGCGTCCAATGAGCCCGTTCTCGTTGTGACCTTGGGGTCGGTGAACAAGTTGACCCAAGATATCAACTATGTCACCGGAGTCGCTGGTCAGGCACAGGCCGGTGGAATGTTCGGATTGCTCGCTGGCACATTCACGCAGGGCATGGACATGACCCGACCGATTGGTGTCGTCGTGCCAATGGTCAACGGAATGCCCCAACCGCTAGCCCTTGTGCCCACCAACGACATCAAAACTGTGCTCAAGCGATTGGAAGCACAAACAGGGCCTTATGATGAAGAGGATGATGGCACACTTAGGATCATCCTGGGTGCCAACGTCGTGCACATCCAGCAAAAAGGCGATTGGGCCGTGATGGGCACTGCCAAGGACGTTCTTGCTTTGGCCCCGAAAGATCCAAGTGCCCTTTTCGAGGGAATGGGTAACAAATATGACCTTGCCGTGCGCATGAGGATGCAACAGATCCCTGCTGAAACACGCAATATGCTGACAACCCAACTCAAGATGGGCTTTGAGCAGGCGATGGCATTGCAGGATGGTCCAAACGCAGAAGCGAGTCGCGAGGCAGCTGAAAACTCCATCAAGCAACTTGAACAACTGATCGAAGACACTGATCAGCTTCAGTTTGGATTCAATATCAATCAGGCCAAACAGAAAATCACGGTTGACGGCAGTTACACAGCAGTGGCTGGCAGTAAGCTGGCGACGATGTATGAAGGAAGTCGCGCCATCCCGTCCCAATTTGCCTCGGTCATCCGCGAAAATGCCGCTGCCTATTTCCATCAGGCTTCGTCAATCAGCCCAGATGCCATCAAGGACACAAAAGCAAGCATGGAAGCGTCTTTGACTGCCGTTCGCTCGGCCTTGGACAGCCAGCCAGGACTTTCGGATAGCCAACGCGAAGACATCAACAGTTTGGTGGATCGTGTCCTTGAACTCTCCGTGAAATCCGCTTCTGAGGGGAAAAGCGATCTGGGTGCCTTGCTTTTGGCAGATGAAGACGGCTTCAAGTTCGTTTTCGGTGCTTTTGTTGCCGATGGAAATGAAGTCGCCAGTATCGCGAAAGAGGTCGCCGCCAAGGTCGAAAATGAACCAGGCGCACCAGTTTTCAAGTTTGACATCGGCAAGTACGAGGGAGTCACCATGCATGTGGTCGAGGCAGATATCCCCGCCTCGCAGGACGAAGCACGCAAAATGTTCGGCGATAAACTTCGTGTGCACATTGGCACTGGTGCCAAGTCAATGTACCTCGCTTTTGGCAAAGACAGCGACAAACTGATGAAAGATTTGATCGACGCCGGGCAAACAAAGACCTCCGCAGATCGCCCCGTAGGCCAAATGCGAATGACCATGATGCCGATGCTGACGTATGCACAGACCATCGAAGCCAACGACACAGTCGCTGCGATGATCGACGCTTTGACTCGCTCACCGGACGGTGGTGAAATGAGCATTGTTGCTGAATCAATCGAGAACGGTCAGAAATTCTCGTTCGAACTCGGTGAAGGTATCCTCCAGGCCATTGGTGCTGCGGTGCAACAATCCCAACAGGCCTTGCCTGGCGGTCAATTCTAGATCGCTGACCCGACGAAGAGCATTCATGAAATGTCAACGTCAACTGAAGCACCAAGACCGTCGGAGGAATCCCCGGCGGTCTTTTTTATTGATTCCTGAAGTCAGCGAAGCTCAAAAGAATGGCAACCACCGTGACTCCAATCCAAAAGAAGAAAATCTTTGCGGTCTGCTTCGTTGTGGGAATGGTGGGTGGTTACTATTACTATCAATCCATCCAGAAGGTGCCGGAAAATTCTGCCACGACAGCGCCGACCGATACAGGACAAACTGCAAACGTGGTCGTGACCATGGCCGATGTGCTCGACAAGGCAGAAGCAGCCAGAAAATATCTCTCAGAAAATCTGAACGACTACACAGCGCGTTTCGTCAAACAGGAACTTGATTCCAATGGGGTTCTGGGTCCGGAATCCGAAATACAGATGAAGGTGCAGACGCGTTGCCGCAATGAGAATAACGATGCACCAATGCGAGTCTATCTCGCATTCCAATCACCTCAATCACTCAAAGGAAGAGAAGTGATCTGGGGCGCGGATCTCTTTGACGGGACCATGGCTGTTCATGAAGTTGGAATGTTGCTCGGCCTCAAGACCCTGTGGCTAGACCCCAATGGCTTTCTGGCCATGCAAGGACAGCAATATCCCGTGAGTGAAATCGGGATCATGAAACTGATCGACAAGCTGATCGAACGCGGAGAAAAAGATCGCGACAATCCCGACATCAGCGTGAAAATCATTACCGACCATGAACTGGATGGTCGCCCCACTCATTTGATCCAAATCAAGCGAAAAAAACCATCAAACGAAGACGATGATTTTTCACTCGCTGAGATCATACTCGACCCTGAACGCCAACTCATCCTGTGCTACCGGGCTTTTGGCTGGCCGGATGAACCAGACGGAAAGCCGATCTTGCGGGAATCTTACACCTATCATGATGTGAAAACCAACGTTGGACTCACTGATGCCGACTTCGACCCCAAGAACCCGGAATACAATTTTCCCGCTTTGTAGCCTGTGAACAAATAACACCGCCAACGCTGAACAATCCACCTGGCAATGAATCAGGGCTTCACAATTCGCTGAGTCACGATCGTTACCTGTGTCCCCACACCAGATACCCCAGAACGCCGGTAAATCCATGACAAAAAAATGCCACCAGACAAGCTCCTATTTGATCTGCTTTTTTTTGATCTTTTCAGTTGATGCGTTTGCGGATGATTTTCCGCAGTGGCGCGGACTGAATCGAGATGGCGTCTTGAATGAACAGAATCTGCTGGAAGAACTACCCGAAGGCGAACTTCCCAAAAAATGGTCCATACCGATTGGATCGGGTTACAGCGGCCCCACCGTAGCAGACGGGAGAGTCTATGTAACTGATCGCGGCATTGGTGAATCTGACAATCAAGTTGAACGCATTCTCTGTATCAATGCTGACACCGGTGAACAGGTCTGGGAACACAGCTACGAGGTCAACTACAACGATGATGAATACAACATTGGATACAAAGCCGGTCCCCGGGCAGCAGTGACCATTCATTCTGGCAAGGCAATCGCTGTTGGGGCGATGGGTGATATGAAATGCCTCAATGCTGCGACCGGGAACATCATCTGGGAACACCGCCTCGCAAAAGAATACAAAGCAAAGATGCCGATCTGGGGCATCACCGCGGCACCACTCGTTCATGAAAACCTTGTCATTCAAATTGCCGCAGGGTCAGACGGCGCCTGTGTCGTTGCTTTCAACCTGGAAACCGGCAAGGAAGCATGGCGTGCCATAGATGAACTTGCCGGCTACAGCGCACCGATCATTGTTCGACAGGGAAAGCAGGATGTAGCCGTCTGCTGGACTGGCGAGAGCGTGACAGGCCTGAACCCTCAAACGGGCAGTACCTTGTGGCGTCTTCCAATGAAGTCACGCAACATGCCCATCGGCGTCGCCACCCCGGTGACTGCAGGCAAGTACCTTTTTGTGTCTTCGTTTTATGATGGCTCAATGTTGATTGAAATGAATCTTGACCGGCCGGATGTCAAACAGGTTTGGCGTCGAATTGGCACCAGCGAAAAAAACACAGATGCTTTGCACTGCATGATCAGCACACCATTGATCAAGGGACAACATATTTATGGTGTCGACAGTTATGGGGAACTGCGTTGCCTGGATCTGCTCACAGGCGACCGTGTCTGGGAAAACACAACCGCAGTTCCCAGAGCTCGGTGGGCGACGATTCACACTCTGCAAGACGGTAACCGGGAAATCATGCTCAACGATCAGGGAGAGCTTATCTTTGCGAATCTTGCCCCCGAGGGATACCAGGAATCGTCACGTACCAAATTACTGGCTCCCACCTTGCGACAACTTCCCCGCAGAAACGGTGTTACATGGGCACACCCGGCCATCGCGAACGGTTTCATCTACGCCAGAAGCGACAAGGAATTGATTGCTGCTCCACTGACGAAACCACAGTGACCAGAAATCAGGCGATCCAAGCTTTGGTATCACCTGAATTCTCTATTCAACTTCTCTATTCAGGGCGAAATTTCACAATCCCGTCATTTCGACCATGACTACAACGATCCGCCAGTGCGCTGAATGGCATGATTGCGCGGACTTTGGGTTTTGCAAGCTGCACACTCTGCCCCTGGTCTTACAAAGCAGATCAGGCTGGCTATAGTGACAACGTGATGACGATGCCCCATTGATTCATCCAACTGCAGCATTGTCCATTGGTTTTCATTCTTTCCCCACTCACATTGCCTGAATAAATGTCACATATAGGACCCATGATCGCTGCCTCCGCAAAACTGGGGCTTGCTTACGCTGAGCGTCTGCTCAAAGACATTCCCGCTGACAAGTACGCGCGATTTGCTCGCGTCGAAGGTACTGTCATTGAATCCAATCATCCGGCATTCATTTACGGACATCTCGGCCTGTATGCCTCACACGTCATCAGTCAACTCGGCTGTGACGCCTCTGACTACACACCATCAGCTCATTATGAAAAACTGTTTTCCAAAGACGCGGTCTGCGTCGATGACCCGGAGAACTCGATTTACCCGGCCATGGACGAAGTGAACGGACATCTGTTTTCAAACTACCAGGCTGCCATTGCCGCGCTTGAACAAGCCGAAGACGACGTTTTTCAGCAAGCCAATCCCAATGAAGCAATGCGTGAAAGATTTCCAACCATTGGTGCGATGCATGGGTTTTACATCGGTGGACATTTCATGATGCATATGGGCCAAATGAGCGCGTGGCGAAGAATGGCAGGCTTCGGACCGGCCTGATCTGCAGACACTGTTTCCCCAACAATCACTTTTGACGATCGGCCAGCACAGTACCTGATTCTGATAGCGGACTGATGCCCCAGATCGCGCCGTGTACAGGCGATGGACAAAGATCCTGCGATCCGTTTCGCAGTCGATGTTCACCACGGCAGTTCAATCCCAATCCCGCCAGCCAATTCCCAGAAATCTCCCATGTCTGATTGGAAACCTTGCTCATGGAACAGCAAATCAGCGTCACAGCAACCGTGCTACAACAGCAAAGCTGAACTCCAGGCAGTTGTCAGTGAACTCTCTGAACGTCCACCGCTGGTAACAAGTTGGGAGGTTGAACGTCTCAGGAATCAGTTGGCATTGGCAGCAAACGGAAAAGCATTTCTGCTTCAGGGAGGAGACTGCAGTGAGAGTTTCCAAGCCTGCCGTGCCGATCCAATCGCAAAGAAACTGAAAGTATTGCTGCAAATGAGCCTCGTGCTCGTTTACGGGATGAACAAACCCGTCATCCGTGTTGGCCGAATCGCCGGACAATACGCAAAGCCACGATCAAGTGACACAGAAACCCGGGATGGAATTACTCTTCCGTCCTACCGTGGAGACTGCGTGAATCGGATACCCTTTACCGAAGAAGACAGAAAAAATCGTCCCGAATTGCTTTTGGAGGCATATAGCCGATCTGCCCAGACGTTGAACTACCTGCGGGCACTCGCAGAAGGTGGATTTGCCGACATCCACCATCCAGAAAATTGGGAGCTTGAGTTTGTCACTCAATCAAAAAAATCACAGCAGTATCATAAGATCGTAAACGGAATCAGCGATTCACTACGTTTCCTCGATACCATCGGTGGGGTTGCGAATGGTGACTTGTCGCGAGTGGACTTTTACACTTCCCATGAAGCACTGCTGCTACCCTATGAACAGTCACTCACAAGACAATCGATTGGTGGGACGGGCTGGTACAATCTGGGCACACATTATCCATGGATTGGTGATCGTACGCGCGCGATTGATGGTGCTCATGTAGAGTATTTTCGCGGGATCAAAAATCCCATCGGATTGAAGGTAGGTCCTACTGCCTCTCCCGAGGAATTGACTGACTTGATCAGGACCCTCAATCCTGATCGGAAAGCAGGACGTTTGACACTGATTTGCCGTTTTGGCGCACAAAAAATCCAAAGCTGTTTACCTCCGCTGATCGCCGCGGTTGAGCGGATCGGGCATCCGGTGCTTTGGTCCATTGATCCCATGCACGGTAATACCATCACAACCGATCATGGTATAAAAACGCGTCGTTTTGATGATATCCTCAGCGAGGTACGTGATTCGTTTTTGATCCATGAAGAACACGGCACGATCGCCGGTGGAATTCATCTTGAGTTGACGGGGAATGATGTCACCGAATGCATCGGTGGGACAGGCGGCCTGCAATCAACCGATCTGGCACGAGCCTATGAGAGTACGGTCGACCCACGACTCAACTATGAACAGGCCATGGAAATTGCATTTTTAATTGCTGGGCAGGCTCGCCAAGCGAGTTGAAATGACATCCGATTTCCGGCTCGATTAATTTCAGTTTCATTCGCGACCCCGCAACAGGTGATGGTAAAGTCACGACCAACAAGCATGCAGCCGAAATCCTCGACAGGCTCCCGATCGGGCACAAAGATCGAAAATGACATCTCCACCGCTGTTCTGGCACTTTCCAAGGGTGAGATTGTCAGCTTTGGCGATGTGGCCGCTAAGGCCGGTCACCCCAAGGCCGCACGCGCAGCTGGTGCCGTTCTGGCAAAATCCGGTGATGCTCTGCCATGGTGGAGAGTTGTCTATGCCGATGGACAGGTGCCACCGTGCAATCCGAGTCTGCAAGTGGAACGCCTCTTAGCAGAAGGTGTTCAAATCCGTGGCTTCCGTGTTCTTTCATCGCCCTTGGGGCGATTTAAACGACCAGATCGCATCGAAGTTTCATAAATTTGGCAACGCGGCCAAACTGGGTCTTTTTCACGGTCATTGCGGCTAGAATGGTGTCAATGTCTTATCAACAAAGCCACACCAACAATTGATCCACCTCAACGAGTGAGCAACGTCATATGAGAATGATCCCCATCCTGCAGGTTGTATTCGCACTGTCCCTGAGTGTGCTGAGTTGCCTGCGTAGCATGGCTGATGAGCGACCCAATATTCTGTTCATCATGTCCGATGACCATACCGCGCAAGCGGTCGGTGCATACGCCACACTCTTGAAAGATCTCAATCCCACCCCAAACATCGATCAAATCGCCGCAGAAGGGATTTGCTTCGATAATGCATTCTGCACCAATGCAATCTGCACTCCGTCGCGAGCTTGTATCATCACTGGGCAGTACAACCACATCAATGGTGTCTTTGATCTCGGCGGCAGAATTGAAGGCGAAAGACAAACATTGCCAAAATTGATGCGTTCGGGTGGTTATCAGACGGCCATGATTGGAAAATGGCATCTCAAAACCGAACCAAACTTCGATTATTACAAGGTCCTGCCCGGTCAAGGCAAGTATTTCGACACAGAGTTCCGGGTTCAGGGTGACAAAAAATGGCCTAAGAATGTCGTCAAGTATCCAGGTTCCCATTCGTCCGACGTGATCACGGATGCCACACTTGACTGGTTCAAGAACCACCGTGATTCAAACCGGCCATTTTTTGTCTGTCACCACTTCAAGGCACCCCACGACTACTTTGAAAGCCATCCACGATATGACAGCTATCTTGCTGATGTTGAAATCCCAGAACCTGATTCACTATGGCATAAGCCTGATACATGGGGATCTCTGGCAACACGCGGGTACAAAGACGAACTGGTACCACACATTGGAACATCCATTGGGCGCCGAAATCCGCGACGTTCCTACGCTGCTGATCTTCCTGTCAAGTTTCCAGATGAATTCAAGTGGGATTACCAGGACCCCAACCTGTCAAACGAACAGGTCAAGCGACTCGCGTATCAAGCCTATTTGAAAAAATACCTACGTTGCGTCAAAGGTGTCGACGACAACATGAAACGGCTGATGGACTATTTGAAATCCGAGGGTCTCTATGACAATACGCTGATCATCTATACCGGTGATCAGGGTTTTTGGCTGGGCGAAAAAGATTATCAGGATAAGCGTTGGGCATATGATGAATCCGCGCGGATGCCTTTCATTGTTCGATACCCCAAAACAATTGCCGGTGGTATCCGCAGTAATGCGATCATCGAAAACGTCGACTACCCAGCATTGATGCTCGATTATGCAGGAATCAAGATCCCGGACGACATGCAAGGTCGCTCTTTCCGGCAGATTTGCGAAAGTGGCGATGAGCCCGCGGACTGGAAAAAGGCGACCTACTACCGTTACTGGATGCACATGGCACACCACGACAATCCGGGTGAGATGGCCATTCGCACCAAAACCCACAAACTGATTTACTTTTATGGCTGCAATTACGACGGGAAATTGCTTACGCCCCCAGCCTGGGAACTCTACGATCTGACTGAAGACCCTCAGGAGCTGAATAATGTCTATGACCACGCTGACTACGCCGTTGTACGCGATCATCTGAAGTCCCAGCTTGCAAGCTTAAGACTGAAAATCGGGGACGATGGATCACACTATCCTGAGTGTGAAAAAGTCGTTCAGGAATTCTGGGACTATGACCTCGAAGCACAGAAAAAAGCGATACGTCTTTCGCGAGCTTTTCTGAAAAGAAGAGAAGCAGAATTGGAATCCGCAGGTAAAAAGAAACAGTAGCCGATCGTCAGCGTCATCCATCCCTGCCCTACCGATTGATCCAGACGAACGCACGAGATCGGCTGTCCGGAAATTCCTTTTCAAACGCCAGAAAGGCACGGGAGTTAGTCACTCAGTGACTTTCTTTCGCTGTATCAGATGATACCAGACACAATTCGGCAAAGATCGATTCCCTTATCGCAAACGAGCCAATTCATTACGATGCCAACCGGGGCACACTTCACTAGCGCGCACTCACTGGCCAATTCATAATTTCGGATCCAACGGATGAAGCACATTCGGAACTTTTGCATTATCGCGCACATTGACCACGGCAAGTCAACCTTGGCTGACCGGCTGATTCAGGCGTGCGGAGGCATCACGCAAAGAGATTTTCAGGATCAGATTCTGGATTCAATGGACATTGAGCGAGAACGCGGGATCACGATCAAAAGTAATACCGTGTCGCTTTCCTACACAGCAAAAGATGGAGAAGAATATCTGCTGAACCTGATTGACACTCCCGGTCACGTCGATTTTTCCCATGAAGTGCGGCGTTCTTTGATGGCGTGCGAGGGTGCATTGATCGTTGTGGATGCATCGCAGGGTGTTGAAGCACAAACGGTTGCGAATCTTTATCTGGCATTGGAATATGATCTGCAACTCATCGCAATCATCAACAAGATTGATCTGCCAGCGGCTGACGTTGATCGGGTGCGCGAAGAAATTGACGCGGATCTCGGCTTGGATCCATTTGAAGCGATTCCGGTTTCCGCCAAGACTGGTCAAGGTATCGAAGATGTTCTCGAGGGCATTGTCAACCACTTGCCCTGTCCGACAGGTGACCCTGATGCTCCTTTGAAAGCACTGGTTTTTGATGCACATTTTGACAAGTATCGCGGTGTGATCCTGCAATGCCGGATAATGCAAGGAACACTGAAATCACGTCAGGCCATTCACTTCATGCACTCTGGTCGTGACTACAAGGTAGACGAACTTGGCTACAACCAATTCAAGCTCAACCCGAAGGACCAACTGTGTGCTGGTGAGGTCGGATATATCGTGGCCGGAGTCAAGAGTGTTCAGGACATCGAAATCGGAGATACGATTACTGCACTGGATCGGCAAGCGGATGAACCGATCCCCGGCTATCAGGAAGCACGCCAAGTCGTCTTTTCATCAGTCTATCCGATGAGTACCGATGAGTACCAGGATTTGACCAAAGCGCTCGATAAGCTGGCGATTAATGACGCAGCATTGACTTATGAAAAAGACAGCTCAGCTGCACTTGGCTTTGGATTCCGTTGTGGGTTCCTTGGGTTGCTCCATCTGGATGTCATCCAGGAGCGTTTGCAACGTGAATTTGACATTGGTCTGGTCATCTCCGCTCCCTCGGTCAAGTACAAGCTGAATCTGAAGGACGGCACAATGATCGAAGTTGATAATCCCAGTTACTGGCCTGATCCCACCAACATCGACTCGGCCACCGAGCCCTATATCAAAGCATCGATCCTGACCCCGGAGGAGTACGTCGGACCGGTCATGGAACTCTGTCGCGAACATCGCTCCGAAACTCAAACCATGAACTACTTATCCGCTGGTAGAGTCGAAGTGACCAGCGAAATGCCACTCGGCGAAGTCTTGTTTGACTTCTATGGCAAACTGAAAATGATCACACGCGGGTACGGTTCCTTTGACTATGAGCCAATTGAATACAGGCCAACGGATGTCGTCAAAGTGGACATTCTGGTTAACAAAGAACCCATTGATGCCCTGGCTTATCTCGTGCACCGTGATAAGGCGCGGGCGCGTGCCCTGCACTACTGCGAGCAGTTGGCGGAGGCAATACCGCGACATCAATTCAAAATTCCGATACAGGGAGCAATTGGAGGAACGATCATTGCCCGCGCCACGATCCAACCCTACCGCAAGGACGTTACCGCCAAACTTTATGGTGGGGACGTAACACGAAAGAAGAAATTGCTGGAAAAACAGAAAAAAGGCAAGGCGAAGATGAAGCAGTTCGGAAGCGTCAACATTCCACAGAAGGCGTTTGTATCGGTGCTACGCGCTGACAAAGACTGACAACTCTGAGACAAACATGGACTCAGACATGACCATCCGCGTTGTATTCCAAGACACCTTGCTTCGTAGGCACGCGATGCTTCGCAGGCACACGATGTAGTGCCCACGAAGCAACAAAAATACACCGGCTCACCTAACAGTTCATGACGGAACCAGTAGCCATGCCCCGAACCGCGATGGGAGCCCGTACGTTACCGGGCGAGTATTTCACATCACCAACCGTATATGACCAGGAAACCAGTCGGATATTCCTGCCAGGCTGGATCTGCACGGGTAGAGCATCGGATATTCCAGAACCCGGTGATTTTTTTCTCCATGAACTGGACGGCGAAAGTTTTCTGATCATCCGAAGTGAATCGGGGCAGATCAACTGCTTCTACAACGTCTGCAGACACCGTGGCACCAGACTGCAACATGAAAAGTGTGGCCACCTGAAGAGCCGGATCCAATGCCCATACCACGCATGGGGCTATGACATGGAAGGCAAACTCAAATCTGCACCGAACATGATGGGAACGCCGGGATTCTGCACGAGTGATCATTCACTGCAAGCCATTGCATGCGTTGTCTGGCAGGGGTTTATCCTGATCAATCAACAACGGCCTGCTGAAGATTTCAAAAATGATTTCCGGGACATTCTCCATCGCTTTGACCCGTGGGAGCTTGACCGACTCGTCAGTGCACATGAGATCATTTACGACGTCGCAGCGAACTGGAAAATCATCTTTCAGAATTACAGTGAGTGCTATCACTGCTCACTGGTGCACCCGCAATTGCGTCCGATTACATCAGTTGAAACAGCTTCCAATGATTTCCAACAAGGTCACTTTCTGGGTGGCCCAATGATCCTCGCTGAGGATCATGAGAGCATCACCGCGGACGGAAAACGATGTGGTCAACCGCTTGCACAACTCTCTGAAACTGATCTGCGTCGTGTTTATTTCTACACGTTATTTCCGTCACTTTTCATCAGCCCCCACCCCGACTATGTACTCACTCATCGCATCGAAAGAGTGAACAGCGAATCGACTCGAATTGTATGCAACTGGTTATTTCCCGCAGACACACTTCAGCAGACCAACTTTGATGCAAGTTCAGCCGTCGAATTCTGGGATCTCACCAACCGACAGGACTGGGAGATCTGTGAACTTACACAACTGGGTGTTCAATCCCGGGCGTACCGGCCTGGCCCTTATTCTGGCCTGGAAAGCATGCTGGTTGCCTTTGATCAACATTACCTGTCGACGATGAAAGACGATTGAATCAGGGACAGAGTGCGGGGATCGAGGATCAAATGATCCGATCACGAAGGATCTCATGAGCTGCATTCATTCCGCAAGCACCCATGACTCCTCCACCAGGATGGCTGGCAGCACCACAAAGATACAAACCACGAATCGGGGTCCGATGGTCCGCCCATCCAGGAACAGGTCTCATCATGTGCAACTGATTGAGATTCATGGCGCCTTGAAAAATGTTACCCCCAGTCAAACCATAAGTGCGTTCAAGATCGACTGGACTGAGTACCTGGCGATGCTCAATCGCTTCTGTGATGTTGGGTGCGTATTCAGCAACTCGCTCAACACAACGATCGGCAAACTGCTCTTTGATGTCATCCCAGACCAGCCCTTCTTTCAACTGATAAGGCGCGTATTGGACAAACATGCTCATGATGTGTTTCCCTTCCGGCGCGATCGTTCGGTCAACGCTGGTCGGAATCGTAATTTCAACAATTGGGTTTTTGCTCGGCTCTCCGTATTTGGCGTCATCATAAGCCCTCTCAACCTCCTCCAGTGTTTCACCAATATGAATGGTTCCGTTGTGTTGTGGAGCAATGCCGGTTGAAGGCAGGCAGCGGAAGTTCGGCAACTCAGATAGAGCAAGATTGATTTTGGCGGTTGCTGAACTGTAATCAATCCGGTTGACTGCCGCACGGAATGGTGACGGCAACATGCCCTCTTCGAGGAAGTGATTGAATGTAAGGTTGGCATCCACACTGGAAGCCACGACTGAAGCTTCCAATTCACTCCCATCACGCAACAAAACTCCTTTCGTTTTATTCTTTTCAACAAGAATCTGCTCTACTTCACACTCCGTCTTAATCGTGACGCCGAGTTGATGGCAAACGCTGGCAATCGATTCTGAGAGAGCTCCCATTCCGCCCTCGACGTAACCCCAAACACCTCGAGCACCGCCTGCCGTGCCCATCACATGATGCAACAGTACATAGGCTGTTCCAGGTTGCGATATTGAGGCAAAGGCGCCAATTACCGCATCTGTAGCAAGCGTTGTTTTCAGAACCTCTGTTTCAAACCAGCGTTCCAACACTGGCCTTGCGGCAGCAGTCAACAACTCAAGCCCCTCGGGGATTGTCTCTTCCATCGAAGCCAATGCCTTGCGAAGCGCCCAGCCTTTTCTCAAATCCCTGAGTTTCTTCCCCAAACCGATGCGGCGCCAACTTGAAGGCAACGGCAACAGATCAGGGGCCGCCTGATTGAGTACAGGTTCCAAGTGCATGGCAACCTGTTCGAGCACCTGTTCATAACGGGCGAAAGAGTCTGCGTCTTTCTTGCTGAATCCTGCAATTTGAGAATAATTCTCCTGTTTGTCTGCACCCAGCATCAAGTGCCGACCATCCCGCATGGGCGTGAACGATGATGGAACACGGGGCAGAATCTTCAGACCGTTCTGCTTGAGCTTCAGGTCCGAAATGATCTCAGGCAGCAGGAGGCTTACCACATACGAGGCTGTCGAAACTTTGTAGCCGGGCCATAATTCCTCCGTCACACTGCACCCACCCAACATGGGACGACGTTCCAGCACGCAGACACTTTTTCCGCGTTTCGCCAAATAGGCAGCAGCTATCAGACCGTTATGCCCCCCGCCAATGATGATGCAATCATGCTTCTTTTTTTCTGAATTCGAAACTGTCATTCTCTCTGCCTTGACTCGGGTCATACTCGCTGGGTTGTCATCGGCCGTTGGCTTGAATCATGACGCCTCGGGCGAGCAACACGCTCATTCAACCATTGGACCGCGTTTATCGCGATGCCCCTACCAGAATTTGTGTTGCACCTGGTTTTGATCTCGGTCATCGGGTTTTGATCTCGGTCATCGGCCAACAAGGTGTCGGGCAATGTACAGCAGCCAGAATCAAGCCCGAAGCCGACTGGCAATCCGGATACGGCGGAAAGTCCGGCACTTGGCATCCCTATGATACCCGGAAAAAGCACTCAACCGCTTCTCAGAATTCAGAGGGATGGCTACAGACCTCGACTGTTTCTACGTTTCTTGAGGACCGAAAAAAACTTCCGACTAAACCTGTGCTAACGCGTAAAATGGCCCTCTCAGTCCGGTTCTGTCCTGATTCTTCCATCGAAAAACGATACGTAAATCCAAGTCACGAAAAAACGGTATCGACAACAGGAACTGAAACCGGCTGATGGAAATCCCAACCACTCGCCGCATGAAGAACGGCTTTCTACTATATTTTGAGGATCAAACCCCAGCTCAACAGGAATCCCATCATGCTTCGCCTCGCGTTGTGCATCGTCGTCACGGCTTCGTTTTATTCAAATCTGTTTGCCCAAAAACTTCCGGCTCAACCGGAAGAGATCAATCCGAAATTACCAAACGTTCTTTTGATTGGTGACTCGATATCCATCGGCTACACCAGACCCGTACGAAAAAAACTGTCAGGTGTTGCGAATGTCTTTCGACCCAACACCAACTGTGGACCAACAACCAAAGGTGTATCCGAGCTTGATAAATGGCTGGGAGATCGCAAATGGAGTGTGATCCATTTCAACCACGGGTTGCATGACCTCAAGTACATGGGCCCCAACAACGAAAATCTGGCCGATCCCAAGGATTCCAAATCACATCAACAAGTGCCTCCCGTCGAATACGAAGCGAATTTGGCAAAGATTGTAGAGCGATTGAAAAAGACTGGTGCCGTTTTAATTTGGTGTGAAACAACACCTGTTCCAGAAGGTGCAAAAGGCAGAGTCGTTGGCGATAGCAGGAAATACAATGAGATCGCTGCCAAAGTGATGAAAAAACATGAGGGGATCCAAATCAACCCACTTTGGCAATTGTCTACCAGGAACGTACCAACACGTCCTGCTAACGTTCACTACACCGCAGAGGGCTCCGATAAACTGGCGAGCCAGGTTGCCTCGCTCATCAAGAAAAACCTGCCTTAGCACTGATGAAACGTAGTCTCATTGGCTCATGCCTGATTGAGTCTGAAATGGTTGGCCGTATGGCCGGCTCTTATGCAAATCAGTTCAAGGGGAATCCTGAGTCGTAGCGTTTGAGGCATCCTGGCGTGTCGACTCGCAAGTGATCTGGGCAGTAAATACGTACAGCATCACTCCCAAACTCCGTTCAACCAATGAAAAATCAAAAACATCCCCAAGCTTCATCCATCAAGGAAGTCTTGGGGTTCGGTTTAGGGTGTTTACTGGGTGGTCTGGCTGGAGCTGCAACTGGTCTTCTGTTTCGCGCCGAAGCAGCAGTGGCAACAAGTTATGTGATTGGATTTACCGGTGGGGGTTTCCTGGGGACATTGGTCACACGACGGTTGGTCAGATGACCGAATCGAACGGCAGGAACCATGTGGTAATCGGCACGACTACCCGGAACGCAAATCCAATCGAGCAAGCTCCATGAAAAACGGTGCTTTTGGAAGAACTCCAAAAACACCGTTATTTACTTAGTACCGGAGGTGGGACTCGAACCCACACAGCCTTGCGGCCACCGGATTTTGAATCCGGCGCGTCTGCCAATTCCGCCACTCCGGCCTGAATCTGGCTTTAGTATATCTCGGCATTTTTTAACCACAAAGGGGACATCGGCAAAAGACAAAGACCGTTTTGTGGCAATATTCCTGCAACCTTGATATTTTGCAATTTCCCCGGCTGCTGCCACGCGTCCTGAAAGCAGATACGATCTTCGTGGCAATAACGATCACCGTTAAAAATGTGATGTCGTCGGACGTCGGAATAGATGAATACCGATATTCACCATGATAATTTGCAGTTCAGATTCAACTGACTGAAACGATCTGTACAATCCTGTGGTTGCTACAGATATCAAACATTGATTCATGTGCTGACGGCTTGCCCAAAACACTGACCTGTGTTTTTGGAAATAACGGAATGAATTCGTTCACATGTGAAAGGGAATGACAGCGTGTCAAAAAAAAACGGGCTCATCAGACTGAAAGTCTCCATCGTTGCCGCAGGGTGGATCATCCTATGGTGCTACATCGGGCTGAAACTGGATGATAAATACCGGTCTGATGAAATGCTGGAGACTTGCATGATCATTGGGATCGCTGGTTTGTATCCCATATTTGGCTTTCTGGTAACCGTACTCGAACGCCGTGCTTTCACTGGTCAATCTGATACTTCAACCACCAAGGACCATGACTGGTCAATCGACTTTGATGAAAACGATTCCTGTGACGTAGTGACAGAATCTGATTTGCTTGCCAGGCATGAAGTGAATGAAAAAGTGATCGATCCGGGTGACATGGCTTCAAGGGTACGAAATTTTTTCTCTGGAGTTTCTACCCAAAAAAAAATACTGCTTGGGGCCCTCTGCCTGTCCCTTTTGCTTGTTGGTGCGCTGAGCATGTTTACTGGTCTTCAACCAGAAGATGGATTCAAGCCGAAAACGCGGGCGGACCTGCCACAATTTCAAATGCAGAGGTCATCTGCGACCGCAGTGTTTTTCACTCAAACGCTTCCAATGATGCTTCCCGCAGTGTTCATATGCGTAGTACCACTCTATCTGTTCATTTCAGGCAAGGTGAAGTACGACCAAGGTGATGGTCACGGCATATGAGGCCAGCCGTCACCGGCTTCTTCAACTGGAATTCAATACTGATCCAAAGCTACTGTGGTAACCGCTAGAATTATGACGACTTGAAGATCAGATGATTTCAGTTGAGGATAAATCAGTGTGGAAATGCCGTCGATGTGGGAAACAATTAAACGGTCGAGACACCAAGTGCAGAGCCTGTGGGCTCGTCTGGGCTGGCTTGTCAAAACAACAGTTTCTCCGCCGAACTGTCATGTTCATTGTGTTGCCAATGATCTTGATTCTTATCTGGGTCTTGTCATTGCAGCGAAGCAACTAGTGAATCAAAAGCTGATTCCTGTCGCCAAAAACGAAGTCCCATCGGTGATGGCTGCCGCCATGAAACTGCGTCCTAAAGAACCAGAAAGCATCATTTTCAATTGAAACGAAAGAATCCAGAATCAGGGTTTGAAATGCACCGATTGTCAACGACTCGTACAGATTACCCATCTGGCTGCAGGCGAGGACTCACGAATCTCCGAACTCACCGTTGCTGGTAGTGGCCGATGACGCGGTGAACAGCAAGAACGGAAGCTGAAAAAGCTCCAAATGCTGGATGACTGGCATGAAAACAACGAAACCTGATTCGTGTCTGTTACCTGAATTCCTGTCACAAATGCTCCTGAACAGATTTCCATATCGGTGAATAACTCAGGGCCGCTTTGACTGCCAGAGTTGAATCCAGTCTTGGTAGATACCGTTGAATTCAGTGATTTTTCAGGAAAAATGTCCAAATGGAGCACTTTGTGCCTAACAGGCAGCTTGCTGTTTTCGTGATCAACTAATCTAACCGTAGAGCAAAACGAGCATTCAGCCCGTTGCCTGCGGTCAGTCAATTCTTGTCTTTTTTCCTGTTCTTCTCAATCAAATCGACATTTGCCCCAATTGGCTTGATTTTGAGCTTTTGATTACCGGGTCCCAATTCTTCACTGTTGAAACCAAACCCCAGCTTTTCTCGAAGGTCTTGAACGTGACACTTACCCCAAAATACATCACTACCATCGCGGTTTTAATCGGTGTTTCTTTCCTCATGGCAGCGTCACCAAATGAGGCAGATTGGAAGCAGGTCCAGGATGCGATCAATCGAGGCTTACCAAAAACCGCAATCGAAAAGCTTGATCCCATCATCAAACAAGCAACCGAAAACAACAACCACGACGAGGCGATCAAAGCGATCGCCATGAAAATCTCGCTCGAAGGTGAGATCCAGGGCGAAAAAGCTGAAGAAAAGATCACCCGGATGCGTGCAGCCATTGAGAAAGCGCCCGCAGAGATGAAGCCGGTGATGGAGGCAATTCTGGCGAACTGGTTCTGGAACTATTTTCAGCAAAACCAGTGGCGGTTCATGAACCGCACGCAAACCAGTGGAGCACCAAGTGACGACATTACCACTTGGGCCCTTCCTCGGATTCTTTCTGAAATCGATACCCAATTCCAAAAAGCTCTGTCACAGCCTGAGAAGCTCAAGGCGATCCCGATCACCAGCTATGACGAGCTGCTGGAAAAAGGAAATGCGCCCGACAGTTACCGCCCCACTCTTTATGATTTTCTGGCACACAATGCCATTGATTTCTATGCATCGGGAACGCAGGCGGGCAATCGCAAGCAGGATGCTTTTGACCTGTCAGCCGAAAGCCCTGTTTTCGGATCGACTGCAGAATTCATGCGATGGAAACCCGAAAGTGAAGATGAATCTTCGCTGACACTACGGGCGATACGACTTTATCAACAGTTGTTGCAGTTCCATGAACCAGATGGTGACCAGGCAGCGTTTCTTGATACCGATCTTGCACGTCTGCGTTTTGGCTACAACAAAGCCTTCGGTGAAGAAAAAAATTCGCGGTACAAAGCTGCGCTGGTTCGCTTTGCCGATGAGCACGTTGATAGTGTAATTTCCTCCCGTGCTCTGCATGAATTGGCAACAAGGATTTACGACCAGGGCCAAGGTGACGCAGTAAAAGCACATCAAACAGCCACAACAGGATTGAACCGTTTTCCGGAATCTGTAGGCGGTCGACGCTGCCACAACCTGATTCAGACCATCGAAGCAAAGTCTGCAAGGGTCACGACAGAACGGGTCTGGAATGATCCTCGGCCAACGATTGATGTTTCTTACCGCAACATCAACAAAATGTACTTCCGACTCGTGCCATACAGCTTTGATGACTACATCCGCTCGGCGCGATGGAATGCTGAACAGCTTGATTCCCAATCAAGGGCAGCTCTGTTAACCACCAAACCAACCCTTGAGTGGTCAGCAGAATTGCCAGCGACAACCGACTACAAAGAACGAGTGGAAAAGATTTCCGCGCCTGAGGACATTGCCAGCGGTTCCTATTTCCTGATCGCGAGTGCAAACAAAGCATTCAGTGCAACCGATAATCAGATTTCATTCTGTGAGGTGTGGGAAAGCAAACTCGCATTCATTACGCGAAGAGACTCCAGCACAGGTACCATTGATGGATTTGTATTGGAAGCAGAGTCCGGTAAACCGATTTCCGAAGCGACCGTCAAAGCGTGGCGGAGAGACCGTAATACTTATGTACCACTTCCTGATGCAGTCACCAATGCTGATGGCCTGTTCAGAATGAAGGTACCTGACCGTCAGCAAATCATGTTGTTGGCAAAGCATGACGACCAGACACTTTCAGCTACCGGCGCGGTGAGTGTGTATTCCAGTCGCCGTAACAGCAAAAACGAACGAACCATGATCTTCACGGATCGTTCAATCTATCGACCCGGACAGACCATCCAGTATAAGGGGGTCTGCATGTCGATGGATACTGGCAACAATGAATACCACAGTATCGCAAACCGCAACCTCACCATTCTGTTCCAGGACCGGAATGGGAAACTGATCGAGCGTCAAACACATCGAACCAACGACTACGGCAGTTTCAATGGAAGCGTTACTGCTCCACGTGATCGACTCATGGGTACCATGAGTCTGCGTGTTGAGAATGGACCATCAGGATACGCGGCAATCAGCGTGGAGGAATACAAACGCCCTAAATTCCAAGTCAAGCTTGAAGCCCCGGAAACACCCGCAAAGTTGAACGCAAAGGTAACGATCAAAGGTAATGCAAGTGCATATACCGGAGCAGCCATCAACGAAGCAAAAGTTGCATGGCGCGTTGTCCGAAACGTACGTTATCCAGTCTGGTGGTTCAGTCGATGCTGGTGGATGCCACCACAACAAGGTGGCAGTCAGGAGATCGCGCACGGCACATCAACCACCAACGCCAACGGGACCTTCAGTATCTCGTTCAACGCAACCCCCGACGCACAGGTACCGCGAGAATCCGAACCGACCTTCAACTACACGATCTATGCGGACATCACTGACGGTACCGGAGAAACTCGTTCAGGAAGCACAAGGGTCAACGTCGGTTACACCACTCTGGCTGCATCCATTGCTGCACCAGAGTGGATAACAACAGAGAAACCGGTTCAGCTGACAGTCAAAACCACCACCCTCGATGGCAAGCCGCAGTCAGCCGAGGGAAATCTGAGTATCTATCAGGTCATACAACCCCAGAAAGTCACTCGTTCTTCGCTCGCAGGGCGCTACTACTATTCCACCAATCGCGAACCAGAAACTGATCCATCGAATCCCGACTCATGGCCCTTGGGCGACAAGATTGAAACCATGGCGTTCGCAACAGCTGCCGATGGCAGTGTCCAAGTGACAACAAAACTGGCCGCGGGAATTTACCGCGTCAAACTCAAAACAACGGATCGGTTCGGTACGCCTGTCACCGCCGAGTTGCCGATTCAAGTCCTCGATCCAGACGCAAAAAAACTGAACATCAAGATCCCCAATCTTTTCGCAGCACCGACACAGACAATCGAACCTGGAAACGATTACATGGCATTGTGGGGAACAGGATACAATAACGCCCACGCCTACATTGAAGTGATCCATGATGGAAAGGTCATGCAGAGTTACTGGACCAGGCCAAAAAGAACGCAGACCATCATCAAGCAACAAGTCGATGAATCCATGCGCGGTGGCTTTCATGTCCGGACCACGATGGTGCGTGAGAATCGTTCTTATGTAAACACTCAATTTGTTGACGTGCCGTGGACAAACAAGCAACTGCTGGTGAAGTGGGAACACATCGTTTCAAAATTGAAGCCGGGAGCACAGGAAAAATGGGCCGCAATCATCGAGGGTGCTGACGCTGAAAAGCGCGTCGCCGAGCTTGTTGCCACTATGTATGACGCTTCACTCGACGCCTACAAGCCGCACTCATGGCCCTCACAAATCAGTGGTTTCCGACGTGATAGTCTCTCTTCCCGGAGCTCTTTTCAAAATCTGCAAAAGAACTTGCAGATTTACAAAAGAAGTTGGACCATGTCGACTCGTGATGGCAGCTTGACCTATCGCCACTGGCCGGCACGCATAGCGCAAAGTCTCACCATGCGGCGAATGCTTATGCGTGGTAGGAGCGGGGTAAGTGCCTTCGGTGGAGGTGGCGGGGGGGTTCCGGAAATGGCGATGGCAATGGATGCTGCCGCACCGGCCGCCATGGCCGCAGACCAGACATTCGGAACGATAGCGGGAAAATCAGCCAAAAAGCAGCAGAATCAGCAAGCTGATAAGGCAGGTGAGACCACGGCATCCAATTTGGAAAATGTCTCGATCCGGGAAAATCTTAATGAAACCGCATTCTTCTTTCCCAGTCTTGTTTCCAATGAAGATGGTATCGTCCGCATGGAATTCACGATGCCAGAAGCCTTGACCGAGTGGCGGTTCATGGGATTCGCACATGACAAAGAACTTCGATCTGGTTTTCTCACTGGATCCACGGTCACCGCCAAAGACCTGATGGTCCAACCGAATCCACCAAGGTTTCTTCGTGAAGGTGACCAAGTCGAATTCACCGTCAAGATCAGTAATCAGTCGCCGACGCAGCAATCCGGTACCGTTCAACTGACTTTTGCAGACGCGCGAACCGATAAGCCTGTTGACGCCAAGATCGGAAATATGACCTCAAAGCAGCAGTTTCAAATCAGTGCTGGGGAATCCAAAACCTACGCCTGGCGTTTAAAAATTCCGGACGACCTCGGTTTTCTGACTTACAAGGCCGTTGCATCAACGGGCAAACTGGATGATGGCGAAATCGGCTACCTTCCAATCCTTTCCCGACGAATACTGGTAACCGAATCCTTACCACTACCAATTCGGGGACCTGCAACCAGGAACTTTCGTTTCGAAAAACTACTCGATTCAGGTAACTCGACTTCCCTGAATCACCAGTCACTCACCATACAAATGACTTCGAACCCATCCTGGTACGCTGTGATGGCACTGCCCTACCTGATGGAATATCCCCACGAATGCAGCGAACAGACTTTCAACCGTCTTTATGCAAATGCGCTGGCACGCCACATCGCAAACAGTGATCCGAAAATTCACCGTGTGTTTGAGCAGTGGCGCGCGACACCCGCTTTGGACAGCCCGCTGGAAAAGAACGAAGATCTGAAGTCCCTGATGATTGCAGAGACTCCATGGCTTCGCCAAGCGCAGGACGAAAGTCAGGCGCGCAGGAATGTCGGGATCCTTTTTGAAGATAATCGACTCAATTCCGAAACAGCAAAAGGACTCCGCAGGATTGCAGAAATGCAGTTGCCTGATGGCTCATGGCCGTGGTTCGCTGGTGGTCGATCCAACAGCTATCTTACTCTCTACATCACAACTGGCTTTGCACGCCTTCGACATCTGGGTGTCGACATTGATGTTTCCCCAGCGATGAAATCCCTGCAACACCTCGATGAATGGGTCACAAAGCAATACAACAATATCAAGCCTGAACACCGTGATGACAATCACCTCACTTCAACCATTGCACTTTACCTTTACGGGCGCAGTTTCTTTCTTAAAGACCAGAAAATTGCCCCGCAACATCAGGTTGCATTCAACTACTGGGTATCTCAAGCCAAAAAGCACTGGCTAAAGATCGATCATCGGCAGTCTCAGGCACATCTCGCCATCGCATTGAAACGCGTTGATGAAATGAAATCCGCAGAAGCCATCATGGCGTCGATTAAAGAACGTTCCGTTTCTGATGATGAAATGGGAATGTACTGGCGGGATACCGAACGTTCATGGTGGTGGTACCGGGCACCCATCGAGACGCAAGCGATGATGATCGAAGCTTTTGATGAAGTTTCGAATGATCAGCAATCCGTCGAAGACTGCAAAGTATGGATGTTGAAGCAAAAGCAGACGCAAGACTGGAAAACTACCAAAGCAACCGCTGATGCCGTGTACTCACTGCTTTTGAGGGGTAGTGACCTGTTGGCTTCGAATGAAATTGTCGAGGTTGATCTGGCTGGTAAACCGGTCAAACGACGTGAAATTGAAGCAGGAACAGGATTTTATGAGACGCGTATTCCAGGAGCAGAAGTCAAACCCGTGCAAGGAAATATCGTTGTCAAGAAGATCGATGAAGGAGTTGCATGGGGAAGTGTGCATTGGCAGTACATGGAGGACATCGCCAATGTCACAGCCTACGAGGGCACGCCGCTGAAACTGCGTAAACAGCTCTTTATCAAAAAGAATACCAGCAGTGGCCCAACCCTTGAGCCCGTCCAGGGTCCTGTGAGTGTGGGTGATGAATTGGTAGTCCGCGTCGTGCTGAAAACCGATCGTGACATGGAGTACATCCACCTGAAAGATTATCGCGGAAGTGGTACCGAACCCGTCAATGTTCTTTCACGCTACAAGTTTCAGGATGGGCTCGCCTACTACGAATCGACCAGAGACACGGCGAGCCATTTCTTCATTGACTACCTTCCGAAAGGCACCTATGTCTTTGAATACTCGACGCGTGTCCAGTTGCGCGGCGAATATCAAACCGGTGTTGCCGAAATCCAATCCATGTATGCACCGGAATTCAATAGTCACTCTGAAAGCCTGCCAATCATTGTCAAGTAATACAAATCCAATTCAAGGTGATCAATCTGCACGCGAGATGGAGGCGTTAGCTAACCACTTGCGGGAAACAGATTTGTTACATGAATGAGCATTTGTACGTGACAGTCAAAGGCCAATTGAGTTGTTTTCGGTCGCTGAGAGAAGCCAGAATACAGCCGTAGCAAGAATTGCTCCGGCGATCGGCCCCGCGACTGGTACCCAGGCGTAACTCCAATCACTGTCCCGTTTGCCTCGTATGGGCAGAATCGCGTGAACGAGGCGAGGTCCAAAGTCCCTGGCAGGGTTGATTGCATATCCAGTCGTCCCACCTAGAGACATACCGATTCCGAATACTAACAAACCGACAGGAAGCAATCCGATCGAACCCAAACCCAGGGTTGGATCTGTATCTGAAGGCGCATCCCCATGCATCAGAGAAGGTGAAGCGATAAGAAAGATGGGTAGAATCAACGCGAAAGTCCCAACCATTTCGCAAAAAAAGGCTTGTCCGTTGTTGCGAATGTTGGGTGCTGTTGAAAAACAAGCCAGCTTTGCATCTGGATCCTGAGTCACCTCAAAGTGCTCGCGGTAGAACAGATAAACAAGCAAAGCGCCGATCATGGCCCCGAGCACTTGCGCTATCATGTACATCCCCCCCTCCTGCCACGACAACTCCTGGCAAAGCATGTTCGCAACGGTAACAGCAGGATTGAGGTGTGCGCCGCTGTATGCATTGCTGCAGAAAGCACCGATATAGACGGCCACACCCCATCCAGCTGAAATCACAATCCAGCCAGCATCATTCCCCTTGGTACGTTTCAAAAGAACATTGGAAACAACTCCATTGCCAAATAGGATCAGCAACATGGTTCCAATGAATTCAGCGATGTAAGGGCTCATGTTTTCCTCGATAAATGGGGTCTCAATACCTGACTTTCACTCACTGGGTTGTGAGAAATTTTCTTGCCACTCTTTCAAATGCGGCAACTTGACTTTGACACCAATCTGCATCACGGCCTAATTCCTCGGCCAGCAGTTTTGCTATGGAAGGTGCCATCTGCAGTGCGGCCCTGGCATCCAGAAACAGAACCCGTGTCCTCCTTGCGAGCACGTCTTCTACGGTTCTCGCCATCTCATGCCGAGCCGCCCAGATAACCTGCGCGGGTGTGATTTCAAAAGTCTGCGAAATTGGTTTCGCCAATGCAGGTTGCTCTTCTTCCAACTTTCGAATGTGCACAAGGTCGCTTCCGTAGAAAGCGCGGGCATCCGAATGGCTGGTATGGTTTGATGCACCATGCAATTTATAATTGGCAGTCCTACATGGCTTTGCCTCAAACTGATGCAAGTGCACAACCTTATCAACACAGTCTTCGGCCATCTTTCTGACCGTCGTCCACTTCCCACCGGCAATGGTTATCAAACCAGTCTTTGACACACGGATGACGTGGTCCCGCGAAAGCGATGCTGTACGGGTGGACTTATCTCCGCTGACAAGTGGTCGTATACCAGTGAAATACCCGAGAACATCATCAGGTGAAGGCGCACGCTCAAGGTAGTCCGAAATCGTGGCAAGTAAAAACTGGACTTCCTTCTGTTGAGGTTGAGGTTCCAGTTCAGCCTCGCGAATCGGAGTGTCTGTTGTCCCTGCAATGACGTGCTGATACCAGGGAATGAGAAAGACAACTCTCCCATCGGAGGTCTTAGGAACAATGACCGCCGTATTACCCGGAAAAAACTCACGGGGCAAAACAATGTGGACTCCCTGACTGGGCGTGATGATATTCTTCTGGTTCGCATCATCCATTCGTCGAATCTTGTCACTGAAAGGTCCAGTGGCATTGATAACAGCCCTTGCTTTGATGCTGTAATTCTCTCCAGTTTCCGCATCACAGGCTGATACCCCGGTTATTTGTTGATGCTGATTGCGAGTCAGATCGTTAACACCCATGTAATTCAGCAGACACGCTCCAGCATCGTATCCAGTGCGCAACATGCTGATCAGTAATCGAGCATCATCGAATTGCCCATCGTGGTACATGACACCGCCGCCTTGGAGCTGATCTCCACGGATTCCCGGTACCGCTTTCATCAGTTCATGGATCGACAAGCTACATGAGCTTCCAAAACTCTTTCCGGCAGCGAGAAAATCGTAAAGTTTCAAACCAATCCTGTAGTACAGCTGCTGCCACCGACTTTGACAGGGAATCACAAAGGGCAAATCATGAACCAGATGGGGCGCGTTCATGCGAAGTAACGAACGTTCCCTGAGGGCATCGCGGACAAGTCTTATATTTCCCTGTTGCAGATAACGAACACCACCATGAATCAGTTTGGTACTTCGACTGGAAGTACCTTTGCCAAAATCAGATTGCTCCAGCAAAACCACACGCAAACCACGAAGAGCCGCATCCATGGCAATCGCAACACCAGTGGCTCCACCACCGATTACCACCATATCCCAGACACCCTGATTGGCTTGCAAACGCACCAGAGAATTTTCGCGATTCATTCCCGTCTGACTCACGAAGCAGGTTCCCAGTGACCAGCTCGTCCCAGCGCATCGTTCCAGCGATTGCGGCGCTGATTGACCTCGTCGAGCGACATCATCGGCTCAAACACGCGATCTGTTTGCCAGATCCCCGAGATTTCTCCTGTGTCAGTCCAGAAACCAACCGCGAGCCCCGCCAAAAACGCTGCTCCAAGAGCCGTGGTTTCAATCACTTTGGGTCGTATCACGGGAACCTGCGTGATGTCTGCCTGGAACTGCATCAGCAAATCATTGGCGGAGGCACCGCCATCGACTCGCAGTTCTTTCATGGGCATACCAGAATCCGTTTTCATCGCATCAAGCACATCAGCCACCTGAAACGCAATTCCCTCCAAAGCCGCTCTGGCAAGGTGAGCACGTGTTGTTCCACGAGTGATTCCAACGATTGCACCTCTTGCATAGGAGTCCCAATGCGGCGCTCCGAGACCGGCAAAGGCAGGAACCATGTAAACCCCATCAGAATCGGGGACACTCGCTGCCAGAGCCTCGACCTCAGGTGCTGAATCAATGATCTGCATCCCATCACGTAACCATTGCACGGCAGCACCCGCAATGAAGACGCTTCCTTCGAGTGCGTACTGATTCGCGCCTTCCAAACCACATGCAACAGTAGTCAGCAGTTTGCACTTGGATGAAACCGGTTCTCCACCAACATTCATCAACATGAAACAACCCGTACCGTAGGTATTCTTGGCCATCCCGTGTTCGGTACAGTTTTGACCAAACAGAGCTGCTTGCTGGTCTCCTGCAGCTCCACCCAACTTGACCGCTGCGCCCAACAAATCAATGTCCGACTCACCATACAGACAACTTGATGGCAATACCTCGGGTAACATCGAATCTGGAATCCCGAACAATTCAAGAAGATCACCATCCCACTGACAGGTATTCACATTCAACAGCATTGTTCGCGAAGCATTCGTTACATCTGTTGCATGCACTCGTCCCCCGGTCAAATTCCAGAGCAGCCAACTATCAATGGTTCCAAATGCCAACTCACCCTTCTCTGCTCTGCTCTGGGCATCGGACACATTGTCGAGGATCCACCTTATCTTGGTTGCGCAGAAGTATGCATCGATCAGCAAGCCGGTTTTGGCCTGCACGCTTCCAGTGTGACCAGCTTCCCGTAATTTGTCGCAGTACGATGCCGTACGACGATCCTGCCAGACAATGGCATTGGCAATGGGCTCACCGGTCGCTCGGTCCCAGACAACGGTTGTCTCACGCTGGTTGGTGATGCCAATGGCAGCGATGTCATCTGCCGTCAAACCTGCTTTTGCGAGCACTTCACGTCCCACAGCCAACTGTGTCTGCCAAATTTCACCGGCGTCATGTTCGACCCAACCTGGCTGTGGATAGTGCTGTTTGAATTCCTGTTGTGCGATCCCGACGATCGAACCTTTGTGATCGAATAGGATTGCTCGGGAACTGGTCGTCCCCTGATCAAAAGCCATCACCACTTGCATGTTTGATTCTCACTTTCGGGCAAATCTGACCATCGAAGCTTCTTTTTGAGGCCGATCACGATGCTCGGCCACTGACGCCATGCGTACTTAGCGACTGCGAACGTACAATGTGCAAATGGCCCGTATTTTGGACACAAATGCCATCACACAGGCTAACAGACTAGCATCTAGTACTCACCCGATGGTTCCAAAACGTATGAAAGTCATGAGATCTGCTTTTTTCATTCTCTTCCCAGTTCTTTTCAGCTTGCCCCTGTCGCATGCCGAAACCAACAAACCAAATATTCTGTTTATCGCTATCGATGATCTCAACGATTGGCTTGGCTGTTACGGCGGGCACCCACAGGTGAAAACTCCGAATATCGATCAACTGGCAAAACAGGGCGTGCTATTTTCAAACGCGCATTGCCAGGCTCCCATTTGTAATCCTTCACGCGTCAGCATGTTTTTGGGCAAACTGCCATCAACAACAGGCATGTATTTTCTTGGACCGAAATTCCGCACAGTCGAGCCAACTCGCGATGATCGCACACTCTTTCAGACGTTTCGTGAGAATGGATATTATCTGTCGACTCGAGGCAAAGTTTTTCATGGTAAAGCCGATCCTGCTTCATTCGACCACGTCGAAAACGCGAGAGGCTGGCGGCGTGACTCCACCAAAAAAAGATATACCCTCGCGAACACACACCCTCTTTGGGATTGGGGTCAAGTTGATGTGCCCGATGAACAACACCGTGATTACCAGACGGCTGCGTGGGCCGCTGAGCAATTGCCAGAATTGACTAATCTCGACAAGCCTTTCTTTCTCGCTGTCGGATTCAGTCTGCCGCACGTGCCTGTCTATGCATCGGGGAAGTGGTTCGATCTTTATCCTCTTGAATCATTAAAACTGCCTGAAACGACTTCCATGGATCGCGAAGATCTTCCGGAAATCTCAAAGCAACTGACATTGAATCCCACAGCGCCGCGTCATGAATGGATGGTGGAAAGTGGCGAATGGAAACATGCAGTCCAGGCTTACCTTGCCGCCAACAGCTTTGTGGATCACCTGGTCGGCATGATGCTCAGGAGTCTTTATCAATCCGATGCTGCTGATAATACAATTGTTGTCCTCTGGAGCGACCATGGCTTCCATTTGGGTGAGAAACTCCGTTGGGGAAAACGTACGTTATGGGAAGAAACAACACGTGTTCCACTGATTTTTTCCGGTCCCGGTATCGTTGCAGGACAGAAATGTTCGCAGGCCGTTGGCCTGATTGATGTCTTCCCAACCCTGTTGGAACTTGCTCACATCCCCATGCGAGCAGACATCGAAGGCCAAAGCATGAAACCACTGCTGGAAAACCCGGAAGCATCGTGGAACCGACCCGCCATCTGTACTTTTGGTCCCAACAATCATTCGCTGCGCGGTAATCGATACCGTTACACCTGCTACTCAGATGGAACCGAGGAGCTTTATGATCATCTCAATGACCCCAACGAATTGACCAATCTGCTGTCCGACCAAACCGTCACGACAGCCACCCGCCAAGTAGCTGACAAGATGAAAAAATGGCTGCCGGACCAGAATGCCGAACCAGTTCCCGGGAGCGCTGGTTCGGACTCACCGCTTTATGGTGAAGGCTACATCTCCCTCGGAGAGGCGATGAAACGTGGTGCAGCAGAATTGAAAAAGAAGTCAGGAAATTCCCGCTGACAATCACCGCCGCGAATCTTCGCAGCCCCGCGCTGCTGACTATTCTTCATTTGTCGAATTGTCATGCTTCAACGGCAAGGAGTAATGAAAAAAGCCGATCATCATCTCATCCCAAGTCTGTTCACCAAAACGCACATCCGCAAGCGGATCAGGATTGCTGAGATTACCGAGGCTATTGTCGTAAACAGCTTTGCATCGAAGCCGACTGCCGGGTGACAAGGCAATCGGCTTATCAAGAACATAGGTGTTCTGCCAATTGAAGTCATATTTTGGGACATTCAACAACGTCCGTGGCTCATTTCCCGGTGACAACAATTCATAACTGAATGACTTGCCACGAAGGTGCATGTGGGGACTGAAAGCGAGTAACACAGCCTCGTTTGGCAGCGAATCGCTGATCGCTTCTACAGGAAAATCCGACGGCCCTTCCAATTTCCCCAACCTTCTGCCACCGGGTATAAACAGACGTCGTTGCCTTGCACTGCTGGTCTTTATCTCATGCGTGATATCTTTTGGATCAGCGAAAACAAGTCCCATGTGACTTTGAACTTTTTGAGCTGTTCCGTTGGGTGTGTAATGCACCTGAAAGTAGATATTGTGGCCTGCGGGAATTCTCTTCGCATGACCGGGAGGCAACGGTTCAAACCTTGCTCCGGGCACGTAGCCGAACAAATAGGAAACATCTGCTCGACCAAGCGTCGCACGTTCCTCACCAGGCTTGACTGCAAAAGCAAGAATATGATGCACCACTTCCCGGTTCCCTGGCCGCAACTCTGCTGCAGTCACCCACTTGTCCTCGGTGAATCCGGGAGTTTGCATGTACCACTCGTACCGCAACCCACGCCTGCCACCATCGGCCGGCACATTCACAGGTGCGAATGTCACCGGCAAAACCAGATCAGGGTCTCTGGGTAACTGCCACCCAACCGGCTTCGCGGGAAGCGGGGGTAAATCTGGCTTGGGCCCAACCGGTGCACCAGCTTCAGCCCATTTGAAAATCAGTTCCTTTTCTTCATTTGTCAAAGTTCGCGCGTTGGAAAGTTTTTCATGGGCACTGTCTGCATGCCATGGCGGCATGCGGTCCTCGCGAATGACCTCGACGATCATGTCCGCCCAACAGGAAGCCTCTTCACCATCGACCAATGAAAACGGTGCCAGCTCATCGTCACGATGACAATCGACACACTTTTCTCTCAATATCCGGGCGATATGCGTCCCAAAGGTAATGTCGGTATCCGAAGCCACAACCTTGGTGCGGCTGATTATGCACCCCGAGGCTTCTGTTCTCGGAACGCTGACCTCCTGACCAGCGATCAGTTCATCAATGGCTTCTCGCAAGTCACGACGCCGTGGCGCCAGTCCCTGATGTGCAACACCACGTTCGTCATCAATCCGACCACGGTAACGGAGATTCCGGTCTGCATCATAGACAAATACTTCCGGCGTTCTCTCCGCTCCCACTTGGTCTGCGAACTGATTCCCGGGATCCTTCGCAACTGGAAAGCTCAGCTTTCGCCGGCGGGCAAACGCCTCAATCTCGGCCAAAGTGTCTTGCCGATTGCTCATCACCGCCAACATTTGCACAGAGTCACTACTGTACCGCTGCGCCAGATTTTCGAGTCGGGTTGCGTAAAACTTAGCCAAAGGACACTCGGTTCCGAAAAAAGCAACGACCAGAATGTCCCTGTTTTCAAAATCATTCAGGGTCCAATCACGCCCACGAAAATCCTTCAGATTCATTGCTTCCAATTTCGCCGGCTTCAGCGATGGCGAAGCAGCATTGACGCCAACAACGTGTAGCAACGAAAACATACAGAAAAACAGGATCAAAAAGTACTTTGCAAACATTTCAGGCAACATTCCGCGAAGGCACATTGAATAATCTCACACAAAGAGCAAGCACTCTTGCTCACAACTCTCACCATCCTACCCAGTTGAGGATCAAATGAGAGGATCAATTTCGTGTAACACTGTGTCACAGGATCACTGATCGCCACATGAAGTTCATGAACCTGCTTGAACGTCGGAATTGTACGATCACAGCAAGCTTCATAGGAAACAGTTGGAAAAAACCAATTCCGGACACCAACGGATTACTTCTCATGAGGTATCAGTGACCACATCGAGCGAGTGCCCCAAACCAAACACGCATCACCAACAATCTAGTTTTGCTACCAATCAATTCCTTCTGTCTCCCACTCACCGTGGCTCGACCCTTTCTGTCTTCCAAAGTGAAACGCCAACATGAGAAACCATCTTCAGTTCAAACCAGACGATGGCAACTGGGCTCATGTGCTCAAGGAACTCGTTCGATCCGATATCCAGATCGCAATGGTTCTTACTGGAGGCGGTTCGGAGGTGATCACACGCTGCCTTGGCAGGTCAGGTGCATCGCTTAACTTCGTCGAAGCGGTCGTGCCCTATTCCCGACTGGCAACCCAACACTACCTTGGTGGCAAACCCGAAGCGGGCTATGCAACACGCTCAACAGCGACGAAGCTCGCGCAAATTGCCTACACCAGAGCTACGAAATTCAGTGAAAAGCAGGGTAACTCTTTCGGCATCGCTTTAACTGCGGCATTACCAACAACATCCGGGGTACTGGAAACCGGTACTCTTCAGGAGTGTTGTGTGCACGTTGCTTCACGATCTTCGGAAGGGCTACGATCATGGTCCCTATCTTTTCAGGGTCATGGTGATGAACGAAGCACGGCAGAACAGATTGCCAACCAGATGTTTCTGATCGCCCTTCAGGATTCTCTTCAGAAAACCGGGCTTGATCTGGCTCTTGGCCTTGAACGGCCGCTGCAAAATGCCGCTCTGTCGTTGACGTCTGAAGATCACGGTAAAAACAGTGACGGCTGATGCTTCTGACCCAATCTGCTGCTCCATACCTTTCAGCTTTTCAACAGACCAAACAGACTCGCCTCCAAAAACGAGGGGTCAACCGTCGGAAATTGCCGCTGCAAGCTGCTCATAAGTTCGCTTGCTGTCCATCTTGACCCCACGATTATCAAGCGCGATTTGATAGAGGTGCTGGCCACACTTCGTCGGGTAATGACCAGTAACACATGCCTGACACAGATGATCAGCTGGCTTTCCGATTGCTCGCGAGATTGCTTCCACTGGCAGATACCTGAGTGAATCTGCTCCCAGATCATCGGCGAGTCGTTGCTGATTCTCGTCTGTCAGGGCGCCATTTTCTGAAAAATACCTGGGAGCAATCAACTGATCCACAGTACTCATATCAATCCCATAGAAACACGGCGCAATGATTGGAGGACATGCAACGCGTACATGAATTTCCTTTGCCCCACCAACTTCCCGTATTCGATCAAGCAATACATTCATGGTGGTGCTACGCACGATTGAGTCTTCAACCAGAATCACACGTTTGTCCTGCAAGACCTCTCGCAATGGTGTGTACTTGGTTGCTGCTTTTGCTTTACGCGCGCGACCCGTTTCAATGAAGGTACGACCGGCGTAGCGGTTTCGGATCAGTCCCTCGCGACTGGGAATCGACAATTCATAGGCCATTGAGTCGGCGGCAGCTTTGCTGGTGTCAGGCACAGGAACAATGATTGTATCATCAGGATCAAGATCGACTCTGCCATATTCGCGTTCGGCATTAGCCAGCTCAACACCTAGTTTCGTCCTACTGAGATAGACGCTTCGGTCATCCAGTGTGCTGGCAACATTCGCAAAATAGATCCACTCAAAAAAACAATGAGCTGGTTTCTGCTCCGGAGCAAATCGCTCCATGCGGAAACCGGTTTTTGGGTTGATTACAATTGCATGCCCTGGGGGCAACGATTTGATTTGCTCATTTTCAAAGCCAAGATTAAGCAAGGCAACACTTTCACTGGCCGCCGCAAACAATGGCCCCTCGTGAACGTAACACATGGGTTTGATCCCAAGGGGATCTCGAGCAACGATCATCTCACCTTCGGCAGTCAAGACTGCGAGACTATACGCACCATCAAATCCAGCCGTCGTTTTTCTCAACACATCGATCCAATCGATTCGGGATTGAGACTTGCTCAGCAAACGACCGAACTCATGAAGGATAATCTCAGTATCCGTATCAAGAGCCAGGTGGTGATCCCCATCGGCTAACAGTCTCTCTTTCAAAATTCCATAATTTGAAAGCTGGCCATTGAAACAAAAACTGAACCACTTTCGCTTGTGGATATGTTTCCGTTCAAACGGTTGCGCGTAGTTGCGATCATCCTGACCGCAGGTTGCATACCGCACGTGTCCGATCGCGGCCCGCCCAGCCAATGACCTCATCAAGGATTCTGCCTTGGCTCGATGATTCAAACGGAAAACCTCAGTCACCGTTCCAACATCCTTCCGATTCTTGAGCAGTGACGAACAATCCGGATTGAATGTCGTCATCCCGGCAGCGAGTTGCCCACGATTCTGGATATCCAGCAACATTCTGGGTAACAGGCGGGAGATATGCCTTGGGCCATCATCCGTACAAAGCGGACTGCGACCGCGACCGGAGAGATGGTAAATGGCTGCAACACCACACTCGTGATGTAGTTCGCTCATATCGGGGGTATTCCGTTGAAGTCAAAACTGGCATGTTGGAGGCCAGCAGGAACAGGATTTATCGCTATCGCGCCTTGATTTATCGCTATCGCGCCTTGCACAACGCACCAACGTACAGCGGGCTTCCAACCTCGTCGATTCCCCATGACAATGGATCTGTTGCTGGCAACCCATTTTGCTCGCAACGGAAGGTAAAATCACATAAAAGTCCAGAAAAAAATCAATTCTCCCCAGCCAATCCATGCACACTCCCACAACTGAGGCACTGCGGCTAGCCGCGATCGAAGCCGCCCAGAGCGTTGTTGTCAAAGTGGGCACCCGCGTGATCACAACAGCCGATGGAAAACTGGACCGGCACCGCATCGACCTGCTGGCAGAACAGCTTTGCCGCATCGCTGACACCGGACGCCAGACTGTCATGGTGAGCAGTGGTGCCGTGGGAGCTGGGATGGGCAAATTAGGGCTGGAAAAACGTCCCAGTGGTCTGGCGCAATTACAGGCTGTCGCTGCTATCGGGCAAGCAGACCTGATGCAAGCTTATGAATCATCTCTTTCCAAAATGGGCCGGCACGCCTCGCAGGTTCTTCTGACGGCAGAAGACCTGCGCCGTCGTAGCGCTTACCTGAACGTTCGGAATGCCCTCATTCAAATCCACGCTTACAATTCAATCGCGATCGTCAATGAAAACGATTCGGTCGCGGTCTCCGAATTGATGACAACTTTTGGTGACAATGACCGTCTGGCAGCTCAGGTTGCAGGTCTGCTGCCCGACGCCCTTCTGATCATACTCTCCGACATCGACGGACTTTATGATGGTCCACCCGATCACCCCGACAGCAATCGAATCGATCTGGTCAAAACCATCGATGAATCCATTCTTGCGCTTGCACAGGACCAACAGAACCATCACAGCAAAGGTGGAATGTCAAGTAAGCTCGATGCTGCCCAAGTAGTCACATCACATGGACAAACGATGATCATCGCGCCGGGTCGGGATGATCACGTTCTTGACAAACTTTTTTCCAATACACCCATCGGGACATTATTCCTTCCTCCCGAAAAATCCATCCGGGGAAGAAGACGCTGGATTGGCAGTGCTGCGCATGTTGCCGGAAAACTATTCCTCGATGATGGCGCGGTGAATGCTGTCTGTCAAAATGGTCGGAGTCTGCTTGCAATCGGAATCACAGAAAGCAGTGGCTCTTATGATCAAGGCAGTGTTGTGTCCATCTGTAATTCGGCTGGTAAAGAGATCGCACGCGGTCTGATCAATTATCCCTCGAATGAAGTACTCCAAATTCTCCGGCAACCGAGTGAAAGCATCACTGAAATACTCGGACACCGGCCTTACGAGAACGTTGTTCACCGCGACAACCTTGTCATCACCGCACAATCAGACCATTGATATTTTCAGGCTGTGGACTTCCGACAGAACCCCGAACCCCACAGAACCCCACAGAACCGCAGGTTGCCCGAATGGTGCCGACCAGACAACCGAAGAAAAAGACCCTGAAGCATCCGTTCTGGTGATAAAGACTTTGAACAGATGGACGTTTGAATCGAGGAGTCAATCAAAAATGTCAAAACCGGCTGAATCGCCACTCTCAACATTCATTCAGGGCTTCTTCCAGACAACAGGCTTACGCCGGCGTGGATACAATTCCTGACACATCGGACAAGTGGTTCCATCGCAACCCCGTGCGGTGCAATGCTCACGGCCATAGAAAATGATCTGCAGATGCAGATCATTCCAATCTGACTTCGGGAAAACTTTCTTGAGATCCCTCTCGGTTTGAACCACATTTTTCCCACTGGAAAGCCCCCATCGTTGTGCCAAACGATGGATGTGAGTATCAACGGGGAATGCCGGGACACCAAACGCCTGAGCCATGACAACGCTTGCCGTTTTATGACCAACGCCAGGAAGACTCTCCAAATCTTCGAAATTCCTGGGAACTTCCCCATCAAATCGGTCCATGACCATGGCTGCAAGACCGGCAAGACTTTTTGCTTTCTGCTTTGACAAACCCAAGGGTCGAATGATTGACAGAATTTTCTTCTCACCCAAACTCTGCATTGACTTGGGATCCGGCGCCAAACGAAATAATTCCGGTGTGACTTCATTCACTTTCTTGTCAGTGCACTGGGCGCTTAACAGGACAGCAACAAGCAAGGTAAACTCGTCCTGATGGTCCAGAGGCACTGGAGGATCAGGGTATAGTTTTCCCAATCTCTCACGAACCAGATCTGCTCTTTCCTGCTTCTTCATCAGCCCATCGTTCTCCTGTGGTTTGTCGATGCATCAATATAGTGACAACAAAAGCAAACAAAATACACATCCAGTGAAAACAGCCCAAATCATCTTTTCGATTGCGGTACTTTTGTGTCTGCGTGAAATTCAGGCTTTACATTTCTGTTGTGCATTGATGGCCAACGAGACGGTACCTGTACTCTCTACGGAAGCTCCATGGCGCACCAATCATGTGTCGCTAACCACGCAGGCACGCGACCTGAAAATAACCACGACAGGCATCGATCCATTTCTGATCTGGAAATTGGACAAGCCCTTGCAAGTGACCGAACCGGTTTTATCGTTCGAGTACTTCTGCCCCGACGGAATCGAAAATCTCTCCCTGTTTCCCGGCCCTCCGATCACGTCGGACATGCAATTGAAAATTCCTGATCTACCAATTGCTGAAGGCTGGCGGGAATATTCTGCACCTATCAATGCTCCGACAGGAAAGACTCTTCCTGACCGGATTACACAGATAAGACTCGACCTCGGGGAGCGAGAGGGTCGAATCATCACCATCCGGAATCTTCATATCCGACCGCCCACCCAACAGGAGCGTGATCATGCTGCCAATGCTCTGAAAGTGGAAGCAGCCAAGCTGCAGACAGCTCGGGCCATTCGATCATATGGAACAGAGAGTTTTGTTGCACACTTCACCAGAATTTCAGTTGGCACAGACACTGTCACGTTGGAGGGAACAATACCGTTTGATGACAATTCCAGCGCAGCCACAAGTGTTCAACTGGTCGAGTTTCCGTCGTATACCCGAATCGATGAAACAGGAATTCCAATTGAGACTCCTGTCAATTCAGCCAGTGGACAGTTCTCAATCACTTTGCCCAGAGTGGCAGGTGACCGTGATCGGCTTTACAGTGGGTGGAGACTACGGGCTGCTGCTCCCAATCCGAACCATGACGGTTTTCTCTCAGCCAGGCACTTTCCTTCTGCTTTTGAGACAAACGAGTCCTCTACCAAGTCTCCACTCGTACCTGCCGATCAGAAAGGGCTCAGTGGATTCAGCAACCGGGGTCCTAAATCTGACCTCCTCGATCTGGGTATTTCTGCGGTCACTGTAAATCTTGTGCTGAACCGGTTTCTCATTGATTCGGACGGTCCCGGTCGGGAAGCAATTCCGGCACCTGGCCCCAAAGTCTATTTCAACACGGGTGCTTTTGGCCCACTCGATCAACTCGTTGGTTTTTGTCGACAACACAGGATTGTTGTTTCTGCAATCGTCCTGATCCCCCGCTCGAAAGGTAACGCGACGCATCTTGTGCTGCAACATCCGGAAACTGAAGGCGGTGTCTACGCAATGCCTGATCTAACCAGTAGTCGAGGCGCTGCTATCTATGGTCATCTGCTGAGTCGTATTGCTGAACGATACAGTGATGCCAGTCGGTCACCGGGAGTCATCACCAACTGGATTGCCCACAATGAAGTCGACTACCACCCGGTTTGGACCAACATGGGAGAGCAACCCGATGAGATTTTTCTGGAGACGTATTACCGCTCCATGCGTATGATTCATAACGCTGCGCGACAGTTCAATCCGCACGCAAGAGTGTTCGTTTCGCTGACACATAACTGGACGGTCAAGAAACCGAACCACTGGAAGCAACTTTCCCCCAAACAGACGTTAATCGACCTGCAGAAGTATTCAAAAATCGAAGGTGATTTCGCCTGGGGAGTGGCCTATCACCCCTACCCTCAAAGCCTCTTCGCACCAACCGCATGGAACGACCGTAATGCCCAGGACCATCAGGACACCCCGTTGATCACAATGCAGAATCTGCAAGTGCTGGGTGATTTCCTGAGTCACTCCTCAATGAGACAGCAAAGCGGAAAAAGAAGAGGAGTCCTGCTGAGTGAACAGGGATACCACACTGCGAGCTATGGAATTTCCGATCAGAAGAAGCAAGCCGGATCATTGCATTACGCCATGCAGCGTGTTCGCAACTTTCCATGGGTCGAGTC
Source organism: Rubripirellula sp. (assembly GCA_012270065.1). Taxonomy (GTDB): domain Bacteria; phylum Planctomycetota; class Planctomycetia; order Pirellulales; family Pirellulaceae; genus Rubripirellula. Next base: position 134,977 of record JAAXJB010000047.1, on the reverse strand, counting down.
TTTTCACTATCACCGTTGGATCGACCATCCGGACGAAGGAGGTTTGATGCTCGGTCTCCGAACATTACCAACCAAACAGAATCCACACGGTAAACGGAAACATTCGTGGAACGTGTATCAGGCGATCAATACCGAAGCAGAAAAAGAGCGTACCAAAGGACTACCCAAACCCTGATCTGCCGCTCACTGGTCAACAGAAAACATCGTTACCACGCCCGCCAGCCAGCGTCTGCCGCCGAGCTTTCCAGACATCTTTGAATGAAGCGAACTCCATTCACTCCATCAATGATGGAAGGGTACAGATTTTTTTTGGAGTCAGGTTTTTCACCCCGCATGAAGCGGCGTATATCAGAAAACACATCACGATATACATTTGCAAATGCTTCGAAGAATGCTTCCGGATGACCACCCGGCAGACGACAGGCTGACACGGCAGTTGGCAGACTGTAATCAGCGTTTGGATTCCGTTCGTATATTCTGGTCGGCTCACCTAAAGCACGCACGTAAAGCTGATTGGGCTCCTCCTGACGCCAAGTCAATGAAGCTTTGGATCCATCAACTTCAATGGATAGATCATTCAGACGTCCATGTGAAACCTGACTCCATGTTACAAGACCGGTTGTACCTGCATCGAATTGCAACATCGCATGGCCATAATCATCCAATTGATGATGGTTGGAATATGAACGCATATGACTCAGTACTCTGGAAGGAGTCATACCGGTAATGAACTGCACCAAATGAAAAGCGTGTGTTCCAATATCGCCAAGTGAGCCAGCGAGTCCGTTTTTATCCGGATCCGACTTCCATGCTCCTCGCGAGGGCACCGCATCTGGATCCATTCCATGCATCCAACCTTGAACGTAATTTGCTCGAACTGCAATCAAATCACCCAGAGCCCCCGAGGCGACCAACTCTCGAGCCTGACGGACAAGCGGATACCCGGAGTAGTTGTGAGTCAAGGCAAAGATTGCGTTTGAATTACGTACAACTTGAAACATCGCATCCGCATCCGACATGCTGATTGTCATCGGTTTGTCACATACCACGTGAAACCCTGCTTCAAGTGCTGCACAAGCAATTTCCCGATGGGTGTGGTTTGGTGTCGCGATGGAAATGAAGTCGATTCGTTCATCAGGTGGCCTTGATTTCTCACCTTGAATCAACTCATGAAAAGATCCATACGCTCGGTCTGGCGGAATCCCAAATTCCGCTGCGGACGCTCTGGATTTATTTGGATTTGACGAGAGCGCTCCGGCAACAAGGGTCGCCTGTCGATCCAATGTTGCCGCAGTCACATGAACCTGACCAATGAAACCGCTGCCGCCACCACCGATAAGTCCCATCCGCAACGGTCGCTGGCCTTGTCGTGTGTTCATGCTCTTTCTCTGTTTTTATTGGCTTCCGGCCCTGTCTTTACCGGCTTCCGCCTCTGGCTTTACCGACTTACACCCATGATCAATTCCACCCGTGACGGCCCAAATCCAGGAAATACACATTCTCACCAAACAACAGAACAGACTCGACCCCAGTTGGTTATCGAAACCCCTCAATCTCTGCCAGGAATTCTTCCGGGAATCGAACCATCCAGATACCGCCAATTCTTCAAGTACGAAAGCAAATCTGACATTTTTTCCTGATCAAGTATCTGCTCAAAACCTTCTGGCATCAATGAAGTGCCAGGTGCCTGTAAAGTCTCGATGTCCTTGCGTTGAATGGTGATGCGTTTGCCTTCTTTTTGCTGAAGGATCACAGCATCATTTGCCTCGCCAATCAGCAAACCGTCCAAAACCCGGCCATCCACCGTCAAGACCTGATGCTGCATGAATGCTGAATCAATCGCTGCATTCGGATCCAGAATTGAGGTGAGAAGTGCGGCAGGGGTCTTCGTTCGGGAATCACTGATATCAGGTCCGACATTCGTACCAACACCATCAATTTGATGGCAGGCAGCACAATGCTGTTTGAACAGACTCTTACCCGAACGAGCATCACCCAGTTCTTTGGCTGACTCTGCGTATGAAGCCAGGATCTTCGCCCGGTCAGGGTCAGTCGCAAACAGCCGGGATGCCAACGCCTTCACCTCGGCATCTGGATGCTGCCTGAACTTCTTGCCAGTACCAGGGTCGACAACCGTTTTTGGTATCTGCCCTGATTCAATCTGTTGAAGAAACCACTTGGCATCGTCGGAACGTCGCAAGCAAGCGGAAATTGCCGCAGACCGGACCATCATGGTCATTCCCATCAACTCCTGATTGAGCAAGGCGCGCGTCCAATCGGGATCTATTCGTAAATTCAATGGCATGGCAACCGCTTGCACATCGGCGGGTACATGATCATCACTGACAAGATCACGCAACGGAGACTTTACTTGCCCAAAGTCTGCTGCAAGCATGAGCCCTGCCGCGCGGAGGTCCGCCGGATTACCAATTCCTTTGGCCGTTACCAACATCTTCGAAATAAGGTTCTGCAAACCAGCTTGCAAAGGCTCTTGTAAATCAGCAACCACCTTGGACACGGATTGTCTGGATTTCCTCAGTCCCCGCACCCACGCTTTCAGCAACTCAACCTCGCGACGACTCAACGAGGTTTTGTGTGCTTCAGATTCAGTATCGGCTAAAACCACAGCGATCGCTTCCTGTGGTGAACCAACTGCCATACGTTCCACCAAGTGCTGAACCACTTTCAAATCCGGTCGTTCCCATTTTGCCAGTTGCCCGGCAAACTGCTCCATCACATGTTGATCTGCACTCACAACGGTCTGCCGAATCCAGTGATCAGTGCCGGACCACTGACGTCCAATCGTGACCAATGCCTTCAATCGCGACGGCAGAAAATCAGCTCCTGCCCCCGCCTCGACAGCTACGGTTCTCGCAACCAGCGGATCGGCATCATCCGCCAGCGACAAAACCACTTTCAATAATCCGGGGATCCCCCGTGACAGCTGGACACCAAGCGCACGCAATCGCGCATCACTACTTTGCAGCATGGACTCCACTTGATTCTGATTCAGCGATCCATGCCGTTTCAGTAGCCAGGCTGCGCGAGACCTTGCCGTAGTTACAACTTCCTCATCAAGCAGCAATTCACTGAGTGGTTTGATGACTGACTTGTTACTTTCGAGGAGATACTGCGATGCAGATGCTCGCTGCCAGGCTGATTCTGCCTGAAGCCAGCGTATCGCATCATCGATAGTCTCCATTCGCGAAGGGACTGCGATTTCGGATTCCCTCGCAACTCTCCAGATCCGACCCAGGGACGTACCATCTCGCTGATCAGGTCGGGATTTGAGTTCTATCGGCATGAAGTCCGGATGCTCGATTACAGCGCGTGCCATGTCAACAATGAAGACAGAATTCCCGGGACCAGCAGTGATGTCCACTGGTCTGAACCAGGAATCTTCCGAAGAGATGAACTCGTGTTCTTCTTCCTCTCGACGTGACTTCCAGACACTGCCCTCACGTGACAACCTCTGGCGTTGCACAACGTAGGCGGTGGGCTCACATGCGAGCAACCACTCTTCACCGTCCTGGTACCAGCCGGGAGCAAAAACACCACAAGCTGCACTGAATTGACCAGAATGCAGATTACTGGTTGTCCATGACTGTCCTTTGGAAACCACTTTCGAATTCTCCGCAGCCAATGCGACGTCGTGTATCGCATCTCGCCCCACCAATAACGGATCGCGTTGAACGGCATCCAGAGTCAGGACTGGCATCATGGCCGGATTCCGGTTACTGCAACCAAATCTTCTGCCAAAGTCATCAATCGAAACGCCAAATTGGCTCTTTCCAGGAACAGAGCCCCACCAACCGCCTTCCGGGTCAAAGCAAAAATCGCGATCACGCAGGTCAACTGGCGCTGTCCGCGCGTCATAACGAGGATCCACTGCTTTGATCGATCCCCCTCGCAATCCACCAGCCACATAAACAAGACCATCCGGACCAAGGGTAGGATGATTTGCGCGTAACTGCTCATTCTGCTCTGCAAATCCCTCGAATAAGACAACCGTCTCATCGGCTTGACCGTCATGGTCCCGATCACGCAGGAAGATGATTTTACCAGCCAGAGTTACAAATGCTCCATCACGATACGGCTGTATCCCGGTGGCAAACAACAGTCCACTTGCGAATACCGTTGCATGATCAAAGACGCCATCATGATCCTTGTCAGCAAGTATCTTGATACGGCCGCTCGGAGCCTTTCCATCAGCCGGACCCATGGGGTAATCGGGCATCTCGACTACCCACAATCGTCCACCCGAATCAAGTCGGGCAGTCACAGGATCAGCAATCAGTGGTTCCGTTGCGATTGCCTGTACCGTGTACCCTGACCTCAAGCTGAACGACCCTTGTATGTCAGTCACCGAATGCGCAGCGTTGGCCTTTTTGTCGATTTCGCTGCTTCGCCTGTCCTCCAAGGTGTTCTGCGCATATGACAAGCCACCTCCAAATTTCATGAAGAAGCAAATCAGAAACAGGTATCCATAGACGCTTGGTCTTGCAAGATTCTTTTTCATTGCGAATGAATTTTTCATCGTTAGTACGTTGCAAGCAGGATCAGTGTGACAAATCCGATCGCCATCCAATTCATATCCAGCATGGACTGATTCGAAAGACTACCCGTGAGCTCACCCGAATTCTAACGCATTTAACCGGATGACGATGTGCCTCGGGCCGGAAACACTGGCAAGGCAATGGCAACCAGAAGAATTGCACCGGCAACCGCCACGGGCGCGACCGCGAATCCAAAAATGCCTACCAACGCCAACCAGAATGCAGGATGCCGGACAACAGGAACAATGAACCGCTGCAAAGAGCCAACGCAACTCAACAAGGCAACGATGACGGCAAGTGTAATGCTGTTGACAATCAAATTCCGTAAACCGCTGCTCTTCTCCGAGGCGAGCTTCACTGATGGCACTGAAGCTTTCGCAGCCTGTTTGAAAATGGTCTGGGGATAAAATCCTCCAAACCCTCCCACATCGAAAAAGAAAAACTTGGCATCCCGTGCTTCCTGCAGTTCGCTTTCTTTCAGAAAACGGTTAACGAACACACCCATCCGAGAATCGAATTCCATCCACTGCTCCTGCTCCGCAGCCGTCATTGCCGAGCTGGCCCATAGATTGACAGGGTCCGTCAGCACCGACTCGCGTGGATCCTGATCCTGATCCTTTACAAACCTGACACGGTGGCCGTAGGTATCGGCTATCATCAAATAGCGTTTTATCCACAACTGCAACCAGGCAACAATCTCAGCCCTTGGCCTCTGTGAAAGGCGATCAAGTGACTCAACAGATTCACACACGCCGCGAGCAAGAGACAGACCTCGAGCAGCAGATTCTGCCGGTTTCTTTCGGTCTACTTCTGAAGGACCAGAAGAAGCATAGTGAGTGACCCAGAAACCGGAATTGGGAATCTCCTGCAACTCGGGAAGATAATTGCCTCTGCGCGCTGCAGAGGCTGACGCTTCAAGCAATAATTCGATCGGTTGTCCTAAACGTGTCAGTGCAAGTGGAACTCGAACAAGCGAGGACTTGCTCTCAGTGCCAACCTCCCCCACCGGCTCTGCAACCACCGCTCGACCTGCAGCCCAAGCAGCCAACAAAGTGGTCTCTGGTGGCAGTTTGACAACAACCGAATCGAGACCTCCGGGAAAGAGATCCCAGTGGGACAGTACCAGAATACCATCGTTGTTGGGAAACACTTCCACATCACTGCCAAACAGTTCGGGTTCAACATCCACTTCAGGCAGAGGCGCCAAATCAACCGTCCATGACGGTCTTTGGCACTCGTAGCGAGCGAAATCTTTCAGACCCGTGGGAACTGCTTTCACTGCTTGCTCGCGCCATTGCAATTTGTCATTTCCAAGACGAGTTGGAACGTTGATCATCACCCGACGCTTACCCCGTCCAAGAACGCGGACCGATGGTACACTTACACGCGCTGACTCGGCTCCCACAAGCTCACCTCGAATGACCAAACTTGGACCGTCAGAATATTGCGCATCAAGTGCAACGCGAATGATATGTCTCAATGGATCAACGGAGGGCTGGCGCGTCCAAATTCCAGAATTTTCGATCTGGAGCTTATCACTCTGGGACCATCGCGTCGGGATTTCAACATCGATGAACTCCGGACGCGAACCAGACAGAACATCGAGTCTGACTTCCATCTGCCAGACACCATCCGTGCGGTTCAGTGTAATCTCCTGATCACAATCAAACGCATCACCACGTTTCGATAATTTGTATCGCCCTCCGAGACTTGTCGGATCAACTTTCCTGTTCGTTGGTATCTGCCAGGCGGCCTCCGGTATCCAGCCCTGAGCCAACGACTGTTTGGAGAACTTGAAACTTGTGTCTTCCAAATCCTGCAAAGGTCGATTAACCGCTGTCAGTGTTGTTGACCGATCATGAAAAATTGAATAGTTGTCAGTCGTATCGATCTCTGGCGAAATTGTGATGCGTGGTGGAATGAACATCTGGGATCGCTTCTGGCTGCGCCAGTTGAATCGCTGGACACCAACAGCCTCAATCTTGATCTCCGCGAGACCAGTCACGTTTTCACTTGAAAAGGTTGTTAGTGGGATCTCTGCGTGCTTTTCGACCATCAGAGGTTGTACTGACAGTGACTCCCCATTGACCGTCAGGTTCAACAACTCCAGATCATCGGGCAAGCAGAGAGAAAACAGCTGGCTGGACTCCGTTCCAGGACGCAAAGTCGCGCTGTATGTCAATTCGAGCCGGTCACGCTGCACCTTCAAATCATGTTGTTGGCTGACCGATGCCGCTTCAGTCGGGCGTTCTCTGAGGGTCAGCATCGGCAAATCCCCCGTGATCACATAGCAACGATCATTGATTTTCTCGGGGAAACCACGCCAATTCCTGTTGAAGTCGTCGACTGAGAAAGTGTCGCTTGGTTTTTCCTCCTGCAACTCAAACTGCAAGCCTGGATCACTGTAAAGAGCCAGCCAGGCATCTCCATCATTGCCAAAAGTCGCGGTGACCTCCGGAATTCGAATGCTCGACTCATCCGTCGCTTCCTCGACGACCTTCGCTGGCAGCGTCCACAAGAGTCCAATTGGCCCCGGATTATCTTTTCGACAAATGAATATCATCTGCCTTCGATTCGAACTTTTGAGTTCACCACTTTCAAGTTTCCAATCACTGGAAGTCACCAGCGGCATCCGTGAATCGCGGATATCAAACTGAAATGTCTCTCCCTCCGCAATCAGCCCCGGCGGGTCAACTTCACATTCGATTGCAACCTGCCGCCGCCCTGCATTGACACGATATCGCCGGCCAAGTTTTCTCTCTGCTTCTGTTTTTGCAGTTAGCAATGTCCTGAATTCAATTGACATTTCGTCACACGGCCCGAGATCCTCTTTCCACCGCCTGAGTTCTGTTTCTTCCAGCAACCGCCCTGCCACTCGCAAGGCGCTGATATTCTGCTCTGACTGCACAACCAGACGGGAGGAAGCGACGGACGGGACGGGAACAGTGACATCAATCCATGGCTGCTCCAGTGTGACCATCGGGATCAGCACCAGTCGCAAGCGGACATATGACGTTGCTGGCAGGTTCACTATCGTCCAACCATTCTTGTCACGATCATGGACCTGTCGCGGATTGTCAGAACCAAGCAGTTCCACACTGCGAACTGCGGTATACGGAATCGGTAGGCGAACAACATTCGTACCCTGATCACCATCTTGCAGATGAATCAGATAATCCGCCTCAATGGTCACTCCATCCGTTGTGCCTGCGCTCACCAAATCAGGCTGAAGATTGACCCTGTAGTCGGCTACAGCGATTCGAGCATCTTTTGGCTCGGAACGATTCCCTCTTTGAAAGAGCTGCGAATGAACTTTGCCAGGGATGTAGACCATTGATCCCAAATGCCTGCCTGCCTTATCCATCGGCACAAGCACATTCACTTCCTTGAGTCGCCCCGATTGCTGCCGTTCAGATACCGCTGCCGTTGATTCAATCTGACTTTCATTTTCCGACTCCACATTGATCTGGTCTGTGTCACCTGAAAGTTGTGGTTCACGGTTTTGCGTGTCCTGTGCCGACGCGAATGTCGCGAAACAGAACACCATCACCATCAACCAGCCAAGCGTTTTCGCCGTCACATCAAGTGAAAAATCATGCGACCGGTCTCTGGAACTGTGCAGATCGCCATCACCCCATCGGGATGGAAGCTCAATCGCCGGATCTTCTTCCGACCAGTGCCGGCTCGTCGCCAGAACTGCTGCGGTTACCGCAGGAATAATCAACCAGCCAATCACAGCCAGTTTCCATGGCCACCACAAAACAAGAATTGCTGTAAAAACAATCAGAACACCGGCGACCACCGAAGGTGAACGTTCCGCAACAAACCAACACACTGCAAACGTCAATAACGCCCATAGCCACCCGATCGCCAGAGCAATGTTTCGCCGCACCAGAGTGGTTGATTCCCCTGGCTGCATAGCTATCACCGAAGCAACTCCGGTCCCTGCCTGATCTCCGCGAATCAGGGCCAGTGGGGCGAAAGTATCAGAAGCTGCTACGAGTCGGTACTCCGACTTCAGCACCGTACCTGAAACATCAATTATCGGCAGCTTGCACTCCCGCATCCAACTTGGACCATATTGACTACGGTTCCAGACCACGCGGATCGTCTCGGTATCAGACTTCGTTTCCAGAATCAATGGTCTTCTTTGAACCGCCATCAAATCAATCGGAACATTATCACGCTCAACTGACTCAAGTTGCAATTCAGGCTCATAGGAGATTACCAATGGAGCTGTCGGTGATACTCTGAATGTTGCTTCGATGCGATCTGTTCCACGACTCGAAGCCTCTACCAGAATCTGTTCACGCCACACCATGGTGACACTGGGATTGATGTCCGATCGCCTTACAGTAATGAACGACGACTGGATTGCATCGTATCTCAGTCTCGTTGTTCCATCGTTGACGGTTGCCCGATCATCAGTACCGTCGGGAACCGTTTCGAGATCCAGCGCGGTTCCATCTGCAGCACCCATCTCAACATCCGAATCACTCGCGATTGATCTCCTGTGCAAGGTTTGAATCGGCACTTTCTGAACATCCGCCGGCTTCTGACTGACTAGAAGTCCCTCGCCGATGCTGGCTACTGCGTCCTGTGACGAAGCTCCACTCACAATCGGCAATTGTATTTCGATGGAATCTGGTATCTCGTAAGCACGACGCGCAATCAGTTGTCTGCCGCGCAAGTTCCGTTCGGAAAGATCGATTGAGTAGGCTCCCGCGACTTCAGAAATATCCGATGCCGGGAGACTAATCGTATTGCCGCCATCCTTATCACGAATGGACCAAATGAACTCACCACGTCCCTCCAGGCTTCCAGTCTGAACCTGCAGTCTCTCCCGAAACAAACCATCAGATTCAATTTCAATCGTCAGAGTCTCCAACACTTCATCACCAAGCCGGCTCACATCAAATGATGTTTTGGCGTTGAAGCTGACGCTGGGTTTCAGCAGTAACAACTCAGGTGTACGACCAGAAGCAGGCTTGAACCAGAGCGTCTCTGGACTCAAGCCGGTAAAAAATGATTCCTGTTCTGGTGTTAACTGTTCGATGTCTGGAACTCCATTCTGCATTGCAACTTCACCACTCCAATTCAGATCCTTGGGTGGTATGACAGCCGCAAGCATGGTTCCGCGTGTCTGCTTTGCTCTTAAAAACCAGCTCGCAGGAACACGCGTTGCTGTTGCACGATTGGTATCAGGTTTACCATTCCCGGCTTTGCGATCATTCGTCCCCCTGCCGGAAGGCACTCTGCTATTCGTGGTCGCGTTTTCAGCAAGCAAATCCTCCCCACCTGTTACTCGGAGCGCAACTGCGTTCTCCTGGACCAGGTTCAGATCCGCACTACCCTCCGCTTCAAGTAGTATTGTTCCGTCTTGTACGTCGTTGTCCTCAGGCCAGAATACGACTTTCCTGGCGCGGATTCGGGGATCCTCGATGATTCGGGGATCCTCGATTACACGACCCGAGTGCACCAGACTGATGGACTGACACCCCCAACCTGCCTGGACAAGCAGCTGGACAGGTTCGAGGCGATTGGAATCCACCTTGATTTCTATTCTTGCCCGTGCCCGCAACTGACCATCAACGACATTCAGCTGTAAAGCCGTTTCACTGCGGCTGTACACAGCCTTATTAAAGAGTCGGACTCTTGACCATTGACTCGCTGCCATCAACTCCGAATAAGTACTCAAAGGAAAATCGTCCGCACGCGCAGTCAGTGCAGGACCTTCCACTTCAACTGTTGTTACATCTGTTTCTGTGCTCGTATTTTTCCACTGCCAATCTTCAGGTAACTCCCAATTCAGTATTTGCAGTGGTTCCCTGACCGACAACTGTGCTTCGTCTACTACCGCCGCGTGTAAAACAGCATCACCGACCCAGACGGGCATGGGCAATCCACACCAACCCTGTGCACCATTCCAACGACTGTGTCCAGTGACCACCACATCAAGAAGTCCATCGACAGCCACATCGATGTCACTGAATGCTCCAAGTTCCAATTGGCCATCGTGATCAACGGAACTGGATTTGGAAAACTGGATTTGACGATTGTCAATTTCTATGCTGGTGACCAGTGCATCCCCGATGAAAAGCTCCGGCAACGACCACGCGTCGGAAACCTGAACAACCATTTTGCAGGTCCAACTCAGTCCGAGGCGTTGAGCTTCATACTGCATTTCGCAACTGCGAATGACAAAACTGCCCAAAGATGAATTAATGTCATCACTGCGGGTGCGGATCGATACCTCATCAAGCCCACCAGCATCCAGTTCATACCACCTCAACCCCTCCGTTCCGTTCGTTTCACTGCCCTCGTTGGTTGCATTTCTGCGCGAAACCACAGTCGCTTCCACAGGTGCCTGCAACAACTCCCTGAGAACACCCTGCGAGGCAGTTAACGAGATATCACTTGGCATTGAAAAATAAAACTTGGCCTGCGGCGCCCGGGGGATTTGCAGTTTGAAAGAATACCCATCACCAAGTTTCGTTCCGCGTTTGTTCCAAGAGTAGCTGATCTTCGAACTACTTCCGGCATCATCCTCGCCCTGAAATACAGCAACCAGATTTCCATCAGGCTCCGATTCCATTCGCGGGACAATTGTATTTCCTGGAGAAAAACCGGTTGGCTGGTCAACAGCCAAGTTGACTTTCCCCAATGATCGACGGACCTGCTCTTTGCGATCTGATTCGATAACAAGGATACTTGTGTCACTGACAAGCCTATCGTCAATAACCTGGACCCAATAAATTGCATCTTTCAAACGGCTCGTTTGATCATCGGTAGCACGCGCCGTCCATCTGGCAACCGCCTGATTGAGTTGTTCCAGAGAAACAGGACGATAATCGTTCGGGACGAGCACATCCATCTGTGATTGATACATTCCGATTGGTGTGAACCTTCTGCCATCTGGAAGCGCAGTGGGTACAGAAATCCTTGCATTCGTCTCCCCGCCGATGGAAGTCTCTGACACTTCCACATCAGAATTCGAGACTGGATCCCCATCGATGGAGCCGTTGCCGGTTTGGCCAGTCTGCGGCCTGCTACCGTCTGTTTGACCTACTTCCTGAGCAAGCACGGAGCTGACTGATTTGGTCGCGGAAACGAAACAAACGATCATCAAGGTGATGCACGTAAGCCAACTGACTTTCCGACAACCCGCCAAGCCACCAAACAATTTCAAACGCCTGCCAGTACAGATGGCCCCGATCGTGCTTTGCAGGCCGAAATCGCGTTGGGAACAGAAACCACGTTTCGGTGCAAAACTCACGTCGTCACCTCGGTAGGTGCCGGCTGAGGTAGCGCTTCCGTTGCAGTGATCCCCGGATCCTCCGACGCAGCGGGAACCAGAGAACGGGTAGATGGGGGGCGAGCCTGGTCTGTCGGTAAAACGGTCGATGAAAAAACTCGCCCATTCTTGGTGGGAGAAACAAGCACGCGTACTGCAATCATGACGACAACGAGAACAAGTGCAATGATGCCGAATTGACCTCCAAGAACTCCTGCATCCGGAGCTATTGCGAGTAGGCCAGCGCATATCACCGCGAGTACCACTCCGGTTACGGGAGGGCGGGATCGGGGGAAGTTTGTCAACACAACCGCGGCAAGCAAAACCACTGAGCCGATCAGGATCCAAAGGACCACACGTGAAACGACAACCACTTCGAAAGAACGAAGATCCGAACCGATGTACAAATACCGGTTACCGGGAGGTGTCGCGACCGAGGTCGCATCAACAAGCCGTAGAAGCCGGCGATCATCGTGAGTTGGTTGTCGGTACAATTTCCAGCGATCAAAACGCCAACTCATACTCCTGCCCAAGGTGGGCGAGGCCCAAAGAACATGACCATCTGCAGGTGCAACAATCTGCCAGTACACTCGGCCGACGCCGAATGGTAACCGAAGCATGGGCTGGATCTTCGAAAATGAAGCTGGAGTTTCGCGGGGAAACCAGACCTGCAAGTCCACCACATGCGATCCACTGTCACCTGGCAGCGGTACCACCAGATTATTCTCCTCCCGTCGAACAGTCCGCCGTTCACCATCGATGAACGCCTGGACTGAAACGTCAGCAATATCGACCGGCAACCCGACTTTGAAGCTGTCCCCGCCCTGCACTTTCGCGTGCACGCTTTCGTGCCGCAGATTTCGGCCAACCACAGTCCGCAAAACCGTTTTTTGCACGGTCAATTCCTCGGGACTGGTCAGGCGTGACAAGAGTTTCAGGCGTAGCGGCTCACGTGGAAAAGTGGGTAAATCCAAGCGTTTCTTCCGCTGGCGATCGGCTGAAACAAGGTCAAACTTCTGGGCTCCCCTGAGGGTCACATCGATGTTGCCTCGAATCGTCACATCAAGAACATCTGGACTCGGCAAGGGCACTGCGACCACAGTGCCGTCACCAACGACCTCATTCAAGTCCTGAATTCGTATCCACTTGATGTCCATTGGTTCCGTGTTGATGGCTGGCGAAATGAGCTGATAACGGTCACCCTCGATGTATTTGAGTTTCGCAGGGGTTCCGCCAATCGTCACCAACCACGGTTCTTTGGCATGAGGGTCGACAGGCTCTTTTTTGCTCCCGGACGTATCTGCTGCTGCATCCGCTGCCTGCTCCGTACCGGATCCACCGACCTCCGATGTACCGTCCACAGAACCATTTTTGTCATCAGGCACAACAGGGCTGGTTACATTCGGAATACGAACACTCAAAGTCCCTTCCAGATCCAGAATCGATGTAACCGTCCAATCTACTTCCGTTCTCAACTTATCTCCAGACAGCTCGATGCTGGCGGAGCTTCCAAGGATGATTCTGGGCGGTTGGGCGACAAGTGCGCCGACCACCTTGGGCACTTTCCCCTGTGTCTGGACTTGATAACGGGTATTGGCTGACCGGGTTGCGGAAACATCCGGGCTGGCTACGATTCCACGCGTCAGTCCAACGGAAGCGGCCAGATCGACCACCAGCATCGAACGACCACCACTATTGATATCCAAAGTTGCTTTTTGAACACTGGGAGCCCCATCAACATCAGTCACTGTGGGCAAAAAGAACTCAATCTCTCCATTGTCGGACTGCAACTGCAAGTCTGCAAGAATCCTGATCTGCGAAAGATCACCTGTGCCCGCGCTTCTTAAATTCAGAAATCGGTTGCCATCTTCAAATAAATCCAATGACTCTCCTGTCTCCGAGTTCTGAATCTCGCTGATCTGCCATCCAGCGTCATTGAATTGCAGCAGGCCCTTGGATACCTGTCCTGTGATTGACATCGTCATGTCGAGCTTTGCGAAGGAATCATTTACATCAAGCTTTGAATTGCTCGTCATCCGCAACTGCCGTGCCTTCTCGCCCAGATAAAGTGGCAACTCGAAAGACGCACGTTCAAAACGGAACTCGTACATGCTTCCCGCATTTGCCGGCTCCTCGCTTGATTCACCCAGAACACGATCAACCCATGGACTGTTCAACCATCGCAAACGGTAATCATTACCCGTGGCTACGGCGATCATGCCCTTGTGCCTCAGAGAACCAATCACCTCAGCAACACGAAATTTAAATGGTTTGTTTTGAGAGGCATTTTGGCTGGGCAACTGCAACTCAAATCTCAGATCAACGCGTGATCCGCGGGCAGGCTCAGGAATGATGACATCTCGAATCTCTTTCTCTCGCCCCGCAACCGGATCTCCAAGTTCGAGTGTCTGCCCGCTATCACTCATCTGAATCGAATCGAGCAACTTTGCGCCCGGCGGTAAACGAAGCTGAAAGGAATCAACCACTCCACGTGGTTTCTCAATCGTCACCAGACACTCGGCAATCAATGGATCCTGCGGCGACTCCCACCTGACGTTGATGCGACTTTCGACTTCAAGCATGGGCACGTCATCCTTCGCCCGAGCAGAACTCACCCAGCGCAGAGAATAATTCCCACCCCCACTTTCGATCAGAAAATCAGTACCCTTTCCAGCCCATGACTGCTTTAGCAATACCTCGTCACCCCGACCCAGAATCTCTCCCTGAACCCCATCTGCCTTGACAGTCAATTCAATTTTTGATGGCACATTCGGGAGTTTGAAAGCAAGTGTCTTCGCAACAGAATTGGAAACAACCCTTGATGAAACTTTCATCCGCAAAGTTACTTCCTGTTGCTGCTCTGTTTTGACCAACAACAGATGGCCACCGCCATCCGATGTCAATGTCATGAAATGGTCTGATGCTCCTGTAACTTCAGGGGAAGCCAATCGATGAAAGTTACCCATTTGTACAGGAATCCGTATCCACTGCCCCTGACTTGGAGTAACAAGAATTCGGAGCATTACCTCACCTTCGAATCGCTCCGCATCAGCTTCGCCTTTGATTGAAAGTGACTGATAACTGAATAACTGCTGGTTGGTATCAACCGCCAAGTCGGGATTCGACAACCTCTCAAATTCTTCCCACGATAATCCGGGCATCAGAACAACATTGTCTGACTCGCTCAGGAACATGAAGGCACGAATGGGTAGACCGCTGCTATCAACCCCATCCTGCTGAGGGAACACATCACGTGTTGGGGTTGTTCCCGGGGGTTGCCCCAACACAGGCCCAACCAGCAGGAAAGAAACACAGAGTAGGACGATCAGGCTCACCAAACGGCGAGTCTGGCAACTTATTTCACCCACAGCACACGACGGTCCGAGGCTATATTTCCCTCCATAACGCGTACCACGCGCCTTCCGCTCACATCTGCGATGAATAGACAAGAATCGCATTCGTCTGAAGAACAGGAGAAAAGAGGTGACCTGACACGATCCATATACGCACCGGGATCCACTCTTGGGCAATCAAAATAAAGCTCTTTCCCGAAACAACCAGGTTCATACAGTCTACGCAAACACCGCAACCAGTGACAGGAAAAGCACAAAACATGACGGCTGATTTCGCACACTGACAGGGCACACCATCATAAAAACCGCTTCCAATCGTTAAGATCGGCCCGATCCGCGAAGAAAATCCTTCGGTTGGCTGATCGTGCGGCAAACCGCTATTACGGCGGATTCCAGAAACCAATCCGCCCGGCTAAGTCAATTTAAATTCTGCAGAAGGCCAGAAAAGCTGTTCCAGACCCATGTTGATCAACGTCATGCTGAGCCTCGCCAATGCAGGCCTGTAGCGTCCACAGACCCGGACCCAATACGAAGTCGCTTTTAAGAGTGCTCAAGCACCGTAAACAGATTGGAAGAACTCCGCTTTCTCCTTGGACTCCTCAGCTGCCGCTTCAGCAGCCTCGGCGTCTGCTTCCAGCTTCTGAAGTTCAGCCTGACTTTCCTTCAACTTGCCCTCATCCGTCGCCTGTGCCTGCTTTAAACCTTCCAACTCTGCTTGTAGCTTCGCCATCGCATCAGCCATCTGCTTGATTCGAGTCTCGCGAGCCGCAACCACGTTGCTGGCGTTGGTGACCTTTTCCTGAACAGGCTCCAGTGCTTTTCGTTTTACGGTTGCGGTATTTGAAGCCGCTTCAAACTCGGCAGCCAACTTTTCGCTTTGTTTCTGGAAGAGCACCAACTCCGAGTCGATACCCTCCAGCATTGAAGTTTGCTCGGCAAGGTTCTCACGTGCTGTGCCGGTTGCTGCCAGTAAAGGGGCGAGTGCGGCCGAAGAAGCATCCATTTTCGTTTTCGCGGCAGCGACCTGCTTTTCCAGACCAGGTACAGATGCAGTGAGTTGCTTGATTGATTCAGCGTGCTTGGAACTGATAGCGACCTGAGCATTCAATTTCCCGGTCGTACTCGCCAAGGTGCCTGCCATTTTCTCGACCTGCTGGGTGCTGGCTTCAAGTTTAGGTTTGACGGCATCACGAACCAGAACAAGTTCGGAGATTTTCTTTTCCGCTTTGCTCTTTGCTTCCGTTTCACTACCAACCACCCCAGCGAGTCTCTGCTGCTCCGCTTTCAAGCCCGAGATATCTTTGACGTAAACAGCCATCTTCTTAACAGCTTCATCTTTCGCCTGAACTGCAACCGCCATCTCGCTGGCGACTTGAGCCAGTTGGGTATCAATTCCAGCCGTTTGCTTCCTTGCTGTGTCCCGAGCTAGTAGATGACCTTCCATCTGTTGCTTCAACGCAGGAACCTTGCTCATCAGACTGCTTTGCCGAGTCAGAGATTCAGCCATCTTCTGCTTCAGTTGTTCGACAGTCTTTGTCGTGTTGATCGTGACAGCCTTCTTTTCAGCCAATTGCTTGTCGGACTCGACTTTCTGTGCATTTGCTTTGTTGACTTCCTGCTCCGCTTTGGCAACTCCATCAGCGGCTGCTTTCTTTGCCGCCTCATCAGATGCTGCTTCCAATTGCTGCTTGGCCTTGGCCAGCAAAGAAGCTGCAGCCTCGACGGCCTTGACAGCAGAACTCACTCCCGCTGCAGCAGCTGCCTCGGACTCACCGTCCTTCTTTAGCTGCAGGTTGGCGGCATCCACTTGCTGCTTGAGGGTTTGTACAACTTTACCTGCTTCAGCTAATTGGGCATTCAACTGAGTCAGCATGACCTCCGACGCCTTCCGGGCTTTCTCGGCATTCATTTCAGCATTGATCGAGGCCTGCTTCATTGCAGCGAGCTCCACATCACGATCGGTCAGCTTTGCGATTGACTCCAAAGCCACAGATTTCAACTTCTGATGCTGTTCTTCCAGACCGGAAATTTTGCCGTCAATCAGCGCTTTATCTGCAGTTGCCTTGTCACGGCGGGTGATCGCCTCAGCAAGAAGCTTCTGCTCAGCGGCGATTGAAACCTGAGTTTGGTCCAGCTGCTTTTTCAAAGCGATCATCGACGCCTTCGCGTCTGCAAGCGTCTTATCCAGAGCAGCCTTCTGTGTCTGCAGCTGAGTGCTCATCTTGTCGCTGGTGGCTTTCTCTGAAGCAATCTTCGCGAGAGCTGCTTTCGTCTCGGCTACCTTCGCGGTCATGGCAGCGTGAGCAGCCTTGTCCGTCTCCGCCTGTTTTTGCTGTGCTGTTTCGGCCGCAACCGCAGCGTCAACAGCGGATTTCAATGACGCTATCTTCCCGGCGACCTCCGACTTCAACTCTTCGAGGCGGGGTGGATTCGAAGCCAGTTCAACGGCTTTCTTGGTGTCAGCTACCTCCCACATCACTGTCCGTCCTGACCAGTCGCCACCCACCACACGTGAACCGTCATGGGTGATCACGGCTTCAAGAGCCGGCTCCGCAAATGCTGGCATCGTGGCAATGGCTCCACCATCAGCATTCCACAGTTTCACGGTCTTGTCCTTGCCACATGTCACCATGCGGCCATCCCGTGCCATGACGACCCCTGTAGCGCCTCCACCATGGGCATTGAAACTCTTCAACTGCTTTCCGTTGTTCATTTCCCAGAGCTTGACCGTGCC
This sequence comes from Rubripirellula sp., assembly GCA_012270065.1. Lineage (GTDB taxonomy): Bacteria > Planctomycetota > Planctomycetia > Pirellulales > Pirellulaceae > Rubripirellula. Next base: position 117,040 of record JAAXJB010000047.1, on the reverse strand, counting down.
ATCTTCGCTGGCACTGACCAATACATTGGAATCCGCCCTCCAGGACAAGCCGCGGATCGCACCTTTGTGTCCAACCAAATCGAGATACAGCCGACCTGTATCGGCTTCCCAGACATGCAATCCACCTGACCTGTCACCGGTCGCAACCAAAACGCCATCCGGACTGAAGTCAACTGTATAAACCCAGTCCGTGTGTTTCTTCAATTCGAATAAAGACTCGCCACTGGCAGTGTCAAACACCCGAACGATTCTCTGCGGGCCACCGAGAGCGATTTTGCTGAGATCATCGTTGACATCGGCGCCAAAAACAGTGTCCAACTCATCTCCTACCTGGATAACCCGTTCACCGGTCTTGATGTCATAAACCGAAGCAACTCCTTTTGAAGAGTGGGTTCCACCAGCAACGAGCAGATAACCACCATCCACACTGAAACCCAATACTTGCGGAATGCCCTCGGGAAACGGAATGATGCCCTCCAGTTCACCCGTCTCAGTGTGGTACAGGCTGACCTGTTTCTGGCCTGCCACTGCAACCAGAGGAGCCCACGGGCTGGCGGCAAGTGCAGACGATGCGGCGGCTCGACTTGAAACAACCACTGGAACCCTCCAGAGGGTTTCGGGCATGACAATCTCAGACGGCTTGCCACCGTCCATCGCAGTGAAACTGAGCGATGGCCCCTTACGCTTTCTCGCCTTGCTGCCACTGTTCTCCAGTAGTCCACCTTCGATCCATTTCTTGATGATGTCCAATTTTTCTTTGGAAATCGGCTCCTGATTCGGCGGCATCGCCGGTTCTTCATCATGAGTCATCACCAGATACAACTTGCTGGACGAAGGATCGCCGGCCGTCACGACATCACCGCTTCCGCCTCCTTCCATCAAGGCTCCAAAGCTGTCTATGGCGAGGCCTGCCTCGGCATCATTCGCATTGTGGCACTGCAAACAATGCTCCCGGAAGATAGGGAGCACATGGTCCATGAAATTTGGACTCGCCTGTTCCGTTTTCTTTTCCTGACCTTCAAGCGGCAGCAAAGTAAGAACCAGAACGACAAAACTCAGGGAAACTCTGATGGTCATGATCGATGCTTTGATTGATTAATTGCACAAAGGGTAGCTTGTGCTGGTTAACTGCAAAAAATCAGCGATCGATAACGTAGCGAGCGGGATACATCGACAGTACTCCGTCGATCCCGTTGATCCAGCTGGCAACACTCACTGATCGCATGCTTTATCCTGCCGCAACTTTGCGCAAACAAAGCTGCGAACTTACTGCCGATAAATCAGTGATTGAACACAAATTCGCGGCTGTTCAAAACGGCCCAAAAGACATCCTCAAGACCCTCTTTAGGGCTCGGGGCCTGTTCGACCGCAGCTAGCAATTCCTTGCGTTCCATCTCCGTCGGATATCTCGAGAGACATCGCACATACAAACGCTCCAGCGCTTTCTCTATGGATGCATCATCCTTGAGCAACTCGTCAACTACCTTGCCCTGTGTAATCTTGCCGCTGGTGGCGCTGCCATTCAGCAAATGCAATGCCTGCGAAAGCGATGGGTCGGTAGTGGCCTCGCAATCACAAACGGTCTCGCGTGCTGACCTGCCAAAGGTGTCAAGGAAATAGGTGCTTGTTCTACCATCGGCAATCTGTACAGCCCGTGCTCCCAACGGTAATCCGCGGAACTTCTCTTTGGTATTGGTCACCTGGCTTACACAGTCAAGCATCATTTCGGCTGGTATCCTCCGAACTACTGCATAAGCATAGTTTCGGGTGTCACCTTTGTTACTTTCGTTTGGAGTCGCACTTCGCTGGTATGCCTGACTGTTACAAATGTCACGAACCAACTGTCGGAAGTCAAACTTGTAGGAGGACAGCATTCCGCCCAGTTTCTCGAACAACTCGGGGTTGGTCGCAGGATTACTGACACGTATGTCATCTACTGGCTCGACAATTCCAACGCCCATGAAGTGCGCCCAAACGCGATTAGCGATGCTTGTTGAAAAATATGGGTTTTCCGGGCTGGTGAGCCATTCTGCCATCACGACGCGGCGATCCTTGCCTTTCGTATCGGCAAGTTCACCACCCAAAAACTTGGGTTGCATGACCTGATTGGTCACAGCATGCCTTACGTCACCACTCCGACGATCGTAAATGATCTTTTCCCGGTAGTCTTCTGCGTTTTTGGTCCCGGTTTGGCAAAAGAACGCAGCGAAGCCGTAGTAGTCATTCATCGTCCACCGATCCAGTGGATGATTGTGGCACTGCGCACATTGGGTTCGGATGCCCATGAATACCTGGGCGGCATTTTCAGCCCGCTTCAGCGTGTCTCGCTCGATCTGATAGTAGTTCGTGGCGGGATTTCGGAAGGTGCCTCCGGTCGCACCGAACAATTCCCGCACCATCTCATCGATCGGAACGTTTTTTGCGAACTTGTCAGTCAGCCATTGGTTGTAAAGAAACGCCGACTTATAGCTAACCTGATTGGTGCTTTTGATCATCAACAGCTGGGCAAATTTCATGGCCCAGATTTCGCTGAACTCTTTGCGTCCCAAAAGACGCTCGATGAGCGCTGCCCGCTTGTCGTCAGCAACGTCGTTCATGAACAACTGGTAGTCTTCTTCGGTAGGCAGCATTCCGGTGATGTCGATGGTAACCCGCCTGAGAAACTCTTCATCGGTGCAAAGACCACTCGGTAAGATCCGCAGCTGATTGAGTTTTTTACCGACAAGCTGATCAATGTAGTTACCTGTCACTTCCGGAGCTTCATACTGCAGATCCTTGGGAAGAACCAAAACCTGCCGCCCCTCGGTTTTCGTTTCAAAACGAGCCATGATGAAGGCCTCACCCCGGGCTCCGGCAGTAACGTTTCCATTTTTATCAACTGCTGCTGATGTTTCATTATTTGTCATGAAAGCGGACAGATTAGTGACGTCGCGCGTGGTGCCGTCCGAGTAGTGGGCAACCGCGATGAAACGCTGAGTGCTTCCTGTACCCTCAATGACGGCCTGAGGAGGATAGATCTCGAGCTTTGCAACACTTGGGGGTGGTGTCGCGTCTTTCAAAGCACCATCCTGCAACCATTCAAGCATCATGGAATAGTAAACACTGTCTTCGCCAAACAGCTTTCCGCCTGTGTGGGGAACCTTGCCCACGGCCTTGGTGAGAAACAGGCTGTCTTCCGGCACCGCCAGATTGATTCGACGCATGCCGATCTGTCGCGTGATTCGCGTGTAGTCGCCGGCTGGGTCATAACCGAACAGGCTGATCATGAACCCATCTTTGCCGCGTGCCGCTCCGTGACAGCTACCGGTGTTACAACCACTGCGTGTCATGATCGGAACGATATCCTTCTCAAAACTGATGGGAAGCTTTTCAGAGCTTCTTCCAACTGTCACGGGAATTCGAACCTGACTGCCCCCGTGGTCACAAATCAGCTCTGTTTCACCATCGGCAAGCGGCAGGAGACGATTCCCTTCGATTTTTGCCAACTTGTCGTCAGCCACAGTCCACTTGGCCAAATCGGTTGCGTCAAGCGTAACGTCATCACCACGTCGAACCATGGCAATGAACGATTGGTAATCCCGAGAAGTGTCAAGCTTGATGATTTCAGGGTAGACGGACAGCACGCCAGCTGATTTCACGGACCCTTTGGAAGCCGACGCAGAAGCCGCTGCGGTTGCGGTTGCTGGCTCGGGCTCAGCACCTCGTGCGGCCGAAACAAGAAAACATGTGAGAGCAAGAGTTACGGATAGTCGACGCATCATATTGATACCTGCGGGTCTTTCCCTCGGACCAGAACGAAATGTTCCAGTCTGGTTGATTAGTTCGAATTGGTTGGTTCGGTGAAACTTGTGAAACTGGATCTGGCAAATCTTATTTGATCGACGTTAAGAACTCGGACAGAAAAAATCATGACACGTTAATCGCCCTGGTTCTGCTTGTTCATGACAATACCGGAGTGTTCCGGTCTGCCATCAACTATTCTGGCGTTTCAGCTGCCCCTTTTCGCATCAGTCGCAACTGTTCGAGTCTGCTGAGAGGCTTCTTCTTGACCGGTGCTGGTGGCTTGGCCACTGGTTTGGCGGCCGGCTTTGGCTCAGCCGGTTTTGGTTTGGCCACAGGAGCCGGAATCGGCTTGTCCACTTGGAGTGTTCCTGTTCCCTGAGTCTGCTTGATCAATCCCTTTTCGTGATTGACAGTCGCTCTGACGACTAAAGTCTTGTGCTGTCCGACACGGGCCTTTTCACTGACTTTGACACTGAAGCTGACCTGCTCAGTGTCATTTTTGACAGCTACTTTGTTCTGTTCACAAACGACCCCAGCAGGAAGACCTACCAACTCAAGTTCGCATGTTCCAGCAAACTCACGAAGCACTTCAACGTCGACCAGTACATCCGCATCGGCATTCAACTCCGTTGATGTTTTTGGGAACTCAAACGCAAACAAACGGTCTTCGATGGTCAAAGTTGCAGGCTTGGTCGCTATTTCATTGCCACCAACAACCGCATAGACAATCAGCGGCCATTCACCGATTGCAGCCGAGGAGTTCGCTGTAAGTGAAATCGCAGCTTCATTCTTGCCTTTGGGAATGGTAACGCTGCCGGCAGAGCCGATACCCGGCGGATTGTAGAGCATTCGAATGGGGATATCGCCTTCAAACCCACCCCGATCTACCTTCACCATGAGTTGCATGGAACCATTACGAACGATAGGCACCTGCGGTTGCACGATCTCAAAGCTGCACGGTGACGCCTTGATGACCGAGACAGCGGCCCGGTCAGCGTTGTAATCATAAACCACGCTGTTGTTCTGACCGATCAAAAGCTGGTGTCGCTGCGTGTAACGACCGACTGTGGGATTGTCTGCGATTTTGCCAACAAAATTCACCAACCTTCCGTCAAGCTTTGCTTCAGGAGCTGCACTGAGAAGCAATGGGACGGTGGTGCGATTGGCAGGCATCTGAATCGGGGTGATGGTGACACCCTCTGGCAAATTCAATCCTTCAATGTCGATTGCGCCTGCCACCCTGCCTCGCGATGCATTGATCATCACCGCCGCATGATTACCTTGAGGCACGTTGATCTGCGTCGCGATGTACCGCTGACGGTCCGGCAACGTCAAAACCAGAGACGGCTCCACCAACTTCACTTCAAGACGGTAAGCGTAACCTGGACCTCCGTTGCGAAGATGGTCGTTCACACTCACGTGATAAACACCATCGGCGGGGATTTTATAGTCCAGAAGACTGTCAGGGCCACCAGAGTCATCATTACCGCCGACCCGGCTCCCCGCAGCGTTGTACACATTGATCACACCATCCAGCTCGGACCGCAGAATTTTCCGGGCGAACAGCCGGATCGAGACCGTCTGATTCTTCTTGGCTTCGAAACTGAAGTAATCGGTGTCTCCCGGTTCACCAATGAATCCACAATAGGCTCCCGGCAGAGCACCAGCGGTCGATTCCTTGAAGCTGTTATTCGGTTCCTGCTCGACAACATTCGGCATCTCCTGAACACGAATGAAGTTTGGAGAAGGACTGACACCCTGAGCATTCGAAACGACCAGAGGATATGCATCATGTGGTTGGCTCGGAAGCTGGACTTTCTCAATCCACGCATCACCCGTGGCGGTAACAAATGTCATGTCAACAAGAGCTCCCGGCGGCCCGCCTGCCGGCACAACAGCAATCGGCCTCGGAAACGATCCGACGTGCAAACGATATCGGTCGTTGTTACCACCAAAGGAACTGTCCCTGACAACAATGATGTACTTGCCGTCGGCGGGTGCACGCATGGAGCACAAACAGTCCTGCTGCAACAACGGGGCATCATCGCTGGTAGCCATCTCGAAACGCTCAGAGTTCAAGATTGCCACGTAAGGATCAAAAAAAGGATTGCTACGGCCTTTCTTGATACGGACACCCTCCAGTTCAGCCGTCAGAAGCTCTCCTTCTTTCAGTTCAACCTGGTAATAATCTTCATCTTCCCGGGCAACTGCACCTTCGACAGTCACATTTTTTTCGATGACCTGAGGCGTCGCAAATTCGCTGTTGGGCTCTTTTTCTTCCAAATTGGGAAGAACACCAACACTGAACATCATCACATTGCTCAAACCGGTTTCACTGACCAGGCGGATTGGGTACAGCCCGGGCAGAGAGTCCGCAGGCACCTCAAATTCCACTTCGACTTTTGAAGCACTGACCGGCTTGACCGACTTCACATTGATCCCCTCCCGATCAACGATAATCTGTCGACTATCGCTCAACCGGGTCCCCGTAATTTCCACGGTTTGCGTCGTTCCCCTCTGCATACCGCGGGGAGTGGAACTGACAATTTCAGGCCGATAAGCCTGAGCGGTGCCTGCACAACCTAGAAAAACAAGACAACCCAGGAGTGAAACAGTTTTTTGCCACATGTTAGTCATCATTGGTGATCAACGGGTTCAATGAATATGCCAGCTGCGAATTGCAACACAGAATCCTAGGACACAATTTCCTTCAAGACTTTACCGCCATCAACGATTTCGATCGGACGGTCACCTGGAGCCATCAGTTCCTTGTCTGCGACGATTCCCAATTGGTGGTACATGGTTGTCGCCAAATCGGCAGGTCCAACCGGATCGAACTCCGGCTCTGATGCAGTTGCGTTGGAAGCCCCATAGATGGAACCACCTTTGATGCCGCCACCAGCCATCATGACACTGAACACTTTTGGATAGTGATCACGACCAGCGTCCTTGTTGACTTTCGGAGTCCGGCCAAATTCACTGCTGACCATCACAAGAGTCGAATCAAGCATTCCACGCTGTTCCAAATCAAGAATCAACTGGGACAATGCCTGATCAAGTGGTGGCATGGTACGTTTCATGGCAGCGTTGATGCCGCTGTGCATGTCCCAACCACCGTAAGTCAAAGTCACAAGCCGACAACCGGCCTCTACCAGACGACGCGCCATCAACAGACGCTGACCAGCCTGATTCTCGCCGTAAGCGGCCTTCATCTTCTTGTCTTCCTTGCCAAGGTCAAACGCCGCTTTTGCCTCCCCTGAACCAAGCAAGTTGTAGGCACGCTCATAGAACGTATCCATGGCTTTCACACCATCTGAGTTGGTCATCGCACCGAACTTCTTGTTCACCGATGCCAAGGCTGCCTGGCGACGCGCAAAGCGGGCATCATCAACCCCGCCGTACAGATCGAGATCTCGCACCTTAAAACCGCTGCTGGCGGGATCACTGCCGAGAGCGAAAGCACCATAAGAGGAACTCAAATAGCCAGTTCCAGCGAATTCATTGGGCTGGTTGGGAATACAAACATAAGGTGGCAAATTGTTACGTGGACCATACTCATGGCTCACCACCGCTCCGAAGCTTGGGTACTTCAACGCGGGACTGGGCTTGTAGCCCGTGAACATGTTGTGCGTGCCCCGCTCATGGGCAGCCTCGCCGTGTGTCATCGAACGAATGACGCAAAGGCGATCAGCAATGCCTGCCAACTTGGGAATCGACTCGCAGAAGATTTCACCTGTATTTGTCTTCACAGGCTTCATCTCGCCCCGGTACTCAATGGGGCTGTAAGGCTTCGGATCCCAACTTTCCTGATGAGCCATCCCTCCAGGCAAGTAAACATGAATCACGCTCTTTGCCTTGGCTTCGATGAAGTCGTAATGCTTCTGCTCTGCCGCTGCCTTCTCCATCCATAGCAGTTCGGGAAGAGAAATTCCCAAACCACCTAGAGTTCCAGCTGTAAGAAATCCACGTCTGCTAAAGGGGTTTCCGTGACAACGCATGGCTGTAAAGCTCCCGGTCGTGATGATTAATTTACTTGTTGATCTTCAGTTTAACGTTTAAACAACCCCGTCTGAAATCAGCGAACGATGACGGAGTGCTTCACTGTTGTTTCCAGCCTCCAACTCTTCGACGAGTGGACGCTTTCTAGCATCAAAATCACCCTCGTTATCTTCGAGAGTGGCGATAATCTGTCTTTGTGTAGGCGGGCTCAGCAACAACACGGGCGTGCCAATCACTGAGTGGATATGACTCATCTCGGGCAATCTTAGTCCGCAAAACGGACTCGGGTAGCCCAAAACTGATGCGAAAGGGTAGCACCAAATCGAGGAATCTGTCAAATCCCAAACAAACCGAATAGTGTTCATGAGTACACCACCAAGTCCGTCATTGATGCTCTGCGGAACGACACTCACTTGAGTCGGTAAAGGCTGTGATCGCTGCGAATCAGCAGGTCATTTGAAACCACCCCAGGAGAAGACCGAAAAACACCCCCCGAATTTCCGTCGATTTTACTTCTAGCTAGCAATTCGAGTTGTTTTCCTGGCTTCATCACCACGATCGTGCCATCCTCTGCCAAGGCATAAATCCGACCTCCTGCCGCAACGGGAGATCCGGAGTAGTTGCCACCCAGTCGTTCTTTCCACAACTCCTCACCACTGAGCGCGTCATAGCCAGTAGCGATCCCTGACATACTGATGGCAACAAGACAACGATCAACCAGAATGGGAGATGGCAAGTCTCTCCCACCGCGTCGATCCGTATGCCAAGCCATATGTGACTTGGTTACGTCACCGCGACCACCCGGCCTGACTGCATACACGTCGCCCGACTTGCCATTGACGACGTACAACATGCCGTGCCCCCATACCGGCACTGGTGTCCCACGACCGTTAAAACCATTGCAATGCCACAAGGGTTTACCACTGTCTGGATCGTAGGCAGCGACACCAAATTCGCCATTGAGAATCAATTCCTGGTGTCCATCCACATCGATCACGATGGGAGTGCTCCAACCACCTCTTGGCTTGGCCTCACGAGCTGTGCGCCATACTTCATCGCCTGTCTTACGATCCAAACCAACCAGATATGAAGCACCCTCGGCGTCACAATTCTGAATGATCAAATCCTTGTAAATGATTGGTGAGGCACCAACACCCCATCCTCCCGGAAATGTACCCAGATCTTTCGACCACAACTTCTCGCCGGTGTTATCGAAGCAATGCAATCCACCTGCACCAAAAAACGCCACCACACGTTCACCGTCTGTAACGCAACTTGGAGTGGCCCAACTATTCATTTTATGAAGAGCCTCACCTGACACGACAGCCGCGTTCCTGTCCCACAGGATTTCACCGGATGTGGCATCAACACAGACAACATGCCGTTCCACAGCATCACCCTTGCCAGCAGCACCGGTCACAAAAATCCGGTTGCCCCACTGAACGGGTGAGGAGTGCCCGGAAACAGGCAACTTGGTCTCCCAAACGACATCACTTGCACCGAATTCGACCGGCAGCTCCGCTGCATGACTGATACCGGTTCCAGACGGGCCACGGAACCGTGACCAATGACCTGGTTCTGCCGCTACAGATTGGGCAATCATGGCAACAAAAAGTGAAACAGCAACGGCTGTCTTGTCAGCCAGAAAAGAAATTCCGAACATAACGGGGTTCCCGGTTGAGGGCCAAACATGAAAAAGGCACAGTCGCATTAAAGTTCAAATGAAACAACGCTTCAATCATACAACTTTTCTCGCAGCCTCATTCAGAGTTTACCTGGTTTGCTCGCTGGCGAGAGAATCATTTCATCACCTCGAATCGTGATTTCAATGAACCGGTCGTTGAATGATCCATAAGATACAGGGGATTTTTTTCGATAAGCCAGTTCTGAGATCAGTCACATCAGCGAAAGTGAAACGCTTTTCAGAAGAACGAGGATCCTCGTATTTTTGTTCTCCTTTCCATTTCCACCAAGGTGAATTCCGATTGCTATAAAAAAAATACGTTTTCGAGGCTATCAGCTACATTACGAAAACGAGAGCGCGACAGAATCGATGATCCGTGCGATTGAGGAATTTCCCTCCTTTTTTCAACCACGGGGCGCGGAACCGCTCATCATCGACTGTGGATCCAATATCGGTGTCTCGGCTCTGGAGTGGAAAACCCGCTGGCCAATGTCACGGGTGATCTGCTTTGAGCCTGACCCCGATGCATTCAGGCTGCTGTCTCTGAATATCGAATACAACGACATCCCTGGAATCCGATGCATCCACGCTGCCTTGACTGACTTTGATGGCACAACGAACCTGTACGGAGATATGGGCCATGGAGCTGATGCCCGGGGCAACTCCATTCGACCGGAATGGGGGCAGCGTGAAGGTAGTTCTGTCGTGGCAGTTCCCTGTTGCAAACTATCCAGGCATCTTCGGGGGCAGAATGTTTCATTTCTGAAACTCGACATCGAGGGAGCTGAGGAAAATGTTCTAAGAGAATCATTTACTCATCTGGCTTCCGTCGATGCTCTTTACGTTGAAGTTCATGAAACCACGGATCTGGTCTCAGAAAACTCAAGTGATCGAATCGAGGAATTGCTCAAGCAATCACGCTTTCACCTTGAAAAGGAAACACGATTTTCCGCGCACTCTTTACCGCCGGAAATGAATGCTTGGCAAAAGAGCGTCAATGCAAAACAAACCCACTTCCTTGCATGGCGTGACAGCCCCCCCTAATGAGACAGATGTGACGAAAAAATCCAGAACTTGATAACCAGCTGTTTTCAGAAATCGTTTCAAGACTATTCTGGTTCCGAGAGCGACTGGTATACTTGCCGATGTTGTTCCTCTTCGATTTGTTTCTGCTGTTTGAGTTCTGTCTGGTAGTTGTGGCGTTGACGACATTCGACTTTCTGTCCGCCCCGACTCAACCCGGAGACCTGGGTACTCTGGCCCACTACCGTGTGATCTCCGAAATTGGTCAGGGAGGGATGGGCCATGTATTCGAGGCCTTGGACACCAAGCTGAAACGCTCGGTCGCCCTCAAGGTGATGAACAGTAAAGTGGCATCAATCCGCAACAGTCGCAAACTGTTTGTACGTGAAGCGCGAGCCATGGCCGCGATTCAACACGACAATGTGGTTACGATTTTCGAAGTCGGGAAGAGTCGCGATACGCCCTTCATCGCAATGGAGATGTTGAAAGGCAAAACACTCGCGGAACGTAATCGGACTGGGCCACTGCTGAACTGCCAGCAAATCATCCATTATGCTCGTCAGCTTGCGAACGGCCTTGCAGTCGCTCACGAAAAAGGGATCATTCATCGCGATATCAAGCCAGCCAACATCTGGATTGAAGAAGGATCAGATCGCATCAAGATTCTCGACTTCGGGCTGGCTCTCGCCTCAAAGTCCCTTCAAAAAATCTCCAGCGGAGCGGTCATTGGTACACCTGCCTATCTGTCACCTGAACAGGCAAGATCGGAACCGCTTGATGACCGTACCGACCTATACAGTCTGGGAGCTGTTCTCTACGAGTCCTGCACTGGATCTCTGCCAGTGACCAATCAGTCTCTTTCTGGCCAACTGGTTTCAATCATTGCCCAACGACCAAAGCCGATTCAGAAACGAAACCGGCAAATTCCGATACCACTGTGCGAACTGATTCACAGCTTGCTCAAGAAAGAACCTCGTTCGAGGCCGAAATCGGCATTTGAATTCCTTGAAAAACTCGATCAGGTTGCGCTCTCCTGTGATGCAACGAGTGATGTCGCGCTCACGATCAACAAGCTGCAAAAAGGTCTCAGTGACATCGCTCGTCAGAATGCAAACCCCGAGTGAACATCGGCCGCAAACAGGTTGGGGACCTTCCAACCGTCTTTACCGAATCAGCAACGCCCGAAGTTGATTGGATGCCCTGATCGATTATCCGCGAAACGGATTGCGCCGCGAATCCAGAGAAATCATTTCGCGGGAAAAGAGTTCGCTACCCAGGTCAAAACATTCATCCAAGCTGGCAATGTTCGAGAATCTCTTCAGCACTGGCACGATAGCCCACATAGAACGGCCCGAACTCGGCGTACTTGGCACTGGCTTCGTCAAACCGCATCTTGTACACAATTTCCCGAAGAAATTCTGGATTCCTGGCCCACAACGTCACCATCCATTCCCAGTCATCCAGTCCAACCCCGACAGAGATCAACTGGCTTACCTTGCCAGCAAAGGCGATACCGCTCTGGGCATGCTCAGCCATCATCGCATTGCGGGCACTGAATGGCTCCGAGAACCAGTTTGCTCCCACCACGCGACTCTTGTTCATCGGATAAAAGCAGGCGGCAGGCCAATCCGGAATTTCCGGTCTCAACCTCTGCTCGTTCATCATGGGTAGACGTCTTTCGTAAGCCGCAACCTTGGCAGCCAGTTCGGGCGACTCAGGTTCCGCGCCTCCGGCAATCAACCGATCACGAAAACGTTCAATCGTTGGAACATACTCACTTACCTCGCTCATGGATACGAAAGACCAAACGGGCTCCACGAACTGCCCGAGGCCAGGTGCCATGATTCGCTGATGTACGCCATCAACTTTCGCTGGGTCAGGATCCATCAGCATCACGCAAAAATCTGCCCGATGACCACTGATCCAATACGACACATGTCGTTCGTTCTTCAATCCAGAATCAGCACCCAAAGCATCCGCAAGCTGCGACTGGCATTCCGGCGACAAACCTCCCGTCAGGGCTTCCCGTCGAAAACGGTAAAAATAATGCCCACAATGCCAACCGTTCAGAGGGATCGTTGATGGCTCCGGCAGTGGCTCAGAAGGACGCTGCGCATTGGGTCTAGAATTCATTTTTCAGTCGTTGCTTGTCAGAAGTTGCGAGTCAATGAAACAGGGAAGCTTAAAAGCTTGTCGATGACCTTCCAGTCGTGGACTCCTCCATCCTACGTTCGATGCCGTCAACCGGCGACCACCATCCCGCTTGAATCCGCGGGGGCAAGTCCAAAAATGATGGGGATTACTGCTGAATCATCTTCACACAAGCAGATTCTGAAAATCGCCAATCGGTGCCAATGCTACCGGTAAATCCACTCGGTTCGACGATCGCGATAACCATGATGCTGATACCAGTGCTTTTTCCCGCTGGTTCCGAAATAACCGTATGAATAAGGTGTTTTCCAAACAGGCATCTGCATCGTGTTGGGAATCACCGCGCGCTGGTCACGCGGGCCCTCACGCTGTGTGATCGGAGGATGATGCTTGCTCCGAAAATGAAGCGTCTCCTCTCGATAAGGCTGCCGAAATGGCGACTCGATCACGTCATAGGGAATCGTCGGCGTCAGCGCCGGCTCTTCCACTGCCTTGACCTGCGCGTAGACCGGAGCATCCACTACCTCAGGTGAATGGTAACGATGATCTGCCACACGAACCGGCGGGTGCCCCCGTTCCAGGACACTCTGGTCCGCTGATGAAGCCGCAACCGGCGCTGAATGCAAAATCTGCTTCTGCTTTGGCGGGGCAACGGACCTGCGATGTTGGCCACGATCAACGGTTCGGGATTTTGAGGATCCCAACCCGTGCCAGTTCTCATGGAAAATGAGCAGCTGGGCCGAACAGATTGAGGGCAAAAACAAGGCAATAACCAAACCCATTAGCGGGTAGCGTAGAGAGCTTGTCACTGGGCACCTGATGGAAAATGGGCAACCTGGGAAGCATTTAACGGACACACCATCTGTAGCGATCGGCTCATACGACCAGCCCACACCAGAGTTTTTACCCAACAGACCTCAAAAAGTGCTCATTGCCGGCCAAACAACGCAGCTTTGAGCCCAATTGATCTTTCAGATCCATGGGAATGATCACTATTCTCCGGAAAGCGTCGAGTAATTGCGCGCATGCGGGATAAACCGGTTGGGCGAACGCGGTACACGAAAGTGAAACCAATCAAATCCCATGTCGTGTTGCGGCGATACTAATACTCTGACGGGCGGTATGGAATCGCCAAACTCATCGCATGGAAGCTGAGAATGAAAATGAAACGCCGCCAATTCGTGACGCTATGTGGATCACTTGCCATCGGAGCAGGAACACGAGCTGCCTTCGCTGACGACAAATCGCTGAGAGAACCCGTACACCGGGTGGCCAAAGCAGCCAGCAGCATTGAGCCCACTTCACTCAATCCCCTTGACCGGGCATTGGAAATCGCAAAGTCCGGCCTTGCCGATTGTCGCGAGAACATCAACGACTACACAGCGATCCTGATCAAACGTGAACGCATCGACGGAGTCTTGGGCGTGCATGAGTACATGCAAGTCAAAATCCGTAACCGCAAAGTAAAGAATGGACGGGTTGTTCAACCACTGAGCGTCTACATCAACTTTCTGAAGCCGAGTTCCGTCAAGGGTCGAGAGGTGATCTACGTCGAGGGTCAGAACGACAATAACATTGTCGCACACGAAGGCGGACTCAAAGGCAAGTTTCTTCCCACGGTGAATCTGCCACCCAATGGAATGCTGGCGATGCGTGGACAGCGATACCCAATGACAGAAATTGGAGTGGAGAATCTGATTGTCAAGTTGATTGAGCGTGGTCAACAGGCAAGGCAGTTCAGTGATGTCCAGTGTGAGTTTCGAAAGAACGCCCGTGTCAAGGACCGTGTTTGCACTGTTCTTCAGGTAACACAACCTACCAAGCAACCGAATCTTGAATTCTATCAGGCTTCAGTTTTCATTGATGACAAACTGAATTTGCCAATTCGCTACATCGCCTACGACTGGCCAAAGGCCCCCAACGCTCCTCTTGATGTTCTGGAAGAGTACAACTACCTGAACCTCAAAGTGAACGTAGGTCTGAAGGATGAGGATTTCGATCCGAACAATCCCGCCTACAAGTTCTATTGATGCCCTGAGCTGGTTGCTTTCGGAACGAGATCGCGGCAGCGGTCTCGACAGATCACACTGGCATGTGTTCAGACGTTGACCAGAAATGCCGGTCATCCAGCCAGAATACATTCCAAAGAACGAAGAGCTATCAATTCTGTTACCCTCAACTTGCCAAGGCTGTGAGGGTAATTGATTTCTGCGAAAAACGCCCCGAATCCGATCATGCTGTTTCGCTGGGATCGGATGGGCGTGGTGGCCTTTCCATGGTGAAACGTTCACGAGTGCTGGCATAAACATTCCCGCCCAGCCGACCGATGGTTCCAAACTCTTCTGCCTGGAAGTTGTCGTCACCATCGAGTAGATCATCCGCAACATGAATCCAGACGATTCGGCCGATCACCAGATTGGCCCCACCTGGACCCTGCCCCAATTCCAGAATCTGATGGACCTGGCATTCCAGGGCCGCCTTGCAAGTTTCGACACGCGGAACTGTTACTCTCGCTGACCGGGCCTTTGAAACTCCTGCAGCCAGAAATTCATCTGTTTCGGGAGGATACTCGGCAGCAGTCTGGTTCATCTGCCTGCCCAGATCTTCCGTGACCAGATTGACAACAAACTCGCCGTGATTCTGGACATTTCGGAGAGTATCTTTTGCTTCACCCGCCCGGTTGTTTGCTGGGCAGAACATGACCAACGGCGGATTTGCTCCCACACCATTGAAGAAACTGTAAGGAGCGAGATTTGCTACCCCTAGATCCGAGACGCTGGAGACCCACGCAATGGGACGGGGTGTAATCAGATGGACCATCCAGCCGTACAAGTCACGGACCGACATTTTTTCAGGATCCAGTTGCACAGAGACTGCCTTTCTCAGTGATCATTTTCGGACAGCAACGAGACCAGCGTCTGGTGCAGTGGACTCGTGGCAGCCACGCAGAAGCGGGGATTCCAATCATCCATTTCATCACCCTGATAGCCCGTCAGAACGGCTCCAGCCTCGCGGGCAATGACGGTACCTGCTGCGGAGTCCCATGCCGACACATTGGTCGCCCAGTAGGCATCCAGTCGGCCTGCCGCGACATAGCACATGTTCAGGGCACAGGACCCAAGCCTTCTCAACGACCGGCATCTCTCGAGAATCTTTACGAATCGTGTCACCTCGGGATCGCCGCCTTGCACGCCCGCTGGAAAACTGCAGGCGACCAGTGAGTCACCCACATCAGTGCAATCGCTGACCTTGATCGGTTGACCGTTACATTTTGCCCCGCACCCATCAACTGCAGTGAACAATTCCTCTGTGACCGGATCATAAACAACTCCCAGTCTCATTTTTCCATTCGCATACAGACCAATGGAAACAGCAAACGACTGCAACCTGTGCACATAATTGACTGTACCGTCCAAAGGATCAACGACCCAACAAGGTCGAGCAGACGCATCACCACGGCGAACATCATCAGGCGGATCGTTTTCTCCCTCTTCCTCACCCACGAAGACATGGTCGGGAAATGCCTCAAGCAGAATTTTCCGTATCGCTTTCTGCGATGCAAGATCTGCATCCGTGACCAGATCCTTGGGCGCTTTTTCCTGCACCACCCGGTCGGTTCGCCGTGACATCAATTCAATCGCACCCGCTTTCGCAGCCTCGATCGCCTGTGCCAGCTGCAGATCATTCCTTCCCCGTCAACTCACCTGAACCAGTATCGTCATTACCGCCGAAAGCGAGACCCGGGGTCATGAAATCGAAATCACCTTCTCGATCCGAATCAAGCTCCGCGCCCGTTGCAACTTCTTCTACCCCCACCACATCTCCTTCCAGACGTCGAAGTTCTTCCAGCCACACACGTATATCGTTGTCATACTCGGTAGCCATGTCACCCATGATCAACTGACGATGAAATGCCGCTGCTCCTTTGTCAACATGCTCGGCCGCCTCGGCACTGGGAAATCTGCGATTCGGATCAGGCGCAATCAGTCCCTGAAGAAAATTCATCAACAACTCATTGCAACGGATTTCTTCAGGAAGAATATGATTCAGTTGCGATGGCAGTTCGCGTTTGGCGTGGAGTAATTCACGAAGGTTTTTCTTGTGACCAAACGGGTTCACTCCACTGAGAAGTTCGATCAGAACGTAACCCACACTGGCAAGATCGCTCCGCGGTGTCGATGTCCTGTCTTCCAATACCTCGGGTGCAGCATAAAGCGGTGTACACTCCCGATCTCGCGGAGGGTAATGAAAGTCAATGGCGGACCCGGTATCGATCAATTTCGTATGGCCGCTACGCTTCAGCATGATATTGGCCGGCTTTATATCGCCGTGAACGATCCCCTCACGATGCAATGCAGCAAGTGCAGCCAGGCATTCGCGGACAATCGCAACCGCAACACCGGCCTTGAAACGACACTGCTCCGGACCCTGCGTGATGATGACTTCATTGATGTACTTCCACCGGCGATGGCTTACACGACCATTCAGCAGGTCAAGGCACTTGGGAGAAGTCAGTTGGCGCAAATCGAAGCCATCCACCCACTCCATCAACATCACACGGATCGAGTCCCGTTCAAAGAAGTTCTGAACATCCAATAAATTGTCGTGCTGTATCATCGCAATTCGTGCAGCAATCCCAGCCACGCGGTTCATCGCCTCATTATAAGCGTGAGCGTTGCCGTAACGCTCTGGCGAAAAAATCTTCATCGCCACTGGAACGGTAAAACCATCGGTACCGCGGTACTCGGTCAAATAGACTTCACCCTGACCACCACGCCCCAGCAGTCTCAGCATGTGGTAGTGACCCGTCCAACAAACCTTGGTCCCCTTGGTCACTGCCTCGTAACGTGCCAACAACTTTGCATCTGAACCGGAACGCTGGACGCCCTCCTGCGCCTGCGTCAACGATGGTTCATAACGGGTTGTTGATTGCATGTCATTCTCCTCATCCGTGAGCGTTTGCGCAATTCCAGTCAAATATCAAAACGTTTCCTGATCCAAACCGAACAACCTAATCTCAAGGAGTCCCGGATTGTAGGCTACCAAGCTCCAGAAAACCCCGGACAGTAGAAAAATCAGCGAATCACGACCGGTCAGCCATGCACACGCAAACTACCAAACGGCTGAATTCAGCAAGATGGGTGAGCATTTGAATGATACGTCACAAATCACACGGATGCTAAAGTCGCGGAGACAACCTCCGGATCATCCAAAGGCACAAATACGGCAACATCCCAGCACCCCACCAACAGCGAAATGCAATCCCGCGTTTTGACTGCCCGATGTTGATACTGGTCACAGTTGATACTTGTCACAAACACCCCGAACCTGGTGGCGCTAAATATCCCTGTCACAAGAATCCCCCTCACCCCTGAAGAACCCGAACACGAAGGTGTCAAACATGACACCTTCACACGGCGTAACGCATTTGAAATGCAGCCGGTCACCTGAAATGCAGCCGGTCACCGATCGCATCGCTGTGAAGACGCATGGTTAACCAACGGGACTGACTCCGCAGGATGAAAACCACTTCCTTCTCAATCGCGCTCAAGTCCAGAGAATTGGCATGAAAAGCATAAAAAAACCGGGCTAGCATCCCGCGAGCCCGGTCGGTTGCTGCTCAGGTGATACCCATGACAGGACTCAGTTCCAAATCGAATAAGATCACGGGGCGTGCGTAAACGCATGCAGAAAATTGGGAGTGACGTCCGTGTTCGCGAAGCCGGTCAGGGCCACGCTGGCTCGGTCCGTCAGTGCCAACTCCCGATACGAGTGATCACATCCGGTGTGATACTCCAATGAGCTACTAAATCATTTAATCAGCTCGATGGTTTGGTAGCGTGCGTTGAGCTCAGAATCATGATCTGCGTGCACGCTTGGGGATGACGTATCTGTCATCACGAAATACCTGTCAGTCAGGTAACAGGCGGGAGTTGCGATGTCGGCGAATTCTCGAGAGCCATGACAATAACCTTGTTCATCGGAATACGCATTTGAACATTCCTCGAGAAAAGAAATAAAATTCCTGGTCGGACTCGGCAGCAGTCCGATACGACAAAGCGCCGCTCGTTCAATCAATAGGCCCAGAATTTGGCGTGGTCCGAACGCATTGTCAACAAGAAAGTACACAAGGAAATTGTTTTTGTTTGTTGATGCCACTGAAAGTCAATGAAAAACTGCATGACATCGTGTAAAGTTTTCGAGAGAGTTTTTTAATCAGCGACGAAAGGAAGTCCTCTGCTTGACAGTGCCTGCGCGTCCTGCTCTGAACCATTTTATCCCTCATTACATTGCATCCATTTTGGCCGACGAGACAACTCTCAACGACGATTCCGCTACAGATGACCCGCAACGTCTCTGGTCAAAAAAATACGTCCGAGAGATGGAATCTCTTCTGGGAAAACCCGCTTGCCGCCAACTGGCAATTTACACGCTCCCAGACGACTTCCTGTTATCTGTCATTGTCCCGATTTACAACGAAAATGGGACGGTCAGTGCAGTGGTTGAAAGACTCCATCAGACCGGGCTACCCATGGAAATCATTCTGGTGGACGACGGCAGCACGGATGGGACCGCAGAAGCACTTGATGAGTTCCAATCCGTCGAGGGCATTCAAGTGTGCCACCACCCCTCCAATCGTGGAAAAGGAGCCGCAATTCGGACTGGAATTGACATGGCAACAGGGCAAGTCATCGTCATTCAAGATGCGGATCAGGAGTATGACCCCAACGATTTCCGTGCCCTTCTGCAGCCACTGCTGGATGGTGACGCAGATGTTGTTTACGGGACACGATATGGTCACTGTGATCGGCAGCTATCACCTTGGTGGCATCAAATGGTGAATCATGGAATCAGCTTGTTTGCGAGCATCGGAATTGGAATTCGCTTGAGCGATGTTGAAACGTGTTACAAAATGTCGAAACGCGAACATTTCACGGCCATCGCTGATCAACTTTGTGAATCAAGATTCGGAATCGAGATCGAATTGACAGCACGATGGGTTCGCAATGGTCTCACATTCACAGAACGCCCAATTCGCTATCACCACCGCTGGTATGACGAAGGAAAAAAAATTGGCTGGAAAGACGGCATCAGCGCACTTCGTTGCATCGTAAAGTATGGCTTCCTGCGACGTTAATGCCGTCCGACCGTTGTGCATGTCAAATCACAATCAGTTCGATGCACGCTTAAAATGTCGGGACATGAACGCAATTGCTTGACTTGCCCATCTGGCAACCGCTACTCTGGGCTTCATCGGGACAGGCTAGCCGTGCGGAACTACCTGAAGGCAGGGATTGATTGATGGTCACAACAATAACATCAACCAGAACACTGGCTGTCAATTCGGCATTCATGCAGGAGATCAAGGATGGTAATCCCAATCTCACCAAGGCCATTCACCAACTCCAACGTGCGTGCAGCAGTGAAGAAGACATTTCACAGCTTTCACGGCGGTTGACCAAAGCACTCAATGCTTTACGGGTAGAGTTGGCGCTGCAATTTGCTCTTGAGGAAGCCTACGGTTACATCGAGGTCAGTGACTCTCTTCTGGAAGATCTGAGCGTTGCGGCACACAATACCAAGGCCGAACACAATGTTCTTTACGGCGGAATCAGTGAGTTGGTTGAAGCTGCTGAAGAGTTACAATACCGGGGCGTTGAAGCCGAAGATGAATTGCGCGGCCTGATTGATGAAACATGTCAATTCAGCCTCCAACTGCGTGATCATGAACAGGCCGAAAATGATCTGATTGACCAGTCCTTTGACTTGGGCTAGCAAGCGGTGAGCACCCCTTTTGCACACGGGACATATTGAGCTCCCGCCCAGGAATCACAGGTTGAATTCAATTTTGCACTGCAGAAAAGAGAAGAGTGTTCGGAATGATCGGTGACTCCAAAACAAAACCCATGGAAATCCTGTTGGTCGAGGATGGACTGACAGACGCGCGGGTCACCATCTTTGCCGTCCGACGCAGCCAGGTATATCACCGGCTGACATTGGTCCGGACCGTTGACGAAGCAATCCGGTTCTTGAACAGAGAGGGTATCTTTGCGAAAGCCCCTCGACCCGACCTTCTCTTACTCGACATGATGCTGCCAGACGGTTGTGGTCTGGATGTGCTGGAGGCGTTGTCCGAGTGGGAACCAGCCAAACAGCCGACCACCGTTGTTCTCACTGCGTCCAGCGATCCCAAACTGCTTGAACGCTGCAACGAGTTGAAGGTACATGACCTGATCAGCAAGCCGGTCCACGAAAACGAGTTCATGCGGGTGATCAGAGATCACAAGAAATTGATGGTTCACGGCACACAAACACTCTCATCGGCAACCTGACCTGCGGCCCTGGGCTGCCATGACCCGTGTGAACTGCCCATCGGGAAACAACTCACCAGCAAAGGTCAGCGTCTGCCATAATAAGTTGCCAGACTCACTGCGGATCTGAAGATCTGACGCCACGCGCCGCCACGGGTTGACTTGCTTTTTCATTAGCGGCACTTGTGACAGAATCGCAGGGGCCGATTACTTTTCGAACCACTTACGAACCATGTGAACAGTCGCGGCCCGGCCCGCACGGGCGATCGACGTCGTCAACGGAATTTCTTTCGGACACACAGCCACACAATTCTGGGCATTACCACACGCCTGGATGCCGCCGGGCCCCATCAGGGCGTCCATTCGCTCTGACGCGAGGGCTTTTCCAGTCGGATGATTGTTGAACAGCATGGCCTGCGAGATCGCGTGAGGACCCACAAAAGCACCATCGTATGCTTCCAGCTTCCGCTCCTCGAATGCTTCCTCCGACTCGCCCGGTTCCTGAGTCAATTCGACTTTCTGGTACTGTGGACAGGCATCCGCACAGCAGCCGCAACTCATGCATTGGCTCAACGGATAGTTCTGCTCCTGAGCAGCCCGCAACTGCCGTTCGCCTGCACCCATGTTGTAGTAGCTGTCGACGGGAACCCATGCCTTCACGCGTTCGAGACCACGAAAGAGTCTTTGGCGATCCACCACCAGATCCCTCACCACGGGAAACTTGCTCATCGGCTCAAGAACAATTTCCTCGGGGTTATCCGCGAGCAGGCGATCTACCAAAGCGCTGCAACTCTGGCGTACTTTCCCGTTGATCTGCATCGTGCATGACCCGCAAACCTCTTCGAGGCAGCCGCAATCCCACGAAACCGGCGCGACTCGCTTGCCTTCCGTGTCCTTTGCCTGAGCCGCGATCCTCTGTAAGAGCGAAATCACGTTCAATTCGGGCTCATAAGCAAGTTGATGGTGTTCCCAATACGGCTCTTTCCCAGGACCGTCCTGACGACGAACGCGAACATTGATGAATTCTGGCCGTTTCTGACCGGGTTCGAGGGCAATCATCCTTCGATCCTGCTGTATCTGGTAATGAATCTGATCATGCTGTTGCAGTGAACCGTTTTACTGTTGTTCATTTGCCAATCACGGAGGTCACTGCACTCATCCACTATTGGCCATTTAATCATTGTATTTCTCAGGTTGCAGCAACTGTCTCTTCGCCAGCGGCGGCGGCTGACCTCTCACTCCATACCTGTTCTATCACCTCGGCACCAACAAGACCGTAGAGTCGCGGTCGGGGAGGAATCAACGACGTATCAACCTCTTCGTACTCCAAGTTGGGCATCGGCTGTCCTGTCGTCCAGCTTGCCACTGTGCTTTTCAGATACTTACGGTTGTTTTCTTCAAAGTCATCACACCATTTCTCCGCCTGCTGCCGACGTTCCACAGGGTCTTCTGCGGTCAGTGAAGGCTTTTCGAAATCTGGCTTGTAATGGGCTCCCCGGCATTCGTCACGCTGAAGTGCTCCCTGCAGAATCGTTTTGGCAATCGGGAACATGTCCTGCACCGACTTTGCGAAAATCACATTCTGGTTTGACCAGCTTCCGGTGTCAGAGAGGCTGACTCGCATCGCTCTTTCGTGCAAGTCGTTGACCTTGCCGATGGCTTCGCTCAACTGGTCATTGCGTCGCACAACGGTTGCGACGCGGGTCATCACGTCTCCGAGTTCCTGATGAATCAGATATGGGTTTTCGTCGTGCCCTGAATCACCGTTGAGAAGCTTCTTGTGGCGGTCCTGCTGCGTCTGGATGGCTGCATCCGTGACTGAACTTGGCACATCTGCGTGGCCCGAAGATTGATCCTTGGCAAAATTGAGGATCGATGCACCAGTGAACAGTCCGGTGAAGATACATGACAGCAGCGAGTTCGCACCCAGCCGATTCGCACCATGGTAGTGATAATCACATTCTCCAATCGCATACAGACCTTCGATACTGGTCATGTGGTTCTGGGGCGCGCCCGCCAGCAGACCACCATCAGCGTTCTTGACGTAATCAGCCCACAATCCGCCCATGCTGTAATGGACAGCCGGGAAAATCCGCATCGGCTCGAAGCGTGGGTCAACACCCTGGAACTTCTCATAAATCTCGAGAATCCCCCCGAGTTTTCGATCGAGTTCGGCTTTGGAGATGTGTGTCAAATCCAAATACACGCTCATGCGGTCCTTCTCGATGCTCAATCCATCATTGACGCAGATGTCGAAGATCTCACGCGTCGCGATATCTCTGGGGACGAGGTTTCCATATTCCGGGTATCTTTCCTCCAGGAAGTAGTAACGTTCGCCTTCCGGAATGTCACGCGGCGTTCTCACATCCTGTGGGGTTCTTGGTACCCAAACTCGCCCACCCTCACCTCGAGCAGACTCACTCATCAGCCGGAGCTTATCGCTGCCGGGGATCGCAGTGGGATGTACCTGAATGAATTCTCCGTTGCCGTACTTGGCCCCAGCCTGATAGCAGCGACTCGATGCACTGCCCGTGCAGAACACGCTCATGGTGCTACGCCCATAGACAAGTCCACATCCTCCGGTCGCGACCACAACGGCGTCGGCGGGGAAGGCTCTCATTTCCATGGATACCATGTCCTGTGCAACGACACCGCGACAACGTCCCGAGTCATCAAGCATGGGCCCCAGAAAATCCCAGAACTCATACTTGTTCACACGACCTTGGCTTTCCTGACGGCGCACTTGCTCATCCAGTGCATACAGGAGTTGTTGCCCGGTGGTTGCACCAGCAAATGCCGTGCGTTTGTACAACGTGCCACCAAATCGACGACGGTCGATGAACCCCTCTCCGGTGCGATTGAACGGAACGCCCAGACGGTCCATCAAATCGATCACCTTCGGCGCCCAGTAGGCCATCTCCTTCACGGGCGGCTGATGGTTGAGAAAGTCGCCGCCGTACACGGTGTCATCGAAGTGTTTCCACTCATCATCGCCCAACTGCCGCGTCTGATCATTACAGCTGTTGATTCCACCCTGTGCACACACGCTGTGAGAACGTTTGACAGGAGTCAAACTGAGCAGATCAACCTGCACACCCAATTCAGCGAGCTTCATGGTGGAGGACAGACCTGCCAAACCACCACCCACAACTACTACGCGATGCTGTGCCATAACTCTAACTCTTACCGTTTTCGTCGTTTTTCGTTCTTCTTCTAAAAAATCTACTTCGTCAAAACCACTGCACCAAATCAATCGTTTGCGGCAACTTCGGCTGGTTGACCAGTCTCGTCGTCACGACGTTTTTCTGGATTGGGCGTGACCATCCCGGATTCGACCGCCGCTTCGTACATCCGGTCTTCCGTCTGCTCCATCTTAACCGTTGCCTGCGGCCCCGGAGAAACAGCCGCCCACCAGGCACTTACCCCCAGAATTGCCAAACCACAACCGATGGCCGTACACAGCTTGGAAGCACGAGCCTGAGCCGTGGGTGAAATCCACAATCCCCAAGTGATCCCGGAGGTCCAAAGTCCATTGGCCAGATGGTATACGCATGCCAAAACACCAATCAGGTAGAATGCGGGCCAGATATAACCCCACTCCTGCATGGCCTCGACCAGTGAACTGGCAGCGTTGAACGGACGAAACACACCGAAACCAAGAGGTCGGATCAGCTCTTGCCAAGCCGGCACGTGAAACCAGCCGTGCAAGTGCAGAATGTGGAAAAAGAGGTAAACCAAAGCAATGAATCCTGTCCACCTCTGCCACGTGTACCGCCGGTTGCTACGGAACTGGTACTGACTGCTGTTGGATCTCCCGGATCTCGCAATCCAAACGCCAATCACGGCGTGAAAGATGAGAGGCAGGAATATCGCTCCCCACTCGATCAGTGGCAGCAGTTTCCCGGGGCTGTGAATGAGAAATACAGCCCGTTGGAACGTTTCGGTACCGTTGAGCAGACTCGCATTGGTCGCGAGGTGAACCGTCATGTACAAGCCGAGCGGAACAATGCCCAGCAGGGAGTGAACTCGCCGAATGAGAAACTCATGGCGAAGAAAAAAACTTGTCTCGGAAGTCGCTTGCGCGCTCATCTCAGGGTGCTCACGGGTTAAGTTT
Organism: Rubripirellula sp.; assembly: GCA_012270065.1. Classification (GTDB taxonomy): domain Bacteria; phylum Planctomycetota; class Planctomycetia; order Pirellulales; family Pirellulaceae; genus Rubripirellula. The sequence goes on along the minus strand of JAAXJB010000047.1, from coordinate 91,974 downwards.
CAACTACCATGCAACCGCAAAAAAACCGTGCTAACAACGATCCGGTACGCCCGGAGACCTCTTTCCAAACCTTGAAACGGTGTTCAAAAGTCGGAATGAGACGTTTAGAACGATTGCGTGGGACAAACCGCCGGTCAATGTTCCCAACCGCACGGCCGTAGCAGATGGTAGCGTAATGCATAACGGCGATGTGGGAAGATACCGATCTGCAGAAGCTTTGATTACCCAATTCCGGACTCCCTGGCGAATTCGCCGCCGGGAGATCGCAACCAAGAACCTTCACCATGAATATATGGCTCCTTGTACTGCTGGCGGTCACGGTCGTCCTGCTCAGCATTCTAGTATTCCGTCTACATGCGTTTTTGACGCTGTTACTGGCAGGACTGCTGGTCGCGGCTCTGACAAGCGATCAGTCGATCAAAGAGTACAGTGAGAGCGAACAAGCCAGCGGTAAAATGACGCAAGCGAAAGCTGCCGACCTGCAATCGAAATCCGCTTTGATTACCGCTCCGGCCCGTCTCACCTTGGCATTTGGCCAGACGGTGGGGAAAATTGGAATTCTGATCGCACTGGCAAGCATCATCGGGCAATGTCTGCTGGAATCGAGAGCCGCTGCCGTCATCGTTGACCGGCTTCTTAAATTGACTGGACCGAAGCGAGCCCCCGAAGCGCTGGCTGCCAGTTCATTTCTACTGGGCATCCCCGTGTTCTTTGACACGGTCTTCTATCTCATGGTGCCGCTGGCCAGATCCCTGCGTGAGCGAATTGGAAAGAACTACGTGCTGTTCATTCTTGCCATTCTTGCAGGAGGCTCGATTGCGCACTCTCTGATTCCCCCGACGCCTGGTCCATTGCTCGTCGCCGAACAATTCGAAGATGTCAGTATCGCAAACATGATGATTGCGGGACTGGTCATCGGTGCCTGCAGCAGCGTGATATCCCTGCTGGTCGCCAGATTGATCAATCATCGCGTCGAGGTTCCGCTCAGATTTGATGACTCATCGCAGATGACACCTCAGGATGCCGCCAACACACTGAATGATGCATCAAGTGAAACGTCCCAGAGAGGCCCATCCGATTCGCAATCCCCTGCCTCTTTACTCGACAAAACACCTCCTCTGAGCCTCGCCCTGCTGCCAATTACGATCCCGGTAATCCTGATTGCCCTGGGCTCCTTGACTGATTATCTGGTCAAAGAAAAAGTGGCGGGTATCCAGTCAAACCTGATAGCAGAGATCATTAGCGGTATGGGGGACAAAAACATTGCCTTGGGCATTGGTGTGGTGCTGGCCTTGTCTCTTCGGAAGTACTGCCCTTCGGCACAGCGTGCCACTCTTGTGACGCGTTCTCTGGCATCAGCTGGTAACATCATTTTGATCACAGCCGCGGGCGGAGCATTTGGAGTGATGCTGAAACAGGCAGGAATCGGTCCAGCAGTGGCTGACCTGACAGGTGCTGTGCCGGGCTTGCTGTTGTTGCCACTGGCATTTTTGGTAACGGCGGCCGTTCGTACACTTCAGGGGTCTGCTACCGTTGCCATGATCACGGCCGCAGGAATTCTGCAGGGATTTGCCACAGCTGACTCACTGCCTTTTCATCCGGTCTACATTGCGATGGCGATTGGCGCAGGAAGCAAGCCGATTTCGTGGATGACGGACAGTGCTTTCTGGGTCATTACCAAAATGAGCGGAATGACGGAATCTGAAGGACTCCGTGTGATCTCCCCCATGAGCATCGCCATGGGCTTTTCAGCGCTCTTCTTTACAATGTTTTTCGCTTGGGTCTTTCCGGCGGCTTGATAAGATGAGTCCCCTGCCTGACGATATGTGCTGAGGAATTTTGACAGGATCTCCAGCGAAAGCCGAATATGAGACACGCTCCCACAAGTGCCCGAATCATGGCTGGTTCGGCAGACAAGAATGCCTCTTTGTTCAAGCGTATTGGCGTGCCGCTGGGAGATCCTGCAGCATGGATAGAGCTGGACAGTAAACGTATTGCTCTCGTCCGCGACCTTGAAATGGATCGGGTTCGGCAGCACAGCCATGCCGATGACGTGACTTGCCCGGCGGAGCACCCACCCGCAGCCGGATTGAGTGCGGACCGCGAAACTGCGACCGCAGAAGCGGCTGCACAGCTTTTGCGGGCCGCCAAGGTCGAAGAAGTCTATGCAGACCGCTCACTGCCCTACATTTTCGCATGGCATCTGGTCCAAGCCGAAATCAACGTGCTTTATGACGATGAATACGGAGTACTGGACCGAAGGCAAAAAACACATCAGGAATTGGACGCACTGGCCGCTGCCCAAAAAGTTACCGAAGAAGTCATGCGGATGATGTGTGAAATGATCGCAAAATCAGACGCATCGGCAGACGGATCGCTGAAATATCAGGGAGAAGCATTAACCAGCCAGAGTGTACGGGCCAGAGCCGCCATCGAATTCATGAAACGTGGCTTCAGCATGGGTCATGGAGCCATCGTAGCGACCGCGCCCCATGTTGCAGATTGTCACCATGCCGGCGACGGCCCACTCTACACCGAGCAACCCGTTGTGGTTGATTTGTTTCCACGCGACGATTCATCCCGCTATTGGGGTGATTGCACACGCACTGTTGTCCACGGACAACCCTCGGATCCCGTGAAAGCCATGCATGCCGCGGTTGTCGAAGCCAGACATGCCTCTGCTGCTGCCTTGACTGCCGGCAACACGGCTGATGCCGTTCACAAAGCCGCAGAAAATGTCCTCATCGCTCACGGCTACCCTTGCTCGCGTGGAACCATCACCGATGAACCCAGCATTCAGCACGGGACCGGTCATGGCATCGGACTCGATGTCCATGAACCCATTTTACTTGACCACGGTGGCGGCGAAATCCTCGAAGACGAGGTATTCACGATCGAACCAGGGCTTTACGGCCGGCAAGTGGGCGGTGTTCGAGTCGAAGACATGCTGATCGTCACCTCCGGTGAAGCGCGGAACCTGAACCAACTGCCTGACTCACTCAACTGGGACTGACAATTCTTTCGAATTGCACAGAAAAAAGAGTCACAGATAAAGAGTAAACGGGTAACTGACGAAAAACGGGGCCGCGTGGACCATCGGATCGAGGGATCGAGTACGTCCTACGAGCCTCGTTCTTTGATCAAATCACCCAGTGCTTGCCTGAGTGGATCATCTTCTGGCCCGCAAAACCCCCAATGCAGACGTCGCCGCCAACCTTCAGCATAGGTGAATTGGCCGCTCATCGTACCAACCTCCTGACTCATGTCACGCATCGTCTGTAGGTAGCTATCCTGCCCCTGACTTTCATCCAACCATTGTTTCTGGCTCGCATGACAAGCCAGGGCGTCAACTTTTTCATCGATCACATCAGTGATATCAACGTAAAAGTGAGGATGAACCAACTCGCCAGTCGGGACACGATTTCCGATCGGTTGGGCATGGTAAACGGTGACTGGATCCATGAACACATCGACCGGTGGTTCGCTGACCAGATTGGGCATCCCATGGGAAAAAGCCGCACTAACCGCCAGTCGACATGCCACTTCGTGATCTTCCATGTAATCACTGGGAGCGTGTGCAAGCACGATGCTCGGCTTTGCCTGTCTCACCACCGCTGTTACTTTTTTCAAATTCTCAGTGGTGTAACAGGCTTCCATGTCGGCATAAATCGGTGGATAAAACTGCGCCCCCAATGTTTTGCTGGCACGTTTAGCTTCCTCAAGCCGCGTTGCGGCACACTCCTGCTGGTTCATCGTTGTGCTACCACGCGAACCATCACAGAGGTTGATGTAGTGCAAATCCCAACCACGTCTTCCAAGCTGCAACATCGTGCCAGCATACAAAAACTCGATGTCGTCCGGATGAGCAGCAATCGCTAATGCCGAGGGCATGGTACCAAATCCTGTTTTTCACAATGCTCTGTTGTTGAGGATCCGCGCGGCCTGTCAGCATGAGGTCAACGCGCTGATTCATGGAGCCAGAGTTTAACGGATCCAACCGCCTGCGTTGAGTGGCAAGCCCAGAGCCGGATGTCTGCCAAAATCACCGGGCGGAACCATGCTCAGGATCAGAAGCTGCTGCCAACGAAATACTCACCGAGCACCGCTTGCAACAGGCGAGATGAGCATTCGTATCCTGTTCATGACCTCGTGGCTGATTCAACACGAAACCTGCACGATCTATCAATCGTGGTGATTGTGTCCTTTGGGATCACGATCGTGATGATATTGATCGATGTGTACATGCAAATGTGGATGCTCACGGAACAACCATTCCCAACCTGCCTCCGTGACAGCTGAATCATCCAGGTACAAGGACTCCAGATATGGCATCGCCGCTATTTTCTTCAGCCCCTCGTCCGTGACAGGCACGCCAATGAGGTGAATACCGCGAAGAGATCGAATCTGGGTGAGTGAGTTGGTGACTTGATTATCCAGCTCGGTGGATCCCAACCGAATCTGCCTTAGTTTCTTCAAGGATTTCAGAGCTGCAACGCCTTCCGCAGTACACTCAGCATGCGGCAAATTCAAAAACCATAGCTGTTCACACTTCGTCAATTGCTGCAGACCTGCGTCTCCAATGGGAGAAAGACGTAAACGCAAGTGACGCAACTTTGGCAGTTGGGCGACCAGATCAATGGTATCATCGGTCACAATTCCCTCGTCGATGATCAGGGTCTCCAGTGACTTCAATTCACCGATTCGTGACACCATGCTGTCATCAACAGGGAAACCCTCTACATGTAGCTTGGTATCGTCGCCTTCGAGTGTGGCTTGGTAGAGCTTTTCGAAGCGAACTCCCGGTGGGTCGGGTGGTTCCTGCACAATCACAGGCATTTCAAAGTAGCCATTCCACCACAGCCCGGCGATCACCATCAACGTGGTTCCAAAACACAGGAACAGCAGCGTTTGGCGACGTCGATCTCGGGCCGAAAGACGCGGGCTGTCTGCCAGCGATTCGGCGGATTCTTCCTCGGTCGAGGGAGTATCAACGTTCGATGGATCCTCTTGCTCGCTGACCATTGGCCAATCACATCGATTTAAACGGCTAGGAAGACAATCAACACAGGTAACATCCAGTACTCTGGCCCCATTGCAGCACAGAATTGGATGCACAAATTGTATGCGGGCATCAGGGCGCTACCGAGGCAGCGCCCTGATGCTCAGCGAAGTTTCAACGTGGAGCCACCAACCGCGACGATTGACCCAGAAACCGTCGAGACCAGCAAAAGACGCTCCGACCAAGTTGGGAGGCCAGCGAACGTTTCCCGCAAAGCGTTCACCAACGAAGAAACTCCAAGTTAATGAGATCTGTTTTGCATCATGTCGAGCAGGTTCGCTCGCCCACGCTGATTGTCGATTAACAACCGTTCGTTCCGAGTGTCAATGTTGATTTTGAAAAGCAGCTGCCCGAATTCGGGCCGAAGCGTGGAAACTCCATGAAAAAGGCCATTTGCATGCAAATGCAAATGGCCAATGAATTGGCTATTTTTGCCAACCGCTATCCTTTGAGCGGTCGGGTTTCTCTGAGTCGCCTTTCGTCTAAGTCGCCGTCTCTAACCCGAAATCTGCTCCCTCATCGAGCTTCGTGCGGCTTCCAATGCAGCTGGTAATTGACTGGGATCTTTCCCACCAGCCTGTGCCATGTCAGGTCGCCCCCCACCTCCTCCACCAACTGCTCTGGCGGCGGCACCGACCCAGTCTCCCGCTTTCAAACCACGATCCACCAAATCCCGGCTGAGTCCGCCCACCAGCAATACCTTCTCACCTTGCACCGAAGCCAACAGAACGGCGGTGGGCCCGTTGACCTTTTTACGGATTTGATCAATCCAACCTCGCATCACATTTGGATTGGCACCAGGGGTCTCCACTACGATCATGCAGGTATCCCCGATCTGCTCACTGCCGGCAATCAGGTCATCAGCCGACAACTTGCCACCGGCCGTCGCTGCTTTCAGCTCTTTGACCAGACGGTTCCGATCATTCAGCAGCGCTTCCAGCCGTTCAACCACATCAACAATGGCAACGTTCAGACGGCGAGTAATCTCACGTACAGATGCCCGTACTGAATTGTAGTCTTCAACATCAGCAACAGGTCCTTCACCCGTGAATGCATATTCATCGGAATGCTCGCCTGCTTTTCCTGCGGCGATGTCCTTCTTGAGTCGCCGAACTTCATCCATCAACTGGACCGTGGCTGCAAGGGCGTGAGAAGCTGTGCATTGCAACGCTTCGGCGACACGATCCAGTAACTGACGGGTTTCCGATCGATGTTCTTCTGCACGCGCACCGGTCAAAGCCTCGATACGACGTGTGCCCGTTGAAACACTTTCCTCAACAACGACCTCAAACGATTTCACTTGCGAGGTATTCGTCAGGTGAGTTCCACCACACAGTTCGTGACTGAACTCACCCATGCTGACCATTCGACAGGGGTCCGGGTACTTTTCTCCGAACAACATCATTGCCCCTGCTTCCCTTGCTTCAGCAAGCGGAACCGTCTGCCAACGGATCGGTTGCTCTTCAGCAATCAGCGCCAGGACATCCTGTTCAATCTGGACCAGAGTTTCATCCGGGATTGCTTTGGGATTCGTAAAATCGAATCGCAAGCGGTCTGCTTCGACTTTGCTGCCCTGCTGCTCGGCATGTCTCCCCACGTTGCGATGCAGAGCATGATGAAGGATATGAGTTGCAGAGTGGGCACGTGCCAACGCATCCCGATAAGGCACGTCCACCCGGGCAACACATTCAACACCTTCGGTGATTTCGCCTCGCACCAGCTTTCCATGGTGGACAATGAGGGCTGCATGCTTTTGAGTATCAGTTACGACAAACTCAAACTCATCATTGGAAATCACACCAATATCACCGACCTGACCGCCGGATTCTCCGTAAAACGGGGTATGGTTCAGAACCAGACGTATCGACGTGTCAGCCGGTCGGTTCAAATGACTCAACAACTGGCCTTCGTCTTCGCCCTTGCCTCCCTCTCCAGTAATGATTCCTTTCACGATTGCGGTTGATTCGGTCGCTTCGTAACCCAGGAAAGGTGTTTCATGCAGAGCTTCTTTCAGCGTTTCCAGAGGGCCGGTTTGAAAAAGTTCCCGCTGGCCGGCTCCACTGTCGATGGCATGCTGATCCATCGCTTTTCGATAACCGTGCCAGTCGAAGGTAAAGTTTTCTTCGGCACTCAGCGTCTGCAACAGCTCCGGAGGCACACCGTACGTGGAATTCAATTCAGCCACCGCTTCACCCGGAACCATGACAGCGGATTCTTCCCTCATCTGGCTGAACAGTTGATCGATTCGTTTCATGCCGCCGTCGATCGTCGCAAAAAAAGCTTTTTCCTCCGCTTCAATCACTTCACTGACCCGTTGGGTTGTCTGACCCAACTCGGGATACGGCCCCTTCGCTGATTCAACCACGGCCTCGACCAGTTTGAAGAGGAAGGGTTCTCTGAGGTTCATTTGATAACCATCAAGCACAGCGCGGCGGATCAACCTTTTGATGACGTATCTCGCATCTTTGGGACCGGGATACACATTTTCGTGGATTGCAAACACTGATGCACGCGCATGGTCGGTGATTCTTCTGAGCCGACGACCATTTTCACTCAGGTAATCATACTTCTGTCCCGTCACCTCAGCGGCAGCCTGCACAATCGGGAAAAGATGATCGGTATGGAAGTTGGTTGGGACGCCCTGAAGCACACTGGCCGTTCTTTCCAGTCCCATGCCTGTATCGATGTTCTTGCTGGGGAGAGGATGCAGATTCTCCGGTGGATCACCGATGCGATTGAACTGTGTGAAAACAAGATTCCAGATTTCAACCTCACTGCCATCGTCCAGATGATAGTAAATCTCACTGCATGGCCCACAAACGCCATCAGGTCCTTTACTGGGTGCCGATGCAGGCCAGAAATTCTCATCCTCGTCCATCCGGGTGATGCGAACATCTGGTACTCCTACCTTCTCTTTCCAGATGTCATAAGCCTCGTCGTCATCTTTGTAGACCGTCACGCTCAGCTGCTCTGGACGGATATCCAGCCACTTCTTGTGAGTAAGAAACTCCCACGCCCAGCGGATGGCATCCTCTTTGAAGTAGTCACCGAAGCTGAAGTTGCCAAGCATTTCAAAAAATGTGTGATGAAACGCAGTGCGACCAACATTGTCGATATCCCCTGTTCGCAGACATTTCTGGCAGGTGGTCGCTCGAGTGAAGTCCAATTTGACCTTGCCAAGAAAATGGTCCTTGAACTGATTCATGCCCGCCGGGGTAAAGAGCACGGATGGATCCCAGGCTGGAACCAGCACATCACTCGGCCGCCGCACGCAGCCTTTGGTTTCGAAGAACTCAAGGTATTTTTCACGTAGTTCGTCAGTTTTCATCTTGCTTGACAGTAACAGTAACGGTGTCGTTGAAACGTTTGGCTGGATCGAGGCGATTGAAAGCTTCGGCACGGTTCGCCGCGGCCTGCATGCTTGGCATCGATCACGTTCGATCGCTCACGATACATTGGCTGCTCAGGGCATTGGCGTCAGTAAGCTCGCAACGGTCTGGCGTCGAAAGCCCATGATTTGGGAACCCTCGGAAGCAGCCGTCAAGAAATCCAGTTGTCCACATCACCAGCGTTCTGGGTCAGATCTGACAATATTTGTCTTGGCTATCGGCTGCCGCCGGTGCCCATCATATCCAAACATTGCCTCGAGTCAGAGGGCCTGTCCCAACCCATCATTGGCGTGAATGGCCCTACTGAATACACGGCTCCGTTGCGATTCTTGCACTTCGACTGGCAAATCACCACCAAATTGACTCGTCATCCCGATACCGGGAACGGTACAATGGCGGCTGCAAGCACTGCTCACAACTGCCAATACGCTCTTGATTGCCTATGTCCAAAACTGGCAAAATCGGGCATCGAATCAAACCAGTCAAAAAAGACTGGTTCATTGCTTTGGCACAACGTGTGCGATCTCGCCCTTTTGAAACCCACAAACACCATCAACACCCCCGAGTGATCCGATGCGTTCTCTGGCACTGGTAGTCCTCATTCATTGCACGATAGCCCACGCCACCGCACAACAACCGGAACCGGATTCCAAGCCAGCGACGCCGCAAACCGCGACAGAGACTCCCACTGCCGACCCCGACATCAATGACGCATTGGATGACTGGGTGGATCAATTGGGCTCCCCTCGGTTTGCCATCCGGAATCAAGCTGCCCGACAACTCAAAGCCAGTGGCCTCCGAGGAATCAAGACTCTGCAGCGGGTTGCGAGTTCGGGTGACGCAGATGCGTCAGAGTGGGCGTTTAAAATCCTTGAAGAACATTTCCGGAACAAGACTCAACCAGCTGTACAGAAGGCTGCCAAACAGTCACTCGAAGTATTGGCCGCCGATGAAAACAATCCCAATGCTTCGATTGCCAAAGGGATTTTGAATGAAGAAGAGAATAGGAAATCACCGCCCAAGAATGTCCGTCAAATGTTCGTGCCGCCGCAATTACGGATCAATGGCGGGTTCCAGATGCGGATTCAGGTCAAGAACAACAACGGCAAGCTTCAGATCGAGCAGGAAAAGAACGGCGAAAAAACCAGGATCACTGAATCAGAGGATGGGATTGAAGTAGAAAAAAAAGATGCCAAAGGAAACGCTACCAAGAAAACCTACAAGAACGTAGAAGACTTGAAGCAAAAGGATAAAAGCGCTCACGAACTATTCCAGAAACATAAAAAAATGGGTGCCGGATTCCGAATTCAGATGAATGGCAATGGCAACCTGATGCCATTCAAGGCACAGCCATTCAAAACTCCGAATGCTCGGCCAAAAAATCCTGAACAGAACAAAGAGAAAAGTGGTGCAGAAGACAATCTGCAGAAGTTCCATGAACAGACATTGAAACGGCACCGCGACATGATGGAGATGCAGTTACGCACTCTTAAGAAGATCAAGGAGAATGCTCCAGAACAACAGCGAAAGCAGTTGGATGATCTTTTCAAACGCCAAAGCGATCTGATGAATCAGCAATTACGAGAACTGGAACGCAATCTGAAACCGGAAAAGAAATCTGAACCGGATAGCAAACCACAGCCGCCAGCCGAAGCCGAGACTCCAGCAACTCAAGAATCCGGTGAGAAAAAACCTGCAACGGCACCCTCAACCCAACCCGAAAAAGAACCTGGGAAAATAGAGGTCTGAGGACTCTGTGGCGGGTTGATTTTGCCAATATCATCAGGTGCTCCGAGGAGATCCCCCCCAAGCATCCATGCTCAAGCCGGGATACTCTCGCCGCGCCCAATTCTCCGAGACGCTGAACTGCTCGGCCATCCTGGCAAGCAACCAACTGATTTCCACAACGCCTGAACGAAGGATGAAAAAACGGGCAGGGGGCGTTGGTTACAGGCTTGCAGTTGTTACACTACTGCGCGACGCGCTCATAGCTCAGCTGGATAGAGCAACGGACTTCTAATCCGTAGGTCGGAGGTTCGAATCCTCCTGGGCGTGCTTCCTACGGTCACCGCTCGACCACGCACCACAAGTTGACTCTCAGCCGTGGTTATAAAGCCTTCTCTTAAGCCGCGTTATAACGTGCTTTCTGGCAATGACTTACGTCGATGAATGAATGAGTGAGACTCTCTGGGTTGATCGCCACATTCGATCATTTACGACTGATCGAAACCGAAGTGCGAACTCAATCGACTTTACTCTCAGACTCTCATCCAGTTTGGCCCTCGTAAGTTAGCGATGTCGCTTTTCGGCGGTGCGGGTGAGATTCGAACAATTCACAGCGTTGATTAATCACGTGTTCCAGCGACAACTTGTCATTGTTCAAGGTGACGATTGAACCTAGGACTTAGTTAATTGATTTCAAATCTCTCCAACCGACCACTAATGTGAGGAGTTTGATAACGAAAGCCCCCACGTTGTCGGTAGTAATATCGATTGCCTTGAAGCTCTGGAAACAGTTCCGCAAACTTGTTCATTTTCTCGATCATTTTACTGAGCTTTTCTTCGCGGTTCAGTAGATTTCCATTGACGCAAAAACGCGCGATCACGCACGTGTCTTTTGGATCATGAATGTCATTCTTCCTTGCTGCTCCGATTTCCAAAATCACACCCTCGGAGACCCAGTGAACCTCACCTTGCTTCGGCTCACCAAATTCGACGGTGAAATCTGCGTCCTGCTCAATTAAATTTTCAATTTCTGTCCTCAAATCACGCTCACCCAGAATGACGTGTGCTTCGTAGCAGTAGGGAACAGACTCTCGATAACGTTGCACGCTGAAGAACATGACGATTGGCAGCACAGTGACGATTACCACTGCACCGATCATTGTCTTTTTCGCACGCATATGAATTGCCGCCTAGCACGTTATCAAGACACGGAGCCAACTTCCCTATAGGTTAGTAAAGATTAGGCTAACAGTGCTTGATTACAGACGATAAAAATTCCTTTGCCAACCACATCCCGCGCTGCACACTCCAATCCATCACCCGAGCGATCCGCCGCACCTCGATCTCCGTGACCGTGTCCGGCCCTGTTTCGATACGAGGCAGAAACAGAATCGCCTGCCTATTTTCGTAGCTGTGCTGCGAGCATTTGAACTTCCATCTGTAGCATCGGCTCGAGTTCGGCAAGACGCGTGGGAATATCCATTGAGGCATGAAGTAATGTGAGAATGATTAACTTTCCTCTCACGCCGGTTTCACACACAAGAACGTGCTTTTCAATTCTGTAAAACCTCAGCGAAGCATGAAAAGGAGGTTCTTCACGAAGTAGTTCTGGATTCTCTGCGAGTCTGCTAATTCCCGCTTCCAGCTTATCCAGATACTGATTGGTGATTCGTCTACCAAACTGCTCAAGCGAATAAGACTCAATACCCATGATGTCGCGCAGCGACCTTTGAGTCATGTGGACCGAAACTGCAGAACGTCCCTTTTTCGCCACTTACTTAACCTTCTTCAGCAGACTCCTAAGATCACCTCTGAACGGTACGGTTCGTCCCGCAACGGCATCTTCGTAGCCTTCAAGGATTGCATCGCGTGCCGCAGCAGCTTCTTGGCGAACTTTCTGTTGCCGTAGTAGATCGCGTACGAACTCGCTGGGGGTAGCGTAAAGAGTCCCGTCACCAGAATTCGCGTCGACAAACGCGCGCAACTCGTCGGTGAGTGAAAGATTAATGGATGAGCTCATGAGGTGTTCTCCGGATGTTCTGTAAGGAAATATAGCAGAAACAAATGGCAAATAACATCATTATTTGACATCGTCAGCTATCTGACGATGGTTCGAATCCTAATCGCTCACCCACACACCGGAAGCAACACTCTCGCCATAACTCTCAGTTAATAACGAGCTTGCAAAAAACCTGCGAAATAGAGCTAGTTCGAGGAGGGTTGCTTTGGGCGTGCTTCCTCCGGTCACCGCTCGACCACGCACCATGAGTTCACTCTCCGCGTTGGTGTTGAAGCGGTGCAAAAAGGTGCGTTACAACGTGCTTTCTGTCAATGACTTACGTCGATGAATGATTCGTGTTGGCTTGGTCGCCGACGTAAGTTCCTGATCGCTGCTTGAGGTGCACTACCTGTTTCAGTCGCGGATTTGCCTCTCTAATCGAGTTCGTACTGTCGGGTACGGTCCCTCTTTCATGTACTGCGACAATCCCATCCACTTGACGTTGAAGGCCATGGCGAGAGGGTGGAGGAACCTGTCGTAGATGTCGTCCATCTGCTCGACCGTCCATCCATGCGGGTTTTCGAACACAGGGTGGCCAGCGGCATTGAGGCAAGGCATATTGCCGTTAGTGCACTTTTGGGATGTCCAAACGATTGCTGGCCCCTTTCTACTGTTTAAATTTCTCATTGATTTCTCTGCTGCATTCGTTCTTCTGCTTGGTTTTGTCTCGTTCGCGCGTTCAGCTCGAAGTTACTCGCGTAGAAGAAGGCTTGAACCAATTCCAAACAGAGTCGCAGATTGAAGAAACCGCCGGCGGCTTGAACTGGGATAGTGGTGATCCATGCTTTCATGCTTTGTTTAGTGGTTGCTTATGGAGCAAGTAGACGTGAACCTGCATGATGAGATCATTGCTTGGCCAGCAGCGGCCAGAATTGGGTCCGTGGGATTGCCAATGGCCGCATGTCCGTCAAGCGACGGGTTCCACCTTGCCCGGACCGGGCAGGTTGGAGGGGCATAGCCCTACTCATCATGCTCATGAGCAACAGCTTCTCTTTCATTGCTCACACACAATTAGAATCAATAACTCGACAAAAGGTTCTCTGAATTCCGGGAAAAAGAGTGATTATTCAAACGCCGCACGTTGCAGCTTTTCGTAGAAATCCACATGCGAGCGGATGCTTTCGAATTACCCTCCGCACCCTCGTGTTGCACCCGTTTGCTTGAAGTAGCGAGCTTTGAAGTCGCTTCTCGCGATTCCACTCGCGGACGACGCGAAGATCTATTGGAAGCTCTGATAGACGAGAGATGTAAAACGAAACGCAGTTCATATTGGTACGCAGAGCGAGATGACCGGACGAATCTACCTACTAGACAAAGACTCTGATTTAACGCCGATGAATGAAACGGCCTACGATTCCGAGTCTCCGTTACAGGAATTGCTCGCCAACCATCCGGATCTAACGGCCGGTGAGCAAATCAATCATGACAACCCAAGAAGATGGTTGCTCGTTGCCCGCGAGATGTTCATACCAGACGAAGAAGCTGGTTCGCGCAGGTGGTCCTTGGACCATCTATCAACGATCAGGATGATGTTGACGCGTAAGCGCAAATGTGACTATACGCTCTGAAGCGTCGTAAAACATCGCGTGTGGGGGCCACGCCCGGCGCAGAATTATTCAGCAAAGGAGCTCATTGGAGTATTTGATGCATTCATGCACCACTTGCCTGACGATAAAGTTCGCATGTGAGGTGCTTAACGTAGTGTCCGCGCGGTTGCATCTGTTGTTCTCGATGTTCCTTATACTGACGTGCTGTTCGGGGTGCAGTGTTTTGATAAGAGGAAGCGGCACAACGCTGGAAAATCTAGATTCACGTGTTGCAGTGGAAAAGCAATTCGGGCCCTCTGAAAACATCGAGCAGGTCGATCTGGTTGATCCATCGACCCAGGAAGTCCATGAGTTCGAAGTCGAAAAATACCATGTGCATTGGAAATTCAACTCTCATTTTCCAATGGGAGCTTACTCGCTTTGGTGGCTCGCGTGGGAACCGATTTGGACATGCCACGAAATGTACAACGTAGCAAAGGAGGTAGTGACCGGCCACGATCTCGCATTCATATACGATGAGGCGGGGAATACCATTGGTCACCAGTATCCAAGGCCATGGTTGACAGCTACATCGGATAGAAAAACCAACGTCCTGAAATGGGAAGAAGTCGCTAGAGATAGAAACGACGTTGATTGAGCAAATAAACAACGCCGTAGGGCGGTCCAAAGATATGCGCCTGCTTGCTAAATGCGTCAGGTCAACCAACCGAAGTGACTTACTGCAGCCGCTCATTTACGTCATTTACCGCGACCGACTGCGGTGAGGCTGGGACGAAAATCTCTCCTCAAAATCCCCCCTGCACACCCCAGCCCATCATTTCGAGCGTTCCGGCGCACATCGATCTTCTTGATCGAGTCTGGCCCTGATTCGACGTGCGGCAAAAATGGGATTGCCTCTGTCGGGGCAACCACCCACAAGAGTTTGCAACAGTCAATCCAATCTCAGAATGAGTCGTGATTCCAAGCTTGAAATGCCAGCGACGGTTGCCGGCATGTTCTTCAGAGGACCTTGCCCTGTCACTTTCGGTGATATGCTCTTGCTGTCAGCGATACCAAATCACTGCAGGCTTCCATCTCTAAGCAGATCTCTGAATAAAACCAAAGCCTTGGTGGATGTGGATAAGGCGTCATTGCACAAAATGGTGCATCGGTGAAGCAACCGAAGTGACTTGTACCCCAGCCGAAATCTGGTCGGTGGATGCAACTGGTGTCACGAAATCCCATGATTTGACGGGCGTTACTTCATTCATCCTTCGACAGCTCCAGATACTCAGCTGCATAGAGCTGCCCGTGTCGATGCTGAGTGTGCGTATCGAAGTGGACCATGTCACCGATGGACTTGGCAAACTTGCGACTGTCAATGCAGGCGCTTTGTGGAATACGATTGGGGAGATCGAGAAGAATTTTATTGATGGCCATGCGGTCTTTCACATTGGATTCCTTCAGTTCGCCGATGGTGCAGGCGATGAACGGGAGTCTGGGGCTGTTCAGATCCGAACGAAGCGCTGCGATCAATGAGTCCAGACGCTCCTGGTAGGCGGCGAGCTTCTCAGGCGACGTCGAATCGGATTCGCCCTGCAACCAAAGCGCTGCAGAGATTCGAGCTTTACTCTGTGGAGCCTGCTTCAACGCGAGCCGCGCTTTGCGGACAGTTTCCTCGTACAGTCTCTGGCCTTTCTGCCAGGCGGCGACTCCGGTGCCGCCGACCGCACAAGGGACGAGGAGAATACGCGACTTCGGCCGAGCCTTCGCAATGGCGCGAGCGAATGAAAGCCCTGGACCGACGCCGGCATTGTCAGATCCTGAAAAGTCGTCGGGGTCACCGGTCAGATGGAGTGGATGGCGAGCGAGGAAATATCCGTCACCCGGCTTGTGCATCATCACAATTTGCGGATCGCTGAATGGCCGGTCGGGCATCTTGCCACGACCTTTCATGTTGGACTGGCCCATGAGCAGGAAGATTTCAAGGCTTTCGGTTTCGCCGGGAAACTTTGTGATATCAGCCGGAACCAATGGCGTTTTGACGAGATCGGGTGGCGCCGGCTTTCGAGGTCTTTTACTCCGAACCCCGGATGACTTCACAGCAGCAAATTCAGTCACGAAGGGGGACGTTGGCAGACCGGCGGAATTGACGAGGTTGTGTACCGGTTTGTTGCCCCAGGCATAGCGAACGGCGTTCAAGGTCACTCCCGCCGGCGCTTGAACGACAACGCGGTTGTTCTGGATACGGGCGGACGCGGCTGTCCAATCGTTGTCGCCGCTGCGATATTCGAAACCGACGAGCGGTTCCTCGATCGCCCTGAGTCGATCATCATGTTCGAAGCGGAGCAGCACGCCTTTCTCTGCGGCACGAGCACTCTTGAACAGTGGTCCGGACCAGGGGATATCTTCGCCATAAACCTCAGCGCGAGCCCACTGGGCCAGGCGATGAGCGAAAGCCTGCTTGTTCTTCGGATGCAGCAGGTTCTCTTCACCCAGATCAAGGGTTACCACCATGCCTGTGTTGGGAAGGAACAAACCGCGCCGCATGGATTCCCGGATGCGAGCCCAGGCCACCTGCCGGGCGGAAGTGAATGGCAATTGTACCCAGGCGAATGGGAAGTTCCCCTGCTCTGAATGATCCCGCCCCCAGCGCTCGCGCCAATCCTGAATCAACAATGGCAGTTGTTTTTCGTAGAGCGCGCTTTGTTCTCCGGTGAAGGCATTGGATTCGCCCTGATACCAGATGACACCCTGAATGGCGTAGGGAATCAACGGATGAATCATGCCATTGAACAACGTGGCAGGGTGATGGTGATGTTCGGCAGGATGGACCGGCGTGCGCGCAGCCGCCGGTCTCGGTGGGCGTCTTTGGCCAGCCTTCGCCGCAGCCTGCACTGCTGCTTTCCACTTTGGAAACTCCTTTTCGTAGGTCGCCATTGCCGCCGCCTCAATCTCAGGCGTCCAAGCCTTGACCTTTTGTTCCCATGACTTCAGCAGTTCGTTGAGTTCCTGGGTGTCTTGTTGCGCCGTGCGACTGGTCCAGGTGGTGATGTCCGAGCCACCACGTGCCGCCACGATCAGTCCAACGGGAACCTTGAGCTTTCGGTGCAATTCTCGACCGAAGAAAAATGCGATGGCCGAAAACTGTCCTGCGGTATCAGGTCCGGCCTTCACCCACTGGCCGGAACTTTGAGTCAATGGTTTGCGGGCAGGTGCGTAGGCAACGGTATGCACTCGAATCAGCGGCAGATCGGACGTAGCCTTTTCATCTTCCGCATCACGGGCGAGATCGACCCGCATGGCCATATTCGATTGCCCTGAGCAAAGCCAAACTTCACCGACGAGCATGTCCCTGATCTGCAGTGCGTTGTCTGCGTCGGAGACGGTGAGGGTTTGCGGCACGGATGAAGCGGTCAATTCCGCCAGGATTACTCGCCATCGCCCATCATCATCCACAGTTGTTTTCTGCATCTGACCAGCAAAGGTGACCCGAATTTGCGCGCCCGGTGTTCCCGTCCCCCATACCGGAACTGTCATCCCGCGTTGTATCACCGCCCCGTCTGAAAAAAGGTTGGCCACTTGCAATTCCGTCGCTGGCAGCGAAGCCGTGGAGGCGACAAGGAGTAACATCTGGACCAGGACGGAGGGGCCGATACGCATAAGAAGACCTGATGTAGTGAGTCGGAAAAATACGAGGGCAGGATTATGATTATGAACGGCGGTTACATTCTAATCGCGCGTGGATGGCTTCAGTATTTGCAACGGGATTCGCAAACAGAAAATCATTGGGGCCAAAGAACGCACGGGATGCAGTGCCGGGAATGCACACACATCATCCGCTGCTTCTTATTTGCTCAGCAGTCGCGTGGCACAATCACCTTCACGCTTAACGTGATGCGGTTGGAAGAAAACGAAACCGGTGCAATGGAAACGAGTCGCCAATGCCCCATACGCTTCGACTCGAATTCACGCTTAAATTGACAACGATCTTATCCACTGCATGACGTTTCTGAGGCATTCTGAAAGTCTTTACCGAGCGGCGCGCCTGAGCAGGATTCGCTCACTCACAATGGTGCAATTCTGTGAAGGGACATCACTTGTCTTACTGACGGCCAACAGAGCGAACAAATGATCAGTGTGGCAGTGCAATTACCAGACGGGTTCACTTCCATTTCACAACCTGCTCAGCTTTGTGGGATACCCATGTGATCTTTCAGCGTATCTCTTTGCAGAATGGCAGCTTTAGGTGGCGACTACATGGGGACCTTAAGTCCGTTTGCCGCTAAGATATTGGATGATTTTCCTACCCGGTTCCTGTTGATATTCCCTGCCCATGTCCAAGGACAACGAAAACAATCCTGATCACCAAAACACGTTGGATGACGACAATGGTCAATTCGATGCACAGAGTCTTGGGGATGAGAGGACGTTTGCTGGAGGTCGCAGCAATGATCCGCACAGCCTTGGCGATGAAGTGACTCTCGGTGGTGGAGGAAATGACCTGGACGGTTCATTCGACGATGGGATGGAAATCGTTGACCTCGAGGCTCGCTACACATTTGAGGATGTACTTGGTCGAGGAGGTATGGGCGAGGTGCTGCTGGCAATCGATACTCGCCTCAATCGCAAAGTTGCGATCAAGCGAATTCTTGGTAGCGGCGCGAAAAGCAAGTCCGCGGTCAGTCGTTTTTTGACTGAAGCCCAATCGGTGGCTGCGTTGAACCATCCGAATATCGTCCAGATCTATGACTATGGTCGCGCGAAAGATGGTCCATTCCTGATCATGGAATATGTCGAGGGTGAAAGTCTGCTCGATAAATGTCGTCAAGGGCCAATGGACCTGGAAGAGGCGGTGAATCTGACGTGCCAGCTCTGCGATGGATTATCCAAGGCGCACGCAGCCAAGATCATCCATCGAGACATTAAACCAGCTAACGTGTTGCTTACTGTTGATGGCGTACCAAAGCTGACCGATTTCGGGTTAGCCAAGGACGACACTGCCGACACAGGCATGACGATGGCCGGGGCAGTTTTAGGCACATTGGACTTCATGCCACCTGAACAACGCCTGGATGCCTCCCTGACTGACAGTCGCAGCGACCTGTGGAGTCTTGCTGCATCGCTTTACCAGATGGTTACGGGTAAGACCCCGAAAGTGATTCGTCTCCACGAAGTACCACAGAGCGCACAGAAGATCCTTGCCAAAGCCTTGGAGGATGACAGGGATCATCGATATCAGACTGCAATGGAATTGAGAGATGCGTTACGAGAGTCAATGGATCCGAGTTCCGGTGTTCGCTCTGTTTCTTTTTCAGAACTTGATGATGGTCAGTGCGCTTCCTGCGGAGCAAAAAATCCTTCCACCCGAAAGTTTTGTAAAGACTGTGCAGCGTCGTTGACGGTGAACTGTTTGAAGTGTGAGGAGATCATTCCCGTATGGGACAAGATCTGCGGCGAGTGCGGTTTTTTGCAGGAAGAGATCCTCGTGCAACGCCGAGAAGCAATGAAGTCACGACGTGCTCAAGCAGAAGATTACCTGCGAGAACTGGATTTCGATGCTGCACGCGAGATTGCGCAGGAAGTTCAGAATGAACCGGACATTCGATTAGGTCAACTCAAATCATGGTCTGCGGAATTCCTCGAGGAAATCGACAGCACATGGGAACTTGAACAGCAGCGAGCCTCTGAAAACCTTAGCGAAGCACTTAGCCATGAATCCGCAAAGGATTATGAGGCGGGGATTCGAGCTTTGGATCAGGTATCGGAGATTTTTCGCAAACGAACACTACCAAAGCAGCAAGAAACTGTCGCTGACGCTGAGCAGCGAATCAGAGGCAGACTAACGGAACTGGAACAATTGAGTGACACAGTCCGTCAACGAATCTCGAAACAGCAATACGACGGATTAATCGCGGATGTTAACCGGCTCACTGAAATCGCCCCAGATTCTGAAGATTTCACAGGCCTGCGAAAAGAAGCGTTGGACTGCATTCAGCAGGAACTTACCAAACTACGAAAGATCGCGGAGAAGCTTCGAAGTCAATGTGCGTACGAATCCGCGTTAGAGATGGCTGCCAACCTGAATTCGATTAATAATGCTTGTTTCTTGCAATTCACCGAATGGATGAATGAATTCACTCGATCGACAAACATGGAGTGGGAAAAACAGAAGCAGAAATGTCGACAAGTATTTTCGCAAGCAGAAGAACATCATCGATCATTTGACTACGAATCCGCAATTAAAGTACTTGAATCGATTCCAGAGTCAGAGCGGACACCTGAGGTTGAGAATTATCTTCAATCGCTGATAACCGATCGTGCTGAATCAATCAGCCTTATCGAAGAAATAAAAGCGAGTGTAAAAAATCAAGATCTAGATAATCTATTGACCAAAGTGGAACGGGCTTTGTTACTCAGGGGCGATCGGCAGGATTTAGAAAAACTGCAAGTCCAACTGCGTGAACGTCAAGAAAAAATGCGGGCGTTTGCTTTTAAAAGTCAGGAAACGTATTTGAAGGGAAAAAAATCATTCGAGATTGGTGATGCAAAGAAAGCGTGGCGAATAATCAAGCCAATTCAAACAAGCTATCTGACGCGACAGCAAAATGAGTTCAGAGGCGAATTGGCGAGGATTGTCGAAGCAGAAAACTCAATTGCACAACTGGTATCCAACGCCAAATCAGGCGGCGAGATCGGTCCAGCGGAAGTTTGTGAAATTCTTCCGGCAGTAAGTGCTTATCTCTCATCGAATCCAAACCATCGGAAAATGTCAAAGTTGCAGCAAGACTTACATGCTCGAGTTGCACGGGACCCTACCCCGTATGCTGGCAAGTTGCCGATTGATGTCGTTCGAAAATTGCCTACCTCAATACTGCAAAACTTGTCCGTGGAAGCTGCAGAGTTTGCCCTAAAAGAAAGAATCATCGGAATTGACTTGGGGACGACCATCAGTGCTGTCGCCGTGATGGAAGGCAGCAAACCGATCGTCATTCCCAACGCAGAGGGCAATCGCCTGACTCCGAGCATCGTCGCTTTCACAGACAACGATGACACAATCGTGGGGGAACCAGCAAAGCGCCAAGTCGTTATTAATTCAAAGAAAACCGTCTATTCGCTCAAACGCTTCATGGGGCAACATTCCCACGAAGTAAAGAACAATGAGAAAATGTTGCCTTACTGTGTTGGAGGTGCAGCAGACGACTACGTCAAAATCAGGGTGGGCGACAAAGAATACTCGCCTCAGGAGCTCTCCGCAAAAATCCTGAAGAAACTCAGGGAATCGGCTGAATCTTACCTCGGGCACACCGTCTCGAAGGCAGTAATCGCAGTTCCCGCCAACTTCAACGATGCCCAAAGGCAAGCAACCAAAGATGCGGGCCTCATTTCTGGCCTCACGGTTGCACGCATCATCAACGAGCCAACTGCTGCCGCTCTTGCTTATGGTCTCAGTCGATCGAAGAGAGAGAAAATCATGGTCTTTGACTTGGGTGGTGGAACGCTTGACGTTTCGGTACTTGAGGTGGAGGATTCCGATGATGAAGAGCAAGGGAGCCGCGTATTCCAAGTGATTAGTACGTCAGGTGATACACAATTTGGCGGTGATGACATGGATGAGGCCCTGATTCACTACGTCGTTAACGAGTTCAAGAAAGAACACGGTATCGATCTTCGAAGTGACCCAATGGCGCTACAGCGCTTGCAGGAAGCCTGCGAGAAAGCGAAGAAAGAACTTAGCTCTCTGACTGCAACAGACATTAACCTTCCCTTCATCACCGTAGCCGATAACGTTCAAAAGCACTTAACCATGAAGGTGACTCGTGACAAATTCGAGAAACTGATTCATGCATTGGTCGAGCGTTGCCGTCAGCCTGTATTAAAAGCTTTGCAGGACGCAAGTTTTTCACCAGAGGAAATTGACGAGGTGATTCTAGTTGGTGGTAGCACGCGAATTCCAAAGGTCCGAGAGCTGGTCAAGTCCATCTTCGGAAAAGATCCACATCAAAGCGTTAATCCAGATGAGGTGGTTGCTGTTGGTGCCGCGATTCAAGGAAGCGTCCTCGCGGGTGATCGAACCGACGCTCTAGTGCTCGATATCACACCGCTGACCTTGGGTATCGAAACCGAAGGGGGGCTGATGACTGCTGTCGTTGACCGCAACACCACGATCCCTGCTGAAAAAAAGAAAATGTTCACAACGACGGAGGATCATCAGAAGTCGGTAACTGTTCGAGTCCTTCAGGGTAATAGCCGTTTAGCCAATAACAATCTCTTGCTTGGAGAAATCGTTCTGGGAAATATACCGCCTGAGGCAAAAGGATCGCCACAAATAGAAGTCACCTTTGATATCGATCAGAATGGCTGGATTTCGGTTGCAGCGAAAGAACTGCAAACCGGTGAGGAAAAATCGGTTGAGATCAATTCCAACTCACGATTCATGGCGCAATCAAAAGCGAGCAAGCAATTCGATCAAGGTGAAATTACAGAATATGGAGAGGAGATCGATCCTCACGGAGACGAGTAGGTATCGAATCTCATTAATACTTCAAAGCCTGTTGAGAATCGCCTCACCACAAATATAGAAAAATCATACGAAAGGAAAGCGAAGCAGAAGTTAGTTACACAACTTCTGATTGCACGCTCCCCCGCACCGCTCTGTTACTATCTCCTGATTACTCTCTCCTGATTTTCAACGCATGATCTAGGGATGTTGCTTTCCAGTCGTGCGGGCGCGATCTTCCAGAACGGGAGCCGCTCACTGCCCTTGTATTCCCCCATTGTTCTCATCGTCAGTACCGATGAACCGTTGGTTCTCTCCGTTGGCGGAATCCTCACGAACTGCAACGGTTTCACCTTTGAATCCATCGACCGTTACGATGCCCATGTCTTTTTCAGGCATCGAGTTGACCGACAATGGTTTCCGCCAAAGCCCGGCCAAGGTCACCTTCTACAACCAGGCCGGTGATATCGACAGGAGCCACATTCAGTTGCAAGCGGAGTACATCCTCTGCTCGACGCTCATCATCTACCGTTCGAAATCGAGGCCCGATGCCAGCCAAACGTAAACCCTTCTTCATCAATTGCGTGGCCAATTGACCACAGCCGGATTCATCGATGGGAAGATCCACAAAGACGGTCGCAGCTGATGCTGAGGATTCCATTGCGTTCATTGCGGCCAAAATCCCATCGAGCGCTCCACTGGTAATATGATCCAATGCAACCCACGCAACGCCACGACTGGAATCGAAGTGGGTATTGATACGCGTAGGACCAACGCCCAATTCACTGGTATCGGTCTCGAACACGACTTCACGTTTTCTTGCCGCATAAAGGGATGTCAAAACAGAAACCATGGATTCCGGAACGAAGGCACGTAGCGGTGGTTCTGCGACAATGGGATCCCAATACAGGAAGCAGGAGTGGCGTTCTGCCAACCCTGCTCCTTCTTTCTCACCAGAAACTCCACCCCGCAACGCAGCCTTGGCGGGTGTCGTACCAAGACAGAGACCCGTGGGTGTTGAGCCGAACTTGATATTCATCTTTTGACTTATTGGATGACGCGCTGTCGGCTGACTCCAAATGCCAAGTAATCCAATTTTTGCTCCGGCTGCCTCCACTGCCGCCCGCATCGGCTTCATCAATCCGTGCCCCCTGTGACGATGATCAATGACGGCCTGACCGGCTTCACCAATCGGGCCCAGATCGGGGCGTTCCAGCGCATAATGGCCGACGATGTCACCTGCTGGCGACTCGCAAATGATGGAATGCAAACGGCCTGACTTGTTCAGCAAGTCAATACGTTCGGGAACATACAAATCAGGATTTGGATAAGATCGACCATAAGCCTCATAAATACGCCGAGCCACTTCCAGACCATCCCCCGGCCGATAGTCCCGAATGTGATATTCGCCGGTCATTTCAGAAGGCGAAGTATCCGACAGAGCATTTTCTGCCTCTTCCCTGTCCAGCCGATGACGAACGTCTTCCAATAATTCAATGGAAGCATGGTCACGCTTGACCCGCAGATGCAATTCAGATCCCTCTCGCCCTTTTTGAACCCACCAGAGTCGATCGAAAATAGTATTCGGACGAATCCGGTCAGCAATGTCTCCCCCGGCCGCGTAATCGAGATCGTCGCCCAAGGGGATACCATGTTCCAGTATTTTAAACTCCAGCGCATCTGCATCGATGATCACACCTATTTCCAATGGAACAAGAGCATCGCCCTGATGAGCGAGAGTTCGTTCCACGAGTTCAACACCACACAGAAATGCTTTCAGCAAATCGTCCCGTCGTTGTCCCGAAAACTCCGCCAGATCCAGTGCGCGACTGGCGAAGTCATTCACCAAGGGTGCTAATTCCGGCAAACCGGGTAGATCCAATTTGAGTTCGATTCGATCTGGGACATTCACAATTGCTGACTCCTCATGAAATATTCGCTGAATCTAACCCGTCACGCTTGTTTGCCATCGTCTCAAACAACAAGGGCGTTCTCAATGCCTTCATTGCTGTAATTCTGGTTATACTTGCAACTGGCTTCAGCCCATATCAATCCAGTAGATACCCATCTGCCCTCGTGGAACGATCTCTTGTATTTCACAGCCAGTGAGTGCATTAAGATTCCTGAAGTCGCACAAGACCGCCGAAGATGCACCGAAACGGGCTTGCATTGCTGGATCGCATCCGCCGTGCCGGGATTTACTTGATACGATCCCAGTTCAATCGGTGTAGACTTCAAACAGGTAGAATGTAAATCAGAGAATACCACGTGGTTCTCTTGAGCATCTTGATTCCTGACGTGATGACCGATCGTGACAGCCTTGTACGTGAAAGCCTTGTACGTGAAAGCCTTGTACTCGGGTATTAATAAA
>JAAXJB010000047.1:0-67245 GCA_012270065.1 Rubripirellula sp. | reverse complement strand
AGCCTTGTACGTGAAAGCCTTGTACGTGAAAGCCTTGTACTCGGGTATTAATAAAATGCGTCAGCTTCCATCAACTGTTCTGTTTTGTCTGCTGATTGCCAGCTCAACGACCGCTCAGGGTCAGTCACTGAAGTCTGGAGATTGGCCACAGTTTCGAGGAATCAATGCATCGGGTGTTGCCACTGGTTCCGCACCTCCGGTGGTTTGGGACATTGAGGCAGCAAAGAACATAGGTTGGAAGACAGAAATCCCGGGACTCGGCCTTGCCTCGCCTATCATTGTCGGAAAACAGGTCTTCATTGTCACAGCAGTCGGAGATCAACCCGAGCCTGGCCTCAGAACAGGTTTGTACGGTGACATTGCATCAGTCGACGATGAAGGGACGCAATCCTGGCAGATTTACTCTCTTTCCCTTCGAACAGGAAAAGTCATTTGGAAGCGAATCCTGCATACAGGGCAACCAAGGATGAAACGTCACACGAAATCATCCCATGCAAATGCAACACCTGCATCCGATGGCAAAAACATCATTGTGAATCTGGCATCAGAAGGACTTTATTGCCTTGGCATTGATGGTCGCTTCCGCTGGAAAAAAGAACTGGGAGAACTTGATTCCGGTTACTACCGGGAACGCGATGCACAGTGGGGATACGCGAGTTCGCCAATCATCTTCCGTCAAACTGCAATTGTGTTGGCCGATATCCAGGAGCGATCTTTTCTGGCTGCGTACGACCTTCGCAGTGGACGTGAACGATGGCGCATCGATCGCGCTGACGTACCCACATGGGGTACACCAACGATTGTGCAAGGATCATCATCCAGCGAACTCGT
The DNA here is from genome assembly GCA_012270065.1 of Rubripirellula sp. GTDB lineage: Bacteria > Planctomycetota > Planctomycetia > Pirellulales > Pirellulaceae > Rubripirellula. The sequence continues at coordinate 66,414 of JAAXJB010000047.1, read as the reverse complement.
CGTCAACGGATACCGGCATAGCGGCGGCTACGATCCCACCACAGGTGCCGAACTTTGGAGACTCGATGGCGGTGGGGACATTCCTGTCCCCACACCGATTCAAGGGCATGGCCTGATCTACTTGAGCAGTGCACACGGCGAGAGTCGTCCGCTGCGTGCGATCAAGCCGGGCAGTCGAGGAGACATCAGTTTGAAAGATGCAGATATTCCGTCTGAGTCAGTCGTTTGGAGTCTTCCCAGAGACGGTATCTATCTGCAGACCCCCATCGTCTATGGTCCACATCTATATGCCTGTCGCGGCAATGGGATTCTCAGTTGTTATGACGCCCGTACTGGCGAGAGGTTGTACCGAGAAAGACTCGGCGGTGGTGGGGGATTCACCTCATCACCAATTGCTGCCGATGGGCGACTCTATTTCACCAGTGAAGATGGCGACGTGTACGTTGTTCGTGCAGGATCAGAATACGAATTGTTGGCAAAAAACTCGATGGGCGAAATTTGCCTGGCGACACCCGCCATTTCAAAGGGCGTACTTGTCGTCAGGACAAAAAACCACGTTTATGGCATCGTTCAAAAGGCCGATGACGATCACTTCTTCCACGTTGATTCCATCGCCCGGACACAAAGCAGGTAGGTCCAGCAACGCGATCGGGAACTGAGTCCGTAAACTTCTGTCCAAGAATACCTTTTCAGGAATATCTTTGAAGAAGCAACTTAACGAGCAAAACGGTCAAGAGACTTCGGTTTTGCAGTAAGTCATTCGAAGATATGCATGTCAAAAGGGTCGAGCCAGAAAACTCTTCGCTGGCAAACTAAGAAAAAACGGATAATCAAATGTCAGGGAAGAAATGCACACACGTAGGTGCCCCCTAAAATAATTAGAAACAGAAGAATAAAAAACAAGCCAATCGGATTACCCTTTTTCGGCATCGGATCAACCTTTCTTAGTGATCTTGCAACTACTTTCCCTGTTTCCATTGGCTTCAGCAGGCAACTGATCAGGCGCTCTTTTTTCGATCTACGGACAGAATACCGTCAATGCGTTACGAAAGTGCTTTTTTTAAAATAACAGGGAGTCTCATACGGCAAAAAGAACGTTCTGGGCATTGGAATGACCAACCGCATCCGGACGAACGTTATTGAGCCAGAACAGCTGGCTGAAGCCTGTCCAGCAGCGATTTATGCTGTGGAGACCCCTGATTGATGACAAAAGGTTGATGATGACAGATTGATGGGACGACAGATCTTTGACTGGTTTCGCTTCGAAAATCACTTGGTGATGGTCAGTTAACAATCGTTTCCCTCGGAGAGTTCTTCAATTATCTTGAGTGATCGGCCATCTAGACAGCACAGGAAAAATTGCATGCCATCGACAGTTGTTCATGCCACAGGCACCTTGGTAATCTGCCTGATAATTTTTAGCAAAGCATGGGACTGCCATGCCGAAGAAACGAATGCTCCCGGGACAGGGACTCAGAAGCCACAGATTCTTTCCTTTGAAGCGACAGTCAAACCATTTCTGACTCAACACTGTTATGGCTGCCATTCTGGTGAAGACGCAGAAGCTCAGGTCAATCTTGAAGAACTGTCAGCAGATTTCTCGACCAGCACAACCGCGAATCGCTGGATCGATGTGATGCATAGCCTGAAGTTCGGGGATATGCCTCCACCGGAGGAAAATCAACCGCCCCCGATCGACAAAGCGAATGTCGTTGGCTGGATACTGAAACGCATGACAGAAACGGGCCGCTTCGACGCCTACCAGAAAAAACTTTTGGCACCGGAATATGGCAATTGGGTGAGCCACGAAAAACTGTTCTCCGGTGAAATCACGACGCCGCCCTTCTCTCCCTCTCGGCTATGGCGTTTCAGCCCGGAAATCTTCCTGCACAAGGGGTTCGGGAATGCGAAGAGTCCCTACAGTTATGTAACTTCTGACCGTGGCATTCGGGACTATGCAGCACTGTCAGTGGCTGATCAGAGCACAGTGCAAATGACGATGATCGTGGCAGATTCTTTTCTCGCTGATCGCGAGCGTCGCGGCGATTTCAAGATTTTTTCAGATGCACAGACGTTACCGGACGAGCAAACACTCAAAGCCACCATCAACCGTGAATTCCTCAGAATCATCGGACGCACACCCAGTGAGGAAGAGCATCAAAAGTACTTGAGCTTTCTCAAACAGAGCATGAAAACCGGCGGAAGCCTGGACGGACTGAAAACAACCATCAAAGCGATGTTTCTCAGTCCACAATCGATCTACCGGATGGAGTTCGGGCTGGGTGATGTAGACGAGTACGGACGACGACATCTGTCACCCACTGAACTGGCACATGCGATCGCTTTTGCATTGACAGATCGTGGTCCCGATCACAACCAGTTCATTCGCACTGCATTACAGCAGGGCAAACTGAAAACGAAAAAAGACACGGCAAATCTGGTTCAGCAAATGCTGGACGAACAACTGACAACTGGACACTGGGATCGGAAAGACCTTCCCCGCATCATGCGGTTCTTTGATGAGTTCTTTGGATTCCACCGCGCGGGAACCGTATTCAAAGACAACGACCGCCGTCGAATGGAAAAGATTCCCCAGTGGAATACGGACATGCTGATTCATGACGCTCGCATGTTGATTGAGCATGTTCTGAAGAAAGACAAAGACGTCATTGCTGAATTGTTGACGACGAGTGAGTATTTCATTGCTCATCCGGGCAGCAATGAATATGCAAAAGAGCACTACCAGGAGAAAGTCGCTGAGGTACTGGATCCGGGATATGTCGAGGAGCAGGTCGAACGCCGCCGGGAACAAATCGCACGTGACTTCAATTTCGTTGACATGCCCGAAAAAGCTGCGCGTGCACTGGAATCGGCTCGCAAAGATGCGGAAAAGATGGTCACAAAGTACAAGACAGCAATAGACAAAGGGATGTACCCATTTCCGGGATACCCATTCTCGCAAAAGTCTCGCGGGATTGGAGATTTGATCTACATTGAGCCGTACAATCTGCCGAGCAGTAACCGGATTGAATTGCAGAAATGGAATTGGCCGCTCGAACAACCTTTCCAGATGCCGAAGGAACAGCGTGCCGGTATGCTGACGCACCCTGCATGGCTGGCGGCATATTCACTGAATGAAGACAACGATCCGATCCATCGTGGCATTTGGGTGTACAAACACCTGTTGGCCGGCGTACTAGGCGATGTACCACCAGACGTCGACGCTGCCGTGCCAACGGACCCTCACCAGACGCTTCGGGAACGGATGGAAAGTCTTCGATCCGACCGATGCTGGAAGTGCCATCGCAAGATGAACCCTCTTGGTGAACCTTTCGAGATGTTTGACGATTGGGGCCGCTACCGAACGCATCATTACTTTGACGAGAATGGTGAGATTTACACCCGACGGGACGGTGATTTCGAACGCAAACTCAAAGAGCAAAAGCTGTTGACCCGCGATGTTGATGCATCTGGAAGAATCGATTTTTCAGGTGACCCCAAAATCGACGGCGAAGTAAAAAATGCGGTTGAAATGATGCAACGGCTCGGACATTCTGCCCGTGCCCGACAATCATTCATTCGCCATCTTTTTCGATACATCATGGGAAGAAACGAATTGCTCAGTGATTCGAAAACTCTCATGGAGGCAGAACAGGCCTATTTGAATCATGGTGGAAGTTTCAAATCTCTTATCGTTTCACTGCTCACTTCCGATTCTTTTCTATACCGGCGTTGAAGGCGATCACGTATACTTCAGCCTCATGACATGAGTCCACGACGAAGGAAATAATCAATGCTGGTTTCAAGACGGCGTGCCCTGAAAGAAGTCTCAATTGGCGGTATGTCACTCGCCATGGCATCATGTTTGCGATCAATTCAGGCACACGCAGCCGGCGACGAAAAGACGCTGCCAAAGCGGTTTGTCTTTGTGGTGAAATCCTCCGGAATCGACAAGTTCAACCTCGTTCCCGATGGCCTCGAAAATCACTTCATTGACCCAGAGAATGAAAAGAAGCTCGGCAATCGAGGACGACGGCCGGGACCACTGGTCGATGTGTCACTGACGGACCGGCAACTCCCTGAAAAACTGAGAATGCTTGATGGCCTGAAAGACCGCCTGACAATCATTCAGAGCCTTTCAGGTGTCGGCTTTCGAGGCGATCACACGAAGGGTTTCGGAACCCTATCACTGCACGATTCGGAAAAAGTTGCTGTCGCACCATCCCTGGATTGTCTACTCGGCCAACATCTTTCGGCTGGACCCTATCCGATGTACGGGATGGCCATGAATGGTCGGTTGCTTGAAACCGGTTGGAAACCTCAAGACACTTATTGCTACCCCAACCTTTCAGCATATGGCCCTGCCAAACCAGTTGCCTATCAGGGTTCACCGCGAAAAGCATTCCTTGAGCTCTTTGGTGCTGCTGTTGCCAGTCCTGAACAGCTCGAGAAGAAACTCGCGCTGAGCGGAAACCTGATGGATTTCCTGACTGAAGATGCCAAGCGTGTTGAGAAACAACTTTCCGGAGAAGAAAAAGAACGATTCGCACTCTACATGAATTCCTTCGAGTCGTTGAAAAAGATCGAGGAAAAAAAAGCGGGACTCGTGGATCGAATTCGACAAAATGCACCTGAACCAACCGAGCGCTACGATTCGATGGCTCCCTCTGCCCGGATCGAATCCCACTTTGAAATCGCGACCGCGGCATTGATCTCCGGGCTGACGAACGTGATTACCCTTCGCCCAGACACGCTCGGTGTGAAATATTCGGAACTCGGCCTCTCGAATTCAGTCCATTCCATCGGACACCTGCAGGAAAATCCCGCTTCCAATGGTTGGAGCGGACATCAGGCTCGGATGGAGATTGAGAAGTTGCATCTTCGCCAGATCGCCAAGATGGCGAATAAGTTCGACAGCATTCCGGAAGGGGACGGAACGATGCTCGACAACACGATGATCGTCTACATGTCCTGTTCTTCAGGAGACCACCATTGCGCCGGGCACGACTGGCCATTTATCCTTCTTGGTGGAATGGACAAAAAGTTGAAAACCGGACGTTATGTCGAATACCCCAAGTACGGCGATCAGGGACACCGCACGGTTGGCAACCTGTACCTTTCGCTGATGCATGCTGCCGGGTTACCAATTGCTGATACCTTTGGCCAATTGGATTCCAATCTTCAGCATCTCGATGTCACTGGTCCTCTGAACGAACTGTTGATCGCGTAACCGTTCGCAAGAGGGTGTGCGGACGTCATCTGATTCATGCTGCAATACACCTTTTCACCAATGCATGTACGACCAGCTTGATTGCTGGAATAACGGCGACAGCAGACACAATGACTTCCGTTTCAGAAGCTGGCTCCTGACCATGCAGCACGCGCCAACCAACCGGCGTCAAGTCAGTGAATTCACCGCAGCCCGTCGCGATCCAAGACTATTGGGCCCCCCATGAAGCGACAAATCGGATTCCGTCTACTTCATATCAATTGGACGATATGCTCTCATCCAAATTCAGAATCAGACTGCAAACGCCTGCGTAGGCCGCCAATTCGCTTTGACTGATGGTGACATCGGGCTGCATTTGACCACCCCCTTCCAGGTACTGTTCAGCAAGTTTGGTATTTGCCTGGAACACCCTGAGCCGATCCTGATATTCATCCACCAGAATCTCTCGTTCCTGTGCGGTGACTTTCCGTGATGTCGCCAATCGGAAGGCATAACTCAATCGCTGCTTTGGAGTATTCCCACCTTCCACAATGATTCGGCCTGCCATGATTCGGGCGGCTTCAACGAACTGGGGGTCGTTCAGCAATACAAGCGCTTGCAGAGGAGTATTGGTTTGCTCCCGACGTGTTCGGCAGGTTGTTCGCCCATCGGCACCGAGAATTCTCATGTTCGCCGCCGGAATCTGGCGTTTCCAATAGGTGTAAAGGCTGCGCCGGTAAAGATCGTCCCCGGTGCCTTGGGTGAACCTCGCATTCGATGAACCAATCGCATTGGCGCCGAACAGCTCTGCAGGTTGATAGGGATGTACACCGGGCCCCCCGATCTTGGTCGTCAACAGACCACTGATCGAAAGCGCGTGATCACGAACAAATTCTGCCGGCAGCCGACGACGTGGACCCCGTGCAAGCCATTGGTTCTCCGGATCGATCCTCCGATTCTGCGCAGATTGCCGACTTGACTGTCGATAGGTTTCAGAAAGAACCATCATGCGTAGCAGACGCTTTACATCCCAGCCTGATTCGATGAAGTCGACGGCAAGATAATCGAGTAATTCCTGATGTGTTGGTGCAGCTCCCTGTGTCCCAAAATCTTCCGAAGTCTTCACGATTCCGCGACCGAAAATCATCTGCCAGTAACGGTTGACGGCAACACGTGCGGTCAATGGATGGCTTGGATCCGTTAACCAGCGAGCCAATCCAAGTCGATTCTTCGGAAGTGTTTCGGCATAAGGCATCACACTTGCTGGTGCGGCAGTTGAAATCACGTCACCACGATTGTCATATTCACCCCTCATCAGGACATAGTTTTCTCGAGCCGACGACATGTCACTGGCAATCATCGTCAGCGGGGCAGCCGCATCAATCTTCTTTTTTTCGTCCAGTAACTGTTGCCGTTGCTTTCGGGCTTCACTGAATCCGATCCACTCACTGCGAAAGTGTTCCAACCTCTTGGCGGAATCTTTTGGCAAGGATTCACGACGGGCAGCAGTCGGGTTCGATGTGGTCTTGATTCGGATTCCGTCAAACTCCGTCGTTTTCAATGTCAGGCGGCAAGTCTGCTTGAAATCCAACTTGAATGGGAATTCAAGGCCAACAACCACCGGCTTTCCATTCAACTTCAGAGTTTTATCACCGGTGGTTTTCAAAACCTGCGGCTGACCATCTTGACCCTCCCCATGAACTTCCACGCCAACCATTTCCACCACCAGCGGTGTCTTGCTTTCAAGCTGAAAAGCAGTGATTGTCTCTGCGCTTTCTGCTTCCGATGGCAATGCCAAGTCGATCAAAAACTCGCGTGCTCCCGATTCAGCATCAACGGCATCCGCGGGAAGTGCATTGCGCGGCTGGGATTTGGTGACAAGCCGTTCGGCAGTTGAATTACGCTCGCTGTCGAGGATCTTGATGGAAAGTTGATCAAGCCTTTCCGGACAGCAATCGGTTCGATTCCATACCGCAACACTATCAATCTCGAATTCACCACCCAAATCCAGTTCCCACCAGGCGTGACGTTCCGAAGTTGTGCAGGAACACGATGCAAAACTGCCATTGTGGTTTCCATCGATTGCTTTGCTTGCAGGTGAGTTGTATCCAACGCTCGATTGGGTTGCTTTTCCGGTACGGGCAATGTTACTCCCGGCCGAAAAAACCTGAACTTCTGAAATTGTCAAAAAGCCGTCATGATCCTTGGGCATCTCCAATCGAACAAAGCGTCCCCTGATGGTAGGGCGATCTGGCAACTTCTTTTCTTCCTCAACCGGTTTTTTCTTCACGATCACCCAATCATCCAACGGTTGAATATCAACGTTTGGTATGGCGGATAGGCTGATCCAGTTCACAGGGCGATCGAGTTCCATCACCCATTTTTCGAAGTCCACTTTCAATGCATCGGGAGTGGACTTCAATTCGGCTTCGATTTTGGTCAACGCATCATCGATGACTGGCATCCGGGCTGCCTGTTCCTGCGTGTATCGCCGTAGAGTTGGAGCAGCCGCACCCTTGGTATTTCCATTGCCGACAAGACTGTTGAAGAAACCGGCAAATTGGTAGTACTCCCGCTGCGTCATCGGATCGTATTTGTGATCATGACACTGTGCACATTCCAACGTCAGCCCCATGATCGCCGTGGCTGTCGTGTTTACCCGGTCGACCAGATACTTCACTCGGTAATCCTCTGCAATGATCCCGCCTTCGTTTGAAGTAGGATTATTTCGCAGAAAACCGGTCGCCACTCGCTGGTCAATTGTGGCATTGGGCATCAGATCACCGGCAACCTGCCATGAGATAAAATCACGGTAAGACAGATTCTGATTGAAGGCACCAATCACCCAGTCGCGCCATGGGTAGATGGACCGCGGATGGTCCTCGAACAGTCCATCCGTATCGCCATATCTGGCAACATCCAGCCACTCCTGTGCCATTCGTTCGCCATAGGCATCTGACTGCAATAGTCGATCAACGGCATCTTCATACGCATTCTGAGAATCATCGGCAAGAAACTCATCCAGCTGGCGGATCGTTGGTGGCAAGCCTGTCAGGTCAAATGTAACCCGTCGCAACCAATGCTCTCTGCCCGTGGTTTCCGAAGGATCAAGGCCCAGGGTCTCCAACCGGTTCAGAATGAAGTGGTCAATCGCATTTCTTGGCCAATCTCTGTTTCTGATCGACGGCAGTGCCTTCTTTTCTGGTGGAATCAGGGACCAGTGTTTTTCCCATTTGGCTCCTTGAGTAATCCACCGCCGAATCAAAGCGATTTCTTCCCCGGTAATGGTCAGATTGGACTCAGGCGGTGGCATTTTCAGCTCGGGATCGGACTCGAGCATTCTCACCATCATCTCGCTTGACTCAGGCTCACCTGGAATGATCGCTGCTGAGCCACTGCCTTCCGCATCACCCTTCGCACTCTGCTCCTGATCGAATCGCAAATCCGCCTCACGTGCAGCAGAATCCGGACCATGGCAAACAAAACACCGATCCGAAAGGATGGGACGAATGTCCCTGTTGAATGAAACTGTATCTTCTGCGTTCAGCCTTGCCGTACCGAGAAAAACCAGGATGAGCAAAAAACACTTTTGTATATGAAGCGATCTCTTGATGGAACAAAGTACACCTGAACGGCTGCCAACAGTGCAAGCAATCCGCATCAGGACAAGTCGCCGTTCTGGAATGACAGATCCTGCAATCATGCCAAAATCTCCTTGACAACACGCCCGTGCACATCAGTCAGTCGGAATCGGCGTCCCTGATATTTGAACGTCAGTTTTTCGTGATCGATTCCCATCAAGTGCATCACCGTGGCTTGAAAGTCATGAACATGCACAGGATCTTTCACAACGTTGTATCCAACAACATCTGTTTCGCCGTAAGTCATACCCGGCTTCACCCCTCCGCCGGCCATCCAGTACGTAAAACAACGAGGATGGTGATCACGTCCGTTGGCCGCGTCTCCTGCTTTTCCCTGGCTGTACGTTGTTCTTCCGAACTCGCCACCCCAAATCACGAGGGTATCGTCCAACATTCCCCGATCCTTCAAATCACGGATCAAAGCTGCCTGAGGTTGATCAACATCACTGCATTGCTTGGGCAACGCCGCCAGCAATCCGCCATGCTGATCCCAACCCCGATGGTACAATTGAATGAAACGTACGCCTCTTTCTGCCAATCGACGAGCCAGGAGACAGTTCGCCGCGAACTTTCCCGGTGTCTGGCACTCTGGTCCATACGCATCGAGAATATGCTTCGGTTCCTGGTTGATCTCAGTCGCTTCAGGAACTGACATCTGCATCCGGAAAGCCATCTCATACTGTGCAATCCTTGTAGCAATCTCGGGGTCACCGAAGGTATCCAACTGCAGTTGGTTGAGCATTTCGATTCTCCCGATCATGCGACGTCTCGCATCGACGGTTTCACCTGATTGGCTATTGAGATACAGCACTGGCGTATCGCCACCTCGAAACTGCACGCCCTGATGCACGCTGGGTAAAAACCCACTGCTCCACAGTTTTGAGTAAACCGGCTGACTGCCTGGTCTGCCCGTGCCATTGGAAATGAGCACACAAAACGTAGGCAGATTCTCGTTAGCAGAACCAAGCCCATAACTCATCCATGCACCCATGCTGGGGCGGCCCGGTTGCTGATGCCCGGTTTGGAAAAAAGTCACACCCGGGTCATGATTGATTGCCTCGGTATTCATGGATTTTACGAAACACAGATCATCTGCAATTTTTGCCGTGTGAGGCAGCAACTCACTGATCCATGCACGGCTTTCGCCATGCTGTTGAAACTTCCACTTGGATCTGGCAATGGGAAATGACTTCTGTCCGGAAGTCATTCCGGTCAGACGCTGGGTTTTTTCAACAAACCCCTCGTCGCTCCACTCTCCCGCCTCAGTATCGAATGTCTTGAACAGTTCCTGTCCATGATATTTATCAACTGCCGGTTTGTAATCGAACAGATCCTGTTGAGATGGAGCCCCATTCATGAAAAGAAAAATGATGCGTTTTGCCTTCGGAGCAAAATGCAAACCGCCGCTCTTCACCTGCTCTGCAAGTGCATCCGGTGCCAGCATGGAATGTAGCGCCAATGATCCAATCCCTGCGGCTCCGCTCCGCAATAATTCACGACGTGTCGTGACCTGCCTGTAAAGTTCTCGATCTTCTGTCTTGGCGATCATCATTTGCGCATAAGAATTGGGCGAATTTGAAGTTCGACCATGGTAGCACGAAAATCACCACCCGTCTCGAAAGCAGAAAATTCTGTAGGCAGCTCAACCTCTGTCGGAACCTGCTGAGGATCACCACCTGACAGGTTTTGTATGAGTTTCTATCAACGAGACCATGGCTCTTTCTTGATGAACATCCAGTCAAGACAACCTGTCACACGCATGTGTTCACTCGATACTTGATTTGCCCTGTGCCATTTTTCATTCAGCTTTTCGTATCGATGCCGGCGACAGCTTGATTCGATATGGGATGTTTTGCTCTGCATTCGATACCCACTTAGCAACTCAAAACAGAATTCGTGGGCAACTCGAAAAGATCACGCAACATCTTTTCCGGCTGAATGTACCAACGGCCCAAATAAAGAAGGCATGGCAAGTAGCAGCCACCGAAATGGCATCTTTTTAATTTTTGCCTTCGTTCCTGCCGGCACCCCCGAGAACGATTTTCTGATATGCCGTTTCGAGGCAATCCTTCAACTCCAGCGGTTGCTCAATGCAGCTCGGATCAAACTGCACTGCAAGGCAGACGTTTTGACGATTGACGGTGATACCGATGGCTACTGAGTGCCTCGGTGGTAACGCCGGCTGGGCGTAGAGTGCGGTCACTTTGGCACCAGCAAGCGTGCTAATCGCCCGGGTACCGGGAATCAGACTGATCAGCAGATCCGCCCCCTGGGCATAACGACGAACCACTGCTCTGCGTATTGTCCTCGGCAGCCAGTTCATGAAACTGAGTATTGAAGCGAAAATTCCCTGTTCCTGATCACGTTGGCGTTGTTGCAGATTCTTTCGGATGTCGGATTGACGACTTGTATCGCATGAAGTGGTTGGAAGTTCGATGTACCCGACATCATGTCGATTCGTGACCGACGCGGAAGGATGGTTTTTGGATCTTCCCAATGGGAGAATCACCCGGACGTTACGTTCCAGTCGCCGGGCTTGCGTGTATCGGGCGAGTCCGTCCGTGAGCACTGCCAACAGAACCTCCTGAAAAGACGCAGTAATACTTTTGCGCGCTGCTTGGAATGACTGGCGTGACCACTCGAACGCCAACGTCGTACGTTTTGCAGATGCAAATCCAGTCGATGCAAGAGGTCCTGTCAGTGGTCGCCGAAGCATTTCCGCAGTGACACTCCGAATGCAACTGCTGCTGACGACCGGATCCTCCGGCGCGGCTTCATCCGACTTTGTATCATCATTCGATGCTGGTTTTCGCTCTCCCAACGGGCGATGGGTACCATCCAGCAGGCTATCCAACAAGCTCATCCCCTGAAGTCCATCCAGCAGTGAATGATGAGCCCAAATGGCAAGAGCACAACGCTCTGTCTCTTGACTGCCATTGACGAAACGGATCAAGGATATTCGCCACGGCGGCTGGTCATCAGAAAGCCCGTGTGATGCTGCATTGGATACATGACTTAAGATCTGTTCCGTCCCCGCAAAGTGGATGGAAGTTTCATCACAGTGGTTCATCAAGTCAAACGAGCGATCCATCCTCCACTCTGGCGTGTTGTTGCCCACAACCCGGGATCGGAAAAGTGGATTGGCCCGAACAAACTTTTCCATGCGTTCCCACAGTAGCTCGCTGGGAATATTGTCTGAAAGAAAGGCGACACCACTTACGATTTGCCTCCGTTCAGGTGTTTCCAGATCGTGAAAACCACGTTCATGGTTCGAGAGTCTTCTTCGAATAGTGACCTCACTCATGTGGTTCAGCTCACGGTCTCAATGGTTGAAATGATGTTCAACCTGATAAACGACACGCTGTGAGTGAACCCAACCACAATCTCGTGGATTTTTCAACAAACACCAAAAACCCGGTAAATCACTGACTTCTAGCACTGATTGCGATCGTTGTTGCCGGTTCCGAATCAACCAAAGGTGCTTTTTGCTCACGCGAGAGTTGTCTCAACTTCATCCCCCAAATGATGGTCAGGATCGTCGCCAATCCACCGTAAACCGCTGGGGCGACGATCAGGTTTTCCATGATCGTCCACATCAGGACGAGTGCGGTAGCCCACGCAACGGCGGCGAAAACATACAACCCGCGCCAGTACCGGGGAGCCATCGTTGCCAGTACCAAGCCGGTCAAAGCAGAAAACATCGGATAGCACATCAGAATCGTCTGCTGGGACTCACTCATCAGACGCAGCGAAATGGCAATCACCATCGCCGCAAAAAACTTTGCCACCCAAACAGCCCACAAGCTTTCCACCGCGAGGTACTCCGATGAATACCTGTCGAACCTGCTACCGGATCCGATAACAAAAAACACAACTGCATACATCGAAAACATGGTGATCCAGATCACGGCCTCGTGGATTCCCTGATTCATCCAGCCATAATGGATCTGAAGCATCACAAATAGATTGGTGATGAAAAACAGTGGGCTCGCGACCAGAGTTCTGGCACCGATGCGTGCAATGTGGCGTCCGTCCTCAGTGAGAGTAAAACGGTCGAGGGCCGCTGCCACTTCGTGACAGTTCTGGTAACGTGCTTCAGAGTCAAAGTGCAAACATGTGGTACAGATCCGGTCGAGTTCGGGATTAATGTCACTGCGCAGTTCCCGTGGCGACTTCGGTATCCATGCGTCACGCTCTGATTCATCGTATGGCAACGACACAGCCTGACAGATCTTCTGCCCTGTCAATAATTCGTAGAAAGTTGCTCCCAGGCCATAAACATCTGTCCTTGTATCCAGCAACTCCCCTTTGGCCTGCTCAGGCGCCATGTACCCGAGTGTCCCGGCAATGGCAGTGGATTCGGTCACTTCACTTTCCAGGCGAGCAAGACCAAAATCAGCGAGCAAAGGTTGCCCGGTATTGGCGTCGATCAGAATATTGTGGGGTTTCACATCAAGATGAAGCACACCTGAAGTATGTGCTTCTGCCAAAGCAGCGGCGACCGCTCGAATTACTTTCGCCGCATCAACTTGACTGATTGTTCGGCGATCCGCGAGGCTACCCCCGTCGACCCACTGCATCACATAGAAAAATCCCGCCTCACACTCCCCGGCATCAAAGATTTTCACGATACTCGGGTGGTTGAGGCCGGCCACCGTACGGATTTCGTTTTCAAGCCGGGAGACAATGCGAATTCGATGCGATTCCGAGATCGCATCCAATGAACCGGCTGACACCAACTTGATCGCAACATCCTGACCGGTTCGATTCTGCGTCGCATGAAAGACCGCAGCCTGCCCGCCACTTTTGACATGTCGCTTGATTCGGTAACCGGGAATTGTGGGGAGTCCATTTTCTGCCACACCACATGCCGATGCCGCTTCGTCAACGACGTCCCGATATTGAAAAAATGTTCTTCGCAATCCATCAACTTTTTCAAGCTGTGGTTGAGAGGCTTTGCTTGAAAACTGTAAATCGACTGTCACCAGCCAGTACAGCAAAATGGGCTGTCGTGACTTGTCGATACGATCCAGGTAGAGGCTAATCGAAGGATTCTTTCCATCCTGCAATTCCTCCTCGTACTGGTCGCAAAGCAGATCTATCTCGTTGTCGGGTATATATTGCTTCATGCCAATTGTGCCAGGCAGGCGGCAGACATCAGGGATAACTGATATTAACATGAATTCAAATGTCGGGGCGATAACTGTACGGCACTCTCATTCATCAGTAACCTTGGTCAATCGCGCCCAGTATGGTTTCGCACCCTGAGATCTGCATGGAAGATCATACTCATGAATCGTTGTCAATCACCGAGTGGCTGGATCAGGCCCGCGTGGGTGACTCAACAGGCTATCAACAACTGTGGCTGCGTTATTATGAGCGGCTCGTCCGTTTAGCGAGAGCACGCCTTTCCGCACGGGATCGTCGCGTTTCGGATGAAGAAGATCTTGCGACCATGGCTCTAGCGGCACTGTTTCGTGCCTTGGAAACGGGTAAGCTGCCGGAGATTCAGGATCGAGAAAGTCTTTGGCGAGTTCTGGTTACCATCACTGACAACAAGATTCTTGACCACGTCAAATATCAGAAGCGGCAAAGACGTGGCGATGGCAAGGTGCGTGGACACTCTGCTTTTCTCGATGCCCAAGGTGACGGTTATGGTGATCCACCTGATCCTACGCCACAGTTCGCGCATGAATTCGGTGTTGTCTGCGAAGAATTACTTGATTCTCTTCGGGAAGATCTGCAACGTATCGCCATCTGGAAAATGGAAGGTCACACCAACAGGGAAATCGCCGAGAAACTTGGGTGCGTCGAAGAATCCGTCCGACGGAAAATCCTGCTGATTCGATCACAGTGGTCGAGCTGAATTTACCAGTATGATTCTGACCACCTGCGGCTTCATGTCGCCATGCAAGCCAACGGGCAAAGCAAGCTCACTGCATGCCGCAGTGCCTCCTGTTCTTCGAGCAGACGTCGAAGAGAGATTGGGGCTTTGTCGGTGCTTCCCGCAGAAATGCCCGTCAGGTTTTCCGGTTTTGCTGGAAGAATCAAACGCCAGACTTGCCAAGCTGCTTATGGTTACCCGGGGAGCGGATGGATTTTGCTTCCCTTGGCGTCTTTAGTTCCCCGAGAGAGCAAACTAAAGATCTTGACTCGAAACATCCTGTGTTACGTTGCACTCACGCAGGTTCCTCGAAGCATGACAGACCGGTACGAGCGGTCTGACGTTGAACAAACCTGCTCCACGTGCCAGTCGAGCAAATGGCACAAAAGCTGGGGCGGCCACGGCCAACATTTTCCTGAACTCACGGACAAACACGAGCTTCCAAATTGGATTGAAGATGTTGGAGATTTTTGCCGTACCGTACTTCGCAATCTCCGGAGTGATTGGCTGGGTCATCTTTGAGCCCTTCTTCCGGCGTGGCGAATCCGAATCCTTCACTCTCGTCAACATTACAACCACAGACCTGCTTGCCGTAACCATCCCAATCAGTCTTATCTTTTTATGTGCCGGATGGATACTGCCAGAAAATATCATGTCGCTCCCGATCCAGTTGGTGGTCATAGCAACGGCCATGCTTTTTGCGGTGCTTGCGCTGATACTGGGCCTGTTTCTTCTACCCGACAATGCTTCCATCTCTTTTTTCAAACGCATGGCAGTCGTGGGAATCATCACGCCAATTGGTATCCTCTTGACCCTTGGTTGGATCGGATTGCTCATCTGGGCAGGAGCCCATTCCATGTTATATCTCGCCCCATCTTCCATCGCGATTGCTGCCATGTGCTCAGGGCTGAGAATTCTGGGGCGTTGGGTCTGCCGAGTCGGTACCGCACCGGCTGATACCGCTACAGACCCTCCGGTCTGAACTGGCAATGAAACTGGAAACAGGTGGCCAAGTACGCGCGAATTCATCCAAATTCACGATACTGGTTGATCCCACAAAGCAGAGGCCATGACATCAAATCAAGTGATGTTTAGAAACCATGGAAGGTTCATTGGATCTTGGCTACTCCGCCGGCTGATTCATGGAGTACTGATCCCATGAGTGCAGAATCATCAACTTGAAAAGTTCCACTCAGGAAGCAATGTTCTGTCGGGTATCAGCATCATTGTTCGACTTGGCCGATGTCTTGCCCGACAAAACTGCTTCACGTGTCAGATACTGTGCAGTCTGTCGATCAATCCAACGCCCCCATCGCGTTCTTCGCAGCTTGACATTGGAAGAAGGCTCATTCATTTGATCAGGTGCCTTGGCAGGCTTGGATGACCAGAAACGCTTACTGATACTCGATAAAGCTTCCATCATGGCAATGATCCAGTCGGTACTGCGGATCAGTGCAATTTCGGTTCGCGAGTCGCCACCACCGTAAATCGGAACACGCTTACCCAACTTGGATGCCCCATCACGAATCAAAAACGTCGACAGTTGAGGCCGCGCGGAAAACATTTGCAGGGGAAATGCGAGAGACCCAAGCGTTGGCAAGAAACCCATGACAAGAGCTTCGCCATGGGGTATCTGGTCGTGTCGGGTGGACCACCAATTGACCAACGTCACGATCGTCCGCAACGCAGGTGTGAAAACCAACGGCAGCAGGAACCAGAGATTACCACTGGCCATGAATGCTGCCACGCCGCCGAATTTCGCCGGCAATATCAAAGGCCCCAATGCTTTGAGCCCCAGATGCATGCCAAAGCCGCGAGTGTAGGCGCGTACCTCATTACCAGAGAGGTCAGCTCGTAATGCTTCCGCCTCGGCGTGACTGATTCGTCCCGCCTGCTCCCAGCGCTCAATGGAACCTTCCACGCGTTTCTGGCCGAAAAAGGATTGATATCGAGGACTCGATAGCAGAAGCAAAAAACTGACAGCAAGATCCCGGCGTTGATCGGAATCCGAAAGAAAACGGTGAAGCCCCACGGGGGTGATTTTTCTGAGAACCGCATGCAGCAGGAACCGGGTTCTGGTCATCCTCGGCTGCGATCGGATACGGCCAGCTTGGACCCAATTTTGCTGATGCCGGTCGATCAAACTTTGCCAACGCTCATCACGAAGTTGTCGGCTGCCAAAGCACAATTTGAGTTCATGCCGATATTCACGATTCCCCAAGAATCGGGAACAGAACCTGCCTGCAAAAGACGGAAGGAGTCCTGCATACCAGATCAGCCGTTTTTGAATGTGCTTCCCGGAAATTATCTTCCTGGTCTCTGGGTCAACGATCCCGTTCTGCTCCCAACTTCGCAGGCACTCTTGCTGGTATGCATGAATCCCGGCGCGACGCATCAGACGCCATGGCCGACGAAAGAAGGCGAGTTCAGATTCTTTCCAACGATGCGTGTGCTCCACCAGCCAATGAACGTCTTTTCCAAAGCGTTCCACAGCTTCAGGTCCTATCCGAAACAGAAGCTCTTTGTGATGAACCTCGCACCATTGCCTGAGTTTGTCAGCATCCAAATCATCAAATGGAGGAAGCTCTGCTCGCTTGAAACCACCAAGCAGATAATGAGGAACCAGAACTGCTGGTATTCCTGACTCCAAATCAATGATCGTATATCGTTCACCAACACGGAGAAGGTTTGCAGTTGAAACCAGAGCACGAGGTGCCACTTGCCAACCGGAACCAACAAGTCCGCATTCATCAAGCATTGCTTCCAGCTCATGCATGGTCGAAACCAGCGTGTCGATTTCCGCCGTTTGCGATTGTTCTTTCTGCTGTTTTGAACGAAAAAAGGAGAAACGTCGCCATACTGATTTCGAATCAGCAGGAGCAGGTTTGATCCCTCGACCTTGTATCCATTCAGCCGCCAGAACCCATGCCCTCGAATCCTCATCGAATCGAACATAAAGCGGTTTCGCTATCCTGGCATCAATGTTTGAATTTGCCAAAACAGCTGACGCCACGCGACGGCGATAAAAACTTGCCAAAATGGCGTCACGATTATTCTGGTAGGCGAACGGAGCCTGAAAAGAAAGACGATAAATGACGCGAGTCAATAACCCAGGGGCGAAGACCTTCTCAACACAGCGAATCTTCTCACCATCTGGCATCAACGCTTCAACCAGTTGGGCACGTGCTGCGCGTCCATGACCGAGCGTACGTAGCACTTTGACATCAAGCGGAACAACCGTCGGTGCGTCATCGGCGTTGTTCACAGGTTCCGGTTGAGTCGTCATGGGAAAGAAATGCTGCACTCGAAGGAATTGGGTCCATCTACGGATTCTCACGTCATCGGAGACTACGGAAACAGATATGCCAATTCAAGATGAATCATGCTGCATCAGTCACTCTAAAGTGTTGACGATGCCCGTGGAAAAGTCGCAAATTTCCATTCTGTGCCTGATCCATCCATTTCACGGACGATACATGGAAGGCATCCAACGTCCAAAACGCTAGCAAATTAGCGCAATGTCCTATGAGAAGCTGTCCAGTGATCACGAGGACTCGCCACTTGTGACAGGAGCTGGGTCATGAAAAAATTCATGACAAAGCTAGCAACCTGATCATTCCTGTTCTGGCAAACCAGAGGCACGTGTTTCCAATGACTCATGACCCTCAAAGGAGTACCGCGTCAAGGAATCCAGGACTGCTTCAACGCCTGCAAAAGCGATCAGCAGGTAACCAAAAACCTCTGAAAATTCTTCGACCAGCATTTTGGTCACCATGGCATTGGGGTGATCGCTGATCCCGGCCCAAAAATCCGGGCGATCAAATATTTGACAGACCGCACAGAGGTAAACACCCGCGATGCCAAACATGGTGATTGCAGGTGTGCGCGAAAGAGTAACTGAATCAGAGAGAACGGTACGGCGATGAATCCATGTTGCGACGAGAATGAAGATCAGGAGCGGCATCCCGATCAGGTATTTGTAAGCATCGTTGAATAAATAATTCTCAAGCCATTGATCGCACTCGCGTCCAGCTGCGTATCCGGCCAAGGCTCCGCAAAAGATCAAACCTGCTTTCCCATAAGTCGATTTGAATGCTGCGAAAAAAAAGGCAATGGATGCACTCATTGCCAGACCCACTTGAAGCTGTTCAACCAGCCCGTTCTCCTGACCGAGTGTTTCAGGTCCACGGGACAGCAGAACTTTGTAAAGTGCCTGTCCCAACACGAACGTGACGATGCCATAGGTCACAAATCTACCTGGACAGCCAAGAGCCGCCTGAACGAACTGGGAAATGATGGAAGATTTGTCCTCACTCTGCTCAATATCTGCCAAAGTTTTTCCTTGATCGACCACGTTCCTTGACCTTCGAATGTTGGCCCTCAGTAGCACTGCTGCTTTCCGAAACCCGGCAGCCCCAAAATTACTTTTGGGCAACGTGTATTTTTACACCCACATCAGCGCGTTCTTCTATCTCTTGAATCTGGATGCAGTTACCGTCACACGAACCAAATGTCGTGATTCACTTGACCAAACGTGATTGCCCTAACTCAGGGAACGTAGCAGGTAAATTGGTTGCACGGCAATATCGGATGGGTACGAAAGCCCGGTGCAGCAAATGAAATGATTCGCAGAAACCGGAACAGTTTCACCGCCGATCCATCGGAAAGCGACGGCCATCGATTCACTGCAAAGAGAGTCAGACTATATTTCTGTGATTCGACAACACACGCACAACCTAAGAGAACCGGCATCCCGGAATTCAGATCAACCCCGGTGAAAAGATGCTCCGGATCGACAACATGGTCCTGAGGCAGGTTCATCACTTGTTCCGGTAGAAGTGAATTCTGTCGTCGTTTAAAATCCAGTGTGCTGTCTCCCTGCCCAGAACAGCCCAGAACAGCCCAGACGCTCGAATGAGCTCAAGTCCCAACAAGCCTCAGCCCCCCCATCCGCAATGCGATTCATAGCACTGATTCTGCTCATTGGCTCAAGCCTCGCACTCGCCAAGCCACCCACCATCTCGGAACAACTCACCGGAAAGGTGGTGGGGGTTACCGATGGTGATACCGTCACCCTGCTGGTGAATCGGAAGCCGCTGAAAGTTCGCCTCTATGGGATCGATGCACCGGAAACAAAACAGAGTTTTGGCAACAGATCAAAACAGGCACTTGCCGCGATGGTTCATGGAAAAGTCATTCAGCTCAATAAAACAGGCACTGACAGGTACGGCAGAATTCTTGGCATCATCCATCATGAGAATACGGATGTGAACGCGAAGATGATTCAAGATGGATGGGCGTGGCATTACAAGTATTACAATGACGAACAGCGGCTAGCGAATCTTGAAACACAGGCTCGGAAAACAAAGCTTGGGCTGTGGGCCGACAGTAACCCCATTGCTCCATGGGATTTCAGACGCACTGGACAAACTTCGTCCACTGGCAGCAGATCGGTTCAAGCCCCGGAAGCGGGTTACTGGTTGAATCTGTCATCGGGGGTCCGTCACAACTCGAGTTGCAAAAACTACCGAAACACAAAACGCGGACGCCCCTGCGGTCCCAATGAAGGAAGACCGTGTGGCCTCTGCAAGGGCTAGTGGGAGACTGGCGATCTCTCCAGTTCGTTTGGATTGATTTGCATGAACAGCGACAACCGCGAATCCAGCCATTTCGTCATGATCGAACCATACTGTTGGACGCAAAAACCTCCGGTAGCGCTCGCAAATCCGTGTGACAGGCTCTTCTGAAACTGGCCGTGACGCGTGCCTGACAGCAGATCAAATCAACCATACGAGAAACGAGTTGAACCTGCATCAGCGGGGCGAAATTCTGCAGATTTGGTTGCTACCGGATTTGGGCTCGATTTTCTCATTCAGATGCAAATCCAACTGAACCTGTCGCAACATGAGATCGGATTGCATTGCAACCACTTTTGATCACACAACCGGTCCGGTATCAATTACAGTGATTTGCCAGAGTTGGCTGCTGCCGCAGCGCGGAACACCCGAATTTCAGTCCTCGCTTTTTTGCACAACCCTCCCCCCCGCAATGAGTAAGAAACACTGATGTCCGAATCCACTCTCCTTGAGCCGCAACAGACTCAGGAAAACAAGATTGAATCTGCTCTTGAGCGCATGCAGGATGACACGCAGGAGGCGTCTGCTGATTTACTGCCACTTGTTTATGCCGAACTGCGAAAATTGGCTGAATCAAGGTTGGCTGCTGAACCAGCCGGACAGACTCTCCAACCGACTGCGCTGGTACACGAAGCTTATCTTCGGCTGACGAAAAAAGAGAACGCTCAAAAGTGGAACAGTCGAGGTCATTTTTTCGGTGCGGCTTCCACTGCAATGCGCAGAATCCTGATTGAGCAGGCTCGCCGAAAAAAATCATTGAGGGGTGGCGGTGAATTCAATCGTGTGCAGCGATACGAACTGGAACAGGAATTGACCCCAAGTCCAACGGAACTCTTGACCCTCAACGAAGCATTGACCGCTCTTGCCGACGCTCATCCACGTAAAGCAAAACTCGTAGAACTGCGGTTTTTTACAGGGCTTTCCAACCGGGAAGCGGCGAATGTTCTGGATATCTCGACCTCGACAGCAGATCAGGATTGGCGGTTCGCCAGGGCATGGTTGAAGGTCAACATGGAGGGAAACGCCTCGGACTTGCCAGCTGATTGACTTTTCATCCATTTTTTTCTGATGATTTTGTTTCCATTGATCGCACTGACTCCCAGTAACCAGGGGCTTCCGTTCATCAGAATATGAGGGTGAACAGATTGGGAGAATTGACTCATGTCGACACCGGACGAAGAAAAGATCTTCCGTGTTGCCACCGAAATTGAATCTGAACATCTCCGAGCGCTCTATCTGAATCAGGTTTGCGGGGACAACACAACGCTGCGGGCAAGAATGCAGAACCTGTTGATCGCAGATCAGGAAGATTGTTCTCTGCTCGATTCCGGTGTTCATGCAGAAACCCGTGACTCTTCCCAGCTGCCAAACTGCGAGCTGCCTCAGATACCGGGGTACTCGATTCTTGAAAAGATCGGTGAAGGCGGGATGGGGATTGTCTATCTCGCGGAACAATTGCAACCCGTCCACCGCAAGGTAGCACTGAAGATCCTGAGAACTTCGTTGTTGGATGAACAGGCAATGAAGCGTTTCGAAGCGGAACGCCACTGCATGGCCAGCTTACATCATCCCAACATTGCTGCTGTCTATACTGCCGGTTCGATCGCCAATGCCCAACCTTTCGTTGTCATGGAGCTGGTTGATGGAATACCGATCACACAGTATTGCGACGACCATCAGTTATCGTTGGACGAACGTCTACAACTCTTTCAGCAGGTCTGTCAGGGTGTTCAACATGCACACTACCGTGGCATCATCCATCGCGACCTGAAACCCTCGAACATTCTGATCACGGAGTACAATCACCACCCTGTTCCGAAACTCATTGACTTTGGTGTCGCGAAATCACATCTGACGGATGCGCCCTCGGAAAACCCAATCACGCAGGCCAATCAAATCATTGGCACTTTGGGGTACATGAGTCCTGAGCAGGCATCCGCAAACCAGAGTGACATCGACACCCGCTCTGACATCTACTCTCTGGGCACGGTCTTGCATGAGCTTGTCTGTGGTGATATCCCCCTGTCCGCAGAATTCTCCGCCGCGGAAACTTTGGAGGATCACCTGACGATTACCCGAGAGAGTATTCCGAGTGATTTGAGACGGAGCATTCAATTATCAGATAACCTGCAGCGACTTGCTGAAAACCGTCAGACTACCCCTGCCGAACTCGCCCAGTGTACTGGCCATGAACTGAATTGGATTGTAGCCAAATGTCTGGAAAAAGAGCCGGATAGTCGTTATCCAACAGCCAAGTCCCTATCTGATGACATTGAACGATTTCGAAATGATCTTCCCATCGAAGCTCGACCACCGTCTTTGATCCGTAAGACCTCTCTATTCATCAACAGACACAGATATCAGGTATACACAAGCATCATCAGTTTTGTGCTGTTTCTCATCGTCTCACTGACAAGTATCGTGGTTTACCGCGAGAACAGGCAACGTCAAAGTCAGGAGTTGCAGCTCGCATTGACTTCCACTGAGTTGGAAAAAACCCTTGAACAGGCAAAAGAGCTGAAAGAAGCACGGGAAATCATCGCCCCACAACTTCTGCAACTGATGAATGATCAACAGTCCGTTGCTGCCTACCAGATGATTCAATCCCTCGGACCCAGCATCAAGTCGGATTCCCTGTTCCAGGACATCATGAGTGATCTCATGCTGACCACCAGTTTTGACCAGCTGCCAAATGGAACGACTGTCAGAATCCGTGACGCCACTTCTGAGCAAGGTCAGTGGTTGACTCTGGGCATGACTCCGTTGATTGACATCCCGATACCGAAGGGCCCCATACGGATACGGTTTGAAAAAACGGGGTATGTCACAAGGGAATTACAGCTGAAGGTACCACAAGCATTCAAGACTTCTGCGTGCCGTTATCTCGTCCGGAATCAGGATCAGCAACAAGACATGGTCTGGATCTGCGGTAAGGAAAAACAGCAGGACATGATTCTGAATGAATTCTGGATCGATAAACTGGAAGTATCAAATGAACAATTTCAAACCTTCGTGGATGCAGGTGGATATCAGAATGCTGCCCTCTGGGATGGTCTGATTTTCCAACAGGACGGAAAAACGCTTGGCTGGGCTCAAGCCGTGAAGTCTTTCGTTGACCAAACCGGTCAACCAGGACCAGCCCTCTGGCAAAATGGTCACTATCCGAAAGGGCAAGGAAATTATCCGGTGGGTGGTGTCAGTTGGTTTGAAGCGAATGCCTATGCAAGATTCTGCTCCAAGGACCTGCCGACTCTGCATCACTGGAAATGGGCTGCCGACTCCGACCAGCCGGGAATCATGGCCGCAGCAGGAAACTTCCTCAGTGCAGGACCGAAAGCATGCGGAATCATGACCGGTGTTGGCCGTTTCGACGCACTGGATCTGGCCGGAAATGTACGCGAATGGTGCCGAACAGCCGATGATCACGGACATCAATATGCACTTGGCGGTGACTGGACATCACCGTATTACTCTTTCAACGAATCATTCAGTACCTCGCCATGGGATCGCAGTCCACAAAACGGCTTCCGCTGTGTTCGATATCCAGACGGACTGGAACCTGGTGGAAACATACTGGCGAGCGTAGCCAAACCAAAGAGCCTCGACCTGGGACCCGAACGTGAACCATTTGAGAGGCTTCGGGCCATGTATCTTTACGACCATGACTTACCATTGGGACGGACGATCAAATCGTCGAATACCCAGACAGGAATCAACAGGAAATTCCGGCATGATGTGGTTGAAATCAATGCCGCTTATAACAGCGAACGGTTCAAAGTCCATTTATTGATTCCCGAACAAGCCCAGGGGAGCATGGAAACCATCATCTTTGTGCCGGGTGTATCAGCATGGGAAAACGGCAGGGAACTCAAAGTTGAAAAAGAGCCCCACGTCAGCTTACTGAAACGTCTGGCAAACAGTGGACGGATCGTATGCTTTCCGGTTTATCAGGGCACGTATGAAAGATGGTCGGGAAACACCATTGGCCAACAGTTTCAAAGCACACCGATCCGGGCGAGGGATGACTACATTGCTGTCACCAAAGATGGATCAAGGGTCGTCGATTATCTGCTCACACGCGAAGATGTTGATCCCAAGCGGATTGTCTACTTTGGCCTGAGTAATGGAGCTCTTCGGGGCCCCATGGCGTTGGCGACCGACACTCGATATCAAGCAGCTGTTTTGCTATCCGGTGGATACACAAAGTGGCATAAGAACCGCCCCGAAATCCAGGCCTTTCACTTCACGCCCGAAGTGAAACAGCCAGTGCTGATGATGAATGGAACCTCCGATCAGGTTTTTCCAGTCGAAACTTCACAGAAACCGATGTTCAACGATCTGGGTAGTGCCAACAAAAAGCACGTCCTTTTTTCAGCACACCACATCATCAGCGCGCATGAAGTCTTCAAAACGATGACTCAATGGCTCGAAACGGAAGCCTACAGCACCAAATGAACCGGCTTCGGACCACACCTGTTCCGGATTGCCCTGCCTGTTCCGGTTTGCCCTACCTGTTCCGGGTTGCCCTGCCTGTTCCAGATCGACTTGCCTCATCCAGCAAGCTGCTCCGTGATGTCGAAATCACGGAGGTTCGTGCCCTCGATTTATCGCAGTGCAAATCCTGATTGAGATCAGGCTGCAGCCCGTCTGGCGCCTTTGAGTACCTGACGACACATTCGCCGGGCACGGCGTGAAATCGAATCCCGATAGTAGTTCCGGCCGAAGGTATACCTGTCTGCTTCAACGCACCTGAAAACGGTGTCCGGATGATCCAGTTTCCCAATGTCATGCACCGGAAGATTGGCAAACTTGGAGTCAGAATCATTGCAATGGGTACCATCACCCGTAAAACCGATGTTGCTGATCAGATTGACATCCGGAAGAATCGTCAGCGCGTTCTGTGCCCACGCACTGTAGAGCCATGGATATGCCCAACTGCTGATGTTTGTCCCACCAGCATGCTGTTGATTGAACAGGTTTGTCCAGTACCACGACTCGGTTGCCGAGTCTGCGACCGTCGCCAGTCCATCCTGATCACGAAACGCTGGCCATGTCTCGAAATTCAGATCAAAGTTTTTCCATGTCCGACGCCATGAAGCCCAGCCCCAACAGTGGAAATACTTGGAAAAGTAATAGCTGTGCGGTGTGCGACTGATGCCATTCTGGAAATTGTTGCCACTGATTGCACCAACCCGTTTGTCGTCGCGATAGACTTCAAGCAGTTCCTGACAGTAGCCGAAGAAACTTGGGTGAGGAAGGCAGTCGTCCTCAAGAATGATTGCGTCTTCCACCTGTTGGAAAACCCACTCCAGGCCACTGGACACCCGCTTTTTACAACCCATGTTCTGGTCGGCAAAGAGTGTCTGCAGATCACATTTCCAATCGACACGATTGACAATATCTCGCGTCAACGTGACGCGCTCCAACTCACCGTCCCGGTCACCACGGGCTCCATCGCCAATGATGAACAACCGGCGTGGCTGCGCTCGACGCACCTCGGCGAAAACGCGATCAGTCACATCTGGACGATTGAACACAAACATCGCCACAGGTGTCTCCAGCGTGGGCTGGCAATTTGTGATCTGCATTCCGTGGACTTTCTGTTTCAGGTCGGGAATCTCAATACCACCGCTGTTGGAATCCTTCAGCCAACTACTGCTTTGACCGGTTCATGCAGGAATCATGCTGAAAACTGATCTCTGCGGTCTCAAGCTGCTGCCAGATCCGAATCGCTTCATGTCTTCCGTAAATCAGGTAACCCGGAAGTCAGGCACTGCGAAGCATTTCTGGGCTGGCGGAAAACCACGCCGCTTGGCTGGCCTGCTCATATAAACGTAGATATTTCCCCGTTTGGCGGTCCAGATCAAATTCGTCGCAGACGAGCATTCGACTCCGCAAACCCATTTCCAATCGTTCGGCAGGATGATCGATCATCCACTGAATGTGTCGGGCAAGTTCGCTGCAATCCTGCAAAGCCGCCAGTAAACCTGTTTCACCAGGACGTACAATCTCAGGAATTCCACCGACTGAAAATGCAACCGTGGGTATTCCGCAGGCCATCGCCTCCACCACCGTCTGGGGCATATTCTCACCAAGTGACGGCATTACAAAAAAGTCAGACGCTGAATAAACACGTACCAGCTCTTCTGGTGTCCGTAGAAAGCCAGTGGACCGAAAGTCGACAGACCCGGAATTCGATGGCATCTGTGCAGGATCCCCAAATCCAAGACAGACAACTTTGGATGACCCAGGCAATGATGATATGGCTTCATAGAACTCCTGCGCACCCTTGCGCCGATTCCCAAGCGAAGCAGCCCCGAACGCAACCACGGTCGAATCTTCGGGGATCCCCAATTCGCGCCGCGCCGAACCGCGATCACCAGGTGAAAATTGCTTGAGATCCAAACCGTTGTAAATGGTCTGAACCGTTGCATCCACGGTAAGCAAACTCCGTCTCGCCTGATTTTCTAACCAGCGACTGGGCGTAACGATGTGTAAATTCTTTCGGCGGTAAGCCCGATGTTTGAGTTCGAATCCCTGGCTTGAAATATCCGTCATCCCGCGTTGCCTGACAGATAACTGGGGACAGTTCCCACACCCGGATTGAAAACCATCACAAAGGTCTGCGTGATGACATCCGCCTGTGATCGGATTCATATCATGGAGAGTCCACACCACAGGGTGTTGTTCTGGCAGCGATTGAAAAAAACTCTGCCAGTCCAACCAGCGATTGACCCAATGCAGATGCAGCACATCACCCTTCAATTGCGACTTGTCAAAGCAAGTCGTGGTTCCACGCCAAGGCGTGGTATAAAGCTCAAGTCCAGGCGGGCGATCTTTCAGCGCACGACGATCACGTACCTTCGTCGCCAAAGAAACGAATGGATGACGCCACCTTGGGACGGCCAAATCCAGCGGCTGACCTGCAAACGCATCATTCGAAACCCCACTGCGTGTCGGCTTGTGCCACAGGCAACTCTCCACACCCAATGCTAGCAAACCGCGATGCAAGCGATCCGCTGCTACCGCTGCTCCCCCAGCTGTGGCTGTGTTGAGCATATCGATGCTCAAAGCTCGTTTTTGCCGCTGCAAGGACAAACCTTCGATGTCTCTCGAATTGCGAGGTGATGGACATGACTCACTGGCATGTGTTCATAATCGTGATGCACAATTGGCGGCAAGCTCAGTTTGCCAAGAATCCGCCCATGACGGCGCGACAGCTTGCAACCAAAATACCCTCTCTCACCGCCTTATCTCTCGCAGGTCTTCGGTCTTCCTGAGCTCCACTCTCCGCGTCTGACGACCGCTCCGCTCGGTTGCTTGATGGAATCAACAGTGGTACTGACCTGACACTCAGTACTGGTTTCGCAGGCACAAGAATGTACAAACGAGTCAGAGGGGTCTGCCACTGCTACAATGCCGCGAACATTGGCAGGCAACCAAGGATCCCTTGACGATCTGCATGTCGATTTCAAATTGACCCCAACGTTTGAATGCGCATTCGCGGATGCGGGGTAAAACCTGGAATGCTTCTCAGATAGAATCCGGACGAATCATTTCTCTTCTCACAACGACTGATCAACTCATGTCCAACGAAAACATCATCCAGCGGGCGGAATTCAGTCCCAAGGTTTGCACCTACTGGCTTCTCAGCGGCGCTGTTGTCTTCACAATGACGATTGTCGGTATTCCATTGCTGCTGTTGTGGTTCCCAATCGGCTATGCAATCACGCGACGTTATCTGGCTCGAATGGAGTGTGTCTTGACTGATAAAGCACTCAAAGTACGCAAGGGAATTTTTGTACGGGTGGAGAAAACCATTCCACTTGAAAAAATCACTGATATGGGAATGGTCCAAGGGCCAATCATGCGATTCTTTGATCTGCATACTTTGACCGTGGAAACTGCGGGCCAATCGGGGGTCGGTTCACTGGTTTCCCTAACGGGTATTGTGCAGGCCCCTGACTTTCGGGAATCCGTTCTCAATCAGCGGGAATCGCAGTCAGTAACCCAAGCAACCGTCGAGACGACACAAACCGATAACAAACAGTTGGATGCAAGTGGCGACGCGATATTGAGCGAAATTCGGGACACGCTTGTCCGCATCGAATCTCTTCTTGAGAAGAAAAACAGCCAATGAGTTGTAAGTAAAAAACAGACTCGGTAACCAAGTCCCCATCTTTCGAGTATTCATCTCTCCCAAACCGAATCCGTGGCAATGCCAGACAATACCATCAAGATATTCCATCTGGAAATGCGCGATCAAAGCGATTTCACGCCAAAAGAAGGTTCAGCGGATTTCACCACGACTTTGGTAAAACCGGCCGACTCTAAACTCAATCAACAGCTCTACCGGGAAGTCGGTGCCAAGTGGCAATGGACAGATCGACTTCCATGGAGTGACCAGGAGTGGCGGGATTATGTTGCTCGTGACAACTTGACAACGTGGCTCGCGCATTGGAAGGGAGAACGGGCGGGCTATTTTGAACTGGAAGCCCAACATAACGGTAACGTCGAAATCGTATATTTCGGACTACTCCCCAATTACATCGGAAACGGTTTGGGGAGCATGATGCTCACCGCCGCGGTCAAAGCTGCATGGAATCAACCCGACACCCAGCGCGTGTGGGTGCACACATGCAGCAATGACCACAGACACGCGCTTGAAAACTACCGCAAACGCGGATTTCGCTTATTCAAAACGGAATCAGAATGAAAAACGACGCAGTAGCATGACTGGTAGTCTCTTGGTCATTCTACCTCACAATTCCCAAACCAGCTCCTCACTCTGACCAGTTCCTCGCAATCCTCTCACCAGTTGCAGACCCTGCTGGATACACTGGATGATCAACATCACACATCCTGAAATCCTTCCATCTCAACCGCTCTCAACACATTCCCGTTTCGGGTTTGGAAACGCCCATTCTGTTTTTGCAGGTTCTTCCCCAGCAGCCGTGATTTTTTTCATCTGCTCAGAGTAGTAACACGTATAGTGGCCCCATGATCAACATTCTGTTTTTCGTGAGAAGCAATTAACAGAAATTCATTACTGCCTGCACCAGAAGCAAGGAGAAAGGGTGATCGCATGTCACACAAACAAACCAGATCACCTTCCAGAAGCATGATTCTGACGTTTGCTTTTACTTCTGGTCGAATCACAGCCTACCGCCTTTGGCTCATCACCTTACTTCTGGCATTGACAAACCCACTGGTATCCAGCGGCGAAGATGGTTTCGCATACAGCAAGGCCGTGGATGAGGCAGTTCACGCTGAAATGAAAAAACAGCAAATTGTCGGTGCGGCCATTGGCATCATTCAGAATGCAAAGATCGTCTATACACAAGGCTACGGCTGGGCGGACCTCAATTCACACACCCCAGTCACCGATGAAACAATTTTCAATTGGGCGTCCAATTCAAAACCTCTCATCGCAATTGCGGCACTGCAATTGACGCAACGAAATCAGTTGGACATTGATAAGCCGATTGTTACCTACTGCCCGCACTTACCGGAGCAAATGCAGCAAATCACCACCAGACAGCTGTTATGCCACCAAAGTGGAATCCCGCACTATTCCAACGGGCAAATCATACCCACAGGAAAGACATCAGATTCCGCCGGTAAAAACAACCGGCTTGAGGAATTGAATCCGGTCAAGAGTCTTGATCGATTCATCATGTCACCACTTATATATGAACCCGGATCACAGATCTCCTATTCCTCTTACGCATATGTACTGCTCACTGCAGTTGTGCAATCCGCTGGTCAAAGCCCCATTGCATCGCAACTCGAAAACAGGATCATTCAGCCCTTGGCCATGAATTCGTTTCAACTTGACCTGCCAACAGATAGTCAGGCCAAGTGGACACTTGCCTATAACGTCGAGAATGGAACACCTCGTCAAGTCCCAGACTACGCACACTTCTGGAAGCATGGTGCAGGAGGTTACAAATCCAACATCAAGGATTTCGCCAAATTCGCCAACGCTTTGGCTTCATCACAACTCATCGAACGATCGATGTCAGACAGAATGTGGACACGGCAGCATACAAGCAAGGGAAAGGAAACCAGCTACGGTTTAGGGGTGGTCGTATCCAACAGCGGCAGTACGCTCAAGATTTCACACGGTGGCTCACAAGACGAAACCCGGACTCGAATGGTCATCTATCCACGACGCAAGCATGGCATTGTGGTCATGTGCAACACCCAAGGCTGTGATCCGGCTGGCATCAGCACCGCCATCTATTCTTCTCTTGCGAAGGCAATCACGGAACAAGCCGACTGATTTGATTTCTTGAAAGTCAAATCAACAGCCCTTCTGACGTTTGTTGAAAATGCAATCCATCCAATCCTGTCCGACTCCTCCAACACAATTGCAAACACCAGAAGCCTGCCATGACCGCTGATCGAAACCTGCTGTACCAGCACGTCAAATTCCTGACCGAACTGCGGCCTTTCCGGAATCACCGCAACCGCGATTCACTCGACCAGGTTTGTGATTACCTGCAACAGGCATTCGGGCAGTACGGCCTGGAAAACGAAGAACAGCCCTATATGGTCAACGGACTGGCCTACCGCAATGTGATTGCAACGTACAATTCTGCAAAACAACGTCGTCTTATCGTGGGCGCACACTACGATGTCTGTGGAGATCAGCCAGGAGCTGATGATAACGCAAGTGCTGTTGCCGGATTGCTGGAATCCGCACGCCTTGTAGCTGACTCAAAACCAGACCTCGATTATCGAATCGACTTTGTTGCATACAGCCTCGAAGAACCACCGTACTATGGAACGCAGGACATGGGATCCTACGTTCATGCAAACTCGATCAAGAACGTGAAAGAGGATCTGATCGGGATGATCAATTTCGAAATGATCGGTTTTTTCAGCGACCAGGACCAATATTATCCTGTTCCCGAACTAGCAGCAGTTTACCCCAAAAAAGCTGATTTCATCGCCGTGGTTGGAAAACACGAATATCATGATTTCAACCAGCGGATTTTTCACCTGATGAAAACCAATGCAAAGATTGATATCCAGCTCATTGACGATCCCATGGTAGAGGATCTTGCGGGGATGTCGGACCAGCAGAGCTATTGGAAGTTTGATATTCCGGCTTTGATGATCAATGACACGTCGTTTCTGAGGAATCCACACTACCACCGCATGAGCGACGACATTGACACGCTGAATTTTGATCGAATGCAGGAAGTTGTTTCCTGCACTTACAACGCGATCGCAGGTCTATAACGCCGGAAAAATTGCTGACAACCCTGAAACACTTTGGTGTCAACCAACAACAAAGACTGTCACTCATGAAAAGAATCCTACAAAACATACTTGCTGTCTTCGTTGGTTTGATGATTGGCAGCGTGGTCAACATGGGACTGGTATTGATCGGTGGCTTGCTCATCCCGAACCCACCCGGCATTGACACCGCTGACCTGACCAACCTGCAGGAGAACATCAAACTGCTGCCCCCCCAGAACTTTGTTTTTCCGTTTTTGGCGCACGCCCTGGGTACACTGTCGGGTGCTGCCTTGGCCGCTCGGATCGCTGCCAGTCACCCAATGACGTTCGCAATCCTGATCGCTTTCTTTTTTCTCGCAGGCGGTATCTCGATGGTCATCATGGTTGGCGGTCCGCTCTGGTTCATCGGTCTGGACCTTCTGGTGGCTTACATTCCCATGGGCGTCCTTGCAGGCAAACTTTGCCAGCGTGACGCGTTGGAGACTATTCCTGACGAGTGATGAATATGAGGGCATGGAAGCAACAGGTTGGCCGATCATCACACCTTGCACGTGATGACCGAATCCAGGCGATTTCCGGGCCCACACAATAGACCTCCCGCCGTCGATCAGGGTTTTGATTCCTGCTTTTCTACCACTTCGACAGGATCCGATGTGAACTGCGAATCCCGCAGAGTTTTGAGTATCCTCTCAATCTCCTTGTGAATGGTGTATTTGGTCGAGATCATTAATCCAACGCGTGGGTTGACGAAAGCCGAGATCGAAGAAGGCCCCCCAAGAGCTTCCCACGTGTCTGGCGACACCGTCGTTTGAATGATCTCAATCACTTGATCGTGAGTAAGACCCGTACCATCGAGCCAGTAGAGTCTGGAAAGCGGTTTTTGATCTGCTGCATCAAGAGTTGTGATCACGATCAATCCACCGCTCACTGTCAAAGTCAGATCAAGTGATGAAAGCATTTCATACATGGCATCTCGGAGAGAAACGTTGCTCAATTTCAGCGTAATCGGCTCTTCCGCTGTCAAACCGATGTTTTCCAGTTCATGAGCCCGGATGATCATGTTGAGCTCGTAATCCTTTGCAAGCAGTTCAACACATTCACTCAACGGTGTTTCAATCCACTCAAATGATCCTTTGCTTTCGAGCTTGTCGGAAAATTCACGTTCCATTTCTTCATCGACATTGATCCACGCATCGGTACCAATGCCTTGCTTGGCCAGCACAGCATGATCAGCGGTGATCACAATTCCGTCGTTCTCGATACTCGCTTTCATGCCGAGTGGTCTCAACATCTGTCGCATTGCAGCTCTGAGACAAATCATGTCCCGTGCATACTTGATGGGTGTATCCATGTTCTGTTTTGCTTCTGCCACAGCCCGTTCATTCAACAACACCGGCTGACCAATGACATCCCCCAAGGCTCTCGCCAAATCTGAAAGGGGTACATCGACGTCAAAACTGTAGCTACTGTCCATCGCCTGCCGCGCTTTTTCAGCCGTCTTGCTATCGACCTTCCACATGGCACGTGAGGCTCCCCCTTGCTTCGGAAGTTGCGGAAAGCCGCCCATGGGGCCACCCATGGCACTTACATCACCACCAATCCCCATGCCCTGTGCCAATGCACCTGAATGCGATGTATCAACATTGATGGCTACCGGTGGGTTGTCTGGAGCATGCGTTGTGACCTTTGTCGGAAACTGAATCGCGTGCGGCGTATCTTCTCGATTCTCTGCCGCAGAGTGTTGCCCCTCACCCACGCACTGGGAAACAATCACACATGCAAAGACCAAAGTCCCCACGATCATGGTACCTTTCATTGAAACAGACATTTTTGAAAATCCTTGATAGAGAAGAGACTGAAGAAGAGAAGAGTCGATGGGTGACTGCGGTATTTCCGTGCCCTCCATCTTTGTAAGAAGTCTCGAGACGGCTTCCGCCGCACTGGTGTGGTGAACGGTTCCGGCAGTCAGACTGGCAAAAGCAACCGCCGGAACCAAACCACGTTGTCTCAGTTTGGACGCGAGCAGTTTCTTGCCACGTTGAAGTCGCCCTCGAATCACGCCAACCGTCGTACCAAAATGAACAGCAAGTTCCGGAATGGGAGTTGCCTCATAATGATGCAGGACAATCACTGCCCGATACTTGTCAGGAAGATCAGCAAGTTCCTCATTCAGAATGACTGCCTCGTGCCGGTGGCTCAGGTGATCCAGGGGATCATCAAGGACGGCAGGATGTTCACCCATGGGTTCACGCCGAAGCCGGTTCTTTTTCCACGTTGCCACGGCAGCTCGCTGCGCGACACGATGCAACCAGCCGGGTAATCTCTCCGGGTGCCGTATACTTCCACCATTTCGAGCCAAAAACAGAAACGTTGTCTGAAATGCGTCGTCGGCATCACTTTCACTCGCGCAACCCTGCCGGCAAACTGACAACACCATCAAGCTGTAACGTCTGATCAATTCGGCGAGCGCTGCCTGCTGTCTGTCCTGCGTCCATGCCTGCAACAACTCGGCATCCGGCAACCCGAAAGACCATTCTTCCCGGATTTCATCGGAGGTCGCAGCAACGGTCGTTTCTGTTAAATCTCCCATAACTATCAATGTAGTGCGTTGGCAGAGCCGGCCGGCGCGCATTTTTTCTGAATTTCTTCATCAATTCACGATGCAACAACAGCTTGAGACCACAGCCTGATCCCGTTCTGCCAACAGGCTTGCCGCTCGACACCGGTGCCAAACACAGGAGAGGGTAACGATAAACACGGGCGAACCACGCCGCGCCTTGATCGTTACCCTCATCGTTTGGAGGCCCGCCTAAAACCAAACCCCCGCTTTGAAGATATTCCGGGTGACTAACCACCATCGCGTACGCGAGTCGATCCCTCGCGGGGACCAGCATCACGCGGACCAGATTCGCGTGAACCAGCATCGCGCGGTCCAGATTCGCGTGGACCAGATTCGCGTGGACCAGCATCACGCGGTCCCGATTCGCGTGGACGAGCATCGCGCGGTCCCGATTCGCGTGCATTCGCTCCACGTTGCCTCGCTACCATCGCAAGATAAAACTCCTCTATCGTGATCATGCGATCGTCGCCTGCCTGCTGTGAAAAGAATCCCATCTCCCGAGCACGGCGCTCAGATGTCATCTCTCCCTCACGCATTGCCAACCACTCATCGAAGGAAACCCGCTGGTCACGGTTCTTGTCATAGGCTGCGAAAATTCGTGTCGCCTGCCTCATGAGGGGATCGTTTGATGATCGCGAAAGAGGTGCACCGTCTCGCTCTCGCGCGCTCTCACGTGGCGCATCCCCCTCACGTCGCATCCTCTCGCTTGAATTGCGTGAAGGATTATCCCTCAAACCAGTCGGTCGATCACGATTTCCCAGCTCCTGCCTCAGCTGCGAGACTTCCGAACGCAATTGCTGAATCATCATCCAAAGCGCACGCTCACGCTCATTTTGAGGTTGAAAGCGAATCTCGCGATCCATCCTCTCCCCTTCGCGTGGCTGATCGCGTTCTTGCCCCCGTGGCTGGTCACGCTCTTGCCCAGCGGCAAACCCGGTGACCAGACAGGCAAGGAACAATACGGAAAATGAAAATGTATGACGCATTGATCTCAATCCCTGTTTCTTTAAATGATTTCATCCAAACCGAATTCGTTCAGTCAACATCCAGAATCACATGTGTCAGAACAGTATATCCAAGAAACGGACTGGCACTCGTTACGTGCATCGCATTTTGTGATTGAAATCAGCTTCCTTGCATTACCCACCAGATCATAAAATCATCACACGAGGCCACTCAGGGCGGCCAGTCACCAGCGTCTCGAACATGAGCCGCTGCATCTCACTTACATGCTTACAACGACATCACCTGTGAGGTAAGGCATGGAGAGAAGGATCAAGCCTTCTCTCCATTTAAAAGGCCTTTATTCTATTTCACGCCGTGCATCATACGTTTTAAGATCGGTGTGATCAAAACAAGTACGACTCCTGCCACAACCGGCAGCAACGCGAGCAACAAAAAGAAACCCGGAAGTCCTTCAATAAAGAATGACATTTCAGGCGGTTCGCCGTCCTCGCCAGGCTTGAACCATGTGGAAACCCTCGCCATCGCTGCCCCCAGGTAATTCGCTAGGGAGAACGACAAAAACCAAACCCCCATCATCAGCGATTGTAGTTTGAGGGGGGCGAGCTTGGTCACCGCTGAAAGCCCGACCGGCGACAGGCACAATTCCGCCCAAGTACAGCCGATGTAAGTAATGAATAACCATTGAGGCCCCGCAAGATTACCGCCTTCAGACTCCATCGATCCAAACACCATGGCAATGAAAGACAGCCCAAGTAACCACAAACCAAGGACAAACTTCACAGGCGTCGATGGATTGGCATTATTCCTATCCAACCACACCCATAGCATCGCAAAAAACGGGGCACAGATGACAATCGTCAACGCGTTGACGGACTGATACCACGTCGCCGGGAACTCGTACCCCGCGATGACGCGATTCGTGTTCTCTAAGGCAAACACGTTCAGCGAACTACCTGCTTGCTCAAAGACAGCCCAGAAGAAAATGTTGCCGATACAGGCCAGAACCAAAATGACGGCCAATCGCTGCCAGTCCACCGAGTTGAGTGGGCGTTTTAACTCTACTTCGTCAACCTCCGAGAAGACTGGCTGGTTCCGCTCTTCACGCGGTGAAAGACCGATCCCCGCCAAGTACTTCGGACGCAAAAACTGATAACAGAGCAAGCCCAAGATCATTCCCACTGCGGCCGACCCAAACCCCCAGTGCCAGCCAACTTTTTCTCCCAAAGTTCCTGCAACCAAAGGTGATAAAAACGCTCCCAGGTTGATCCCCATGTAGAAAATGGTGAATCCTGAATCACGGCGTGAATCTTTTTCACCATACAACTGTCCCACCATCACGCTAACACACGGCTTGAAGAAACCGGTGCCAATCACAATCAATGCCAAGCCTGTCACAAAAGTGATGAGAGCTCCCGGACTGGTTTGCATTGTCACCGCTTCACCGGCCGTGATGCCGAAATATTCGGTGAACGCCAATGTGATGTGTCCGGCAGCAATGATCCATCCGCCCAGCAGCATCGACCGGTGAGTCCCTAGCAGCTTATCCGCCAGCCACCCGCCAAAGATCGGCGTCAGATAGACAGCCGAAGTGTAGATCCCATACAGCCAATATGCATCGTCTTCGCTCCAGCCAAACCCGGGATTGAAATTGTTGACCATTTCACCCGTTTTTTCGTCCTTGATCATGTCCTTGGTGGACGCCATCAAGTAGAGGACGAGCAACGCCCGCATCCCGTAATAACTGAACCGCTCCCACATTTCAGTGATGAAGAGAACCCACAAACCTGCCGGTTGCCTGGTTTTCAGCTCGCCCGGTGGAACGGCGTCCGCCGGTTCATGATCATATTCCACATCATGCGAAGCATCATAATGATTTGACTCAGGCTGAATACCATCGCCATCTTGATTCTGATCACTCATCTTCAACTCTATTTGGGAGGAATCCTGGGAGAGTTGAGAGTATGTTCGATATGCTGGCAAATTGCCAACCCTAACTATCCGCTCGTACGTGTCAATTCAGCCGCATTTCCAAAGATTGCCCGTGGTACCCACGACGAGCAGCGGTTCAGATGAACCCCTATCCTGTGTGAAAATGCGACTAATCTCAAACAGTAACAAGCAGGGGTTCCGCACACTCCGTATGCAAGCATTCATGGATTGACCACCAAACTTACCAAGCTCCGCATCGATTTTTGACAACAGTGAGCCCCTCTCCCAGTCAGTCCGAACTACTCCAACAATTGCTGCGGTGGCAATGTCCCAACGAACGTTTCATCCCAGTTTTTGACTTTGCTGCACATTTTAAATGCAGCCAAACTCACCCAAATACTGCTTACCTCGACGGATTCAGATGGCAAAGCCACTGACACCCATCTGGCCTTGCTCAAGATAGGCCAGTCCTAACTCGGAATCTGAGTACAACCCGATATTTGGGTCGACCAAACCCTTCCAACGTGTCTGAGCGGACAACAACCAGCATTTATCCGCACCAGTGAACTTGAACGAGAATCCGCGCTGTTTCATTCCGGCCATTACTGTACGCTTGCCTTGATACCCGCCCGCTTCATTGCTTCGTCACCAGCCAGGAGACGTTCCACCATGCTCTTCACAGCCAAGCCTAACGTGAATGTTGGTGAAAAATCGAGAATTGAATTCCATCTGCAGCAACTGGCCGAGTGCCTTGGCTTCGAGCGTTTTCATTTACCCGTGCTCAATCGTGAATCACTGCTTGATCTGTTTCATTCACAAGCCATGAACAACAGGCAAATCATCGATTTTCTCGGGCAACACCTTTCACATGATTCACAAGAAATCCAAGTGCAACTGGATCCCCAGAAACCGGCTGATTGCGGCAGTGGCGGTGGCTGAGGCGGCGGCTCCTGTGCCGAACTCGGCGGTCTGCCGGGCAACTACGATGCGAAACAACGGGTGATCAATCTGAACATGACACTGGAGGAAGACCCACCTCTGGTAATTGCGACGCTCATTCATGGGGTCGTGAATGATCTGCTTTATCAAACCACATTCGCTCAACCCCATTTTCCCGAACTGGTAGAGCTGGCGGTGATCGGAACGGGGCTGGGAGTTCTCCGCAGTAATCTCCTGTTGATAAAAAAAGCACCCAGCTTCTGGGATTCAACACAATGGCAAGTTGCACCTCCGCCATTTTTGAACATTCAGTCGCTTGCTTATGCCAATGCGCTTGCAGCATGGACCCGGCAGCAATCAGCACCCGATTGGATCCAGGACCTGCATGCTGAAGTCAAACGTCCAATGAAACGTTCACTGAAATACCTGTCGAAGACCAACGATACATTCTTTGAACCACAGGCAAAGCAAAACCGGCTGGATCAATCCCAAGACCAATGGTGGGAATTGATGAGGCATCCCTCTGCCTCAACGCAGATCATTGCTATCCGGCATGCAAACAGCGAGCAGGAACTGACACAGGATCAGCAATCTGCTTTACTGGAAAAACTCCGATCAACAGAAAGATCAACCACCCTTCACGCAATCAGTGCTACCGAACGTCTGGCATCTGGCCAAGGCAATGAAATCAGTGATTCAGTCGCTGATCAGATTCGAATGCTGGTTGATCATCGTGATGACGAAATACGTGCCAAAGCGATGTGTGCACTGACAACCATCAATCGGGTTGATGGTTCCACGATTGATGCAGCCGCCAATATGGTAGAGGACGATGTAAGGCACGTGGTCTTCGCCGGTGTCCATGCACTCACCACTGTTGATAAGGTGCCTGATTATGTTCTGCCCTCGATCGACCGTAGCTTCATCAAAGCATTGAAAGCATGTGATTACGAATTTGCTGGTCTTTTTACCAAGGGTTATTCGCGCTGGTGTGAGAATCCCAGACAACATCTGGAAGAGTTGCTACATGACAGCCCGGAGTTTCTGCCCATTGCCATGGAAGCACTGGAACAGTCGCCGCAGCAAGTAGTCAATATCGGCTAAAAGTGCTTGCATCTTTCAGTCACTCAAACTGTTCAGGACCCTTGATCACATCATTTCTGCGGATCTCGTGATGATGCTGTTCTTGCGCAGTTGAGAAGGACCAATGACCTCATGGTGTTTGACAATTCTGTGATGTTATTCTGCCTCCAGCCAGGCTGAATCCAGCCAAATCACACCACAACAACCGAATGCGATACATTCATATGATCCTCGGCAATACAGGCAAAATGTCTCCCCCGATTTCCATGTGGCAAGATCATGTATCGAGTTCTAATTTTATTGTTCATGACACTCCATGTGCCGTTTCATTCTCACGTTGCACGCGGCGACGAACCCATTGCAATTGGACAGCAGCGAGAACTGCTGACTGATGACCATTTGATTCAGGAAGCAGATGGAATTGTCTTCCGTCTGCACCAACCGGAACCGGAGGAAGTTGTTCTGGTCACTGACAGACCCTGGGAAGGAAATACGTGCGCGTACTACACCATTTTCCAGGATGGTGATAAATACCGGATGTATTATCGCGGGTCTCATTGGGACGAAAAAGCGAAAAAGGCAACACACCCTGAAGTGGTTTGTTATGCAGAGAGTGAAGACGGAATCCACTGGCAAAAACCGGAACTCGGAATCTGTGAGTTCGATGGATCAACAGCCAACAACATCATCTGGGATGGGGTAGGTACTCATAACTTCACGCCCTTCAAGGACACCAACCCAAAATGCAAGCCTGAAGCAAGATACAAAGCTCTGGGACGCGGACGCTCATTGCGACCTGGTGACAAATCATCCAAACATGGTTTATTCGCATTTCAATCCCCGGATGGTCTGCATTGGAAATTGATGCAAGATACCCCTGTCATCACCAAGGGTGCTTTCGACTCGCAGAACCTTGCGTTCTATGACGAAGTCGCCAACACGTACCGTGATTATCATCGCTGGTTCAATGGTGGAGTCCGCGACATCATGACATGCACCTCCTCCGATTTCCTGAATTGGACTGACCCGATTGGTCTGAAGTATTCTGAACCACGAAGAGAACACCTCTACACGAATGCCATTCAGCGTTACCCACGCGCGCCCCACCTTCTCATTGGGTTCCCAACGCGATATCTGCCGGATCAGGGGCAACGTGTCGAACCCATTTTGATGACAAGTCGCGATGGACTCCATTTCAAACGTTGGCAGAAACCAGTCATTCCTGAAACGGCTCTACAGGACCGACAAGGGAACCGCAGCAATTACATGACATGGGGCATGGTGCAATTGCCCGGAAATCAAAGGGAATATTCGTTGTATGCAACCGAGGCATACTACACTGGCCCCGACAGTCGCGTTCGACGTTTCAGTTATCGGGTGGATGGCTTTGTTTCAGCTCATGCTGAGGCAAGAACGGGGCATTTCACAACACGGACACTCACCTTCGAAGGTAAAAAGCTGGAATTGAATCTGGTGACTGCTGAAACCGGATCAATCCTGGTTGAAATACAGGATCATGATGGAAAGCCGATTCCCGGTTTCTCAACGAACGATTGCCAACCGCTGACCGGTGATTCCATTTCGCAGTTCGTATCGTGGAAAGAAAACCCGTCTTTACAGTCACTGGCCGGACGCACTGTGAAACTGAAATTCACCATTCGCAACGGCGATCTGTACTCGTTCCGTTTTGTTGATCAGCAGTAAGCACGCGCTGGTCAGTTACCATCAATCCATCACCATCACTTGCATGCTTTCATCCACTGTCAGCTCAAAATCCCAGTGACCACTTTCGCATTTCTTCCAGCAGTGATCACTTCCTCCCGGCCCGCGTGATTGAATACAAGCTTGTCCCACTGCAATCCGAACAGATGCATGAGAGTTGCCTGGTAGTCGTTGGGAGTCACAATGTTTTCTATCGCTCGATGACCAAAATCATCCGTTGCGCCATGAACCATTCCTGGTTTGATTCCACCTCCTGCGAGCCAGATACTGAACCCCTGTCCGTTGTGATCCCGTCCATGTTTTTCAGGTGCGCCCTGATTCTGTGTTACTGGTAGACGACCAATTTCACCTCCCCAATGCACTAGGACTTCATCCAGCATTCCCCGCTGCTTCAAGTCTTTGACCAGGGCCGCTGCCGGCTTGTCTGTCTTACGACAGGCACTCGGTAATGTTTTGCCAAGATTGCTGTGGTTGTCCCACGGTTGTCCCGCCAGAAACAGCTGAACAAAACGGACACCCCGTTCGACGAGTCGCCGCGCGATCAAACAGCGCGTTCCGTATTCTCGGGTTTCTTCATCATTCAAACCGTACATTTCGTGAGTCGCCCTGGTTTCCTTCGAGACATCCAAAGCTTCATGGGCTGAAGTCTGCATCCGCGCGGCAAGTTCATAACTTGCAATTCTGGCTTCCAGATCATTTTCGCCCGGAAATCGCTTGGCATGCCGTCGGTTCAACGTCTGCAGGAAATCAAGGCCTTGCTGCTGGGGACGTCCCTGCAGATGTGCTGGAGGCTGCAAATTGAGAATCCGCGGTTCTTTGGGCCTCACCACTGTGCCTTGATACAAAGCCGGCATGAAACCACTGGACCAGTTATTGATTCCGTCCACAGGATGTCCGCCCGGATCAGTCAACACCATGTACGCAGGCAGGTTCTCAGTTTCTGACCCTAAACCGTAGAGCAACCAGGAAGCAAAATGCGCTCTTCCGAGCACACCAGGAATTCCACCATGGAAATACCGGATGGAAACTTCGTGGCCATTCGCCCCCGTGTGCATGCTCCGAATCAGGCAAATGTCATCCGCAATGCTTGCTGTATGCGGCAGCAATTCGGAAAACTCTGTGCCACACTCACCATGTTTGGCAAATTTCCAGCGGGTCCCCATCAACTTCTTGCTTGCTTCATTGACAAAACTGTATGCGATGTCTTCCTTGTAATCCGTTCCATCAAACCGGCTCAATTCCGGTTTAGGATCTGTCAAATCCATGTGCGATGGGCCCCCATGTTGAAATAGCGATATCATCGCCTTCGCTTTGGGAGGATGATGGGGTGCTTTCGGTTTGAGATCAAATACTTCTGACTGAGCTGAGATCTTCTTCAATTTTGCTGATGCGTTTTCCTGTTGCAGCAACCACGCCAGCGCAAGAGAACCTACACCCATCGCCTGCTGCTGCAGAAATTCACGACGTGAACCGTTCACTGCTTCGCTCCTTTCGATTGATAACTGAAGTGAGACAATTCCAAATCATCACCTTCGGCATGGTTCTACTCCACATACAGGAACTCATTGGACGCAAACAGTGAGTGGCACAAGGTACGCATGGCCTGCTCCACCACGGAACGACCTTCTTTCAGATGGTCTGCTGATGATTCAAGCAGTTCCATCTGCTGTTTCAGGAACTCCGCTGCCAGTACCAGTTCGTCATCCGCTGGCTGACGACCGTAAGCCAGTTCCCATGCGCGAATGACCTGACCTGTCAAATGGGTTGCTGACTGCATCGGACCACGAAAACACTTCTCTGACACGATCGTCTGTTCATCTCCACCCTGACGAGCGAGAACGATTGTCGTCTTCCAGTCATAGGAATCTGTATTGGTTCCCTCGCGGCAATCAGTGATGAAATCAATGGTTTCACCAGCCGAAACTGCAAATCGTTCAACCAACGTTGGCGTGCTTGAGTGATGGACAACCCATTCTCCACGCAAGATCCCCCCGGTACCGGAAACAATGCGACCGCGGACACCATCTCCATTTTCTGAGGGATGAGAGAGCAAACCTTCAATCGTCACAAACCCGGTAGCAGGAGAAGTCCATCTGCGGATCACAGCATTTCTACCACTTCCGGGATGTCCGCCCGTTGCACGCAGAAGCGTGTAACCCAACTCGGAATCCGGCAGTTCATTACCTGCCTGCCATTGGGATCCGGTCCAATGCTGTAACCGCTGGAACGTTGTGGTTGGCTTCACTGACTGATCGTACCAACCATATCCATACTGCCACATCGGCTTTCGATTTTCCAACTCAACAGTCAACCCGAGTTGAGCCTCCGTAGGTTTCGCAGGCTCGCGCGACACGCGATCAGCAAGCTTGCCTGCCTGGTCAAGGATGAATTTTCCATTCAAAAGAACCAGAGATTGTGTCGCCACTGTCGACGAGGGACGGACTTCACAGTTGGTTTCCATGACAGGAGCGTCAAAGGTCTGCAGCATGCCGACCGGGCGACTTCGGCGTGTCTGGATGTACAGACTTCGCCGGAACTGTTCCCCCTCAACAATCACCTGACCGGTGTCATCTTCCTTGATTTTCAGCGGTGGTCCGTACAAGGTCTGATCGAGGCTTCCACTTGCGGCAAGCATCCGGTCCCGAATCGTCTCTGCTTCAAGGCGTCGTAGCCTGCGTTCATGAAATACGGAATCCTCCAACCCCACTCGCTGTCGATAGACAGCGGAGCTCATGATCAGGTGGTGCAGCCGTTTCAGACTCCAGCCACCGTCCACAAACTCCTTCGCAAGCCAGTCCAACAGCCGTGCATCACCAGGTTGGGTTCCGAGTTTTCCGAAATCAGCAGGGGTTGCAACAAGTCCTTGCCCGAAGTGATGCATCCAGATCCGATTGGCAATGACTTTTGCCAACAACGGATTGTCTTGACTGGTAAGCCAGCGAGCGAAAGCCAAACGTCGACCGGTGGAAGGCAGCGATGTGTCATCCATGGAAAACTCCGGTCTTTTTCCATCAGCAGACAGCACTGTCAACGATCCCGGACCAACCGCCTGCCGGGGCTGCGCAGAATCACCGCGATGAAACAGCCTGGTTTCCGGCACATGGTTGGCAGGTTCAACCAGCGCACGAATGAACTGCTCGGCTGGCTTGGTCGCGCGAATCTTCTTGATCTCCTCGTCAAAAGTCGCCAACTTCGGCTTGGAGTCAGGAATGTATTGATAAAGGTTTCCTGGCGTGATGTTCACGCTGGGATGGGCCTTGAGTTTCTGATGCTGCTGG
The DNA here is from genome assembly GCA_012270065.1 of Rubripirellula sp. Classification (GTDB taxonomy): domain Bacteria; phylum Planctomycetota; class Planctomycetia; order Pirellulales; family Pirellulaceae; genus Rubripirellula. Next base: position 22,257 of record JAAXJB010000047.1, on the reverse strand, counting down.
GGTGTTCGATCTTTCGCCGAAGTCTGGTACGCGACGCGCAACTCTGTGCGCAGCGGCTCCTCGTACTTTGCCAGTTCCGTATCCAATGCCTGCTTCATGTATTCAGCCAGCGTGGCAGCTTTTTGATCCGCTACTTTCTTTGCCTGTGCTTCAATTTCTGCAGCTCTGGATCGATCCTCGGCGGTATAGAGTGACACGCGCCGGGCACTGGGTGTCTTCCAGGCTTTCCAATCCAGCGCTGGTTCAAAAACTGCACGTAGTGCGTAGTAATCCGACTGGGGAATCGGATCATAGCGGTGATCATGACATTGCGCGCACTGAACACTCAGACCAAAAAGTGAAGTGCCGACAATTTTTAGCGTATCAGTCATTACCTGATTTCGCGCTGCGTCATCGTTCGCACCACTACCAGTTCCGTCTGCTGCCATTCGCAAATACCCGGTCGCAGTCAACAACTCAATCTGCTTCTCCGACAAATCACCTTCGAGAGGACCAGCGAGTTCATCTCCAGCGAGTTGCTCGGTGATGAACTCGTCAAAAGGCTTGTCGTCGTTCAGGGAACGAATTACCCAATCGCGATATTTCCAGGCCCATGGCCGTTCAACATCTTTATTGGTGTACCCCTCGGAATCGGCATACCCGGCTACGTCCAGCCAATGTCTACCCCAGCGTTCACCGTAGGCTGGCGTGCTCAGCAAAGCAGTCAATAAATGTTCGTACCAGTCTTCTCGCGAATCGTTTACCCATTCTGTGATCTGCTCTGGTGCAGGTGGTAAACCCAGCAAGTCAAAATATGCTCGCTTGATCAGTGTTGGACGGTCTGCCTGGTCAAGAATTTTCCCACGTCCAGTTTCCTGGATCCGCCATTGCACCAGCAGGTCAATGGAATTTCTGAACCTGCTTTTATCAAGTGACATGACAGTATCCGGGATAACCAGATTCTGCTGAATTGGTTGATAAGCCCAGTGCGCCCGTTCCTCTGGTGTAACGCCAAGCCCCATGCCTATATCAGCCGCTTCTGGTCGTGCAGTAGGAGCACCCTGCTGAATCCACTGTCGAATTACCTCGATCTCCTCTGCCGATACCTTCACCTCACCGGGCGGCATCTCGCCATCTTGAATCCGTGTTAACAACAAACTGCTGCCAGGCTCTTTTAATTCAATCACCGGTCCACTGACTCCGCCTCGTTTCATCAAACGGACCTGCCGCAAATCGAGCTCACCTTCCAGATCCTCAGTGGCCCCATGGCAATCAAAACAATGGGCCCGAAAAATGGGTCGAATGTGTTGCTCGTAAGTCAGTCCATCAGCAAATACAGAGTGACAGTGGAAACTCACGTGAAGACAGAAAATCACGACAAGTGTTTTTTGCGATGGGCGCAACATCATCGTCTGCAAAAACATGAGGGAGGAGGGTGCAAATGGTTGGTGGGAAGCAACTACCGAAAACGGTACTCAGTGTCATGATAACCGACAGGTTACCCCCGTTCCCGCGCCCATCGTCCCATTTTTCTCCCGAAGTGCATGATTTCCTGCATCTGTAACGTTTGCCGTGTGGCCACCACTGGAAATTCTGAGCATCTTTTGATCAGTGCCTCTGTCATTCACATGAATTGGGTGATGTGGGCCTCATGCTCGCAATTGACCACGCCTGCACATGGCATCAATGGTGGTCATGCGAGATGCTCCGAGCTTCGGGGCACAGCGTCTCGTTGATGCAGTAATGATGAATGCAGGATGATAAAAGCAGCTCGCTGTCAGGTGACGCATTTGTCTCTGTCGTTCCATTGACATCTACTGCTTAGCCGGATAGCGCCGTACACGCACATCATTGGGTTGCCCGGGTCCGGGCGTACTTCTTCCCCTGATGATCAGTTTCTCCAATAAATCCTTCATGTGTTCAAGCTGCTCGGGAGATTTGTCAGCCAGATTGTTTTTCTCGCCGAGATCATTATCCAGATCATAGAGTTGTACTGGCTGACTTTGATTTCCGCCCTTTCCCCAGCCCCCAGATCCAGGTGCAGCAATGTATTTCCATGACCCTTCGCGCAAACTGGGAACACCCCGTATCGAACAACTGATCGAAGTTGTTCGAACTGGTTTATCATTGCCATGCAATAGTGAAAGAATGCTGAAACTGTCCTCTCCCTGATCCGGTGGCAAAGTCGCACCAGTGATCTCAGCCAAGGTTGCCATGACATCAGCTTGATGAACCAACTGATGGCAAACGCTCCCTGCCGCCACTTCACCCGGCCATCGAACAATGAAAGGGACGCGATGTCCACCTTCCCATGCGTCAGCCTTGTAACCACGCAGCGGTCCACTTGGATAATGACCTTGCTTTTCCAGATTTGCAACTCCGATATAGGGAGCACAACCATTATCGCTCGTGAAAATGACCAGGGTATTTTCAGCGAGACCAGCATTCTCCAATGCCTTCGTGACCTGCCCCACAATGTGATCAGTTTCCATCACAAAATCGGCGTAAAGTCCCAATCCGCTTTTACCTTTCCACTCTTCATTCACGGACAAGGGTGTGTGCGGTGAAGTCAAAGGCATGTACAGCAGAAACGGTGTCTCGGTTTCAGAACGTGACTGGATGAATGCCACTGCCCGAGTTGCGAGGGTGGGAAGAATCGGCTCCAAAGTCCAATCCTTCAACGCAGGCCCTTGCTTACTTGCCTGGTTGTTGCCAATCAATGTTTGCGACAGATACTCGGTCGGAATTCCCAGCGTGCGGTCGTTTTCAATGAAACAATAAGGAGGCCAATTGGGAACATCCGTCCCAAAATACTGGTCGAATCCCACCGCGGTCGGACCGCCCTTGATCGGTTTCGAAAAAACCTCCTGCCAAACAGCCCGCGTTTCCTGATGGACTTCACCCTTACCCGGCCCAGCCTTGAATTGCCGGGCGCGTCCCTCCGGGATTGGCCAAGACCAGCCCAAATGCCATTTACCGATCGCGATCGTGTCATAACCATGCTGCTTGGCCAGACCACCAATCGTAAGTCGTTTCGGGCCAATCAGTGGTTCGCCCCACAACCCGACAATGCCTGATTGCAATCGCGATCTCCAGTGATAACGCCCGGTCAAAATGGTATAGCGTGAAGGTGAACAAACACCGGAGGAAGAATGCGCATCCATGAATCGCATCCCCTCCGTGGCCAATCGATCAATGTGAGGTGTCTTTATTTTTCCCCGTGCCGGGTTGTAACATTGAACATCTCCGTAACCGAGATCATCGGCATAGATCAAAACAACATTGGGTACGCTGGCCGCCATCACTGGCATACCAAAGCAGACCGCAATCGCCAGAGAAACGGTTCGCAAAATGTTCATCAACATTGAAAACTCACCTGGGAAAGAGTTCAAACGACATTCAAACGATTCAGGACAAACTCAAACAATCCTGAATAGTCTCCTTTGCATGGTAATTCACCACCCTGCTCTGCCCTGCTCTGCCCTGCTCTGGCTCTGCTCGGCCCTGCTCTGCTCGGCCCTGCCCTGCTCTGCCCTGCTCTGGCTCTGAACTGCTCGGCACCACTTTGATGACTCGCGGCAAATGATGCACCAGACGGTCGGCCTACCTTCTTGCCGACACGGCCGCACACCAGCAATCTCAACAACGTGATGGTATCACGATTGGACGTTATAACTGATTTCACAACTCAAGTTGATTTCCCTATGATGCTCACTTGATTCCGATATTAATCGCGTCAGAAAGGTGATCACCCATGCGACTTTCATGTGTTTTGCTTTGCCTTGGTATTTTTGCTTCCTCAGGCAGTCTGGTCGCCCAAACATGGAACAGACACACCATCGATTCCAGTAATCGGGTCGCCGGAAAACGGGGGGCTGACGGTGTTCGTCTGCTGGATGTCAACCACGACGGCCGTTTGGACATCACCACAGGCTGGGAGGAAGGTGGCGCCGTTGCGATCTATTTGAACCCTGGTCCTGAAAAAGCCCGCGAGGCTTGGCCCTCTGTCACTGTCGGATCAGTCAGAGGTGTAGAAGATGCCGTTCCCGCGGATCTCGACGGTGATGGAGCGATCGATGTGGTGTCGTGCGCAGAAGGAAAAATCAATGAAGTATTCGTTCACTGGGCACCCGAATCGGAAGACAGTTTTCTGCTGCAGAAGGCATGGAAAACAGAATCTTTTCCTGAGTCAAAGGGGCGACGATGGATGTTTGCTCTTCCAATGGACGTCAACAGTGATGGCAAAGTTGATCTGGTGGTCGGATCGAAGAACAATGAAGCCATCATCGGATGGCTTGAAAACCCGAAAAACTCAAGAGACACAGCTGCATGGAAATTGCACCCGCTGGCCCAAGCCAGTTGGATCATGTCAATTCAATCCGTTGACCTCGACGGAGACAATCATTCCGACATCCTCTATTCGGATCGTTTCGGAAAACAGGCAGGAATCTACTGGCTTAAAAATCCCGGGCAAACCTCGACGACATGGAAACGCCAACTCATTGGTGCCAAGGACAAACAGGTGATGTTTCTTACCACTGGAAAACTCTCGCCCACTGACAAGGTTCCGACGATCGTTTGTGCAACACTTGACGGTGAATTGGTCTGCTGCAAAGCGGACAAGGGTAATGCCTGGAAAGAAACAACCCTGCCTCTGCCATTCGGATTGAAAGCTGGCAAGGGGGTTGCGATTGCAGACATCAACGGAGACCACCGTCCGGATCTTGTGACCACTTCTGAATCGCAACGCGAAAAGGATGACATGGTCGCTGTCAGCTGGAAAGAAAACAGCTCAACCGGCTGGATTGATCATGCCATCAGCGACCAACGAGGAAGAAAATTTGATCGAATTGAGATGCTCGATCTTGATGGTGACGGCGATCTGGATTTGATTACCTGTGAAGAAGTTCACGACCTCGGTGTCTTCTGGTACGAGAACCCGAGTCGGTGACACGGTAACCCGACCTCCGAACACTGATCTTTCATGCACCAGATTTGGTGCGACATCCAGATGCAACAGACAACGGGCCGGAAGCAGCACACGGTAAAATTCAAAGCGTCACAACATCCCGTGATGACCGCCGACTTGCCGCCCTTGGAAATCAATGTTGCGGTGCGTTTCGTGATTCAATTCTACTGGCGCGGTTGAATCACACGAATCAAGCTGAATGCACCGCACATCAGAATCATGCCGAGCGCCAGTGAAAACTGTCCGGCAAATTCGCGGCCATGATTGAATACCCGCAACCCCCCTGCGGCAGCTGCCACAAAGCCAGCTAAACCGGTGATGTAAATCAAGCAGACAAACAGTTTTCGCATGCCTATTTCTTTCTTTCGATCCCACCTTCAGGGTGAATAATACGGGAAAAATGATACTTCGATCCGCTCACCGGGTGGAGACGGAAGTCAGCAGAAAAAATCAACCTGTGACAATGCTCACTGGTGAAAATTTTCTGTGACTCTGCCTGATCCAACAGTATCAGGTGGTCAAATCCAAACAGGAGTTCGAATCCAACAGGCAAATGATTCAGCCACTGGCCTGTTCTGCCCGTGTGCGATAGAGAAACGCATCCGAGGTCAACAATGAAATGATCAGAGCCTTCATGCTGCCGCCGCTATCCCTGTATGCGCGATGCGCTTCCTGCAAGACAGGAGCATCGTTGAGATTCTCATTTCTCCCCATCCAGAAGCGGAACGCATGCCTTACAAAAACCTGTTCCGCACGTTCACTGGCGGCCAGCCTGTCAATCAGCTCAATTGCATTGGCAACTTTACCGTCAAGTTTCGGGTCACCGGAATCGATGATCTCCCCTGCAGTATTCACATCCTGTCCAAGTTCTGTGGTTCGATACAGACCCGCATGGTTGTACATCTCGAAGGGCAAACCCAGCGGATCCATCTTTTTGTGGCAGGTCCAACAGTAGTTTTCGCGTGTCACCTGCATACGCTCACGCAGGGTTTTGCCCGGCTCATCTGGCAACATGGCATCCACAGTGATCGGTACATCTGGAATACCTCCTCCGAGTAATCGCTCACGAATCCACCGACCACGGCGGATGGCATGGTTATCCATGGCGTCAGAATGTGAAACAAGCCACGTTGGGTGAGTGAGAATTCCGCGCCGTTGATCCAACGACACTTCGGACAACGTACGATCGGGTTTCATCGTTCCAGCTCCGAAACTTCTCCGACTGACACGCGCATAGATTTTGGGTCCACCGAGCTTGGCTTCCTCCACTTTGTGGTTGACCTTGGGAGCCCTCTTTTTCTTGTTTGGCTTGGGTGGCTTCTTACCGGGATTGGCCTTCAACCATGCCTCTTTTTCAGCCGCTTCTTTGGCTGCAAGTTCCGCAGCAACTTTCCTGGCAAGTGCAACCGAGGCTTGTTCCTCTTCCTTGCTGCGCCGTTGACCGAAGTAAACATTGTCTCCCCGGCTCGCAACCACCTTTCCTGTGGTCAGCAACTGCTTGAGTACTTCCTGATCATCTTCAAGGACCAATTCGATCAATCGATCCGAGCTTGCCGTTGCATCGAACATTGCCCTGTAATGGGACGTGCCTGCCGCTGCTCCCGTTTCACCCAGTGCTTTGGTGTCTTTGCAAATGTAACCCGCAAGGTCGTAATCAAAGTAATCCCGGAAGAATCTCAGAATCCGTGGTTTACGGATACTGTCATCCGACAACATCCGCTCGACTTCGCGTTTGACGTCTTCTTTGGTTCGCATTCGCCCATCAATGATGGCCTGTCGCAACTGATCATCCGGTTGCAGGTAACGCAATGCATGATTGACTGCCAAACCCAATTCCCAATCCTGCAGCATCACCCGACCGTACTGGTCAACTTTGCCGCTCTCGACCAGTTCCGGTCGGAACAGCGCATCCCGGTCAAGAAAAATGGATGACAGGCCCAGAACCAATCCCTCATCCTTGCCAATTTTATCGACCGTCTGTTTGACGATTTCGAAATACTCGTCTTCTTCCTGTCTGGTGGGCACCCGAAAGCATAACGCTTCAAACAGAAACCTGACCGATTTCCGGATCTCATCATCACCAAGCTGTTCGGCTTCAAACAGACTCTGGATCGGTGTCAACGGTCGCATGACTTTCGTGCTGTAGACAATGCTGCTGGGCAATCCACGAATGTCACCCTTCATCTTGTCCGCGATCGATTTTGGATCGTCAGTAATCTGATAGGGTTGGGCGATACTCAGCGGCCCCCATGCCATGTAACGGATGATGTCGCCCGCTACCCCAAGAATCTGAGTTGCTTCCGCACTGTTGACGGTATAGAAATCGGGATAATTCTCGAGCCCATGCGCTCGAGCCGAAGAAAGAATGGCAGGCGCACTCTTGACCGCTGTTGCATAGGCAACGGTGCCGCCCTGCCACTGGATGATCCGGTCGGTACCAAAATAGAGTTTCAGTTCTCCACCATGATTGGTTGGAACAACGTCACCCTGAGTCCGAAGGCCTGGTTTTTCCGGATTGAAGTCAGGCTCCTTGTTGATCAACGCATTCAAACGAGTCATGTGTTCCTGTGGAGTCACCCGCCAGATTCTTGCCGGTGACGAGGTGGGAACAAGCTTGATGCCCTGTGGCAGCTTGCCAAACAGCAACTCATGATCCACGAAGTTGCCTTTATCAGGATCGAGATGAGCCCGAAATCCGCCCTTGTCACGCATGACCCGCTTGAGCTCTGAAACAATCCAATCAGAAAACTCCAACCGCTCGATAACACCCACGTCAGACGCATCACGGGGCGGCATCTCTTTGAGCGTGACTTGCGCCCAAACACTTTTCCATACGGCTGAGTTGATCTCATCAACCGGGCCCAGATCAACCAGCGAAAGATTGCCTTCCGGGTCGGTTGCTCCGTGACAATCGGTACAGTGCTGGTCCAGAAATGACTTGGCGAAACTCTTGAAGTCTTTTTGAACCGTTTTCCCTGGCGTGTAGGTTTCAGCCCGTACAGTCGCGAAGGGACTCCACAACAAAGCCAGTACCAACACTACATTGAACTTGCTCATATCATCAATTCTTTGACGGGACCACTGTCTGTATCAAATTTCTTTGCCAACTGATCGCTCATGTTGAAACGATCAACACTTTGGCCAGCAGCTCGCAAAATTGATGTGTAAAGGGCATTGATTGGACGCTTTCCATCCAACTGGGTGAAACATCCGGTTTTGAATGCACCATCACAATTACCCAACAGCATGACCGGCCAATTCGCACCATTGGTATGCTGCTTGTCGGCATTGTTGCTGGTGTAAACGATCAGTGTATTGTCCATCATCGTGCCATTCCCCTCTGGAACACTTTCCAGAGCCTGCATGATCCTGACCAGCATACGACTGTTGTATTGGCGGATCTTGACCCAAATTGGATTGCCAGCCTGATTCATATGCCCAAGGTTGTGACCCTGCTGTTCGACACCGACACCCTTCCACGAACCAAAAATCTCACCACGTCCCGAACCAATCGTGAGCGTATTTGTAATTCCCGACGTAACTGCGGAAATACCGAGATCCAACAGGACGTCATGCCAGTCGGTTTCAAACTCGGGATTGCTGTAACGGTCATCGACCTCAGGTGCAAACTTTCGTAGATGATCAGAAACTGTGTCCAATCGCTCCCTCAAACCGTTGACATCCTCAAACCCCTGAACGTACTGCCCGTACCTTCGCTGGTCGTTCAATGGCAACGACTTACCCTTTGATGCTGCCAGTCGTTCAATCTGATTGAAGAGATTCGAACGTGCTTCGTGTTGCAGTTGAATGTTTCCAGTTGAGATGCCACCGTACAACATCTGGTAAAGATGATTTGGATTGGAATGCATGAAGATAGGTTGGCCTGCACCACTGGCCGACAACGTTGCCAGCGTGGGCTTGGCCTTCATATTTTCAAGCGAATCCATTCCGATACAAAGGTGCGGCAAGAGCGTTTCCGGCAACACTTTTCCAAGTTCATGGTCAATCGTCGGTCCACTCGGTGGCACACCGTCGCCCCCACGGTATCCACCCAGAGCGCCGAAGAAAGCGCTATGCGAAGGACTGGTGTGCACTCCATGCAAACCGTTGATGATGTGCAAACGCTCCTTGTAAGGCTCAAGCGCGCTGATCGGTTCCGGCAATTTTACCTTTGCAAGCGACCCACTCTCTTTCATCCCCTCGGGGATACAAGTCTTGGGATCAAAACCCTGATTCTGCATGAAAAAAATGACACGTTTGGCGGAGGTGCCACTGCTTGAAGATGCAAAAAGGGATTGCCCTGTCATCGATGAACTGAATGCGGCGCCAACACCGGTAGCAACACTCTTGAGAAGCTTTCTTCGATTCAGCATGTTCAATCTTTCAACAAGATGGACGTTTCGTAAAACGCCTGACAGGAAATTTGGAAAATCAACAGTCTCACGGACGACGACGAAGGCATCCGATAAGATTCCGGCATTGCCGAGGCAGGCACCCTTTCAGGCAAGAAAAAGCGGTTGGTTAGTGGGAATCGCCCTTCTTTAGGATGCCTGAAAGGTTCCATTTATTTTAATCCTGACCCGATTCCCACGCAACTGCATACTGGCAAACGGTTTACGAACGAAAAAGCCAAATGCTCCTGTTCGCAACAAGGGACTTCGCCGTGCGGATCGACGCTTGCAGTACTTATCGGCATCTTGAGTCTTCTGCCTTGGTCAACCTGACAAGGTATTTTTACGGCAAGGACCATCCCTGCAGCCGGATAGGGTGCGTGGATTCATGAGCTTCTGGATCAACGAGATCCTGGCAAGCATCCCCGGGATTCTTTCCAATTTCCCGGCACGAACGAAGTGCACAACATCGGTGGAGCTTTCAGCAGCAGAGCTCCTATGACGACTGGATTTCCATTATTTTTTGCCGCGTTTCGCTGGCTCGACTGGTTGCAACGTCAAAGTGCGGGTCTCATCGACCACCCCTGGAAATGCGGGATGCAAGCGTTGCGTCCAATCAGGAAAGAAGAGTCTTCGTGCCGCAGTGGAGGGAACGTCAGATGGCGTGTCCGGAAAGATCTGGCCGGGTTGCCTTTGCAGCAGACTTTGATCGGTGAAAGCGCTCATCAGCGCCACCAGATCTTTGACCTGTTGATCTGTCAGATTCAACTTGCCCATGTCTTCGCGATTGACGGTCTCGGGATAGTCCGTTGCCCCCCAACGTTCGAGTTCCACATCCCGCTTGTTGTAAAACTCCATCACCTCCTGCAAGGTCGCAATCGCCCCGTTGTGCATGTACGGCCCGGTCAGTTCGACGTTCCGCAAGGATGGTGCGCGAAACTGCCCCATGGCCTCGACGCCCATTCTTTCACCCAATCCTGGATCCTTAGCGCCTTGGGAAGGGACACCAAGATTGTCATAACCAAAATCGCTCAACAAAGCAGGTGTCCAACTGGTTGGTTCAAGAAAGTGACAGTCTGCACACTTCCCAGCCCCTCGAAACACTTCCAACCCCCGAAGTTCGGCAGCTGACAAAGCATCTTCATTTCCTGCCAGGTACTCGTCGATTCGTGCATCAAATGGTCGAAACATCGGTTCCTTGAGAAACTCTACCAGGGCACGAAACGCATGGTACGTCAGTTGACGGTCATCGTTCCAACGCTCATGCCCGATCCATTTTTCAAACTCTGCGGCGTAAGCTGCCCGTCGGAGTCTGCTTGCAAGTTCTGTGGGGTCAGTCAGATTCATTTCGTTGGGATTGAAGAAGGGCTGCTGCACCTGTTCGAACAGGTCACGTGCTCTGCCGTCATGAAACAGACCACCTTCATACGCATAAATCTCACGTCCGTCTTCTGTGAACAGATCCTCGTACGCAAAACTGGGAATCAATGCGGCATACATCAACGAAGGCGCATTGCGTCTGCCCTTGCGACCATTGACAGCACCAGGCGAAACAGGGCGCGGATCAGCGAATGCCTCTGCAGGCCGATGGCAGGAAATACATCCTTGTCCTGCCGGACGTGACAAGCCAGTGTCCAGAAATATTTTCTTGCCGATTCTTGCCGCCACGGGAACACCAACCGACTCGCGTTGCACCTGAACGTCAACAGGCTCACACGCCACTGCATCTGTCGACGGTGAACCAGAAAACACACAAACGGCATAAAAGAATATCCACTTGTTCAACGGATGATTCATTTGCTTACCTTGCCAACCTGTTTCCGTAAATGACTTTCAAATCATGATTCTGATCGATGGACAGGCTCAGTATACAGGCTGACCTTTCAACCACAGATATGCGCTGCGTCGTGTTTGCCAAAAAGACTCATCCGACTGCCGGTTCTTTACAGCACGCCGGTAAGGAGTCCGAACATCGGCCGACCAGAGTTAGCAGAGTAATCACTGATCTGTAATGATTCAGTCTTTAATCACGGTTCGCGCGGGACTTGATTCGGCCTGTCAATCCGGCCAAGTGAAAAGGATTTCAGCTTGCTTCATCAGTTCTGGCCGGTATGTCTGCACGTAGCATGACGATGCAATGATCCAAAACAGTGCGTTCACCCGTCAGAGTCGCCTTCAGACGTTGTGCCATCCAAACAGCCGTCAAGAAAACATCCCGCGTCAATCAGAGCACAGCATGCAGAAGGCAACACCCGTATGCATCCCGCAACGAAGGTCTTTCAGGCCAGCTTCGATTCGCTCATCGCCCATTGGCTGGGTTCAAATCCGGCTGCTGTTCATCCGGCTGCTGTTCAACAGTCGGCTGCGGTGTTGGCAGAGTTTCAGCAGGACTGACCGACCCCGAATCGATTGGAACTGCCAGGGTCGGTGTAACACGAATGGCTCGTTCTTCCATCTGATCGATTGAACGACCAAGAACGCTTCTCAATAGATCCCGTGTCTCTGCAAAACCTGGTGTCACGCTGATGTATTTGAGTTCCGGATTGGCAACAACACCATCGTAATGCGACAGGAGTTCCTGTAATTCGTCTGTCTTTCTTTCAGAAATCAACGCAGGGATTTGGCGGGGATTCAGATATTCAAGCCACGCCTCACCGTACTCACTGACTTCCAAACCCTTGGCAAGTGTCTCGGTAACCTTCAACAAACTGTGGTTTGCTGTGTCCGAATCAAATGGAATGGAACTGTTGCGTCGGGGATCCAGTTCTGATCTGAACCCATAAAGTTCCGCCAATCCAATCGCCGAGCTGCTGCTGGGAACTTTTGGAACGCGATATCGGCCTGGATACTTGCTGTCGTACCGATATCGCTCCCTGAAATACGGGTCATTCAGAAGATCCGGGGCTTCAAAACGACCGTAGCGGTAAGGGTCATACCCGAAACCATCAAAACGGTATGGGTCGAGGTACCCGACTGCACCGAAGCCGGGGTAGTAGCCATAACCGGGAAACGTCCCCACCCCAATACGAATATCCAGTCCCGAAGAGGTTCTGGAAGAGCGTTCTCTATGATCTGCCGTCGTGAGTGGACGTTGACTCTCGTAACGCTGAAGCTTTGCTCCCCGCGAAGAATTTTTCCATCGGCCGAAGATCTGTGCCTCCGCCGGGTTGTGATGCAGGGCAATGAAACTGACAGACGTGATGATCAACAAACGCAACATGCAAAACTCTCCGACTACCCAAAGACCAGAAACTGTTGAACTCTAGGACGTATCCAGCATCACAGAGAGACTTTGAACGATTTTTGCCAAACGAGTTGCCGCACAATCCCTACAATGTGAACCAGACGTCTGCAAAACGGGCGTCGCCTGCGATTTTCCCGTCGGATATCAGGCAGCAACCACTGCATGCCTTGAAGCTCAGCAGGCCCGATCAGTCACAACACCACTCTTATCAAAACGTGAAAGCTTCGGGTCGCTGCTAAAATGGCAGTTGAGCACTTTTTTCCATGGTCCCAATTGTGTCACTCCCTGTCATGCGAATACTCACTGCGCTTGTTCTGCTTGTCTTACCTCATGTGATTGCCAAGGCAGATATCAGACTGCCAAATCTTTTCAGCGATCACATGGTGCTGCAACAGAAATCGGTCAATGCAATCTGGGGATTTGCTGATCCCGAAGAGAGGATCTCCGTTACCTCAAGCTGGGGTAGCGAAGTGACAACCGCAGCAAACGAAGAGGGCCGATGGCAGATCTTTCTGGAAACACCAGCACATTCCACCGGTCATTCACTTCACATCCGTGGAAAGAATTCTGTTTCCCTGATGGATGTGGCCATCGGAGAAGTATGGCTTTGCGCTGGACAGTCCAACATGGGCTGGGCGTTGGGTAACTGCTTCGATAGCGACGCGGAAGCGAAACATGCCAACATTCCCAATTTCAGGATTTTCAAATCATCCCGCGAACACTGGCACCAGCCGCTGGAGGAATCGCGTGACCGCCTCTCGGAATGGGTTCCCTGCACCCCCGAGACTGCTGCCACTACGTCCGCAGTTTCGTACCACTTTGGCAAGACGCTTCAGCAAACACTCGACGTTCCTGTCGGCATCATTGTCCAAGCCTACGCTGGTACACCGATCGAGGGCTGGATGCCTGCCGAAATCCAACGCAATGACAAGCGCACCAGAATGCACATTGCACAACTGGACAGGAATTCCAGGCGATTTGATCGTGATGAGGCACTCCAAACCTACAGACAGGAGCTCATTCTCTATCAGCAGAAGATCGCCGCCGGTGAAACGATGAAAAACCAGTGGAAACCACTGCAACCACCTTTCATCACCAAGCCTGCGAATCTGGGCCACCAGTACCCCAGCCATATCTTCAACGCAATGATTCACCCGATTCGACCTTATGGAATCCGGGGTGCAATATGGTACCAGGGCGAAAGGAATTCAAAGAATGTTCCACAAGCAGAACACTATTCCGAACAGATCAAGAAACTGATCACTTACTACCGTTCTTCGTGGCACGAGTTGTCTGGGGGGCATGTCGCTGATGATTTCCCATTCATTCTGACACAACTCCCCAGCTGGAACCCGGCACAAACTGCTCCCGTCGAAGGACTGAAAGCCCCGTGGGCGGTCAATCGTGAAGCCATGCGTTTGGCAAGCGAACAATTATCCAATGTGGGACTTGTGGTTTCCATTGACACCGGTGACGCGATTCAGCTGCACCCGAAAAACAAACGACCGATTGGTATCCGGCATGCACTCTACGCATTGGAAAATGTTTACTCGAGAGACGTGGTTGGTTCTGGGCCACGCTTTCAAAATCAAAAAATCGATGGCAACAAAATCATCCTCCGCTTCGAAACCGGTGGCAGTGATCTGGTTTCTGCCAATCAACTGACAGGTTCCGGTGATACACAACTGGATTCCTTTGCCATTGCCGGTAACGATCAGGTATGGCACTGGGCAGACGCTGTTATTGATGGCGATCAGGTGATCGTTTCCTCGAGCAAAATCGCAACCCCCGTTGCCGTTCGCTACGCGTGGGCAATGAATCCATCTCGACGAAATCTGCTTTACAACCGCGCAGGTTTGCCCGCATCACCCTTTCGCAGCGACACCTGGCCATTGTTCGATCCTGAAGATGAGGTCGTCGAGGTGAGCAAACCTGTGGCTCCCGAGGGCTACACACCAAAAGACTGGCAACGGCCCGCAATGTTGCAGGTTGGGAAAAGGAATGCTTCGCTCCCTCGCGACAAAACAGGCCAAAAATCAAAGGAACCACCGGCTGATCATGAAGCAGGACTGGCTCCCGAAATTACGGACCTGAGCGCAGAAGATATATCCTACGCGCTGGAAAAAAACATACCTGACCTGAAAACACCTTACATCACGACATCGCCAGAAGATCGTATGGATGGTATCGCAACTGGCAGCCTGAACACTGCTGAACCTTCAACTCAGCGTGTTCTCGCATTCGCCGCTGACATACATGAAGGCAAGCACGGTGAAATTGACAGTCTGCTGATTCATCAACACGGCAGACTACTCTTTGAATCCTATTATCGCCGGGGCAGAATCAATTATCCCCATTATCAGATGTCGATTACCAAGTCTTACACGGCACTGGCGATCGGAAGAGCGATCCAGCTGGGGTACCTGAAGATGTCAGATTTGAATCAACCCGTCATCAATTTTCTGAAGGACATTGATCAATCCAAAATCATTGCCGGGGCAGAACAGATCACTCTTGCACAAGCGCTGAACATGAAGTCTGGAATTCGGCTTGATCAGGCCAAAGCCAATGACCTCAGAAAAAACACGAAACTGATGATGGGACAGGGTCAGATTCAGGCCTACCTGCAATACAGCGATCCCATTTCATCTGACGAACCGGGTTTCAAATATCAAAGCTCTGATCCTTCGATCGCCATGCAGGTTCTGGAGACTGTTGTGCCGGGTTCAGCGCGGAAATTTATCAAGGAAGAACTGCTGGCGAAACTTGGAATCACCAATTTTGCATGGCAAAACGATGTCAGTGGGCTACCGAAATCAGCCGCTGGAAGCAGCATGCGATCCCGTGACATGCTCAAGTGGGGAATGCTTGTCAGTAACGCTGGTAAATGGCAGGGTGAACAACTGATTCCTGCCGAATATGTGAAGCAAGCCACCGATCGAATCCACACCAACCCCCAAGGTACATCTTATGGTTATTTCTGGTGGCGGCATGACATGAAAATCGGAGAACGGACCTACGATTGCAAATCCGGCCGCGGCGCTGGTGGCCAGTTTCTTCTGATGTTACCCGAACTCAATCTGATCATCGTGGTAACCGCACATCAAAGGGGGATGGGAAAGATGTTGTCCAGTCTGCCGAAAGAACTGCTGCCAGCCTTCGTTCACCACCACCGATGAATGAACCCCTATCTTTCCGAGAACGGTTGCAACGTGTTGGACCAGCACACGAGGTTTTTCGTTCATCACCAATAGCAATCATGCAAACAGGTCGGTCACTACCTTTGCTTCTTCGGGACCGGTCAGTCGGTGCAGACGACCTTCATGCTGATAGTTCAGGTGCTGATGATCCAAGCCCATCAGATTCAGAATCGTAGCGTGCAGATCACGGAAGTGGACTTTCCCCTCGACTGCCTTGTCACCCGTTTCACTCGTCTTTCCGTGGACATACCCTGACTTGACGCCACCGCCAGCCAACCAGAAGGTAAAGCCTTTCGCGTTGTGACCGGTTTCATCTTTGCCGTCATCCGGCGTCAAACCGGGCCGCCCGAATTCCCCACCCCACACGACCAGTGTGTCATCCATCAGTCCGCGTGATGTCAGATCTTCCAACAAAGCTGCAATGGGTGCATCCGTGCTATCACAATTGGCCTTCAAGTCACGTCGATGGTTCTTGTGCTGATCCCAACCACCGTGATTGAGCTCGATGAATCGAACACCAGCTTCGATAAAGCGACGGGCAAGTAAACATTGCCTTCCAAAATCAGTCGGCCGACATGTACCGATCGACAATTTTTTTCCGACTCGATATCGCTCGAGCGTCGCCGCGGTCTCATTGCTCAAGTCCAACAGTTCCGGAGCGGCCATCTGCATCCGGAACGCCAGTTCCATTGACTCGATTACACCCTCAAGATGCTTGTCCCCTGAACGCTGGGAAGCGTGGCTGCGATTCATCTGCTGCACAAAATCGAGTTGCTTTCGTTTGGCAGAGGCCGGAAGATGTTCGCCAGCGATATCCCGGATGGTTGCTGCTGACATGTTCTCGCCATTCGTCCCGATGGGTGTACCGGCGTATTGAGTTGGCAGAAAGGCGCTGGAGTACACCGAGGGTTTAGCGGCATTGAGACTGATAAAACTGGGAAGATTCTCGTTCTCACTTCCAAGACCGTACGAGATCCATGATCCCATACTCGGCCGCTTGCGTAACCGCTCTCCTGTATGCAACTGCAGGAACGATTGGGCATGGTTTCCCGTATCCGCGTGCATTCCGTTGATCACGCAAAGTCGATCTGCATGTTTGGCCGTTTTGGGCAGTAAATCCGAAATCCACAAACCACTCTCACCGTACTGCTGAAACGGAAAAACCGAACCGGGATGCTTCTTCTTGCCGGTCTGTGGTTTGTAGTCAAACGTGTCCATTTGTGCCGGACCGCCGCTCATGCACAAAAAAATCACACGCTTTGCCCGAGCTGACTTGATGCTGTCAGACAAGACCGGTGGCTTCGCTGCAGGTTCCGCAGCCCTGCATAATGATGACTGCAGTGCCAGATATCCAAATCCGCAGGAGGCCGATTGCAGCATGTGTCTTCGGGAAATCATGTCAGTGATCAATCCACATAGCGAAATTCATTTGTCATCAACATTGCCTGACAAAAGCTCTGCCAGACAGCCTGTCTACGTCGATCAGCATCCGTTACCGTCATTTGGAGTTGCCCGTCAATCATGACAAGATAATCCATCGCCTGCTGCAACTCGACCTCGCTGGGCATTCTCTGAAAACAGCTCTGGAACACCTGTCGCACGCGTAGCTGATCCGTAACTGGTTCACCTTTCTGAAGGCCAGGCCCCGCGATCAGTTGATTCGCATACGTGCTGGTCTGCGACACCACAAAGTCACTATTCAGCAGAAAAAGCGTCTGGGTCGGTAAAGTCGTGACCTCTCGCTGACCCGTGATACCGACGGCATCGGGCAGATCAAAGGCGGCCAATTCGGCAGGTGGTGCATGCCTCAACATGCACAGATAAATACTTCGATGATTTGATTCACGATGGAGATTGGTCGCTTCACCGGGTGGCCAATTGATCAAGGCGTCGATCTTCTCGATGGCAGATCCCTGCTGCGGCGCGTAATCAAGACTGCCGGTGACCTGCAGAATGCTGTCTCGCAGCGACTCGGCATCAAGCCTTCGCCTTTCGTGACGGGCAAGCCAGCGGTTATCAGGATCCTGGGCAAGAGTATCCGCATCATGCTGGCTGGACAGTTGATAGGTTCTTGAAAGCACAATCTGGCGAATCATCTGCTTCACCGACCAATCCTGACGCACAAATGTTTCAGCCAGGTAATCAAGCAAGCCCGGATGAGTAGGTCGGGCGCCATAGACTCCGAAGTCGTCCGGCGTTGCCACAATGCCACGTCCCATCAAATGCATCCATATCCGGTTGACCATGACTCTGGACGTATGGGGATGGTCATCACGTATCAACCACTCGACCAGTTCTGAACGACCGCTCGAACCATCAGGGATGGTGAACGTCCCATGATCAAACTGACTTGCAACGTCTTCAGGAAGTGCCTGATAAGCAGTCAATACTCCCCGAGGCACCAAAGCTCCTTTTTTTGCACCATCTCCATTGATATGGATCTTGATATCTGCTGGCTTCGAACCCTCTCGCACTCCCATTGCATAGCCATCCACGGGAATCGGGACGATTCCTTTGGGTTGCCCTGATGCTGTGTGCAGACTTTCGGCAGACTTGCGATCGAGTGCTCGTGGATAAGCTGCGAACTGACCGACATTCCCTTGAAGGGGAGCAAACTTGTCGCTTCTTCTACCAAGACTGAATTGGCGTGATTTCCCAAACATCGGCTCCAATGAGCCAGCCAATTCCAGTTGACCATTCAAAAACACCTCAACCTTTCCGCCACGCCTCACCAGAACAACATGGTTCCATGTATCCGGAGGAATGACGGTCGAACCTTTGATTGATGTTTTCTTCTCGTTTCCATTGAAAATGAATAACTTCCCAGTTACTGCTTTTTCATGTTTCCCGCCAATCCCCAGATGATCTCCTGGCAAAGCTTTGTTACCCAATTCTGCTCTGGAAAACAGATAAGTCGTGATGGGTCGTGCATCATTCTTCAGCGTATTACGGAACCAGAATGAAATGCTGTATGAAATCGCTTCATCCTTGAATTCACCATGCAGGGCAGTCTCCTTCAGACTGGCAAACCCGGTTTCACTGAAAGAAACTTCTGAAACAGGTTTCAGATTTTCGGGAGACGCTGTCAGCGACTCGCTGATCACTGGCTTGAACGATTCAATCACATCCTGATAGCCGGCTGCAAATTCTGGTTTCTTGCTTCGATCAGGTTGTTTCTGGACAACCTCCAGCCTGGATCTCAATGGATGCAAATCCGTTGGTGGTGCGGTCAGCTTTTCGTTACCGGCTGCCCCGTACAGTGTCTGGGTGCTGGAAAAAATACCAGCCAGTGCATAGTAGTCACGAGTTGGAATCGGATCGTGTTTGTGGTCATGGCAACGTGCGCACGCCACGCTCAGTCCCAGCACACCCGTGCTGACTACATTGATCTGGTCATCGACGACATCCATGGCAAAATTGGAATTCATCGCAGAGGCGGGTTTTGATCCCAATGCCAGAAAACCGGTCGCCACGAGATGTCGGTTTCGTTCTTCAGCTGTGTTCGCTTTCAACAGATCACCAGCCAGCTGTTCCCGCAGAAAACCGTCATAACCAAAATCGCGATTCATTGCATTGATAACGTAATCCCGATACCGCCACGCATGCGGAAACGTCGCATTTCTTCCCAGACCATCATCCCCATTGGATTCTCCGTATCGTGCCACATCCAACCAGTGTCTTCCCCAACGGATTCCGAACTGGGGATCGGCGAGTAGACGATCAACCAGATTTTCAACAGCGCCTCCCGGGTCACGCTCGTGATGCTGCACAAAGTCCGCGACCTGTTCTGTTGTGGGACGTAAGCCCGTCAAATCAAAGTACAAGCGACGAACAAGCACGTGGGGTGTAGCATCCGCTGCTGGCTTCAAGTCCGCTGCTTCGATTCGGGCAAGTACAAACTGATCCATTGGACCACGGGGCCACGACTGATCCAGAACCGCCGGTACAGCAGGGGTGGATCTGGGCTGAAATGACCACAATGCGTCAAGATCTTCACTATCGGACGCTCGACGCACGGAGGCACCTGTCCTGGGATCCATTGCACCCTGCTCGATCCACTTTGCGAAATCACCCAACACCGATTCCGGCAATCTTCCACTGGGTGGCATTTCGATACCATCGTAGCGCAATGCCTGCATCAAAAGACTCTCTTCAGGCTTTCCCGATGTGATCACCGAACCCGATTCACCACCAGTGATCATTCCCGCTCGAGAATCGAGCAACAATTTGCCCCCAATTTCTTCTGAATCACTGGCGTGGCATTCATAGCAATGTTTGACAAGCACTGGCCGGATTTTCTTTTCAAAAAAATCGGTCTGTTCGCGAGCTTGATCAGCACAAGCATTGATCGCGTTGAAAGCAAGTCCGCACCACGCCGCCATGACGGCCATAGTTACCAATTCAGTTTTGTGCAGACTTCGCAAACAGAACACGGCAAATACCGGACAGAATGAAGGTGGGCTGGAAGCAATCAGTATGGTGGTGGGTCACTCAGTTTAATGCCACGATCGAGCCAGTGGAAAGGCTTTTCGGTGTGAATCCCTGGTATCACGATGAGATTCATGGGATCGCTCATCCCAACCGGAATCGGTCAACTTCTCCCGGTTGTTGATTCTCACACCAAGAAATCGTTCCACCGCCGTTTGGCACTTTCTCTCCATGGATGTTCATTTCACTCCACGATTGCTTCCAACTCAAAGCAAATTGCTTCTGCAAAATGATCGGGGAAGTTACACTGTCAGGTAGTCAAACAACGCTGCAGCGTTATCCGTGGAAACCACATTTCAACAAGTTCCCTACATGAAATACCTGTATCTTCTGCCACTCACGTACCTGTTCATGTTGGTTTCTGCGGGCATGGCTGCCGAACGCCCTAACATCCTGTTCATCATGTCTGATGATCACGCATGCAATGCCATCAGCGCCTACGGTGGCAGACTCGCGGCAGTCGCGCCGACTCCCAACATTGATCGCCTTGCCAAGGAGGGAATGAAGCTGACGAAGTGCTTTGTCACCAACTCCATCTGCACGCCCAGTCGTGCAGTCATCCTTTCAGGGCAGCATTCGCATGTTAACGGTGTGAAAACATTGGTGGATGCTTTTCCGGGTCCCGACAAGGGGATACCCAATGTTGCTGAAATCCTGAGACAGTCCGGCTATCAAACTGCATTGATTGGTAAATGGCATCTCCGTTCACCACCATGGGGTTTCGATTACTGGAAAGTGGGTCCGGGTCAGGGGTTGTACCACAACCCGGTTTTTGTCGCATCGACGGACGGCGTTGCTTACACATCACGTGTCAATAAAAAAGCTCAGCGCACGAAAGGTTATTACACCGATCTTGTAACCGACTATGCGATGGAATGGCTCGACCAGCGTGATGACAAAAAGCCGTTTTTCATGATGCTGCACCACAAGGCTCCTCATGGGAAATGGGAGCCAGCCAACCGGCACAAAAATTATCTCGCTGATGTAGAAATACCTGAACCTGAAACTCTGTGGGAAGATTTCTCCCACCGTTCTTCTGCGACAAGGATGATGGGAACCTCCATCACGAGCAGACTGCACCCACGCCGGACGATGGTAGCGGATGTACAAAAACCGGATTGGCCAGCTGGATCAATCAATCTATCCGGGATGACCGACAAGGAAAAAGGCAAAGCGGCGTACCAGAAGTACCTTCATGATTACCTTGGCTGCGTTAAAGCGGTCGACGAAAACGTCGGACGTGTCCTTGACTATCTGGATAGAACCGGGCTCGCTGAAAACACACTGGTGATCTACACGGCTGATCAGGGAATGTTTCTCGGTGAACATGATTACTTTGACAAGCGTTGGATTTACGAAGAATGTTTGCAAATGCCATTTCTTGCCCGACTGCCGGGTGTGATTCCTGCTGGCGCGGTCAATGACGCACAACTCTGTTCGAATCTTGATTTCGCGCAGACATTCCTCGACTTTTCAGAAACCAGCGCAGAATCAGAAATCAGCAAGATGCAGGGGAAAAGCCTGCGTACGATTCTCACGGGCAATGAACCGCAACAGTGGCGTGATGCAATCTATTATCGCTATTGGATGCATCTGGCTCATCATCACATCCCCGGGCACTATGGAGTCCGCACTGATCGGTACAAGCTGGCGTTCTTCTATGGATTGCCGCTGGATGCGAATTTGGGAAAAGGTGATTTTGAACCGTCCACTCCCGGATGGGAATTGTACGATCTCAAGCTCGATCCCCAGGAAACCAACAATGTCTACAACAATCCCGAATATGCCTCGGTTGTACGGTTCATGAAAAGCCGGCTGCAGGAACTCAAACAGCAATACGGGGATGAGGATCAGACCTATCCAGAACTCTTGAAAGTGCGTCGCGAGAACCCTTGAACACAAGCAGGTAATCGCCACCCCCGAGATCTGGAGTAGGGCCGTCGGCAACGGTGCCAGCATCGACCCGATGGACGGCGGTTTCACGAA
>JAAXJB010000024.1 GCA_012270065.1 Rubripirellula sp. | reverse complement strand
GAGTTGCGATCATCATCGTGAGAACGCCGATGACACAGGCGATGCTGCTGAGAAACGGAAACAGTGATATGTCGTCGTCACTGGTGCGTGGTCTGCGTGCCAAGGTTATCGCCTCCCGTTCCTGGTCCCGCGACGCTTGGATCCGCCGAACCAACCGCCTTTGGCAGGCGTCTGTTCGACTTGCTGGATGACAACCTGATCTTCACCAAGTTTTGCCAGAACACTGCTGAGGCTGTTCAGGCCGGATTCGACCCCCGACAGGTGGTTTTCGAGACTCTCGCCGGTCTGCGTGTAGGTGTCGCTGACTTTGGATTGCAGGTTCTCTGTCTGATCAGCAAGTTGGGTCAGCGAATTCTGGATCTTGTCTGCTGCGTTGGCCATTTGATCCAGTTGCGCTTGCAGTCGCCCCTGTTGGTCAAGTTGTTGCTTGTGCAGCGTGGCAACGTGCTTCTGTTGTTGCTCTTCGATCCGATCATTGACTTCATCCCAGCCCTGGGATACCTGTTCTGTCAATCGCGAACCGATTGCATCGAGTTTCTCAAGCCAGCGTTCCATCTCGGCGTGTTGGGTTCCCAGAGCCTGCTCGACGGCTTCACGGAAGACGGTCGTGTCCTGATTGGCTGTCGCGCCACGTTCGGCACCACCGTCCAGACCATCGTTGAGGCGTCGGAGAAGATTCTCGTTGCAGTATTCGTCAACCGATGTGATCAGGTCTTCTTCATTTTTTTGCAAAGCCGATGCAGGAATTTTTACCAGCATGCTCATGATCAATGCCAACAGGGTTGTGTCAAACGCTGTGCCCAAGCCACCGAATACATCCTGAAGAGCAGTTTTCATGGCATCCATGCTGCCACCATCGCTGAGACTATTGGCCAGACTCGCCACTGCCGTGCTGACTCCCATCACAGTTCCGATGAATCCGAGAATTGGAAGCGACCAGATAAACACCTTCAGGATTGTGTAGCTTCCTGCCACATTATTTGCGTCAATTGCTGATTGGGATTCCATCATCGTGACGGTTTCGGCTGCGCTCTTTCTGACACGAAAGTGTTCGATCCCACGGACAACACGATTGATCAGGAAACTGTCACTGCTGGCACCGGGAAGTTCATTGATATGCGTTAAAAATTCATCCAGTGAATCGATCGTGATTTCATCAGAAATCTCGTTGGGCAGAACATCCAGCAGCATGGTTGCTTTTTGCTGTTTGAGACGCAGCCATTTGAGAATGAGAATCGAGATGGCCCAGAACATCAAAAAGGTGGTTGGGAAGGGAACAGGACCACGCTCCCAGAACAGAGCGCCAAAGTTGTTGTCGCGAATCGGGAAAGTGATGGCGTACCAGACCAACGTCATGCCGCCGCCCATCAGTCCGCTTAAAATCAAACTGACATCGCTGCTTGCGGAATCACTGCCGGAACTGAACCAGCTTTTCTTGGGACGTCGCGGCGTTACACGGGTCTGTGGCTTGACCTGTGTGGGTGAAACCGTTCCTGGCTTATTTGGTTTCTTGGCGGAAGCTGACGGCTTTTTGGGCTTCGTCGCTGTTTCGCTGACTTGAATATTGGGAAATGCGGTTGTCGACTCGACTGGTTGCGTTTCCGGTATTCGAACCGTGGCTCGACAGTAAGGACACGCACGGCTCTTGCCGGCAAGGTTCTCTGGTACTTTGAGTGACTTGTCGCAACCAGGGCAGGTGACTTTGAAATATGACATGGCGTTGGAAAAGTGCCCGAAGAGAATGTGAGGATGCAGCCTGGATGGCCGGTGTGTGGGACATAGGTCACCAACGGATCAAAAACATGGTAACACGCGGGTGGATTTACCTGCATCAGCTAAGTTGCTGGCAGGCGGGGTGCGGTTGAAACGATGTTTGACGTAGATGGGTCGCGCGGATGTTGTCGGTATTGTTGTGTGAATCTGGTCGATGAACGCCATGTAAAAGACCATATAATCGGCACGATCCAATTTCCTTGATCCACGATTTGTGCGATCTGGTTCTGGTTTTGAACGTAGGGTTTCAAATCAGGACCTGCTGCATTGACGTGGATTTTCCTGGAACAGTTGATGCGAATGGCAGCTGACGTGAATTGTCGCTCACAGTCAAATCACGCTAGCATGAAAGGATGAGGTCGGATCCGCCTGTCAGGATCAACAGCATGAATTGTGGGGCATGACGACCAGTCAATCTCCGATCGTTGATGCTTGTGTCGGGGGAGTTGTTCGTAGGATAAACGCAGGATGAGTACCGAAGAACGGGATAGTGACCAGCCTGATGACAAACGGGTTCCAGAACGATTAGACACAGCGGCTTGTGAAACTGACACGAACACGGAAACACATTTGAAACTGGAATCCAGCACAGGGCAGGGCAGTGTTCCCCATCGTTTGCCCCAGCCGGCTGTAGGTCGGCTGAGTCTGTATTACAGGGAACTGATACGCCTGTTGGATGAAGGTGATGTTTCGTTGAATAGCCAGACGCTAGGGCGCCTCGTTGATGTTTCGCCTGCAGTGGTGCGGCGAGATCTCAGCGCGTTGGGAACCATTGGGCGGCGTGGAGTCGGCTACGACATTGCGGTATTGGTCAATCGGATTGGTCAGGTACTCGGATCCGGTGTTCAGTGGAATGTCATTCTCGTGGGAGTCGGCTCTTTGGGGCACGCCTTACTGCGTTATCGAGGTTTCGATCGGCTCGGTTTTCATCTGAGCGCAGCGTTTGACAACGACCCGCAGTTGATAGGCACCAAAATCGGTGGAATCGAAGTGATGGATGCTTCACGCTTGGATTCGTTTCTCGGCTTTCAGAGGGCGGAGTTGGCGATTCTGGCTTTGCCTGCTGAACACGCTGCGGAGGTTGCAGGAAATCTGGTCAAGAATGAGATCAAGGGGATCCTCAACTTCGCGCCCACGACGTTGAGCCTCGGGCATGATGTCGCGGTGGTGAATGTGGATTTGGCGAGTGAGTTGCAAAGACTGGCATTTGCGGTGCAATCCCGGAAAGACTGAAAATCGGGAAAACCTGAAAGCAAACCTCTTTCGTGGCACCCGGACGGCAGGTTTCTTCCATCAAAAAAATTTTCCCGAACCGTTGCCGATCGGCGGATGTCCTCTTTAGGGATCTGCGGTGAGTTGCTAAACTTCGCCGCATCACTACCCCGTGGTGTAATTGGCAACACAGCTGGTTTTGGTCCAGCCATTCAAGGTTCGAGTCCTTGCGGGGTAGCCTGGGCAGCAATGCCCGAGCCTGTAGGAGCATGTAGCCGTGTTTTTACGGGCTTTTTTTGTGCGCCCGTTCTGCTGTGGCCCCCTGTATTCGCGTGTGTGTTACCACCCGTGTTACCACCAGAATCGTTTGGCCGGCATCTGCGGTCGTCCGTGTGGGGGATAGTTTGCCTATTTTTACAGACGGTTTCCCGCGTCGCACCATCGGCCCAGTCGTCTTTGGTGACTTGCAAATAATGCCGTTCTGCCACCGCTGAACTGTGCCCCAGCCATTTGTTGATTACATGGTTGGGGTATTGTCGCTGGTGTGCGTTGAAATATCTGATGAATGTCAGCTTGGCTTCAGGTGTCATTTTTACAATCACACTTTGCAGCCTGCCGGCTTCGTCGCTTTCCAGTTGCAGTGACGCCAAGTCGTCGAACAACGCAAAGCACTTTTCACGCGTCCACTGGTTCAATTCCGTTTCAGACCATAACGGGGTCGCGCGTGGTGGTGATGCAATCAGCAAACGTGCCGCCATGCCGGACGCGCGCTGCTCTGGTGAAAATGCCTTTTGCAATATTGCCGGCTGAATGCCGCCTGTGATTGACACAACTCCTGACGCAACGTGTAGCGGCACCGTGCCGTCTGTTTTGCGGTCAACGGTGATTCCGTCGCCATTATGCAGCGATAGCCAATCGGCTTCGTCCGCGCCTGATTTTCCAATGTAGCGGTTAAATGAACCAAACCAGCCGGCGAGTTCGTCGCGATGCAATAAAACGCCCCTGGGATTTTCTCGCAGAATCGGTGCCAGGGCTTCCACCGTCGCGTTGCTGACGGTCAGGCGTTCGGGCACTGGTGCGTCAGGCTTGGCGGGCAGTGGTTCCCCTGTGCTGCGTTTCTTTTTGTGCGTTGCCAGGTCAGCGTCGTACTGTTGCACCGCTGAATCATAGTCGGCCCGTCGTTGTTCGTACCGATTCAACGCGTCACGCTGCAATCGTTTAATCGGCGCGAGTGCTTCCGTCAGGGCTGGCGTTTTAGCTGTGCCGGATTCGCCAACGATCGCCGTCCAGATAGTGGGCAACGCGTACCACGTATTTTTGACGTGCAGCCGGCGTGCGTTGCCGATCACGGCCCCGGCTGCCGTCAACAATGGCAACGCAACGTAAGCCGGATCACAACCAATAAAATCAGATGCTTCCACCGCATAGCGTTTTAACGTGCCGGGCAACGCGTCAACGGGGAACGGCTTGTAACTGTCATTGATCACCCGCCAACTTGTGGACGTTTCATTATCG
>JAAXJB010000119.1:20273-80428 GCA_012270065.1 Rubripirellula sp. | reverse complement strand
TGCGCTGCAATCAGCTGCGCTGCAATCAGCTGCGCTGCAATCAGCTGCGCTGCAATCAGATATGCAGTATTCAGCATGGGTAAGGAATGTGGGTGATTTAACGTAACCCGATTCCTGAGTGGTCGGGGCATTGGTCATCGCTCAAGAAATTCAGTACCATGCGAAGGTGGACGACGGAATGCACGGCTTTGAGTCGCATGTGTGATTTTTGTTTTCAGTTCTGGGTAAAAGATCTGTTGAATCGTTGGATGCTTGCGGCTTCATTTCTTCTCTGCACAACTTTTTTTTCGAGGATGGTTGATATGTTGCTGTTCGTGCCAACAGTGTCCTGTCTGATGAACAGAATGCAGTGCTTGACCACAGCGTTTTTGACACTCTGTGTTTCTTGCACCGGCGATTTGCTTCATGGCAGATACTGCCGATCGGTACTCCGTGTTGTGTTGTTGGTCCTTGGTGGATTGTGTGTTGGCAACGATCCGGTTGCAGCAAATGATTTTCACGATCCGAAAGCAGACCACCATGCGTTGCCCACCGTGCCGGAAGGTTTTGAAGTCACGGTTTTTGCCAAGGAGCCAATGGTACGACAACCTTGTTCGATGGCATTCGATTCGCGGGGACGCCTGTTTGTCGGAATGGGACCACAGTATCGCAAGCCGACCCCGGAAACTCCCGGTGACAGTGTGGTCATTTTGTCTGACACGAACGGTGACGGCAGAGCTGATGACAAGAAAATATTTGCCACAGGTTTCAATGCCGTGCAGGCGTTGCCCTGGCATGGGAATGATCTGAGGGATGCCAATGCACCAGAGTTGACCGTGGTGCGGGAGCTGGATGGTGATGATGAGGCCGACCAGTATGTGCGACTCTACACGGATCTCGGTAACCTCGAGCATGGCTTGCACGGCTTGAATTGGGCACCTGACGGCAAGTTGTACATGAGCAAGGGGAACTCCAAGGGGTTGACTCTTCCCGGTCGTCTGGCACCCAAACCTTTTCGTGACTTGTGGGGAGTCAAAGGCCCGCCGGGTGCACCTGACCTGCCTGAGCCGAAGGTTTTCACCAAGGAAAATTATCAACGCAGTTTCCACGACCCAAATGATGATTGGGGATTGGATGGTGGCGTTCTGAGGTGCGATGACGGTGGTGCAAATCTTGAGATCGTTGCACGTGGGTTTCGTAATCCGTGGGACATCACCATGGATGCGCAGTTCAACTGGTTGGGGACCGACAATGATCAGACCGGGGGTGATCGAATCATCATGCCTTTCCAAGGTGCCCATTTCGGTTGGAATCATCCCTGGAGCGCGCATTGGACACCG
Source organism: Rubripirellula sp. (assembly GCA_012270065.1). GTDB lineage: Bacteria > Planctomycetota > Planctomycetia > Pirellulales > Pirellulaceae > Rubripirellula. Next base: position 79,109 of record JAAXJB010000119.1, on the reverse strand, counting down.
GATCCACATCCACCCACTGCACCTGTCAGTGGTCCCCTCTTTGAAGGTTCAGGTACCGGAATTGTCTTTGGCCATGGGTTGAGCTTTCCGGAACAGTATCGTGAGGCATTTTTTATCAATGACTGGTTGAATAAAACGACCTATGTATGGCGACCCGAATGGGATGGGGCTTTGATGAGGCCCAGGTCTGGTGACTGGGAGCCATTCGTCAGGGGTGGGGATTCGCTGTTTCGCCCCACCGACATGGAAGTGGGGCCCGATGGCGCGTTGTGGATCCTCGGGTGGAGCCGAGGTTATGGTGCAGAGTGGAAAGATGGAAAGCTGACCAATGAGGGACGTGTCTATCGAATCGCAATGAAGAATGCTGGTGTTTTGAGCGATCTGACAGATGAGGAGCCGTTACAAAACAAGTCGGTAAGGGAATTGATCAGCCAATTTGCATCTCCTCTGCCGGTTCATCGAATTGACGCACAGGATGAGTTGGTTCGGCGGGGTGATGGCGTGATTGATGAGTTGTTGCAGGTCTTGAAGACCATTCCTGTTGCCAGGGGCCAGCATACGGAAATGCAGCACACATGGGCTCTCTGGGCATTGGGACGAATTGGTGTAAATGAGGTCAGTGTGGATCAGGAGTTTGAAAAAATGCTGGCCGCCGAAAACCCGCAGGCGAACACAGCAATTTTCAATCAACGACTGCAGGCAATCCGGATTCTGGCTTTTAGAACTCAGGAAGCAGAAACAGCGAGAGAGCTCCCCAATGGATTGATTGAGGCGTTGGGTGATCCACTGCCCAGAATTCGCTTCGCTGCCGTGCAGGCTCTGATTCAAACGAAACAGAAACAGCACATTCCTCAACTGTTGGCAGCCATTGAGCGAGAGGAGGATCCTGCTGTGTTCTACGCTGCCTGGAGGGCACTCCAGATGTTGAGCTCAGTAGAGCAGTTGCGGGAATTGAAACACGATTTGCGTGATGCTGTTCGTCATGCCGCATTGCTGGCATTGCTTGAGCAGCATGAACTCAGTCAGCAGGATGTTGAGGCCGTTCTGCTTGACAGGAGTGAGGCGAACCGCGTGCTCGCCTCAGCTTGGCTTGAAAAGGTCAGCAACGGTGGAGCGAAAGTGATCATCAAGGGCCGTCCGATCGCAGGTACCCAAGCCGGGCAACGTCTCGAGGGTCGAACTCCTGCCACAGAAGAAGCAGTTTCCGGTGTGTCTGTCATTCAGAACATCCGTGTCAAAAGCAAGGCAGCTTACCACCTGAAACCCAACGGTCTTGTGCGAGGTACCAAAGTCTACAGCGACAGGCGATATCGTCTGCAGGAGCTACCAGATGAGCTGGTCGGAACTGATTTCATTCAAACGGCGAACGATGATGACGAATCCACCGGTGATCACTGGTTGAGCTTTGATTCACCCGTACCGATACGCGTGATGGTTGCCGTTGACAGACGTCAGCCCAAACCCCCGAAGTGGATCAGCGAAAACTATGTAAGAACGGATCAGAAACTGGTCACGGATGATTGCACAATGCAGATTTACCAGCGTGACTGCGCGGCTGGTACGATTGTTCTGGGGGGTAATACAGATGCCAAACGCAAGTCACCTTGCGCGAATTATCTCGTTCTGTTGCAACCGCGTTTGTTGGAAAAGCGTTCAGAACCGGCGTCCCGCAAGCAAATGCTGGAGACAGTGCTGCAGCAGTTGCAACAAGCCGATGCATCACGCGGAGAAATACTTTTCAAGCACACCATGGGAGCAGGATGCGTCAAGTGTCATCGTCTGAATGAGAAGAATGGAGGCTTTGCCCCTGACCTCGGCAGGATTGGCAGTCGAGCAACCGTTCGGCACCTCGTGGAGTCAATGATCGATCCGGATGCCGTGATCACCGAGGGTTTTCAGCAGTTGAGTGTGCTTGCAGATGATGGTCGCATCCATGTGGGTGTGTTGATTGAGGAGAGTGGGCTTGCCTTGAAATTGGGACTGGCTGATGGAAACGAAATTATTGTGCCAAAAACATCCATCGAGCAGCGAAAAACCAGCCCGGTGTCGGCCATGCCATCCATGGCACCTGTTCTGACCGCTCAGCAGGTCGCCGACATTGCTGTTTATTTGACAACGTTGCGTGGTGATCAGGTCAGCAAACAACAAAGATCGAAGAAGAACAGGAAGTCGCGACAGAAAAATGAATCTGGTGCCGAACTGACTGTGCCGGAAGGTGCGAAGATGGTGCCAACCGGAAATCCGGAGGGAAATGAACAGGGATTTGCCTGGGTCGAACAGAAGGACCGTTTGCAGATCTTTTATGCCGGGAAGTCATTGGTTGAGTATGTCTTTCGGGATCCCGAGGTTTTACGTCCGTTTTTTGCGAATCTGAAAACGGTCGGTGGCTTGCAAGTGACCCGTAACTATCCACCTGTGCCGGGTGAGGATGCGACCGATCACGCGACAATGCATCCGGGACTCTGGTTGGCCTTTGGTGATGTAAGTGGGACGGATTTCTGGCGAAACAAGGGCGTCATCAGGCACTTGCGATTCCTGAGTAAACCGATGGTAGAAGAAAGACGGTTGACGTTTTCAACCGCATCTGAATTGCTGTCCGGTGATCAGCAGGTCATTTGTAGTGTCGTGAACCGTTTCGTATTGCAGATCCATGCGACGGACTGGTCTTTGATCTGGGACGCGACTTTCCTTTCGGGAAAACAGGGTTTTACTTTTGGTGATCAGGAAGAAATGGGTTTTGGAGCCAGAGTGGCGACGCCTTTGACGGAAAAAGAAGGAGGTGTCATTCTGAGTTCAACAGGAGATCGATCGGCTCGCTCGACTTGGGGGCAAGCCGCAAAGTGGTGCGACTATTCGGGAGTTGTGGGAGACGCACAGGTGGGCATCACTCTGATGGCCTCTCCTGACAACTTTCGTGAGAGTTGGTGGCACAATCGGAATTACGGAGTGTTTGTAGCGAATCCGTTCGGACGTGCTGCGATGAAACAGGGAGAGCAGAGTACCATTGAGGTTGCGAAGGACAAACCGTTTCGCATTATCTTTGCAGCCAGCGTTCATGATAAGAAAGACCATGTGATTCAAAAGAGCTATCGAAGGTTCCTGGACAATTTGAAGGAACTCCCTTGATTTCAGTGAACAGGCTCAGCGATGTAGCGGGCATCGCCACGTTTTTGATTCCGGATTACCCAAAACAGCGAAAGTAATTGAAGTGACAATGAATGTTCTTTTTCTTTGCACGGGGAACTCGTGTCGCAGTCAAATGGCAGAGGGCTGGGCAAGACATTTTCATGGTGACACGATTGCAGCCTACTCGGCTGGAATTGAAGCTCATGGCATGAATCCCAATGCGATGCAGGTGATGAAAGAAGTGGGCGTCGACTTGTCGACGCAGTCGTCAAAACTCGCCAGCACGCTCTCTGATGTCCCCTTGGACCTTGTCATCACGGTTTGCGGCCATGCCGATGAGAATTGTCCCGCATTTCTGACGGAATCCAGACTGGTGCATGTTGGCTTTGATGATCCACCGAAACTGGCCGCGAATGCTGACAGCGACGAAGCAGCTCTGGACTGTTATCGCAGGGTGCGTGATGAAATTCGCGATTTTATTCGTGATCGATTACCGGCCATGCTGAACCGGGCATGAAGACAGGACCGAGTTTCATTTTTCATCGTGCAACACGTGTCCCGGAACCTCTCTCTCTGGAAACGGAAGCATGCCGGACTCCAGAGCGATTGCCAGTAACGAAAAAACAGGCAACTTCCCGGTGGGTTTTTTGATTTCACCAAATCAGCTTCTGCTGATTTTTACCCATTCCATGCCAGTTGTGCCGAAGGCTAGACTGAAGTTCTTATCTCGTGGGATTCCTGGAACAATCGTGAGTCACGATGCTTGATGTTGTTGATTTGGCTTATTGCTACGGATCACGTAAAGCCGTGCAGCAGGCCAGCTTTTCGATTCAAGAGGGAGAGTGCTTGGGCCTGTTGGGGCCCAACGGCGCCGGGAAAACCACCACGATCTCCTGCATTGCCGGCTTGCTTTCTGCTTGGGAAGGTAACCTGAAGATGAACGGCGAGGTGTTTCGCCCTGCTGAGCGAAAATCCGATCGTTGCAAGTTGGGTTTTGTGCCGCAGGATTTGGCGCTCTATCCGAAGCTGACGGCTGAGGAAAATCTGAGGTTGTTTGCGACACTGCATGGATTGAAGCGTCAGCAATGTGAGCAGGCTGTGAAAGAGAAGCTTGAGTTGGCAGGGCTGACAGATCGTCGAGGTGATCTGGTGGGAAGCTACAGCGGTGGTATGAAGCGAAGATTGAATTTGGTGGCTGGGCTGATGCACTCGCCCAGTCTGGTGTTGTTGGATGAACCAACCGTTGGTGTTGATCCTCAAAGCCGAAACCATCTGTTCGAGATGCTGTTGCGACTGAAGTCCGAGGGCGTCGCCTTGCTCTACACAACCCACTACATGGAAGAAGCGCAGCGGTTATGCGACCGGATTTCGATCATGAATGAAGGAACGGTGATGGCCACCGGCACGCCGAGCGAGTTGGCCATCGAAGCAGGTGAGGAAGGTGCTGATCTGGAGCAAGTATTTTTGAAACTTACAGGTCGAAGTCTGAAGGATGTTTAGATGGATACGATTTCCGCAGCCTGGACGCTGGCACAAAAAGACTTGAGAAGTTTTCTTCGCGATCGCACCGCATTGGTGCTTAGCATTCTGGTGCCCATTGCGCTGGTCAGCGTTTTTGGGTGGATCATGGCCTACGCCTTTGGTGGTTCGGGCGGGATGCCAAAGGTGACGCTGCATATCGCCGATTTTGCGCATTCAGGAAAAAGTCAGGAACTGGTCGAATCGCTCAGAAACGATGGCAATCTGCGGGTGCGGGTCGTGAAATTGCCTGAACATCGTGATTCCATCGACAGGGACGCGGTACAGAGGCGACTGGAAAAGCTCATTCGTGATGGGGATGCGAACCATGTGCTCATCCTCCCGCAGGACATGGATCAGCAGATTGAGGCGGGAAAAATTCCTTTGCTCAATCTGCTCCGAGATCCGGGGCGGGCGATGGAAGAACAGGTCATTCAAATCGCCTTGATTCAAGCATCGTTGAATGTATTTGGTGGAGATTTTTTCACCGGTGCTATGGAGCAAATGTTGAACAAACAGGGGATGGATTCACAAACGACAGGTTTGATTCGATCGTGGATGGTCAACATCGGGTCTACCATGGATGCTTTCTACGAGAGCAAGGCCGAGGATGCCAGGCAGAATCCGAAGACCAGAGCAGGAGTCAATGAAAAGGACGTGGGTGAATCCGATGCAGGTGACCAGAACGGTGGATTGCAAGGGGAATTGAAACCCGCCGGAAATCGTGGTGCTGGCGAAACAATGCGGGGATTCATGGAAGAGTTGCTGCCGGTCGAGACCAAGGATGTCTCGCCGCCGGATCGTGGCAAGCAGGTGACGTACCAGCAAGCTCAAAGCGTAGCAGGAATGACAGTCATGATGCTGCTGTTTGCGTTGACCAGTTGCGGCAGTGTGCTGCTCAGTGAACGCGAGGAGGGAACACTGAAGCGACTGTTCTCGCAGCCAATTTCCTGGAATGCGATCTTATTGGGCAAGTTCTTTTTTGTTCTGCTCATTGGCTTGGGGCAAATGACGATCCTCTTCGCCTACGGCGAATGGATGTTTCGCGTCGGACTCTTTCGGGATCCGGTTACTCTCTTCGTTCTTTCGTTATCCTGGGTGGTGACCGGTGGTGCGTTCGGAATGTTTCTGGCGTCAATCAGTCGCTCGCGCAAACAAGCTGAAAGCCTCGCCTCATTGTTGATCCTGATGATGGCAGCGTTGGGAGGATGTTGGTTTCCTTTGCAAATGATGAACTTGCCCACCGTTCTGGATACCTTGTGTAAAGGTACGATGACCTATTGGGCCATGACCGGCTTCCAAAGCATGCTCTGGAATCAGTTGGTTTGGTACGATACCAAAATTCTCCACGCGCTCACTTGGCAGTGGTGTTGGGCGGGTGGACTCGGCTTGGGGGCAGTCATCTTTTTCAGACGCAACTATTGCCGCGGCTGATGCTGGGAACGGCGAGAACTGGCAGGCGTGGAAAATCAGATTCCGGTGAACCCAGCTACCGGTATCCATGACATGGCCGTGTACCGCGTTGGCCGGTTGCGCGAACTGTTTGCAGCGAACGAAAAACAGCTCGCCGCATGGAAATGCGACGAGCTGATTGACTTCTGAATCGGGCTGAGAGGATTCGAACCTCCGACCTTTTGACCCCCAGTCAAACGCGCTAACCAGGCTGCGCTACAGCCCGCCAGAGAAAACGTTGATACGTTTTTTCCGTCAGAAACAAAATGCTAACCAACGATCGCCATGTTTGCTAGACGACGTTTTTCGAACGACGGGACGAAATTCTGGTCTGGCCCGGACAACCCGCCTGATGCGATTGCCAGAGGGTAGCCCGCGTGGTTACCCCTGTTTTCTGAAGGTATTCCCGGCTTGTTGAGGGGAATTCGCTACGCTGGTCTGGCTGTTTGGATGTTGCCGCCACGGACCGGTCCTTGACCACATCGCTCTGGAAGACAAGATTCTGGAGTCAATCATTCGAGCTGCACGTCGGATTGCTGCCCTCCATCTCGCGCCTTCAAACAATATATCGGGGAAAACAATGCTCTTTGCGGACCGTCTTGCTTTGGCCGTACGTAACACCGGCTCGATCACCTGCGTTGGTCTTGACCCGCGAAAGGCCCAACTGCCAGCACCGCTTCGCGATTCGGTTGCCAATGATTCAGCGGACGAATGGGCAGCCGCTTACACCCAGTTTTGTACCGAGATCATCGATGTGGTGGCCGGGAAAGTGGCCTGTGTGAAACCTCAGGCAGCATTCTTCGAGCAGCTTGGGCCTGCCGGTATGGTTGCTCTGGGGCAGGTCATCCAATACGCGAAAAAAGCCGGGTTGCTCGTCATTACTGATGGGAAACGCAACGATATTGGCAGTACCGCGACTGCCTATGCCGATGGCTATCTTGGGGAGTCCAGTCCTTGGGGAAGCGACAGTTTGACAGTCAGCCCCTATCTGGGTGAGGACAGCCTCGAGCCATTCGTTGAAATGTGTGACGAGCGTTCGGCCGGAGTTTTTGTGCTCGTCAAAACATCCAATCCCGGAGGTGGACTGTTGCAAGACCGCGTCAGCGAGGGGCAAACGGTTTATCAGCGGGTTGCCGAGTTGGTCACCCATTTCAACTCCAGTCGTCTTGGTGAGTCCGGGTATGGTCCAGTCGGAACCGTCGTGGGAGCGACCTATCCCGAACAGCTTGCGGAATTGCGTCAGGCAATGCCGGGCAGTTGGATTCTGGTTCCCGGATTTGGGGCTCAGGGAGGTGGAGCAGAGGATGTACTCGTTGGACTCGATGAGAATGGACTTGGCGCAGTCGTAAACAGTTCACGCCACATCATCTTCGCCCACGCACGTGACGAATATCGCCAGCGTTTTGGTGATGCTCGATGGCAGGATGCGGTGGCCGAGGCGACCTCGCAAATGAATGCTCAATTGAGTCGGTGATGCTAGCAAAGCAAGCGGGTCGAAGAGCCGCCTGTGATTCCATCTTGCCCTGTTGAGTGGGTAGCCGGTATAGGCACATTTACTGCGGGCCGGCTTGTGTCCCACGAAATGGAATCGATCAGGGAATGGAATCGATGCGTCTTTCAGCGTTACTTATTGTCATGACAGTCTCAACGATGGTCTGGGACTCGGATGTTGTATCAGCGCAAGGATTCGGTTTGCCCGGAGCTGGCGGAAATACAGCTGCGGCGAGCAGTGGTTTTCCAACAACCGCGTCACCCGCGGCACCAGCATCGCCGAACGGACAGACGGCTGTCCAGAGTCTGGGGCAGGCGTCTGGAATTGCTACGTCGGTTGCTGCGGACAAGACGCTGCCGTCGAGTGCGGGACAGACCTATCGGAAATATGATCTGAAACCGTACACGGGGCATCTCAATCAGGTGGTTCGTCCTGAGCAGGCAGTGGTTGACTGGATCATTCGCGAAACAGGAAGTGATGCGTGGTTCAGTCCACCATTTGGCTTCTTGAACGCAGATCATAACACTCTTTCGGTGTACCACACTCCTGAAATGCATCAGGTGGTTGGTGAGGTGGTTGAGAAGTTTGTTGCGGGTGATACCGAGCCGCAGGTTTTGAGTGTCAAAGTATTGAATGTCGGCAATCCGAATTGGCGGAACCGAGCTCACTTGTTGATGCAGCATGTTGGTGTTGATTCACCAGGTGTGCAGGCGTGGCTACTGAGCAAGGAGAATGCCGCCATGGTGATGAATCAGCTTCGCCAGCGTACCGATACCCGTATCAAGCATGACTTGAATTTGGTTTTGCATAATGGTCAAACGCAGAAGTTGACCAGTACTTTGGGCAAGAACTACGTTCGCAATATGCGCCCGACCCCTACGGGCTGGCCGCCCTATGAACCAGAAACTGGTGAAATCCATGTCGGTTACAAGGTCGAAATCAGTCCCTTGCTGAGTACCGACGGAAAGGTGATTGACTGTGTCATCAAGGCGGAAATCGATCAACTCGACAAACTGTTACCGGTCGATCTTGAATTGCCTCTGCAAAACAATCAGGTGCATCGTGCCCAGATTGATGTGCCTCAGGTGGTGAGCTGGCGTTTGAACGAGAGATTCCGGTGGCCGTCCGATATGATTCTTCTGTTGTCCTGTGGCGTCGTTGCCAGCCCTGATGGCAATCCGGCATCCCCGATGTCGTTTTTGAATATGGGGATGTTGACGGGCACGACCACAGGTCGCGCGGATGCGTTGATGTTCATCCAATTCAAAGGTCGTGCGTCAGCAAATCTGACTCACACAGGTCCCGTGATGCAGATGGCCACACCCCAGAATCCCACCAGTCGTGGCCGCTATTGATTGGAATTGGTCTGGGCTGATCTGATGCAGGCGGATCATAATCAGCGTTGAAATGACCGTGTGGATTGATCGGTTTCCACTCCAAACGGCGTTTGACCCCCCTCAAAGCAGATCGTCTGTCCGATTAGAATGGGCACACTGCCTGACCGGCGGGGTGGCAGATCCTGCCCCATGATCCTCCCCACTTCTGGCCTGCAAGTTTCGCGTCCATGGATAATAGCTCTTCTCAACGTGTCGTCATCACAGGTCTGGGAGTCGTAAGCCCGTTGGGAAACGACCCGGATGAATTGGTGAAGTCACTGCATGATGGTACCAGTGCCATTGGCCCATTCAGTGATGTCCCGCTGGGTGTGCTCTGCACTGATTTTGGTGCGGAAGCACGCGGTTTCACCGGGGACATTTCGGACTACGGGCCGATGGACAAAAAGCTGCAGCGAACGATTCGCAAAGGCAGCAAGGTGATGTGCCGTGAAATTGAAATGGGAGTCGCGGTCGCACAATTGGCGCTCAACGACGCCGGGTTGGACCCGGAGAGTCGTGATCGCGATCGAACTGGTGTTGTCTATGGCTGTGACTACATCATGTCATTGCCAGATGAGTTTGCAACCGGGATCCGAAAGTGTCTGAATGAGTCAGGAGAGTTCGAATTCAGCAAGTGGGGGCAGACCGGCAAGCCAGAAGTGAATCCACTCTGGTTGCTCAAGTATCTTCCCAATATGCCTGCCAGTCATATTGCCATCTACAATGATCTGCGTGGACCCAACAATTCGATCACCGTACGCGAAGCTTCTGCCGGTGCAGCTTTGTCGGAAGCTTATTCGACCCTTCAGCGAGGTCATGCAGATGCTTTGATCGTGGGATCGACAGGCTCGCGAATCCATCCCTTGAGGACATTGCACGCCTCCTTGCAGGAAAAGCTGGCCACAAATCAGGATGACCCAACCATCATGTCACGACCCTTTCACAAGACACGCGATGGAAGTGTCGTCGGTGAAGGGGCTGCGGCTCTGGTCTGCGAAACGTTGGCCCATGCTCAAGGTCGGGGGGCAACGATTCTGGCAGAAGTCGTCGGTTATGGCAGCAGTGCTGTGGGCAAAGCGCCCAATGGAGACTTTCTGAAACAGTCGTTTGTCAATGCTCTCAAAGCAGCATTGGGAGATGCAGACCCGGGTAGCGTCGGTCACATCCATGCACATGGTTTGGGGACGCAGGAGTCTGATCGACAGGAAGCGGAGGCAATCCGCGAGGTGTTTGGGCAGCCCTCTGATCAGCCACCGGTCACCACCGCCAAGGGACACATGGGTAACCTTGGCGCTGGCGGTGGAATGGTCGAGCTTGTGGCCAGTCTGAAATCGCTCAATGGAGATCTGTTTGCAATTAAGAATCTCTCTGAGTTGGATGCCGATTGCCCGATCAACGCCTGCATGCAGAACGGCATTCCTGCCGGTGATTCTTTCATCAACGTCAACATCACTCCGCAGGGTCAGGCTTCGGCCACGCGCATTCAGGCGTTTGCATGATCCGTGCGTCTGGCAACCGATTTTCGCCGCATGCTGACCAGCGTTGGACCGTTGAACCGTTGAACCGTTGAACCGTTGAACGGACCGCGGAAGATTCAGCCTGCCACCGTGTGTGGTTCACAGTAAGAGCTGCATCCCATTTCCGTTGAGGACGAAACCAGAATTTCTGGTTTGGTACCCTTATCAAGCTCAGGATTTTGCGATGTTGGCACGGCCTGCTAGGGAATCAACCAGAACATTCCTGTCATGGTAGCGGCCTGTGCGATCGCGCCACGAGCACTGATGGGCACGGGGGGTTTGATCCATGGAGCACAGTTACCGGGGCGGTAATATCCCAACGCATATTCACATTCAGAAGGACAATGCACACCCATTTTGTAAGGAAGTACCGCAATATTTGCAAAGAAATGTGCGGATTGAACAAACGGCTCCAGAACCGGTCCACGTGTGTGCCCATAGCGTTCCAGGTTCACATCTTCGAAGTAAAGAGGGTGGTGACACAGATTGGAAGCTTTCCAGGTCATCGTAGAAGCAGTCCATTGTCGCGGAGTATAGGCCACCTGTTCGATCAGACACTCTTTTGGGAGTCCCCAGTTTTCTGCAATGTAGGCGATGTCACCTTCACTGAGTTGGTTGATCGGCAGAGCATCTTTTGATCCATCGTTGGTTTCGATGACTGCTTTTTCATAAGCCAGATCATTCAGTCTTCCGGTCAGCAAAGCATTGCCATTGCGATCATGCCAAGTTCGGATCGACTGTTTTTCGTCGAATTCTTCTTTCAGGTTCTGGTATCGTTTCTCATCCATTTCGTCCGGACGGTAGGGAGGACTGATGTCAAGCGACACCTTGTCGATGGTCTGTGCAGCGATTCGCTGACGGAAGTCTTCGCATGAAAAAGGCAGATCTTCCAGAACATCACCACCGACCCCGTATCCGCCTCGTCTGCCTTGGCCACGATTGAGCAGGTCGCGATCGCGCTGATCGGCATTGCGAAGCTGCTCACCAAAGGTCTTGGAAGAGCGTGCCGTGTCACCCTGCAACGAGGGAACAGTACTGCTATTATCCGACTTGGACTTGGTTTCTTCCGAGGAAGGAGAACGCTGCTGCAGTATGTCACCGAGTGATGCTTCCGGTTTTGCCTGCTCCTGCTTCTCAGCAGGTTTTGTGGTTGATTGCTGTGGCAGTGCCAGTTTTGGAACCGGCGCGGTGTCTGTCTGTGGTGATGCCTTCGCCGCAGGCTCGGATTTAGCAGGCGTCGACGGAAGCGGATTTACTTCCGACGTGTCTGGCAATTCCGTTTCGGTGGTGCCGGGCAAGGCCGGTTGAGCCGGCTTGGTTGGTGGAGTTGGTGAATCAGGTGAGGGCAATTCCAGCTGGGCGACATTCATACGCAACTCATTTGCGGGCCGAAGCTCCAGCGATCTGCCCTGCCCATTCTGGGCCAGCGGTCTTTCACGCAGGTGATGTCGAGGGATATCTGGTGAGGCGTTGTTGGGAAAGCCAGGGGTTGCCTGAGGCGACTGCTCACTGAAAGGGTTCGCGAAGTAGTCCGGCTTCTGATTGCTTGTTCCGCCAGAACCACCATTCCAGCCCACGCGGGAAACCGCGACGTCGGATTGGTTTTGCTTCGAAGTCGCAGTGATACGCTGACGGCCAGTGATATCCTGATGATTGATTGGATGCAGAGTTGGAGTTTCCGTTGTCAACTGCAGGCCTGAGTGATGCTGAGTGCGTCGGCTACTGCTGGCTCGATGTGAATTGTCTTGAGCAGATCCAATTGAAATCTCGCCAGACACCTGACGAATGACGCTTCGCCGACTTGTTTCTGAAGCAGCAGGTTTGATTTGCAGCGTTGTGGCTGCAGGGCTGGCCCCAATGGTCGTGCTCTTGCGCCAGCTCAGATCGCGGCTTGCATGGGAAGGCCGATTCGCAGCTTGGCCGGAACCCTCGTATCCGAGCCTTGGAACCGGACGTAACTGATTGGCAGGGATCAGCTGTGCAGAACCCAAACTTGGCGGAAGCGTCTGTTGGGCAGTCGCATTGCTCGAAACGCCCATACTGACCGTAACCCCGGCCAGCAGAAGAGTCAGCTTAGCCAGCTTCGCCCTTGTCGACGTCAGGGCTGTAGTTCGGTGCTTCTTGAGTGATCGCAATGTCATGCGGATGGTTCTCCCTAACCGTCGCTGCCGAAACTTGAATGAACTTGCCATCCCGTCTCAGCTCGTCAATCGTCCTTGTTCCCACGTAACCCATGCCTGCACGCAATCCTCCAACCAGTTGGTAGAGGTAATCGCTCAGAGGGCCCTTGAACGGTACACGTCCTTCGACTCCTTCGGGGACAAGTTTGCCCGCCTCCGTGCCTTTCTGCCGGTACCGATCACTACTTCCTTTCACCATCGCACCCATCGACCCCATGCCACGGTAGGACTTGAACGTTCTACCCTGATACAGGATGACCTTTCCCGGACTCTCGGTCAGGCCTGCGAACAGACTGCCGATCATCACGGTGCTGGCACCGGCCGCGATCGCTTTGGTAATGTCACCGCTGAATCGAATCCCTCCGTCAGCAATGACAGGTACATTTTGTCGGTTAGCCACCTGACTCGTTTTCAGGATGGCTGAAATCTGCGGTACACCGATGCCGCTGATCACACGCGTGGTGCAAATGGAACCTGGCCCAATACCCACTTTGATAGCATCTGCTCCTGCATCAACTAACGCCTGTGCTCCTTCTGCGGTAGCGACATTTCCTGCCACCACATCGATATCCCAATTTCTCTGCTGTTTGATCTCCTGAACGGTTTCAATCACATTTTTGCTGTGTCCGTGAGCTGAATCGACCACCAACAGGTCCACGCCCTGTTGGATCAGTGTTTCGGCACGCTCAAAATCGCCGACTCCCACCGCAGCCCCGACTCGCAGCCTTCCCTGCGAATCCTTACAGGCGCGAGGAAAACGATTCATCATGTCGATGTCACGAATCGTAATCAGTCCCGTCAGTTTTCTATTTTCGTCAACCAGCAGAAGTTTCTCGACCCTTTTTGCCGTTAAAATCCGCTCAGCTTCCTCAAGCGTTACATTTCCTACCGCCGTCACCAGATTCTCACGAGTCATGACTTCGGAAACTGGGAGGTCTGGGTCCTCTAGGAATCTCAGGTCGCGGCGAGTCAGGATCCCTACCAGTGTCTGATCCTGATGAACAATCGGGATCCCCGAGACATTCGCCTCGTCCATGAGTTCAGCTGCTCTGCCAACCTTTTCCTCCGGGGACAGTGTGACGGGATCGACGATGATCCCATTAGCCGAGCGTTTGACCTTCATCACCTGTTCGGTCTGGCTCAGAGTCGACAGGTTTTTATGGATGATCCCGAGTCCACCCTCCTTGGCCAGGGCGATGGCCATTTCGGATTCGGTAACCGTGTCCATTGGTGCAGAAAGGAACGGTATTTTCAGGCGGATACGTCGTGTCAGGTTTGAGCTGACATCGACGTCGCTGGGCACGACTTCGCTGTAGCGGGGTTCGAGCAGAACATCATCGAAAGTGACAGCGAGATCGCCAATTTTATCAGCCGACATGCGTCGAATTCCACTTGCATGGGGTGAGCGGGTAAAGCTGGCGATTATGCCCCATTGGAGTCGTGTTTAGTAGGCGGTATGCCTCGTTCTTGTGGAAGTTTGCGTCAGCTACCCGACATTCATCGATGGAATGCAGAGAAAAGAAATTCCCAGATCGGTCGCGTGTCTCGTTGTTTTACCCGAAGTTGGATCAGGAAAATTCAAAATCAACGACCGTGCCAATCGCTCTGCGCTGAGCTGGGCGGGTCTTCCTGCCTGCTGTGTTCGCCGCCGGAAAAAGCCACCGTTTGACTTTACTTCTGGCTTGTGCTGGGACGAAAGGCACCTTGGTCCGGCATCAGTTCGTTGGGTTGCGACCAGCCGATTCGAGCCAGGAGAACATTTCCACGCGCGTTCCGTTTGGGCATCCATTCTCCCACCGTGACCCAAGACTCCATGGTGGTGGCATTGGTCGTGTTGAAGTTCCCCATCAAGGCAACTCCGTCGGGTTGGTCGATTCCATCGCCGACCAGTGGCATTAGAGTCTGCTCTGTTTCGCGGATCAAAACCTGTCGATCAGGATCCACGCGAGCAATCCAAAGAGGAGCTCGCCAGCGAATGACATTCTCGTTGATCGGGTCCTGTCGTGTATAGACGAGGAACAGCGCATCGTTGCGTGTGACCCAATGCTGTTGAGTTGTCGACATGCGGATTTCTTTTCCATCGTCCCAACGCCACGCTTTCTGTGTCGCATAGTCGATTCCATCCTGACTTGCGGCGACGTATCCATGACCATCCTCCGCCCGGATGGTCATCAGGAATTGTCCATCAAATTGTGTGACTGAGGGTTCCAGGAGACCGCGTCCGATTGGGTTGTGAAGTGGTTTGCCGACGTCTGCAACATGAAGTGTCTTGCCATCAAAAGTGCATCGCACACCCGCTACCATGCGTTTTTGTGATGTGGGACCGAAAGTAAAAGACATCATGATGTCACCGTTGGGCAGCACGACTCTCTGGCCACAGTTGTTGGAATATATGAAAGCTCCCCGCGGATCATCCCAGGCCAGCCGCTTTCGTTCAGACCATGAACCATCACGATGACGAACTGCGTACACCGGATAGCGTGCCAACTGGTCTTTGGAAGTGAATTTCGCACTGCGATAAAAGACCACGTGGCCCAGAGCAAGAGTGGTATCGGTGACCGGGTGGTATTGGGGGGTGACATCACAAACCCCGGCCTGAAGCCCGGGGTGGCCCTCAACCTTGTCACGGCCCAGTGATGCAATCGGCAGAGGTTCGCTCCAGGTATTGCCCAGGTCAGTTGACTCACTTGCATGAACCTGGCCGAAGTAGTCAGAGCCTCCAATCTCCTGCATCAGCATCAAGGCAAGGCTGCGTTTGTTTCGGGCTTCAGAGTCGGCAGGCAGCATGCATGCACGAGGGTGGAACCAGGTTGTTGCTTTGCCGTCACGGTTTTTCCAAAGTGTTTGCCGTGTGATGGATTGGATCACTGATTGATGATTGAGTCGCTTTTCCCCACCAGCTTGCGGATTGGAGGCTGCTGGCAGTTGACCAAGAGCGGCAGAGCTACTGGCAAGCAAGAGCGATCCCATGGCATGGCGGCGATTGATCTGGCAGCTGGAATGTTCAAGCCTGTTTGCAGTCTTTTTTTCCATGGAGAGTTCCTTGAAGCCACGGTATTTGCTGAGCAGGCAAGATCGATGCCGATTCAGGACCTTGTCTGGCGAGGCGCACGCGTTGCGTCTCATTGTTTTCTGGCAAGTGTAGTTTCCAGAGATTGGTTCGGGGCATTGCTAGTCGGCTTCCTCAGTTGCGAGTCTGAATCGTGGTTACCGATGTGACTGAGCGGGTTTTGCGAACGCCTGATTGAGATTGATCATGATTGGGATGACAAAATCTTGCGTTGGATTTGTTTACCAGCCAAGCACATAAGCAAAAATCAGTGGTGCTACGATCGATGCATCGCTTTGAATCATGTACTTCGGTGCTGAAGCCGAAAGCTTGTACCAGGTGATTTTTTCATTGGGTACCGCGCCGCTATAACCCCCATAGCTGGTGACGGCGTCACTGATCTGGCAGAAGTAGCTCCAGAACGGAACATCCAGTTTGAGATCCTGAATCAACATCGGAACGACGCAGATTGGAAAGTCGCCCGCGATTCCACCACCAATCTGGAAAAAACCAACGGGGCTGGCAGCAGCTTGTTTCTGATACCACTTTGCCAGCCTTTCCATTTGCGCGGTACCCGTCACAAATGCCTGATGATTTTTCACCAGGCCCTCCATCACGCGCGCTGTGTAAATATTTCCCAACGTTGAATCTTCAAAGCCCGGAACGAAAACAGGTATCCCCATGTCTTTTGCTGCCGCCAGCCAGCTATGCGCCCTGGGAATCTGGTAGTGCTGAACAAGATCTTCATCGTCAAGCAGATCAAACATGTAGTCCACGGGGAAGCGTGGCGTCCCTGAGTTGGCCGCTTCCTGCCAGCGAGTCAGAAGGCGACCTTCAATGTGTCGCATGACTGTCTCTGGAATGCATGTGTCCGTAACTCGATTGAAGCCGGCATCACGCAGTCGGATTTCGTCCGCGGCAGAAAGAGCACGCCAATCTTCGACGATGCGGTACTCACCATTGGCGACCAGGTTGAAAATGTCTTCTTCGAGATTCGCTGCGGTGCAGGTGATGGCATGTACTTTTCCCTCTCGGATCATTTCAGCCAGTGAAATGCCGAGTTCTCCCGTGCTCATCGCTCCTGCGAGGGTGACCATCATACGACCACCATCGGGGCCAGAAACAAAATCACGGTAGGAGCGGGCTGCGGCTAACAGCTCTCGGGCGTTGAAATGGCGAAAGTGTTTCTCCAGAAAGTCAGTTACGTTCATGAACTGTTTTGTCGAAATCGAGAGGATTGACGGTTGAAAGTGGATAGCTTCCGGGCTGCTTGGTCACGTAACGATACCGCAATCGAAGCTTCGAAAGGATGTCTCCCGCGAAGTTTGGTCGATTCGCTTTGCAAGTTGAAGTTGGGCGTCGGAACCGACTTCATCCGTGCTGGCTTTGAAATCCGGAGTTGACGGACGTCGCACTTGATCCACGCATGACTCACGTTCCGCGTCCGGCGAGTTGGTGAGGTCTGGTAGGTCGGTCAGCCCGCCACGATTGGAATCAACGCAAAAAGCAGTTTGGGAAAGGACGGTTGCTGAAAGCTGGCTGATGGATCAAACGCGGAAACGAATCCGCCCATCGGGGAAAGTGAGGCAAGGCAGCTGGTCGAATCGCTAACCCCGGATCGCAATGAAACATGCGTTTTTTGGAAGCCGTCATGCGTGTTGAGCCGAACCCGTCGCCGCTGCCTCATGCCTGAGCTGCTGGCTGTGGCCGGAGATTATTTTTCTGGCAGCATCTGAAAAGAGCGAAAGTCCGAATCAGGTTGATTTTGTCGGCGCGAAGAATTTGACAACGCGATCGCCAAAAGAAAAATTTTTCTTCGCTAAGGGATTCTTGGGGTTCTTTGCGGGTCTCTAAGGGAGCCTAAGGCTCCTGTCTTGAAAAAAAATCAAAAAAAATGTTCCGATTCGTGAGGTGAGCAGGTGTGCCGTGGTGTGGCGGAGCGGAAGGCTGTCGGATTCCCATGAATGGCGATATTCCGGACACACTGCATTATTCGGGCCAGATCTGGAGACTTGCCCTTTTCGTAATTTGGAGGATCTGTTAATTTTCCAGAGTGATCATCGGCCCAAAGTTGCGTTCTTCGTCTTTCTCTACTCCCAATTCTCCCGCTCGGCGCCCCAGAATGCCGCGACAGGAATCGGTAGAACTTGTGTCCTCTCCGTTCAGATTGAAATCTGAGCGTGCAGGTGTGCGCTGAACGTGCAACTCTCGCCGCTGTTCCGATCCGCGTTGACTGACGCAGACCGTACAAATCAATTGGCTTTCCAAGGAGCTTTCCCACACGATGGCAACCACGAGTCAACGTCGACTTGAGCCGACCAGTGTCCGACACTTCGGAACCGGCCTCGGCGATTTCGAGCTTCCCGACCTTACCGCTCTTCAAACCGTTTCCTATGCAGCCTTCCTTCAGGCCGATGTGGATGCGAGACGCCGCAAGGACCAGGGCTTGGAGTCCGTGCTTCGCGAGATTTTTCCGATCAGCAGTTACGACGGAAACACGACACTCGAATTCCTGCATTATGAGCTTGGCAAGCCCCGATACACCAGTCAGGAGTGTCGGCAGCTGCGTTTGACCTACGGGCTGCCTTTGCGGATTTGGCTCCGGCTCAATCGCGAAGAGCCACATGAAGAGGAGGTCTATCTTGGAGATCTGCCGATCATGATGGGTGGTGGCGAGTTCATCATCAATGGTGCAGAACGCGTCGTTGTCAGTCAGCTGCATCGCAGCCCCGGCGTGGACTTCGTTCTTGAACAGGACACCACCACTGATCGCAAACTGCCGAGTTGTCGCGTGATTCCCGAACGTGGCTCGTGGATTGAAGTGAACGTGACCAAGAAAGATGCACTCACTGTGCGCATCGACCAGAGCGGCAAGTTTGCAGCAACCACGCTGCTCCGGGCGATGGACCCGAGTTTGTCGACCGATGCAGATCTTTTGAACGCCTTCTACAAAACTTCGACGGTGAAGATCAGTGGCGGCCGTAGCGCTGGCAAAATTGAGGGCATGATTGCGGTTGATGATGTGGTCTACCCAAGTGCCTCGGAGCGTGCGGGCGAAATTATCGTTGAAGCCGGGCATCGAATCACCAAGGACGTCTCTGAAACCATCTGCACAGCCGGTGTGAAAAGCATTGAGGCGATGGACTCACCGAAGATCCCGCTGATTTTCAATACGCTTGCTGAGGACAATACCGCCAGTCATGAAGAAGCCTTGCTGCGGATCTACCAGCGTCTTCGTCCGGGTAATCCACCGCAGTTGGAAAAGGCGAGAACGTTATTTACTGAAAAGTTCTACGACGAGAATCGCTACCGCCTGGGCAAGGTGGGGCGTTTCCGTTTGAATCGCAAGCTCGCTCTGGATACGAAAGAGTCCGAAATGACTCTGCGTCCGGATGACATGATCTCAGCCATCCGTTATCTGATCGATCTGTTCGACACTGAGAGCGATGCTGAAATTGATGACATTGACCACCTCGGCAACCGCCGCCTGCGAACCATCGATGAGTTGGCCAGCGAGGAGCTTAGAAAAGGCTTCCTCAAGCTGCGGCGAACGGTTCAGGAACGAATGAGCATCAAAGATGCCACGGACATGACTCCGCGTTCCCTGATCAACCCGAAGAGTGTTTCAGCGGCCATTGACTATTTCTTCGGGCGAGGGGAACTGTCGCAGGTTGTTGACCAGACCAACCCACTGAGTCAGTTGACGCACGAACGGCGATTGTCAGCGCTCGGGCCCGGGGGTCTGAATCGTAAACGCGCCGGTTTCGAAGTGCGTGATGTTCACATTTCGCACTACGGCCGAATCTGTCCAATTGAAACGCCTGAGGGTACCAATATTGGTCTGATCAGTTCGTTGGCAATCTATGCCGGAGTTGATGACTATGGCTTCCTGATCACGCCGTATCGGCGAATCAAGAAAGGGAAAGTGACCGATGAAACCGTCTGGTTGCGTGCCGACGAAGAAAGCGAGTCTTACGTTGCACCGGCGGACACCGAGGTCAAGAACGGAGATCTGGTTGCAGGGCCGAACATGATTGCCCGTTTCCGGAGCGATTTCGAAATCGTTCAGCCGGAGCAGGTTGATTACATGGACGTCGCTCCATCCCAGATGGTGGGTGTTTCAGCCGGACTGATTCCCTTCCTCGAGCATGACGATGCAAACCGTGCCTTGATGGGATCCAACATGCAGAGGCAAGCTGTGCCGCTGCTGGTTGCCGAGCCGCCAATTGTCGGTACCGGAATGGAACGCCAGGTCGCCAAGAACAGCGCCATGGTTGTCCGTGCCAAGAGAAAGGGGACGGTAACCTACTGCGACTCAACTCGAATCGAAATTGGCAGCGATCATTACGACTTGAAGAAATATCAGGGACTCAATGAACGGACCTGCCTCAACCAGCGGCCCATCATCAAGGTTGGTGACAAGGTAGAGCGGAATCAGATCATTGCCGATGGTGCTGCGACCCGGAAAGGTGAGTTGGCGCTGGGACGGAATGTTCTTGTCGGATTCATGTCGTTTGACGGGTTCAACTACGAAGATGCGATCATCATCAGTGAAGAACTGGTTCGCAACGATACGTACACATCAATTCACATCGAGGATTTCGATGTCGAGATCCGGGAAACCAAGCTGGGTCGCGAAGAGTTCACGCGGGACATTCCGAATGTGTCCGAAAAAGCACTCAGGAATCTCGATGATTCCGGGATTGTTCAAGTGGGTACCTACGTCAAACCAGGGGACATCCTGGTGGGCAAGGTCAGTCCCAAGAGCAAGACGGAATTGACGCCGGAAGAAAAACTGTTGCACGCCATTTTCGGTCGTGCCGGCGAAGACGTGAAAAACGACTCACTTGAGGTTCCATCGGGGATCGAAGGTATTGTGATTGATACCCAGAAGTTTTCCCGCCGCATGAGTCTTTCCGAAGACGAGCGGAAAATCTTCGAGAAGGAACTCAAGGATGTTGAAAACGAAGGGAACGTTGAAATTGCGAGCACCTTTGAAGCATTGATCAAGGAACTTGAAGAGGCGGCTGGCACGAAGTTCAAGGATGCCACCGGTACGCCACTGGCAGACGGGCAGGATCCCAAGTTCGTTGCTGAACGGGCCTGTTCTTTCCGCTTCGAGCACATCCTTGACCAGGTCAAGGATGACGCAAAGAAAAAAGAGGTGGAACGGGTTTACGCACAGCAGTGGGTAAACGTGGAAAAGACCATCGATGTTCGCGATCGAAAACTCAATAGCATGAAACGCGGTGATGAACTTCGCAGCGGTGTTCTGCAGATGGTCAAGGTTTATATCGCAACCAAGCGTGTCATCAGCGTCGGTGACAAGATGGCGGGACGCCACGGAAACAAAGGTGTGATTGCCAAGATTCTTCCCATCGAAGACATGCCATTCCTGCCTGATGGAACGCCGATCCAGATCATGCTGAATCCGCTTGGTGTTCCCAGTCGAATGAATGTCGGTCAGATTCTTGAAACGCATCTTGGCTGGGCTGGTGCAAAGCTTGGCTTCCAGGCGATCACGCCTGTGTTCGACGGTGCATCCGAGAGTGATATCAACAAATGCCTCGATGAAGCCGGTTTGCCCGCGCACGGCAAAATTCGGCTCACGGATGGCCGTACCGGACGTCCAATGGAGCAGGAAACAACGGTTGGCTACATCTACATGTTGAAACTGCATCACTTGGTGGATGACAAGGTTCATGCAAGAAGCACCGGGCCATATTCATTGATCACACAACAGCCTCTCGGTGGTAAAGCACGCTTCGGCGGCCAACGCTTCGGTGAGATGGAAGTTTGGGCGTTGGAGGCTTATGGTGCCGCCTACATCCTGCAGGAACTGTTGACGGTCAAGAGTGATGATGTTGAAGGGCGTACCAAGATTTACGAGTCAATGGTCAAAGGCGAGAACACATTGGAGGCGGGAACGCCAGCCAGTTTCGACGTTTTGACGAACGAAATTCGAGGTCTTGCTCTCAATATGCAGCTGGAAAAACGGCCGATCTAGCAGTCGGTTCAATGCATCGGTTGCCAAACCCATCCGTAAATCAGGTTTACAGAAAAAATGCGGCGACTAGGGCGGAAACGAAAATGAATCAGTTTCATCTCGATTTGTCCTAGTCAGATATCAAGCCAGAAGAGTCTCAGTCACGGAAACGGCCACCAACGGCCGACCAGGAGCACAACAATATGTCGATTGGCGAATCCAACAGCTACGATCGCATCAACGATTACGCATCGGTTCGGATTTCACTGGCTCGTCCCCAGGACATCAAGAGTTGGTCATTCGGGGAGGTGAAAAAACCCGAGACGATCAACTACCGGACCTACCGTCCTGAGAAGGATGGCTTGTTCTGCGAGCGTATCTTCGGACCTGAGAAGGACTGGGAGTGTGCGTGTGGCAAGTATCGTGGAATGAAATACAAGGGCATGATCTGTGACCGGTGTGGCGTGAAGGTCACGCACAGTCGTGTTCGTCGTAAAAGGATGGGGCATATCGAACTCGCTGCCCCAGTAGTCCATATCTGGTTCTTCAAGGCCATGCCTTCAAGGCTCGGAAACCTTCTGAATATGAAGACCAGTTCGCTGGAGAAGGTGATTTACTTCCAGGACTACGTGGTGATCGATCCGGGTACCACCGAGTTGGAACCGCAGCAGCTGCTGACCGAGGAAGAGTATCGTGCAGCGCGGACGCAGTACGGCGATGGCTCCTTTGAGGCTGACATGGGAGCAGAGGCCGTTCGAAAACTTCTCAATAAACTCGATCTCGTTCAACTGTCCGAACAATTGCGTGTTGAACTTGATGAAACCGGGTCAAAGCAGAAGAAGAAAGATCTGATCAACCGGCTGAAAATTGTCGAGTCCATCCGCGATAGCGATAACCGGCCGGAGTGGATGGTTCTCGATGTGATTCCGGTGATCCCTCCGGATCTCCGTCCGCTCGTTCTGCTGGACAGCGGAAATTTTGCAACCAGTGACCTCAATGACTTGTATCGACGGATCATCAACCGTAACAACCGCCTGCGGAAACTGGTTGATCTGAATGCCCCGGAAGTGATCATCCGTAATGAGAAACGGATGCTTCAGCAGTCGGTCGATGCTTTGTTCGATAACAACCGCTGCAAACGCCCCGTGCTGGGTTCGTCAAATCGCCCACTGAAATCCCTGACCGACATGATCAAAGGGAAGCAGGGACGTTTCCGCGAGAATCTGCTCGGTAAACGTGTCGACTATTCGGCTCGAAGCGTGATTGTTGTCGGTCCACGATTGAAACTTCATCAGTGCGGGCTGCCAAAGAAAATCGCACTGGAACTCTACCAGCCTTTCATCATTCGACGACTCAAAGAGTTGGGTCATGCCGATACCATCAAATCGGCCAAGAAAATGTTGGAACGGAAAGACGAAGAAGTCTGGGATATCCTCGAGCAGGTAATCACCAATCATCCAGTGCTGTTGAATCGTGCTCCAACTTTGCACCGCATGGGGATTCAGGCTTTTGAGCCTACCCTGGTAGAAGGAAACGCCATCCACCTGCATCCGCTGGTCTGCAAAGGTTTCAATGCCGACTTCGATGGTGACCAGATGGCAGTTCACCTGCCGCTCTCGATTGAGGCACAGGTCGAATCCCACACTCTGATGATGAGCACCAACAATGTGTTCGCACCATCCAATGGTAAGCCGATCATGAGTCCTTCCCAGGACATCGTGATGGGTTGCTACTACACCACTGTTGACATGCCCGATCAACTTGGAGAGGGCATGGTGTTTGCCGGTTACGACGAATTGGATCTCGCTTTTGCTCAGGGTGTCGTTGCCCTGCATGCAAAAGTGAAAATGCGTCTGCCCAAGTTCCAACGGCTGAAAACCGATGACGATTCCGGTGTTTATGGAGCTGTCATTGAGACGACTCCAGGACGCGTTCGTTTCAATGAAATGCTGCCTGACGGCATGGATTTCTACAACCAGCCCATGAGAAGTGGGGATTTGGCTGGTGCAATCAGTGACTGTTACCAGCGTCTCGGCCGACGCGCAACCATCCATCTGCTGGATGACATGATGCAGATGGGCTTCAGTGAATCGACTCGAAGTGGTTTGTCGTTCGCAACAGACGACCTCGTCACGCCAGACACGAAGACGTCCTTCATCAAGAGTGCTGAGAAGGAAGTCATGAAACTCAAGAAGAACTACGACCGTGGTTTGATGAGTGGACAGGAACGGTACAACCATGTGTTGGACGAGTGGACCAATGCTCGTGAAGCGATCACCAAGGACATGATGGACGCCATGAAAAATGATGTCCGTGAAGGTGGCTGGTATGTCAATCCCGTGTTCCTGATGTCGCACTCGGGTGCTCGTGGTGGTATCGAGCAGATCCGCCAGTTGGCCGGCATGCGTGGTTTGATGGCCAAACCAACCGGTGAAATCATTGAAACTCCGATCAAGGCAAACTTCCGTGAAGGCCTGTCGGTTCTGGAATACTTCAGTTCCACCCATGGTGCCCGGAAAGGTCTGGCAGATACAGCACTCAAGACTGCTGATAGTGGTTACCTGACCCGTAAACTGGCTGACGTGGCTCAGAACGTGGTGGTCACCATGGATGACTGCTTCACAACGCAGGGAATCACGAAAGGTGTTGTCTATCGCGGTGAGAAGGTGGAGGTCAGCCTCGTCGATTCGATCAACGGTCGTGTCAGTCGTCAGTCCATTGTGAATCCTGTCACAGACGAAGTCATCGTGGCTGAGAATGAGATGATCACACCCGAGATTGCCCGCAAGATCGAGGCGATGGGACTTGAAAAAATTCAAGTCCGCACGCCAATGACCTGTGATGCACCACTGGGTGTCTGTCGACGTTGTTACGGCATGGACATGTCGACCGGTGCTCTGGTCGAAGAAGGAATGGCGGTTGGCATCATTGCTGCCCAAAGTATCGGCGAGCCCGGCACACAGCTGACCATGCGTACCTTCCACATCGGTGGTAGCGTGAGCAAGCAATCGGTTGAGTCGGACATCAAGTCGAAGAAGGCTGGTGAGATTCGCCTGACCCGAATGCGAGCGGTCGAAAATACGGCGGGCGAGCAGATTGTGCTGACTCGAAACGGTGAAATTGCCATCGTGGATGACCGCGGTCGTGAAATCGAGTCCTACCCTGTGCCGACCGGTGCGACTTTGAGAGTCAAGGAAGGCAAGAAAGTGAAAGAGGGAGCTGTCCTGTGCGAATGGAACCCATATTCCATTCCGATTCTTTCCGAGGTTCCAGGTAAGGTGCGTTTCGAAGACATCGTTGAAGGTGAAACGATGCGTGTCGAAAGAGAAGCCAGTGGGAACATGCGGATGATGATCGTTGATCACAAGGGTGATCTCCATCCACAGATCGTTGTTGAAGACACCAGCGGGGAGGAACGCAAAGCTCTTGATGTACAGTACCTCCCGGAACGCGCCATGATCATGGTCAAGGAAGGTGATGACATTCAGCCCGGGACCGTGCTCGCCGAGATGCCGCGTGACACCGGTGGTGTTTCTGACATCACAGGCGGTTTGCCACGAGTCACGGAAATCTTCGAAGCCCGCAAGCCAAAAGATCCTGCGGTGATCGCAGAAGTTGATGGTGAAGTCGAAATTCTGAAAGAACGAAAGCGTGGTAAGCGAACCATCATCGTTCGAAGTGAATCCGGGATTGAACGCGAACACCTTGTACCACACGGAAAGCACTTCCAGGTACACAGTGGGGACATGGTCAAAGCCGGTCAGGCTCTCGTTGATGGGCCACTTGTGCCACACGACATTCTACGCGTGTCAGGAGAAGAGGCTGTTCAGCAGTATCTGCTTCACGAAATCCAGCAGGTTTACCAGTCGCAAAAGGTTGAGATCAACGACAAGCACTGCGAAATCATCATCGCACGCATGTTGCGTAAAGTGAAAATCGAAACCTCTGGTGATACCAGCCTGCTGCCCGGACTTGTCATGGACCGCTTCCAGTTCCGGAAAGCAAATGAAGAGCTCAGTGGTTGCATCAAGATCACCAACCCAGGTGACAGCGACTTCACCAAGGATACGATCATCCCGAAAGAGACCTTTGAGCAAACCAATGCCCAGATTGAGGCTCTTGGTGGAACGATTGCCAAAGGCAAACGTCCAAAGAGTGCAACGGCCAGTACGCAGTTGCTTGGTATCACCAAAGCAGCCGTGCAGTCCAACAGTTTCATCAGTGCTGCTTCCTTCCAGGAAACAACCAAAGTTCTGACTGAAGCCGCTCTGGCTGGGAAAGTCGACAAGCTGGTTGGTTTGAAAGAGAACGTGATTCTGGGCCACCTCATTCCAGCGGGGACCGGATTCCGGATCTTCCAGGAATCCGAGGTCAACTATCGTCGTGAAGCTCTGGAAGAACTTGCCAGTGGTCCTGTGCAGACGTTGGAGGAAAGCTTCCCCTTGTTGAACGCTGACCATGGCGCGACGACAGGTGATGCACAGGGCGACGCCCAGATCGCAGACATGCTCGGGATGGATGCACCAGCGGCTCAGCCTGTTGACGATACCTTGGTCGCCGAGGCACCGGTGAGCGAGACACCCATCGCAGAGGCACCTGTTGCAGAGGCGTCAACAGAACCCTCCGATCCAGCAACTGGCTCCGACGAATCTGCATCCGGCGACACGCAGGATTGATTGGTGTCAGATTTTTGATCTCATAAAAAAAGGCGGTGGACCGGAGATGGTCGACCGCCTTTTTTGTTTGGTGTTGCTCAAGGTCTGTTCCGGAAATCCTGAGTGCTGATTTCCGAGAATCCGATTTCCGGGGATTCAGGGTTCAGACGGTCATTCGCAGTTTTGCGAAGTGAGGTGCTGGTATCACACGGTGTGCTTCATGAGCCGTTGTTTCACCACGATAGACCCGAGCAGCAAGTGATTCGGCCATGCAAAGCATGCCGTCGTTCTTGGCAGCATCTTCAAGATTCACAGCAGTAGAGCCACTTGCGATGACGTCCTTGAGCGTACGATTGATCGCGAGAATCTCGGGAACACAGGTCATTTGTTCAAACCCGTTGCCGTAGCAGGTATCACATCCTGTTGTTTTCCACAGTTCGGCAGACTGGTCGCCCAGGCGACTCGCAACACGCGTTTCCACTTCAGGTTTTTGACCGGGCAGTTGCTCGCCACATTCCGAACAGATTTTACCCACGAGTCGTTGGTTGATAGAGCCCAGCAGTGCTTGTGAAATGGCTTTTGGGCTCACACCATGATGCAGCATGGAATCGATGGCTTCTGCTGCAGAACGGGCGTGGATGGTGGCGAGGACAAGCTGGCCACTGGAACCTGCCCGAATTGCCGTGGCTGCAGTTTTTGCATCACGAATTTCACCAATCATGATCACGTCGGGGCTGTGACGCAAAACAGTTGAAAGTAGTTCTGCATAACCTAGTTTGGCCCGCTCATTGATCTGGGATTGGACGACGCCTGGAATTGCATGTTCAATGGGGTCTTCGAGCGTGTGAATTTTTCGAGTCCCGTCGTTCAGTTCATCGACCATCGCATACAACGTGCTGGACTTGCCACTGGCAACAGGGCCTGCAACGAGAATCAGGCCAGATGGTTCTCGTAGCAGTTGTCGCATGAGCGATAATTCGGAATCGTCGTATCCGAGTTCGTCGAGGCTGCGAATGCCGCTGACTGGGTCAAACAGCCTGATCGCTACATCTTGGCCATGAAGTGTTGGCATGCTGCTGAGCCGAAGGTCGATTTTACGGCCGCCCGGTGTGACGGTGATGCCTCTGCCCTCAGTTGGGCGGATCATTTCCCCCGGATCTCCACCAGCCAGAACACGAACGTGTCCCTGCAGCCGACGTCCATAATCGCGTGACAGTTTCCGTACGTGTTCGACCCGCCCCAAGCGACGAATGCCGACTGATACCGCTTGTTCTTCATCTGAGATGAAAAGGTCGCTCGCCTTTCTCTCAACTGCCCATTCAAGCAGATTGCCCGCAAAGATCTCAGGTGCTGCCAGTTCCGTCTCAGCTTCAATTTGTTCAAAGTCAATCACTTCTTCGTCTGACATGGTGAAGTCTCTGTAAAGATGAAAACAATAAAACAAGACCAGTTTGGCCTGAGGGTCGCGAACGTCCCGATAGGCACGGCACCGTTATGATGGGTTTGCTAGTACAATGCAAAGAAATCCGGGGTTCTTGAAGGTACAAAAGTCGGAAAAACCGATGATCATTTCGTGTGGCTGAGGAAAACTTCTTCAGGCGACAGTACTGGCCAGACGCCCAGGCTTTTGAGTTTCGATCTTCCTTGGCTGAAGTCTGGTTGCAGGAATAGATACGGGGTTGTTGATTGGAGTTTCGATCGACAGCATGACGGGATGAATAAGAGAACTGATTCGCAATCTTCCGATCATCTGAATGGGCTTCCCCACGCGGAGTCTCTGTTGTCCAGATATTTTGGATACACCAGCTTCCGGGGGTGCCAGGCGGAAATCATCCGCCATGTGGAAAATGGTCAGCATGCCATGGTTGTGATGCCGACAGGAATGGGTAAATCGATCTGCTATCAGATTCCGGCACTCAGTTTGAATCAGGTGGATCGACAACTTGTCCTGGTTCTCTCTCCATTGATCGCTTTGATGCAGGATCAGGTGGAATCACTCCAAAAGCGCGGGATAGATGCAGCTTTCGTCAATTCGTCATTGAACCGCGAGCAGAGGCTGGCTCGATACGCAGAGGTTGCCCAGGGAAAATATCGCTTGCTGTACGTGACACCGGAAAGATTTCGGAAGCCTGATTTTCTTGATGTGTTGGCAAGTCGTCAGATCAAACTTCTGGCTGTTGATGAAGCTCATTGTGTGAGTCAGTGGGGGCACGATTTTCGGCCAGACTATTCGAGGTTGGCTGAGATCCGGGAATTGCTGCATGAACCCACGACCATCGCCTTGACAGCGACCGCAACTGCCGAGTGTCGGGTTGACATCTATCAGCAGTTGGGAATTCCCGCTGATGACATTCAGCTGTTTCACGAGGGAATCGACCGACCCAACCTGAGGTTGGATGTTCGAGAGGTGTGGGGGGATGCTGACAAGCTTGATGCCATTGAGTCGACACTCCGGGATTCTGAATATCAGAATGGCAGCGTGATCATTTATTTTGCCTTGATCAAAACACTGGAGAGGTTCAGTGATGCGCTGCTTTCACGTGGCATCGATCATGTCAAATACCATGGTGATTTGCCACGTGACAAACGACGCAGGATTCAGAATGCCTTCATGTCGGGGCAGGCAGATGTGGTGCTGGCAACCAATGCATTTGGGATGGGAGTGGACAAAGAAGACATCCGGATCGTCATGCATGCCGAGACGCCGGGTTCCGTTGAGTCCTATTATCAGGAAATTGGGCGGGCGGGACGTGATGGAAATTCCAGCCTGTGCCTCTGGCTGTACGATCAGAGTGATCTGATGACCCAGATGCAATTCATCGAGTGGGCCAATCCTGATGCCGATTTTTATTCAAGGGTCATTACCCTGATGACGGAACACCCCGAGGAATGTCGTGGATTCGGTTTGGAGTGGATGAATGACCGATTGCAGCGTGTAAGCCGCCATGATCACCGGTTAGCAACTGCAATTTCGATGTTGGATCGGCAGGGTGTGATCGCAGGTCCGCGACCACCTGATTGTTTTCAGATCATTGCGACACCACCACCGATGTTTCAGGATGATGCGTTTCTGGCCGAAAAAAAGCGTCGTGATCAGGAAAGACTTTATGGAATGGTCGAGTTGGCTTCCGAACAGGGTGACCGAAAAGAATTCCTGAATCGGTATTTTCTCGGTGAGGACGAAGATCACTCGTAGTCCCACTTCATGATCCACGGGTCTTCCATTTCTTTCTGCATCTGTTTCATTTTTTTCTTGTACTTGTTCAGAATGTCCAGATGGCCAGGGCTTTCGGCCAGGTTGGTGGTCTCGTCGGGATCGGAAGCGATGTCAAAAAGTTCAAATTGGGGACGCTGCACGTACTGACCAACGGTCTTGTTTCCATAGTTGGCATCTTTGCCTCGTGCCCATTGTGCTTGCCAGCTGCTGGCTGCCCAAAGATCCGATGCGAATGGATATGGCAACGGGTACGCGATATTCCAGATAAGTTTGTATTGCTGGTCGCGGACAACACGCATCGGGTAGTACATCTGGATTTCGTGAAAAGTGTGAGATGCAAAAATGGTTTCGTGATGCGGCTCGTCGGGTTTGCTGAGACAGTGCAGCCATGACTTGCCATGATAGGAATTGAATTTTTTGTGGCCATTGCGGTTCTCCTTCAAAGCCTCACCGCGTTCTTTCCAGAACTTGTCAGCATCAATTGGGTTTTTCGGAGCATTGGTTTTCTGATCAAGCCCATTGCCGAAGTCAAGAATCGTGGGTGTGATATCGATGTGGCTGATCAGTGCGTTTGATTCGATGCCACGTTTTGTCTGGTAAGGATCACGAACCACCATCGGGACTTTGAGACCGCCCTCATAAACCGTTGTCTTGCCCCCAGCGAACGCCATGCCGTGGTCACTGGTGAAAATGATCAGCGTTTTGTCATAAAGATCTGCTTCCTTGAGGATCTTGACCAGCCTCCCAACTCCCTGGTCGATCCGCGAACACGACTGGTAATACTGCGCCAGTTCTTCACGTGTTTCTGCGGTGTCAGGGAGGAATGCGGGAATGACGACTTCAGTGGGGTCGTAAAAGACCTCGTTGACATCGGGATGCGCCTGGTCATTTGGTTTGTTTCCGAACAAATCCGGTTTGAGTTTCAGTCGAGATGTCTGGTCTTTGCCTCCCCCGCGATGGGGATCCGAGGTAGCAAAGTAAAGAAAAAAAGGTCGATCGTCCTCTCGATTGGTGAGGAACTCACGACTTGCCTCCGCCATTTGCACTGCATTTCGACCGTTGCCTCGCAGATTCGTTTCAAACTGGTAAACGGTTTCAGGTGCGACGTGATATTTTCCAATGTGCCCTGTGCGGTACCCGGCACGTGCCATGACTCGCGGCAGGGCGAGCCGGACTACGTTGTGAAACGAAGAAAACTTGTGGAAGTGGTGTTGGTGACCGTATTGTCCATTGCGATGGTTGTGCAATCCGCTCATCACAACACTGCGGCTCGCACTGCAGGAGGCAGTGGTTGCAAATGCATTTCGGAAAATCACTCCGTCCCGTGCAACGGCATCAATCGCCGGGGTTTTTGCGATCGGATCTCCGTAGCAGCCCAGCGTTGGACTTTCATCGTCCGTGATGATGAACAGTACATTTCGCTCCGCCGATTCGGAAAATGGTGGCAAGCCCAAAAAGAGAAAACAGGTCGCCAGTAGCGGGAAAGTCAGGCGTCGGGGCATCGAGTTCATCAGCATGATTGTTTCGGGGTGGTAGACTATGTGGGTCACGGTACGCAAAATCCTGCTGAGATTCCTTGCCCGCCGGTGGCATCCTGTTTCCAGAGTGCAGTGCTGGAGAGTGGAGGACGGCAGGGTCAGCAGAATGGCCCGTGTTCCCTACAGTTTAATGCGGATGAGTATGTGATGCAGAAGGTAAAGGCAAATACTTCCGGTGAAACAAGAAGGTGTCCTGGTGCAGAAGCGGTGGGCCGGTTGAAGATCGTTGGCCGGGTGAAGATCACGGCTCATTCGCTTGGCAGCCAGGCTTCCTTCAATCGATTTGCCGCAATCCGGTTGTTGTATGGTCGTCAGGCCTTGCAGGGAGTGACCGTATTCCTGGCTGCTTGCTTCATTGTCAGTTTGGATCTGGATTGTGCACGTGCCGTAGATCGCACGACGTTGTTTCTTCCGCTGGCCCCGGATGCAGTACCTTCTCGAGCAGCAAGATCTGAAGCTGATGATGTTCTCTATGCAGATGTTGCTTTTGGTGAAGGAGCTTCCCGGGGCTGGAAAGGATACCGTCGACTGTGGCAGGCTCATCATGCAGATCCTGCAAATTCTGTTATTCGGAGGTTTCTCGGTCTGCCGCTGGAAGGCAACTTTGAATCCACTGCAAAAAGAGGACGTTCAGCTCCGAGCTGGCTGAGATGGAAACCTGGCTCCTATGCCCAAGTTGATACAGCACACTTCACTCTTCATAGCAAAGCTGACCGTGAATCCAGCATGCGAGTCGCTGAAGATCTGGAACGTTGTTACTGGATCTGGACCCAGATGTTTTTCCCTTTGTGGGAATCCAACGCACAGGTTTCATTGGCATTGAAAGAGATGGGCGATGATGAAACGGTTGTGTCCTTTTTGGAGCGAAGTCCCCAACGCATCACAACCCGTCGCAAGTTGCGTGTGGTCCTGTGCAGCAATGCAGACGAGTACCGGAAAGTACTTGGGGCTACACCGGGGGTTGAGTTGTCCACGGGGTTTTACAGCGACAAATACAAAACCGTTTTATTATTTGCAAGTGCGCAGGATGATCCGGCAACAAGACGACATGAACTCGTGCATCAGCTTTTTCGAGAAGCGACACGTTCCGGACTGGGACGCAACATGCCTGCAAATGACGAAGGGTTCTGGTTGATCGAGGGCATCGCTGGCTACTTTGAATCGCTGCATTTGGGAACAGACAGTGCCACGGTGGGAGGTTGGGATTCATCGCGGTTGCAATTTGCAAGATATCGTCTGCTTGTCGGCGGTGACAGCATGCCGATGGAAGAGTTGCAGCAGGATGGCAGAGAGAGTGCTCAAGCAAGATCTGACATTGCCCGCTGGTATGCACATGCGATTCTTCGGACGCACCAGTTGTTGGATGGGGGAAACAAGCCTGACCGCCGCTGGGTATACGGCAGGCTCGCAGCTCATTATCGGATCAAGTCGGAGGTCGCGGTGGATACGCAGCGTTTGGAGTGGGACGCTCTGGATCGCTCGGTACGCAGTTTTCTGGCCATTGATGACATGCATCTCATGGAAAATCGCATTTCATATCCAATGAAGCAGTTGTGTCTGGCAGGTTGCGAAGTGACTGAAGCGGGATTGCAGACCATACCAGCTTCGCCGTCCCTGAAATGGCTTGATCTTGCTCGACTGCCGATCGGAAATGCGGCAGTGCAGCGTCTGGCACCAGACCCGGAAAAGCTTCAGCAGTTGAATCTGGAAGCGACGCGGATTGATCCGGGATTAGGGGCATGGCTTCAGCGTGCCAAAAACCTGAACGAGGTTGATCTGAGTTGGACAACGGTTGGTGATGCGGCGATTGAGTCGCTCCGGGACGCTGCGAAAATCACCACCTTGTGGATGACCGGAACGCAAATCTCCGATCAATCTGTCAATCCGATTCTTGAAATGCCGGTGTTGAAAAGCGTTGACGTTCAACGGACGAATGTCAGTGCCGCGGGTGTTCAACGACTGCAGACCGTGGGATCCCGGTTGGATGTCAATCCTTTACAGTTGCGAACCGAGTGAGCTGTGGAACTTTCGTGAACATGCAACAAACATCACCGTACCCCGACTTTTTTCCGGTTCGCCAGAATTTTGAGCAACATGCGCTGGCCGATATTGAATCGGCCATGTCATCAGCGATCAGTGTTTCCCCGTTGACGGCCATTCAGCCTGGACAGCGGGTGGCGATCGCTGTCGGAAGCCGCGGAATTGCAAATCTCGCCAGGATAGTCGCTTGCGTGGTTCAACAGGTCACCAACAGAGGTGGACAGCCAGTCATCGTGCCTGCGATGGGCAGTCACGGCGGAGCGACCGCTGAGGGGCAAAGAGCAGTGCTCGCCTCCTATGGGGTGACTTCAGCACAAATGGGTTGTCCGGTTGAATCAAGCATGGAAACGGTTTTGATAGGGACAACGTCCGACGGCGTAGATATTCATTTTGACCGAGTGGCTAGCGAAGCAGATCATGTTGTTGTCGTGAATCGAGTCAAGCCTCACACGCGGTTGGCTGGAAGGTACGAAAGCGGATTGATCAAAATGTTGATGATCGGTCTCGGGAAACATTCTGGCGCTTCTCTCTACCATCAGGTTTTTCCCGACTATGACCATCGCCTGGAACTGCTGGCAGCGGATATCGTGTCGATGATCATGCAACGTGTTTCGATACTGGCTGGTATCGCAATCGTGGAAGATGCGTTCGAGAACACATCGCTGATTGAGGTGGTTGCAGCAGAAGATATTCTGGATCGCGAACCTGAGTTGTTGGATTTGGCTCGCCAGCGAATGCCTCGTCTGCCATTTGATCATGCTGACTTGCTGATCGTCGATCAGATTGGCAAAGAAATCAGCGGGTGTGGCATGGATACGAACGTGATTGGTCGAAAAACAAACGATCGCGTTGCTGCACCAGATGAATTTCCAAAGATACGACAGATTTACGTGCGATCACTCACCCAGAAGACTGCCGGAAACGGTTGTGGTGTCGGTATCGCGGATTACGGCCATCGACGAGTGGTGGACGCGCTCAACGAAGAGGTTACTCGCATCAACTGTGTCACCAGTGCACACGCAACCGCCGGCGCCATACCAATCACTTTCGATTCCGACAGGGATGTGCTCGACGCTGTGGTGTCACAGACCGCTGTGGGCCGACGCAAGGCGTTGAAATGGTTGTGGATCCGAAACACCATGCAACTCAGCAGAATCGCCTGCAGCAGAAGTTATTGGGATGCCGCAGTTCAGCGGGCTGATCTGGAGACATTCGAAGAACCGGCAGCATTGCGATTTGATGATTCCGGAGATTTACTGAATGACTTCTTTTCATCATGATCAATGGCCCTTGTTCCAGTCGGGTTGTTTTCTGCAGGTTGATCCGGGCAGGTGCACCGCGATTCGGATAACTTGATACGCCATCCTGCCGGCATGATTTGAGTCCGGTGTTTCCGGATCCTTCCAAGGATTATGGTTTGAGTCCGTTGGAAGAAATTGAAATTCCTTATGAGATCAGAGTTCATGGATTCACTCTTTCCCGAGGCAATGCTGCAACGCATTGAAAATTGTGGCGTGATTGCAGTTCTGGTAATCGATGAGCCGGAGAACGCGGTGCCGTTGGCACGTGCGCTACTGGCTTGTGGCATTGATGCGATGGAATTGACGTTACGGACACCCGGGGCGGTGGAAGCCCTGAGGATCGTACGTCAGCAGGTGCCCGAGATGCTGGCAGGTGTCGGGACGATTCTCCGTCCTGAGCAAGTTGAGGAAGTGGTTGATGCTGGTGCAGCTTTTGGAGTCGCGCCGGGCTTGAACCTCAAGGTTGTCGAGCGTGCCAAGCAATTGGGCTTGCCATTTGCTCCGGGGATCGTGACTCCCTCAGAGCTGGAATTGGCGGTGGAAATTGGCTGTCGCGAATTGAAGTTTTTTCCGGCGGAGCCGAGTGGTGGAATCAAATATCTCCGCAGCATGTATGCACCTTACGCCCATTTGGGACTTCAGTTCCTGCCATTGGGTGGCATCCGTGCTGATAACATGGCAGGCTATTTGTTCGATTCAGCGGTACCGGCGATTGGCGGATCATGGCTGGCACCCCGAAAAGAGATTCAGGAGCAAAACTGGTCAGTTGTTATTGATCATGCGACCGAGGCAAGACGGATTATCAAGGATTTACGCGAAAAATGAAATCGATCATCACATTTGGCGAAATCATGGGGCGTTTGACTCCACCAGGATTTCTTAGGCTGGGGCAGGGTTTGCCTGGGACTTTGGAAGTCACGTTTGCCGGAGCAGAAGCAAACGTGGCCGCATCGCTGGCATTCTTGGGCGCTGACGCCAAGTTTGTAACTGCGCTGCCTCATAATGACCTGGCGGATGCATGCATTGCGTCGCTCCAGTCCACGGGCATGGCATCCCATCTTGTTCGTACAGATTATGGGCGACTGGGACTTTACTTTCTCGAGAAAGGAGCAAACCAACGACCTAGTCGAGTGATTTATGATCGTGATCATTCCGCCATCAGCCTGACTGATCCACAAGTGTATGATTGGGAGGAAATCTTTTCGGGTGGGCAGTGGTTTCACGTGACGGGGATCACACCAGCGATTTCAAAGTCGGCTGCCGAAGCAACGATCGATGCTGTACGCGCTGCCAAGCAGGCCGGGTTGACTGTTTCTTGTGATTTGAATTTTCGGGCAAAGCTCTGGAATTGGGAACCTGATACCTCCAAACGCGACCTGGCGAAACGCGTGATGTCTGAAGTCTTGATGAGTGTCGATGTGTTGATCGCGAATGAAGAAGATTGCGGTGATGTGCTGGGTATCCATGGGAAAGATTCGGATGTGCATTCTGGAAAACTCGATGTCAGCAATTATCCAGAAGTTGCAAAACAGGTAGTGTCGCAGTTTCCCGGCATTGGGATTGTGGCAACCACGCTGCGCCAGAGTCTATCTGCCTCCCACAACAATTGGGGAGCAATGTTGTATGCCGCCAAGAGTGACACAGCAATTTTCGCCCCGCGACAGAAGAACGAGTATGCACCCTATGAAATCAGGAACATTGTGGACCGTGTTGGTGGGGGAGACTCATTCGCAGCTGGGCTGATTTACGCGTTGACGAATGATGACTACGCATCCCTGCAGGAGACCCTTGATTTTGCCGTGGCGGCCTCCTGTCTGGCACATTCAATTGAGGGTGATTTCAACTACTCAAGTCGTGCCGAGGTTGACGCTCTTGCGGGTGGATCAGGATCAGGCC
Organism: Rubripirellula sp.; assembly: GCA_012270065.1. GTDB lineage: Bacteria > Planctomycetota > Planctomycetia > Pirellulales > Pirellulaceae > Rubripirellula. The sequence continues at coordinate 42,766 of JAAXJB010000119.1, read as the reverse complement.
GTGTTGTGCGCTGATGAATTTTTTCTGGCAGATCTGTTGAACGACAGACTCGGTCCCCTGCAAACCATGAGAAGATTCCATGCTTGATACCCTTTACTTTTCACGCATGTTGTTTCAGAAGCAGTGCTTGAGTCTCTGGGCGATTGCATTGCTTTTGTCGAGCATCAGTTTTTGTGAAGCTGCACCACCCAATGTGTTGATTGTTCTGACAGATGATCAGGGATGGGGGGATTTGACGATTCACGGAAACAGGAATCTCTCCACCCCTCATCTCGATTCGATTGCCAAGCAGGGAGCTTCTTTCAGAAATTATTACGTCTGTCAGGTATGCGCTCCTACTCGTGCCGAGTTCCTGACCGGCAGGTATCACCCTCGAACCGGGGTCAGTGGTGTCAGTCGCGGTGAAGAGCGAATCAATGCTGACGAAACAACCTTGGCGGATATTTTCAAATCAGCAGGCTATGCAACGGGCGCGTTCGGTAAATGGCATAACGGGACACAGTCACCGCTTCATCCGAATGATCGCGGTTTTGATGAGTATTACGGGTTCACATCCGGGCATTGGGGGCATTACTTCAGTCCCCCTCTGGATCACAACGGCAAGATTGTGCGTGGTGATGGATTCGTCGTTGATGATTTCACGAATCATGCAATTGATTTCATGAAATCCAACCGGGATCGTCCCTTTCTTTGTTACGTTCCATTGAATACGCCTCATGCACCGATGATGATCACGGATGATTTCTACGAGAAATTCAGGAAACTTGAGCCACAGATGCGGCATCGTAATCCAGCACGTGAAGATTTGGAAATGACACGTGCTGCTTTGGCAATGGTTGAAAATATCGACTGGAATGTTGGCAGGTTGCTGGCAACACTCGATGAGCTTTCGATCGCAGATGATACGGTTGTCGTTTACTTTTCTGACAATGGTCCCAATTCGTACCGATGGAATGGCGGCATGAAGGGTAAGAAGGGATCGCTTGACGAGGGAGGTTTGAGATCACCACTGTTTGTGCGGTGGCCTGAGAAAATTCGATCAGGCATTCAAATTGAACAGATTGCTGGAGCAATTGATCTATTGCCGACGTTGATGGAGATTGCCCAACTGAAGCAAGACTTGAAAAAGAGACTTGATGGTCGCAGCCTGTTGCCGCTGCTGGTTGGTTCCAAGGCTGATTGGAAGCCCAGAGAATTATTCTCAATTCGCCGGGGAGATGTCAGTGTGCGAAGCCAGAATTTCCGGCTTGATAGCCAGGGTAAGTTGTTTGACATCGTCACGGACCGTGGACAAAAGAATGATGTCAGTGTCAGGTACCCTCAGGTGACTTCGAAACTGAAGTACCTGGCAAAGCAGCATCAGCAGGAAATGGAAGCAGAGTTTGCAAAAAACCGTGAGCGACCATTTCCGGTCGGATTCGGTCAATCAACGATGCTTCCTGCGCGTGATGGGATAGAGCACGGAAATATTTCAAGAAGTGTTAAATCACCCAATAACTCTTTCTTTACAAACTGGAAGGATGCAGGTGATTCCATCACTTGGGATGTTGACGTGGCAAATGCTGGTGATTACGAGGTGATTGTGCGATACACCTGTGCCGCTGGTGATGTGGGAGTTCGTGTGAGGCTGACACGTGAGGCAGCAGGAAAAGCAACGCATTCGACTGCAGCTGATGTGTTGCAGGCTTTTGATCCACCGCTGTACGACAAGTCAAAGGAGCGCGTGAAAAAGTCCCACTATTTTGTGAAAGACTTTCACCCGTTGTCCCTCGGTACTCTGCACTTACCTGCCGGTTGCTGCACATTTCGTCTGTCGGCTGATGAAATTCCGGGTAGGTCAGCCATTGATGTGCATTCGATCCAACTGGTTCGTCGGTGAAACCCTGGCATGTCTGCCTTGGCATGTACCAGTTTCTCAAATTCACAGAGGACAGTTGTGCGTCGCGGTTATGCGTGTGATGCCGATCAGCAAATTTCGACTGAGCATGGCTACTCAAAGACGACGCGAAGCCAATGCTGGGGGTCGGGTATCAAAGGAATGGGATAGACTTCACCACTTGTACGAATCTGCGGTGAAATGAACCAGGAAGCTCCTCGCGTAACGGGAAGTTCGGTGATGTCGCGACGTTCCATTGCAATTTCGATCGTCACCAGTTTGTTTTCACGATGGATATCCAGGTACCAGGTGGGTTGCCAGGTTTCATTTCCATCTACCGCGTCATGAGTCCGGCCTGAACCGGAAATCTGCAATTGCCTTGCGGTCATTAAATCGCGATCCGTGTCGATTTGCAGATGAATTCGATCAGAAAGATCCAGATTGTCATCTCGTCCGAAATCTTCTGAGGAGACTTCGTCAGGTCGCAAGTTGTTTGCGTGACTTTGCAGTGCGATGTAAATGAAGTTGTCATCGTATGCGATGCGTGTTCTCACTGATGAATGATCCCGAGCATTGACGGATTCCCAGCACGGATCATCAAGCACGCCGTCAAGTCGGGGTGGTGATCCAGCTCGTTTTGCAAGCAGAGTATTCTGGTTCTTGTCCAAAAGTGTGCACCACCCGGGGGATTGGGAATCCAGAATCCGCTTGAGATTGGGGGATGTTTCACTTGCAACTTGCAATCCGTCATTGTCTCCTCGATGTCGGGCAGCCTCTCTTGCAAACAGGACCAGAGGATGAAACTCCCACAGCAGATCAACTGCGGCGTCGGTTTTATCTGTCGCACCGGAATTTTCGTTCAGCTGCTGCGCTGGTTTGGGTAGCAGTGGTGGTGAGACATTGGATACTTGCCGGACTTCTTCTTCAGTGTTTTGGAATGGAGAGACTGGAATGGTCGATGTTCCAGCGGCTGTTTCCGGTTTTCCGTAGAGTTGCAGGAGTCCGGATCGGATCGATTTCCATTCTTCACTGTGCCGCAGTGCCTGTTCCCGCAGAGCGGCCCAGTTGCCGGCTGACGTGCTAGGAAAGCGTGTTGCGAATTGCCTCAGGGCTGCTTCATGCAGGGCCAGCCCCCCGGGAAGCTTGTCCGGTCGGGTTGCCTGGACGATCGACCATGCAACGCGGAACTGATCGACCTTGGCCGTCTGGTCAAGAAGTCTTGTGATCGATTCATTGAATACGGTTGGATCTGCGCCGTTGCTGACCAGTTTCTGAAGTCGGTCAGTCTGCTGAAGCCTCGCTTTCAGAATCTGCAATTGATGGCGGGATGCATTGTTGGGCTCAGCTGTCAGCCGATGTCCTTGTGGCAATGAGATGCCATCGGTTACCGATGAACCACGGCGTCGGTTTGCAGAGATATCATAAGGATAACGCAGGGTTATCGAACGCAGTTGAATATCATTGGGAGCAAAGTAATGCATTCCATCGGCGTGCAGATCACCAGCAAGCACGCCACTATGAGACAGAAGAGCATCGCGATGCAGAGCTGTTCCACCAGCTCCTTCAAAGCCGTAGGCGGCAACTCGCTTCACAGCTGCTGCCGCGGCAGCATTGATAAAAGCATCGCGGATATGCGCTGGAAGTGCCTGTTCGAGCACGAGGACTGATGGTTGGTGTATGGACATCCACGCCGAAGCTGCCTCTGCGATACTCATGCTTGAATCGTCCAGCATATCGGCTCCGGCTGCACCCAACATGGCGGCAGTCTGATTTACCAGAGCGAGGTGTGCGGATTCTGTGCTGACGTCCTGTTGTCCTGGTCGGACCAGCAGACTGACTCTGTTCCTTGCTTCCAGAGCTTCACTTCCCAGCATGGACCATGCAACTGTCTTTGCCGAGTTGGCCACAAACAGGACAGAGGTTCGTCGATTCCTGCCTCGCGCGGTAGCCCATGTTTTACCCTTGTCGTTGGTCGTCATGATGACACCATGGTCACCGACAATGCAGTAATCGTCGGGGGTGATTCGGCATGCACCACGCACAGCAACAGGCACCTTTGTCACCTGGTGCCACTGCATCAACTCAGCAAGAGAAGGAGATGAGGTGGTGTTGTGCTGTTGATGGGTCAGCTTGTTACCTGGCTGGTTATTCCGAGGCTTGGCAAAACCAGATTTGCCGTCAACTGGTAACGCAGCATTGAACCCACCAGAGAACGTGGAGTGGTCATGCCACGTTCTTCCTCCATCACGGCTGAGCAGTCGATCTGTGAGGATGGCGTGAGACCAGTCACAGCGTGCGATGAGCGATCCATCACCGCTTTTTTTCAATGAATGAAATCGAGTCAGTTCCTGATCTTCTGACCGCTGCCATGATTGACCAGCGTCGCGGGAAAACAGCACGACACCGCGGCTGAGACGGGTAATGCGATCGTAATTGCCCCCAACGACAACAGCATTTTTTGAGTCAATCCAAGTCACTGCCGAGAGTGGACAATCAATGCCACTGCTCATGAGTTTCCAGGATTTTCCACCATCAACTGTCCTTAGAATTGTTCCTCGGTCACCACAGGCAAGTCCCAGCTTGTGAGTGGCAAAAGCAACTGATCGAAGCGTTGCATCTTCACGAAGTGACGTGTAATCGCTGTACTGCGGCAGCGGTTCGGGGTGCCCAGTTGCTTGCACGCGCAAGGGCAACGCAAGACTCAGCCCCACGATCCACACGATCCCCACAATTTCTGAAGCGATTCGGGTCATGTGAGCCACCCTTTCACAAGCATTGCGGTCAACACCAGAGCTGTCCAACCCAGAAAAACATTCGTTGCGAAATAGAGCCCGAACACCAGCCAACGACCTTCGCCAGCCAACGCGGCAGATTCCCCTGCAAAGGTCGAAAAGGTTGTCAGACTTCCCAGAAAACCAACGCGAATCAACAGCTGAGAGCGTTCAGACACGCTGTTGATGACCAGCACGGCTTCCACAAAACCACCCAAAGCTGCACAGCCAATCACGTTGACAGCTGTGGTTCCAATCAAGGTGGACCCCCCCGGGATCGTAAGCGAAGCGACCGTAATCAGGTACCGACAGACCGCACCAACCGCGCCACCGGTAGCGACTGCCATCAAATTGAGCCAAGTTGTCATCGAGAGAGGCCGTTTTCACCATTGCCTAAGTTTCGGCACGAACTTACGTTAACGCATAGGTTCGGGGTTTCTGCCAGTGACGTAAATGTCAGTTTTGGCTGATTTGTGAACCTCGACATTCCTCAGCTTGTCTGATGAGTCCCATTTCGCAGATATAATGCATGCAAACAAACGTGTTCTGCCTGCTATTGCTGCCTATTTTGTCCAGATTTAACTGTTAAGAGCATATGAGTACCGCGAGAGCTGCCACCGATCCCCAATTGATGACTGGTGCCGATATTTTGGTCAAATCGTTGGTCGAGCACGGTGTAGATGTGCTGTTCGCGTATCCAGGCGGTTGCAGCATGCCGATGCATCAGGCTCTGACCAGGTTTGGGGCCTCGATTCGTACCATTCTCCCACGCCACGAACAGGGCGGCGCATTTGCCGCCCAAGGCTACGCCCGCAGCACCGGCAAGGTGGGTGTGGTGATGGCTACCAGTGGCCCAGGAGCCACCAATCTGGTGACAGCCATTGCGGATGCCAAACTCGATAGCGTTCCCATTGTCTGCATTACTGGGCAAGTGCCCACCAAGGCAATCGGAAGTGATGCCTTTCAGGAGACCCCCATGGTCGAGGTCTGCCGGGGCATCACGAAGCATCATTATCTTGTCACGAAAGTCAGTGATTTGCCCAGGATCATGAAGGAGGCATTTCATGTTGCCCAAAGTGGTCGGCCTGGCCCTGTACTGATCGATATGCCGAAAGATGTCCAGCTGGGGGATTTGAATGACGTGGATATGGATCCACCCATGGATCTTCCGGGTTATGAACCATCCGCACCAGTCGTGCCCAGTGAAAAAATCCGTCAGATTGCTGCGGCAATCAAACTTGCCCGCCGTCCGGTGATTTATGCAGGTGGTGGGGTGATTCTTGGTGAAGCGAGTGAGGAACTGAGGCAGTTCGTCAACAAGACGGGTATCCCTGTCACAACAACCGTGATGGGGATTGGTGCTGTTTCGCCAGACAACGAGCATTCTCTGGATTGGTTAGGCATGCATGGTGCCGCGTATGCTAACTATGCCGTGAGAGATTGTGATCTCCTGATTGCTTTGGGAGTCCGGTTTGATGATCGTGTGACCGGCAAGGTGGAGGCATTTGCCAAGGACGCGAAAATTATCCACATCGATATTGATGGCTCCGAGCTGAACAAGAATAAGACCGCACATATTCCTGTGCGTGCAGATGTGAAGCAGGCACTGACCGAGTTGAATAAAGTGATCCAGCAACCGGATATCGCTGATTGGCAGGAGCATTGTCAGCAGCTCAAAGTCAAATTTCCTCTCAGCTATGACCAGAACTTTGATGGGATTCTGCAGCAGCACGCGATCAAGGTACTCAGCGATGTTACCGCTGATATGGACGCGTACATTGCTGTTGGTGTCGGCCAGCACCAGATGTGGGCCGCACAGTTTTACAAATTCCAACGTCCTCGCAGATGGCTGAGCAGTAGCGGTCTAGGCACCATGGGATTCGGGTTGCCAGCGGCCATGGGTGTTCAGGCAGCCAATCCGAATGCACTTGTCATCGATATCGACGGTGACGGCAGTTTTCAGATGAACATTCAGGAACTGGCAACCTGCTTTTGCGAGGATCTTCCTGTCAAGGTTCTGCTGCTCAACAATCAGCATCTCGGGATGGTGGTTCAGTGGGAAGACCGTTTCATGGGCCGTAATCGCGCTCATACATATCTTGGACCCATTCACCATGAGGAAGCAGCAGGCCCAAGCAGTGCGGATCGCTTCACCTATGCAGAGGATCGGTACCCCGATTTTGTCAAAATTGCTCAGGGCTATGGCTGTGGAGCGGCAACGATCCGCAACAAGGCTGATCTGGAACCGGCAATTCGTGAAATGATTGCCCACAAAGGTCCGTACTTGCTGGATGTACAGGTTCCCTATCAGGAGCACGTGCTACCAATGATTCCGGGTGGAATGACTGTGGACGACATGATTCTGGAGTAGCCCGGAATCTGTCCCAGTAGCGCTGGCCGTGATTTTGGAAAGCTGGGTTTTGCGGCCTGCCGGACCTCGGGAGGCCGTCCATCCTGTGTAAACCCAGTTGCGTTGTGGAGGCTCCGGGCTGTTTGCTCGGCTCTCGTTGCCTTTCGCCCGTTCAGACGCTTTCACCTTGAATCGTGATGATCACCTGGCGACCGCTGGCGTGGTTCCTGTGTTCGCAGAGGTAAATCCCTTGCCACGTTCCCAATTGCAACCGGCCGTGACTGACAGGAATCATGACACTCGCCCCCATCATTGAAGCTTTGACGTGCGCAGGCATGTCGTCGCTTCCTTCGAGCGTATGCACATAGGGCAACGTTTCGGGCACCGCGTGGTTCAAAGCAGTCTCAAAGTCGATTCGAACGTCAGGGTCAGCGTTCTCGTTGATCGTCAGTGACGCACTCGTGTGCTGGATGAAAACCTGCATCCAACCCACTCCAACGGTGGACAGTTCGGGCACTGCATTGACGATCTCGTGCGTAATGAGATGGCAACCACGGCGTGCTGCTGGAAGCCTCAATGTTTTCTGGATCCACATGTTTGTTACTGTTTAACAGGGTGTGCTGGCAAAGGAAAAAATTTTTTTTTGCATCTCTCTTCGGGGCTCACAACCTAGCATTAGCCTTGCTGTCCGGGGAAGCTTCCGTATCGTTTCTACCTTGGCGGGTTGGGTGAATTTGTCGCCCCAAGTGATTCATTCCCCCATGGGAATCAGTCAATGTTGTCAATTCCCCCCTTGCTGGGCTCCGGTGGTTTTTACTCACGAGTCGGTGATACCACAACGATGAACTCGGAGACACGTTTCAAGTCCGGTTTTATCACATCCGAGTCGTTGGGAATCACGGCTGCCAGGGGCGAGTTCTCTCGAATTTTCTTGACTCAAACGCAATCAGGTTAATAATCAAACCATCAAGCCGAGCTTGTGCTCCGAGGACGGCGAGCAGCAAGATCAGAAACAGTATGGCCAAACGGTTGGATCCTTCGGCCGCCAGAAGAAATTTGGATAATAGCAGTTATGAGCCAATGCAAAAACGTGTTCGAGGCCATCTTACGCTACGGGCACGATGAAGATTTTGTGCCCCAGGAAGACGAGAAGTTCCTCGCCACGGATGCCCCGGCTGGCAGTGCCGACAAGATTGAGGTGCTCCGCCGCCGAGTTGAGTTGGGACAGCCGTTGTGGCACACCACCGACCGTGTGGATTACAGCGGTCTCACCGGAGCAATCCGACCTCGCGAGTAGATCCTTGCGTGTCGACAGAATGAAGTACCCTGCGGCCAATGGCTCGCAGGGTTTTTTTTGCGCTGACATCACCAGAACACCGGCCACCCATGCATCAAAGGAACACCGCTTTCCGGGTTGATTCAAAGCTGGCCGCGTGGGTCACACAAGTTCATGCTTGCTCTGGCTTCCCCCTTGCTATGGCTTCCCCGAAACTACCACGCATCACCGTTGCTCATGCCGGGGCTTCCCAGATGGAAAGAGGTTGCTGCGAAGGCGTTACCAGTCCACGTTCCACCGCCAGTTGTGAGAGCTGGCTCAAAGCGTTCCTGCCAACGTCTCCCAAATCGACCGTCCAATCATTGACGTACAGGTCCACGTGTTGCATGAGGACTTCATCATCGAACTCTTGAGCGAATTGCCGCATCGTCGGGATCGCTGAATCACGGTTTGCCAAACTGTATTGAAGGGATTCATGAATCACAGACTGAACGCGGTTGAGCACATCAGCTGGCAATGTGCGACTGGCAACAAGTCCGCCTAGCGGTAAAGGGCACTGCGTGGCCTGCTCCCAACGCGTGCCAAGGTCTTCGACCAAACCGAGTCCTTCGTTTTGCCACGTGAAGCGACCCTCGTGGATACAGACACCGAAATCAGCCTTGGCTTGCTTGAGTCTCGGCATGATGTCCGAAAAAACACAATGCTCAACCCGTGTTGATTCAGGGTGGAACAGATCGAACAACAGTTTGGCAGTGGTATGCTCACCGGGACACAATGTTAGTTGCCTTCTGTCAGTCGGTCTCAAACCGGTTTCTTTTGCCAACAGCAGTGGTCCTACGCCAAACCCCAGTGCTGATCCTGATGGAAGCACAAGGAACTTGTCGCTGAGAAGCAGGGCAGCATGAAAGCTGGTTTTAGCAACATCAAAATTTCCTACGAAAAGTCGTTGATTCAGCTGCTGAATGTCGAGAAGTTCAATTTGAAAATTCAATCCTCTCCAGTCAACCAATTCATTTAACAATGCGTGAAATGCAAATGTGTCGTTGGGGCAGGTTGAGATTCCCAGCCGAATGGCATTGCTGTCTGGTTGTTGCGTGGACATGAAATGAAGCTCAAGTTGAACGGTAAATCAGGTTTGCGAAGGAATCCAGACATGATGGATGATCTGTTGGGCAAGTTCAGCAGCTGCGAGCATCGCCTTGTCGATCTCCCACCTGTCCCTGTTTCGATCACCGACTTCATTGGAAATGCCTCGCACAATTTGCAGCGGGACGTTCAACAGATTGCATGCCAACGCGACACCAAATCCCTCCATGTCCTCTGCGATGGCATCTGGATATCGTTGGTGGCGTGCGGCTGCTGTTTCGGTTGAGTTGGAGGCACTGCAGCAAGTCAGCAGTGTTCCCATTGCGGAGATCCCGCCGACAGGGCGTGCGTCAAGAGGCAGCGTATCGCCAATCACCGATTGCGAGTCGGGGTCGTTGAACTGCGACCAGCCAAGTTGGGCGGCGGTGATGAAAGATTCACCCGTTCCAATTCCGATTCCATCACAAACGGTTTCAGTGAAGTGACAGGCTGAACCCACAGGACAGACTTGAGCGTCAAATGTGCCTGCAATTCCAATGAGCATGACGTGCTCAGGTTGGTATTTTGCGATCAGGCAGCTGGCGCGGGCCGCCGCAGCGATTGGCCCAAAACCGCACACGCGAGTTACCGTGCCGTCAAAATCCAGCGATGGAGCTGCACTGTGCAAGTGCTGGATTTCCATCGGTGTTGGGATGAGAATGAGATTGGTCAATTGACGTTCATTCCATGCAGGAGTGTCAGAAGGTTCAATGCCTGATAGGTCTGGGTGCAGATTTTTGCCTGCTTGTTCAAAGTCAGAATCCGCGTTGCAGTCCTGGTGTGATATCAAGATCCAATGGCGCGTATTCGTTTCGCTTGATTTTCTCTAACGCGATTGCTCCCATGACGGCGTTATCAGTACACAGGTTCAGCGGTGCGATCGTCAGTTCAAAGCCATCTGCCAATGCTTTTTCCTGAAGTTGTTCCCGAAGATATCGATTTGCTGCGACACCACCGCCGACAATCAATCGCTGGCATTGTAGTTTCTTGACAGCCCTGCTGCTCTTGTGAACGATGACGTCTACGGCCGCGGCTTCAAATGAAGCACATACGTCCGCTTTGGTCTGCAATGGAATTTCGATTTTTGAAAAATCCTGTTGGCCCGGGCCAGTGATGGCGTACCGGACGGCTGTTTTCAGTCCACTGAAACTGAAATCAAAATTGTCTGTTTTCATGAGCGAGCGAGGGAAGTCGAATGCTTTTCGATTTCCCTGCCTGGCAAGATCCGAGACAGCTGGACCGCCCGGAAACCCCAGTTGTAACATTGCGGCCACCTTGTCAAATGCTTCACCTGCTGCGTCGTCGATCGTTCCGCCCAGATAAGCAAGGTCCAGCGGGCCTTCACAGTGGTAAAGGCTGGTGTGACCCCCGCTTACGATCAGGCCGACACACGGATAAATATTGATGTCACTCGCAATCTGGCATGCGTAAAGATGAGCATGCAGATGGTTCACAGCCACAAGAGGTCGATCCCATGCGATCGCCAGTGTTTTGGCGGCAACCAGTCCCACCAGCAGTGAACCGGCTAAACCGGGGCGATCTGCCACCGCGATCGCAGTGATCTGGTGTCCAGATACTCCTGCGTGTTTCATCGCAGTATCAATGACTGGCAGAATGCGTTCCAGGTGGGCCCGTGCAGCAACTTCAGGAACCACACCGCGAAACTCCTCGTGAAGAACTTCCTGCGTCGCAATGCAATCACCCAGAACGGCACCTGTTTCCGAAATCACAGCAGCGGCGGTTTCGTCACAAGTCGATTCGATGGTCAGGATGGGCATACGACAAGATTCGCTTCCCGAATGACTTTTTACAAGGTGTGATCAGAAATTCCATGCCGACACTTATGATCATTCTGAACTCACCTGCCATCGGATTCAGTTTCCATTCACGACAGATAACCGTACGCATGAATCTGTTGTAAGAATGGTCCAATCATGACTGCGGGCCGTTCATGCGATTGCATGATTTTCCGATCGCGTGCATTTCAAAACCGATGGAATCCATTTTTACCGGATCAAGCAGATTTCTTCCATCGAACAGGAATGATGGCCGATGCATGGACTCATGGACTCTCTCGAAGTCGAGTTCGTTGAATTCATCCCACTCGGTGAGTACTGCGATTGCATGCGCATCATCCGCTGCTTCGTAGCAGTCACCCGCGACGATCACATTGTTTTCAACAAGCCAGCGGTCTTTTTCCGTCAGATGACCACTCATGTCAGTGCATGCGGCCAAAAGCTCATGGCGAATCTGTTTTTCAGGAACACGTGGATCGTAGATGCAAAGTCGCGCGCGTTCTCGCAGCAGGTCACGGCAAATGTAGATTGCAGCTGATTCACGCGTGTCGTTGGTGTCCTTTTTGAAAGCGAAACCCCAGATCCCGATTTTTTTATCAGAGACGGTATTGAACATCGTTTTCACAATGTCTTCCGAAAATCGTCTTTTCTGGTAGTCGTTCATCACCACGACCTGTTCCCAATATGCGGCAACTTCACGGAGTCCGAAGTGTTCACACAGGTAAACAAGATTCAGGATGTCCTTTTGAAAACAGCTGCCACCGAATCCGACTGAGGCTTTGAGGAATTTGGGCCCGATTCGCGAGTCGCTTCCAATGGCTCTGGCGACTTCATCGATGTCCGCTCCGGTTGCTTCGCATAATGCCGACATTGCATTGATCGAAGAAACCCGCTGAGCCAGAAATGCGTTTGCAGTCAGTTTCGAAAGTTCGCTACTCCACAGGTTGGTGGTCAGAATGCGATCCCGTGAAATCCACTTTGCATAAACCGAGCAAAGAGCTTCGATCGCTTCCTCGGATTCACCACCGATGAGTACACGGTCGGGATTCAGCAGGTCATCAATGGCTGTGCCTTCTGCCAAAAACTCCGGATTACTCAAAACATCAAAGGTTGCTCCACTGCACTCGCTACTGAGAATACGTTTGACCGCTTCGGCCGTACGGACGGGCAGCGTCGATTTTTCCACAACAATCTTGTGCCCCTTGGCGTTTTTCGCAATTTGACGGGCGCACTTTTCGATGAATTCAAGGTTTGCGGCCCGACCAGCACCAATGCCAAACGTCTTGGTAGGTGTGTTGACCGATATGAAGATCATGTCGGCTTCTTGAATCGCGTCATCCACGCGAGTCGAGAAGGTCAGATTGCGCCCACGTGCTTCCTTGACAACTTCATCAAGACCAGGCTCGTAAATTGGCAGGTGATCAGAATTCCATGCTTCAATCCGTTCCGCGTTCAAGTCCACCACATGAACGGGAATATCTGGACACTGTTTGGCAATCATCGCCATGGTGGGGCCGCCAACGTAACCAGCGCCAATGCAGCAAATCTTCATTTTTTTCGTCGTCTGAGGTGATGAGCAATACGTTAATCAGGTCTCTTTTTGCTGACTCAAGGGTGGCCATTCACAGCAGGCTATCACTTTGCCGCCCTTCAAACCGCCTTTTGAGCATAGTCACATTGGATCCCATTGCAGCGTTGAGTCGACATAAAATTGTCAAAATCCAACTGATCGTGGTTTCCCGTACGAACGGGTTTATACCAACTACGGCCTGAGTTGCGGCGCGTCATGCACAAGAGCAGCGGACGATCTGGCGTTTGGCTATTGAGGTGTCGGCTTTTGATTTACCGCCCTTTTTGCCACTCTGTTCAGAAGTAAAAGTGAACAGGTTTTCATTCAAGTGCGAGTGCCTTTGCCAGTTTGCCTGTGTGTCCCCAGTTGCCCACACAGTTCCGCTTAATTTTGCTATCCTTCTCCAGACTGAAACTAGCATTCCGGTAGATTTTTTTAATAGGCGAAAGTGATGACAGGAGCTGTGTGTCGTTGGGGATTTCTGAGTACCGCCGCGATAGCGAGAAAGAACTGGAAGGCCGTGCATTTGAGCGGAAATGGCAGGGTCGCCGCCGTGGCCAGCCGCTCGGTGCCCAAGGCACAATTGTTCATCGATGAGTGTTCTGCCGAAGTACCCCAGAGACAGGAGGTCGCAGCGGTTGGGTCCTACGCTGAGTTGATCGAGCATGAGGATGTGGATGCAATTTACATTCCCTTGCCCACTGGATTGCGCAAAGAGTGGGTTCTGGCCGCGGCTAAGGCGGGTAAGCATGTGCTGGTTGAAAAGCCGGTCGCCAACAATCTGGAAGACGCAGAGGAAATGGTAAAAGCATGTGCTGATGCCGGTGTCCAATTCATGGACGGTGTCATGTTTGACCATAGCAAGCGACTTGCGGAAGTTTGTGAGATTCTGAAATCTCAAAGCGTCATCGGAAAGTTGCGGCGAATCAACACCCATTTCTCCTTCAGCGGTGACAGTTCGTTTCAGGAATCAAACATTCGAACCGATTCGCTGTTGGAGCCACACGGATGTCTTGGAGACTTGGGTTGGTACTGTATCCGCATGACCCTCTGGGCAGCCGGTTTGCAGATGCCAACGCATGTCAGTGCGAGGACGATCACTGCATTGCAGGGCAAGGATTCTGAAGGCGAGGTTCCGGGGGAATTTTCGGCGGAACTGCAGTTTCCCGACGGTCTGTCCGCAGGTTTTTACTGTTCTTTCCTGACCAGCAACCAGCAGACCGTTCTGCTGTCTGGCACAGAAGGGTATTTGACAGTCGATGATTTCGTGCTGCCGTTTTATGATGCCGAGGCAGCATGGACTGCTCACGAGCATATCCTCGAAATTGATAATTGCCGCTGGAACTTTCGCCGACACAGTGATCGCACGGCGGTGACCGAGTATGCTTCGGGTGAGCCGAATTCGTCCGAAGTCAATATGGTCAGGACATTTGCAGATTGTGTTCTGGAAAAGCAGCTGGATGCGCGATATTCCGAGCTGACACTGAAAACACAGAAAATATTGGATGCTTGTCGACGCAGTGATGTTGCCAATGGTGCCAAAATTGAACTTTGACGTATGTTCCTTCAGTTGCTGTTGCTGATATTCCCAGAAGTGGTTTTCTCAGTGGCATCCGTGATCCGGACTCATGCAGCAAAAAAGATTCTGAGTACCATCTTCTGGCCGACGTCTTTATAATCGTGAGACTGAATGGGTGTCGTTTGCTCGCGAAAGTCGACATGAGGTGGCGAAGCCAGTTCTGGCGTGCCCGGACAAGAAGCCAGTTCTGGCGTCTCCGGACAAACTGCCGAACTCGTCGTGAGTAGATCATGGTACCGGGGGGTTGGTTGCGCGCTGATTCACTTGCAACTGTCGATTCAGGTTTTCTGGTAGGGCTTCCCGGAATCTTGACAGCGTCAGTGTTCGGCCGAGGTGAGCCTAGGATATTTCATGCACGAGGAAAGGTTCCGGGATCCGAGCAAGGAAACGAGTTTACGGATTCAGGATGATAAAGAAACGCTCAAGGAAAAATCCAAACCGGGCCACTCACCTTGGTGCGAGGGAGATTGTCTCGATGGATTCATCCTTGAGAAGAAACTTGGCAGCGGGAGCAGTGGAGTCGTTTTCCGTGCTTTGGATACAGCAACGGAACGACGCTGTGCACTCAAACTGCTCAAACCCCAATCATCTGATGATTTGCTGAGAAACAAGCTGGGCTTTCGGCGGATGATTCCGATTGTTCATCCCAATTTGCTGCGAACGGACCGCATCTACCAGTTGGGTTCCTGCATTGCATTGTCAATGGAAGAGGTGAAGGGAGTCACATTCAGTGAGGCGATCAAGCAATATCGTAAAATGAATCTGTCGGAGGCCTATGCCGATTTATTGCGGCTCCTGAGAGATTTTGCGACAGGGCTTGATGTCATGCACTCAAATGAGTTGTTGCACCGTGATATCAAGCCTGACAACTTGATGGTGGATGAGTCGGGACGGGGCAGGATCATTGACTACGGTTTAGTGGAATCGTTCCGCGTTAATCGAAATGCTTTCCACGGAAGCAATGTTCTTGTCGGAACACCGCATTTCTTTCCTCCCGAAGTCATTTGCAGTCAGCGGTATCTGCCTGCGGGAGATATTTTCAGCCTTGGAATTTCCATACTCGAGGCAATCCGCCATTTGCAGCCTGAGTCACGGGAGCAAACGGTTGGTGTTGTGCGATCGACCAGCGATCAGCGTGCAGATGCAAAGCAGATCGAGGCGGCAATCAGCAAGCTGCCGGCAACCGTGCCCGATGTGATCCTCGACGCCTGCCGGGAAATGTTGGAGCAGGAACCGGGTGATCGTCCAACGGCAATGGGGTTGTCGCGTTTGGGAAGGCCAGCAAAACAATCGGTTTCCTGGCATCGTCAGGAGTCGATGGTTGGACGGCACGGAGAATGCGAGAAATTGTTTGGTTGGGTCGAAGATGTTTTTGCTGGTGATTTGGGCCGGTTCCATATCACAGGTCCAGCCGGCATTGGTAAGACCCGTCTGCTGGATGAAGTCGTCGAATACATTGAGGAAAAGAACTGGGGGCAGGTCTTTCGAGCCAGGTGCCGGTTGTGGGAAGATCATCCGTTGCAGGCGTTTGATCAGATTTGCGATGCGGTTGCCAACCGGTACATGCTTGACGACCGTGAAGTGATGAGCCTTGATCCAGTCAGCGTAGAAATACTGAAGGGAGTATTTCCGGTACTTGGCAGCGTGCTGCAAGTTGATGTGCAGACCGGCTTGAATGATGTGTCCAACGCGGGAGCGGACAAGTTCATTGCCGCAACGCGTTTGACCGAACAGCTGCGAAAGGTGGGTCCTCTGTTTCTTGTGATTGACGATTCCCACCGGGCAGACCGGGACACCTTGAACCTTCTGGACCAGGTGCAGGCGGCAGCAGGAGAGGCTGGGTTGGGAATTATCACGGCCTCGGTCGATGAGGTGGATCCGCAACGAACACTTGCAACCCACACTCTCAAACTTGAACGCTTGAGCCATGCTGAATCACTCACAATGATTCAACGGGCCGCTGATCGCTGGGATCTCGATGTAAGTGTTGAGATCTGTAACGAACTGGCACTGTCAGCACAGGGGAGTCCGTTCCGACTGCAACAGCTCGCAGATGAATTTCGACCCGGTGGTGCGGTTGCGAGTTTTACCGGAAGTGATTCGTCTGCGATCCCGAGTCTTGATCGCATCTGGAAAGAACGCTCGGAACGGCTAAGTACTGAAGCTCGCAGGGTTTTGACGTACGTTGTGACTTCAGGGGGGTATGTCTCGACCCAACAATTGGGCGAATTGACCAGCCAGGGAGAGGCGGTGGATGCGGCCCTCTCAGAGTTGTCACAGCATGGGCTGGTGATCGACGAGGCGACTGGTGGAGAGTGCATCACCATCGTGGATGATCGTGTGGCTGGCGAACTGATAGGGACGCTTCCGGAGCCGGAAGTTCGGTCGGCACATCGCGACTGGGCATCATTGCTTGGTGATCCAGCCGATTCCGGGCAATATTCCGCACGCATCGCCGGGCACTGGTTTGCAGCCAATGAGCCAGACAGAGCAGTGCCCCATGCAATCGCGGCTGCGGGGGATGCAGAGCGAAGATTGGCCATGACAGAGGCCGGAAGATGGTACGGGCGTGTCATCGCTCATGTGGATGAAGCCGAGAAAATCGTCTGTTTGCGCAAAGCATCACGTTGTTATGCTGCTGCCGCATTGCCTGTCGAGGCCTCGTGGTATTACCAGGAGCTGTCGACACTGGTAGACCAGGATGAATCGTTGGATTGTCGTCTGATGGCCACGATTTTATTGCTCAGATGCGGTCGGTTGGATACTGTCCATGATCGCGTCGATGAGTTGGCAGGCATGCTCGGTATTCCTGGGCGAAAAATGCATCGCAATCTGTTGATTGCGTGGGCAAGGAGAATCCGACGTGCGTTCTGGATGGAAACAAAATCGGTATTCGAGTCCTTGAGAAGTCTGGTGACCAGAAGGGCAAAGGCGAAACCGTTGCGGTTCCTGAATTCCAGTCATCACAATCCTGCTACCGTCAAATCGAGGAAGCTCGATCGACAGTGTCAGCACGTCTGCAAGACATTGATTTACCCCATGATTTTTTTTGATCATGTGTATGCGTATGAATTGTCTGCAACCAGTTCCAGACTTGCCAGGAAGTGTGGGAGCAGGGCTGAAGAGATTGATGCTTTTATTGTTGAGGCTGCTTTGGATTGCCGTGAATTTGGCAGTGTTCGACAAGAAGCCGAGGGCAAGTTGGAGCTTGTCCGTGTCGAGGTCGAGCAACTCGAAAGCCAAAAGGTGATGGCTCAATGGTGGGCGGGTATCGCCTATTCACACGCATTTTCCTGCCGTTGGTTTCTTGCTCTGCATCCAGCACAAACAAGTTGTCGGATGTTTCAGCATCTGGCGGGCGCGAGTGGATTCGAAGTGGCACACATGTTGTGGATTGAAGTCTGGTCCCGTTGGTTTCTTGGAAATTGGGCTGAGCTGTTTGAGAAAACTGCAAATGCATCAGATGATGCATTGCGCCGAAGCGATTTTTTTCAATTGGCATTGATGGCTGGCGGGTTCGGACGAGGGGCGTGGCTTGGAAGACATCGAACCAGTGACGCAGCCGAGTTGCAGAAACGGTATCAGGAGTTCACGTTAAACTCCGGACCTTCCAGTCCATTTGCCGTTTTGGATGTTGTCACCCGCATTCAGGAATGCATTTACGAAAAGAACTTTCTGGACGGCTGGAAGATCTATCAGCGATTGGATTCAGGCTTGCTTGGAGTTTCGGGAGGAGGCGTGCAGCTTGTCAGAATAGCCGCATTAACCGTGGGGACATTGGTCGCGCTCCACCAGCATGCCCAAACGCAGGATGGTTTGTGGATCAGACGAATCCGATCCATGATCAGGGCATTGCGTCGCGAACGCATTCCATTTGCATTGATGCTGGCGGATTTTTATGAGGGTTTGATGCTCTTGCACGACGTTGAACGTCGTGATGTCGAAATCGTGGATGAAGAATGCATCAGGATTTTTCAACGCGCGCGTGTGCAGGCAGAACAACAGAAGCTTGTGCCCTACGTTCTTGCTGCCGAGGACGCGCTGGTTGTGTTGGAACGGAGGCAGGCCTCTGGTCTGTTGCGAGAACGGATGTTACGGGGTGGTGTCGTTGATCCCGTGAGGTTTGAAATGTTGTACACCGTACCTGCAGAGTGGTTGTAGAGGCGGGTCCCATCCGTTGACTATGGCAAGTAGTGGACAGACTTCTGACAGGTTGTTTCCCTCTCAAAGTCCAGGTTTGTAATCGTGGCTCGGACGGCTTTTCTTGACTCAACTGCAAGTGCATGGTTTGATCTCAGAGAGCGTGCTCTTGCCGTCTCTTGCGTTTCTTTTGCCGGAGGCAGATGCGAGATTGATCGCCAGCGGAAAACACCAGATTGGGGAAAGAAATGCGGCACAGGCCCGTTATTCTGTTTGATTCATGCAAAACAATGCGATTCTCCCCTTGCCGGTGCTGTTTCGAACCCGCTAGCCTTTCGATGATGTGAATGACTTTGGGTTGGGAAATTGACACGGATGGTTGTGTTCTCGATCCCTCAGCATGTCGGTCATCACTTTTCTTGTCGCGTCCGTCTACAACGCCAGTGCCGCCAGCAAATTGTCAGCCTCTTCAAGTTACAAATCGTTGAGTTCCGTGCCATGGTCGGAACGTCTCGCGGAGCGTTACCGGTGCTGTTTTTCACCAGTTCTGGTCGATTGGTTTGACTCAGACATCTGGAAGCGGAAGGGCTGTGGGGAGTACAGCTCTCCTGTTGAGCCTGCACTTTTGCTATCTGATGCACCAGAGCAAATTTGGCCCGGATTGATGAGTTGTGACCTCATTCCCCTTGTGGAAAGTAGTGCTGGTGACTGGCTGTGTGTTCGTGTGGATGAAAACAGCATGGCGAGTGAAGTGGTGCAGTGGTATCACGGGGGTGGAGATTGGATTCCATGGGGACAGGATATAGCTCAGGCAATTGTCTTCGATGGTTACATCCAACGGATTTCTTCGGATTCCAGACGGCACGCGATACCGGCGGCGTACCACCGTGGGAATGGTGAACAGGTCGACGATCTGCTTGTTTGGGCCTTGCAGCAGATGCCAACTGGTTTGGCCGAGGCACTCGATGCTGCACAGGATTCAGAGCAGCTTGCCAACAGCTTGTTGAATGCTCGCGTTGCTGAGGTTGCCGTCCATTGTGAGCTTGTCTTGAAGTCAATGAGTTGCCCCAATGTCGATTCATTGCGGCTGGCGATTGGTGCCGAGGCCGAAGCCATTGATAGAAATCAATTGACAGAATGGTCGTTTGATACTGCACTGATCCCCGATAAATACCTTTCCGTGCTCAAGAGTGGTCATCACGGTTTGAATTTGGGAGAGCAGGATTGGCAAACTGCCCGAGTGCATGCGGATGCGGTGACGAAGCTTGCGCCAAATCTGGCGTGGGGATGGGAAATTCTCGGTTATTGCGAGGAACGGGCTGACCGGATGGAGAGTGCCTTGAATGCGTATTCAAATGCGATTCAATGTTCCGTTTTTACAGATCAGTCAGTGCGCATGAATACGCACTGGGCGACCGAGGAAGCTTCCAAGTTCAGCATTGAACGACTTCGTCGCATCGACCAGCGAATCATTGATCAATCTGATTATCTTTCGACACTCTTGAAAGCTGACGGCTCGGAACGAAGAGCCTGCATGACCGCCTACTGGAAGAAAAAAGCAGCCGCTCATCTGGAAATCGGAGAAACACCAACCGCCGT
Organism: Rubripirellula sp.; assembly: GCA_012270065.1. Lineage (GTDB taxonomy): Bacteria > Planctomycetota > Planctomycetia > Pirellulales > Pirellulaceae > Rubripirellula. The sequence continues at coordinate 22,684 of JAAXJB010000119.1, read as the reverse complement.
CGATTGCTACATGGCTGCAGGTTGGGATCTTGGTGCTGGTCCGATTCAAGTCTACGGAGATATTCTCACACACATTCAGGAAACTGCAGAAACGTGTGGTCAGAGCGGACGCGCAGAAGTGGCAGCCACTCACCGCCGCTGTTTGAGGGAACGCTATGGGGTCTGATTGATACTGACTTTGAACTCCCCTGGCGGCAGCAATGCGTGATCCGATTCACAGGTCCGCCCAGCGAAGAATTCCTGTCAGCTTTCTTGACCTGCATATCGCAGGCTGCGGATGATCGCTGCCTGTACTTCTGCGGTATCCGTGTCAGTGGCGACCTCCATGTTGACCGGCCACTCGGGGCGTAGACGTTGGTCGAAAACTGTGGCGCCGCGGGTCAGTGAACCCCGATGCTCCACTCTGCCACGCATGCTGGACCATTGGAAAAGCTCAGGCTCCAGGACAGCCATCAATGCAGTGGGGTCATACAGAGGTATCAACTCCCGACCAAGATGTCGATGCGCCATCCGGAACGCAAAGGGAATGACTTTGTGCAGCAACGAGCCTGTCCGCGTGAAACGTGAAGGCAACAGGTCCAGCAATTCGACGCCAAACTGTACCTTCGCAGTCACGTCCAGGGGGACCAGACTTTTTGTTGTTGCTGATTCGAAAATCAGATCGGCACTCTGTGGATCATAAAACATGTTGTGTTCAGCGATGGGAGAGGCATTTCCCGGGTAATTCACCGAACCTCCGCTAATCACAAGGTTATTGATCAGTGGGATTGCATTTGGATCACGCTGGCAAAGGCGTGCAAGATTGGTCAGAGGACCAAGGCAGACCAGCGTGATAGAGTTGGGATGCTGATGCACCAACTCCGAGATCACTTTTTCACTGGGAGTTTGATGTTGCCGGCCAGATGGCTCAAAATTCAGTCCGCCCAGGCCATCGGGGCCATGCAGCAGATTATCATCACCCACTGGTGGGGAATCGGCGGGAGTGGCTTTGCCAATCCGTGGGTATCGAGGTGGGTCGAGTTGTCCAACGATCCCGGTCACGTTGGAGGTTGCCTGCGACGCTTCAACGCTCCCCGCGGCAGCTGTGATCGCCAGCACTTCCAGACGTGGATCAAAGAGTGCCATGGCAATCGCCACGGCATCGTCGATTCCGGGGTCACAATCGATGATAATCTTACGAGTCATGCGAATAGTTTAAGATTCCAGCCTTGGCAGGACGACCCCGAAATTACCAGACGCTGAGATTTCCTGCTGTTCCCAATTCCAGATCACGGTCGTCTCCAGGTGATACGCACGGCTTTCAAAATTTCAATCATACCTAGATCATAACGCCATGAACGCAAACGCCAGTAACGATTCATCTTTTCAGCAAGCCATCACGCATGCCACACAGGGGCATGATTTGAGCGAAGATCAAACCAGTAATCTGATTGATGCCATGTTGCAGGGGGCTGCGGACGAACAACAGGTTGCAGATTTGCTCATGGCACTGAAGGAGAAGGGTGAGGCTGTCAGCGAACTGGTTGGTGCTGCCAGAGCCATGCGAAAGCACATGACCCGGATACCACACCATCACACTGTATTGCTGGATACCTGTGGAACCGGTGGCAGTGGCAGCGGAACGTTCAATATCAGCACCGCAGTCGCAATTGTATCTGCTTCGTGTGGACTTGCTGTCGCCAAGCATGGCAATCGAAAAGCGACCAGTCTCACCGGTTCAGCTGATGTCCTCGAAGAATTGGGAGTCGGAATCGAATCCGAGGCAGGTCCCGTCGCCGAACGGCTGGATACAATCGGAATCTGTTTTTGTTTTGCGGCCAAATTGCATCCTGCCATGCGGCATGTCGTGGGAGTCCGGCGAAAACTCGGGGTCAAAACACTTTTCAATCTTCTGGGACCATTGTGCAACCCTGCAGGAGCAACTCACCAGCTCCTGGGCACTTCGAGTCCTGATGCTCAAGTCAAAGTCGCTGCTGCAATTAAAAAATTGGGAACAGAACGCTCGTTCATTATTCACGCCGAGGATGGGCAGGATGAGGTATCACTGGATGGAATAACCAGAGTGATCGAGGTGGTCGATGGTCGGGAAATCCAACACCAGTGGACCGCTGATGATTTTGGCTTGTTGCCGGTGGGACATGAAGCTCTGGCAGCACCTGACCCATCTGCCAGCGCGGATATCATTCGGCGACTGTTCGCTGGTGAACCCGGACCTTGTCGCGATACCGTGATCGCAGGGACAGCGGCGGCGTTATTATTGACCGGGAAAGCTGATTCATTGAGGCAGGGAGCCGAACTTGCTGCCGAAGCGATTGATCAGGGGAAGGCAGCAAAGACCCTGGCTCAGTTGGCCAGTGCTTGAGGTGGATTTGGTTGCCCAGGAGACGGCGATCCAGGAGACGGCGATCCAG
>JAAXJB010000119.1:0-20173 GCA_012270065.1 Rubripirellula sp. | reverse complement strand
CCAGGAGACGGCGATCCAGGAGACGGCGATCCAGAAGAGGGCGACTCAGAACGATCCGGTGTCGCAGGATGCGGAACGTTCCCGCTGGGACCATGGCCGCTCCATTTTTCAAACCAAACCGAAAGTGATAGCTTCAAGTCATCCCGCTCTTTTTCGATGGATCGATTCAGCTTGCTCACCAGCTTTTCGTTTTGCCGCTTCACCAATCGCTCTACCAGAAGATCTTCCATCAGTTCGCCCCACTGTTCTGCAACCTCACCGCCGATCTTGCTGATTTGATCGACTTCAAAGTGCTCCATCACCAGTTCAGCTTTCGAAACATGCGGGACAACAACCAGACCCGGTGGGATTTCACCGTAATTGGCTCGAAAACTCACTGCAACGGAAGAGTTCAACCGGATTCTCGCTCTTCCATTGATGGTCACGCTGAACAGTCTCACTCCCAGATTCCAGCGTTGAATTCGTGCCGTGAATTCCAAAGGAGTCACGATGGATGATGTAATGTTCCAGCTTTGCTCACCCGTTGCTCTGTCCGTGATCGGACTGGCCTCTGTGATTCTGATTACAGGGGGGACATCGGGAAGGGTGACTTCATATTTGATCCATCTTCCCTGCTCCAATTCACGAAACCTTCGATGGGTGCGTAATTTCAACCCATCCATGCGCATCTTGACACCGGCCCAGACACGCTGGGTGTTACCCCAGTTATCGTCACCGCTGATTGTGCGAGGAACATGTTTGGATGCTTTGGTTGCCAACCATTGAAAGGAGTCTCTCGCCTGTTCACGCGTGACCTGTTCAATGATCTCGGGCGGCAATGTACTCGAAAGGCTGGCGGGCTTTGCCGGGGGATTTCCAGGCGGCTTTGCTCCCGACTTCACTGATCCAGATTGGGCTGATGCGAGATTGGATTGCAGTGCAAAAAGTGCGCAGAGACACACGATTTGAATCGGGGTCTGGCGATGCCAATGCATGAATCGATCTCGAAAAGGAGAATGCTGCTGCATGGAAGAATCCATACGGTCTGCCGTCAACTTCCTTCAAGGCTTATGCAACCTCCTGGACATGGACGGACACCATGACAGGATGCAGCGGCTTCCATGGGAATTCAGAGTTTCTTCTATCGCAGGATCGGTGACGTGTGTCGATACCGCTGATCGTCGCTCTGACGATGATCACGGATTCGATGTTTCCTCAGAATCTGATTTCTTCCGTCAGACAACATCCGTGTTTGAATGGGGCCTGCTCGACTTTGGCCGGTGATTCAACTGGATCATGTGCTGCTGGAATGGGTTTGATGAAGGGGCTCGACCCCAGATTTGCTCGAGCATCAACAAGAATCATGTCCATCAATGCTTGCATTGAGATTTTGTTGAAAACCCATCCTTGCTTGCTCGGCTACGTGAGTTGCAGCGTCCGCGATTTTGTTTCGTGGTGAGCATTGGTTGTCGAGACAGGAAACGTCAGCGGTGTTGATTCACTCGTCTGGGTCGATTTCGACGAAAGCCTTTAGCACACTTAGCCCGTTGGATTGACTTTTTTCGGGGTGGAATTGGGTCGCGTAAAGGTTGTCTCGGCGAACCATGGCACAGAATTTCCCTCCGTAATCACATTCCAGTGCGATGATGGAAGCGTCATCCGGTCGCACGTAATAGCTGTGCACGAAGTAGAAGTGGCTATTATCCGGGGTATCACACAGGATCGGAGCATCAGCACATTTGGTGACGGTATTCCAGCCCATGTGGGGCACTTTGTAACTCGGGGGCAGGTTGAAACGGACGACATCACCGGCGAGAACACCAAGGCCCTGATGTTCACCATTTTCAAATCCATTTTCAAACAGGAGCTGTAAACCAAGGCAAATGCCCAGAAATGGTCGGTTGGAGTTGATGAAATCGATAATGGGCATTTTCAGATCCCGGCGATGGATTTCGGTCATGGCGTCCCCAAATGCCCCCACACCGGGAAGGATGAGCTTTTCAGATGAGGCGATTTCCTTGGGGTCAGAGCTGATTTTTGCTTGTCCTCCGACGCGTTCGATTCCCTTTTGAACGCTGCGAAGGTTGCCCATTTGGTAGTCAACGATGGTAATCATGGTGGCATTTTGGTATTGAAATCGGTCATACACGGCGAAACCTGCTATCCCTAGGTTAGCGAAAACCGGAAGAGACTGAACCCGTCCACCGGGTTCATCGAGTTCCGAGCCCTGTCGACGTTGGCAATTTGGTGTTCTCCGTCTAACATCGTGAACTCACGCTGAATCATTTCCCTTCCGGACTCGCCAAAACATGGGCACATCGCTTGATTCCCTCAGTCGTTTGATGCACACCTTGCAGGAGCGGGCAGAACAGCGCCCTGTTGGCTCCTACACAACAAAGTTGATGGAAGGTGGTGTTTCAAAAATTGGGGGCAAGATTCGCGAGGAGGCGGAGGAGTTGATTGAAGCCGCGGCAGAATCAGGCCCCGAAGGGCGTGAGCATTTCGTTTACGAGGCCGGTGATCTGATCTATCACACGATGGTTTTGCTGGCGTGGCGAGGTGTTGATTTGCAGGAGGTTGTCGACGAACTTGCCCGTCGCGAAGGCACCTCGGGGCTTGTTGAAAAGGCGAGCCGTCATGCAGGTGGTGACTCTGTAACTTCCTCCGAGAGCGAGTGAAATTTTGGACTCTGGAAATAACTTGAGAATTGGCTTGCCCAGCAAGGGGCGTTTAAGTGACATTGCCGGTGATTTGCTGAAACAGGCCGGTTTGAGTTTCAGGCGTCAAAACCGTGGCCTTTTTGCGAAGGTCAGCGGTTTACCCGTGGATTTGATTTTCCTGCGCACCGATGACATTCCCACACTGTGTGCCGAGGGAGCCATTGATATGGGAATCACTGGCAGTGATCTGTTGGAAGAATCAGGAGGAGCAGCCGAAATCCGCATGAGGCTGGGAGTCGGACGTTGTCGACTGGCCATCTGTGTGCCTGATGACGCGGATCTCAAATCGGCCGCCGATCTTGATGGGAAAAGAATTGCGACCAGCTTTCCCCAGATTACCGAACGTTATCTTTCCCAGCATCAAGCAACCGCACATCTGGTGTCGCTTTCGGGATCAGTCGAGGTCATGATCCAGCTTGGAGTTGCTGATGCCATTGTTGACCTCGTGGAAACTGGAAGTACTCTGGCGGCGAATCGTCTACGGATTCTGGAAGAAATTGATTCCTATGAGACCGTCCTGATTCAGAATGGAAAATGCCGCGATACCGAGATGGCCGACCGTGTTGTTCGTCGGCTTGAGGGGGTGGTCATCGCAAGAGACTACTCGCTGTTGGAATACAATGTGCCGCGAAGCAAGTTGAATGCTGCCGAGCAGATAACACCTGGTTTCAACTCTCCCACGATCAATAGCCTTGAAGACCCGGACTGGTGTAGTGTCAGGGTCATGGTGAAACGTGGAGCTGTCATTGACGCCATGGAACGCCTGGAAAGTCTTGGTGCTTCTGCGGTCATTGAAACTCCCATTTCCAATTGCCGTCTTTAATACTCAGTCAGAAAGTGATCATGTCTGAAGAAGCAGAGTTGCCGATAGAAGTTGATGTTCAAACCGTCAACGCAATGCAGCAACAGAACGAACAATTCATTCTGCTCGACGTGCGCGAACAGAATGAGTACGACATTGCAAAAATCGACGGCAGTCTGTTGATACCCATGAGTGAGTTGAGGCTGCGGATCGAGGAACTTGAGCCAAATCAGAATGAACGCATTGTCGTGCATTGCCATCACGGCGGTCGAAGCATGCAAGTAACACGCGCGCTGCGACAGCGGGGTTATGACAAAGCGCAGAATATGGCAGGGGGAATTGATGCGTGGAGTCAGGACATTGATGCAAGTGTGCCGCGTTATTGAACGCGTGGCTGCGGGTGATCAAAAACGCGTTTCAACGCAGGCATCCCAATGCAGGTGACATTGGCAGGAACTGCAGCTCTTTGGCCGCATTCCCATTTTGAGCGGCCAACTCAGAAACCTCTGGATCCAGAAAGACAGATTCTTTGATCCAGGATTGGTTTCTGATCCGACGGCATTTAAAGATGTCTGAGGATGTCGTTGGCGAACACCACCGCCATCAGCACCAGCAACGCAAGTACCCCAGCGAGAGTGAGCCTGAATTCAAGTTGTTCATTAGCGCGTTTACCGGCCACCAGTTCGTAAATCAGAAAAACCATGTGACCACCATCCAACGCGGGAATGGGCAGGAAATTCAAGATCGCCAGATTCATGCTGAGCATCGTGAGGAACATCAGTTGTGGCGATATGCCTTTTTCTGCCTCATTTTTTGCAATGTTGACAATCTCCAGTGGACCGCCCACATGACGCAATTTGATTTTTCCAACGGGCAACATCCGTAGAAAACGAATCACATCGTTGAATCTGCGATAGCCTTCTTTCAGTCCAAGTGACAAGGCTTCACCAACCGAAGATGCCTGCTGAATGGACTCTGTCGGAGCGAAGGCGATGCCTCGTTCAAACTGGTAGCGATCATCCGCACTGACGACAAGCGTTGATTCAATGACCTTGTTGTCGGCTGAACGGTTGGCGATGACTTTGAGTTGCGTACCCTCGGGCAACATCTGCACGGTCTCCATCAACGCATTCAGAGTTGAGATGGGGGTGATTTCCCAGCCCTTTTTGAGTTGGTCAACAATCGCCTTGAAACGCTCGTCATTCAATGGTTCATCGGCAGGCAGTGATCCGGTCAGCTGCACTTCTTTGATCTCGTCGCCCGGTTGTAAAGCCGTGGTCTCGCCATTGGCAGCCTCGTTGTCTTTGTCCTGCTCCGTGTCCTTCGCCATGTCGATTTTTCGGTCAATGACCGGCAGGGGTTGGTAGGCAAAGCCAACGGCATTGATCGCAATTTCGCCTGAAATGCTCTGGTTTGGTGGAAGTGTTTGTGGAGAGTTGGTTGGCTTGATGGCGAGTTCCACCATTTTCGCATTGTCGCCTTCTCCCCGTTTGACGACGACGTTGACCGTTTCCTGATCGCCGGTCCCGACCAGATCCGAGGCCATGCCGTAAGCGTCGGGTTCGCTGGTTTCATCATAACTCTGGATGACGTCGCCAATTTGCATTCCAGCTTTCGCTGCTGGGCCGTCTTCAACCAGGGCAACGATTGGTCCGATCTTGAATCGGAACCCAAGCGACTTGGCGGGCTGTGGTGGCAAGGTGATTTCCTGCGTGCTGCCATCACCACGACGAAGCTTCAATGCGATGGCTTTGCCCGGATTCGAATACAGGTAGTCAAAGAACGGTATTCCTGGAACGATTGCCTGTTCGTTGATTGGTGTACCATCAAACTCAATGATGGACGAACCAGCATCCTCTTTTGTGAATATCTCCGATGCAATGCTGCCTTCGATGCTGTACGGGGTGGATGCCAGTTTTGGCACATTCGGAATTGAAATGCCGATCATCCGCGCGTCTTTCATTTCCGGACGCGATTGTGTGACCAGCTGGAAGTCGCGGATTCCATCCTCATACTCGATTTCGACATCGATGGGTTTATCCGGATTCTCCAGACCATCGGTCAAAATCTCCATTTTCATTTCCCGGAAATGCATCTCCGGGTCGGTCCATGTGCCGACCGAAACAACTTTCCCACCAGGCTCGATTCCTGCTTGCCACGCTGGACCACCGGGAACTACTCCTCCCACAACGGCAGGACTGTAAGAGACGCCGTAACCATATGCCAATGCTGCAAACAGAACGCCCGTGATCACATTCATGACCACCCCGGCGCTAATGATGATCATCCGTTGCCAGACGGGTTTGGCCGGGAAACTGCGGGGATCAAGTTTGGGGGGCGCCGACTCCTCAGGCTCGTCGCTGTCACTTTCGACCTGGATGCGTTTTGCTTCCTCTTCCTGTTTGCGCGGATCGTCATCCTGACCCAACATCTTGACGTAACCACCCAGGGGGACAATTCCAATTCCGTATTCAGTTTCGCCATAACGAAACTTGCCCAAAGTACGGGGGAACTTGATTGGCCCAATGCGAATTGGGACGTCGAAACCCACGTAGAATTTTTCGCACTTCACGCCAAATGTCTTGGCCGCCACAAAGTGACCCAATTCATGCACGAAAATGACCAATCCAATTCCCAAAGCCACACGCCCATAAAGTGCAAATGACGAGAACAGAGAGACCAGAAAATTGGGGCTTTCGTCTGCTGCCAACAGAAGATGAAGTGAGAGAAAATCGAGCAACATGCAGGATGCCTTTTCAGGTTCAGGCGGGTGTCGGGGGTTGGTGTTGGCGGAACGGCAAGTCGCCGCCAAGCCGAAGCATTACCTAGGATTATGTCATTTCGACCAGTTTGCAGGGATAGCGAGCGTGCTGGTAAATTCGATCCGGGTCAAATTTGTCCACGAACGGGGCGGTTTGGACTGCCAGTATCGGGCAATATTCATGCAAATCCGAATCGTTTCTTCAGTTCGCCGCGTGCCCAGCGGTCAAGCTCCAGCAATCGGTTCAGGGGTGGGTTGGACTCGTGAGTGTGATTTTCCAGCACGTCACGGCAACCCTTGACGATGTCAGTAAACCTGATTTTTCCTGCGAGGAACAGACCGACTGCTTCTTCATTGGCAGCATTCAACACCGCCCCCGCCGTTCCGCCTGCGGCTGCTACCTCGAATCCGAGTTCAAGACCGGGAAAACGTGTGGTGTCCGCTGGCTCCAGAGTGAGATTCCACGGTTGTTTCCGGTCAAATTCCGGTGTCGGGCACGGCAGACGCCTCGGGTAAGTCAACGCATACTGAATGGGAAGCCGCATGTCAGGTGGACTCAATTGTGCGATGACGGAGCTGTCTTCGAACTCAACCATCGAGTGGATGATCGACTGGGGGTGGACGACGACCTCGATTGATTCTGCGGGAATTCCAAACAGCCAGTGAGCTTCAATCACCTCCAGAGCCTTATTGATCATGGTGGCAGAGTCGATGGTGATTTTGGGACCCATTTGCCATGTTGGGTGTGCCAACGCCGATTCGAGGGTGGCCTCATCCATCTGTTCAGGCGTCCAATTCCGAAATGGGCCACCACTGGCAGTGAGAATCAGCTTCTTTGGCTTGGAAGCCGCGGCTTGAATGCACTGAAAAATCGCCGAGTGCTCACTATCCACGGGCAGCAGTTCTGCTCCGCTTTGTTGACACGCCCGACTGACCACCGGCCCCGCGACCACCAGCGTTTCCTTGTTGGCCAGCGCCACGCGTTTTCCAGCCTCAACGGCAGCCAGCGTACTTTCCAGACCTGCCCGACCTACGATTGCGGCGACCACCACGTCTACCGACTCATCACTTGCCGCCGAAACCAGTGCTTCCGGACCAAATTCAATCCTCGAACCAAGTGCACGAAGTCGAGCTTCATCGGAACCCAAGTCGTCATTGGTAACGTTGTTCGAGAGGATAACCCGGTCGGGAGGCTGGTCGAGTCCACCCGCCAATTCTGCCAGCAGTTGTGTGTTCCGGTGCCCAGAAGCGGCTGAAATGTGCCAACGGTTTTCAGGATCAACCTGATTGAGTTGTCGAACAACATCGATCGTTGCTGTGCCGATACTTCCGGTTGCCCCCAAAACAGCCACATTCTGACAGGCTCGATGATCGTCGTGAGGGGGGCCGTCTTGGTTCAAGATCACATCCAACGCGTGAGATTGATTGAGAGAAAAAATATTCCAGATTCAGTTGTCAACCAAGTGTCATCTACCGACAGAATCCCGTCGGTAAGGTGCATCTGCTGCCGATGGTTCATCGGCTTTGCAACGACGACTGATCGGCGTGGAGGGCAACTTATCACAACCTGCAGTACTGCACCGTGCCGTGGCAGTAAAAACCTTCCTGAATCCGTGTGAGCGTGAGGGAAAATGGTCTGCCATTTTACGGTCGATGGGGCAGGAGATGGTATGCCGATCGATGTGTCCCGGTGACGCCATCAGCAAGCGGATTGCCTCCTGTTATGGAATTTTGGCAGCCTCAGTGTCAATCTTGCGGAAATTTTTAACCAACTTTCCACCATTGCCCTGCGTAAGTCTGGGCGATGCGGACTTTTGTTGCGACCCGCCTTAAACCTGCAGGTTCTGTCTCCCTGCTTGCCTTGCAAGGCGAATGGTCGAAAATGGACAGGGTCCTGGTGTCTCACGAGGGGCCGGACTGCGTTGCTGGACCGTGATCGATGCGGAGAAATGACAGGTTTGCGCTACAATTCGCTGGCGTTTCTTGAGTTTCGATGCGAAAAGTTGTGCCACGGACCCATCTGGCGGGCAACGATAGGGAGGGTTTGTTTGCATCTTGCAACCAAACGACTCGTGATTTTTTCGAAATTTGTGGCAGGTGCACACAATCTGCCCATGCCCGTTCCTACACAAGATTTCTGCCGATGAGTGACGACAAGCAACGAAAGTCAAATGGTCCGGAGCCTCGCAGCGGTGGCAATGTCTGGTTGGTGCTGATTGCCATCGTGTCCGCTGTATTGCTGAGTGCTTTCCTGTTTGGCGGCACCGATATGCGTTTGCGTTACCCGGACTTGATGCAATTGTTGGCCGCGATGGCGGATGACAGACAGGCGGAAACAACGGTCACGGCCCCCAGTGAACCGGTTGATGCTGCGGATGATGCAAAAAAGCCGGCTGCTGATGGGAATGACGGGAAAGAGGACCAGAAGGTCAGTGATTCCGAGACCGAAAATGTCGAGGCCGCGAACGCCGAGGTCACTGATGCAGGTGAGGCGACCACAGCCAATGACACATCCACGGAAGCTCCAGGAAAAACGCCGGCTTCTGATAATCGCGAGAGGCGAGGCGTGGAAAAAGATGCAAAGACGGGCAATCCCAAGGTGACGGTGATTGTTCCGTCCACCAGGAGACCTGACGCCTACGTTGAATTCGGTGGTTTGCAGGACATTCGGGTTGCTGATGGTGAGATCACGGGAAAGGTTGCTTATCGCAGCCGCGGAATCGAGAACAAAGGACCAGTAAGTGATGAGTTCAAACTGATCGAGTTCAAAACGATTCGTGATACCAACAACGAGGCCGAGCACGAGAAGCTTGTTCAGTATCTGAATGCTTCCGGAGTGACTTGGGACAATGCGCGACCCAGTCGTTTATTTCGTGATCACTGGCCGGAAATGCTGATGATCGGTGTACTGGTCGTTCTTGGCATCATCATGTTGCGGAGGATGGGCGGCGTTGGATCGCCGATGTCATTTTCGCGAAGCCGGGGCAAACTTTATGGGCAGGAAGATCTGGCGATCACCTTTGATGATGCCGCAGGGATCGATGAAGCAGTGCAGGAGGTTCGCGAGGTTGTTGACTTCCTGAAAAACAGTGACAAATACAAGTCGCTGGGTGGGCGTATTCCCAAGGGTGTTCTGTTGGTCGGTCCACCGGGTACAGGGAAAACCTTGTTGGCAAAGGCGATTGCGGGCGAGGCGGGAGTTCCGTTTTTCAGCTTGTCAGGGAGTGACTTTGTCGAAATGTACGTTGGGGTCGGGGCCGCGCGTGTCCGTGACATGTTTCAGCAGGCAACCAGCCGCGCACCCTGCATCATTTTCATTGACGAACTTGATGCATTGGGAAAGAGCCGTAGTGGATCAACCGTCGGTGGACATGATGAGCGCGAACAGACCCTTAATGCTCTGCTGGTAGAAATGGATGGTTTTGATTCCAATTCTGGCGTGATTGTCGTTGCTGCGACCAACCGGCCGGAAACCCTCGATCCGGCACTGCTGCGTCCGGGACGTTTTGATCGTCAGGTGCTTGTTGATCGACCAGACGTCAGCGGTCGTGAAGATATCCTCAGGGTGCATGTCAAAAACGTGAAGCTTGATGAGCAAGTCCGTTTGAAAGAAATCGCATCGATCACGCCCGGCTTCGTCGGCGCAGATCTGGCAAATCTCGTCAATGAGGCGGCTCTGTTGGCCGCCAGAGCTGACAAGCGTGCGGTAGGGATTCACGAATTCAATGAGGCAGTCGAACGCGTCACGGCTGGGCTTGAAAAGAAAAATCGTGTGATGAACGAAGAGGAGAAAATACGCGTCGCTTACCACGAAACTGGTCACGCACTTGTTGCTGCTGCACTTCCCAACGCTGATCCTGTTCACAAGGTGAGTATCATTCCACGTGGATTTGCTGCACTGGGATACATGATGCAAAGACCGGAGTCGGATCGCTATCTGAGGACAAAAGCCGAGTTGGAAAGCAAAATGAAGGTTCTGCTCGCCGGTACGTTGACAGAGGAAATGATTTTCCAGGATGTCAGCACCGGTGCCCAGAATGATCTGGAACGGTGCACCGAAATTGCCCGCAGTATCGTCATGGATTACGGGATGAGTCGACTCGGGCGAATCAACTTTCGACGTAGTGTGCGGTCCCAGTTCCTTGCTGGTGGGGGTGCGGGTGGCGAGGGATATCAGATGTACCACAGTGAGGATATGGCAAAGCTGATTGACAAGGAAGTTGCGAGAATCATTGAGGATGAACTGAATCAAACACGTGAAATCCTTGAACAACGACGAGAAATTCTGGAAGCAGTGACCCAAAGACTTCTTGAAGTCGAGTCCATCAACAACGACGAATTGCAGAAGCTGATCGAAGAGCACAGTAGCGGTCCATGGCTGGTGCCAGGAACCGTCAAGCAGAAGCCTCGAGCACAGATCCGTAATGATGATGAAAATCCCGGGCTCGCCGTTGCCGACTGAGCCTTGAGCAGTGTCTTCTGCCAAAACCGGACTGTCTGTCTCTGCAGACCCAGACTGCCTGTTGAACTCATGCGTCAGTTTTGATCCTGACTCATGGTTTGCGAAAGATCATTCGGGTCAAGTTCAGGGAATCGATTCCGGTTGCAACAACACAATCACGTGTTGTTCCTGTTCCGTGACATCAACATTCCTGAACGATCTGCCGAGGTAAGGGATTTTCTCCAGAATCGGAACTCCGGTTTCATTCCTGATCACACGTGTCGAAGTAACGTGTGGATCGAACAACAGCGTCTGGTTAACCGGGAATTTTGCGGTCGCTCTGGCCTTGGTCACCTGCAAATGTGGAATCTGTACCTCAAATGGTTCATTGCCCAGGCCGAATAAAAAGCCGGATCGTGTCTGTGTGATTTTCTGGGAAACGAATTCACAGCCGACTGCAAAACCTGCAGGAATGCCATCAGGGGATTTTTCGACTTTGGCGATGATGCCGAGGCGAGTTCCCTCGCTGACATGTTCGATGATCGGTTGAATTGTGTCACCTTGCTTTTGATGATTCACAATGAAGGGGCGTTGAACCATGTCGGTCAATTCCATTTTTCTGTCATTCAGCAGCATCAGATTGGGTGAATCAGCAACTACCGAGTGGTTTGCCGCTTCCGCCATTTTAAGAATGCCAGCCACTTCTGCTTTGGTGAGAATTGCCTGGGTGACCAATGCGCTGGATCTGGATTGAGAAATCGAGCGATTTGGAAAGTTGGTCATGCTTTCAACATTCGATTCCCGGGAGTCCCAGTCCTGAGCGTCCCAGTCCTGAGAGTCCCAGCGAGGGGGATTCGTCGAGGTGAATACGGAACCGGGGCCAAGACCTGCATAGATTGCAGCACGCGTTGTTGAATCGACTTCCAGAAATTGCAGACGCACACGGATTTGCTCCGTGCTTGCTGCGTGTTTGGCACTGGCACCATTGTCAGAAAGCATTGGCGGAGCAGGGCGGGAAAGCGATACCTGCCGTACCTGCTCAGCGTGTTCCGACTCTTTCGGTGTCGTGATCGTCAATTGGCCCAGAGCGGGAATGGTCTCCAAATGACACAACAGGCATGCAATGACGATCATGACAATTCTGATTGACTGCATATTGAATCCGGGATCCAAATCCTTGGAAAAGACAAGATCGCAAAGAATCCGTCGCGATTATCAGTTCAAGTCTGTTGGAGTACCACGATGAACCATTTTCTGTCAACGGAGTTCTTGCACCGGATTCCTTCACATCGAGAACGGGGGTGCGTTGTTTTACGATCGATGATCAACTTTGAACTGTTGATCAGAAAATCCTGTTCTTCAATCGACGTAAAGAAACTCGTTGCTATTGAACATGGCTCGGCATAAATCGGTTAAAGCATCCAGTTCGGGCTGTTGAGAACCCTGCTGTTTCACCAAGGCCGTCTGGCTGCTAAGAAAGGAAATGCAATCAATTTCGTTTTGCTGGTTGGGTGCACGGGATAATACTCGCTGGAAAATTTCGGCAACTTGTGCTTCAGAATCGCCAGGGTGTTGTGACATGCAAAGGTTTGCCAACTGTTTTGACAGATCCAAGGTCAATTTTGAATTCAGAAGTTGAAGCGATTGAATCGCTGTGGTTGAGGAAACTCGTGTGGCACAACTGCAGTTGGCAGCCGGGCGATCAAAGGTTGCAAACAGTGGGTAGCGAAGATTTCGCCTGGCAAAGATGTAAATGCTGCGGCGATGATGGTCAGCAGCGTTGCGGCTGGTCTTCCATTGGCCATTTTTTAGTGTTTTCACCAGAGCTTCTGGCAGAGGTGGGCTAATGCCCGGCCCTCCTGACTGGTGATTCATTGCGTTGCTTGCCACGAGCATGGCATCACGAATGGACTCCGCATCGAGGCGGCGACGCGGGAAGTAAGCCAGTAGGTGATTCTCGGGATCCGATTTTTTTGCATCGCTCCACGCCTGGCTGGCAACCTTGTCAGGAACGGCACTGAAGCTTCGCTTGCTTTGCGTTTGATAGGTCGCTGAAAGCACAATCTGCCGATGCAAGTCCTTGATGCTCCATTCATGATTGAGCAGTCGACTTGCCAGGTAGTCGAGCAGTTCCGGATGCGATGGCTCATCACCCATGACCCCGAAGTCACTGGGAGTTCTTGACAGCCCTTTGCCAAAATGATGTTGCCAGATTCTGTTTGCAATTGAGCGGGCAGTCAGTGCCTGTGCCTGACTGGTAAGCCAGTTCGCAAGCTGTACTCGGGGATGGACTCCCGCGGCAATCTGTGTGCCGCTGGCGTTTGCGATTCGCGGGAACGCTGCAACAACCTCAGGACCAGCATTTTGCCAGTCACCACGCGGGTGTAACTGACTGACTGCATCGGCATCGGCATTTGGCGACAGGACGCTGACCGATTGATTCGTCTTGAGTTTGATGGAACGATCAAAGAATGCACGTAAACGATAAAAGTCACCCTGGCTGATCGGGTCGTACTTGTGGTCGTGACATTGTGCGCAACCAATTTGCAGACTCAGAAGAGTCGACCCGAGTGTTGCCGTGATTTCGTTCAAAAGAACATGACGTCTTTCCAGTTGGGAATTGATGTCCGGCATGTCTGGCCCGGAAAGCAGAAAAGCTGTCGCGATTCTGGCTGGGGTGAGGCCCGTTTCGGAGGGAAAGAGCACATCACCGGCCAATTGCAGGGTGATGAACTGGTCATACCCGACGTCCTGATTCAATGCATCGACAACCCAGTCGCGATAACGCCATGCATTCGCACGAATCTTGTCGTGTTCGTACCCGTCGGTTTCTGCAAAACGGGCAAGGTCCAGCCAGTGTTGTCCCCAGCGGCGGCCATAATCAGGCGATGCAAGCAGACGTTCAACGAGTCTACGATAACTGCCCGGTTTCTGGTCTTGAAGATAGGCGGATAGTTCTGCGGATGTCGGTGGAAGTCCGGTCAGATCAAAGCAAAGCCGGCGCATCAGAGTTATTCGATCTGCCTCAGCCACCGGCGAAAGTGAGTTTTCCTGCAGTTTTGCGAGGATGTATCGGTCGATTACCGTTTTAGGCCAATCGGATGATCCAACCTCGGTTGGTTCGCTGCGTGTGATGGGTTGATAGGCCCAGTGACCAAGATCAATGTCGTCAATCTGCATCTCGCCATCGAGCAATTTCGGGCTTTGCGACGGAACGTCACTTTCAGTGGGAAGCACTTCTGGTTGGAACGGCTTGTTCGTGTCGTCTCCAAAAAGTCGCTGTGGTTCCGATGCATGGACCAAGGCGAACAGCAATAACAGCAAGGTGCATGCTGGAAGACAATCTGTGGCGTTCAGACGCTGCCGTTGTTTGTGGAAACTGCTCGGCCCGTCTTGCTGATTCCCTCTCATTTCAGCAAGCCCTCTGCGATCTCAACTTCACCCGGACCAGTCAGTTTTTCTTCCAACCCGTGATGCTCGTAAACCAGTTTGCGATGATCCATGCCCATCAAGTGCAGAAGGGTGGCATGAAATTCATTCACGTGGACGCGGTCCGTTTCAGCACGTAATCCGATGGCGTCCGTGGCACCGTGGGCGCGTCCGCCACTGACGGAAGCGCCAGCGATCCATCCGCTATAGCCCCACGGGTTATGGTCTCGTCCTTTTCCTTGCTCACTCATCGGCATGCGGCCGAATTCTCCGCACCAGACGACCAGCGTATCTTCCAGCAGTCCACTCTGTTTCAGGTCCGTCAGTAACGCTGAGATTGGTTGGTCTGTTTTCTTGCAGTACTGTTCATGATTCGTTGCAACATCCTTGTGAGCATCCCAGCCATTGGTGTCGCCGGAGTAAACCTGAACGAAGCGGACTCCCCTTTCGAGCATTCGGCGTGCAAGCAGGCAGCGTTGTCCAAAGTCTCTCGTTTCAGCACGATCGACCCCGTATCTGGTAAGTGTGCGGGAAGTTTCTTTCGAAAAATCGCATACCTCGGGTGCCGCACTCTGCATACGGAAAGCAAGTTCATAGGCTTCGATTCTTGCGGACAGTTCGTTGTCACTGTCTCGATCAGCGAGGTGCCGCTCATTCATGTGCCGGAGGAAATCAAGGGTTTCACGCTGCTGGAAATCCGAGATGCCACTGGGTGGCTTCAGATTCAGGACAGGTGCCTTGCCGGGACGCATCGCAGTGCCCTGAAATGTTGGTGGAAGATAACCACTGCCCCAAGCCGAAGGTCCACCCTTGAGTCCGCCTCCCGGATCAGGAAGCACTACGAATGCAGGCATGTCTGCATTTTCAGTCCCGAGTCCGTATGCCAGCCAACTTCCAAAACTTGGGTGACCCATCAGGATGCTGCCCGTATTCATCTGATAAACCGATTGTGGATGATTCACGCTGTCGCCGTGCAAAGAACGGATCACACACAGATCGTCTGCGTGTTTAGCGAGATGCGGCATGAAGTCGGAAATCGGTAAACCCGATTCACCTCGGGGGCGAAAAGGTCTGATTGGACCTAGCAGCGGATTCGATGCTACTTTTCGGCGTGTCATCACGTTGCCAAAACTTTCGGGCAACGGCTGGCCCGCGTATTTTGCCAGGTCCGGCTTGGGATCAAAAAGATCAACATGACTGGGGCCGCCGTGCATGAATAACCAGATCATGCGTTTGGCTCGAGGTGTGATGTGGGGCTCTGTTGGACCTGCACCTTTGGCCAGACTGGGCCGGTCTGCCATCAAGAGTGATTGCAACGCCATCAGGCCAATGCCGCCGCCCGCTTTTCGCAACATGTTGCGTCGATTGATACTCAAGGTCGCACTGATCGAAATGGGGGAATAAGAATCCGGCCTCTCTCGCGAGGGCAGTTTGTCCAGCCAACAAGAAGAACCCTCGGAGATCTTGTCGTCACATCGTAAAGATATGCTCTGTTTCCGTCAATTTTTCCAGATCCAACCAACCTGTCACCGGTTTTGTTTTGACCAGAAGGTTTGCCAGTCAACTCGTTGGTCAGGAGAATTGTTGCATGGACGCTGCCAGCAGAGATCCTGTGGATCCGTTCTGTTTTTCGGCAGATTACAGCTTTTGGGGAGCGTCTCATGCTTGAAAAGCAGAGTTGGTCGGCTTCGTGATTGGGGTTGATACCTGTTACACTGCCGATCCATTTGAACCAACGTCCGTCTGCTCGGTCTGTCTACCACGTCCGCTGGCCCACAACCGGGTCTGCTTTGTTGCATGGACGTGTGTCACGCTGGCGGTTGGCTTGTTCCCGACGATATCCCGAGATGAAATTGCCATGACGCAATCGCGAGACCCTTCGAAACTACGTTCGCATCGCTGGTTCGGTCCAGATGACATGCGGTCTTTTGGGCATCGCTCACGGCTCAAAGCAATGGGATTTGACGACATCGATTACAAAGATCGTCCGGTTGTCGCAATTCTGAATACATGGAGCGAACTGAATACCTGTCATTCACACTTCCGGAATCGCGCGGACGAGGTGCGCCGAGGGATCCTGCAGGCAGGGGGTTTTCCTGTTGAGGTTCCGGTCATGTCGCTGGGTGAAATGCTGATGAAGCCCACCACGATGCTCTATCGCAATTTACTGGCGATGGAAGTCGAGGAGGTCCTGCGCTGCCACCCAATTGACGCTGCGGTGCTGATGGGAGGTTGCGACAAAACAGTACCCGCGATGTTGATGGGGGCAATCAGTGCCAATGTCCCTTCGATATTCATGCCTGCTGGGCCAATGTTGACGGCCAGATGGAAGGACGTCACTTTGGGCAGCGGCAGTGATGTGTGGAAATATTGGGACGAGCGATTGGCCGGCAATCTGTGCGATCAGGATTGGAAGGGAATTGAAAACTGCATTGGTCGTTCAGCCGGTACGTGCATGACCATGGGAACCGCGAGTACCATGGCCTGTGTGACTGAAGCAATGGGCTTCAGTCTGCCGGGTGCCGCCAACATTCCTGCAGTTGTGGCTGAGCATTCACGACTGGCTGTGAAAACAGGGCGTCGTGCTGTTGAAATGGCGTGGGAGGAACTCAAACCATCCGACTTCATGACAGAAGAGTCGATCGACAATGGTTTGATGACTTCTCTGGCAATCGGTGGCAGTACAAATGCAATCGTTCACCTGATCGCTATCGCAGGCAGATTGGGAATGACTCTGTCACTTGATCGCTTTGATGAACTTTCGCGAACAACTCCGGTTCTGGCTGACATCCGGCCAGGTGGCCGATTTCTCATGGAAGACTTCTTCAACGCGGGAAGTCTCAGCGCCATGCTGGCTCGTATGACTGATTTGCTCAACACGGATTGTAAGACAGTCAGCGGAATCACTCTCGCAGAGCAGATCAAGGATGCGGAAGTGATTGATGATGATGTGATCAGAACACGCAAAAACCCGGTCGCCGAAGCCGGTGGTACCTGTCTCCTGCGAGGAAACCTGGCACCCAACGGTTGCGTGATCAAATCGATTGCTGCCGATCCCGACTTGTTGCAGCATCGCGGACCCGCGGTCGTATTCGATAATTATCCGGCGATGAAGGAGGGAATACATGATCCTGATCTTGAGGTTGATGAAAACAGTGTTTTGATTCTGCGGAGTGCCGGACCTCTGGGAGCACCTGGTTTTCCCGAGTGGGGCATGCTGCCGATCCCGAAAAAACTCCTCGAGGCAGGAGTGCGTGACATGGTGCGGCTGAGTGATGCACGGATGAGTGGTACAAGTTATGGGACCTGTGTCCTGCACATCGCTCCCGAGAGTGCAGCTGGCGGGCCACTGGCTCTGGTCGAGAGTGGAGATGAGATCGAAATCAACGTTCCTGAACGTACGATTCACTGGCATGTGACTGATGATGAGATTGAAAGACGGCGTGCGGCCTTGCCTGCTTTGAAAGAACTGCCGGAACGCGGTTACGAACATTTGTACGCCAAGCATGTAACGCAAGCTGACCTCGGTTGTGATTTCGATTTCTTGACTGGCCGGACGCCCAATTCCGAACCCAGCATCCATTGATGTGTTTCATATCATGCTTCCCGTCCATGCTTGCTTGTGTTCGTTCGCGCCGCGTCTTTCCCACATGCCGGTGATTTTGAATGTGAAGCGAAGCCATGACTAACCATCCAACCCACCCCAGATCACTCAGAATTGGTGACCCATGAATACTGACTCTTTTTCCGCTGCCCAGATCCGTGAGTCGGTCATTGCTGTTCCGCCCCTCGCGAGAGATGCGTCTTTGGCAATCTGCGAACAGGAAAACAGGAGAATGATCCGGTTTTTGGAGGCAGGTGGGATCCGATCTTTGCTGTACGGTGGGAACGCGATTTTTTATCACGCTCGCCTGTCAGAGTATCAACGACTGCTACAGATGCTGGCCGAGAGTACATCAGATGAGACGGTCGTTGTCCCATCGTTGGGGCCGGCCTTCGGCTTGGCGATGGATCAGGCGGCAATCTTGCGCGAACACGCATTCCCAACAGCCATGCTGTTGCCCTCGCGGGATGCTGTTGACCAGACCGGGATTGCCAATGGAGTGCGAATGTTGGCCGAGGCAGTCGGTAAACCGCTCGTTCTTTATCTCAAGTTCGACCGTTGGTTGGAGCCACAGTTGATTCAGTCTCTTGAGCAGGATGGTGTCATTTCATGGCTCAAATACGCGGTTGTTCGGGATGATCCTGCCAGAGATGACTATCTCAGAGAAGTGCTGGATGTTTTTCCGGCAGAACGGGTTGTCAGTGGAATTGGTGAGCAGCCTGCCATTGTTCACCTCCGGGATTTCGGAGTGGGTGGCTTTACCAGCGGTTGCGTCTGCGTTGCACCCGAACGATCCATGCAGTTGATGCACGCGATTCATGCCGGTGATTTTGATGCGGCCGAGAAAATCCGTGAGTGGTTTTGTCCGCTTGAGGACCTGCGCAATGAGATCAATCCGATCAGGGTTTTGCATCGCGCAGTCGAACTGGCAGGGATTGCAGCCACCGGACCGATTCAACCATTCATGAGTGACCTGAATCAGTTGGATATTGAGCGTATTGAAACTGGTTTGCAGCAGATGAAATCAACCCTGTCATGAGCAATCATGATGCGGTTTGACTGCCAGATGGTAAATCCGTAACGCTATTCGGGAACTCAGAGGACTATTTACTCAGAGGACCATTCACTCAGAGGACCATTCAGTATCCCGGCGACTATTCAGGAGATGTTGTGGTGCTGCGGTTTTCCCTGTCACGCCAACGATGAAAGAGGGCTTTGACAGGAGATGCAAATGCGTAGTAGCAAAAGGCAATGGGTAACGCCAGCCAGTGAAGTAACAGGGCACCTATCAAAACGAACAGAGCTTGCCCAATCTGGTGTGGTGCACGACGGCCTCGAAGCAGTTGTTGGAAAACGTGTGGATATTGGAATCGGGATACCATCAGGTAGGCGAGCGTTAACGTCAGACCTGCCACAAAAATTTGAGATCCCAGCAGCAATTGTTCGGCAATTCGTTTGCCTGTTTCGGAAGCTGTTTCCGTGGTATAGGCATTCAGTTCCGGCATCGCAATCACGAAAGCCGCAATCGTTCCTGCCGCCGCAGGACTGGGCAGTCCCTCAAATCCATCGTGCGGGTCATCCTCGGTTGTTTCCACATTGAAACGAGCGAGTCGGATCAGCACACACAATGTAAAGAGAGCCCCGATCGCCCAAGTCACTTTTCTTGGTAAACCAATACCTTCACTGTACTGCCAGACAATGACGGCCGGCGCTGTTCCGAACGTGATGGCATCACAGAGACTATCCAACTCGGCACCGAATTGGCTTTCCTGACCTGTCATCCGGGCTGCTGAGCCATCAAGTGCGTCGAACAGCATTCCACCAAAAATCAAAATGCCCGCTACGAGTAGCTGGTTTTCGAGTTCCCAGTCCAGAGTCGAACTCATCGCTATTGAGATGGCAGCCAGACCACACACGGCGTTGCCAAGGGTGAGCAGCGTGGGAAGAACAGCGAGCGTCAAACGCCGGTTCCGCTTCTTCTTCCGACGTCGCTTGCGCCCCGGCATTGATCGAGTCACCAATTCGTCAACACCCTCATCGGTTGTCTGCGGGGTCACTTCAGTTGATGCTGTCGAAGACGCACCTTCGTCATTCGCCTGATCATTTCTGGGGTGCAGTTCGTGTTTCAGTTCGCTCATGTACGTATTGCAGGTAGCTGGGACGCGTTGATGCTGGCGGACGAGGACACGTGAGAGACTGGACGATTGCCTCTGCCTCCAAGCATAACGTAGAGGAGCTTTACCGAAACGAGGGTTTTCCCCGATGACGTATTCCGTTTCGGTTTATCACGCGGCCCAGTCCGTATTGGCCCGAATATCGGAAAATTGCACCTGTTCGCAGAAACCAGAACATCATGCTCGCCATCGCGTGTTGGGGCTCACAGGGGGCTCGAACACCAGTGTGGGGGGAAGCTGGCTCGTTGGGATGCACTGCAGGC
>JAAXJB010000069.1:68830-81331 GCA_012270065.1 Rubripirellula sp. | reverse complement strand
TGTGGTGGTGCTGCGGTGTAGCGTGGGCGCCAGCTGACTCGTGTGCGGGATCGTGCTCTGGGGCGGGCTCTTGGTCGTGGTCGTGGTCGTGGTCGTGGTCGTGGTCGTCGTCGTGGTCGTGGTCGTGGTGCGGATCCTCGCAGTCGTGGTCGGGGTGTCCAGGGGCGAGGTAATTTGCCTCGCCGAACGTGCCATCGGTGGGTAGGAAATTGATGCTCGGCACTGGCGTGTCGCTGGATGGTGAATTTCCTGCGTTGCCGCCTCCAGACCCACCGTTGCTGTTGTCTGATTCGTTTTGGGCAATGATGCTGCCTTGTGCCAGCGAGATAACACCAACGCTCTCTGCAACATGCCGGGTTTCACGGTCGGCAGAGCGTTCCTCGTCTACCCAAACCTTCAATGTATCAGGACCCAAATCATCAAATCTGAGGTTGGCCGTGTCTGATCCGGCAAAGGTTTGCATAGCAGCGAGCACGACTGTTGCGGCGGTCTCGGTTGCGCTGAATGACAGGGTCGTTCGTTGGTGGGTAATCCCGGTTTCGGTGACGTAGGCTGAGATGCTCGATGCACTGCTCGTTTCGTCCGAGGAGATAGCGATCCACGACGCATGTTCAGCGCCGTGGTCTCCGTTGGCTTCCTGTTCCTGCAGCATCAGCCTGAAACCCGTTGCTGTGATGCTGTCATGTCGTGTTACCACGGCGTCAACTTCTGACATCGTGGTGGTCTGTGAGAGCACAACAGGTGTGTCGGAAAAACTGTGCGCGAACTGGATATCCTGCCATGTCGAGTCAGCTGTCTGATGTACACCTGCCGCGATCACGGTACCATCAGGCAGGTGATGGACACCCGACTCAACGACCATGAACCCGGCCGATTCTCTTGTGTGCCAACCGTCAAGAAACTCCCACTCCTGAATTCTGACATCAAAACTTGTCGCGGTAACATTGCGAATTCGGATGGTAGATTCATGACTGCCATTGAAGGAAAGAGGGCCAAAGGCAATGGCGGGATTGTTGTACGTGTGTTGTAACTGGATGGTCTGCCACTCGTGATTCAAATTTGAGACCCATCCTGCTTCACCAACAGCGTTTTCATTGTCAGAGGGTGGATTGTCGTCATCACCACCATCGCGTGAGGATGTCGCCAACAGCGGCCCTCTTTCCAGCACGATACCGCCAACCACCTCCTGAGTGTGCCGTGTTTCTCTGTCACGCGACTGCTCTTCATCGACCCAGATAACGGCGCCAGTGGCCGAGAAATTGGTCATTCGGAGATTCGCTGTGTCGGATCCTTCCGAGGTCTGCATGGCGGCAACCATGATTGGCGATTCGGTGCCGATCGCCGGGAACTCGATTTCGGCACGACGGTGAGAGACCCCGGTTTCGGAAAAGAACGTCTGAACGGCAGAGTCTGTATTCAGGCTGGATGAATTGCCCACTGCTATCCAGCCCACCGTCTCGTTTGCATGGGGCCCCAAAGCTTCTTCTTCCTGCAAACGCATGCTGAAACCCTGAGGTGACACGTCACGCTGGCGGGTGACGATGGCATCTGATTCAACCTCGCTCAGCGTTTGCGAGAAGACCACAGGTGCAGCGTCGAATTGATGCCCGAAGGACAGTGGTTGCCAGGTTGTTCCCGTACTGCTTACCCCAGCGGCGATCACGGTCCCGTCGTCCAAAGTGTGAACGCCGGATTCCACGACCACATAATTTGCGGTTTCTGTGGTGTGCCAGCCGTCGAGATAGTTCCATTCCTGGATGCGAACATCAAAGGAATTCGCAGTGACGTTGCGAATTCGGACGGTCGATTCATGTCTTCCGTTGAAAGAAAGGGGGCCGACAACGATGGCAGGATTGGAATACTCGTTTTCCAGTTGAATCGTTTGCCACTCGTGGTTCAGTTCTGATATTTCGCCTGCTTCGCCAACCAGAATGGAAGTGTTCGATTCAACAATGCTGCCGTGGACCGAGAAAAATCCGATACTGCCATAGTCCGAATACTGCCCGGAAAGGCCCACGCCATCCACCGATACAAAGTACTGCCCTGCCGCAAGGTCCAGATTGAAGGACGCATTGGTTTCATTGAGCGGGTTACTTGTGGCAATCACATTGCCAGAGGCGTCGTGCAGTTTTGCTTCGATGTCCAGATTCGGGTCCTGCCCAAATGCATCAATGTCAAGTGTGACGCTACCTGCTCCGGTCTGAAATGAAAACCAGTCCAGATCCTCAGTGCGTTCAATGATGCCCCAGGATGAGATTTCCTGATTCCCGTCTGCAGTCAGTACGGTTGCCGATTGCAGTGTGCTGCCGTGATCATCATCACGGTATCCAAACCCGTTGCGGCTGCTTGTGATGACTGCCAGATCGTCCTGATTGATCGTTGCGCCATCGTAATCCGAATTGCTCCATTGGGTCAGTCGTTTACCGAAGGGTGCGCCAAGAATCGGCCCCCACCCGGTTTGACCGCTTCCCGATCCGGGGTGATAGCTTTGGCTATTGAGACCCTGATGTCGCAGTCCCAGAGCGTGGCCCACTTCGTGCGAGTTGGTCATGCCACCATTTCTCGCGCCTTTATTGAAAGTGAATACCGGCGTGTCCTGGTTGTATGAAAATGAGTTCAGGTAGGCGATACCTCCGATTCCTGAACCAAAGCCATCGGTGGGTTGAGTGTTTACCGCACGTATCCCCCATGTCGTGTCGTTGACGCTGCTCTTGCTGAGTGCGGCTACACCAGGATCGATGGTGGTAACGTTGACATCGAATGGCAGAAAATCTTCTGCTACGTTTTGAAACTGCTTCTGGATTTCTATCAACTCGGAGTCAGAAAAACTGTTCGGATTCCCGTCACGATCAAACGCGGGAAAGTGGATATCATGCCCCCAGGTGTTTCCGACACTGTGATATCCATCAAAATCCAGATAGATGGTCTTGGTTGCTGAGGGGCGACTTTGCAGAGAAAATGTATTTTCCAGCCCATAGGGAGCCAGCGAAGTGGCATCACCGAATGTGAACTCGTCATTGACGTAGGCCGGCAGGATCGCACTGAGAAGATGACGCGGTTCCAAAGGCTCGATTCGCGGTGTCGCTCTTGCGGTGTAACCTGTTTTTCTCTTTCGAGCTGAGGATCGTTTTCGCTGACGTTTTCGTGAAGTTCGGTGATCTGGGTTCGAAGTCAATTGGTGAGCAGTTTCAGTGATGGCACGAAGCATGAAGGGTGACTCTTTGAGAGGAGGTCATGAAAGAAAAGAGTGCTCGTGATGCATCCGCGATCGGGCGATTGCCTTGACGCGGCAGCAAGTGTCCAGGCCGTACCTGGCCGATCAATGATGTTGGAATAGGTTGGTGGAATAGGTTGTCGCGATCCTTCTTCTAAAAGCGGGTCTGATTTCTGTTACCTTTGGAAACATTGGTCACATAATGCGGATGTCAAGAAATTCAACGGTCTTTTTGTGCGTAATGGCGCAATAAGTTGTAAATCAGAAATTCCAGCGGCTTTTTCGGCCTGGAAACGGCCATTTTCTTATCAGTGACCAATAGTGCGTCTCAAATCGGCCCTGGGACGGTGGACTGGTCAGGACAGTTTCTGGCTCGGGATTTTGTTCGTGTTTGTGACACGAAATTTCGATGCCAGCTGACCTGCGATGCCAAATTCGAAACAGTCAATCCAGTCTCAGAATGATACCGGCATCTCAGCGCTGGACGAATTTCAGGTTTTTGCCGTCAGAAAACGGGTTTTTTAGATTGGCACGGGCTTTGCGTTTTCCCGCACCATCGAAACTGATTTACGGAGATCGAGAAATTGGCTCCGCTGACACACACTAGCTGAAAATCGAGACTGACATGAAAACCAAACAAATCTTTTTCAATGCGGCCACAGTATGCATGGTTGCACTCGCCGTGTTGATGACTCAGGCAATGTTCAATGGTGCGGTGCATGCAGACCAGAGAAACGACGCTGCAGGAGGAGACCTAAGACAACGCGTTGCTGATCTTGAGGATCAACAGGACGAGAATGACATTGAGTTTGTGCTCATTGATCGGACGCTTGCCGACTTGAATCTGCGTATCAATGCGAATGACGCTGACATCCGCGCACTGGATGGCCGGGGCAAAGCTTTGGGTGACAGAGTGAACCGGCTGGATGCTCGGTGCAAAAACCTGCAAGAGCAGCAAGATGCTTTGGCCGCGATGGTGAAACGCTTATCAGCACGAAAGTGATAAAGGTCAGTTTCGTTGTCAGTCCGATTTGCTCAGGCACAGGTGGTCTGAGCGGGATCGAGGCAGCCAGATGCCGGAAGCACCAGTTTGCTGGGATTCAGTCCGTCCGCCATTGCAGGATCGCCGCGTGCGTGATGCTTTTGGTGTGACGTGTCGGTTGGCTAACAACGAGCTGGCTGTCTGCCACTGATCTGACTCGCTGAACATTCGTGTCTGAACACTCACGTCATGGACAAGTTGATGAAGAACCTGTTTTTCACAGTCGCGACCACATTGTCGATTGTCTCGGTTTCTTACCTGCTTCCTTCCATCTTTCCCGGGGAGCGGGCAAAGATCCTTTCCGATGTCGGTTCCGAGATCCGGTTGGTGGCATGCAGTGCAACGAACGCAAGGACCTCGTCGCTGCGAAACGCGGAACTGGTTTCCAATATCGTCAATGGACTTCCCCAGGATGTTCACATCATGTTGCTTGTGAATGACCGGTCAGCGTTTGCTACCTCTTCCAACAATCGACGTGTGACCTTTGTTGAAATGCCACGCAAAAGTGACATTTCCATCTGGCCACAGGATCCATTCGTTGTTGTTCAGGGACCTTCAACGACCAAGCTCATTACACCGTGCTCGTTCAATCGCGAAGATGACGAACGCATGCCCGCGCAACTTGCCGGTATGCTGAATCTCGAGGTGATCCACTCCGAAATGCACTTTGAAGGGGGGAACATTGTTTGTGGAGAAGACTCCGTGTTCATCGGCTATGACACAATCCAGCACAACGCCGTTGTTCTGGAAGCGACACCGCAGCAGATCGTCAAGCGGTTCTCAAAGCTGTTCGGACGTCCGGTTGTTGTTGTCGGGGAATCCATCCAGGAGGTCGGTCACATCGATCTCATCGTGACGCCGCTCCGTGGGCGCAAAGTGGCCGTGGCCGATAGTCGAGCGGGTGCTCGATTGGCAGCATCTGCGGTTGATCGTCAACCTGATGATGTTCTCGATTTTGAAACTCGTTGTGAGCAGATGTACTTTGGTCGGGAGGATGTCACCGAATTGACAGACCGGGATGGAAAGAAAATCATCCGGCCAAACGTGGTCGGGCAAACCAAAGCTGCCATTTCTGCCAGTTTGCAAATTGCTCCTGCTTTGGACCGGATCGCTCGCCAGTTGTCCCGTGCCGGTTATTCGGTTGTCCGGATTCCGGCTCTGATCCCAGACCAGGGCTCTACTCCTCAGGACGATGCCGGTCAGGGAACCAACGATGCAAGCAAGCGTTATCCCTTCCTTTCCTACAGTAATGTGCTCGTCGAGATGAGACACAATCAACCGCTTGTTTACTTGCCACATTATGGCTTCGAAGCCATGGATCAAGCCGCGCTAAGGGCTTGGGATGAACTGGGGTTTCAGGTCAAGCCAGTACCCGGGTTTGCTACCAGCGCGATGTATGGCGGGGGGCTTCGCTGTTGCACAAAAGTTCTCTTGCGGAATTGATGTCAAGTGAATCATCCCGACGCTTAGAGACATGGACATCGGCATTCTCTCTGCCCATGCCTGTGCGGATTGTCAAGCTGCAATCGACACGTCACTCTTCGCTTGTGTGTTTGAATGGTGATTCCTGCGCCAGGCTGAAAGCCTGAAAATCCAGCAATGATGACGCCGGACCGCCGCGGGATGATCCCAGCATGAATGTCTGTCCGTTGACGGCCAGATCAGTTGGCTCTTGCTCGCTGTTGCCCAAAGCATGGATGGCGAAGCAATGTCAGCCATGCAAGAGGCAACAATGGCCACGAAAAAAGGTCACATTCTTGAATTGAATGCGACCTTGGTGGTTCAAACAACTTGAGTGCGTTCACCCGCGATCAGATGTCTGTTGGTGCAACCGGTCTGATGGTCACACCAACATCCAGAAGCAGTGAGCCTCCATGCCCGGTTCAGCTCTCGGACTCAGTGCCGCTCTCTGCTTCAGCAGCAGCCTCGTTTGGAGGAAGGCGTTTTGCCAGCGACTTGAAGTTCCCCAAAGACAGGATGTGATAATAGATCAATTCCAACGCGTCGGATTTGACCATCTGGAGAAGCTTGTCATCGGCCAGCTCTTTGATTTTTTCGCGCTTGACTGCGTAAAAACCAGTCAAAACCCCCGGTTGGGCGTTCGGGCCGGTGTAGGTTGCTCGAACTTCTTCCAGCAGGTCGAGTTCGATCAACTGCTTGCAGAAGTGTGTCGTGGCTTGATGGCTCAGTTGGTAGTCCTTCAAGAATTTGACAACACCCTCAAGGTAGCCGGTCTGGTTTCCATCACTGTCAAATAAACGCTCGCCTTTACCTTCCTGATTGCAGCCGGGAAAGTTCTCGTCAATGCAGAGAATGAATTGTGAATTCTCCGGTGATTCGGAAAAGACAAACGGATAGCGGCGGATGAAGGCCGGCAGGTAATCCGCCTCCCACTTGCCCTCTTCGCTGACGAACAGATTCTGGTTCTTCTGCAAGCCGAGAACAACGCATGGAAGAACGCTCTCTTTTGTGCCTGCAAAAATGATCGGATAGTTCTCAGCAGCCTTGGCAAACTCGGCTGCCAGAAGTGGGACGGAATTTACCTCGCGGGCAAAACTACAGTCGTCTCCTGCTTTGATTGACCAGTCTCGGTGGCGCTCACGGTCGAGTGCGTGTAGTTCATCGTAAATCAGGGCTTGAGTTGTCATGTTCTTGCTTACGTCAGTACGTTGTCGTGGATGGGATAGAAAAGAAATTAGGATTGGCTTGGTGCAGTCAGTTGCTTTTCTGCCCAGTCCGCACCTTCCGGTCGGAGACGGGCTGCTCGCAGTCGGCCGACAAGATAAACATTGGACGACGCTATCTTCACATAAGTTTCGTCTTCTGTCGTCAGGTCACCGATAATAGTCACAACTTTTGCAATTTAAAACGAGCAAAACGGGGCTTTCTGGCAAACAGGGCAGTTCTGGCGATCCGGGTGATTCGCGTGGATCGGCTTCAAGCTGTGAACCAATATCGCACATGCGGCTACTGGTTACCGATGGCAATCTGCCCAAGTCTTCCATGATTCTTATCACTACCGACGCCATGCCGTTTGGCAGTGCTGATGCGAACGCCGTGCTGGTGCGTAGCCTGTTAGCAGAAGGGTTACGTTGATGTTTCGGCTCTTTGTTCACGGTAATTTACCGGCATGTTTGCAGAAATCCGGGATAATCAGGACGCCGGGACCTGAAATCAGATGGCTCCAACCCAAAACATGGCGTTAACGGAGTCATGCCGGCATCAGTTTGAGGATTGGTTTCGGAACGATTTGAGCCGTCACATGCGGAAAATAGCCACGGGATTGGTGATAAACCGATTCATTTCAGTTGATTGCAGGTGGAGCGTGGTCATCAGAGACTTTGTCGATCTTTGCCAAAGTTGGAAATGCTGTTTACAGGGTGTTCCGGTTGTTGATTACCTTGGGCGGAGTAGGAGACTTGTATTTGTGGGAGTTGGCGGTTCCGCGTTGTCCAACCCGCACTCACTTTCATTTGGCAATGAACATATCTGTGAGATTCATGCGTCATCAATATCGCTCTGAAGTGCGTTCAAAATCATCACGTTCAAAAACACTGCGTTCAAAAGTATCGCGTTCAAGATTGTCGTTGCAGCGGTTGGAGGACCGAAATCTGCTCGCCGGCGACGTCTGCCACAATTTTGTGGAGCCCGCAGACGTGAATATGGATAGCTACGTAAGCCCCCTCGATGCCATGTTGATCATCAATCAGGTCGCGCGCAACAGCATTTCTCGCGATGATGCTGTTGTGTCGGTAAGCACAACGCGGCTGCTCGATGTTGACGATAATGGGATGTTGTCAGCCAATGACGCTCTGCAGGTGGTTGACGCTCTTGGGCAGGAAGTGAAAGGAAATGATCATCTGATCGAGAGGTTGCCCGAGCTGGCGACTTTGATCCTGACTGAGGATCTACCAGGGGGCATGAAGAGTCACACGGCGATTTCGTGGTTTGACAAAATTCACGAGAAATTGGGAACGCCTGTCGAGGAACGTGCTCCGTTTGATCATCTGGATCAAAACCACGACGGAGAATTAACGCCGGATGAGTTGGACGAAAGTCATTGGAAACGCATTTCGCTGGCCGATGCCGATGGAACCGGAGTGGTTACCAAAGAGGAAGTCAGAGCGGCACGCCCGAGTGAACGCATGCTCGCGATCATGCCAGAAAAATGGCATGCACATTTCGAAACACTTGACTCAGATCTGGATGGTGTCATCACGGCGCGGGAAGTCACCCAAGGATTATGGGATCGTATCGCAGATGCAGACTTCAATCACGACAGCAGAGTGTCGTTCAGTGAGCTCGGTGAGTTGCGTGTAACGCAAGATCCTGAAGTCGTTGTTTGTGATGCTCCTGCACTGGATCGCGTTTTCAGTCAGTTTGACGAAAATGGTGACGGACGAATCGTGCAAAATGAGGTGGGCGATTTCTTTTGGGGTTGGATCGGTCAGGCTGATGCCAACAACGACAATGCTGTCTCCATCATGGAAGTGGAATGGGCACTTGATGCTTTAGGCCCAACGAACTTCGATACCCTTGTCGAAGGAGGAAGTGGGCGGATTGAGGAGATTCTGGATAGCCTTGGCGGGGATCTCAGCGAAGCGACCCAGTTTTTGGAAGTCGCCGAACAACTTCAGGAGCGGCCAGGTAAGACAGACATCCTGAATGACGTGTTTGCTGCATTCATGAATGAAGACGACAGCCACGCCATCATTACCGGGGGCCTCGATCACTTTGCTGCCACGCAGACATTCAGCAACCGCCTTGGAATGCTGGTTGAGCTGTTCGGAAAAGACAACTAGGAACATGAGCTTGCAGCACTTCGGGAAGTACTGCAAACAGGATCTGTCGGCTTTGGATTCCGGTGGAACAGTGTCATCTTGCCATCTGGTCAGGGTGGACCTTCGGTGTTCCCAAGTGATTCGCTCCGCGTCGCGAAGAGTGAGTTCCGGATTCCTGTTGGAATGACCACGACTTTGTCAGTGGCGTGGTCTCGGTCTCTGCTCCAGAATTCGCAGCGGCAAACCTCATTTGTTTTTCTGTTGCTTCTTTTTGGGGGTGCGAGGTTTCCGGACCCGGACAGGTGGAATTTCCATGTCGTACTGTTTCCAGAACATCAAATGAAACGTGTTGTGGCCGGTCAGGGGAGCATCTTCATTGACCATGTTGGGCAGGGCTTTGTCAAACCATGCGTCATACGCCGCATTCATCTCCTTTGCCAGTTTCGGATGCTGGTCGATCACGTTGGTTTTTTGTGATGGGTCCTGCTCCATATCATACAGCGTGTTTCGTCCTACGAGTCGAAAGCGTTGATTTCGGACTGCGAAGCCATTTTCGCGAGCTTGTTCTGCTCCACCTTTGGGCCAACGTCCTTTGTGGAAAACGCGGAACCTGTCTTCCCATTCCGTGTTGGCATCTTTCAGTAGAGGGACAAGGCTGCGGCCGTGGAGTTCATCGGCTTGCTGGGGGTTTCCATCGACAATTTGAGCGAACGTGGGAAGTAGGTCGTAGTGATTTGCTACACGATCAACATCCGTTCCCGCATCCAGAACTCCAGGCCACCTCCAGAAACTGGGGACGCGTGTTCCACCTTCGTCCACGCTCCCCTTCTTGCCTTTGTGGTCCCCGTTGTAATTTGATGCTGAGGGACCGTTGTCGGTCATGAAAATCAACAAAGTGTCATTTTCGATTCCCCACGCGGCGAGTTGCTCAGTCAATCGCCCCACATTGTCGTCGATGTTTTCGATCATGCCGTAAAATCCAACGGTGCTGCTGCCAAACCCTGCATCAATGAACTTCTTCTTGTACGAATCCGGTGCGATGAAAGGGCCGTGGGGCGCGTTGGTCGTGATGTAGGCAAAGAATGGTTTTTTGTCCTTTTGCGTGTTCATCCAGTTCATTGCTTCCGAGAAAAAGATGTCGGTACAGAAACCTTCAGTCTTCTCGAATTTGTTGTTGTGGAGAATGTATGGATCAAAATACTTGTTGCCGGGCGCATCACCACAGCTTCCCGCGTAGGATTGACCAATCCCGCCTGCACCGTGGATGAATACTTCATCAAAGCCCCTTTGGTCCGGTCGGTAAGGGGCCTGGTCGCCGAGATGCCATTTGCCAAAAATGCCGGTCGTGTAGCCGGCGTCGCGGAGCATTTCAGGCATGGTTGGGATGCCTGGTTTCATGCGTTCCCGTTCAAGAATGGTGTGGGTCACTCCCACATAGAACGGAGCACGGCCGGACATGATCGCTGAACGTGTCGGTGCGCAGGTTGGACTCACCTGAAAACGGGTGAAACGAAGGCTGTCTTTTCTTAGTTGGTCGAGATTTGGGGTCGCGATATGCGGATTTCCGTGTCCTGATACATCGAAGTAACCCTGATCATCCGTGATGATCAAAATGATGTTTGGTTTTTTTCCAAAAGCTGGCTCGGCAGACACTTGCCGCTCTGTAAAAACACAAACTGTGAAGAGAAGGCAATTAATGATGAAGAATCGCTGCATGGATCGAGCCTGGTTGTGGTAAATGATTGTTTGTTGGGATGGCGGGGAGTCTCAGCGGCAGTCGATGGAAACAGGCAGGACTGCTGCATTGTCATGAAGGTTATCTGGTGGTGTATGCCAATGGCAAATGATGATACTTACAGAAATGCAGGAAGACGGGTTTCGAGAGCACGACGGCACCGTTTCATGATAGTGCTACTGTTCATTCCGTGATCAGCAGGAAAGTAACTTTCACCTGTGCATTGATCGGGATTTGTCCAAGAGCAAGGTTCGTAGTCTCGGACGCGGAATTTGGTGCCCTCGCCATCGCATTGCTGGTCATGAAGTTGGATGTGACTCCATAGGATTCCGAGGTTTCCACAATCGAAAGGGGGCGACCGATTTTTGACCCAAGGGCTTCTGCCAGACTCTCCGCTTTCGATTTGGCGGCGCGCAAGGCTTTGATGCGGGTCTCGTTGCGAAATTCAATCCGCCTGGTGTTGTCATAACTTACCCCTGTCAGCGACACATGAGGCAGCTTCGAAATTCCGATCCACAGTTCCTTGTATTTCGAAAGATCACTGACTTTGAATGAAATATTAGTGGAGGCAAAGTATCCATTCTTGACCCGTTCCCGAACCTCATAAGTCCAGCTCTCGCCAAATTGCATCCCCGAGGTTTGGATGTCCTGTGGCGGAATCGCGAGTTCTTTCAGGTAACCGAGCACCTGTGTCACTGTGGTTGCATGGGTCTCGGCCGCCGCTTCAAGTTTTTTTTCAGTGTTCTTGATCTGAATGTTCCATGTCATTTCATCAGGCGTCACCTGAATCGTTGCCTTCCCAGTCACGGTGACATGATCCAGTGATTCTTCAGCTGAAGCCTGACAGGCAAACAACAGTGAAAGGAGAAGAGTGGAAAGATGAATCGGAAACTTGGTGTTCATGAGTCTTGATGATTCCGGGGCAAAATGCTGAACGAGAGGATGTGAAAAGTTCATGTCTGGCGTCCATTGGAATTGCGCGGAGCGAAATTCCGCAAGGCGATGATCGGGGCGACCAGACGCGTTAGTGCTAGCTTAGCGGAAGCTGCGTCGCAGGTCACAGGGTTTCATTCACAGGTCACATGGTTTCAAAGGAATCGCCGGATTCGCCAATCAGCGGTCAATTGGATTTTGCCTTTCATCGACGCGTGGCGAATCAAAGGCATGCCCACGAATTTGATGGCGTTAAATCCATGTAAACACAGGAGACTCAGCTTGTGTTCTAAAGGATGTCTGGTGATGATCGAATGTCACGACCAGTGTGATATTGTTCTGAGGCTGGTGAGCTTCAGATAATTGACAATCCGCAGGCTTGAAGATGACTATTCGGCTGCCATGTTTACAGCTGCAATTGGTCCTGGGGCCTTCTGTTACTGCGAAAGTGCTGTTTTTTCAGTAAGTCCACCTGCCTCGTCTTCGGGGCGTTCGCCGTTGTGATGTGAGAATAGCGGCATTGCTTCAAGGGGCTTTTTGCAGGTATTACGGTTCAACTATTACGGTTCAACGAATCGGGCATTTTTCCTCGAGCCGGGGGAGGGGCCAGTCCGCAACTTCAGTTTTGTTCGGATACCGTATTCACATGGTCAACAGTTCTTTCTTTATAGTAATGCAATCAGCAGCGTGGCATACCGCTTGCGTGTGGCTCTTACGTTGAGAGCAATGTGATGCAAACCGATGGAATGTTGTTCGAATTGAACAACACAGCGCAGCGACACCGTTTGCGCGACAC
>JAAXJB010000069.1:13380-68730 GCA_012270065.1 Rubripirellula sp. | reverse complement strand
ATGGAATGTTGTTCGAATTGAACAACACAGCGCAGCGACACCGTTTGCGCGACACAGTTTGCGCGACACCGTTTGGCAGTTGTGGGACACAATTTTGGGGGAAGTAAGCCGATGAATGATAACGACGACGCTGGCGATGTTCATCCGTTGGATCAAGACTATTCCGAGGTTGAATCCCGCGAAAAAAGAGAGTTCAAATTGCCGGAGGGGAAGGTGCTGCGGGCCGGCAGCATCATTTTCATCTCCGGTTTATTTTTGCTGATCGTGACTGCCCTTGTTTTGGGAGTTTTTGGTGGGTCGCGAGCGGTTGAGATTGGTGGAGGATACGTGCATGTTGTTGCAATGCTGATGATTCTCGTTGGTGGCTTGCTCATGCTGCTTGGGTATCGAATCAAGCTTGCTGGGAAGATGGGTCGCTATTCTGCCAGCTGGGCCCGGGATTGGTGGAAAGTAGGGGCTTTCCTTGTCGCGAATGCCATCGCTGGTCCGGTTTTGTATGTGGTTGCCGAAGGGCTTGAGGAAATCTTTCCGACGCCGATATTCCGTTTTGTCGTTGTCGTATTTCCCACTGCCGTCATGGTTATCGCAGCGATGGGGTCTCTTTTGCACCGTGGGTGGTGGCGTGGCTATTGTGTTGGCGTATTGATAGGCATGTTATCGAGGGGGTGGTTAATGATGAATTTCTTCGGGGCACCATTTGGACGAAGCCGTGGTGGTGGGATATTTTTTGATGCACCATTTTTCGACTACGTTCTTATGATTGAGTTTTGCGGTCTGCTGGGAGCGGGTTACGCGATGCTCTTTGAAAAACGGGAATCCTCCGCCGGTGAACGCCAACTTGATGATCGCAATGTTGGGTGAAGTGGGGCTTGCGGAGTGTTGTTGGTGTCAAGCAACAATTCTGAAACGAGTTTCCCATCATTGAAGTGGTGGCTTGGTTGACTTGTTTACGTTTCATGGAAAGATGTCCGCCGTGTTTTTTTGCAGGCTGATCAGGAAATCAGTCAACTGAATGCATTGGTATCCGGGGTTTTGGGTGTCCTGAACGCCCCGATGTCTGGGTTCTGTTCTCAGTCGTGTTCCAGACACTAAACTGTAGTCGCGGTGATTGGACCATGCCTCGGTTGGTGAACCTTCACTCTCTGAGTTGCGTTTTTAAGTGTGCGCCGTTGTTTGTATGCCGGTAGTGTGATTCGTGTATTGTTGAGGTGAGGAAGTGATCGTCTTCGAGCGAATTCGTGAAGTGATGTTATCGATAGCGGCCGCTGTCGTAATCCTTCTGGGGCAAAGTGTCGTTGTGCATGCGGATCAGACGCTGAGGGTCGCTGTTCCGTTCACGGACAACATGATTTTGCAGCGACAGTCCGATGTGCCGGTATGGGGTAGCAGCAAGCCAGGTTCTCGGGTAACCGTTGAGTTTGCAGGGCAAAAGAAAGTTGCTTTGGCGGATCAGCATGGTGATTGGAAGGTGCAGCTTGATCCTCTCCCCGGGTCGCGAGAGGGCAGGGTCTTGCAAGTCAGGAATGATCTGGACGAATCGATCAGCCTCGAATCGGTACTGGTTGGTGAGGTCTGGTTTTCATCTGGTCAGTCCAACATGGTGTGGACTGCGGGTAGCAGCATGTGCCGGGATCTGGCCAATGAGATAGCCAGTTCGAAAGAAGACATTCCCATTCGTGAGATCAGCATTGATACAGTGTCGGCTCTGTATCCGCAAAAATCGGCGACATCCGAAGCCGGATGGAAAACACACAGGAGTGCCAGTGGATTTTCAGCGCTGTCCCTGGCGTTTGCCCATGAGCTTTACAAGGAATTGAACGTCCCGGTTGGTATCCTGCTGAGTGCTCATAGCAATACGCGAATAGAGGCCTTCACCCAGCGACAGGCAATTGAAAAACATCCACGGCTTGATGTGGATGCAAAGTTGATCCGTGATGCTGATCCATCGACTGAGCAGGGACGTCAGGCTTTTAGTACTTACTACAGCGATCTTGCTGCATGGCAGGATTCTGCTGGGCACGCGGCGGATGCAGGTGGACGCATGCCGGCTCGACCGGGGTTGCCCGGGATCGCAGGAATGTGGCGGGGGCCATCCCAGTTTTTCAACGGTAAGATCAATCCAGTCATTCCGTATGCGATTCGCGGCGCGATTTGGTGTCAGGGAACCAGCAACTCCGGAGATGGAAGAATCTATGCCGCGCGAATGGAAGCCCTGGTGAATGGTTGGAGAGAGGCGTGGAACATGCCTGACATGCCGTTTTATTTTACCCAGATGCAGTGCTACGGTTCACCTGATCCAAACACGGTCGGATTTGCCGACATCCGTCAGGTGCAGCACAAGTTTTTCATGGCAAACCGCGACAATACAGGGATGGTTGTGCAATCGGATCTGAATTCGGCACGCCCGCAGGGAATCCACTACTTCAATAAACTGCACCCCGGAATGCGGATGGCGCGATGGGCGCTGGCAAAGCAGTATGAGCGTGATGTTGCCTACACCGGACCAATCTACTCCGGGTATGAGGTTGCTGGTGATCGTGTGATCGTTGCTTTTGAACCAGAGAGTCTGTTCGGTGGCTTGATGGTTGGCAGCAAGGGAATGGCCAAGGACTACCGGGAGGAGGGGAAGTATGTCGAGCCTGCCCTTCCAAC
Source organism: Rubripirellula sp. (assembly GCA_012270065.1). GTDB lineage: Bacteria > Planctomycetota > Planctomycetia > Pirellulales > Pirellulaceae > Rubripirellula. The sequence continues at coordinate 66,078 of JAAXJB010000069.1, read as the reverse complement.
TCCATCAGCAAAGTTGAACCACTTTCGGCTGTGTGGCAAAGATCGTGTCTGGCACGACGCCAAAGCCGTGATTGCTGGTGACAAGGTTGAGGTCACTTGCCCACGCGTGCGGGAACCGGTCGGTGTGCAGTATGCATACAGTGCCGTTCCGGAAAACTCGAATCTGTATAACAAAGCTGGATTGCCTGCGACACCGTTTGCAGCAGTTGATGGTGCCCTGATTTTCGAAGAGGACGATTTGGAGAAGGCCGCGGCACTCAAGGCACGCTACGCGCAGTACACCGACCCGGATTATCCGATACTTCAGGTGGTTGAGTATTTCAGAGATGGTGCCGTCATTCAGCGTGATCGCGTCATTCCAGTTTGGGGACACGCGAACAAAGGCGTAGAAGTCGAGGTGACACTGGGCGGTGTCACGCGAACAGCAATCGCCAATGATCTGCAACAATGGAACGTCGAGTTTCCGGCCTTTCAGGCGACTGCTAAACCCATCTCGCTTTCTGTAACGTCATCCCATGGGCACAGTCGACAAGTCAACAACATTCTGGTGGGAGATGTCTGGTATTTGACCGGCTCAACACTCCTGAACGGAGAGATGGCTTTCAATTCACGAGTCGATGGGGCAACGCCACCAAGTGATATGCCGCTGCTGCGAGAATTCCGACGCAAGACCAGTGCAAGTACTTTCACAACACCCAGAAAACGCAAGTTTGAAACCGGAGGTGGAAAATATCGTTCTTCATGGATGGGAACTGATCATTGGGAAGGTGACCGGGGAGTTACGATGTTCGCGTATCACTTCGCTAAAACGCTCAATCGCGATGGTGTGCCTCAAGGTTTTATCACCATGTCATCGGGGCGTGGTGGACGATCAAGCCAAATGGCATCCCCGCTTTCCTGGACATCATTCGCCGGTGTCAAAAGCGTTGAGGATACCCGGTTCAAGCTCCGCCGTGATGAACTGTTCATGCAGTATCCCAATTCCGCAGTGGCACGTGCTGCAGTCGCAAGGCATGTCCAGGATGTGAAGGATTTTGTTGAGTCTGTTGACAGATTGAGTGGGCAAGGGAACGGTTGGTATGCTTCCGCACCGCTGGCTGCGCCACCTTTTCCCGAGGCGGGAAAGGGTAGCGACGTTCCGGCTGATACGATTCCTACCTATGCCTATAACTGGTGTGTGAGTCCAATGACGCCGATGGCAGTGGCTGGTGTGATCTGGGTTCCTTCCGAGAGCAATCTCGGTTACGAAGCCTCCGAGTACGCAGCTGAGCTTGAGGTCTATGCACGTAGCCTTGCAGGCACTTATGGGCAGGACGAGGTGCAGTTCATTTATGCACAGCCCTCCGCAACGCTGGTAGACAATATCACCGTTCCCAATCTTCCCGAGGCAAAACGCGTGACATTCGAGGTTTGGCCAAAAAGTCTGCGACAGATCGCTGTCGACATGGCCAAGCTCGCCAAGTGATCTCGAAGCTGATGGCAGCCACTTTGATCGGAAGCCACTTTGATCGGAAGCCACTTTGATCGGAAGCCACTTTGATCGGAAGCCAGTGTGTTACCGGCCGGTGTAATTGCTGCTGTGCGTCACAGCGTTGACAGGAAGCCAAGCTGCAAAATTCGATCCTGTTAAGAACTGTTGGGCTTGCCAAGAGCTGTTGGGATAGAAAAACCTGTCGATTTTGATCGACAGGTTTGGTGCTTTCCGGGCAAAACAGATCTTTTTGCCAGGTTCGACTCTAATTGCCCGATGTGCCCATCAATTCGAGCATCGAATTGGCGAAGGAGTTTCCAAGCCTCACAAAGAAGGCTCCACTTCCCAGATAGTGATAGGGGCGATCGCTGCCCACGGTGTCCCACTCGTGATAATGCTGGGGCCAGCCTTTTTGAAAGACCTCGTTCGAATACAGCGAATAGTCCTTGTAGCTCTCAACCGACGCAACTCCGTTTTCTGTTCCCATGGTTTCCGCGGCTGCTCGCTGTGCAAGGGACACTTCGTTCTCGCCAACTTTCTCGGCGGTCATGCCTGTGCCCAGGACGCCGATCACAAATGGCATGTCTGGCGTTTTGTATTCTTTGCGGATGTCTTTGATGAACGTAATCATGTTGTTCTTGTAGTTGCCGCGGAATTCAGGCGAAAACTGATCGTTGTAACCTTGGAACCAGACAAATCCAGCGATTTCATAACCTGCCGCGGGGTCGTATCCAGGATGGCTCTCCTTAAGATTCGCAAGAACTTCCTGAATGGCTTCATTCATCATGCGGTAATTGATACCGGCTTCATCCATGTTGAACGGTCCGGGTTTACGTGGTTTGCGCGGCTCGCGGGGCGCTCGCAGTTTCTTGCGTTCTTTCTCGTCGGCAGTTTTCATCTGCTCGTTATACGCTGCCAGGTCAGACTGGTACTTTTCCATGTCCTGCGGAAAAGATTTGATGGCGGCCTCATAACGCTCGAGATTCTCCTTTGCCTTCGCCTTCGCTTGCGCGTATTCCGGGGTGGTCTTGAAGTCAGGCAGGGAAGGCGGGCGGAAATTGTAGTTGAGTGATTTTCCTCCCCATGAGGTTTTGATGAGAAGAATGGGACCGTCGATTTTCTCTGCCATGGAAAGACCAAAGGAAAACTCGGGGCCTATTTTGTCATCGGAAGCTCCATAGCCAATGCCGAGTTTGCCTGACTTTTGATTCCTGTCGGCAATGGAACAGATGTAAACACGGTCAGAAACCGTGCAAGCCGATCCAATTTTCGATTTGTACGCTTCGTGTTGGTCCTTGAGTACTTTTACTTTTGCTTCCAAAGCAGTCTTTTCAGGACCATCGCTGAGTGCCTTGACTTTGTCATTCGAAATGCCGCCAGTCAATTCATCAAGTTTTTGCCCGCGACTCAGTTGGTCCTCAAGAGTCGCCCTCGAAATTCCACTGTCCGTGTTGAAGACCAGCTCAATGAGCTCCTTGTCTCTGGGGGCATCTGATGCGTACAAGGTCGCGATGGTGTGGGCTCGTGCATGGCCGACCATGTTGGACTGACCTGCGAGAATGAATACTTTTAATGGCTCGGCAGCGTTGAGTTTCGCTGGTAGCAGAAGCACAGCCGAAGCCACCGCGAGTAGGAGATGAGTTTTCAGTTTGTTGGATTTCATCAGCGAGGTTTCTTTGCGTTGATGGGTGGGAAGTAGGAGACGCCCGCAAATATGGAATTCGCAATGACGTGGAGTTTCCTGCTGTTGGTACAAGGAAAGTCTGGCGAATTGTACCCAGCCAATTTGCAGGTTGCCAACGCTTCCGGCCAATCGAATGCTTCAGGATTCGATTTGGTAGTCTTAGGATGCCATCTCGTTTTGAAAGCACTCGTTTTGACGAATCCTCCGAATGGTGGCGAAAAAGTGACACCCATCAGGTGTCCGTCCTGTAAAGCTGATTTTGCCACAGGGGAACACAGAATCCGGGTGTGTCGTCGAAATGATCAGCGTGTGGTCGCCTGATTTGGGTGAGCCGGTTGATGCTTCGTGCCGCGGTGCGTGTTTGGCAGGATTTCCTTGCAATCACAGACGAAATGCGTTCGTGCCGCGCTTCGGAGAGGAAGCGTGCTGGCTGAATTTCTCGATTGATCCGCGGCAGAAAACGTGTCAAAGCTGAAAGTAGCAACCGAGTGTGTTCGATAGGATGAAAGTTGCTAGTTGAGATGTTTTATGACTCTGATCTGAACCAGATGTCGTTTATTATCACCGCCAGACACTGCTTGTCATGGGCTACAGCAGGTTTTCTCAAAGCAGCCTGTGTCCGAGCTGGTCCGTCACACTGTTCTGCGATTTGCGCCGACTGGGAAGAGGTTTGAGTGATGAAAAACTGGTTCAACGTTTTTCTGCTTGTTGCTACTGTTGTTGGGCTTTCATTTGCCGTTGTAGAAGGAATAGAACGGCGGGATTTGTCGCAGCGCTACCAGATTTTGGCAGCAGAAGTTGGGTTCCTGAATCCTTCCGCAGAGGACGGACTGCAGGTCATCGCGTTGAAGGACGGAGGCCGCAGGCATTTCCGGTGGCGAGTTTGCATCCCAGACAAACATCGAATGAAGGTAAATACTGTCGCAGGGGTAAAGTACGTTGAGGGCCCCGCAAATTTCATTGCTCACGCGCGTTTTCGCGATGGTGAAGATGGCGAGTCGCTGGTGTGGTTGAATTTTGAAAAATTCGAAGTGGCCCGCAGTTTTATTAGTCCACGCGGGCGGCAGTTGCTTGCTGAACGTTGGGATGGACTGGAGGTCGACCAACTAGGTGGTGATGGCAAAGAGGTTATCAAGCCTGGGGAGAACCGGACGTTACTTCGGATTCGCATGCCTGACAATATGCAAGCAGATGCTCAGCAAGTGTTGAGTCCTGAGGCCGTGAAGCAGGCTGTGTCTGTTTTGTACGAACTACGGGTGAAAGTTGAGAAAGTAGATCAACCCCGGCAGGGGAGCCGCACAGGGGAAGGGGACTCGAAGCCATGAATCGTGCCGGATTGGATATCAAAATAAAGACTTTTGAACCAGAAAAACGTGGTGGCTTTCGTGGAGGAGACGAACCAACTCGGAAGCAATGGCTGCAATGGAATTTACTCAGCCTGTTCCTGCTGATCTGTGCTTTTGCTGCATGGTTTCAATATTATCGTCTAGCCGGTGAAAACGATCGCATGCGTGCCAGAATCGAGATGATGCGGGCCGAACTAAGACCTCTCATCGTCGTCGATGCGGATCGGGTGGCAGTTGTCAAAGCACCGCGGAACTGGATGCAGGCAGGATGGGATCAGGCGGAAAAGTGGAAGATTGCCTTGCCAACGAGGGATGCGGTGGACCGGGGAGGGGCAGCGTACAACCTGTGCGTTGCCACCAGCGGTTTGAGAATTGGGAGCTTACCCACGGAAGTGACTGAATTTGCAATGCCACAGGGAAGGCATACACTCGAGATCATGATCAGCGAAACAGCAACAGGATATGATGTCACAGCTTCGTTAGATGACGAGCAGGTTCTCCGGGTAAGCCAGCTTCATGCATTTGGCACCACTCGTGCAGGTGCCGGTGCTGGTGGCAGTGGCGAACAGTCTTACCAACCGGAAAGCGTGACGGACTCCGTGGCACTCTACACGGTTTTCTACGACGCAGGACCGGGGTTGCCGATACAGAAACCGTGTAATGGCGTGCAGGTGTGGTTGAAGCCGATTCAATAAAAGCGCATTGACGAGGAGTTTTACCCGGAAAGATGCAGCTTTCGGAGCCGGTTGCAGAAGAGTGGGATGCTGTGACGCGGCAGCGTGCCCTGCTTTTACTATGCCAGGAATGTTTCAATTGGGCCAGTTTGGTCAATGCTCAGACCAACATCAGGGCTTCCATAGTGGTTGATCGGATTTCCATGCGCATTGAGTAATGTCGTGTACCAGTTGCCCAGTGTCTTGTGCCCCTGTTTGCCGTAGCCGGGCAGACGGATGTAGCGGCGTGCGATATCCAGCGGGGTGTTGTCACCTGCAAGGACCACGAAAGGCCATTCTGTACCGTGGCTGTGGTGTGTTTCGCCGTTGTCAGGGAAGTAGAAAAGCATGGTATTGTCAAACATCGTCCCATCACCCTCTGGCTCGTTTTTCAAGCGGGTGACGATGGTGTCGATCAGTGTCATGTGCTGGTTGCGGATTTTCTTGCGGACCTCGGTTGCTTCAAACCGTCCAACAGCTTTTCCGTGACCAACGTCATGTTGATTGACTTTCTCGCCCTCGATTCCGGCGAGCCCTGTGTACGGGGTTCCCAGTTCGTCCAGGGTGAATGCCACAACGTTGGTCATCCCGGAGATGAGCGTCGAGAGCAGGATCTCTGTGAGTCCTGCCTGTCGATCCACGGTCGATAGATCGTCTGCCAGATACTTGGCGTCAAGTTTGGGGAGGTGCGCCCGGATTTGATCGCTCATCGCTTCCACCCGGCCATTTCGCTTGCGGATGTCCTGCAGTGCGTCGGCGTAATTGGAGACTTTGACGCGTTCGGAGCCTACTAACCCGTTAGCACGCTCACCTTCGTTGTTTGCAACAAATTCCAACATCTTCCGCTCCAGCTGATAAAGCGTTTGGGCGGATTCGTCGTTGGACACTGATTTGTAGAGTTCTTTCATTGCGGTTTTGGGAGACCCGAATGCATAGTTGGGCTGCTGTGGTCCGCGTGCTGAAAAACCTTTCTCGATGCCGTTGATGTTGCCTCGTGAATTCCCACCACCGGTTGGAAAGCAGGCCAGTTCGATGTGTCCAAAAGGCGATGGAAAAAGCTTTGCAAGCTCGAAGTCCACTGTGGCCCACTTGATCGAACTCAAACGCTCATTGGCTTTGAATACTCCCAAAGAAGAACACCATGTGTGATGCCCCGTGGTGCACATTTTTCCCGAGAGTCCCTGAAGGATCGTCATGTTCTGCATGTGTCCCGAAATAGGGCTCATCCATTCAGGCAGATCCTGCCCGTCCAGGTCAACGGAAAACGCTTCCTTTTTCTTTTCGCTTTGCTGTTGTTGATCGTCAAAGGATGGCAGAGCCAACGAGCCTGGAAGCAGGCCGTTTCCCTTGTGAAGAAAGATGAATCGAGTGGGAGGTTTACCCTCAGCACTGTTCGCGAACAGATTGGGCGGCATCAAACTCATGGCGCCAGCACCAAGAACCGATTTTGTCAGGAATTCTCTGCGATTAGTCATGTTGAGTTTCTCTGTGCAGGACGGGAAGTCACCGTCTTGGGCGTATCGCCGTGGTTTGTCAGGACCCGCGGAGTTTCATTGTACCGTAACAATTGATCCGCTGTCTTTACGATAAATGAACGAATCAGACGTTAGCAGCGAAACAATCACTGCTTTGAAGCTGCCGCCGCTCGTGACGTAAGCATTGTCGGCATCAATCAGGGTTTTCGAGTCGGAAAGCATTTCATTTCGGCCAATGAAAAACCGAAAAGCGTGGCGAATGATCGATTGTCGGACTCGGTCCGATTGAGCAAGCCGGTCAATCAAATCGAATGCGTCGTCAACTTCGCCGTCAAGATCCGGGTCGAGGGTGCCGTCAAGATACCCTGATGTGTCGACAGGCAACGTCTTGTAGAGGTCGGCTTCGTTGCCATTTCGGCGTTGGACCAGGTTCTCCGGATGCTCAAGACTTTCAACCGTGCGAATCCGGCCAAAATCATCAAAACCCTCGAATGGCATGCCTAGTGGATTCATTTGTTGGTGGCACTTCCAGCATTCGGCTTGACCTGTCACTGTCTCGACACGCTGGCGGAATGTTTTATGGGGATCCTCAGGAACTTGTGCGTCGACGGTGATGGGGACATCGGGCACACGTCCGGCTAGCAGTTTTTCACGGATCCAACGGCCACGGCGGATGGGGTCGGTTTGGAAGTTCCCCGAGTGCGCGACCAGCCATGCCGGGTGGGTCAGGATTCCCTTTCTGCCAGGCATCGGAAAGGGTTGCACAGGTTGATAGTCAAAATCATCCTGATTGCCATAGCCCCCGCGACCAGGGGTCCGCGGCAGGCTGTAGATTGGCGAATGCCAGTAGTGATTGCCATGAGCCCAGGGGAAGGTCGTGAACGGTTGGTTGCCTTTGCCAAAGGTGTGTTCAAAATGCGTCATCAGGCGGATAAGGCTGTTGTCATGCCGTGCCTTGCTGCGTCCTGTGATACCGCGACGATCGATGTGTGTTTTGATCAGTTCTTCGTGTTCTTTCACGACCCCATCAGGATCCTCTTTCCAGTTGGTATTCTTCAGGACCTCGTAGGCTTTACGCCAACCTTCAATCATGTTCTTTCCAGACTCGTTGTCTCGATTGTGATAAAGAAAAAACTTGTCTGTGGTGAGCAGGCTGGTGAATACGTCCTTGTCTGACTCGACGATCCCGGCGACGACACGATCAGCTTCGTTGACAAGATGTCCGGGCGTCTGGTTGCTGCCGCGACCCGGGTTGATGTAAAAACCATCGCTTCGTTTCAGGTCTTTGAAGATCTTGAGTGCGGCAGGATAGCCAAAGAACTCACGGAAGAAACGGATGATCCGGGGGTGAGACGTGAGTCGGGGTGGGATTTTGTCGCGACTACCCCATGCATGGCCGATCGCTCCACGAAAATACGAATCGTCCGCCAGTAAACGCGTCACTTCACGGTGGTAGTCCTCTTTGGTCAGCAGTTCCCCTGCCATTGCAGCATCTCTGAGTTGCTGATCAGGTCCACGGTCACCGAGAGCATAGGCGATTGCGAAACTTGCTTCCCGTGGCGTGAGTTTGCGTCGTCCATGTTCGTCAGTGTTGCCACCGCCGAATTCAATTCGATAAAGAAACTCGGATTCCAGCAGAACACTGACAAGCATTTGTTGCAGCCCGCTGGTGTTGCCAGCCAGGTTGATGGAAGATTCCGTTAACGAGACGTACTTCTCGCGTTCGGATTCACTCGGTGTACGCTGCAACACTCTTTCAAACTGGGTGTCGATGGCAGCGACAATCTCATCGCGGGTCGGTTTGCTGTCCTTCAGGATGATGGTTTCAAATGCTGCCGGTGTGGTTTTTGGATACCACCGATCTTTCGGGTTGGGGAAGTCCTTGGGGGTCATCTCTCCTTTCTTGATGCGAGCGGCCACAATCTGTTTTGCCGCGATCCACTTGGCGTTGTCCAACATCACCAGCAACGTGCCACCGCCAAGCGTGCCCAGGTCATAATCACGTACCCCTGAATGGTCGGGTAACACAAACGGGTTCGTAACACCGTAAAACCCGTTTTGTCTCGCAGTGGTAAGGTCGCGACCTTCGAGAGCGAATACGTTGACAATTCTCTCTTCGAAAATCCGGGGGCTGATGAGCCAACGTCGTGCCGGAGTGTAAGCGGCCCCCTGGTTCTGACCGTTAAAAAGTTCTTGATGGTTGATGTAATTGCCGAAGTCCGGGTAGCTCAGCTTTTTGTCAAGCTCGGAGGCATGGTGATTTCGCAGGGTAGAACGAATCCACGTTGTCAGGGTCTTGCGATCGTCGGCTTCAGGCTGGCTGGCGTCTTTGGGAGGCATCAGTCCAAAAAATAATTGATCCTGAGCTTTGTTGAGTAACTCAAGCTTCGCACCTTCATCAAGGTCCTCGATTTGATCAAGTTGGACAGTCCCCTCGGTGTTGTCTTCGTTGTGGCAGTCAAGGCAATGATTCGCGAGGATCGTCTGGATGTGCTCGGGGACAACAATCAGAGTCTCTGCCTGGGGATCTGGGGCAGTATCATTGATCGCAAAGAGGGACGTTGCATTGCACGTCGTCGCCATGATCACTGCGAGAGTCAATCGATTGAGCACGCTTCTGCTTTTGTTCGTGTGGTGCATGATCTGGAATGGTCGCTATTACTTCGCCTGCGTCGGAAGTTCCAGTTTAGTGTAGCGATTCTGGTCTTCAACGCAGATGGCGTATCCGTTTCTGATTTCGGGGATGCTTCCGGAAATACTGCGTTCCCTCGAGATTCCCTCGAGATCGTTTTCCCGCGACATCGAGTATCCTGCCAGCAGAATCGTGTGATTGACGCCACGAGCTTGGGACTGCAATTCGTGAGGGAATTCACTTTCCCAGTTTTTTAAATTCATCCAGCAGCAACTTGCCATCGTTGTTCGCATCGATCTGGTTGAACCTTTTGGTCAGGGCAGGGACATTTCGACCTTTCGGGTTGCCGATGAATTCTTCCAGAGTGATCGATCCGTTTGAATTGCGATCACGAGCTTTGAAAAATTGTTCGGGTGATCGGCGTTGTGGCGCTGGAGTGGTGTTTTTTTTCGGGGGTGCCGGTGCTGATTCGAGTGGAATCTTGAGATCTGTGACGCCGGGGTACTCTGTGTTGATCCCTGAGAAATGTGCGATCAGTTCCGCCTTGAGAGAATCATAGACTTCGGGAAGTTCCTGTCTCAGGTCATGCTTCTCCGCGATGTCTTTGCTGAGGTCAAAGAGGGCAAGATCGGTTTGCTGTAATTCAGCCACAAGGGCGTCCCAATCCGGTGAATGCTCCCGTCCGATGTTGCTCCAAAGTTTGTGATCTCCCCTGCGGAGGCCAATGTTTCCCCAGAGTTCAAAGATCATCGTGCGGTTGGGGATGTCTTTCGTACCGGTTGAAAGCATGTGTGGTATCAGCGAGACGCCATGAACTGGGTTTTTCCCGTTCATATCGGGAACCGCAAGATTGGCAGCATTCATGATGGTGGAAAAAAGATCACAGTGCATGACTTGGGCATTGGAGACCATTCCCTGTGGCAGCCGGCTTTTCCAGTTGATCAATAGCGGTACATTCAAACCGCCCTGGTAGGTCGAAGCTTTGCCACCTCGCAGCGGTCCGTTGTTGCCGGGAAATCTGCCGCCTGCTGCGTTTTCTTCCATGGTGCATCCGCCGTTGTCACTCACGAAGACGATCAGTGTGTTTTGGGTAACATTGAGTTCATCCAGCAGGTTGACCAACCGTCCAATGTTGTGATCCATGTGTTCAAGGATGGCGACATAGTCGCTGCGGAGAAAACTGACTCCTCGATCGAGGGCCTTTTGAATCCACGCCTCAGGCGCAGAGGCGGGCTTCGATTTGTCGACACGAAGCGGGCCGTGCACGGCGTTGTAAGCGAGGTAGCAGAAGAACGGATCACCCTTGGTTGCATTGGTTCGTATGAACTCTTCCGCCCAGTCAGTGAATAACTCGGTCGCATGCCCTTGGGAAGTGTGATCGGGCTGCCGGTTGTGCATGAACTTGGATTTCCCGGTCTTGATCCAATAGGCGTGCGCTCCACCGAGAAAACCACGGAACTCATCAAATCCACGGTCGTTGGGAACTTCTCCTTCATGCGAGCCCAGGTGCCATTTTCCGAAAGCACCGGTTTTGTAACCGGATTCTGAAAGATGCTCCGAGAGCATCCTCACATCGCGTTTGATTCCACGGTATCCAGCCGATCCCAAGGGTTGTTGCCCGGGGCCACGCCACATTCCGTTCTCGGAGGAGTATTGACCCGTAAACATGCAGGCACGCGATGGTCCGCAAAGCGGTACGGTGTGGTAGTTCGGGAAACGAACACCTTGGGCGGCCAGAGCTTCCAATGTCGGAAGTTGCACCTCGGTCTTGTCCCAGTTCGACGGTAAATCACCCCAGCCATGATCATCTGAAACAATGAACAGAATGTTGGGGCGATCAGACGAAGAGTTCGAGTTCGCGATGGCGTTCGTCGGGGAATCAGCGTGAGCTGCGTTCTGTATCAAAAGCAACACAACGAATATTATTGTCGAGAATTTCATTTGGAATCTGGTTTGTCTTTTGCTTGGTGTTAATCCGGCTTCTTCAAGTCCGGGGCAAAGGTGATGCTGCACTCCACGAGGCGACGATCAAGAACATCCATGATGAACAGCTTGTCGATTGTGGATAACCTGAATTGGTTCTATTTTTTCTTTTTCTGAACGCGTGTACTTGTTGCCGTTTGCCGTTTCTGCTCAACCTTGAGGTCTTTGAGTTTATCGCCCGTGGGAACTTTCACTGTTGGTTCGCCTTGGAGGTAGCCCAGCGAAGCCAGGAACTCGTCAGCGGCGATCATGGTGCGTTCCAGCCACGGAGATTGGTTGAAAAAACCATGTTTGCCACCTTCGGCTGTGTACTTGTCGGCTCGAAAACCAAGCTCTTTGGCCTTGGCCCACCAGAGATCACCAAACGCTTTGAGTCTGTCGTTTGTCCCATACATGACGATGGAAGGCGGCGTGTCGGGTTTGACGTGAGAGAGCGGAGAGATCTTTGCCGCGATTTCTTGATCGCCGTTGACGCGACTGGCAAGCCCTCCGTGCATGAACGAAAGAACTGGATTGAACAGAACCATGGCCTGGGGGATTGTCGAGATCGACAGGTCGGCGCCCTCGGTCTCAACGCTTTCGGGGATGATCGCGCAGGCGGCAAGGTGGCCTCCGGCTGAACCACCCGCAGTGATCAGTTTCTGGGGATCGATTCCGAGTTCCGCAGCGTTGGCCCGCACCCACCTCACCGAGCTGCGGGCGTCCTCGACGCACTTGTCAGGCGTCACGCCGTCTTTGCTCTTGAGTCGGTATTCGACACGCGTGCAAACCAGGCCGCGGCTGGCAAAATACTTGGCCTGAGTTGCAAAGGCCCTGACAGAGCCGCCGTTCCATGAGCCACCATGGAAAAAAATGATGACGGGACGCGTATCCGTTTTTTGCCAACCAGGCGGGAAATCGACATGCATCTTCAGCTTTTTGTCGCCGATGGTTTTGTAGACGTACAACCCTGTCGTCGAATTGTTCTCGCGTTCTTGGGCAATTGTTTGCATGGTAACGCAAATCGCCATGATGAACGTGATGGAAATGATGTGCCGGGTCATGGATAAAGTCCTACCCTGTCGGTTCAGGGATAAGCAGTTTCGGATTTGTTGTGAACGAGCTTGCGAGTTTCATTCGTATTGGCGAATGGCGGCAGATTTCATCGTTGGAACGATTGGTCCCTCGGTTTGCGTTTAGGCACTTCGTACGTAACGCCCGAGGGTTCATGGTGAGTGGGGAGATACTTACGCATCTTATTTTTGATCGCGGCATATTCAGAGTTGCCCGCCAGATTCTTCCACTCCCACTTATCCTTGGTGTGGTCGTACAGTTCCTCTGAGCCATCTTTGTAAACGATATAACGGTGTTGCTCGGATCGAACCCCGTAATTTTTGTATCCAAAAGTGGTCACTGTCGCCTCGTTCCATTCTGCTTGTGGGTTTTTCATCAGGATAGAGAGGTCGTTCCCTTCCAGTTGTGCTGTGGGAGGCTTGCACGCGGTGAGAGCGGCAAGTGTCGGATAGATGTCCAGTAAGTTCACTGGTCGAGCACAGGTGGATCCGGGCTGAGTGACCCCCGGGACGACCCACATGAGGTTCACACGGGTTGCTCGCTCCCAGAGCGAGTATTTTCCCCAGCGTCCCTTTTCGCCATGGTGGAAGCCGTGATCGCTCCATAAAACGATGATGGTGTTGTCAGCGTATTCAGATTTTTCAAGAGCATCAACAATCCGGCCGACCAGTTCATCCACCATGGAAGTGCAGGCGAGATAAGCCTGAATCGCGGGCTTCCATTGGCCCATTTCCCTGATTTTTTTCAGCCATGGATTGTGGGCCATTTTGGCATGGGCAGCAGGGACATCGTCCAGATCGTTTTCCTTGAATCCTTCCGGAAGCTGGATGTCTTCCAGAGGGAAGCGGTCAAAGTACTTTTGAGGTGCGTAGTTGGGCAGGTGTGGTTGGAAGATTCCGGCTCCGAGAAAGAAGGGCTCCTGCAGTTCGCCCGAGAGCAATTGTTTTGCCGCCCAGTTCGCGGTTTTGCCATCGGGATGGTCATCGACGGTTACATCAGCACGGAGGGGACCCCAATCGGCCGTTCTTGTCCAACCAGCCAGCGGAAGCCTGGAGGAGAACTTGAGCCCCTTCCAGGATGGCAGGTCCTGCGTTTTGCTTGGGAAATAATCATCAAAGCCTCGGCCCTTGACCTCGTTGTTGAAATGATAGCCGTGAAAGAGTTTTCCAGCGCCGCAAACGTAGTAGTCGTTTTGCTGGAAGAACTCCGGTAAAAGAACTGAGTTGTTCAATATTGGATTATGAGTCAGAGAGCTTTTGTTGATGTAATTGCCAGATGTCGACGGTCTGATCCCGCTCATGATGGCAGACCTGGAAGGACCGCAAGCCGGGGCCGCGCAATGTGCGTTGGTGAAAACCAGACCGCGAGAAGCAAGTTTGTCCATTTGAGGTGTCTTGGCCTGCGGATTGCCCCTTAGCATGCCAGTCCAGTCATTCAGGTCATCGATCGCGATGAACAGGACATTCGGCTTTGTCTCGATGGGGTTCGCTGCTTGAATTGCTGCAGTGGGAAACAGGAAACACAGCAGTGTCAGTATTGAAAGTCGTTTTCTGGTCCGTGGCATTGGCTTTCATGAAACATACGGGTTTGATTTTTAACTGCGACAACGGACTCTTATGCCGTTTCTGAAACGCTGGTTTCGCATGATGGGATGCGCCCATGCGCTTCCATCAAGCTGTGGCGGTCATCCGTCTGAACAGGTTGTGAGTGATCTTTTGCACGCGCTCATCTGGTCCCTGTTGAGCCACTCCATGACGGCGAGGATTCATGTGGCCTGGCGGTTTTGACAAGCCATTGGCCCACCAGATCGTAGCGGCATTGAAAACGATGTTGTCTTTTGGCCCGTCATAGAGTGTGGCGGTGTATCGCCCCACCTTTTTCTTGTTGACCATTGCGTCTCCCTCAGCAACAACCTTCATTCCCGGCAGGTCCATTCTTGGGGCACCGTGCCACTCCCATCCCAGCAGGCCTTTGATGGAATCGCCCTTCTTCATTCCCGTTCCTTCGAACAGCCAGTGATCTGGCATTGCACACGTCCAATCGCCCGCGCCGATTCCTCGGCCGCTGCCTTCGCGATCCAGGCGTCCTCCCATCAGAAGCGCACCATCAGGTCCCATTCGCGGCTCGAACGTTTTGTCGTTGAGTGAGCGGCTGAGAAGCCTTTTCTTCTGTGCTTCGGTCAGGTTCTCAGGAAATGGGAGAAACCACCCCTCTCGGCGGATATTGCGATTCGGCGTTCCGTTAGCAGACGGCAGCATGGGAACAACGCACAGAACCGAGTTGCCACCGAAAAACGCGAGGCTTACTCCCGCATCGCGTGCCTTGATTGCATTTTCATACATGTCGAGGCTCCAGTATTCGTCGTGACCGACTGACAGAAATCCCTTCGCGCGGAGCAGCCCTTGGGGGTCGCTGTGGGTGTCGACGTTGGAGATGTAGGATACGTCATACCCATGTTTTTCCATCCAGTATGAAAGAGGAAACTCCCACGGAAGATACTCGCCGCTGCCACCTGAATTCTTCAGCCGGTTGACCGGATGCGTGAAGAGACCGTAGGGGCGATTAAAACTGACCGTGCCACTGGGCACGCCAATGGTCGTCCAGTCCTCGTGATCTGTGTAGATCGAATAGTCCATCGGCCAACGATTGTATGCTGACCAGGTCAAATCGCTGCACTGGAAGAGAAAGTCGCACGCTCGGTCATCGCGAATGATGAAAATAACATAGCTCTGAATGCCATTTTTTTCTGCGGTCATCTTTCCCAGATAAACACCGCTGGGCCAGTGAGTAGGAATTTCCAGTTCAAGTGTCGGCTCCCACTGGCACTCCCGAGCGTAGTTCTCTCCAACCGATGGATCCGGCTGCGTGAAAGCATGCAGCGAATCAATGGTCTTCATCAGTCGTGCGCCCTTGCCACCGTAATACCCCGTTCTGAAGATCTCCAGCTTGAAATCAGACGCGGGATTTGCACTCACCATGATTTTCAGGGTCTCACCCGCGCGAATGCTGTTTGTATTGCAGTAGCCTTCGATCTGCTGGCAGCGCCCGTTGTAGAGAATCTTGTTGATCTTGCCGGGCACAGTGCGCGTCTTGGTTAGCATCCAATCGCGAGTGCCAGGTTTGCTGTTCTCGGCTCGAACAAGCTCTGGTTTTGCAGATCGAGCTTCGGACGCTTGCAAAATTCTGGGCGCGTTTGTTGCCGCAATCAGACTCGCACTGGCTGCTCCCTTGATGATGGATCGTCGGCCGACAGGACCAGTCGACTCAGGATTCTTATTCATGCTGGAATTCCTTGCGAAACTTTTTGGGAGAACTCTGGTGAGGGGGCCGGGTAAAGAGATCAAGTTGAATGAAAAATCACCGTCGGATCAGGCAGAAAACGAACAATCTAGTTCACACCGAGGTGTTTGAAGAAAAAGTCAATCATGCTGATTTCCGGGGCCGGTTTGAGACCGATTGCCGGAGCGATTGCCACGGTCTGAATTCCTACCTCGTCTGCCCGTTTCTTGATGCATGCAACGTGCACTGGATGATGGTTTCTGTGGTTTTGATCGTTCGTTGCTATCGGGCCGCCCCGCATATTGTTCTTCATCCAGATTGGCGGATCATCCGAGGACATCCACGCCAGCATGTCGCGTTCTTTACGGATTGCTTTTCCTTTTTCCGAATTCAGCTCATCCATCGACTGGACTCCGTAAGCAACCAGAATGTCTGCTTCGCTAGCCTTTTGCATTTCGGAAGTCCATGGTTCCTTCAATGGAAGTAGGTCTTTCCACTGCAGCACGTCGTAAGTTGCCTGGGTTGCCAATAAGCCTGCGACAACAAGACGCGAGGATTCACGTTGGACCGGATCCGTATTGTCGGGGTCAGCCATGTCGTCGTGGCACGCCAGCCAAAGCGTCGTGCCGGCACCTGCGGAGCCGCCAAAGGCCGCGACCCGTGTTTTGTCGATGTTCCATCGGTTCGCCTGATGGCGAATGAACTGGATCGCCCGTTTGCTGTCGTGCAGGCAGGCGAGAATGCCACGTGGGTCTTCGTCACGAAACCGGTAGTTGATTGACGCGAATGACACACCCTTTTTGAGGCACGCCTGGAGTTCCGCACAACCGTGATACTTCGATTTGTCGCCACCCTTGAACCCACCCCCGTGAATGGCCACGACGATCGGGGTCGGTTCTGCCGAATCAGCCAGCCAGACATCCATCACGGCATTCTTGTGATCACCGTACTGCAAATTCGCGTGCGTCGGTGTCGGCCCTTTTCGGGTAACTGGCTTCCTCTTCGGTTTTGTCTGTCTTTGTGCATTCTGAAGACGCTCACGTATGGGGGCGATCTCCTCGGCAGACAACTGTCCGTCTCCATCGATGTCCAGTCGAGGAAAACGCTTCAAAATGCGTTCCTTCTGTTCAGGCGTAAGATCCTGCGCCGTTGCAGTGTGTGTTGCGCCCGCACATCCTGATAAAACGGCAAGGGCGATCAAAAAATGGTATCGAGCCATCATTCCTGTTCTCGGATCAAGTATGGACTGTTTGCTTCTGTGTGATTCTCGCCACTGGCAGTCGCTTCGTGACGTTCTGGCTGACTTGTTCTGGGGTATCGTGTTAAAGACTACCATGCCGGTGTCGTCGAAGTTCCACCGGCATGCATAAGAAAGTATGGCTGAACGTCATCAATTGCGGCATGCAACTATGTTCTGCTGGCTCTGAATCATTGAACCCAGTCCATCACTTGCTGAATGACGAGTCGCTGAGTGTCTTCCCAGGTCATGGACGGCTGAGCTGAATTTCCCCTGACTTTGCTGAACCCGTGTCCGGCATTCTTTACCTCCACCAGCTTCACATCGAGGTTGCGCTTTTTTGCTACTTCATGCAAATGCTTGGAAAGTTCAATCGGTACAACGGGATCATTGTCACCATGCACCAACAGAATTGGGGGACTGTCGGATTTCAGATGCTGGTCCGCACTGACGAGTTTTTGGATCTCCTCAGGGCTCATGCCATCAGAAGGCTTGAGCATCATTTCCGCTTTTGATTGGCTTCTCGAAGGGAATCTTTCGAGCCTCTTTTGCCATAGTTCGGGAACAACGTAAGTGGTTGCACCAAAGAAAGAAATCGCGCCGATCACGGTGTGTTCGGTTCCGGGCCCGGATACCTCGCCCGGAAGAAAATCACTTTCAGTCAACGCGGTGATCAGAGCTTTTGATCCACCGGCTGATGTGCCCCAGGTCACGAACTTGTCCGGGTCGATCCCAAACCGATCCGCGTTCTTTGCCAGAAAACGCAACGCATCTTTGCAGTCCTGGAAAAGGTGGTGAAACCCAAGTTCTTCACCTTGTCCGAATACGCGGTAGTCGACAGTGGCGACTGCGAAGCCAGCTTCAGTCAGCTCTTTGAGGACAAGTGAGCTTTTGTTGTAGATCGCGTTTTTTGTGCCGCCTGTATTACCGCCACCATGAATATAGATGAAGAGCGGCGCTTTTTCGTATACCTTGTTTTTTGGATAAATGAAGTCAAGTTTGTTTCGCTGCTGCGATGTGTTTTTCCTGTATTCAATATCCAGTTCACCCTTGAGGCCCAATTGGGTCAACAATGCACTGGAACTATTGTTTTCATTCGGTGATTTCCTGCTCCCCGCTGGTCGTGATTTTTTTGTTCGATTGGCAGACATCCGGACCAGGTTCTGCTTCTCTGAATCTGACAGTGTGCCATCGCCATCTCGATCAACCTGCGGATACCGTTTCAGGATCTGTTGAACCACAGCAGCCTCTTCCGAGGCGGAAAGTACACCATCACCGTCTCTGTCTGCCTGTGGTTGGGAGCTCAGGATCTTTTTTGCAAAGTTGTCATTCGAGATTGCTGTGGTGGAACCTAGGATCACGGTGAATGCAATGAGTCGGAATATGGTTTTTGGCATGGTTAGTCTTTCTTTGGTGATGATCGTGTTGTGATTTATCGTGGTTGGGAGGTCGGTCTTCGTGAAATCAATTCAATGCTGCCATGACTTCTTTATCCGTGACCACTCCATCCGAATTCGAGTCGATTGCATTGAAAATCTGGATGTATTTTTCGGGGATCTGCGATTGGCTGACACGGCCATCATTGTCGCTGTCGAGTTTTCGAAGTGTGTCCACAATGGCATTGCGTTGGACTGTGTGTCCGCCGATCTGAACCGCATTTCCCTTGTTTCTGGATGGACGTGATGTAACCGTTTGTGATGCCGGGCGAGTGGGTCTCATTGCGGCGATGGGGCTGCCCGGTACTGCCCCTGATACCACATACTCAACGTAACCCACATGCATTTCATCTTCTGTCTGTTGGCCCCAGTGGACAGTGACATTCGGGTCGGGATTTGCGGGATTGTCAGCGCTGTTGTCGAACCAGCCAGTGAAACGGATTGAGTTTCCTTTTTCCAGTGTCAACGGTTCTGCTAGCCGGTAAAGCAACTGCCAATTGAAATCGTAATGTGGTACGTCCAGCAACGTTTTTGCAGTGCCATTCGACAGGAGTTCATAGCGTGCCGATTTTCCTCGCAGATGCATGTGAGGCAAGAAAGACAGAATCTGGGCGTCGTACGGTAGAGTCAAGCTTGCGTCGACACGATGGTTTGCAGCACGGGGTGGAATTTCAAGTTTCCTGTTCGCGATCGCCGCCACCCGGATTTCGTGGTGAGGTGGCTCGTCTGCGTAGATCAGTCCGATCTCGGTTTGATCAAAAGTTTTTTTACCGTTCGGGGTGTAATGCATTTCAAATTCCAATGTTGCGCCTTTTGGCAGTCGTCGCGCGTAACCATCGGGATAGATCCAGGTGCTGTTTCCAGGAGCATACCCCGCCCAGAACTCTTTGACCTGACGCTTTTTGGGAGATTCGGGCTTGATGTAAACAATCACGTGGTGAACGACGTCAGGAGCACCAGGGCGAATCTCGATGGCTTTGACCCATTTGTCCTCTGGTAGTTGGGTTGCGATCGTCACGTGTTGATAGGGCATTGTGCCCGTTGCTTGAACCGGAATTGGTTTCGGCAAGCGAAACGTCGTGTCTGGTTTGCCAATCAGCCAACCATTGGGGAAGGTTTTGGCAAGGGGTTTGTCAGCGGGATCACCCTCAGGTGCACCGGTGTTGATCCACTTGAAAAGGTCATTTTTTTCAGCATCCGAAAGAGACCTGTCGTTTGCCCAGTGCAGTGGGTCTGGCTCGCCGCTTGAACCGGTGTTCGCGGGCGCGGCAAACCACGGCGGCATGATTCCCCGTTGGACGACATCGCCGATCATGCCCGCGTAGTCTTTGACGCCCTCATAGGACTCAAATGCCATTGGTGCCGTGCCTTCTGTGCGGTGGCACTCGAGGCAGTTTGCCTGAATGATTCTTGAAATTCGATTGTGGTAGGTGATTGTGTGTTCGGTTGTGGCATCTGATGTGTAGTAAAGCTCGCAACCTGGCGATGTTGTTGCCTGAATCGCCGGTGTCCTGCCCTCCAATGCGGCATCGAGGGCATCAACGAGATAGTGACGGCGTGGAACTTCCAGCGAATACCCAAATCCGTACTGGTCGTCCACCGCGCCACGGAACACGAGAGTTCTCGCCCGGTCCAGCACGAAAACCTCCGTGGTGGTTTTTGCATTCAAGGCCAGGGGCAGTTCCTTTTCACCGTCCTGGACATACGGCCCTTGGAAGCCATGCGTTTCGATCGCGCCGATCAATTCTTTCTTCTGCTCCGACTGGTTTGGGTTGATGTAAATGAATTCAACACCACGGCTGCGATACTGCTTTTCGATGCTGGCCAGCGTAGGGGCGTACTTCAGGCACAGAGGGCACCCCGTTCCGGTCATTGCAAATACAATCGCCTTTCGGTCAGCAAAGTCGGCAAGCGAATGAGTTTGTCCGTTGATGTCCTGGAACGGGAGCTGGGGAATCTGCTTGCCGATGCCGTGTTCACCAGGTTTGACGAGTTGGGGGCCACGCCTGACAGGTGATTCCATTGATTTTGTGCCGGGCCCCAGGTCATCGGATTCGGATATCCCTCGGGACGAAATGCTGTTTGTGTCATTCCGGTCTTTTTTGAACTTCTGTTCGGCAGCACTGAGTAACGCATGCTTCTCCTTTGTCGAAAGGATACCGTCACTGTTGGCATCTGCTTTTGGATGTCGGGCGATTGCCCGGCGTGCAAGTGCGGCTTCTTCTTTGTCCGAAATGGCTCCATCGCCGTTGGCATCTGCATCAGGAAACAGGCGGAGAATCCGTGTCTTGATATCGTCTTTTGTATTCACCTTGGCGACTGCAATCAGGCTGGAAATTGCAATGCAGGCACAGAAAACAGACAGAATTCTATTCATGGCTCATGCTCGGAAACGAAGGGAAGAGTCGGTGTCGTCATCTACAGGTACGCGATTGCCATAAATCAGACATGGTTTTTTCTGATTTTCGGTTCACAGATCGATGACGCGCGCGTTTGGCGCATGATGAGAGTAGTGAAGCCAGTCCTGGTGCAGAGGTTCAGACGTCACAAGTTCCAACGCTCTGCTGCTCTGATTTGGCCAGTGGGTTACTGCCTTGGTGACGACGCCAGTATCAGAGTCCGCCCAGAATTCGATATGTTGGGGAACATTCGGTCTTGCGGATCGCAACGTAGCGCGAACGTGGTGTTCGGGCGACCCGGGCGAATTGACAAGTTCGATGTCGTAATTTCGTTTGATCAGCGTCATCAGTCCGCTGATTTCGAGCATCAATGGTTCGTTGGGTGATGTCGCCAGCCCAAGAATCCGTCGATTTGGAATTCGACGTCGCAAGGCGGGAGCAAGAGACCGGTAAGTATTGGTGACCCATACCGGTCCGTTTGGACGAGTGATCCAGAATTCACTTCCATCGCTTCCCATGATGTAGGAACCATCCACAGGACGGATGACGAATTGTGATGCGCCACGCAGATCGAGTCGGAGTTCCTGCTCGACAGTCTGATCTATGGGGTTGAGCAGAGTCACGCGGTAGGTCCGATCCACCGTTTCCTTTGCGGCCTCAATTGCTTGCTCCAGCACGCTCGCAGCGCTGACGCCGGAAGGCCACAGTGACCATGATGTGAGCAGTAAAAGTAATGCGGTTGCTGCAACCACCCATGACGTGATTGCCGTTCTGAACCTGCGTTTGGACGAAGTTTTTGAAGGCGGTGTCACTTCATGCTGGTTGTCCCATGCGGAAGCTTCGGCTTCGGCCACAAAATCCGGTGCTGGTGGTGACAGAAAACCGTCACGGCCGAGAGAGTGCAACCTTCCTTCCATACGCATCTGCGTGCAGAATCTGGCTCTTGTCTCAGGGCACTTCCTGAGGAGTTGTGCTAACTCGCTTTCCTGTTGCTCTGTCAGGCTGTGATCAAAGTGACCGAAAATCAGTGCCTCAATCTCCTTTGTCTTACTGTTCGTTTCGCTCATCCATGTCCCTCCGTCAAAGCAAGACGCCGCTGAGTGCAGTCATGCAGCACCTTTCTGATTCGACTCAGTGCCCTTTGAACCGCAGCGGGCGTCGAGTTCATGCTGCTTGAGATTTCGTCGAACCCGGCATCGCTTTCGTAGCGCATGGCGATCAGTTTCCGTTTTTCATCTGGCAGTTCGTCCACGCACTTTTGCATGGCAGTTGCTTCGTTGTGGACGACTGAATCGGTGGATTGATCCTTGCTGAAGGTGTCAGCGATAGCATCGAGCAATTCAGGTGCGATGGCTCGACCGTGACGTCGAGAGGTTTCTCTGGTGCGAATGGCATGAAGCGCCTGTCTGCGTATGACTTCTTTGGCCCATGCACGGAAATTGCGAATTTCCTCGTCACTGTTTGCCTTCTCAATGACGACGACCGCAGAATTCTGATACACCTCCTCTGCCAGTTCGGCGTCCCGGGTGATCGCGTACAGATATCCCATGAATTCACTGCGTAGCTGCAGGTATTGCTGGATCGGCTGGCTGTCAGTCATGAAGTGCTCCTGATGCCCATGTACGAAAAGACAAGAATCCAGACAGGAAATCCGCGAAAAAAACAGAAGTTGACGGGTAATGTTGCGAAACAGAGCTTTTTGGGACCTGATTTGCTGATTTTGGTCCGCAAGGGCTCGGCCTGAAATTGGGCGAATTCACTGTCCTGATTCAAACATTTCAACTCCAGAGATAGGCATCTGTTGCCATGGAGTTCTGATCGTTTACTGGGCCGTTTGATGTTCGGATGCCCGCGTGGCCCCAAAATGGTGGAGAACGTTCATGAACAGTTTGCTCATGGAATCATCCTGATAGATGCCCCACGCGGTTGCGATGGAGCCGGTGTGGAACACGCGACCTCCTTGGGGCCGTTCCCAGTAAATGATTTCAGCGATTGTTCTTTCATTTCCGACCCTCGGTTTGTGGCCTTCGGCGTTGTAGTCGATCACAGCACGAGCATCCTCACTGCTTGCAACGGTGACGATGCCTTTGGGTTCGATCAGTTTCTTGATGGCAGGATCGGCGGTCGCACGCTGGAGTGTGGAAAGGCGAACATCGAATTCGTGCCCAACCGCACCCGTTTTTTGATCGATGAATCCGAATTGGTCGCCTTTCTTCAGTCCGACCTTGTGCGGTTGGTTGAACAGGAAATGTTCTGGTTTATCTACCTGGTAGGGCTTGAACGCTCCACCCCAGCCAATGCAGGTCAGACCAACGACTTTCCATGCCGGGTAACCGCAGAAACGCATCAGACTGCCTCGTTTGAAATCGTGGCTGTGGTAAAGCTCGCCGACCTGGGCGAGTTTTCGTCCGCCAATTCCAGTTCCGTATTTCCTTACTTCCATGTACTCGTCGGATTCATCAAAACTGACTCGCCAGAACATGGTGTTTCCCGACAAGACGATGGCATCCCCACCGGTTTCGAGATAGCGATCAAGTCCTTCGTAAGCGCGGGAGGACCAGTATTCGCTGTGGCCATTGATGACAACGGCTTGATACCCGGTGAGTAGATCCGGGTTGCGATCCAGATCCCGGTCGGTGATCACATCGTAATCGTATCCTTGTTTGTCCAGCCAAAGATGCAGGAAACGTTCGCCACGCATCAGGTGGCTGTAAGACTGGTTGATGTAGGTCTTGTTTGGCCCTGCAGCTGGCCAAGGCAGTTTCATCCCGATCTTGTATGTCGGTTGGCCGTGGCGGTGGTCGCGGTATCCACTGTATGTCGCCGCGTCAGGGTGCGTTGTCGCCAAACCGCCTGTTCCCATCATGGTCATGGTCTGCCCATGATTGACAGGAAACGGTGCCGAGTTGTACGCCAGCCACGTGCTTGTCGACATCAGAACTGCCAGTGATGCTTTGGGGCGTGACTCCGGACGACGGACGATGAAAGTGTGAAAATATCGCATCGGTTTGCCGTCAATCACAAAATCAAAGCGGCCAGCGTAAACACCGGATTTGGCATCAGCAGGAATCCGGAAGCGATGATTGACTTTCCAGCGTGCATTGTAAAGTTCGTCTGATGCCAGCCTCAGTCCGTGACCGCGATTGGGGTCGGTTGTCGGGTCGTATTCGGTGTCGTGACGGTCGATGGCTGACGCATCGAAACTGGGACCACCAATCATCCAGGTACCACGATTGATGATTTCGCCATCGCGTGCGTCGACACCAGCATCCGCGACCCGAGTACCCCGTTCTTCGCTGAAAGGCCAGCAGGCAAGGACTGATTTACCTTGGGGGATGGTCAGGCCTCGATCGTCCACTCGCTCTTGTACCTGATTCTGGTTCAGTGCCCGGTCATGAATTGACACCATGGCGATATCGCCGTTGTAGAAATTCTGTGCGACGCCATGATCAGCGTAAGCACCGATTCTGAGTGCTGTCTTTCCTGAACGCACGGGGCCGGCAAAAGCCCACCTGGCTACGGGTTTGCCATCAAGGAAGATGCACTTATGTTTCCCATCCCAGGTCGCCGCAATGTGCTGCCACTGGTGGGTCTTGAGCAGACCTGCGTCTGTGTAATGTAAAGAGGACTGGGTGAATTGACCGCCGCCATCGGTGTGAAAAGCAATTTTTCCATCACTGATGAACACACCGATGCCGCACCTCTCCGGATAATCGTGCTGGGTGACCAGGCCTTGCCAGCCACTGAGGCTGAAGGGGCGAATCCAGCATTCAAGCGTCAGTTGGTTCAACGGACGATCACGGGGCAAGCCGTTCTCAATGTGCACATAGGATCCCGGGTGAATTGCCTGGGTTCGTGGTTTGTTGTCCGGGAAAGTTGCCAGAACTGGATCGTTCTCTCGAATTTCCGGTTCTGGCCCAAGCTTGACAACACTCAATTGATAGGGAACCGAACTGCTGACACGCAGGTCAATCTCTTCTCCGGCCGCAATGCTCTTTTTTCCATAAGCATGCAAGCCGGGCAACACTATTTCTCGATGCGATGGAATCGTGTCCCGATTGCCCGTGGTCTCTTGGCGGCCAGGTTCCGTCGAAACAGTCGATGCCTTGAGATAGGCGACAATGTCAGCGATTTCCTGCGAGCTGAGTATCTTGTCGAGTCCATCAGGCATCATCGAAACGCTTGAGTAGTGTGCCTGGTCGATATCCCTGATTCGCACAGGCTGCAATTCGCCTGCGGCAGAGGCAAGGAAGATCCTGTTCACTGTCTCTTTGACAATGAGTCCTGATAGTGCTCTTCCATCGTTGGTCAATACATTCACGGTTTCGTGATACCGTGCAATTGACGCGCTGGGATACACGATTGCTTCCAATAGGTCGCGTTCACTGCGAATGGCGCCGATTCTTGTGAGGTCAGGCCCCAGTCTTACTCCTTGCTTGCCTTTGACATGACAGGTGATGCACTTTGACTTGTCACGGTCACCAAACAGCGTTGCTCCGCGTTTTGCGTCTGCTTTTGGCAGGAATGTTGCCAATTCATCAAGCCGCTGTTTTTGCGCCGCAATTTCTTCCTGCGTCAACTCGATGGTTTTGGCAAGTTGGATTTCGGGAAACTTGTCCGGAGTTACATTCTGTTGATCGACTTTCATCATCTGCCGCACCTGTTTCGTCGCTGGATGTTCCGGTGGAAGTTTTTCCACTTCAGCAATTTCAAAAAGTGCATGGATGATTGCGTGTTTCAAAAACGGATCTGCCTCGGCAGGGTAAACCGCAAGGAGTGGTTTGATCGCCTCGGCGTCACCGATTCTTCCCAACGCCATCGCCGAAATTCGATGTAGTTGCGGGTCGCCGTTACCGTCAGTGAGCAACCTGGCAAGTTGAGGTCCGGCCTCGGAATCACGCCACAGTGCCACGCTGTGGGTGGCTGCTTTACGGACTTCGACTGATTCATCGGTGAGGAAATCGCGAACTGCCTGCCTTGCGCGACTGCCCGCAACACGATTGAGTGTCCAGATTGCAGGGATTTTGGCTTCGGCCAGGCGCAATTCGTCGATCCAACGAGTTTCTGCCAGCACATCCATCGCGCGCTTGACCACTGCCGATCGCGGATCTGATAGCCAGGCGACTTGAGGCTTTTTCCAGTCCAGTCCTGTGCCACGAGGGTCCTGATGACGTGGATTGTTCTTTTTCCGGACTCTGTAAATCGCGCCGAGGATGTCCGGCTTGGCCACTTTGGAGGTTGGACAGCAGATCATGTACCAGCTTCCAGTATCTGCGATCAGCAGGCTGCCATCTGCATCTTCGATCACATCGGTGGGGTGGAAGTCTGTTTGGTCACTTTCCAGAAATGTACTGCTCTTGACCGCGTATGACGAACTCGACTGTGAGAGTTCATGCCGTGAGATACGACGCGTGTTGAATTCAGTGCAAAGCAAGTCACCCGTGATTCCTGTGTCGGCATGTTGCGCCATGATCATACCCGAGGGAGCAGCAGGCCCCAGTTGTTTCAGGACAGGCAGCAGATCGCCTGTGCTGGGATGTGGAGCAAGGACGCGTTCGTTTTTTCGACCATACGTTCCACCGTAGACCGCATGTAAAATTCCATCGCGTCTGCCCGGTTGGGAAAGGTCAAAAAAAGTACCACTTAAAAAACGATCTCCTGTTTCACTGAAAGCCAGGCCAACCGGATTGTTCATGCCCCCGGTGATCACCATCTCGAGTTGACTTCCATCCGGTCTGGCACGGTAGATATGTGCTGCGTTCGATTTCAGTATGCGACCATTGCTGAGTTCGTGTTTCTGCCCTGCAAAGGCACCTTTGCACCAGTAGAAAAATCCGTCAGGGCCGCGATACGGACCATGCATGTCATTGCCACAACCTTCGATTGAGCCACCGTCGAACCACACGCTTCGTTCATCGGCAACGTGATCACCATTGGTGTCCCGGAGCTTCCAGATGTGTGGCGGGGCACCGACATAAACAGCGCCCCTGTGAACCAGCAGGCCCTCCGGAAACGGCAGGTTTTTGGCAAACACGGTCGACGTGTCAAAAAATCCGTCACCGTCATGATCGATCAATCGCAGGACGCGGTGTTTTGGGTCCTTGAGTTGCACAGGAGCCTTGTCCGTATTTCCCGAACTGTCGGTCACGTACAGAGACCCGTCGGTATCGAAACACATGTGTATGGGACGCCGCACCAACGGTGGTCCGGCCACGCGTTCCAGCTCAAAACCTTCAGCAACCGTGAATTTGTGCGGTTTGAGTAAAACCGTTTCAGCATCGACCGTCACATTGGGGATGACGCCCACGCAGACTGAAAGGCACAGAACAATACGATGGAGGTGATTCATGTGAGGCATTGGGTTCCGGATAGAACACAGTGGGGAAAAAGACAGAATTGTATTGATCGAAATATTTTGAAACATGTGAAATCACATCACATTGTACCGCGCCACTCTTTCGATACATCGAACGTGGCGAAAGTTGTCCGGCACGGGGTCAGTGGCATTGATGCATCGACGCATCGACGCGAGTGTTGCGGAAAACCTCGCTGATTCTTGTGGTTTTGCAGCGTTCGGCATTATTAATCGCTGATGGGTGCCGGAAAGGGTCACGGAAGGCCGACAATTCCAGGTGAGGACTAGCTCGATTGAACCATGAACTGGTCAACGCGTTGATCAAAGTTGTCAAATAACATCACGATTTCTGTGCGAGAAAAGATGTCTTGGATTCTTGTTGCTTCAGCTTTTACTTCCTGCCTCGTCTCAAGGCCTTTGTTGGTATCAGATTTCTGATTCCATACGTTTTTCAATCCAGCCCATGCAACAGAACTCAGTTCAGTGAATCCACCCGTAGCGTCCTTCATGGCGGCCAGCACGACATGCAAATCCATCTTGGACAAAGCCTGGTCAAAGGCCGCTTTTAATCTGATTGCGTATTCCCGCTCATCCAGTTGCAATCTGATTTGTTCCCGACTGTATTGCCCGTCTTTCAAGTATCGGTCCAGCGTGCGGGCAAGCAGGTAAACCCGCATGATCTCAAGAGGAACGCCACGAACGGCCGTCAGGATGCCGATGATTTTGCGAAATGGAAAAAGCAGTAACTTGATGGGAGCTTTGATCAACATCCAGGCACAACTCGTGAGGCAACCGGATGAGTCCCCGAAATATGGCTGAAGCGCCGTTAGCTTGATATCAGCATCACGGTTTTCAATGACGGTTTTGACCACATACTTGCGACAGCTGGTTTGAATCAGATCGTCAACGAAGGGAATGGGGAGAAAACGAGCGGACGACGAAACAATACCAGCGACAAGCCACTGGTAAACTTGCGCTGCGTCGAGGGTCGTTTCGCCATTCGGACTTGCAGGTGAAGCTGGCTGAGTGATGTCGGACATGGGTTAAGACGGAACCGTATGGTTGGCTGGGAGTATTTGGTCTGGTTCCTAAAAGTGGCGTGCGTTGAAAGCAAGCCAGATGTCCAGGACGCTGCTGGGCATTTCCTGGTCATGCCGGGAAAATGAAGATTGGATTTCATGTGAAATCATTTTCGAGGTACCCAGCTTTTGGGTTCGTCGAGCATCAGTGGTTCGTGAAAAACTGTGATCTTGTCGTTTTGAGTCTTCAGCCATTCGTGGAGGTCTTGTAATAGCCTGTTTTTGATTGCAGTGTGGCTGGTTTTGCTTGCAAGATTCGTCTGTTCTTGGGGATCCTGATCCAAATCAAATAATTCGAATTCAGGTCGACCGTGGTGAGCGTTGACAATCCGTGCTGCGTCGGAATTGGTTTTAGCCAAAGTGAGCCACTCTTTGAAATAATCTCCCGATGTCTCTCGCAGCAATAAATCAATGTGGGTGGTGAAGGCAAAGTCCGGGTGGGGATTCCATATCAGTTTGTATTGGTCAGTTCGAACTGAGCGGATGGGATAAACATTCATTTTTCGATCTCCGCTGTGAGTCGTGAATATACGTTCGCGGTGTGAGGTTCGGTTTCCTCGGAGGACATCGGCAAAAGAACGGCCATCGATGTTTTCAGGGACTTCGCCTCCAACGATATCAATCAGCGTTGGCAACACGTCAATCCAGCTGACCATGGCATCGCTGCGAGTGCCGGGTTTGATGCGCCCTTTCCATTTGACGACCAGGGGTACGCGCGTGCCTTCGTCGTAAAGAGTCCACTTGCCAAACGGAAATTGAGCCCCATGGTCACTCGAAAACAGGATGATACGGTCCTCGGACAAGTACCGCGTGGCGAGATTCAATAACTCTCCCAGATAGGAATCGAGGTTTTGTACCTCCTGCAGGTATCGGGAACGCTGAATGCGTGTTTGTGGTGTATCCAGTAACTTGGTTGGCAGGAGCATGTTTTTCGGGTCGACGGTTGACTCGCTCGGCCACGGGACGTGAGGATCCGAGACACCGACAAACAGGGCCAGAGGACGACGATCATTCCGTCCTTCAAGAAACTTCCGTACGTTTTTTCGTACCTGGGGGATGTCTTTGCCGGGACTGATGGTCTCGAATCCGTAGCTGATGGCGCTTTTTTGGTGAGCGACTTTACCGAATGCAGCCGTATGATATCCATGCTTTTGCAGGATTCGTGGTAACCGGAGGATGTCCTCGTGGGGAAAGCTATGATTTTCCTCGGCCCCGTTACGAGCGGGCATCAATCCGGTGAGCAGAGCAGCGCGACTTGGGGCGCAGGATGGACTGGCAACAAAAGCGTGTGTGAAGGTCATTCCCTCGGAGGCAAGTTGACTGATCGCGGGGGTCTGTATGTTGGTTCCTCCGTACAGCGGAAGATCACGTGCTGACAGATCGTCCGCGAGAAAAATTACCACGTCCGGGTGTGCTTTGGGCTCCGCTGCCGTCAGCTGGCAGAGGAACGTGGTGTAGAGCACCATCGCTGTGAAGGTCCAGGTTTTCATTGTCGCTCTCGATTTTGAAATTGGTCGTTGGATTCGGCCCATCCGTGACCAGCATTGACTCGATTTGAATGGCATTGGGGGACTGTTGCCGACGTTCTTTGTTAACGCAATTGCAGGCACAGGTCTTTCCATACCTCTGGTGAGCCTCTTCGGGTACGCCTCTGAAGCAGGCTAAAGTCTATCATTCTGACACGGCTTCGTGATGGTCGTTGATCATACGTCCATGGGCGTGCGGATTACGGATCGTTGCCCGTGTTATCTGGAAACAGGTGTGAGTATGAGCCGATTGCCCAGTCCCCGTTTGCCGACGATGAATTCCGGGACCGTTATCAGGCCGTGCCTGTCGACGGACACCTCTCCCGATGCGATTCTTTCGGGTTGTCCTGGTGAAGAATGATCCCAGTTTTCCCAACGCACCTGTGTTCCGACTGGGGGCTTGAATTTCTGGCAACGGCGGGGCGTGATGTCCACGGTTGCAGTGTTGAGTTTCCATTCACCGAGGTGCTGGTTCTTTTCCAGTCGAAAGTTCATGCACCACTGGTTTTCCGTATCCACAATGTCATCATCAGTGGAACTTTTGTCAAAATTCTGATGAGTGCTGGACCATGCAATGTGTCCATTTCGTGTGCCCTGCGGATCACCGTCGATTACCAGATACCTCGACTTGTTGGCAGCAGCCTGTTCACGGATCTCTGTGTCGGACGGTTCCCTGTTCAGCTTGCGTTTCAACTCACTCTTTTGCCACGCGGTAACCGGAGGCGTGTAATCAAGCAGATTGCCCTCGGTGATGAGAATGAAATCACCATCAGTGCCGCTGACTTGATAACGTTTGCTGGTCAAAGTGGATGGTCCAACCACGAGTGTCATGCCAGTAATGTCATGGGTGATCGGATTGTCAATCTGGATTTTCTTCTCCATGACCTGCTTGATTCTGCCCATGAATCGAAAACCGAAATCCAGTTTCGAATTGCAACTTGCGTTGGCCATCGCCGGAATGGTCTCATCAGAACGCAATTGATGAAATACCATGGGCGACCCCGAGCCGAGTCGGGATGAGTGGCCTACCTGCAACCATGCTGCTGAATAGGGGTGTTTGCCAGTCTCAAGTGCGTCCCAGAATTCCGCCACGCCCCAGAAGGGAATGACACTGTCGATGGACCCATTCGCGGTTTCCAGATATCCAACGTTGGCCTTGGGGTCACTGACCCACGAAGCCAGGTTCAGAACGTCGAATACCCGTTTGCTCGACAGGTTGGTTGTGTTGTTGTCGTCAAGAGTTCCAAATTTGCGTTGGAAGTCACCCAGGAATACGTTCACGCGGTTATCTCTCGCATACGGCGCGAGCTCTTCTGATAGAGACCAGTTGGTGTACCCTTTGGACGCTTGCCCTGACGTGATGATGTCTCCCTGTTTACAGGTGATGTGATTGACACCGCTGCCCCCCATGGAGCCACCGAGAAGATAAATGCGTGAACTGTCAATTGCGGCAGGGAATGAAGCAGGGTTACCTGCCAACCAGCGAATCACTTGCATGAGCCGCTGCTCTGTGTAGTTGACGACCTTTCCATGGAAAGCGTTTTTGCCGTGCGTGGTTGTCAGCGATTCACCATGACCAAACCACCATGTCAGACTGTAGTCGAACATCGCGATGCTGACCCCGTTGTTGATCGGGTAGCTGTAGGGCATGAAGACACCGTTCCATGCCGAATACGCATGCAGACGCACTGACAGGGGTGAAGGGTCGATCACCTTTTCGGGGATACTTGCCGCGAATACATGCGAGTAGCCGTGCATGTGGTCGTCGATCCCGTCCGAGTTCCATGTTGCAAAATCGGTGAAGAAAACAAAATAGTGGAGGTGGTCTTTCTTGAAGACCAGGGTCGCACCAGGGATGCCAGGCTTTTCATCGACTGTCGTCACCAGTGAGTTCTGCCCCTCGTGAATCGCGTTCGTTTCCGAGGATGTGACGGCGTAATACCTGGCTGCCTCGGTTTTAATCGTATGGACGAACAAACCAGTTCCGTCTGGGAGTCCTTTGGACGCATCTAGCGAAGGTTCGATCTGAATTCGCTCTGCCCACGGTTTGCCGTGGAAAAGTTCTTTGTATTTACGATCGGTATGTCCCCGGTGGGAACTGACTGCAGGAAATCGGAAGCGATTGGATCCTCTGGGGATTTTGGCAATCCACTTCCTGTTGCTGATGCTGGTGATTGGCTCTACGGAAGCATAGACAAAATACCAGTCCGAACCATCTTCCTGCCAAGTCAGGAAGGTCTGGCCATCACGCACAAAAGCATCCAGCTCTTGGACTGCGGCCGAGCAGGAAGATGAGCAAGAAGAACAGTATGCCAGAATTGTCAAAGCAATCGTGACAAGTAAAGCCGATTTGTCTTTCATGGTTTCCACTCGAACGTGCCAAACCTGGTTACTGCATGCAGGTAGTGGCAATTCAGAACAAATGATTCATGTCACCAGTTTTCCGGGTCAACATGTTGTCCCGATCAACAGAAAACGGATCTCAACGAGGCTTCGGTTTCTGCTGTTTCTTCTTGCTCAATGGAACGATCTGAATGGCATTGAACATTGAATAGGAACTTCCATCCCGATGGCTGGTAACACTCACTGATTCGTTCTTTGTGACATCGAAGTCAAAGGTAACGTACTGGTTCCCTTCTTTCAGTTTCAGCGATCGGAAATCCCATGTTCCGTCATTGAGAGTTGACTGGCGTCCATAGGATTCACTGCCCACTTTAAGTTCAATGGACGCATTCTGATCGGGTGCATCACCATGTGCGTAGACATACATCCGGTAACGCCCCGGAGTGATGCCATCAAAATTCACCGATAAATCGACATCACGGCTATTGTGATAGAGATAGGCGTGAAAAACACCTTTGTGCCCAGTGATGCCCCATTCGCCATCATTTGCTGACATGGAAAGATTGATGGATGTCTTCCGTCCCTTGGTATCTGTCAGAGCCTTCAGCTTCTGCATGCCCACATCGATATGATTCCACGAATGCGTCGGCTTGCCGGTGACGCCGTCGTAATTCCCGGTCCCGGGGTCAAGGCCGAACACTATGTTGACTCCTGACTTGCCCAGTCGCTCTTTAGCGTTGGCATGGAATGGTGCCGGGAAAGACAGAAAAACAATGAAAATGAACAAGGTACGCATGACGCAGGCAATATCCCGAAATCAGAATTCATCAATGAAGGCCAGTCAAGCAAGCTTACCGCAGCGCGATCTGGTCAACAATGTGAAGAACTTCACGCCAACATTTTCTGTCGGGTATCAGCTTTGGGCTTGAGCTGAGTGTGGTGTATACTGGGGGTAGCCTCGTAGTCTGCTTCTGATTGATTTTCGATGAGCTTGCTGCAGTGAATGCGGTACTCGTTTTGTCAGCCTTTTGTCAGTTTTTCGTTCAGCAGCCAGCAAGCAGCGAGGCTTTTCGACACCCGCCATCATTGCCTGCCCTTCAGAAACGCTTTTGCACACTTCCATCAAATCAGTCACGGTATTCTGTTTTGTTGCCCTGAGTCTGGGCAGCAACTTGGTGATCGGAGAAACCTTTCCCGCGAAACTTGGCAGTCTGGTCAAGAAGCACTGCGCCGGTTGTCATGGCCCGGATGCACAGGAGGGTGATTTTCGTATTGATACGCTGGCTCGGGACGTTGCTGGTGGAGGCGATGCTGATCATTGGCACGAGGCACTCAATCGGATCAATAACGGTGAGATGCCTCCTGAAGACGCACCTCAGTTGAGCGATCGTGAGTTTGCTGATTTGACAGCCTGGTTGACACAGCAATTGGAAATTGCTGCCCGGGCACGACGTCAGACTGACGGTCAGGTGATTTTCAGACGTCTCAACCGTGATGAATACAACAACACGCTGAACGATCTGTTCGGCATCGATCTTGATGTCAAGCAATTGCTTCCTCCGGAACGCGTTTCAGAGGATGGATTCACGAATAACGGTGGGGAGTTGGTGATGTCACCGCTTCACTTTGAATCGTTTCTGAAGATTGCCCGGCTTTATTTGGATCGATCTTTGATCAAAGATCCAGACAGTCGACCGGACCGATCTGGATTTGCGGTCGAGTTTGAAAGAGACGGCAATGGCCGACCCCGAGCAGCTGGGCAAACGTTGGCCAAAGACGCGTCTGCTGTAAAATTTCCCGTCGGCACTTATCCGAATATCGACCCAAGAAACAAGAAACGGGGTAAGTTCAATGGTGAGATCCGTGAAAAGTCTGTCGTTCTACCGCCTGCGACGCGGGCAAAAGGAACGCAGATTCCAGCCAGGCGTGGGCCTCAGCCGCGTATCGAAATACCGTTGAAAACGTTCCCGGATTCCGGTGTGGTACGTGTAAAAGTAAAGGCAAGGACCGTGCCCGGTATCATTCAGCGAAATGGTGGTTTGCAGGTGGAGGTTTATGAACTTCTGCCAGACTGCAAGATTGAATCTTTTGCAGGGAAGCAGCCGACTCGTGTTTTATTCAGCGACGGGTTTGACCTCAAAGATCTTGGGATTTCCATTGAAAAGACCTCGTTGAAATTCACAACCCAGCTTCGCGTGCCAACCAGCGGTGAGTATCAGTTTTTCACCAGTGCTGACGATGGATCACGTCTTTATATCAATGGAGAACAGGTTGTTGATGGTGAACGGGTCAACGAGGAGAGCACCGGGGCGATTGAGCTGAAGGCAGGCTTGCACAAACTGGTGCTGACCTATCACGATACCGGTGGAGGAGAACGGTTGAACGTGGAGTGGAAGGGGCCAAAACTGAAAAGGCAGGCCATTCCATCGGATGCTCTGGTTTCTGCATTGGACCCGGTGCGAGGGGATGCGCCGATCGAGGTTCAAGTGCATCCTTTGTTGACTGACACTGCTCTTGCCTCCTACGCAGGCAGTCAGCCGCTGGAGACGCGGTACACATCGGAATTGGACATTCACCGACTCGGAATCGAAATCGAAAAGATCTCCCTGCGATTTCGGGCGATGCTCGAAGTTCCGATCGAGGGCACCTACACCTTCCATACGCGTGCCGATGATGGCGCGACCATCTACGTTGACAGAAAACAAGTCGCTCACAATCGAGGTGGCGGTGTTCCCGTGCAACTCACTGCCGGTACGCATGAACTGATCGTCACCTATTACGATACAGGTGGGGGGGATCAGTTGACCGTTCAATGGGAAGGTCCAGATTTGAAACGAGGCCCCATCGGTGCCCAATTCCTGTCACGCCCCGAACCTGAAAAAGTTGTTGACCCTCCAGAGAACCAGAAAAAAACTTCCGCTTACCTTTCGGTGATGGTTGCCAATCGGCTGGATGATGGGGTTGAGTTCAAGCCGATCAGTCGGAGCCTGGAAGTCAAAGCGACTGACGAACCGGACACCTATGAATTCATCGGACGCATGGAAAACCTTCCGCTTCCTTTTCGCAGCCGAACGGGAGTCTCGGGTGACTTGACTGACGCCAGGCTATTCCTGTTGAACCGCTGGGAGCCTGCCTATCCATCAGGTCCCAATCTTGAGATTTTTTCCGTTGAATTCGAAGCCCCAGTTCACGACCAATGGCCACCTGAGTCACACCGGAAAATCATGTGTTCGGAGGATCCGGAAGAATTGCTTGAGAATTTCCTGAGTCGGGCGTTCCGGCGACCTCCGACCAAGGAAGAGGTGCAGGGTTTTCTCAATCTGTGGAAAGAATATGCCAGCGAGAATCCAGAGGCATCGGATGTTGAGCTTGCGGCCGCAGTGCTGCCGGCGGTGTTGATCAGTCCGTCGTTTCTCTATCTGGTTGAACCACAGGCATCAGACGGAGTTGTCAGGGATCAGGGATCTGAATCGAGAAGGTCCCCGCTGGATGATCACGAATTGGCAAATCGTCTTGCTTACTTCCTGACACGGAGCATGCCTGACGCCAGGCTGCGTGGCTTGGCAGACGCTGGCAGGCTCCGTCACACGGGCGTTTTACGTCAGGAAACGCGGCGCCTGCTGCAGTCCGCCGAGAGCGATCAATTTGTTGCGGGGTTCGTGGATCAATGGTTGGATCTTGAAGCACTGGAGCGAATTCCTGTGGATCGGAAACGCCACCCGACGTACCAGCCCTGGCTTCGTGAAGCAATGCGGCAGGAAACACGCGGTTGGTTTGCGACGGTGATGCGTGAGCAAAGAAGTGCCTTGGAATTGATCGACTCGAATTCGATTTATGTCAACCCTGTCCTCGCTGACCATTATGGAATCCCCGGAGTCAGCGGCACCGAGTTTCGCGTGGTGGGTGTACCTCAAAATTCACACCGGGGAGGATTACTCACTCAAGCTTCATTTCTGACCGGTAATTCCAACGGCGTTGATTCACATCCCATCAAACGGGGTGTCTGGTTGCTGGATCGTTTGTTGAACGATCCACCTCCGCCCCCGCCACCCAATGTGCCTGAGCTCGATAGTGAAGGGCCCGGACTCAAAGGAAAAACTCTCAAAGAACAACTCGCCATCCACCGTGACGTGCAGGCTTGCCGCAACTGTCATCAACGGATCGACCCATTCGGGTTACCGTTTGAGAGCTTCAATACCGTTGGACAGTGGCGTGATTCCGATGATACGAAGACAGTCCTGCCGGATGGCGCGACCGTTGACGGTATCGATGAGCTGAAGCGATATCTTGTTGCAAACCGCAAAGATGATTTTGCGGAAGCACTTGTCCGAAAACTTTTTGCATGGGGACTGGGCCGGTCGCTCAGTTTTTCCGATGACACAGAGGTGAATGCGATTACCGAAGAGTTTCGTAAAGCCGACTATCGAATCATTCCTCTGATAGAATCCATCGTAACAAGTGATTCGTTCACACATCACTAGACATTCCCGTTTACAACCGCGACTCCCAGCCGAGTCGGTATGAAATCATGACGAAACGATCCTGGCAATTGAACCGGCGGACTTTTTTGCGAGGCACAGGTGTTGCTCTTGCTTTGCCAATGTTTGACTGCATGGCATCCGAGACTGCACAGCAAAAACGCCCGCCACGGTTGGCGTGCGTCTTTTTTGCCAACGGTGTCAGTTTGCCGCCAGAGAAGCATGAGGCACATCAGAAGTGGTACTGGTTCCCACACGGAGAAGGCTCGGACTACAGGCTGACGGACACATTGCGGCCACTCGAGAGTTTCCGTGGTGATATGACAATTCTCGGAGGGTTGTCACACCCCCTTGGAAGGCTGCTCGTGGGACATGCAACCGCTGATATCTGGTTGACGGGCGGCGATGTGCGTGGCAGTGATTATCGAAACACGATTTCGTTGGATCAACGCGTTGCAATGGTTCAGGGGCAGGAAACGAGGTTTCCGTCGATTGTTCTTTCAAGCAATGGTGGAGTTGGATACAAGACACGTACCGCCACAGTGTCCTTCAACCGTGCCGGTGAGGCGATTCCTGCTGAATCCGAGCCACGCCAGATTTTTGAACGCTTGTTCAAACAGGATAAAACAGGATCGCTTGAATCCAGATACCGCCAGTTGCAACATGAAAAACGCATGGTGGACCTCGTCCTGGATGACTCCAAAAGCTTGAACCAGAAACTCGGGCAAACCGATCAACGCAAACTGGCGGAGTATCTGGAATCGGTGTACGAAGTGGAACGTCGGATCCAACGCACTGAAGCCTGGTTGGATACACCACGCCCCGACGTTGATTCGGCCTCAGTCGATCTGGAGGCTCGGCAGGATGCACCGGAACAGTACATTCGCACCATGTATGATCTGATGTTCCTGGCGTTCCAGACTGATACCACCCGTGTCGCAACCTACCAGATATCGCAAGAAGATGGAAAAGGCGTATCGGACAAGTTTCCAGCCATTGCTCTGGGGTCTGATTTCCGCGGGCATCACAACCTGTCACATGGCGGGGGAAAAGAAGGAGGGTTCAAACAATGGGCCCAATACGATCAGTTTCTTGCCAGGCAGCATGCTTACTTTCTCAAGCGTTTGAAAGACACGACCGAAGTTGGCGGCTCGCTGCTCGACAATACCGTTACGCTCTACGGAAGTGCGACCAGTACCACCCACAATGCACGTAACTATCCGCTCGTGCTGGCCGGAGGAACCTCGCTTGGATTCAAGCATGGCGCGTTCCACAAGTTCACCGAAGATACTCCACTGTCGAATCTGTTTGTTGCAATGCAGAAAAAGCTCGGTGTCGAGTCGGAACATTTTGCCGATAGCACGGGCGAGTTGATGGAAATCGTCTGAGTGATTCAATGGCTCGTTGGCGAGCCAGCCAGACCGGACTGGGAAGTTGAAATTCAAGTAGTACTTGGAACTCTGTGGAACTCTGTTCGCCAGCACGAGTTTCTCCGAGGCAGTGGAACCTGATTGCATTTGCTGCAAGCCAGATTTGGAGTTGCTGAAAAGTCTCGAATCTGGTGTGTCTGCAGTGGTTTGCATGGAACGCTGCAAGTTTCTTCGGTAGCAGGCGGGGCTTGGGCATGCCCCCCACGAGAAGTGTGGTTTCTCACCGCGAGACTGGCTTTTTTGCAAGAATTGAGGCTCGTTGCATCCTTTGTGAAAAACAGTTTGGAAGTAAACCTCTAAACTGTCGCGATATGGATCGGGTCATCAGGTGAGGATGATGTTCTTTCATGTTCCTCCGCATGGCAGTGGGAAAACCGCGATGCGTTTGGCGGCTTTGGATGGAAATCGACTGGTGCTAAGCAACTGATCAAAATTCGTTTTGAAATGGAGATATTCAGTCAGATGAACGTTCTGGAAATTCGATGGGTCGTGCGGCTTTGTGTGGCACTGTCTGTTTTGAGCGGCACTTCGGGTATCCGGTCCAGTGTCGTTCATGCTCAGGAAATCAAATACGAGGAACGGATTGGATCCAATTCAGGTTTTGACATGTGTGAGAGTTTCCGTTTCGCGCGGATCACCAAGCTTGTCGAAGAAGGGAAGATCTCGCAAAAGCAGGGCTACCATCTTTGGAAACGCATTCAGTCAGACAAGGAAGCTGTCAGGAGGATCCTGAATGAGGCGGTTGCAGACAAGGAGCTCACACAGAGTCAAGCCAACCGCCTGCTTCCGCTGTTTGACATGGAAATGTCTTATGTTGAAAACAGGCACGGGCGGTTTGGTCAGCCGAAAGAACTTGATAACGGACAATTCAAAGCAGGAGAAGTCACTGCCGCTAATCGTGCTGCCATTTATCAAAGGTTGATTGCCGCCAATGCTAGGGGCGACATGTACGATTACGACGTCGCTTCGGTGATGAATCAACTTTATGCTGGTTTTGATCCGGAAAAGGCTTCTATCGAAGCGGTAGCGGTTTATCGGGGCGCCTTGAATCCTCGAATCGCACAAAGCGGTTCTGAGGAACGTGTTCTGCAGAATGCTCGAATGCAACGCGAGCGAAATGGCCGCAGCGGATATGGTTCGGCAGAAATCAAGATCATCGATCCGGCTGAATGGACCAAGTCTCTTGAAAAGACAATTTATTCCGGACCGCAGGCAGGTGAGGGAGCGCTTCCGTTTACGGTGATCAACATTCGCGGTGAATCAGCAGGCGAGGAAATTGATCCGACCAAGCTGGCCAATGGTAAAAACCATTTGATGTTTTTTGTAAAGAACTCCCGTACGTTTGGACGTTTTCTCGGTCATTTGCGCAATCAGCTTCAAGCCATTGAAGAGAATTCAAAACAACCATGGGCGATGTCCGTTGTTGTATGCACAGACGATGCAAATGAAGCGGAAAAAAGCTTTGCCGTTCTGGATCAGCGATATCCGAAAAATCTGGTCGTTGGGTTGTCCACCGATGGGTCAGCTGGGCCGCCAGCTTACGGGTTGGACAAGAACCTGACTGCGACAGTGATCGTGGTAAAAGAAGGGAAAGTTACGCATAACTTTGTCCACGCCGGCGACGCGTTTTATGCGCAACCTCACTTTCTGGGAGCAGTTGCCAGCGTGATGGGAGTGGACCACGACACACTGCGGAAGTACATCGCGCAAACTCCGGGTGATGCTGCAGCCGCTGTTGCTGCCCGTAATCGCATGCTGGGTGACCGAGAGTCCACGGCAGGTGCCGCAGGTGAGTTTCGCAGGAAGCTGCTTCCTTTGGTGCAGAATGGTCGCTTGAACCGAGCGGAAGCGGCAGAGTTATTGGACGCATTGGGCAATGATGGTGAACTTCAGAAAAAAGTTGGCGAGCTTTTGTCTGCGAAAAAAATCAGTGACGAAGAGGCAAAAAGACTTTTGAATGGCGATCCGAAGAGAATAAGTACTCTGGATGAATCCAAGTCAAAACCATGAATAAATTCGTCATATCATTTGCTGCATCATTGATCCTGTTCGCTGCCTCTTTTGTTTCAAAGCAGGTTGTGTGTGCCGATTCCGGATCCATTTTGATTGGCGGGGAAAGAAGTGATGGGCAGCAGGAAACGGTCGATTTCAAGAATGACTTGATTCCGATGT
Source organism: Rubripirellula sp. (assembly GCA_012270065.1). Taxonomy (GTDB): domain Bacteria; phylum Planctomycetota; class Planctomycetia; order Pirellulales; family Pirellulaceae; genus Rubripirellula. The sequence goes on along the minus strand of JAAXJB010000069.1, from coordinate 25,987 downwards.
TCACCAAGTTGGGGTGCAACGCCGGGAAATGTCATGGGTCAGCGATCGGTCGAGGTGGATTCAAATTGTCCTTGTATGGAGGAACACCCAAGGCGGACTATGACGAAATTGTCCGACGATGGGGAGGGCGGCGGATCAATTTAAGTGATCCTGAAGCGAGTCTTGTGTTGATGAAGCCGTCTGAGACGGTGGAGCATGGAGGGGGATCTGTTCTCGCCAGCGATGATAACAACGCAAAACTGTTGACCAGATGGGTTCAGGAAGGTGCAAAGTATCTCGAACATCGCAAGCTTAACTTTGTCGAGATAACACCTGAGAGGTTTGTTGCAGCCAGCAGTGGCGATCGCACGCGGTTGCAAGTCGTTGCCCATTATGATGATGGTTTGACTCGTGATGTCACCGCCATGACTCAATTCGTTGTTGAGGATTCAGACGCAGTCAAAATTGACAGTGATGACGCAACGGCGGTTGTTTTACGTCCTGGCCGGCATGTGATCATTGCCAGATATTCGACGGAAGTAGTCCCAATCGAATTCATTGTCCCGGTTTCCGCATCGGAGATGGATTTCTCGGCGGAATCGCGTCAGAATTTTGTTGACCAGGAGGTTCTGGGGTCACTCGCTGAGCTACGTCTTCCCATCTCTCCTGCTGCCGATGATGCGACGTTCGTCCGCAGGATCACTTTGGATCTTACCGGTCGCTTGCCTCCATTTCGCGATGGAACGCAATCCGGACACCTTGATCGGGAAAAGTTGGTTGATCAGCTTCTGGCGTCAGAGGAATTCGTCGAATTCTATGCATTGAAATTGGCCAGGTTGCTGAGGATACGATCGAAAGTTGACAAAAATTCGGTATCCACGACACCAGAAGCGGCTCGGGGGTTTCATGAGTGGCTGGTTCAGCAGTTGCAAGATGGTGTGGGCTATCATCAGATAGCGTGGGACATCATCACAGCGAGCGGTGATTCGGCTGAGTATGGTCCGGCTACCTTCTTCACCCTTGTCGAGGACGCGAGGCAGCAGACAGAGTTTGTCAGCGAAGTTTTCATGGGAAGTCGGATGAAGTGTGCCAACTGCCATAATCATCCGCTCGACAAGTGGACGCAGGATGATTTTCATGGTTTGACAGCCATGTTCTCGAAGCTGACACGCAGCCAAGTGATCAGAATCAACCCCTTTGGCAAGAATATTCATCCCAACACGGGACAGGCCTCATTGATGAAAATTCCCGGTGGGGATTTCCTGTCCGAACAAACGAAAGATGGGCGTGAGGCGTTTGCCGAATGGCTCACGCACCGGGAAAATCCCTACTTCGCCAAGGCGATCGTCAACCGGCTTTGGAAGTCGTTGATGGGGCGAGGGCTGGTGGAGCCGGTTGACGATTTCCGTTCAACCAACCCCGCGACCCATCCCACGTTGCTCAAACGGTTAGCTGATGATTTCATCAAGCATGGCTATGACATTCGGCATACCCTGAAAGTCATTGCGATGAGTTCGACTTATGCACGTGAATCAACCACGACCAGGGGAAATCAGGCGGACCGTCGCTTCTACTCGCACATGTTTGAAAAGCCGCTTGAAGCTGAAGTGCTTGCTGATGCAATTTCTGACGTGTTGGGACTGGAAACGCAGTATGGCGACGAGGTCCCCGGTACGCGGGCGGTCGCATTGCGTGATGGAGCGATTCCATCTGATACGCTCGATATTCTGGGACGCTGTGACCGAACCAGTTCTTGTGAAAGCAAGCCCTCGCCAATTGGGCCGCTGGCTCAGAAACTGCACCTGTTCAACGGAGAACTGTTGAATAGCCGAATTGGTGCCCAGCGGGGGCGTCTCGACACTCTGATCAATTCCGGTAAGACCCCAATGCAGATTGTTGAGGAGTTTTACCATGTTGCACTGAATCGAGAGCCCAACAGCCGCGAAACTGAATTCCTGTCGCGATTGTTTGATGCCAAACAGAATTCGCGACAGCAACAGGCTGCTTTGGAGGATTTTGTCTGGAGCATTGTCACCTGCAAGGAATTTGTGACAAATCACTAGGACACGCACCGTATCGCTGCAATCTGTTTGACTTGCCTGCGAAGACACTTCTACACGTAAAAGACGATAACCCCATGGATACTTTCAAGCGATGTGACGGTGTTGGACGCCGACATTTTGTCCGTGTTGGAGGGCTCGCTGGTTTGGGGCTGGGACTGGTCGATTTCTTCCGGTTGCAGCGGGCTGAAGCGGCGCGTCCAGCGATGCTTTCCAATGGAAACGCCCGTGCCAAAGCGTGCATTTTGATCTGGCTGGATGGTGGAGCCAGCCATCTGGATACGTTTGATCCGAAACCCATGGCTCCATCGGAGGTTCGCGGACCTTTCGGGTCGGTCAACACGATTCTGCCTGGCATCCGGATCAGTGAACATCTGCCTCAGACAGCCAGAATTCTGGATAAACTGGCGCTCATTCGCAGCGTAACGTCACCCTTTGGGGTGCATAATTTTGCCGTTCAGTACTTGATGACTGGATACAAACCAACGCCGTCAATTGAGTATCCCAGCATGGCGTCGGTCGTTGCCCATCTGCAACCGGAAGTTGGTGTTTTGCCATCGAACATTGCGATTCCAGATCTGGTGTCCAGAGATGTTGCAGCGATTGGAAATGGGTTTCTCCCCAGTAGCACAAAGCATTTTTCTTTGGTAAGTGATCCTGGTAAATCGAATTACAAGCACCGTGATCTGGATTTTTATCGCGGGCTGGATCTTTCGCGTCTTGATCGACGTCGCAAAATAGTTCAGGCGATGAACGAGTTCGGAAACCTGAAATCTCAAAGTACAGGGCCAAGTGACCCGGATCTGGAGCGGGCGTATGAACTGATCGCATCCAAGGATGCGAAGGAGGCATTCAATTTGGAGCAGGAACCGGAAAAGACACGTGAGCTCTACTCGATTGATCCCCGGGCAAATCTTTATGATTCCAACAACATTGGTCAGCAGTGCCTTCTGGCTCGGAGGTTGGTCGAAAGGGGAGTCCCGTTCGTTACTGTGAACAATACAGGCTGGGACAATCACCTCGATTTGAAAACGTATGGCAATCGGCATCCTGGTGATCCACGCTCTGCTTCACATGCGTTGATCCCGGGCTTGGACAAGGCAGCGAGCGGTTTGATCGGTGACCTGTCAGATCGTGGCATGCTCGATGACACGCTCGTGCTGATCATGACAGATTTTGGAAGGACACCAAAAATCAATAGCACGGGTGGTCGGGAGCATTGGCCCAACTGTTTCAGTGTCGTCATGGCCGGTGGTGGTGTGAAAGGTGGACAGGTTATCGGCGAAAGTGATCCGTTGGGAGAGTTTGTCAACAAAACGCCCATCACACCTGGTGATCTTTCAGCCACGATCTACACGCTGCTTGGTTTTGATCCCGGACTGGAGCTGACCACGCCGGATGGGCGGCCGATTCGTATCTCACCGCAAGAGGCCAAGGTGATCGAGGAGCTGTTGGCATGATCGCTTTGGGAAGTCTCGGGTATGCCAGGCTGTCTTGCAGCATCCTGATCATTGCGGTGACCTCGCTATTCGTGCCGTGCCGGGCACAGAGCCAGATGCCACCCATCACGGATATCGTTTTTGACCCCGGTGGTGCATCCATCATCGCCTGTTCGCAAGACGGTCTGCGTGTATACAGTTGGCCTGATCTGAAATTGGTGAGAACCGTTGATGTTTCGTTTGCCAATCTTCACTGCTTGAAGTTTTCACCTGATGGAAGACGATTGGCGGTCGGTGGTGGGTATCCGTCGGAGGAAGGTATTGTTGAGATCTTTGCGTGGCCTGAGTGCACATCAATGATGAAATTGGCAGGGCACCAGGACTCGGTTTTTGCGGTGGTTTGGTGTGACAACACAGGTGTGGTCACAGGAAGTCTTGACCGTCTTCTGATTCAATGGGATCTGGTGACGAAACAGGTCGTCAGAAAGTTCAAGGGGCATTCGCGTGGTATCACGGCGGCTTGTTTTTTGCAAAACGGAGAAATGGTAACTGCCGCTCATGATCAGTCAGTTCGCGTCTGGGATGTTGAGACGGGGAAACTGGTTCGCAGTTTGAATCAGCACTCCAAGCCGATTCATTCGATGGCAAATTGTCCGGTTTCTGGCGACATGCCAATGGTCGCTACGGCTGCTGGGGATCGCACGATTCGATTTTGGCAACCCACCATTGGCCGAATGGTCCGTTACATCCGGCTTGATTCCGAGCCGCTGGATATCGCGTGGGTCAGTGAAACGATGATGATTGCGAGTTGTGTTGACGGAAAAACGCGGTTGGTGGACTCACGCAGCGTCAGGGTTGTTGAAACCATCCCCGGGGTCGATGGCTGGGGCTACGCCGTCGCTGTTCATCCACGTGATCGCAGCATCGCGGTTGCGGGCGGCGATGGAACAGTTCGGCGAGTTGACGTGCAGCCTTCAGATGAGGCAGAGTAGCAACGTCACAAACCAGTTGTTTTGAACCGAAGTGACCCGGTCGGTGATCGGTGACCCGTTCGGTCATCAGTGACCCGGTTGTTCATCAGTGACCCGGTTGTTCATCGGGGGTGAACACGGGTGATCTGTTCTTGTGCCCCTTCTTCCTTTTCACTTTGGACCTGTGCAACCTGTTGCTGTACGTCCTGTTGTTCTACACCCTGTTCTTCGGCGTATTTGCGGACGTCACCGGTGATTTTCATGGAGCAGAATGTTGGACCGCACATCGAACAGAAGTGGGCGGTTTTGGCACCTTCTGCTGGCAGGGTTTCATCGTGGTACTCGATCGCTCGTGCCGGATCGAGTCCCAATGCAAACTGGTCACGCCAGCGGAATTCGAAACGAGCCTTGGAGAGTGCGTTGTCACGGATCTGGGCTGCGGGGTGTCCCTTTGCCAAGTCAGCAGCATGAGCGGCAATCTTGTAGGTAACAACCCCTTCACGAACATCGTTGCGGTCAGGCAGCCCAAGGTGCTCTTTGGGGGTCACATAGCAAAGCATGGCACACCCATACCAGCCAATCTGGGCTGCTCCGATCCCTGAGGTGAAGTGATCGTATCCGGGGGCAATGTCTGTGGTCAGCGGGCCGAGAGTATAGAAGGGCGCTTCGTGACACCATTCGATCTGCTTTTGCATGTTTTCCTGAATCAGGTGCATGGGGACATGACCTGGCCCCTCGTTCATCACCTGGCACCCCTTGGCCCATGCGCGTTTGGTCAATTCTCCCTGCACTTCCAGTTCAGCAAGCTGCGCGTAGTCGTTCGCGTCGGCGATCGAGCCTGGCCGTAAGCCGTCACCAATGGAGAAACTCACATCATAGGCTGCGCAAATATCACAAATCTCGTCCCAGTGCTCATAGAGAAAGTTCTCTTTTTCATGGTGAATGCACCACTTTGCCAGTATCGAACCTCCCCGGGACACAATCCCCGTCATGCGTTTGGCCGTGTACGGAATGAATGCTTTCAGTACACCTGCGTGAATGGTGAAGTAGTCGACGCCCTGTTCCGCCTGTTCAATTAGGGTGTCCCGGAATATCTCCCAGGTCAAAGCCTCAATGCTTCCGCCTGTTTTTTCCAACGCCTGATAGATCGGCACTGTGCCAATCGGCACCGGGCTGTTGCGGATGATCCACTCACGTGTGGCATGAATGTTTTTGCCGGTTGACAGGTCCATGACCGTGTCGGCGCCCCATTTGGTGGCCCAACGCATCTTTTCAACTTCTTCATCGATGGTCGAGGTGACCGCCGAGTTGCCAATGTTGGCATTGATCTTTACCAGGAAGTTACGGCCGATGATCATCGGTTCGTTTTCCGGATGATTGACGTTGGCCGGAATGATCGCACGACCGCGAGCGACCTCGGAACGTACATACTCAGCCGTGATGAAAGCAGGAGTCATCGCTCCCCATGACTGGCCCGGGTGCTGGTGATCGATGCGATTGCGGGCAACCTGTGCGTCCGGGTCGACCTCGGAAGGCCTCGGCATTTCGTAACCGTCAGGGGTAGAACACAATTGCCGGATTCGTTCGGAAGCTTCTGGTGGCAGATCGCGAAGGTTCGGATACTTGTCCGCAATGGTCTTGAACTCTTCTTTCCGTCCCAGATTTTCACGAATGGCGACGTATTCCATTTCGGGCGTGATGATCCCCTGATCGGCGTACCACTTCTGCGTGACCGGGTGCCAGTCACCATCCCCGTTCAGACTGCCCTTGGCACGAAGGGGCTTGCGTTTCAGTCCGGGGTATTCTTTCAGACGGTTCTTCACATTTTTCAGCTGGTTGTACTTTTCGGAATGTTCTTCCGACAGATAACCATTGTCTTCCGGTTTGACCTCACGCCCTGAGTGCTCCTCGACATCGTCCCGGTCAAGAATCCATTTTTGTCGGAGAGCGGGAAGGCCCTGAGTCACATCACCTTTGAATTCGGGATCGCCCCACGGCCCGGAACAGTCATAGACTCGAACGGGTTCATTCTTCTCAATCTCACCGTTCGGATGCTCCGTGTCCGAAACACGGATCTCACGCATGGGAACCCTCAGTGCCTCATGAATTTCACCTTCGACATAAATGCGGGTTGAGTTGGGGAAGAGCGTCGGGTCTTTTTCGATTGCGCGAATTTCTTCTGCGTTGTCCGCCGCCTCCGGAACCTGCCCCGAAAAATCACCGCGTTGACTGGCATCGTTCAAATTGTTCAACACTGGCATCTTTGGAGAATTCATTTCTTCCCTTTAGGTTGCAATCAGGAAAAGACTCGGAAAAGAGAGAACGGCGAAGTCCGAAAGAAATATTACGCGGCCGTCTCGCTCCCTTCGTCGGCGTGACCCGTATCAGGTTCGAAGGGTTGTTTTGGGTTTCAATCGCTTTGCCCAGAACTCTCAGCCCAAAAAGGACACCCCTGCGGTTCATCCAGAGTATCGCTTTTCGATGTTTTTTGGTCAACACCCGCAAGTTTTGTTGCCCACTGGCATGCGTGATCGTTGTCAACCTGCAGACTTGCTCTGTTTGACGATTTTTTCTTCTTCCGTTTCGGGAGCGGGTGGCAGTTGGAAGGTATTCTCGATCACCCGAATGATCGGCATGTGGATGTTCTTTTTGTCAAAATGAAATGGATCGGCGCCAAATCCTGCGGGCTTGTCCATGTTGATGAGTTTTTTGACAAACGAGTACATGTCGTTCACCGGCACGCCATGTTTCGTCATGATCCCGTCCGCAATTGTGTTGTATTCAATCTCGGTTCCCGGTTTGAATACTTCGGACCTTGAGGCGCGGATGGGTGTTGTGGAGGCCCATACAATCTTGGCCTTCGGGTTTCTTTTTTTGAGTTGTCCGATCAGTTCATCCAGATTCCTTCTGTATCGATCAGGTGGGGTAGTGATCACGCCACCACTGGAGATCGGCAACAGACGCAGTGATTTCAAGTTCGGCACACGATGAACCAGGTCACCAAGGCCGACATTGACATGAATCAGAGCATAGGCGGGCCACTTTTCTTCTGGTACCGGCTTGCCATTACGGTCGATGCGTCCGAGAAGCTGGTCAAGATTTTCGAGTACGGTACTTGAGTTGAGTACCAGATCGGTTGGACGCCAGGCAGCGTCGACTCTCACTTTATCTTTCAACTCTTTGGAGACCTGATTGCTGTACATGCCAGCGATACTGTCACCAATGATCAAAACTCGTGGCAGGTCGTCCTGAGCCGAGATCGACTCTGATGTCACCAGTATCGCAACACATGCGATGCAAGCCAGTATTCTGTCCATCGGCTAAACTCTCAGCAGCTGGTCGAGATTTCCCGAACTGTCAGCGAACTTGTCGGCAGGAATATTCATCGCATGAAGCATGGTGACGAAAAGATTGGCCATGGGTACTTTTTTGTCACCGACAAACTCGAGGAGTTGGCCGTGTTTCAGCCCCATGTTTTTTCCCCCGGCGAGTTGCAGCGGGTAGTTCAGGCCGCTGTGTGAGCTGTGCGGGTGGGCTGACCCCCAGAGGCACAGCGTGTTGTCCAGCATCGTGCCATCACCTTCCTGGGTATCAGCGAGTCGCTTGAGGAAGTAAGCGTGGTTTTCCGCCCGCCACAAATCCCACTGGCCGGAAATCACTTGCGGTCGCTTGTGGGCGATATCGTGTGTTGCACCCTTGTAACCAAGAACGTAATTGGCGTAATTCCACAGTTCGCTGGAACTGGACTGCTCGGACTCCGTCATGTAGGTGACATAACGAGTCTGGTCGGTGACGAACGCCAGATAGGCGAGGTCGTACATCACCCGGATGTATTCAGCAGGGCCTGTCTTGTGGTCAACCGTCAAGTTCAAGCTGTCACGATCAACTTCCGGTAGTGGTGTGTGGGTCCAGTCCCTGGTTCGTTCGACTCTTTTCTCGATTTCACGAACTGACTCCAGGTATTCATCCAGTTTGTGCTTGTCTTCCCTTCCCAAATCAGCATGAAAGCTCTTGCTGTGTTCCATCATGAGGTCCAGGATCGATGCATCACGCTTGAGCCCTGCACGGACTTGCTCGATTCCTTTGTCGCCATAGGGATTGAAAAGTCGATTGAAAATTTCATCAGGCTTGTGCATGGAAGGGATCGCTTTTCCCGGTCCACGGTGACTCATTGTCTTGGTGCGGAGGTACGAACCAGTACCACCCTCGGTGCCCATCACCAGCGAGGCGTGGCGGGTTTCGTGGCCATGGTGATTGGCCATGACCTGATCGATCGAAATATTGTTGGTTGTCTCAATCTCAGCCATGTCGGCCCCCGTCAGGAAAACGTCACCTGAACTGTGCCCGCCGAGTTTGTATCCGCCTTTGTGATCCAGACCACGAAGATAGGTGATGTTGTCTTTGAATGGTTCAAAGGGTGCTGTTGACTTGTTGAATGACGTCAGTTTGCCGGGGTTGCCCTGTGGCCACCAACTCCACTCGTGATGTTCATAATTGCCATCTTTGTCTTTTCGCGGGATGCCTGATTGACCGTCAGGTTGATAGACACCGTAGGAAATGTAGGTGCCAATGAACCGCTTGGGCATCTTCGTGGTTGCAGTGCCTGTTGCGCCGCTGGCCATGCCATTGGTGTTGCCCATGGCATTCAGGTAAGGCAGGGCCATTGCAACTCCCGAACCTTTGATCATCTGCCGCCGGCTCAATCGCCAACTTTTGCCTGTCATGCTATCAGTCCTCTTTGCCTTTCCTGTGGCGGGTTTCTTCGCGAAACACATCACTCAAACAAATGGATACAAGAATGTCCCGCATCCCGTAATCGGTTTTTATTGCCTGCTGACGGATCGAGTCTACTGCAAAACGGTCGCGATAGGTCAGTTCCCTGCCGAGACCATAGGACAGCAGGCGACGTATGATGTTCTCGACGACATCGTCCTTTCGCTCCTTGAGCAGGAATTCCTTCAGCTCACGCATCCCGCTGACTTCCGGCCCATGAGGAACACGGGCCCTGGAGATCACCGCGACCGTATTGATCGAGTCCAGATAGTCCTGATAGCCCGCAAGGTCCTTGTGCTTGTCCGCATTGAATCCGCTGACACGCGTCCCGTCTTTGGGAACCATCGGCTGAAAACGGCCGATGGCGTTGTAATCTTCAAACGGGATGCCCCACGGATCGAGCCTGAAGTGGCAATCGTTGCAGCTCTCGACGGTCCTGTGCCTGGCAAGCAATTGCGCAATTGAAAGAGCGTCTTCGGTCGCATCGCCAGCTGTTTCCTCAAGCGCGGGAACCTCCGACGGTGGGGGCGGAACATGATCACCCAGGATCGCTTCCCGGAGCCACACGGCACGATAGATCGGGTGCGGTGCGGTACCCGTGCCATTGCCGATGAGTACCGAGCCATGGGTCAACAGGCCGCCAAGGTTGTCCTCCGGTTTGATTGGCACGACACGCATTTTCATGCCCTTCACACCCTCGATGCCGTAGTGTCTTGCCAACCGTTCATTCAGAAAAGCAAAATCGGAATCGACCACATTCAGCACGCTTTTGTTCTGTCTGATCAGTTCACTGACAAAGCCAATCGTTTCCTGCATCATGTAATCACGAACCGTGATCAGGTACGGCACTTCTGTGCCCTTGGTCTCACCGACAGATACCCGGTAAAGGAAACGCGGATACAGTTTTTCGTTGATCGGTACGGTGAGCATTTTCCGGATGCTTAACCACTGCAGGGTGAAATCTTCAACAAAGGCATGCGACCGTTCATCCGCCAGCATGCGTTGGACCTGCTGCTGGATTACTGTGTCATCACTCAAACTCGCTTTGGCGGCCAAATCGAGCAGTTCTGCATCCGGCATGCTCGCCCACAGGAAGTAAGAGAGCTTTGACGCCATTGCAAAGTGTTCATCCGTCGCTGGTGATGACTCGGTATGGTACAGAAACTGCGGCGAGATCATGACCATTGCAAGAGTTTCTCGAATCGCCTCTTCAAAGCTGTCTGCGCTGGGCCGGATGATGTTGAATAATTTGGCGAACCTGTCGATCTCCTGTGCACTTGCCGGGCGGCGATACGCTCGTGACATGAAACGCTCAAGCACTTGTCCGACATAGCTGGCTTCGTCCGTCGCCTTGAGCGGTGAAGGAAACAGAATGGCGGTGTGGTGTTGAGGAGGCCAGATATCGACCACAGGTACTTCGATCTCCATCCAGTTGATCACCGCACGCGGCATCGCGAGTTGACGGACGTTGGCATAGTTCGCGCCGTCATTGTTTGTTCCATTGTCGAAGAAGACCCGCGGCTTGATGGCGATGTCCCGGACCAGCGGACCCTGTTTGCCCGAACGCACCAGCGAGGCGGGGTGATTCTCTATCCGGCCGCGAAACTCGAAGACTTTGGGCTCATCCGGCGTGTTGCTCAGGTAGAGCTCTGCAATGGTTTTGAAAGGAGTCTCGGTTCGCCCCGGTTGAGTTCCCATGTCGATCTTCAGTGGCACCTCCGTAAATCCGGGCGGAACGATGCCTGAAGCCTGTATGCGGAGGCGATACTCGCCGTGTTTGGGCAACTCTCGCATACTCATGCCCCCGGCAACTGACCCTCGACGATTGCCCCAGATTCCCAGTTCATCCAAAGCCATCCCGCGGTCTCTGCCAATGCTCGCCCACTGCTGCCGCTTCCGATACGGTTCAGGCTTCTCGGGGGCAACGATTGCGGCACGCATGGCTTTGCGCGCGATCTCCAGATAGCGATCCAACTGCTCCGGGCCCATTCGCATCAGACCCGCTGTGTTGTTGAACCCGTAGTGCAGTTCCGGGTCTTCTGGAAGGTCGTCGATGATATCGAGCTCAAAACCAAGCAGTTCGTTGAGTGTGTTTTGGAACTCGACGTTGGTCAGGCGACGGGTCCTCGGGGCAGACGCCAGTTGGGGCGCGTTCTGGATTTGTGCCCGCATCTCCGTCTCGATCCATTGGATGACCGCTTGGACTTCGGCCTGCTGCGGTTGCTGTTCCTCGAGGGGTGGCATCTCACCGAACTCAAGCATGTCAACGATCGACTCCCACGTCTCCAGTTCCCGACCCGCCGCCAGGTCCCCGTTGAGGGCATGCACGTTGATGTTGCCTTTGGTTTTTGTTGGACCGTGGCATTTCACGCAGTGCTTCTGGAAAAATGGCCTGACATGTGATTCGTACCCGGCTTGACCGGTTTTGATCGATGTCTGTCCAGAAGCGAGCTGAGGAATGAGCAGTGCCATCTGGAGAAACAGGCAGATCTTCATCCAACACCGAGTGTGTGCTGCTCGATCGCAAACGATCTGGCCTTGCCTGTTCAATTGAGTTTCAGCAGAAAACAACTCGCAAACGCTTTCCGGATGGGGGATCGGCTGGGATTCGCGTAAAAGCACAGTTTAGCATGAATCGAAACCGTTTTTAAGAAAACAGCCAATGATTCCGGGAAGGTTTGTGATGCGATCGTTGTCGTTTTACCCGCGCGGGTTGCATTCATGTTCCCTTCATCGGCAGCAGAATGCGATAGACTGCAACGCACCGCCGGTTTCGCAAACGGTGCCGCTGCTCGGGAACCTGGTTTTCCATGTAGGAAAGCGGGAAACCGCGTTTCAATGGAGTGTGCATGTAGAAATGCGAATGACGAAATGCGAATAACGATGGTCAGTGGCAGCGTTCCGCTGTGTGTGTCACGCCAGTTCTTGCAGATTTTATGAGGATGAAATGTTCAAGGTTTATCTTGCCTCACTGGGCGTCGTCGTTGCATTCATGGTGTCCCATGCTTCGTCGGAGGAAGCGGAGGTGAAACAGGTTCCCGCGGATGGTGTGCGTTTGCCTTGGCACACCACGGACCTGTATTGGGAAGGGGCCAGTCCTGTTACAGATGTAAAAACGATTGGTGTGACGTTCACGGTTGACCGTGACGTGCCTGACACGGTGAATCTGTACGTTGCGCCGATGGGTGGCCAGTATTTGAACAAGATCATGTTTTATGGAGGCATTCAGTCGAATGTGAATGGTTGGCCGGCTCCCACGGAACGGCGCCGGGTGCACCCGGGGCCGGGAGCAATCTTCTCGCGGTGGGGTGGGGCGCCCGTCAGCATTGACGCGGCAAAACCGGTGAAGGGGGGGTGTTGTGAAAGCGGTGGATACGAAGGCGAG
>JAAXJB010000069.1:445-13370 GCA_012270065.1 Rubripirellula sp. | reverse complement strand
GTCGGCCCCACGCGGCGCCCGGTGGGGCGCGGCGCCCGCGCGCAAGCCCGCCCCCACCCCGCGCACGCCGGGGTTATGTGAAAGCGCTGGATACGAAGGCGAGTTCGTAAGCGTACGCAAGCCAATACGCTGGAAGGCAGGTACTTACACATGGCAATTACGTCGTGAAGAAACCATCCAGATCAAAGACAAGCCGCACACGTGGTTCGCATGTTTTCTGAAAGACCACGATCGAGACGAAGAGTATCGAGTTGGTGCTTTGCGTTTTGAAGGCGAACGGTTTTCCTTCAATGGCCGTTCCACTTCGTTTGTTGAAATCTACTCCACGTCCAAAATTCCTCGCTCTGGAGTTCCACGGGTCGACGTCACCTTTGAGCCACCTGTCGTCAATGGCAAAGCGTTATCGCCCCGTTCGGTGTCGGTGTATCATCCACGCAAAGGCGACCGGGGTTCGCCATCACCGATCATTGGGCGCGCTGAAATCACGGACGGCGGCGTTCGCGTTCAACTGCACAATGAGGTTCTCAAGGCAGATGCAGCGCCACCGTCCCGTTACCGGTTGGATTTTGAATCGGGTTCGAAGTAGTAGTCACGGCAAGACATCCCGGAGGTGATTCTGCTGGTTTTTTGTTATGTGCACGTATGCAATGCTTGCGGTAGAACGTTTTGGATTAGCGAGAATTGCAGGAACCTACTATTGCTACGTTCAGTTCGCCTTCACGGTTTTTGTCTGTTTTCGATACAATCCGACCACACATCCCACCGTCTCAACCTACATTCGAGCAACTCGGGGAATCGGCTTGCTAGACATTCCCACAACGTTCCCCGTTTTGATCATCGGATCGATCCGTTGCAAAAGGAGTTTTGGCCTTGCTGCCGACGATCGAGACCATGCTTGAGAGCGACGCCAATGGGCAAGATGGCCGTTTCAAAAAAGTCGTTGAAACCGGTGCTTGTGAAAATTTGCTCGGTTGACCGTTACTGGTCAGTCGAGACATGTGTTTGCGATGAGGTTGTGTTGTGTCTGGTCGGTTCACCATCAAGATTGCCGCCTCTTTGCTCACATTGAGCCTAATCACGCGTTTTCCTTCTTGCTTCATTGGTGGGATATCTGATTGGCTGGATGTTCGCACGCGTATCTCAAGTGATGACCTGTTATCTTTTACTGAGCGATACATTGATCATCAACTCAGGTTCCAGCATGCCGAAAAAAACACCAGTTGAACAAAGTGATTTCGACGAAGGAGAGATGGATAGCATCTCGATAGAGCACGTGCCAGAGAAACCGATTCGACGCCCCCTGCCCCACATTGTTCCCATGGTAGGTGTTTTGTTGCTGTGTTCAGTTTCTTTCAATGTCTGGGTCTGGGCATCGGCAGCCAAGCAACGCCGTCTTTCCTCTGCGAAGGAGGCTAAGCTGCTAAACAAATTAACGACAAGCCAGGCATTGCTGAATGGGCAGGAACCAGTTGTTGCGTCTCTTGAAGAGCAGGTGGCTGTCATGAAAATCATGTTGGGTGGTGGGGGAGCACTTACAGCAGCTGAGGTGGATGAGCTTGCACAGAGTGAAAGTGATGATCCGCAAATGAACGCGATCTTTCGCCATTACAAACACGATATGTCATTGTTTGCTACTGATTTTCCAGGTGATCAAAGGAACTATCACACGCTGGCTGCATACTTGAAAAAACAAGCCAACGAACAGGCTAAGTAGTGTTCTCGAGACCATGCCGAATCGAGATCAAGCCACTGGTCCTGCGGTTGCAGCCAGCCCTGCGGGTGCAGCCAGCATCGGAACGCATTTGCAGTTCGTTGCGGCATGTTTGCATCAACCACGCGTGTGTCAGGTGCAGGGAGAGGCGAATGCTGGTAGTGACTGCCACCCATCTGGCAAAAAGAAAAATGATGCAATTTTCGATGATACGTTGTCGTGTGGCATGCATGGATAACAGAGGAACCGCCAGTCAGTGCCAGTGACCGGGTGAAGGCGATTGGCTTTCATGAGTGAACTTGGCCAGGGGGGAAAAGCACTGCCGCAGAAATGGTAGCGACACTGTCGGTTGAATGCCGATTTGACGTGTCCAAATGTGCATTCTGGTTCACGTTCGACCTGTTTTGACAGCCTTGTAAACTAGTGCGGAAGAGAAGTTCGATGCCAATCGTGCGGTTACCAGAATCCGAAGAAGATCCGACTGGTCGGCGATCACCTGAATTTGACCTTTCGGGTGGTGTGGCAATACTTCACTTGTCAGGTCAGCGGAATTGCAAGAAACTACCTTGCGGATCCCCGCATAGCTTGCGGGCCGACAGCTATCATGTTCGGACGATCCCAGCTTCAACCCGACTCACCAGCCTCAATCAGACACCAGAGCGGTAACCAGAACCGTACAGTGACGCCCCACGATGACACGGAATAATCACGATGAATCGAAACACTAAAATCGTCTCGGCTTTCGTGCTGGCAGTTGTGGCCGTGGCAATCTTTGTAGCCAGCCGGCGACAGGATCCGCCGACGCAGCGTTTGACGGGCAACCAGACCGCGGTCGAGGTTGGCAATGACACCGCCTGGGCACAGTTCAAGAAACCTGAGGACGCGGAGCTGCAGGAGATTCTTACCCCATTGCAGTACGAAGTGACTCAGAAGGAAGGAACTGAACGACCATTTGCAAATGAGTTTTGGGACAACAAGCAGGAAGGCTTGTACGTCGATGTCGTGTCGGGCGAGCCATTGTTCAGCTCAAAGGAAAAGTATGATTCGGGGACCGGTTGGCCGTCTTTCTTCCAGGTCGTCGACGGTGGCAACATCGTCGAAAAGGAGGATCACACGCTTTTCTCGAAACGAATCGAGGTGAGATCCAAATTTGGTGACTCGCATCTGGGGCATGTTTTTACTGACGGACCCGAGCCAACCGGGTTGCGGTACTGTATCAATTCAGCATCGTTGCGATTCGTGCCAGCAGAAAAACTGAAAGCAGAAGGTTATGGCGACTATGCAGCAGCATTCTTTCCAAACGAAACCAACACGTCCCTTGAAAAAAACACGAATGGAGATGAAAAAGTGAATGCAGATTCTGCGACGAGAGAGGTGGCAGTGCTCGCCGGTGGCTGCTTTTGGGGCATGCAGGAGTTGATCCGCGATTTGCCGGGAGTCATCGACACGCGTGTTGGTTACACCGGTGGTGACGTGCCAAATGCGACTTACCGGAACCACGGGACGCACGCCGAAGCAATCGAAATCGTGTTTGATCCTGCAGAAACAAGCTATCGGAAAATGCTCGAAGTCTTTTTCCAGATCCATGACCCGACGACATTGAACCGTCAGGGTAATGATCGGGGCACATCGTATCGGTCAGCGATTTACTACACCAGTGATGAGCAGAAGCGTATTGCCATCGATACGATCGCAGATGTGGAGGCATCTGGAAAATGGCCCGGCAAAGTTGTGACGGAAGTCACCGCCGCAAGCGATTTTTGGGAAGCCGAACCAGAGCACCAGGATTATCTGCAACGCTACCCAGATGGCTACACTTGTCACTTCCCACGACCTGACTGGGTGTTACCCCAGTCGAGCAGTTCTTCGAGCGGTGGTGACTGATCAATCAGTCTGCTCAACTGCCACTTTGCTCAACTGCCCGCCGTGTGTTGCAAGGCGGATGAATCTTCCAATGCACGGATAAATCTTCTAAAGCACGGAGAAATCTTTAAATGAATGGGGCAGGCCTGAATGCCCCGTTGCTGAGACTGCCCGTTCCTGAGACCGCCCTGGGTCTGGAAGAAACTGACAACGTCACGTAAGACAAGAAACGCTTTTTAATAAGCGTTTGCAGATCAGGAATGGACTTGCCGGCTATCCAGAGAAAACTGGATGCTGTACTCGCCGGCTGGCATCATTTTGTGCATGCATACCTGCAAAGCATGATCGCCCGTCCACAAAGTCTGCCGAGGCGAGGAACGGTTCGCGTAGCCGGCCCGTCGAGTGTAACGACCTGCAATCGATGGGGCGGTGCTAACTGTCAATCGCAAAGCACGACGACGCCGGGAGCGTCACTACCCCGACCGTCCATCAGCGTTGTTGAAATAGCTCCGACATCACCAGGCGTCGGACCAGGCTCTGCAGACGGTATTCTTCGGCCTTGGTGGATTCCGCAATCGCTTGCAGATGGTGGACGTCATCGACTGTCATGACGCGTCTGAGGGCATAAGTGGCCAGTTGTTCCAGAAAAGCTATTGCCAGCTCATTGTCATTTTCGGCGAGCAGCTTTTTGAACTCGGTCGGACCAGCGAAAGTTTTTCCATTTGGCAGGGTTCCTGATGCGTCGACGGGTGGATTGTTGCCAGTTCCGCCTTCGATGCGCTCGGTCTCGCGCCAGCGACCGATGGCGTCGAAATTGTCAAACGCGAGGCCCAAGGGGTCAATCTTTGCGTGGCAACTCGCGCAGGTGCGATTTTGCCGGTGGGCTTCCAGTTGGGAGCGAATGGTTATTTTCGGCTGGTCGGCAGCGACAGGCTCCAGCGGCTCGACATTCGGTGGTGGCGATGGTGGTGTACGGGCGAGGATGACTTCGGAAAGCCAGGCTCCTCGATGTACTGGTCGGTGACGTGTGCCGTCGGAAGTCAGCGAGAGAACAGATGCGTGGGTAAGGATACCGCCTCGCTGCGACTTCGGATCCAATGCTACTCGCGATAGTTTTGCTTGCCCCGGCATCGGCAATCCGTAGTGGATCGCGAGCCTCGAATTGAGCATCGTCCAGTTCGAGTCAACGGCTTCGCGTATCGGCAGATTCTTTTTGAACATCTCGGCGAAATAGGCCGTGGTTTCCATCACCATGCTCTCTTCCAGCCACGGATCGTACTCTGGGTAGAGATTCGGATCCGGCTGGAACATGCCGACTCGATGCAGTTGCAGCCACTGCTGCAGGAATGACTCAAGGAAGCGTTCGATTTTTGGATCGGCCAGCATTCGATCCAGTTCAACAGCGAGTCCTTCGGTGGTGTGCAGCTTGCCAAGGCGAGCCGCCGCGAACAGCTCCTCGTCGGGCATCGAACTCCAGAGAAAGTAGGAGAGGCGGCTGGCAAGTTCAAAGTCATTGAGCTTGTTACGATTCTCGTTTGGCGAGCCTTCTTCCAGATTAATGAAGCTGCGTGCGACCAGCATGGCAGAAAGAGCCGATCGGTACGCAGAGCGTAGACTTGCACCCGCTGTCTGTTCAGATTCAATGAATCGAACATATCGCTCGATTTCTTCGTCAGATACCGGACGACGCCAGGCGCGTTCGGCAAATCGTTTCAGGGACTCGTGGAGCAGGCGTTCAACCTGCTTTGGGTCGGATGGAAGATTGGAACTCTGCCCCACCGGAAACATGCCCTCGCGCTTCTTTCGGTCGGCATCGGTCGTCAAAGGGCCTTCGACTTCGACCCAATCGACAAGCAGCAGAGGCATCACCGGACGGCCCTGCTCGTCGACCAGTTTCGTGCGAGAAGAGTTGAATCCACCTTGGTAGGATGACAGAGGTTGCGAGGCATCAATCTGTTCGTTCCTGAACAGTTTGTAGGCGCCGTTGGGATGTTGTTGCGTGCGGGCGTGATTCCGGATTCGATAATTCCCCGCGGGGAATAGGCCTTCCAACTCGATTGTTTCGGGTTTGTCTGCGGTCGTTGCGAGGTCGACTCCAGCAAACGATTTCTTCCGTTGGTGGTGCCACAGGGACAAGCGAGGTGCCCTGCCTGTGAATGCCGGCAGGCCGCTCACCTGAATCTTGATCCGATACCGACCGGGCGTTTGTAAATTGAACGCACCCCAACCTTCGCCCAGTTGCAGAAGATATCGCTGTCCCTCGCCGGCCGTCCTTCGCTTCTTTTGGGGTGGCGGTTCGTTGTCGGGGAAGGCGAGTTGCACGACGGTATTGGCCGCTTGGAAATACCGGTCAATGTGGGAGGGAGCCGTGGAGAGCAGGGCGCCGATACGGTCGAATCCATGCCAACGCGGGTCTTCATTGAGCGCGCCTGGTGCCTCGACATCGAAGACCACGCCGAGCAGGTCGTAGATGGTGTGGGCGTACTCCTGTCGGCTCAAACGGTAGTACTGCAACTTGCCACGCCGCGCCATCCGGGCAGCCGCGCCGTCGCGGATCTTTCGCGTTAGAAATTCCGACATCCAGCCCAGCTCTTCGGTCGATGGCTGAGCTGTATCTTGCGGGGGCATTTCCCCCGCGTTGATGCGGAATACAACCTCAGCCCACTTCTGGGCCGCCTGCGGATCGGTAAAATCGGGCGAGAGGTTATCAAGGCGAAACTTGCCCTCTTGTTTTTGGTCGTTGTGACATTCAAGGCAGTGCGACTTGAGGAACATACGGGATCTGTCATCCAGTCCATCCATCGCCGTCGCGATCTGCATCGTCACACCGATCAAGATCAGAGCGGATACTGTTTTAATCGGCATCATGGCAGGTTGATCCTCTGAGCACGTTCAAGGTCTTCGGGTTTTTCATACACCTCGTCTTGAGGAACGAGCACATAGGTCCACGGACCTTTCACACGAATGATTTTTCCCGGCCGAAACCCATCGAGCATCTGGACCACTTTCAAACGCATCTGCAAACCGCTGCTGCCAAATGCCGGATTCTCGATCTTCTGCTTTTCCAAGACACTGGCGCGACTGGCGTACTCCTGGTGGTAGCCCCAGGTGCGCAGGGTGTTTTCCGCGTTGCATATCTTGACGCTCTGGCTTTTCCAGATGTCGTCATAAAGTTCCTGGTCCATGCCGCCAAACAACGTAACTGTCACTTCGCCACCGCCGGTATCATAATTTTTCACCGCATCCACCCAGCCCGGCAGAAAGCGTGAACGGATGAGTCGCAGATGCCGCTGCCGCTGTATTTCCTTGAAGGCATCCAGGCTAACAGCATCCAGCCAGACATCGGTGGTGGCCAGACTGTCAAACGGTCCCCAAGTAAAGTTCGCCAGAACTTCCATTCCCGGCTTGATTTCATCCCGGTTCACCAACCGGCGGTCCTTCCAGATCCGGGTGGAATCATCAATATCAAACAAAGCAGGTTTGTTGATGCCACCTTCAATCTCCGGTCCGACCGGTTCGACCGACAACTTGAGCCTTGGTGCGGGACCGCCTCCCTGCTCAAAACCGATGACCTTCCAGGATCGGCCCTGTCGGGAATAGAAGCTGACGTCATCTTCAAGCAGGATCGCGTGGTTGTTGCCGTACTTTTTATCCCGCTTCAGAAGTTGCTCCGTCAGCGGGATGGTTGCTTCTTCGCCTTCCGGTGGCGGAAGGAACCGCCCGTGCAGGTGCGTTCCCGGCGGAAGATCCCGGATATCGGCGGGCGCTCCGTGATAGCGGACCATGCCGTATGGAAGCATGGCGAAATAGTGCCGCGGGGAATGTCGTTTTTCACGCAGAGCACCCCGGCGGTTGACCGGATCGCTGATGACCAGGTCACCATGCACATGGATCCCAGCGCCCTTGGGCGGAAAGACTCCCTGCTGAGGACCGCCGCTGATCAGCGGCTGATTTTCCGCTTTGGCCACGACCTTGTCGTTCCCATTGGCTACAACCAAAGTCGCACTGTTGCACGCCAGGATGATCACCGTAAAGAAGATGTGGCAACCGTTGCCAGAGGGTGGTTCTTGACCAGCGATTCTCCAAGCTCTGACGAGCGTAGCAACGAAGGTGTTTCTTTGCAGGTTCATCACAGCACCTCTGAAATCACGCCGTTGGAATCCGCGAAGGTCTCGCTTTCAACGCCCATTTTGTGCGCGATGGTCAACAGCAGATTACTGAAGTGGGCCTTGGAATTCACCGGGCTGTGATACACCCCGATGCCCTGGCCATAGCCCTTGAAATCTTTCACCTGCTGGTTGTAATCCACATGCGTCCCATGCTTCAGGCCAAGACCACCGCCACCCGCCAGGACCAGCGGAAGGCTGGTCGTGCCATGGCTGTTTCCGTAGGACAATCCGCTGCCGTAGAGGGCGATCGTTGAGTCAAGCAGGTTGCTGTCGCCGTCATTCACTTCGGAAAGCCGGTCGAGAAAATAAGCAAATTGCAGCACATTGAACTCGTCGCTGCGCGTCAGTTGTTCGAGCGCTTCCTTGTTCCCGTTGTGATGCGAAAGCGAGTGCCGATCCCGTTTGACGCCGATCTCCGGCACGGCAGGTCCCGTTCCCTCGTTCCCCGTGTTGAAGGTCACAACCCGAGTCATGTCGGTCTGGAAGGCCAACACAATGATGTCGTACATGGTGCGCAGGTACTCGCCAAGCTTTTCCAGCGGCACGTTGCGGTTGAGTTTTCCGGCGACACCGGACTCAATCTCTGGTCGCGGAGTTTCCAGCCACGATTCCGCTCGCTTCGTTCGCACTTCCACCTCGCGAACAGCTGCCAGATACTGTTCCAGCCGACCGCGGTCTTCTCTTCCCAAGTTACTGGAAAGCGAACTGGCATCCCCCAGGACCAGATCCAGCATGCTCTCCTTGCGGTTCAGCGCTCGACGCTGCTTCTCGATTCCACCAGCAGGCTGCATGAAAAACCGCTTGAACACCACTGCCGGATTCTTTTCGGCAGGAAGCTGGATGCCATCGGCACTGACCGCCAGTCGGTGTCCCTGGTTGCTCAACTCAAGCGAAGGAAACCGGGTCTCCAACGCTGTCATGCTGGCGATGAGTTGATCAACCGAGATCGAGTTCCTGTCAGTGGGCCCGTGCCTGGCGCCGGTAAGCCACGTTTGTGTCGCCTTATGAGCGATGCCAAAGGAGTTGGGGTGATAAAGTCCGCTGATCGGCGTGATGTTTTGCCGATGTTTTTCGAGTGGCTTCAGAATCCGCGAAATCTCATAGTTTTTCCCCGCCTTTGCAATCTCGTAGTCATTTGTATTCACACCGTTGGGCAGGTAGATAAAAACACTCCGCCGCGGCTGAGCATCATTCTCAGCGGCGCGGAGCGGCCGCATGCAATCGAGAAACGGCAAGGCCAACGCAACGCCAGTCCCTCGCAGGACCTTCCGACGATTGATCAGCCAGTTTTGAGACAGAAAAGCTGCCATGTTGAGTTTCCTTTTCCGCGTAAGCGAATTGGCCTTGATGAATGAATCGGTTGCCACGAAATCTGACCGGGCATTGTAACTGCCTGCCACCGTTCATATCAAACGCAAGATGCCCATGCATTCCAAAGCTCCAACGAAATCCATGGCGTGGTGCTTTCGCCGTGCAGCAACCCAACCAAAACGGTCGGGCAGCGGCGACTCGCTGGCCATCGCCACAAGTTCCTCTTGCGTGTACTCCGGACGCTGCTAAGTGCGTGCCACGCTGCCAGTGGGACGCGATGTGAGGAGGCAACATGCTCCCGTGAACGGTGGGGGCAAAAAGAAAGGCTCGCCAGTGGACATTGACGAGACTTTTTTGGGTTTGAGCCGGGTTGTAACTCCGGCGTGACTGGAGGCGGCAGGCTTCCAGAGGTGCACTCGCAAACCCAGTTTTTACGGGTGTTATTGAAGTAGCGTTTGTCTGATTGGACCCGCAATGTCGCTGAAGTTGTTTTCGCCGCCGGTAGCCATCAAAGTTCGGATTACTAGCGGTAGCAGGTCAATTGCAAGCCTACAACGGCCATGAAGAACTGATCTTGAACGATCCTTAGCGTGTGGCCGGCCGGTGGTGAACCAATTTCGCCGTATTCAACTTGCGGTGCGTAATCAAGGTATTGAAAACTTGAGAACAGGGTCGTGAAAAAATATGGATTGTGTTGATACGTGAGTCCAAAGTTCGCGTCGAGGCCCAAGGAGAAATCGGTCGTAGATTGTCGCGAGTCGACCGCCTCGCGTGCTCCGAATTGATCAACACGCGCATAATCACCGTGATAGCGGCTGTTGGCTCCGTAAAAACCTAAAGCGGTATCAAAAGAAGCACTGAAATTTTCATTCATGGCGTTGACCCATTTCAGTCCCAGCTTTCCACCGACATAGTCCGTGTTGAGAGACTCAGTTAGGGTCGTCGTCGTTGGTTGACTCCCGGCCAGTGTTATTATCCCTTCAGAATCAATGTTCTGTCGTAGATGCATACCACTAAATCCGCCGAAAATGCTTCTCAACCTGTTGCGTGTAATTCTGCGATCTTGATGCAACATCAATTCATATCTGCCGAAACGATTCTCACGCGTTACACGCGTCGACAACGTTTCACCATCTGGTGTTCCAAAACCATTTGAGCCATCCAAGGCCACATAACCGTATCGTTCGCCCGGTCCGTTATCCACGAAGACACGATTCGTTGTCTGTTCCTGATCAGCGTGGAATACACTGAGTTCGATCCGCGAGCCGTGGGCGTTGAACAACGGAGTATCCAATGGTCGGCCAAGCGTGCCACCGACCCCCAAGCCCCAGCCTTCTCCCTCATCAACTTTGAGATTTGCCAGACGTCCAAATGGAGCATTCTCGTCGCGTTCAGCAAAGAAAAGAGTTTTTGGGCCGTTGATGAAGGCTGCACCGACGTCGACGTTGTAATACCAGTCTTTTCCGTTTGCAGGATGATATCCCAATGAAAAAACGGCGATAATGATGACAAGTCTTGAAAGATAACTACGTTGAATGTGTGCCACAGTTATTTTTCCGAAGGTAGCTGGGATATGTTTCACCTCTTAATTGTTCGGCTGGTTGATTTGCCAGAAGTAATTGGTGCTATATCGCACGTAAAATCAGCATAAACGTAAATTTTGCCAACGCTCTTGCAGAACAAGAGTGCGTCAATCACTTGCCGAAGTGGATCAGATCGTTGCCATGTGGCGTGAAGTCGCCGTGGAACTTGGCAACTCGCTCGGGTCCACTTCGCTCAAGTCTTCGAGCTGAAATAGCCGGCCAGCAAAAGAATTTTGGCAAAATCAAAGTTTCCATGCCACGTTTTCGCCGCGAATCGTACTTTGCCAAGTACAACATTGCCGCGAGCGGCAGTGAGCGTCACTTGTATCGTTAATCTGTTTCTAGCCATTGGGGTGATCGTGCATATTCTGAAGTTGGTTGCTGTTTGTGTTGCTGTTTGCTCGATTTGTGAATGTGATCAGGGACAAGCTAAATCACCGATCAAGTTACCTGAATCAGTCAACTCGATTGGCATGAAATTCAAGTTGGTCCCTGCAGGCACGTTCATGATGGGTGAAGGCGATGAGGCACACGAGGTAACACTAACAAGACCATTCAAGATAGGCGTCCATGAAATCACGCAGGCTCAGTACAAACAGGTATCGGGTGTAAACCGGAGTGCCTTCAAAGGTGCTCAGAATCCTGTCGAGAGGGTTAGTTGGGAGGATGCAGTCGAGTTTTGCCGCAAGTTGAGTGAATTACCGGCGGAGAAAGAAGCGGGTAATGTTTATCGTTTACCCACTGAAGCGGAATGGGAATATGCATGCCGTGCAGGTACGACGACGAAGTATAGTTTTGGAGATGATGATTCAGAGTTGGGCAATTACGCATGGTCTCTGGAAAACTCTGGTGATATGACACATCCAGTAGGTGGCAGAAAACCAAATTCGTGGGGATTACATGATATGCACGGTAATGTCTGGGAGTGGTGTCGGGATTGGTACGACGAGTTTTCAAGGGGTGAACTGACTGACCCACCGGGGCCAGTAACCGGCTCGGGGCGTGTGATTCGTGGCGGCTGTTCGAGCCTCGCCGCCGAGCATTGTCGGTCGACTAGTCGCATCTGGAGCCGTCCGACGGATCGCTTTAGCGGCTTTGGCTTCCGTGTCGTACTGGTCTCACCTGACGAGAAAGCGGAGCCTTAGCAGGCAATCCTAGTTCTTGTGTCTCAACCTTCAGCGAGCGTAGGCTGAGCCGCGACTGAGCCCATAGCGGGGTGGTGGTTTAGGTTTGTATCAGACCCGCACAAGCCTAACTCACCCACGCGATCTCTTCACCATCAAATCCGCCGCGTCTTCGCCCAGGGCGTCCGCAAGCCACGCCTCAGCTTGCTCGCGGAAGTGGGGGATCCTTTCGGGTTAGCGCATCTTGCTGGCTCAACCACATGAAGTCCTCATCAACTTCTCTGCTACGGTCTCACGTCTTGAGTGCTTGGTGGCTGAACGCATGATACATGTGTGCATGCATTCTTTTGTGGCAGAGTTTGCTGTAGGCTGAGAAACTTAGACCAATTCTTTGAACCATCGGGGCGAGCGTGAATCTTTTCAAATCTGCTGTTGTTTGTTGTGCGATCTTTTCACTTGTTTGTGGAGGTTGTTCTGACAACAAACAAACAATGTCAACTCAGAGTGAACAAGAAGGTTCTGAGGTTACAGCAGTCTCCGACTTCGAATATGCAAAAAAATCTGCAGAGAATGGTGACCCTGAAATGCAGAGGGTGCTGGGTGTCATGTTGGAGAACGGTGTGGGTGTAAAGCGGGACGTGAAACAAGCGAGAAAGTGGTTACGCACCGCGGCAATGAATGGCGACGCCTACGCACAGTTTTATCTGGGTATCGTTCTGATCGGAGGAGAAGAGGAGCCAGAAAATTTCCCTGAAGGAGTGAAATATTTTCGCAAGGCAGCCGAACAAGGATATTCCGACGCCCAAGCATTGTTGGCAATGGCATACCGGGACGGAGGGAAGGGACTTGCACCCGACCCCATTCAGGCATTCACTTGGTTTTCCGTTCTTGTGATGAATGACAACGATGAGCACATTCAATGGCAGGAGCAAAAAAGAATGGTGGCGAAGGAGCTTTCAAGGGAACAGTTGGCAGCTGCCGAAGAAAAAGCAGCACAATTGTTTCAGCAGCACGGTAGTGGAAAGTGGTTCGCAGAGTGATTCGCCCGAGGAAAAAATAACGGATTGCATCAATTGCTCGCTGACTGACGCTTCGATCGAATCGGTGTGTTTCTGTATGAGCTAGCTTTAAAGAAAGAGAAAAAAAAGAATCTACTTCGTCTTC
>JAAXJB010000069.1:0-435 GCA_012270065.1 Rubripirellula sp. | reverse complement strand
AAAATGTCGTGTCGCCGACTGAAAATTACATAGGTATAGGTTCTAACTCGGCGATTTGTTCTTTTTTTCTTCCAATTCGATTGGTTCCGATAACAAACGTAACAAGCAGAATTTCAAAGACTGTGACTTGCCCAAAATGCCAGCAGAGTATCGATACTTCCTGGAAGAATTTTTTTGGGGACATCATATGCCCCTGCGGGTCACGAGTTAACAATCCCGCGATTGAGTTCATGTCCCGAGTTCCTGCTGGGCTTATCTGGATCGTTGGCCTTGCTCTGATTGTTGCATGGACGGCTCTTTGGCTAGCCTTTTCAAGCCAAGTACATACGGGGTGGCTGGCAGAAGAAATCAGAGATTCCGAGTATGGAACAATTGCGATCCATGAGATAATAACTGGGGTGATGATATTGCTGGGATGGTTATTTGGCCTTGGGG
>JAAXJB010000015.1:15235-23015 GCA_012270065.1 Rubripirellula sp. | reverse complement strand
GAAGCTGATGACACAATTTGTGGTCGTCTTTTTGGCAGGGGTTTTGGGAATGGCTCTTTGCCTGGTGGGATTTTTGACAAGGACGCGACGTGCCCCATGATTTGCACGATGATGTGGGCCGGAAGATGTGGTTTTTCAGAACCTTGGGCTTTTCAGGAAGCCGGGGTTCTGGGCGAAGTCCTCGATAGGATTGACTTGGCGCATGAAGACGCTGAGGGTGCGAGCTTTTTTGTTTCAGTTGTCGAGTAAAAGACGGGCATTTGGTCCGCGTTGACGTTGTGGAAATGTTCGCTTTGCTGTTCAGAATGGTGAGAGCTGTTCTATTTTTGGGTTGAGAAATTAAGATTGCACGATGCCGAATCGGATTGAGTATGAAAGAACGTTCTTTGCAGACAGGTTTTCGGGCGGAACTGGTTTCTGACACTGTTTTTGTAGCGGCCAATGCCACTTTGCGAGGTGAGGTTTCCATTGGAGAGGAATCGAGTGTCTGGTTTGGTGCGGTCGTGCGTGGTGATACCGAGGCTGTTGATATCGGGTGCAGGTGTAATGTTCAGGATCTTGCCGTGTTGCACGCCGATCCGGGATTCCCATGTCGCTTGGGCAATGAAGTCACGGTAGGTCATTCAGCCGTGGTGCACGGCGCCATTGTCGAGTCGGGAGCGTTGATAGGCATTCGCGCCGTCGTGCTCAATGGTGCGAAAATAGGGGCGCGTGCTCTGGTCGGTGCGGGCGCGTTGGTTACCGAGGGAATGGAGATACCGGCGGGGCATCTTGCCCTCGGCGTGCCTGCCAAAGTTGTCCGGGAACTGACAGATGTTGAATTGCAACGCCTGACACGAACTGCAGAGCACTACGTGTCTGCTGGGCAAGCTTATCTTGAATACGGCGATGGGGCTTGATCGCGATTGGCTTTGGCATGCATAACCGTGGCTCTCGTCGGGAGATGTGGCTGCAATGTGGCAGTACAGTGGCCGTAAGCTGGCACTCGCGTGATACTCGACTGGTTCACCCGGCTGAACAGCTTTTCGCAATCGCACACCCACTGCACTTGCTTCCGCACCCGCCCTCCTTCTCACCGCAGTCAGGGCCACAGCCGTCACGCAGCAATTTGGCAAAGTGGCGAGTTCTGACGATGGATTCATATCGTTCAGTGATCTCGCGGGTAATCGATTCGGCGGCCGCGTCCACGGATCCGAGAAAGTGCATGACGAGTGTTCCGCCATCAAAAACTTGGTCCACATCGAGTAGAACCGCATCGGATCCGGATTCCGCGAGAGCCACTTGGCATGCCTCCACGGCTTCGCGTTTGTGGCGATCGAGTCGTTTTAAGAGAAGTTCGTCTTCATCGCTGGTGGGACGCAGGATGGAGACGCTCGGCTGGCGTTTGGAGGGGGTTTGAGGCTGATCTTCAGTAACAGAGGTATTTTCTGGTTCTTGTGAGGGAATGCAGCGAATTATTTCTGCGAGTTCTGTACCTCGGGACGATCGGACGATGACACGCCTGCCACGCGGTAAAATCAACGGACAGGTGGCCAAATGGACTTCACCAAGGGCTCCTATTCGGACGTAGCAGTACCGCATTCGGTGGCTCGAGCAAAAGTAAGACGACTTGCCGATCTGGGTCAACGAGTTCAACATGGTGGCGGATGAGGCGGGGATTTGCAATTCTTGCCGGCCGTCCCGTCGTAGAAACTAGCTTTTTTCGTTTGAGATGATACGAATACCATGTCGCTGAACCTTGAGTCCGAGCCGCTGAGCCGTATTGCTGCTGATCGTTATCAGGAGATGGCAGATCAAGTTCTTGGTGGTGAGCCGCTGACACGTGAGCAAGCCATTTCCATTCTGGAAGCTCCCGATAGTGATGTGCTGTCGATCCTTTCGGCGGGATTTCGGATACGGCACAAGTACTTTGGCAAATCGGTCCAGTTGTACTTTCTGATGAGTGCCAAAAGTGGGCTTTGTCCCGAGGATTGTCATTACTGCAGTCAGTCAAAAATCTCGGAAGCGCCTGTCCCCAAGTACAACATTCTGAAACGAGACGATCTGCTGGAGGCCGCCAGATTGGCATCCGAGCGTGGTGCGAAGACCTACTGCCTGGTCATTTCCGCTCGTGGCCCCAACGAGCGTGAACTGAGTGCCGTGGAGCAGATTGTTCCCGAGATCAAGGAAAAATACGGACTTGATGTCTGTGCCTGTCTGGGACTGTTGTCCCGGGATCAGGCTGACCGTCTCAAAGCGTGTGGGGTGGATCGTGTGAACCACAACCTGAACACCAGTGAAGATCATTACGCTGACATTTGCACGACTCACACCTACGCGGATCGCGTTCAGACTCTGCAGCACGTCAAGGATGCGGGGATGGAAATGTGCAGTGGTGGCATCATCGGCATGGGCGAAAAACACGACGACATTGTTTCGATGGCTTTTGACCTTCGGGACCTTGGTGTTCAGTCGATTCCTTTGAATTTTCTCAACGCTATCGAGGGAACACCGTTGCAAACCAAGGACGAATTGACCGCCAACGATTGTCTTCGTGCTTTGGCCATGTTCCGGTTTGTGAATCCGGATCGTGAATTGCGTATCTCGGGGGGACGTGAGATTCATCTGCGATCACTCCAGCCCATGGGACTTTATGTGGCCAACAGTCTGTTTGTCGGCGACTACCTGACCACGAAAGGTCAAGCGCCGCAGGAAGATTACGACATGATCCGTGATCTGGGTTTTGAAGTGACTGAATCAGCCTGTGATGGTTGAGTCCCGAAACAGTCATGGCCGCTGATAGACAGCGGCCATGAGTCTTGATTTTATCTGACGTTCGTGTTGGGTCACTTCACGACATTGATCGTGACGCCAGGCCACTCGTCGGTCCGAAATGGAGTCATTTGCAGACCCTCGCTGCTCTGCACGTTGCAGATGGGGTTGTTGGCCCACGCATAGCGGACAGCCACTGGTGCTTTTACGTCTTCGCTCCAGACTTCGATGGTGTCTTTACCGGTGATTTTCGCTTTGGCGTTGACGAATTTTCTGTCTTCCCCGGCGATCGCGAATCCGATCGGTTCACGGACATCAAAGGTATCAAGCTTGCCACCAACGTGGTCAAATTTCAGAGTAGCCTTGCCATCTTTGATGGTCATTGACTGGTAAGTCGGGCTGCGAAATGGAATGTCGTAACCGTAGTCGTTCGCAAGTGCCCAGCGTGCAAGCCGTTTGGCGACGTCCTGCTTGTTGCGCGGGTGGATGTCGGATGCTTCGCCCAATTCGATGATGACGGCTTCGCCTGTGTTGGGCAGTTTTGACATCGTCATGGTTTGTGCTTCACGTAATTCTGCCCAGGAGCTGTCACCCGGGGTATCGACTTCGGCTTGAAAGTCTGCCAATTGAACCCAGTAAAAGGGGAAGTCTCCCTGTTTCCACTCATCACGCCAGTTCTTGATCATCAGAGGAAACAGATCGCGGTACTGATAAGCACGCGACGAATTGGATTCGCCCTGATACCAGATCGCCCCACGGATCGTGTAGCCAATGGTGGGATGCAAAACACCATTGTAAATATTGGCTGGGCGGTGATTGCCGGTGAGTTGATCGCGAGGTGGTCTTGGGCGATTGCCCTTCTTGTTTTTTTCCCAGGCTGCCAATCGTTTGCGATAACTGTTCATCGCAGCTTCATGGTCATAGGTTTTCGCCAGAGTGTCCCATTTTTCCAGCAACTCGTCATATTTGCCAGCTTTCTCCAGCTCGGACCGGTTGACCCAGGCCTCGGCAGCCGAGCCTCCCCAGGCGTTATCGATCAAGCCGATTGGGACGTTGAGTGTTTGGTGGAGTTGGCGTCCAAAAAAGTAACCGACAGCAGAAAAATCTCGGGCTGAGGTCGGAGTGCACGATTCCCAAGCGCCCTCAAAACTGTTCTGAGGTTCCTGAATCCCCACTCTTGGCACAGTGATCAGGCGAATGTTGGGAAAGTTGGCCGTGAGTGTTTCCAGATCGGGAGCATTTGCGCTGCCGACCGGCCATTGCATGTTCGACTGGCCGGAGCAGACCCAGACTTCACCAACCAGAACATCTTTGAATTTCCTGATTTCATCCGCTTGGATCACCATTTCATGTGGTCCACCGGCAGGCAGAGGATCCAGTTTGACGTCGAACCGGCCATTTTTGTCCGATCTGGTTTCGGCTTCATGTCCGGCCATGGCCACGTGCACATCGATGTTGGGTTGAGTCCAACCCCAGACATGCACCGGCATGTCACGTTGAACGACCATCGAGTCACCAAAGACAGGTGATGTGGTTACTTCGGCAACACAGAGATTCGCCATCATGGTCAAGGCGATCAGGAAGGTCAGAAGACGGGTCATGCAAAAATCCTGTGAGGTGAAGAGAGAGGGAAGCATCAGAGGTGCAGATGATACTTGGAAGAAATGGCCGCTGCCGCCCCTGCCAGCGAACAAGGTCTGAATTCCGGGTAATTCGGCGTATTCCGGGCAGGCCTGGTTCGCAGTTGTATCAGTTCTATCAGTCGAGTGCCTTGTCAGATTTCCGTCACGGAATCATCAGCTGGCCAATTCATGAGGTGGAGGAAGCAAGAATGTTCCGTGGGATGCCTGCGATTTATCGTTGGCAAGGGTGGGGCCAGTGGCGGTTTCATGCTCATCGATGCAGTGTTTGTGTCTCTCGTTTGGCTCGGTCCGCAGAGCTTCCATAAAACGGTAAACTGAGTGTCGAATGCCCCATTATCCTTTTCTGTTGGACAATTTCATGCGACATAAGCTTGGTGCCTGCCTGTTGTTTCTTGGCGCGGTCATTGGTTTGCTGAATCCATTAGCTGGTGACACCGCACTTGGGGCAGACCGCCCAAATATCCTGATCGCCATCGCGGATGATCAGTCTTACCCGCATACCTCGGCGTATGGCGATCCTGTCATCAAGACGCCTGCGTTTGATCGAGTCGCCCGGAGTGGAGTGTTGTTTCATAACGCATTCACACCAGCACCGGGCTGCAGTCCGATGCGTGCGGCATTTTTGACCGGTCGTGAGATTTGGCAGAATCGTGAGGCTGGAACGCATGCCAGCACTTTTCCCCGGGATCTGCCTGTCTTCACGGAACAGCTCGCTTCGGCTGGGTATCACGTGGGGATGACGGGGAAGGGGGGGGGGCCAGGCAAGGCGACCGATTGGCCTCATAACCCTGCAGGCAAAGGCTACGGTCGCCGGCAGGTCGTGGCTTCGGAAAGAATCAAAGGGATTTCAAGTAATGATTATTCAGGGAACTTCAAGGACTTTCTTGGTGATCGCGATGAGGGGCAGCCATTCTGTTTTTGGTTTGGTGCAAGTGAACCGCACCGCACCTACCTGGAAGGCGTTGGGGCGAGTCATGGTCTCGATCCCGCCAAAATCAGTTTGCCGGATTTTCTTCCAGACAGCAGCGTGGTCCGGTCCGATGTAGCCGATTATCTGTATGAGATTCAGTGGTTCGATCGACATCTGGGGAAAATGCTCGACCATCTGGCAGAAAACGGCGAACTGGAGAATACCGTGGTGATTGTCACCAGTGATAACGGGATGCCTTTCCCTCGCGCACTAGCAACTCTTTATGAATCCGGTATTCACATGCCATTGGCGATTGCATGGCCAACAAGAGTCCCCGCTGCTCAGGAAAGTGATGAACTGGTGAGTCTGATTGATGTCACCCGTTCGATTTTTGCTGCGGCACAGGTGACGCCGCTGCAAGAAGAAGAGGTGTCAGGGCGAAGCCTTTGGCCTGCTATCCAAAAAGACGCTAAACCGGGATACATGCACCGTGAATTTGTTTTCAGTGGACGCGAACGCCACTCATCTTCCCGTTTCAACTCGCTGGGGTATCCGTGTCGTTGTGTGCGCACAAAAACCCACCTGTACATCCGGAATTTTACGCCGGAGCGTTGGCCTGCCGGAACGCCACGCAAATATCTGGGGGCAAAATATGACAAAGACGGCAAACTTGTCGCTTCCGAACTGTCACCGGAACACTCGGGGTACCATGACATCGATAACGGGCCGACCTTGAAATGGATGATCGAAAATCGATCCAAACCGCGAGTGAACGCGTTGCTGCAGGCAGCGGTTGCAAAACGCCCTGGGGAGGAATTGTTCGATATTCGGAGTGATCCGGCTTGCCTGAAAAATCTTGTCGGGGATCCGGGAGCTGCCGAAGTGCATCAGCGACTCTCGCACGCGTTAGACAACTACCTCACTGCAACAGGTGATTTGCGTCACACAGATCCGGAGGCAGGGCAAGTGTGGGAAACTTATCAGAGGGTCAGTTCGCTCAGGTGGTTTCCCAAGCCGGACTGGTACCAGCAGGATTCAGCGACCGTGCCAGAACAGCCGTGGTTGGAAAAACGCCGTCCACGCAAGTAGCGCTGGCTCGGTTTGGGTGGCATGCAAACGCCACAGGCAACTTGAGCACGATCAGCGCGGCTCAGGTTGCCCGATAGAAGTGGCGATTGGAAAAACGGATCGCGAGGCCAGGTCAATCCAGTTTGCGGATCCGGATGTCCTTGAATTCTGCCCACATGGGTTTCCCCGCGTGCAGCTGGAGAGCAAGGATTCCTTTTGTCAAAGCACGTTCGGGTGAATCCGTGAAATCAAGAATCAACTTGCCATTGAGATAGTGACGAATGCGCCTGCCCTCGGCGATGATCACCACCTCGTTCCAGTCATCGACCTTCATCAGCTTCTTGAAGCCTTGCTGGTCAATCAGGTCGTCTCGAATGATCTTTTTACCTTTGTCTTTCCAGACAGCTTCCTCGCCGACCATGCAGATTCTGCCGCGTTTGCCAGTGAATCCACCCTCGTCATAAATGAAGCCGGGAACATTGGGGAAGTCCTCTTCATTCCGGATTTCATGCTGGTAACCACGAACGACCCAGTCATTGCGTGGCTTGCCCTCGGTGATGTGCTTGGACCGGTATTGGATGCCCGAGTTGTTGCTGGCGGTACAGCGAAAAGACAGACGCAAGTCGAAATCTTCCAGGGTTCCATCTTTCCAGATCAGGAACGTGTTGCCATTGGCTTTCACTTCTGGCGTGGTTTCCCCATGAATGACTCCGTCTTTCACTGACCACAGGCGGCTGTCACCACTCCAGCCATCGAGGTTCTTGCCATTGAAAATGACTTTCATGTCATCCCCCTCGGGCGGAGCCTTGTGGTGATCGGCAAAGCAGACCGTGGAAGCAAGAAGCAGAGTGAGCGGGACAAACTTTTGGAACATCAAACGGGACTCCGGGGACAGGGATAGGTGAATCAAAGGTGTTGTCTATCGAGTATGACTTACCCGGTTTCGCAAAACAACTGGCAAGGCTCTGCACGCCTCGGGACGTATTCCATGCTGTGGGAAGGACGTCGGGTTGTTCCCACTGTGCGGTGATTGCTTCCGTGATCGCTTCCGTGATCACTGAGGACAATCAAAATGGCTGAATGAACTGGGCAGCGTCCGGACTGGATTCTTCGGCAATGTCTGATCTGTCGTATCGATAAAAATTCCGGTATGTCAGATTCATTCATTTCCTGGGTGCCAGGCTATCGAGTTGTATCGGGTTTGAGAAAACGGCCTCGAAAACAACGTCATTGGTGGAAGAAGCATAAACTGCTTTCGACGCAGGTTCAGTTTTGAAAAGGGTGAACTATCGGGACCTGTTTTGCGTATTGACGCCACTCAGGCGGGGTTTTGCCATTAAAACCGGTCAGCGGCGACAACCAGCGAGCCAGGGCAGAAATGAGCCAGGGCAGAAATGAGCCAGGGCAG
>JAAXJB010000015.1:7842-15135 GCA_012270065.1 Rubripirellula sp. | reverse complement strand
CGACAACCAGCGAGCCAGGGCAGAAATGAGCCAGGGCAGAAATGAGCCAGGGCAGGAATGAATCAGGGCAGATGGGGGGAAGCATGTTTGTGTGTCTGGTTCCTGCTCTGGGCATGGCTCCCGTCAATGTCGCATTACGGAAAAATGCGATGTCCAGTACCATGCCTGATGACCCGGGCCTGATGACCGGGTTCGCATGCGGTTGTTCTGAGCGTCTAGAATCTGACCTGCCGCGTCGGCTTTTGGATTCGAATGTGCATTTGGCTGCGTGGTTTTTCGTTGTTGATGACTTGACCTTTCTTACTTCCTGACTCGTGGTGCTTTTCTGTTGGACAATGCTTCGCAATGGCTGATTTGGCTTTTGGTGGTAACCATCCTGCCATCAATGTTGTGTTGCATGTTGGCACTGTATCCCATTCGCCGTTATGCGCATCGTTTGGGGTTGCTTGATCGCCCGGGTGGCCACAGCACGCATACGGAAATAACGCCGCTTGGAGGCGGGATTGGGATATGGCTGGGAATCATGCTGACATTCCTGGCTGGGACGCTTGCTGTTTCAATCGCGCGGGATTCGGTCTGGTTGCAACAGTACTTACCCGAGTCGGTCGTGCCTTATCTGGATGGAGTCTGGTCGAGAGTAACCCAGATGTGGTGTCTGCTGGGTGCAGGGACAGTTCTTTTTGGGCTTGGGCTGGCAGATGACCGTTATGGTGTCAATGAGTGGATCAGGCTTGCTGTTGAATTCGCTGTTGCGGCATTTGTTGTTTACGGCCTTGGGTTCGGGTTGACTGCCCACATTGGCGTCTCATGGTTGACTGATGTTTTATCCATGATTTGGATCGTTGGTGTGATCAATTCGTTCAACATGTTGGATAACATGGATGGTCTCAGTGGTGGCGTGGCGGCGATCATTTCTGCGTCGATGGCATTGGTGATGTTATCGACCCGTGACCCCGGGACGGCGCGACCCCAACTGCTGGTAGCAGCATTGTTGCTGGTGATATTGGGAGCTCTGCTGGGTTTCCTTTGGCACAACCGGCCTCCTGCCCGTATTTTCATGGGCGACGGTGGAAGCTATCTGGTTGGGTTTCTGATTGCGGTTTCCATGTTGATGGCAACTTTTGCCGGAAGTGGAGAACGCCCTCATGCCGTTCTGGCGCCTCTTTGTGTCATGGCTGTGCCCCTTTATGACATGATTACCGTGTTGTGGATCCGTATTCGTGAGGGCCGCAGTCCGTTTGTCGGTGACCGAAGTCATTTTTCACATCGGCTGGTTGATCTTGGTCTGGGGCGAACTCAAGCCGTACTCACGATTTATCTGGTGACAGCCACCTGCGGTCTGGCTGCGGTCTTGTTGACTCAGGTTTCACTGCTTCAGGCAGGAATGGTTTTCGGTATCGTCCTGTGCATGCTCTTCTTGATTGTCATTTTGGAATCAACCGGATGGCGAAAAAAAGAAGACTGAAAAAACATTCGGTTTCAAAGGTGGGTGCCGCGGGTAAGTCCGATGACGCTCAGCGGAATGGAGTCTCGGATCCCGTGCCGCTGAATTCCGGTACGCAGGACAGTTCTGGAACGCGATTCAAACCGAACGCAAAATGGCGAACATACGTGACTGGCCTCGTGTATCGACCGGCAGGTCTGACGCTACTGTCAGGTGGTGTTGTTTATCTGTTGTATTACCCGAGTGACAGTGTTGCGGTCGAGCAGGGAGAGGCGCTGTGGTTTGCTCTGCTGGCACTGGTGACCGCAACGGTTACCTGGGCCGGATGGTTCTGGACATCAAGTGATGCAGCAACAAGGCAGGGACGGTTGCCGCAAGAAGATTCCGATGCAGAACTTGCCAGTGATGTCGAACTGGCTGGTGATGGAAATGGTCGTCATCTGATTGTGGAAACCGTCTTGTTGTGGGGGCCGTGGTTGTTGGCAGCCTGGATGATGGTCGCCGCCTTTGCCACGTGTCCTCCGGGTAACCTGCGGATGGCTACCAATGAAGCATGGTTGTGGGTTTCGGCAGCTGCAGTTTTCTCTGCATCCCGTCTTTTGACGCGGGACTTGGAGGTTCGAAGAGCTTTGTTGGCTTTGATGGTGGTAGGCGTGGTGGGTTTGTCAATTCATGGCTTGCACCAATACTTCGTTTCTCTTCCCGCCAACCGTTTGCTGTACCAGCAGGACCCCGATGCAGTGCTTGCCATGGCGGGAATTGATGCGCCAGCTGGGTCAGCCGAACGCATGGTTTTTGCCAATCGGTTGATGGATGGTGGGCCGACGGCGACTTTTGCATTGGCCAATTCACTGGCAGCTGCGTTGTTGTTTGGTGTTGTCATAGCAGTGGGCGTGTTGCGATATCAGTTTCGCGTCCTGCGTTTATCGGGAATCATCATTTGGGTTTTGGTGGGCCTGGCTTGCGTCGGTTGCCTGCTGGCAGCTCGAAGCCGGTCCGCGACTCTGGCAATGATGTTTGCGGTGGGGCTGTTGTGGCTTTTGTCGGGGCACTTGAAGCAGTTCCGGTTCCTCACCCTCATTACAGGGTTGGGCGTTTTATTGGCAGGTGCGGTTGGTGGTGGGCTTTTTCTCGGTTTCTTTGGCAATCGTGAGTGGTTCGAACAGGCACCCACATCGTTGGCTTTCCGTTTCCAGTATTGGCGTGCAAGCTGGCAGATGGTGTTGGAGTATCCGCTGTTCGGTGTTGGTCCCGGGAACTTTCAGGCCTTTTACGAACGATTCCGCGAGCTGAGTACGACCGAGCAAATCGCGGAGCCGCATAATCTGTTCATTGAAACCCTTGCCAGTGGTGGTTTCGTTGCTTTGGGATTACTGGGCATTCTTGTTGTTGCAGCCATGTTCCTGGGGTTGCGGCGTGTTGTTCGTCCGAGCGAAGCAGAAATTGAAACTGGTAAAACGAAAGTCGTGGCCGAAAATGGCAAGACAAAAATGGGGGCACCGACCAGAGGGATTTGGATTGTCATTGGTGCAACACTGTCATTCACACTTGTCTGGTTGATTGGCGTCGTTTCGCTTCAGTTGCCTGATGTCGAAGCAAGTCTGTTTGTTGTGCCAGTCGTGCTGGGCACTGCGTTTGTGACATGGCCTTCCCTGAGCCGCCTTCGTAGCAACGAGATTGATGCCATTCTATTGAGTGCTTGCGTTGGCGTTTGTATTCATTTGATGGTTGCTGGCGGCTGGACTGTACCGGGAGTCGCGATGTTTCTGTGGGTTGGCGGAGGAACAATCACGAGGTGCCATGCGGCTGGACGTTCTGCTTCAACGGGGTTTGGAAAGCAGGCTTCACCAGACGGGCAGCCGAAGCGATTCAAGGTCGCTGCCTATGTCGTCGGTATGGCTGGTTTGTTGGCATGTGTGACTCTGACTTACTATTCCATCGATCCGGTGGAAACGCGTAAGACGCTGATCGTTAAAGCTACTGATGACGTGCAGAAGGGAAGGACTCAGAAAGCGCGGGACGCATTGACCGTGGCCGCGGCGGCTGACCCATGGTCACCAGAAGCTCTGCTGTGGTTAAGCAATCTCGATCAGTTGGAGCTTGTCGTTCGTGGTGACTCAAGCGAGGTAAGAAAATCTCTGGATTCGGCTTTGAGCACAGCTCTGGAGCGGGCAGGTGAAGACCCGGCGGTCTATCGACTGGTGGGTGGGCAGCGAATGCACCTTTTTCAACGCCATGGCAGGAAAACGGATCTGGATTCAGCGATTGAAATTTTTGATCAGGTTGCGAAGTGGAGCCCCGCAGATGAGTGGATCATGGCTCAAATGAGCGTTTTGGAGTCGGTACGCAAACGTCCGGTGCAAGCAGCACAATACGCGGAGCGAGCGAGAGAACTGTCTGTTTTGGGCGG
Source organism: Rubripirellula sp. (assembly GCA_012270065.1). Taxonomy (GTDB): domain Bacteria; phylum Planctomycetota; class Planctomycetia; order Pirellulales; family Pirellulaceae; genus Rubripirellula. The sequence continues at coordinate 11,281 of JAAXJB010000015.1, read as the reverse complement.
AAACATCGAGCGACAATTGTCCCGGCAGTTGATCTTTGTACCCAAGTACATGCCCGCAGCTGCCCAGTCAGGCCCGATTCGCAGACCGGCCGAGCAGATGCTCAATCCATTGCTGGAGGAGCCAATCAAAGAGCGAAGCTCCGATTTGCAGTCGGCCGCCGGACCAGAATGAAATGCAACCAGCAAGATTGTCGAACCGAATGACGAGCGATAGCGTATCATGGAAGTTCGTTCAGGCTGATTTCGTCCCTTTCATTCATTATTTGCTCCATGACTAAATTCCTCTTGGGTCTCGTGACGGCTGCCGTGCTGGGAACAGCAACGGGGTGGACAATCAACTACGCAAAATATGGAAGAATTGTCGGTAATTTTGGGCCGTTCACGACCGAGAATGGCTTTCGGGCAGAGGATCTGAAATCGACGATCCCGGTGGACAAGGGCGATTCGGCTGCCAAGGTGAAGATGCTCACGCCCCCAAGCTATGACTTTGGCATGATGAAGCCGGGCGACGAGGGTGAGCACACGTTCCGGGTTGAGAACGCGGGAAGCGAAAACCTGCTGTTGCGTCTGGGGGCGACCACCTGCAAATGCACGCTTGGCGATCTCGAGCGTGAGTCACTGGCACCGGGAGAAAGCACCGACATCAAACTCAGTTGGACGGTCAAGACGGGTGGCGAGCCAGAATTTACCCAGTCAGCCCAGATCCTTACCAATGATCCGTCGAGGGTAGCGATTTCTCTTGAAATCACAGGACGAGTGGTAAGCGACGTGGACATGGTCCCCGAAACGTGGAGTTTTGGGGAAGTGGGGACAGGAGAACCGCTCGAGATCACCGGAAAAATATACAACTTCATGGACGAGAAAATCCTTCCCGGCGAGCCCTCGTTCAGCAGTGATGAGTTGACTGAAATGTCCACAATCAAGATCGAAGAGTTCACGCCTTCCAAAGAAGCCGATGGCATCCGTGGTTCAGCGATCCAAGGGTTCAATGTGACCGTTCAGGTGAGACCGGGAATGAGGCAAGGAGCGGTGTCACAGAATTTTCAACTGCCCTTCAAACGACTCGGTTCTGATGGAAAAGTGTTGCCATTGACCGAGGAAGCCGCAGCAAATGGTGGAGAAGTGATTCTCGTCAAAACGGTAGGAAAAATTGTCGGTGTACTCGGTATGCTTGGTCCCAGTTCTCGCCTCTCCGGTGCTGAAGGTGGGGGCTATCTATTCAAATTTGGGCGTTTGGGCAGCGAAGACAGTCGGAAGGGAAAGGCATTTGTGGTGCTGCGTGGTGATGAGAGAAACTCCACAAAGCTCAAAGTTTCAGAGCGAGTGGTGCCCGAGGGCGTCATTAAAGCCACGTTGGGAGAGGCGAAAGATCGAGGAACCATGACGCTGTATCCCATCGAAATCGAGCTCATTCCCGGAAAAGATCCGATCGAACGCCTCGGAACCACCAAGGATGACTACGGATCGATCTGGATTGAGTCCGATAATCCAAAAATAACGCCGATGCGTATCGCGATAAAATTTGCGATTGAAGGTGAGTAACCAGAAGAGAAACAAGCGTTCCAAGGATTGGCACTGAATCATGAAGCTCGCATCTTTACCTGCGTGTGGCCGAAATCTGAAGCTGACGGACTCGCTGAACTTGGTCCGAATGAGCTGTCTATCGGCCGGGATCGCTTTGCTAGCTATTGCGGTTGCGGGTTGTTCCTCCGAGGAACGTAACGCTGGTGGATCTTCGCTGAGGGATCGCGAAGGCGATTTGAGAAATCCGCCGCTGGAGCCTCCCTACCTGACCGATTTGAAGGAAGGGAAAAATCAGGGTGTGCAGATGCGATTGGGGGAACCAGGCTCGCAGGGGGCTGATGGTGGGCAAGCTGAAGACCAGACGCCTGATTCTCTGGCAAGTGGGACTGGATCTACGACTGGGGGATCAGCGACTGAAGAATCTGCGGGCGATGGTGCTGGCGCGACCAAAGGGATCATTGGTCCGGAAGATTACAAGACTTGGGATGCACCTGTTTTGACATTGGTTGTCACAGGGCAGCAGCACGGTTACATCGAGCCTTGCGGGTGTACAGGCCTGGATCGGCAAAAAGGTGGAGTTGCGCGGCGGTTCACGTTGATGAAGCAACTGCGTGATCGTGGTTGGACGTTGATGCCATTGGATGCCGGTAATCTGGTCCGTCGTTTTGGACGGCAGGCCGAAGTCAAACTGCAACAGTCGGTCAAGGCTTTGAAGCTGATGGGCTATGATGCCGTTGGCTTTGGAACAGATGACCTGCGGTTGGGGGTCGGAGAGTTGTTGGCGGTCGCAGCGGCAGAGGATTCTCCTGAAGATACGCTCTACGCGTCCGGCAACGTCGTCGTGATCGACCCTTCACTGATGTTGCAGAGTAAAGTGGTTGAGAAAGGTGGCATGAAGGTTGGGGTAACCAGCATTCTGGACGACAAGGCCATGGAAGTGAAAGTCGGCGGTGATCTTGGGATTGAACCGGTAGTTGAGTCCACCCGAAAAGTGTTGGCCGAGCTGAATGAGGCGAATCCGGATTTTAAAGTTCTGATGTTTTTCGGCAAAGAAGAGGCAGCACGGGAGTTGGCAAAGGCGGTGCCCGGCTTTGACCTGATTGTGGTAGGAGGTGGCGGTGGCGAACCGACTTATCAAGCCGAGCTGATCAAAGGTACGAAAACCCGCATGATTTTGACAGGCAACAAAGCCATGTATGCTGGCTTGGTTGGTTTGTATGACAACGGTGACTTGAAGTACGCACGGGTACCACTGACTCATGAGTTTGAGGATGCTCCAGAAATGCGGCAGTTGATGAGGGAGTATCAGGAGCAACTGAAGGACATCGGTTTGGAGGGTTTGGGGCTGAAGCCAATCAGACACTCTTCCGGTGAGAAATTCGTCGGGACGGAAGCATGTGGAAAGTGCCACACGACGGCTTACGACATTTGGCAGGGAACACCTCACGCGGAGGCGACCGACCACATTGTCAGTCCTCCGGCCGAACGTGGAGATGTCGCGCGTCACTTTGATCCCGAGTGCATCAGTTGTCACGTGACCGGATGGAATCCTCAGGAGTACTATCCGTATGTTTCAGGCTATCTGTCACTGGATACCACGGCCCATCTGACTGGGAATGGCTGTGAGAACTGTCACGGGCCCGGAGCCAGTCACGCAGCGGCTGAGGCTGAAGGATCGACGGTCAGCGAAGACGTCAAACTGCAATTGCGGGAGTCGATGAAATTGCCTTTGTCAAAAGCACGGGACAAGTGCATGGAATGTCATGACTTGGACAACAGTCCGGATTTCCATGAAGAGGGAGCTTTTGAGGATATTTATTGGCCCGAGGTCGAGCATTACGGCAAGGATTGAACACAGCTCCGTCAATTGCTTTCGCGGCCATGGCCTCTGTGGCACCTTCAATGCATGAGGAAT
>JAAXJB010000015.1:0-7742 GCA_012270065.1 Rubripirellula sp. | reverse complement strand
CAGGGGATGGTGTGCCGCGAGTGGAAAGCAAGCCTGTGCCCGCCTGTGCCCATTGCCCACAACTGGAAAAAGCTCAGTGGGAGCATCTGTGAGGTTGCCAGGGCCATCCCAGAACGGCTGGGTATGTCGAGGCCTGTCGCCAGAACGTCAGAGATTAACGGACGCTGGACGGCATTAAAAAAGGCGAAGCCGATCCCGGAAGACCGACTCCGCCTCGCACGGGGGGACGCTTAAATATCTTGGTGTCGTGCATGCTGCAAGTTGCGTTTCCCCTTACGAAAATAACCATAGTCCCATTGCCTTCTGCGTAACGGTTTCGGGTGAGTCCAATTCGCTAATTTGGTGAAAGCGGAGGGCTGAGAAGTCCGCTCGTAGCGATTTTCACGGTTGTGTCGATTGGGTTTGGACAGACCTTTGCTGCAGGTGCTCCCGAAGCGGCCATTCAGGTATCATTCAGGCATACAAGTGACGGTCGCATGAGTGGAGAATTGATGAATCAGGCTGATCAGGATTTGCCAGAACCGCTGGACGTGATTGCTGTTGGGGCACATCCGGACGATGTGGAAATCGCCTGCGGCGGGACGTTAGCCAAGTTGGTGGCTCAGGGATATCGTGTCGGTATCATCGATCTGACCGATGGTGAGCCGACCCCGAACTCGCCGGGTCCGGAGGTCCGTCTTGCCGAAGCCCAGGCTGCCGCTGACGTCCTCGGCGTCCAGGAGCGGATTCAACTTGGGCTTCCGAATCGGAAGCTATTTGACAGTTTCGAGTCGCGAGTTGAATTGGCGTCGCAATTTCGACGCTGGAGACCAAAAATGATCCTCGGATTCGGTGACAAGACTCCCATGGCATCACCGGATCACTGGCAGGCAATGCAGATCACCGATGCGGCGATTTTTTACAGTCGTTTGACCAAGTGGAGTCAACACTTTCCTGGTCTCCCCGTTCACACCATTGACCGGCATCTTTATTACCGGCTGGCTGTCGAAGCAGATACCATTGCGGGCCATTCTCATCATTTGACGGTAGATATCACAGACACATTGGAGTCGAAGCTGGCATCGATCGAATGTTATCAGACTCAGTTTTCACACAAGGCCGGCATTCTGGACCGTGTACGCGCAGCGGCAACGGTGACGGGGGCAGCTGCTGGTTGTCGTGCAGGCGAGTCTTTTGCGGCAGCGAAACCGTTTGCCGTCAACGATTTATTACGAACGGTGAACGGTTCGTAATAGGCGTTTGCGTCTTGGGATTCTCCATCAATCAATGATCGTGATCATGGAAAACTCGATCGTAAAGAGGCGATGAGCGACCTCGGGTGCTCACCGCCACAGGAGACTGTGTTGGCTGGCGATCAGGAGATCATTTGTTCGCCAGACTTCAGAGGCAGCGTCTGATCAACGAAGAAGTACCGCAAAAGCATCGAGATGCTTTTGCACGCTGTCGGCATCTGTCTCTGTCCATCCGGCGGTTTTATGCCGGAGTACAGCGAGTTTGAGAGATTCAAAGGCGTCAGCGATGTCATCAGGTAGTTCGGGCAAACCAGCAAAGGGCTGCACGATCGGTTCGTCATTTGATTCCGCCGTAACACTGGTGGCGTTGGCAGCGACCGTATCACCCCCACCCATCGGCGTCAGTTCTTCACCTTCGCCAAAATCGGGAGATTCATGAACCGGTCCGGAGGCTACTCCTGAATCGTCTCCGTATTCTTTTGTACGACCGCCACCCTGCGCGGGAAGGACAACGTCTTCATCCGTGTCGACATCAACAATTTCGCTGTTGGTGGGACGTTTTGATTCTACTGCGCCCTCGGCTTCCCAGCGTTTGTTCCGCATCTGCGAAACACTCCACGATTCACCCGAAGCACCTTCGAGCCAGAGAGGTGCGTCCTCCCAGTCCAGTGCTGCCAGAAAGTGGCTCCAGAACAGCCCGGGATAGGTTTCGTAGGTGGAGGCGAAACGGTCATGCACGCGCCGAAGACGTCCGACATGCGGAGCGGTGACACCACCCACGCGTCTTACCCAGGCCTCATCCGAGTATTGGCTGGACTCCACTCCTGATTCAATCAGAGCTTCGCGCCATTGACTGATGATTCTCCCTTTTTCCCAGTTGGTTGTGCTGATGAGGCTGTTCCAGCGTCCGACGAAGGGCTGAGCGAGTTCGGCGAGTTCCTCCTCCTGTTCACTGCTGAGTTCCTCGGCGTTGTCATTCCATGCATTGTTTGCAGCATCGACCTCGGCCTGATCCTCGGGGTGAGGTAGCTGTTGAGCAGCTGTATTTTCTGTGTCAGACGCGCTGTTTTCGGAGGCTGTCTTGGCGGCATCGGCTTCGAGAGCCTCATTCGATTGAGCTTCGTCGTCGGTTTGAAAAGGAGTTTCGTAGCTGTCGTCGGGGGTCATGTGCATCCATCGCGGAATAGTGAATATCAGTCTTGGGGAGAACACGTACGCTACCCAAACCGACCTGCAGAGGTGAAGCCGCAGTGCTGTTTTTGCATCCAGTTAGCCAAATTACGGGTTGGATCGATCATGCTGGGGCATCTTTGGCATGTGGATAACCTGTTCGGTTTGTGGAGTCTGGCGTGCAGAGGGGAGTCTGGCGTGCAGAGATCGCCCACGGTTTGAAAATCCACGGTCCACATGGTAGGACATGGACGGGATCGGCGACTGTTGCTCGAAAGCGTTTGTTCCTGCTTTACACCCCCCATCAAACAACAACAAAGGTCATATCGGATGGCAATGATTCCCCGCAACAGACTGTCATGTTGGTCAGGCAAACGATCGACCACGAAGTTCTCTGGTCGGAATTGGCTTGTTTTGAGAACAGTGGGTTTCTGCATCACAGTTGCGAGTGTTCTGTCTTGTGGTTGTGAATCCAGACCCACGGCAGAGCCAGCAGCGATGGAAACTCCGGCAGATGATGCCGCTGGTGCCGACGAAGTTACGATCGCGAATGAGTCAATTGGGGAAACAGCAACCAACAGTGACGAGGAGACAACGATGGATAAAACGAATGGGAAGCTGTTGCGGCATGCTGTTTTCTTTTCATTCAACGAAGGGACAACGGAGCAGGAGATTGAGAGCGTTACCAGTGCGTTTGCCGCCTTGCCCGAAAAAATCGACTCGATCATTGATTTTCAGTGGGGGACAAATAACAGTCCTGAAAAACTCGATGATGGATTCACTCACGGATTCCTGCTGACCTTCAAGGATGAGGCAGGACGTGATGCGTATCTGCCACATCCCGCTCATACGGGCGAATTCGCAGATGCTCTTAAACCGCACATGAAAGATGTCTTTGTCATCGATTACTGGGGGAACCCACCTCAGGCTGAGATCCAGAAAGAACTCAAGCATGCTGTTTTCTTCAAGTTCAAGGATGACGCCGATCCAGCAGCCGTGAAAAACGTCGAGCAGGCATTCGCGTCCCTGCCTGATAAAATCGATGCGATCAAGGCCTTTGAATGGGGAATCAATAACAGCCCCGAGAGTCACGATGATGGTTTCACGCATTGCTTCATGGTTACTTTTGATTCAGAGGAAGGGCGGGAGCAGTATTTGCCACACCCGGATCACAAGGCGTTTGTCGAGGTTTTGAAACCTGTTTTGGACAAAGTCAGAGTCGTCGACTTCTGGGCGCAGTGAAACGCTGAATGTTTACGGCTGCCTGTCCGTCTGCTCTGCCGCAGATTTTTTGGGGATTCCATTCAGGCATCATTCCCGGCAGGATTCTTCTGAACACCTGTCATGACGCAAAACGCCTGATCGTGAATGGTGTGAGGTCGAACGGGATTTCGGTATTCAAGGCCATCTGACTGGCAAGTTCCCCCAGAGCACTGGCAAACTTGAAGCCATGTCCCGACATCCCCGCAACAACAGTGACGTTGGGATGACCTGGCGCCCGGTCAATCACGAAGTGCTCATCGGGTGTGGATGTGTAGTAGCATTTGGCAGTCGACGTCATGTTCGATCCAAGACCGGGAAGATATTGGTTGGCATATTCGATGACTAGTTGCCGGTCCTGATCATCTTGTGGCTTCCGTTTGGTGGAACTGCTATCGGGAGATTCAATGAGCTGACCACCACTGTGACGCGCAACTTTGACACCGGTGCCGTTGAAACACGGGAAGCCATAGAAAAAGCCCTGCGGTGTTTCGTGGAAGAAACAGGGAAATCCGTTCTGCTCACGAAAACTCTCCTTTTCCGGTTTGAACCAGTAAAGGTGTTTTCTGAGGATTCGCAGATGGGGTGAAAGTATCGGAAACAGGGATCGAGTCCAGGGACCAGCCGCGATAACGAGTCTTGCTGCTGTTTCGACACCTCTGTCTGTAACCACTTTGACTTCGTTCTGGTCGCTGGTCCAATCAAGGACCGTGCAGTCGTGGAGGAACTGGCAGCCATGCCTTTTGGCAGTATCAAGGTGAGCTTGCACACATTGCTCCACTCGCAGAAATCCAGCGTTCTGTTCGATCACACCGCCCCATTTTTCATCGCCGCGAAGGCCGGGCCACCGTTCATGGATGGTGCTCGGTGACAGCTCTTCGATGGGCAATGAATATTCCTTCGCGCTTTGCAATACACCGGGAATCACAATTCCATCTCTGGGGCCTAGTTCAACCAGACCGGTTCGGTGGAACAGTTTTTGACTCGTGCTTGCCTCCAGCTGGTGCCAAAGATCATAGGCACGTTGCAGCAGGGGAACGTAACACGGATGTTCAAAGTAGGCCTGACGAATGATGCGGGTCTGTCCGTGAGAGCTGCCATTGGCGTGCGCTGGTGGGTATTGATCCACTGCAAGAGTGCGCGCGCCGCTTTTGGAAAGGTGCATGGCGGTTGCGCTTCCGACACCACCTGCTCCCAATACAATCGCGTCCCAGACTGCCATGATGCTGTTGAATCCTTTGGAGGCTCATTTGGTTCCGGATGTGCCGGTTCCTGACTGATGATCTGGGGCTTTCACGTGATCACCGGAGAAAACGAACTCAAAATCTGATCAAGGTACTTCTTCCAAGGTGATTGGATTACGCTCACTTCCAAGCAAGGCACAGGAATATCGGAATCAGATTATAGGAATAAATCGAGACATTCTGGTCAACTGAATGTTACACGAAGGTGGACCGTTGGGTTCACACGCATCATTTGGCCCCTTGATTGAAATGGGGGCGATTTACCAGAAACCTTTAATTCCAGCGCCTCGTTTTGAGCGATTCAGTGCCTAGGCACTGCTCTGGTTACTGTTGTTTTGTTGCCGATGGCATTCGGATTTGCTGTGCTTCCTATGAGCAAATCCCGAAAATTGCTGTTTGTGGTGGTTTCTTCTACGGAACGACTTGAAGTCATTGAGCGGACGCTGGAAAGGTGAATATGTTACATTCGACGAACGAAAAACCGGATGAATCCAATGACGCACGATGAAAATGAACAACCGGAGCTGGCGCCAGATACGCCCCCTGTTTCACAGCGATCTCCCTTTCTCATTGCGCTGCTGAGTGCATCGGTCGTTGGTTTGGCAACATTTTTTGCCGCGGAAAAGTGGTTGCCACATGAAGTGGACGCAATACCGGACACTGTCGGGGTAATGCAGCAGCAAAATGTACCGGTTGCAAGTGATCCCGTTGCTGATGCTTCGGAACGCGTGGTGGCGAGAGCGACTTTTTACGACAATGAGATTGAGCCGGAAATCGCAAAAACGGACCAGCTCAATCGTGAAGCTGCCGAGCGGTGTGTGAGAAGAATACAAGGTCTTGTACGGGAATACCGGTATCAGGTGGAACCGTTTGTCGAAGATTTGACCAGTCTCTCCACGCGCATGGGAATCATCAAGAGAATGCCCGGCGGCTGGTGGAATGAAGACGGACGCGTTGAGGAATACGTTGCGGAAAAATTTGAACGACACCTGTTTTCGGAGAAGAAGCTGCTGACAGATGTGACAGGGATTCTGGAACAGTTCCGGAGCGAGGTGGATGCTAACCAGAAGCGGATGTTGGTCAACGTGCAAGCTTGTCTCGACACGGCAGATTTACCCGAGGTGGGCGATCTGGAGTACGAGAATTTTTACGAGTCCGTTGCACGGAAGTTGAGTGATTATTCAGCCAAACAGGGAGCGAACAGTGTTTACAACGGTCTGACCGTTCTGTTGATCAGTGAAGCGGGAAGCTATGCGGCCACGACACTGGTTTCCGGAGTCTTGGTGAGGTTTGGTGCGATGGCCGCAACAAGCGCTGCAACCGCAGGTGGAGCAACCGCTGGTGCCACTGCCACGGGGGCTGGTGGTGGAAGTCTTGCTGGGCCGGTTGGCACAGCGGTGGGACTCGGTGTCGGGCTGGTGATTGGTCTGGCGATTGATTGGTGGATGACCGAACAATTCGAGGAAGAAATGGAAGTTCAATTGAAAGATTATCTGTCTTCGATGGAACGGGCACTCCTTTATGGTTCGGAGCAGACCACCGACTCAAATGCAGGTGACCTTGCCGGAGTTACCGAGCGTGAAGCACAGGGGAATGATAAGCTGGAAGGAATCGCTGATGCTTTACCGAGGGTATGTAGTCGTTTGGAAGCGGCTTATCGTGAGAGATTCTACGAGGAAATCGTACTAGTGGAGAATTGAGATGAGACGCGTTGTTGTGATTTTGATGTTTTGCGCCGGAATCAGCGTGTTTCAGCCAGGGCCTGCAAACGCCTTCACGCCTGCGGTGGTTAGCTCCGTTGGAAAAGCAATCCTCAAGTACTTCGGAAAGCAGGGTGGTGAGCAGGCAACCGAATATCTGACCCGCAAGGGCGGCAAGGAAATCATGGAGCGTGTTGTTACAACGGCAACACGCCAAGGGGGTGATGAGGCGGTTGAACAGGTCGCCAAGCTCACCGGCAAGTATGGGCCTGATGCACTGGCCGCGTTTGATAATACGCCGTCTTTGCTGCCTTTACTGAGAACACTTGATGATTTGCCGCCCGCAGAGGTCAAAATGGCTTTGACGCGGTTGGCAGCCGGAAAATCGGGGCGTGAATTGGCAGAAGCCATCGCTGTTCATGGAGGAGCTGCGCTGAGAATGGAATTGAAACATCCCGGCGTAGGGTTATTTTTCGTACGCGGTTTTGGTGACGACGGTGTCGAACTCGCTTCCAAAATGACAACGGATCAAGCGATCGTGATCGCTAGGCATGCTGATGATATCGGGAAACTGCCAGTGACACAGAAAGCGGGGGTGGTGGGCATGCTGAAAGGCAATACACAGCAAATGGTGAAATTTGTGGGCCGCTTCGTGGAAGAGAATCCCGGAAAGACCCTGTTCACAGTCGCAGCGACCACGGTGATTCTGGCGGAGCCGGAACGAATTCTTGGGGGTGATGAAATCGTATTCGACGCCGAAGGGAATCCCGTGCTCATCAGCAAGAGCGGATTTGCGGATCGGGCGATGGAGGCCAGTGGTGAGGTTGCCGCTCACGTCTCGGTCAACTACCTGCGACCTGTTTACCTGACCGTCATGGCAGTGGCGGGTGTGTTCTTTGTCGTCTGGGCAAGCCTCAAGTACTGGGCCTTCCGGAAGATGAAAGCGATTGCCAAGCTCGGGAAATGAGTTCTTCAACTTGTTCGAACCAGCACCTTCGATTGATACTGGGAGATTGGCTTGCATCTGACGCAGCACCGGTAAGTCTTCACTCATCCCAGGTCAACCAAACGGTCCCGCAGACAGATCAGTTGGCTGCCAGATCAGTTGGTGCGGCGGCGTGTGCGAACGAATAGTC
>JAAXJB010000107.1:13384-23242 GCA_012270065.1 Rubripirellula sp. | reverse complement strand
TTTGCTAGCAGGAAGGGGTGCGGAGCCCCTGGTTCCAGTCTATTGCCCCATCCGTCTTAATTCGGCTCATGCATTTCGATTCTTTGAAATGAACGATGCGGTGGTGAATTTAGCCGTCATTCCCCCAGTCAATCCGCGGTGAAGGTTGAACGCCGAATCCCTTTGCTTTTTCCCCGGTGTGGTCGCCATTGATGATTACGGCTCCCATGTTTGACCGTGGTTTCTCTGAGAATCCGGTTTTCATCTGAAAATCGTGCAATCTCTTTTGGCGTTAGAACGATTCGGTTCACGCAGATGCAGGGGTTGGAACGATTATGAAACTGTGGGTTCCCCGTTCTACATTGCATGAATGCACGCGGCTGGAACAGGAGACTTCCCATCAAGGTTGAGTGGTCGTGAGGCCATCTCGGGTTTCATGATGTTTCCCGGCGGATTGCGTTGCCCGTCAAAAACATGATCAAAGAAACAAGGGGACGAGTGCCGTAATATTGTGCACGGTGGTGTTAGTTATCAGGTCACACAGCCAAGGTAGAAAAAACAATCAGGGTTTCGGTATTACTCGATGTGTGCTTGGGTAAAAGATGGTTTGCTTTGCAGCTTTTGGCTGGCCCCGTTGCTTGGGCTTTGCCTTTCAGGCTGCGCTAAGAGTCGTCAGGAATACCAGCGGGAAGCTGATCGAGAGGTTTATTCTACGATCTCGGAACGTAATCGTGATTTACGATGGCGGACTCGGAATGTCGGGATTCGTATGAATCCTGAAAGCCGATTTTTTGATCCATACAATCAGAATTGTCCTCCAAGCCCGGAGGACGACCCAGCGTCCCATCGGTACATGCACTGCGTGGATGGCATGAAGGGATGGAAACACTGGGGTGATTACGGTGTTCGTTCAGATTTGGAAAATCCACGTTGGCACGAAACGCTGGGGCGTTATGGAGAACTGAATTCTGAGGGTGATTATGTCATTGATCTAGATGCTGCGGTGCATTTGGCTTACCTGCATTCTCCACAGAACCAGACCCAGTTGGAAACGCTGTATCTTTCCGCATTGGATGTGACACGCGAGCGTTTCAAATTTGACACCCAGTTCTTTGGTGGGCTGGGCATCTTTTACCGCCACAATGGAGATGTGGTTCCTGCTGCGATTGCATTTGACGGAGTGTCAGGCAACTACATCATCACTGAGCCGCTTCCAGGAATCGAAGGAAACCGGTTGACTGTCGGGACCGGAAATTCACCTGTCGAAGTGCGCCGCACCTACGCAACTGCGGGTGAGTTGCTGATTGGCTTTGCCAACTCGTTTGTGGTTGAGTTCACTGGTGATGATGTGGGCCTCGCTAACTCGATCGCCAACTTCACATTCATTCAACCATTGTTACGTGGGGCTGGGCGTGACGTTGCACTCGAGCAGTTGACTTTCACGGAACGCAATCTGTTGGCGAACCTTCGTGCTTACAGTCAATATCGCCAGGGTTTTTACACGCTCGTGGCAATTGGGGATATCGGTGTCAGCGGTCCCGTTCGTAATTCCCGGAATACAAATCTGTCGATCTTTCCGGGCGTCGGTGGCGTGGATGGTTTTGTGGGACTGCTTCAGCAGCAGCAACAGATTCGAAACGCAGAAGACAATCTCAAACTGCAATTACAGAGTTTACGGCGACTGGAGGCATTTCTGGAAACGGGCCTGATCGACCTTGTTCAGGTGGAACAGTTCCGGCAAAACATTGAATCGGAGCGTGTCTCGCTGCTGCTGTCGAAGAATGCATATTTGCGAGCTTTTGATAATTACAAGAAGAACGCCCTGGGGCTTCCTCCGGACACACCTCTGGATCTTGACGACACTTTGATCCGGAAGTTCCAACTCATCGCCGACGATGCAGTCGCTGTCCAGGATCAGATTGCAACACAACAGGTTTTGATGGGCGAACTTGCTGACGCGGTTGGTTTGAAAGAATTGGATGAAGTCGTTGAACAGATTGGCGGGATTTCAAAACGGGTTGGGAAGCTGATTGAGTCCGCGCTGGGCGACATTGAACAAATGCATGACTCGCTGCCGCAACGTTTCGAACACATGGATGTTGAGCAACGCGAGCGGCTGGATTTGGAAGTTGAAGCTCTCGAAAGAGATGCGGCGAAACTGACAGTTGAACATCGCAGGATCGAGGACGATCTTGAGGGTCTGAAAGTCGGACGTGATGACGGTCAGGAACGCGACCCTGCGGGCTTGCGTCAAAGGGCCACCGATACCATGGGAGATCTGAAGCGATTGGCTCAGAATGCAATTCTTGTACAAGCGAGAGCAAGGCTGGAAAGTGTGTCCATTGAACCAATCATATTGGACCCAGATCGCGCGATGGAAATCGCGTTATCCAATCGCCTTGATTTCATGAATGGACGTGCCGCGCTTGTTGACAGTTGGCGTTTGATTGCGGTCGCCGCAGACGCGTTGCAGTCATCACTGAACATTACGGGTTCAGGAAGTGTGTTGACGGATCGCAATGACCCATTGGCATTTCGTGCTTCGACGGCCAACCTGCGTCTCGGGCTGGAATTTGACGCACCATTCACGCGGTTGGTTGAGCGGAACACCTATCGCGAAGCATTGATCAATTACCAGAGAAGTCGCCGGGCGTTCATACAGTCTCACGATTCATTGCAGGTCGATCTAAGAGTGCTCTTGCGGCAAATCAAGCAACTGGAGGAGAGTTTGGAGATCCAGAGACGGTCGGTTGCGATTGCAATTCGCCGTGTCGATCTGACGCAAGCACAACTTGAGGCACCGGGTAGACCTGCTGAACCTGGAAAACGACCGCCTCAGTTGGGACCCACCGCAGCAATCAATCTCATTTCAGCGCAGGCCTCACTGAGAGATACACAGAATCGTTTTCTGTCCACCTGGTTGAGTTACTATGCCGCTAAAATGAGGCTTTCGCGTGAACTTGGCATCATGGAACTCGATGCAGATGGCCGCTGGATCGAAGAGCCTTTGCCGAGTGCGGTGAGCCCTGAAATGCTGCCTTTGAATGACGAAGATGGATTGATCGATTCCGACGCTGTCGAGCAAATCAATGCGAGGATGGATCTCGTTCCACCGGAGGTATCAGAGATTGTGCTGGAGTTGGTAGAGTCTTTACCGGAAGACTATCAGTTGCCAGTTTCCGAGCAGACGCACCAGACGGAAGATGATCAGGCAGCTTCACGCAGTCAGGCGGAAGCAGGCAGCCAGACAGGGAAAGAAAGCAGGGGAGTACAAAAAATGAAGCGCAATGATACGCAATCTGAAACACCATGAATCGCTGAGCTGGCGGAGTCTCCCACGCAGGGTTTGTCTGTGTTAGGCAAACGGGGGGGAACTTGACATGGCATTTCCGGTTTTCACGTATCATACCGTAACGCGATGGATGGTTGGTTTCCCTTTTCGTCTCTCGGCACGGTTAGAATGTTTTACTTGCAATGAACATCCTGAATACTGAACACTCTGGTTTTGGTGGTGCTTGTTCGATGACCCGTGAATCTGTTTGCCTTGTGTGATCCAGATCTGTTCAAGAATATCCTGCGTATTGTTCATGGTTTAGAAGGAAAGTTTTTGCAATCCATGACCTGCTAATGGCGAATTGAAAGGAACGCTCGATGTCAGTCCAAGTGGTAATGAAAAATCGAATGTCGGGCAGCGATGTGAAGACCCGCCGCGGCGGCAGTCTTCTGGTTTGGATTGGTATCGCCTGCGTCGTTTTGATTGCGACGGTTATCGGTCTGGGAGCAGATGAAAACTGGGTCTCCCGTTTGTTGAGCACAAGCAGTCCTGAACATTTGACCCATGTCATTGGAAAACGCAATCTCGACGTTACGATAACGGAGCAAGGTACGGTCCAAAGCGCAGAGAACACGGAAATCAAGTGTAGGGTGCGGGGATTCAGCACCGTCACCTACATCATTGACGCGGGCACAGAGGTTGAGGAAGGAGACGTTCTCGTCCGGTTGGATACGAAACGCGTCGAAGACGCTGTAAGTAAGCACACCACAGAGTCTCACACAGCTCGAGCAACCCTGGAAGAATCAATTGCCAATCTGAATCAGAGTCTATTGGCGGAAGCCGCGTATCTGGAGGGTGAGTACAAGACACGTTTGCAGAAGCTGGAACGCCAGTTGAAAGTGGCTCGTACGAATCTGGAGACAGCGGAGACGCACCTTGCCAATACTCGTTCCATGTTCAATCAGGGGTTTGTCACGCTTTTGGAAGTCGAGAGCAATGAATTCACGGTTGTCCGGGCGAAACTTGAGTTGGAGGTGGTAGAAACGGAGTTGCATGTGCTTGAGAAGTACACTCGGAACATGCGTTTGGAAACGATCCGCGGGAGTCTGGCCGCCGCAAAGTCAAAGAAAGAGGCTGATGAGTCCGGATTGGCGATGGATGAAGGACGTCGTGACCGGGCGATCAAGGAGTTGGAGTATTGTGTCATCAAGGCAAAAAAACCGGGCTTGGTCATTTACCCTTCATCGGCGGCGTGGAAAGACACACCTGACGTCACCGTGGGGGCGGGTGTGAGACGGGACCAGACTTTGTTGTTGATGCCTGACCTGACCAAAATGCAGGTCAAGGTCGGAATCCACGAGTCGCTCATTTCCAGGGTTCACGTAGGCATGGCAGCCAGAGTTTCTTTGGCAAATTATGAACTGGAAGGCAAAGTCAGTTCAGTGGCATCCGTCGCGCGTCCAGCAGGTTGGTGGACAGGAAACGTTGTCAAATATGACGTGATTGTCGACGTACCCTCCAATGCGGACCTCAAACCGGGGATGACGGCCGAAGTTGACCTGCTGCTGGCATCGTATCCGGAATCAGTCACCATTCCAGTTTCATCGGTTTTGCAAACGGAGGAAGGGTGTTTTTGTTGGGTGAAAAGGTCGGGGCAGTTCATTCGTCAACCCATCATCGTGGGCGATGGAAACGAGATCTTCCTGCTTGTCGAACAGGGTTTGGTCGTGGGAGACGTGGTCGCTTTGTCTCCACGAGCGATCATCGCCGAACAAAATGAAAATGGTTTGCCGGTTGCCCCTGAGCAGGCAGGCGACAATCGTGCGGGATCTGGAGTATCGATGTCATCCAGTGACGAAAATGGGAGTTGATGATGAGTAACGGGAAACACCCTCGCCAAACTCGAATTCTGAAAACTGTTTTTGTTGTGGCATTGTTAGGGATCGCCACGATCGGGTTTTTCAGTTACTCCGATGCCGGTTCTCAGCAGAGTAAGCAACTGGGTGATGTTCTGACCCACAAGGTTGGCCGACAGGCATTGACGGTTTCGATTACGGAACAGGGGACGCTCGAGAGCAGAGAAAATGTAGAGGTCAAATGCAAGGTGCGCGGCGAAAATACCGTGATCTGGGTTGTCGAGAATGGGTCGGTCGTAGAAAAAGGTGATGTGCTGGTAAGGCTCGACACACTTCAGATCGAGGACACCATCAATGAACGATCAAAATACGCCTTGTGGTCATTGTCCGGTGCCGAGAGCAGTCGCGCTAACGCGAAACGTGCGGCGTTAGCGGTGAAAGAATATGAAGATGGTCGTTTTGTCATCCAGTACAAAACGCTTGAAAAAGACCTGGCCATTGCTGAGTCCAATCTGCGCGTGGCACGCAGCATCGCTCTTCATGCAAAGCAGATGTGGGAACGTGGCTACGCACCGGAAGTTGAACTTGCCGAAAAGGAATTCGCAGCCACTCAAGCCGAGTTGGCGGTCAAGGAGGCAAAAACCGCAATCCGCGTCCTCGAAGAATACACAAAACCGCAACAGCTTGAACAATTGCGTGGCGCGTTGAAGGCAGCAGAAGCCAATCGTGATTCCTTGAACGAACGCGCCAAGATGGATGGAACACGGCGCGATCTCGCACTCTCGGAAAAAGAATTGTGCACGATCCGGGCGCCCAAGAGTGGAATGGTGATCTACCCCTCAGCCCAAAGCTGGGAAAAGACGCCGGACATTGAAGAGGGTGCTACTGTTCACCGCGATCAAAAGCTTTTGCTGATGCCTGATCTGAAACATATGCAGGTCAAGGTTGGTATTCATGAGTCGATGGTTGAACATCTTTCAATCGGTATGCGCGCCGTTGTTACTTTGCCCGAGCAACAACTCGAAGGGAGTGTTTCTGAGGTTGCCGCGATCGCAGAGCCGGCCAGTTGGTGGACTGGGAATCTTGTCAAATACGACACAATCGTCGAGTTGCCAGAATTTGAAGGACTGCGGCCAGGGATGAGTGCGGAGGTCGAAGTGTTTCTTGCCGAGTATGAAGACGTCATGACTGTGCCGGTAACCGCCGTGATCGAGTCGGTGGATGGACCAATGTGTTGGGTTGAGATGCCTGATGGCGAATTCGAGCGTCGTGTGGTCGCTCTCGGTGACAGTAATGATGTCATGATCATCGTGGACTCGGGACTGGAAGTGGGAGAACAGGTGGTTCTCAATCCGCGCGGAGTGTTGCAGGAAGCCCGGGATCTCAGTCTCAAGCCTGAGCCTGATGCAACAGAGGATGAAGCAGAGGAGGAAGCAGGCGATAATGACGCTGAAGTGGAATCTGGTGAGATGCGGTCACAAGTGCCCCAGGATTAGCAATCCGTTTGAAAAAATCCGGAGTTGATCAGACAGGTAAGTTGCATGGTTCGAGAATACTGTTTTTCGACCGTGCAAGAATTGAATCAATCAGGGGTTTAGCAAGGAAAGTTCTGCCGTTGTGTTAAGTTCAACCATATTTCATACGCTCGAGCTTGGACTCAAGAGTCTTCTGCTGCAACGCATGCGAGCCGGTTTGGCTGCACTTGGGATCTTTATCGGTACGACCACCGTGATTTGGCTGGTTGCGATGGGTGAAGGAGTCAGTTATCAGGCGCAACAGCAGATTCTTGAGCTTGGCGCGAATAACATCATCGTTCGGACGGTTGAACCGAATGCCAAGGCTGAGAATGCCAATTCGAGGATCAAGAATTATGGTTTGAAGCGAAAGGATTTTGAACGGATTGTTCAAATCGTACCGGGGATTGAAGCAGCCATCCCGATGCGGGAATTGAAGTTTGAGCTGCGTCGCGAAAACCTTACGACAGATGCGAAGCTTGTGGGGTGTGTCCAGGAGCACCTGGAACTGAATCAGCTGGATATAGCTCGCGGCCGATGGCTGACTGCGCGGGATGAGGGAAAGAAGGTCATCGTTTTAGCGCACAACACGGCTACAAAACTGTTTCCGTATGAGAATCCAATCGGAAAAACAATCTGGGTGGGCACGGAGTTTTACACGGTCATTGGGCAGACGGTTGAGCGTACCGCCTCGGCGGCGATTGGGGGAAGTCTTGACTCACGAGACTACAATCTCGATGCCTACATTCCGCTGGCAACGATGCGGGGGCGAGTTGGCGATCTGGTCATGCGACGCGTTGCCGGTGGGCAGTTTGCGGGAGAACAGGTTGAGCTCAGTCAGATCACAATCACCTTGAAGGCGACGGGGCAGATTGATGAGACTGCGGGACTGATTCAATCCATGCTTGAAAAGTATCATCAGGAAGACGATTTTGCAGTGGTTGTTCCGAAGGAATTGTTGCGTCAGGCAGAACGAACACGTGCGATGTTCAACATCCTGCTGATCGTCATTGCCGGGATTTCACTTTTGGTCGGTGGCATTGGTATCATGAATATCATGTTGGCTACGGTCACGGAACGCACGCGGGAAATAGGTATTCGAAGAGCGATTGGTGCCAAGCAAGCCGATATCACCAAGCAATTTTTGGCCGAAACACTGTTGTTGACGGGCACAGGAGGAATTCTAGGCGTTGCTTTCGGGCTTTTGTGCGGGCCGGTGTTCCGTGTCGTCAGGCATGTGATACAAACCATTGATCCTGAATTGCTTCCCCCCGTTGTTTCAACGCTTGAACCACGAATCGCTCTGTGGTCTGTGGTGTTCTCTCTTGTCATTTCGGTCGGCGCCGGGTTGGGTTTTGGTATTTACCCGGCCAGAAAGGCTGCCCAGATGAATCCGATTGAAGCTTTGAGGCATGAGTGAGCTGTGTTCGCGTGACGGGACACAGACGAAGTTTCAATGAGTTGGGCAAATCCCAGAGTTAATCTGTCCAGTCCTCTTCTTAGACTATGCAGCTAATTTCAGTGTGTTGCGTGCGAGCAAGAACAACATCGAAGAATTCAGATCCCGAAAACATTTTCGGGTTTGTAGATCAGTGTTGACTGGTTCAGTTCAAGGCCACCAGGTTTCAGGCCTTCGAAACGTAACAAGCGATAACCCTGTTGAACAGCCCAGTCCAGACCCACTTCATATTTCTGGCGATGAGTGTCGTCGAAAATGTAAACGGTCTGACTAGGGCAGCTGGGAACAGTTTCCTTCAGGCAGTTGACTCGATCTCTTCCATCGATGACGACAACATCAGGTGTAGTCTCTGCTTTTTGTGCCGCCCGGCAATACTCGCCATTGGCATCGAGTGGCTGGAACTGGACTGTTGCGTTGCTCGGCAGCTTTTCACGAATGAGATCAAGCCATTCCTGATCATGCTCTATCGAAACAACTGATTTCGCCAGGGTTGCATAGAACTCGGTTGAAAAACCACTCCCGAATTCAAAGAGGTTGTGCTCCTTGGTAACGCGTTCACGAAGCAGGGCGATCATGGGAAATGCCATCCACGGCAGGGCGGACCCGGTACTGTCGCAGGGCCGCTCTTCGTGCAGGGATTTCAGCCAACCAGAACTGTTCAGGTAGGATTCTTTGATACGAACAAGCCTGTCGTAGGCTCGATAATGCGTTACGAGATTAGGAGCTGTTTTCTCGGCAATTGCTTTGACTATCTTTCGAACCATCGTTTTAAGCCTGCGATTTAGAGTGCCCGGTGTTGCATGTTGTTCATGAGCTGTTGAAATTACCTCGTGCATGCCGAGTTCTGTTCCAATGCTGCTGGATTGTGCGCGTCCCGATCACAGATCCTTAGGAGAGGGCCGTGGTGCTGGGTTTGTGTTCGTTTGTTGTTCGGGCGGTGATATTGATATCGTTCCTGCGTGGAATCAACCCACTTGTTTTTGGAAATATTAAGTGGATCCACGCGTGCCTTTGTTCGCAGCCGATATGCATGACCTATCTCTTGGTTCAAATTGTGCGTCAACCGCCTTCGGCTGTTTCGTGTTACAGTCGCCCAGGGCTTCTTCAAAGGGTTCGCCAAGGATGCTGTGGATCTGATCCTGCTTAAATGGAGTGATATTTGCTGAATGGTGCGATACGTGATTATCACAGCACCCATTAACTGTTTCAGCACCCATTAACTGTTTCAGCACCCGTGGCAGGTTGGCCCTCCCTTTTAACAGACACCATCGATGCTAGTGGCTCGGTAGCACGGGTCAAGCGTTTAAAGGCAAATTGTTAATCATTCGATGGCTTGAGCGCTGTGGGCTATTTTGCGGGAATTCGACTCTTGATCCAGTTTGAGATCTGCCGTTTCGCGAAGTGTCCGGATGTTAGTTGCATCGGGCTCGGTACTTTTCTCAGCTTTCAGCAGATCAAGTCGGTGAGTTTTTTCAGCCTGGCGCACATTTTTGAAGATTTCTGGACGCACGATTGATGAGCCCCAGTACCACTGGCAACAGTGACTTGGGCTAGACCGTCGGATGTTGATCCCACCAGGAGATGATGCTTAGGTTTGGTTTTGGGTGTTTGGGGAAAGGGAGCGGAGAAGGGACGGCAAATGCGTGAACTGAGTTCTGCAGTGTGTGCCCATTGAACACGTTACGTATGTGATTTTATTTCCGCGGCGGGTTTTCGTTATCCGCTGCAAGCACGGACTTCTGAGTTTCGGAGTTGCTCAGCGTCGGAGTTGCTCAG
>JAAXJB010000107.1:0-13284 GCA_012270065.1 Rubripirellula sp. | reverse complement strand
TCGGAGTTGCTCAGAGGATGGGTGGAAGCGTTACGCGAGGAAATGAGTCGATTTGGAGGGGCAGGCCATTGTGGGGCCTTGCGCAGGACGCGTCGCTGTTAACGAACGACGTTTTCAAATTTTTGAAATTTGTCAAAATCATTTGATGATTTTGGGTTCTGATTTTGCGATCTTTGTCTATTATCCGATTTCAGCGAGATTTCTCGCAAACTTCATAACATCGTCTGATTTAGCGTGGCGGAGCGATTTTTTGGAATTCTTCAACAAGCTTTTCGAAACCAGTGCTACCGTAGATGTAATTACTGTTGGCCGGATGTTTGCGGCCACCACATTGGCATTCGCACTGTCGTTGATAACAGGTTACGTGTATCGAATTACACATCGTGGCCCTTCGTATTCACAGAGTACCGTGCATACGATGGTGATCATGTCCGTGGTTGTCGCGTTGATCATGCTGATCATTGGATCGAATATCGCCAGAGCATTCAGTCTGGTTGGTGCCTTATCGATCATCCGATTTCGAAATGCAGTCAAAGAAAGTCGTGATGTTGCATTTTTCTTTGTTGCCATGGCAATCGGCATGGCATGCGGAACTGGATTCATGTCATTGGCCACGGTTTTCACGCTGAATATCTCGGCCATGATTTACTTTCTGACGCGTTTCGATATCGGTGCGAAACCGATGGTTGAGGTGCTGTTGAGGATTACAGTCAATGATTCAATTGACTATCAGACTGCGTTCGATGCTGCTTTCTACAAACATTTTACCCAGTCGGATCTCATCTCGGTTGACAGCGACGGGACGGGCAAGTTGGAACTGATCTACAGCGTCACACTCCGCACAGATGCAGATGAACAGTCACTGTTTGAAGACCTGCGATCCAGCGATGATTCCTTGCGTTGCCAGCTTGTTCATGGGCATGGTTCCGTCAATGTCTAGGCGATCGTGGCGAATACGGATTCGAATGTTGCTCTGGCGGCATCAGCGTTCGCTGGCATTCGGTTACGTTCTTGTCTTAATCTTGGGGTGGATATTTTTCCTGGCCTTGAGTCGATACATGCCGGCATCTGTTGATATCGGTTCAGTCTTGGCGGTTCGGGCCCTCGCCTACGAAGATACGTTCGACGTGGTTCGCACGGCCGAGAAGGAGATGGCAGATGGAAAAGTCAACTCAGCTGCCATTCGTCTGCAACGCTTCGTTGACCAACATGCTGATGTGCAGCCGACGACGCTGTATGCGAGTTCAGTGAGCTCGGCACAGGAACTGCTGATTCAGGCTTATCTTGCCAAAGGAAGTATTGGGAAGGCTGAGAAAACCGCTGAAACTTGGACGCAGTTGCTGCCTCGTAATTATCGGGCCTGGTATTGGCTCGGAAAAGTAAGAAAGCAACGAGGTGACTTTACCGGTGCAGCCGATGCCATGAGCCAAGCTTTCAAGCTGACACTTTGCATACCGGAAATTGCCGACAGTTACTTGTCAATTCTCGCTGACCTGAATCAATACGAGCGAATCTTGTGGGTGGCGCAGCAGTACAAGCGAGCTGAGAAAACTGCCAGACCAAGGGTGGAAGTGTTTGTAGGACTCGACCGTTCATCGACACAACGCACGGTCATGCAGTTGGTGGATTTGCCAGTCGGCCACGGCAAATACTTTGCAAAGTTCAGCGTAAAGATGAATCGTGGTCTTGCGACCATCGATTTTCCGCAAGAGATTTTCGGGAATTCTGGTTCGAATGGAAAGTTTTATGCTCTCCTAAAGGTGGAGAATGTCTTTGATGACCTGGAAATCCTGAGCATTGAGCTTCAAGGAAAGGATGGCAAATGGGTGGCCTTGGGGAATGCTGATTATGAAGTTGGTATCTTGAAACAGGAACATTCTGGTGCGGTGCGATGCGCTGAATTGAAAACGGATTGGGAACTGGAGGACGTTTCGGGTTGCCGTATTCAGGTTTCGTCTCCTGGCTACGGATTGTCCGGTGATTCGGAACGAATCATTCAGCGGGCACAAACGAATTCGGAGTGAGCTGTGAAAAATCCAAACCGGAATCTTTTTCGTGATGTTGTATTCATTACGCTTCCGCTTGCAGCGCTGCTTGTTTTGTTCGTGGTGGCTTCGGTTGCAAGTGTCCTCAACAGTGAGGTCAGAGGATTTCACGGGTTTCACCTGAGTGCGCCGAGGGTTGGTGGTGTTTCCCAGTTTTTTCGGTATACCGAGGAGTCTCTTCTCGCGCCAGCTCAAGGTGTCTTTCTGTCCGACCAGCTGCGAGAAAGTTCACCGATTGAAATCCTGGACTTGAGGGTTGATGGGGCAGATCTTGATCAACTCAGTGCATCCCTGCCTGCTTCAGGAAAAGAATGGGTGAAAGGGGCCTTGATGATTGGTGGAAAACCTCATGAAGTGGAGGTGCGGTACCGTGGGTCGAGGTTTTCCAATTTCATTTTTCGGGAAAAAGGATGGAAAATCCGAACGCCGCGGGAGCACCTGATTGATGGTCGGCGCGAGCTGAATCTTGAGAGAAAGAACTTCAATCGCCACTTGGGTTATCTGGTTTCGGCAGAATTCGGAATCCCAACTCCGAAATCACGGCTTGTGCGTCTTTTTATCAATCAGGAGGATCAGGGCGTCTACGTTGATGAGGAAGCTGTCTCTGAATTGATGATGCGTCAGAACAGTTTCATGCCCGGTGATATTTTTTATGGTGAGCTGGACATTCATTCCAACACGAATGCGGGACTTGCAAGTAACGACCTGTTCTGGAACCCGTACCTCTGGGACAAAAAGTATCTCTATAACCGGTACCCTGAAGAGTACCGTGAAAACCTGTGTGTTTTGATTGAAGCGATTGATCAGCCTGGTTTTGCGCAGCTCTATTCGATCATCGACGTCGACGAATTTGCCCGCTTTTTCGCTGCGTTGACATTTCTTGGAGACAGTCACACAGACAAGGCCCATAACCACAGGCTTTACTTCAACCCGCTATCAGGCGAATTCTCCGCAATACCATGGGATTTGATTCGTGGGATTTCGGACCCGGAAGGTGTTGAGCCAATCGGCAATCGACTCTATCGAAAACTATGTAGTGACCCTCGTTTTCTCGATCAGGTGATGCAGCATGTCCATTCTGCAGTCGTTGAAAGAGGTGTAGGTGATCTCCTCGTTGCAGAAATTGAACGGGTCCAGGAATCGGTTTCGCCTTCGCTTGCGGATCCCGATGAATTTCGGCAGGAACTGGAGGATGCGAAGAAGCGTTTCATGTCCCGAACCGCTGACATTAAACGTTCATTGGGGATGGCAAGTGTTTCCTATCAGACGGCGCCGCAACGGTTGATCGTTCATGCCACCGCGCCCGGGACGCTGCAAATGAAGGCCATTCAGTTTGATCGTGTGCCTGTCGGGGTGACCATTTATGAAGATCGTGATTTCAATGGAGTGGTTAGCAGTGCGGACCGCAAGTTAACCGCGAGCGTTGACGAAGCCACGCTTTCGTTCGATCAAGGCGTTGATCTTTTTCCAGGGCGTGACTTTACCGCTTCCTATTTTCAACAGCACCGTCCGGATTTGGAATGCTACGCGGCGCATCGGGAATATTCCCGCTTGGCTGCTCTGAAAAGTGTTTTTCTGATTGATTCAGTACGGTCGGAAAATCTGCCTGACGTCATTGGTTTGGAAGTTCATGATCCGCTGAGCGGCGGCAATATTGTTCCGAGTGAGGGTGCACCCGATGGACATATTGCTTCTGAGACAATTCATCCATGGACGGATCCAATCGCTAGTAAGTCTGAAAATTACCGTTTTGACGGCGAAGTTGAGTTGTTGCACGATCTGATCGTTGGCGAGAACGACAGTTTGGAGATTGCCCCGGGATCCATCGTCCGGTTGGGACCTGGTGTTTCCATTCATTCCCGGTCTGCCGTCTCATTGAATGGTGTGACATTCGAGCGGCTTGTCAAAGATAGACCCTGGGGAGTTTTTGTTCTTCAAGGCAAGGATGCATCTGGATCGAGCATTACGAACTGTGATTTCTCGGGGGGGAGCGAGGATACGATACAGCACGTTTACTACAGCGGCATGCTATCTGTGCATATGGCGAGAGACGTCGTTCTGAAGGACAGTCGTTTTTCAGATAATATTCTCGGGGACGACACGGTACGGTTCGCTGACTGTCACGATTTGTGGATAGATGGAGTAGTCGTTACGAATGCAAATGGAGATGCAATCGATTGCGACATCTCCACTGGCAGAATAACGAATACGAAAGTGATCACGCCGCAAAATGATGGCATCGACTTGATGACCGCGATCGTTGATTTGCAGAATGTTCAGGTGAATGGTGCCGGTGACAAAGGAATTTCATTTGGGGAAAATGCCAGCCCCGTTGTCAAGGACTGCGAGATGCGTGATTGCGTTATCGGAGTGGCATTCAAAGATGGATCAAACCCCACCCTTACCAATGTCGTGATTTCAAATTGCCGTACCGGCGTCAGTGGGTACGCAAAGAATTGGAGGTATCCTGGAGGAGGTCAGGGGAAACTCGTGAATTGTGTGCTTGAAAAGAATGGGGTGGATGTGCTGTTGGACGCCAATTCATCTTTGGTTCTTGAGAAATGTTCGACGGAAAATAAGTATAGCGTTCCTGAATCAAGGCTTGATTACCTGATTGAGAAGGAACCGAGGGTATCGCAATGAGTGCTGCTGCAACTGAGGGTTACATTCGCACCTTCAACCGTTTTGAGCTGAAGTACCTTATCCACTACAGCCAGGCGCAGGCACTGGTTCGCAGTATGTCGCCGTATCTCAGGACTGATGCGAATGCGGGTGATGGGGGCTATTACAAAATTACGTCCCGATATTACGATTCGCCTGACCTGCGTTGTTATTGGGAAAAGGTCAATGGGGAGAGATTTCGACGCAAGGTGCGGTTACGTACGTACGGAAATTCACCCGAAAAAGCATTTCTTGAAATCAAGCAAAGAACAAATCTGAGCGTTCAGAAGCGCAGGTCCTTGCACGATCTTGACACGCTGGAAAAACAGATGCAATTGATGAAGCGCGGTGAGTATGTCCCCGGCGAAGAACCGGTCATGGATGAGGTATGTAATCTTGTTAGCCGCTATCGACTGGAACCTAAAGTGATCATCAGTTACAGTCGCGCAGCGTTCTTTGACCAGTATCGGCCTGATTTGCGGATCACCCTTGATCGGAATATCAAATGTCGAACGCTTGGTTTGGATTTGAGACGCTCGGACTTCGGTGGCAGGTATGTGGTTCCAGCAACCATGTACATTCTGGAAGTCAAATTTAACGAGGTTGTGCCGCGCTGGCTTTGCAACTGTCTGAACCACCATGATTTGAAGGTGGAACGCGTTTCCAAGTATTGCCTTGGTGTTGAGCAAATGAGGCTGGAACAGATTTAGTGTTTGATTTGCCGTGAGTGCTAATCATGGTCACGGCGTGCGTCAGTACTGGTGGCAAGAAGTCCATTTGGCTGTAAGGTGGACTGGCGGTTGTATTCCCGGTGTGGACACCTCGAGATCTGCATTTCGGGTCTTATCTGATTTCATGTGTCCAAAGCGGTTCGCGTTGCGTGCCGTTTCGGTTCGAATCGGCTTGCCGCGATTGCAAATATCGATTTTCGCTTGTGATTGACAGAGTTCTGGTTGTTCAGCATTGGTGTTGGTAATCAAGTGCGATTGTCGATCAGTTTTTGGATTTCCTGAACATGACTGTGCGGAACGCGGTTTCTGCGGTACTTGTTTGTGATGATTTCCAAAAGGCTTTCGAGGTCTTCTAGTGGAATCGGTTTCTTTTCGGTCCATTCATCTTCGGATTTCAGACGCGCTTGTAGTGCCCATTTTCCAGCGTGGCGTGTTGCGGTCACCAGACGAACTTCGCCGTCTTCAGTTTTTTCCCGCCATTCGTGTTTTTTCATTTTGGATTGATTCGTGAATCAAGAGGGAATCGTGTCAGTTGGAACGCCGGGAATGGGATGGGGTCAGGGATCGTTCTTCCTGTTGCGTGTGTGCCTTTGTGTGGGGTGACTACGACAGGATGTCTCCGATGATTCGACCGTGAACATCCGTTAGACGGAAATCACGTCCACTATAGCGATAGGTTAGCTTCTCATGGTCGAGGCCCATCAGGTGCAGGATGGTAGCATGTAGATCATGGACGTGTACTTTGTTCTGCTGGGCTGCGAAGCCAAATTCATCTGTCGCACCGTAGGCCATGCCACCTTTCACACCACCGCCTGCGAGCCAAACAGTGAAACCGTGGTTGTTGTGATCACGTCCTGTTCCTCCCTCGGATACAGGGGTTCGGCCAAATTCGCCCCCCCAGAGGATGAGCGTGTCATCCAATAGCCCCCGCGTTTTAAGGTCACGAAGCAGTGCCGCGATCGAGCGGTCGCTATCAAGTCCTTTGGTTCGATGTCCTGATTCAATTTTGCCGTGGTCGTCCCAAGGCTGTCCGCCACCATAGAAGACTTGCACCATTCTCACTCCCCGCTCAACGAGGCGACGCGCGACGAGACAGGCATTTCCAAATTGGCCGGTTCCATATTGAGAACGGGTGTATTTGGTTTCCCGTTCGAGGTTGAAGGCTTCCTGGGCTTCCATTTGCATACGATAAGCCATTTCCATGGAAGCAATTCGGCCTTCCAGTTGACTGTCTCTTTCGCGTTCGGCGAGATGCTTGCGATTGAGTTGAGCCATCAGATCAAGAAGGGACCTCTGGTCAGGTTTGTCCAGATAGTGGTTTGTAAGATGGGGGATGACTTTTGTTGGATCCATATTGCCATTGTTGATGTGGCAACCCTGGAAGACGCCAGGCAAGAAGCTGTTGCTCCAGAGTTGCGGCCCAACCACCGGCTTGCCGGGGCAGAGAACGACAAATCCTGGCAGGTTCTGGTTTTCACTACCGAGCCCATAGCAAAGCCATGATCCCATGCTGGGTCGTGTGGGCTGGGTGATGCCCGAATTCATCATCAGCAGGGAAGGTTCATGGTTCGGTACGTCAGTGTGCATTGAGCGGATGACACAGATGTCATCAATGCATTTCCCAACTTCCGGGTAAATCTCACTGACCGGAAGGCCCGACTCACCGCAATTCGTGAATTTGAATGGAGATTTCAACAGTCCACCCGTGCCTCTCTCTGTCTTCAGGTCTGCCCCGGGCGGACGCTCCCCATGATACTTTTCCAGCATTGGTTTGGGGTCAAAGGTGTCGACTTGAGAGGGGCCACCGTTCATGAACAGATGGATGATACGTTTTGCCCTGGGGGCGAAATGGGGTGGTTGGACTGCCAACGCATTGCCATTTGCTGGCTTATCATCACCGACGATCGGTTTTGTCGTATCGTTCGCTAGCAGACCATCGGCCTGCAGGATTCCGGCAAGGCCAAGTGTGCCCATGCCTGTGCCGATTCTGGACAGAAGTGCGCGTCGATTGGGCTGATTATCTAGGTTCATGTCAATCTATGTAGAGAAACTCGTTTGATGCCAGCAAGGCTTGTGCGTACTGTTCCAGTCGGGAAAGTTTGGCATTCCCTTCGTTCGGTTGTTGCAGGAAAACTTGAGCGAGTTCGACTTCCTGTTCATCGGGTTCGCGACTGAATAAAAGCTGATAGGCATAGGCAATCTTTGACTCCAGGTCGGCGCCTGCCTCTGTTTGTAGTCTGCCTGCGAGGTTTTTCGCCTGACGGACAAAAAAATCGCTGTTCAAGACAAATAATTGCTGTTGGGGAACCGTGGTTGTTGTACGTGTCGCGCTGGTCACATTGGCATCGGGAAAGTCGAAAAGACGCAAAAGACCATTGAGATCATGGCGACTGATCGCTCCGTACACGGTACGGCGGTTGTTTTTCATATCACTCAGATTTTCGGTGGGACCGCCGGTGGTCACGTCGAGGTTTCCGGAAACTGCGAGCAAGGCGTCACGCCACGCTTCAACTTCCAGCCGTCTTCGGTTCATTCTCCACAGAAGGCGGTTTTCTGGATCTGATTCAAAATTCTGTTCGTCGTAAGTGCTTGACTGCTGATAGGTAGCAGAGAGCATGATCTGTCGATGGAGCCATTTCAGAGACCATCCCGCCTCCATGAACTTGACGGAAAGTGTGTCGAGAAGTTCTGGGTGGGATGGGCGATCACCCAGTGCACCGAAATTGCTTGGAGTGGCGACAAGACCACGTCCAAAGTGATGTTGCCAAACGCGATTGACAATCACTCTGGCTGTCAGTGGATTGTCGGGAGAGGCAATGTCATTGGCAAGCTCAAGCCGACCGCTTCCCTTGCTGTAAGAAACTTGCTCGCCGTGGGAAAGAACCTTCAGGAACCTTCGGGGTGCTTCTTCACCTTGGCGGTTCGGGTCACCGCGTAGATAGGTTTTGAGATTCCTGTCACCAGTGTCCTGCACGACATGCGCCATTGGCAATGCCGGAGGGAGCTTGTTTTTGGCTTCGAGAACCTGATTGTCGAGCAAGTTCAATTCGCTCAACTGATCTGCGTTGAGGTGAGATTCCAGTTCTTTGTCGTTGAGCGTGAACAGTCCGGAAGCCGAAAAAACGCGTTTGATCAATTCTTTGCGAGCGCGGTGCTCTGGCGTTTCCTTCTTCGTTTTGATGTCGGTGGGCGGCGCTGTGTAGACCCTGAATTCCACGCTGCCTTGGCCACTTCCGTCGAGACCACCTTGTGCCGTGAATCGCGAATAGCCTTTCGGCAACTCGTACTCGATGATCGAAGTTGAGTGGGCGCCAATTCCGACTTTGTGGACTGAGCCAGCAACACGCAATTGGCCTCCTGAGCAATTCAGGTTCTTTCGTACAGAATGATGCTCGGTTGTTGCTTTGACCCAATCCAGGTCCAACAGTGATTTTTCTTTGTTAGTTCCAAACAGACGCGGATTCAGCCAATCGCCCCAATCTGAATTCGATCCATCACCTGCGTCACAAATGACCAGATAAAGATGTGTTGCGTCTTTGAGTTCTACATCGATGGGTACGAGAGGGTTAGATGCGTCGACGCGTTTGCTGGTGTAGATTGCTTTGGTCGCTTCGGCAGGAAGTTTGCCGTCCCGTTCATCCAGACAGTAGTTGAGGTGATTCTCGAATACATCGACCGCCTTTTTGACACGCTGTATATCGACCGAAGTCCCGGCTGTGGGTTGAGGCAGGGAAAGCCAGGCATCCAAGGCGGGAACATTTTTGAGATAGTTATTATTTGAATCGAGGAATTTATTCCAGCGGTCAAGCCAGTTGCGTTCCAGGCCCAGGTCCTTTGCAGTGGTTTCGATTTTCGTTGCTGCATCATTCGTCTTCTGCTGACGGTAATGCCACACACCAAGCATGTAGCGATGGACGTCCAATCGCATGGCCTCTGCAATTTGGGCTTTTCGCTCGTTGCGGAATTCCTTGGCAAGACGCTCATTATCTTTGACCACCTTTTCAGCTGCTCGATAGTTGTCGACAACATCCTGCGACGCTAATGGTTTGTCGACCATGCGTGTATTGTGGAATACACCGGCGAGTGAGTAGTAGTCTTGAGTGGGGATCGGATCGTATTTGTGATCATGACAGCGGGCGCAACTGACTGTCAGGCCCAAAAGTCCGCGCGTCACAGTATCAATTCGGTCATCGAGCTCATCGGCCTGTGCCTGCGCCTTGTCAGAATTTTTGTAATAGATGGCCCCGAGGCCCAGTATTCCGAGTCCTGCCAAACGATCTCGAGGATGCATCTCCTCGGGTTCCAGCAGGTCCCCAGCGAGTTGCCGTTTGACGAACTGGTCGTAAGGCATGTCGCTGTTGAAAGCTCTGATGACCCAGTCGCGGTATTCATGTGCATGCGCTCGACGACTTACGCCGAACGTATGCGCTTGATCTTCCGCGTATCGGGCAACGTCGAGCCAGTGGCGACCCCACTTCTCCCCGTAGTGATGCGAGCAGAGCAACCGATCGATCAACTGGGCATATGCATCACGCAAACCAATTTGCTCCACGGATTCCAGAAATTCCGAAATTTCGTCGATGGTTGGAGGAAGACCCGTAAGGTCAAAAGTGGCGCGGCGCAGAAGTCGCCGTGGTGATGCTGGTTTTGCTGGGTTGAGGTGTCCCAGTTCGAGTCCATGTTTTATGAACTGATCTATCTCGTTGCATGCCCAATCTGCATCGCTGTTTTTCGGAGGGTGATGTAGTCGGGGCGGCTGGAAAGCCCAGAATTTTTTGGCTGCTTCAAAATCGATCGTGGGTTTCGTAAGCGGTTTGCCACCCGTGCGAGGGTCAAATGCACCGTCCCGAATCCAACGAGCAAAGTCCTCAATGACCCCGGGCGATAGCTTTCCCGTGGGTGGCATTTCGAAGTCTTCGTGTCTCAGTGCACTCAGTAAAATGCTGTCTTCAGGGGATCCCACCGATAGTGTGGGGCCGTTGTCCCCTCCGGCGAGCATTCCCTCGCGACTGTCTAGATAGAGGCCGGCTTGGAGTTTGTCGTTTGCTTTCGCTTCGACGGAGTGACAGGAGTAGCAGTGTTCAACCAGAACGGGCCGAATTTTGTTTTCAAAGTGCCTAAGCTGGGCACCATCATCTTTGGCGGCAGTTTCTGACGAAACTGGGTGAAAGAACGCTGCCAAGATTGCAGGCGCATAGGTACGCGGCCTGGCAAACACCACGGTTGTCGACTCCGGAAAGGCAGGGCAGGTCTGAATTGCATTGGGGGGGGAAGCTCTGGACAGCCCCTCCATTCTAGCCGCTCGGACAGGTTAGCCGACAGTCCATTCTGGCCTTGTGCTTGCGGCAATCGGCGGTCCGTTGATCTTTGCTCAGGCACGTGGCGAGTTGAACCCGGCGACCAAAAAATGAAAATTCCACGGAGAGAATCTCTCTTCGCCGCTGTAACTGCCGACTTGGGCGGTAAATTCTGTGCTGCGCACGTCTGCTGCCACTACTCCGCTAACGGTATTCGGGCGGATAAAAACGCTCTCAGTCCGCGAAGCTGAAGCTGTAAATCTTGGCGTTGGCGAATTCAAATGAAAGCTGAATCGCTTCTGATTTCAACTCTTTAGGCAAGGCGAGTTCAAAATCTGTCACCGTTTTACGAATGATAATTGGTGGGTGAACAGTGACTCCATTTTTCCCGCTGATGGAAATTTTCAACGTGCCGCCATCATGGACATCGGCGCTCACCCTTGGTGGTTTACCGCGAAAGGGAATCATGGTCGTTTTGAGGACAGCGGACTTGCTGGAGTCAGACTGCACGTATCCTGCGAAACCGTCCGGTCTGAGTGTTGCCAATGAAAGATTTCCGGTCCGCCACCCGTAGTGATAGTAATCACTGCCGCCGTAATACAGACGTATTTCGTTGTCGAGAAATACAGGATAAGCGCAGGCATAAACACAGCCGTAATCGTATGCCAAAATGGATTCAGAGCAGGGTATCAGTGGTGTCCCGGGCGAAACGCGAGTCCAATTGATTGTATCTGGACTCCATGCGAGTTCCGTCCAGACGCGATCGACGGGTGGTTGGGCATGGATTGCGACCAGGCCAAGGTAAATGCCACCATGGAGGAAAACCGGCATGGCGTATGGTTGGTGGCTTTTATCGGTTGCCTCCATGATCACCCCGGTGTTCTGCCAGTTTTCAAAGTCTTTGGTAGTCAGGCGTGTGACTTGACGACCCAATGATCCCCACGTGCGCGTGATTCCAACGTAGGTCTGCGTAGCCGGATCCCAGAAGACATTGTTATGAGTGTCACCGGCGATTTTCCCAATGGACTTTAGTTTTGTTGGTTCCTGCCAATGGATTCCATCTCGTGAAAAGCTGGTTGATACACCCTGCATGATGAGTTTGTAACGACGGTTCGGGTCGGTTTCCTGATCGTCTTTGGTGATCCCTGCGCCGTGTGGCCCTCTCCAAATGATGTTATTGGCCGTGTTCCCTTCATACTCGACCAGTCCCAGTTGTGGCTTTGTCCATTTGATTCCGTCTTTTGATGTTGCATAGCAGATTGCCATCTCGCGATTGCGCGGTGGACGGTAGCGTTTTCCGTCCCTTTCTGTTTGATCCATGCCTCTGGAAGAATGGTCAACAATGAAAGGGCTGTACCAGCATTTGTAGAGATTGTCTGTGCTGTCGAAAATGACGTTTCCATAGAGATTGTCAAAACGCTTTTCCCAAGGCATGTCTTCGACAAAAAGTGGGTTTTCAGGGTGCTTGGTTATTTCACCAAGTTCGAGCGTTGCATTGTTTTGCTCCGCGATGATGCGTTGATCAAGAAGTAGATACCTCGTTCGGGTTTCAATGCTTTTTTGCGTCTGCGAAATTGCTTGATCATTCGCACCGCATTTTGTGAAACTGGCCAAGCAAATCGTCAGTGCAGCCAGTGTTAGAAACATGTGGTGTACGTGTGGCATATACATCGTGGGTTGAATCGCATCCTGCAGGGCGGGCATCTGTGATAGAGTTAACTCAATGATGATAACCTATCGTCAGATACTCCGGTGCAGTTGGATCGGTCCGTTTGTTGATTGATCATTGTTCGTTCGATGGAAACAGGGGGGCAGGTGAAATGAGATGGAGATTTATTTCAAATCTCATGGGTTTGCTGATATTCCGGAAATCTTTCAAGGGAGAATGATTGATAATTACTGTCGCATTCCAGATCTGCCACTGTTTTCAATGGACGTAAGGAGATGATCGTAAATGTCATCGCTTATCAGTAGAGCGGCCTCCTTTGCCAGGAACGCTCACGAGCAAATCGGTCAACGCCGCAAATTCACGGATGAACCTTACATTGTGCATCCGGAAGCCGTTGCTGCGATCGTTTCCAGTGTTACTGATGATTCAGTGATGATCGCCGCGGCGTGGTTACACGATGTCGTGGAGGATACGCCTGTGACCATCGAAGCAATCATGGAGGAGTTTGGAACTGACGTTGGAAATCTGGTCCGGGATCTGACCAATGTTTCCAGTGTTGCCGACGGAGATCGTGTGCAGCAGAAAGCGATTGATCGTCAGCATACTTCGCTTGCGGATCCACGTGCGAAAACGATTAAGCTGGCGGATTTGATTGATAATTTATCTGGGATCGCGGAGAAAAATCCCGGCTTCGCGCGGATCTATCTGCCGGAAAAGCAACTTCATTTGAATGTTCTTCAAGAGGGAGATCCAATTTTGTTCCAGCGAGCGGAAGAGATCGTTGCCGCTGAGTTGAAAATTCTTGATGTGATTGATCAGAGCCAATGAGCTGGAATGATTCGGAATCAGACATTGGTGGCGTTGTCGAGAGTTCAACGCGG
>JAAXJB010000084.1:132080-253200 GCA_012270065.1 Rubripirellula sp. | reverse complement strand
TGCTGTCGGGTTCACCGTATCGATCGTGACCGAATCAGGAGTGGCCGAAGTATTCTGGTTCCCCGCAGCGTCCGTAAACTTACCCTCATTGACAGTGACAGAACCGACACCGTCTTCATCGTCATTCGCAGTAAAGGTAGCGTGATAAGTGGTTGGGGTGTCCATGACCAGATCGGTCATGACTCCCAACGTGGCGGTAATATCTCCAATCTCGAAACCGATGGGCACTTCGCTGAATGTGAAATTCACTTGAGATGCGGGATCTGAGTCGCTAAGTGAAGCATCAACGATTTCAATGAGAACCGTGGGGTTTCTTGTATCAATCGCAACGGAATCACTTCCACCGAGGCCGACATTACCAATCAAGTCGGTGTACCCAGTGGAGACGGACACAGAACCCACCACTTCAGTATCCTGATCAGCCGTGAAGTTCGCGGTAAAAGTATTTGAGTCCACAGATGTGAATCCACTCAGGGTTCCTCCAGAAAGCGATACATCTGCTTGGTCAAAACCAACTACAGCTTCGCTGAACTCAAAAATCACCAAGGAAACCAGATCAGAGTCACTCAAAGATGCTGCAACGACATCGACGCCGACACCAGGATTCTCGGTATCGATACTGAACACGTTCTCCTGCACAGCAGACACCAGCGTGTTACCGACAAGATCCTCTGCGGCAGATACGGAAACATCAACATCCAGAACACTTTCATTGACATCGGCCACGTCATACGTCGCTGTATACGTATCAGAATCGACCCATGATCCAGACACGAAACTGATGGTCCCTGATGGGTTTTCACCAGTCGTTGGAAAACTGACAACAGGCTCAGCGCTTCCATCGGCAATCATGGATTCACTGAAATCAATCGTCAGAGTGAAAGCACCACTTCCAACATCCGCATCGCTGATAACAGCAACACCTGCTGAAACACTCACCACAGCAGGATTCACGCGATCGATGAGAACGGTGTCTTGTGTAGCAGCAACACTGTCATTACCAACTGCGTCTGTGAAACGCCCCTCATTGACAGTAACGCTACCGACACCATCAAAATCATCATCAGCCGTGTAGGTAGCGTGATAGCTCGTCAGATTGTCCATCACCAAATCACTCATGACGCCATTCACTGCTGTGATATCGCCAATTTCAAAACCGACAGGTGGCTCACTGAAATTAAAATGAACGGTGGATGAAGAATCAGCATCACTCAAAACCAGATCAACAATATCAATCACAACTGTTGGATTTTTCGTGTCGATGTCTACCGTGTCACTGCCTCCGACCCCGACATTACCAGCCAGGTCGGTATAGCCGGTCGAGACGGTGACCGAGCCAACGACCTCAGCATCCTGATCTGCAGTGAAAGTTGCCTTGAAACTATCGGAGTCAATCGCTGCGAAGTCAGTCAATGTCCCGCCGGAAACTGCAATGTCTGCCGCATCAAAGCCAAGCACAGGTTCGGTAAACTCGAAAGTCACGAGTGACGCCTGATCAGAATCACTCAACGATCCTGCAACGATATCAACCACAACTTCTGGAGGCGTGTTATCGATGACCAACTCACCGACCGTCCCATCGGAACCCACATTGCCAGCAACATCGGTGGCCGTTGCGACAACGTTGTACTCACCATCAGCCAGAGCTCCGAGAAGATCATCCCCCAGGGACCAGGTTCCATCGGCATCGTTAATTGCTGTCACCGTTTGGCCATCAACAGAGATTGAGATCACGGCTTCTGCATCATTGACATTGCCACTCAGAGGTGGAGTCGGATCATTGGTAAACAAGGAGTCAACGGTGATTTCCGGAGCCACCGTGTCGATTGTCACAAGCAGAGGATCAGAGAAAACACTGACATTACCCGCAGCATCAATGGCCGTCGCAGTCAGCGTCTGTTCCCCATCCACGAGCACCGCAGAAGTGATGGACCAGTCACCGCCAGCACCAGCAGTTGCTGTTCCAACACTGACACCACCCGCGAACAACTCAACCGCGACAAGAGGTTCCGCCATTCCCTGAATTGTCGGCGTGTTGTCAGCAGTAATGTTGTCTGTTTCAGATATTCCTGTATCGCTCGCCGTTGCCAAGTCCAGACTCACGGGGGGTCCCGGCGGCGTATTATCTATCAGGTAGGTTTCATCAGTAGCAGGTTCGACGATTGGCAAAAAATTCCCCGCAGCGTCCTTTACATTTCCAAGGGGTGACAAATCGAGCCCAACGATCCCCTCCAAATCTGCAAGATCCCCGCCTTGCACAGTCACGTCATAGTTCCGGCCATCAATGGCATCAACACTTGAAACCCTGGCAGTCGTACCTGTAACGGCGAAATCACCATCATTCACATCAACGACGTCCTCGTTGAAGACAGCGCGAAAGACCAACACATCAGCATTGGTGACTGGCTGAGCGGGCAAACTGCGTGTGAACGCGACACCTGCGGGAGCAGTATTATCGACGGTGTATTCCTGATCGACCGCTGGCTCCACTGAAGACAGTGAGTTCCCCGCCAGATCTTCGACATTCAAATTGGTTGAAAAATTCAGCCCCACTGGGCCATTCAATGCAGCCAGATCGCCTCCCGAAACGGTGACCTCATAAGTGCGATCATCGATTTGGGAAAAACCGGTGATCGTGGCAGTCGATCCCGCCACAACGAAATCGGAAGCATCCACATTTTCAACGGCTTCACTGAACAACAAACGAAAGACGAGAGAATCAGCGTTCGTAGAGCTACCAACAGCAGTGGAACGAAGAATTGAAACTTCAGGCGATGTGGTATCAACAACCAACTCACCGAAGGTTGCGTCAGTCCCCGCATTGCCCGCATCGTCAACAGCAATCGCCGACACGTTATAAGTTCCGTCAGTCAATGAAGCCAGAGTTCCATCGCTCACACTCCAGACACCGCTTGTATTTACCGCACTGATCTGTTGTCCGGCAACCTTCACAGTGACAGCCAGCGTTGCACTGTCGATTGTGCCACCCAAGGCCGGAGTCGTATCATTCGTCCTTGATTGATCAACCGTCAGAACAGGAACCGCATTGTCAACGACAAATGTCTCATCGGTTGACGGCTCCGCTGAAAGCAATGGATTGCCAGAAGCATCAACGATGTTCTGATCCACGGCGAGATCCAAGCCAACAACGGCATTTAAATCGGCCAGATCACCCCCTTCAACAGACAGCAGGTAGGTGCTGCCACTCATTGCATCCACCCGTGCAATTTCTGCTGTTGTGCCTGTCACGACAAAGTCACCAGCAGTAACATCGAAGACATCTTCACTGAACAAAACCTGAAGCACGAGCCGGTTTGCGTTTGTGAATTCAGCAGCGGGTTGCTGCCGCGTGAAGGCGATCGCCTCGGGAGAAACATTGTCAAGTTCGAATGTCTGATTGATCGGCGGTTGCGTCGCAGGCAAAGCGTTGCCCGCCAAATCAACAATATCCTGAGTACCGGCTAAACCGACACCAACCTGCCCGTTGAGCGTGGCAAGATCACCACCCGTGACAGTCAGATCATACACCCTTGCATCAACGGCATTCACAGCGGTGATCGCCGCAGATGTACCGGTCAAAAGAAAATCATCTGCCGTGACCGCCGTGACATCCTCATCAAAAGTAGCACGGAAAACGAGGATATCCTGATTGGTCGGTGTTGTCTCAGGAGCCTGCCGGACCAGCGAAACAAACGCGGGCACTTCGGTATCGATCACGAGCTCATTGGCCGTTAGATCAGTTCCGGCATTTCCGGTTGCGTCAACCGCGGAAGCAAACACCTCGTAAACACCATCAGACAGCGCCGGAACAGTGCCCGCTGGAATACTCCATGTTCCGTCACCGGGGAGTACGGCTGCATAAGTCTGACCATTGACCGTGACGGAAACCGTAACAGTCGGGTCGTCCACTGTCCCAGTAATCAGAGGAGCCGTGTCATTGGTTATCAAGGCATCGACGGTGAGGACGGGCACCTGATTGTCGAGCGCATAAGCCTCGTCTGACGCAGGCTCCGTCATCGGGAGCGGATTTTTAGTCGGGTCAGTTATATCCTGACCGGCAGCCAGATCGATTCCAACGTCACCATTGAACTCAGCCAGATCACCACCGGTCACTCGGAGATCATAAGTTCGAGCATCAACCACTGTCACTTCAACAACCGTGGCAGTTGTTCCCGTTACAACGAAGTCATCAGGCGTGACACCGACCACATCTTCGCTGAAAATGGCTCGGAATGACAATGTGTTATCGTTTGTCAATTCATCTGCAGGATCCAGCCTTGTGAAGGACACGGTGACCGGTGGAGTCGTATCGATGAACTGCTCCTCCGAGAACGCACTTGCCCCAAACACGGGATCGACTGCCTGAACACTCCAATAATAGGGATCCCCGGATGTCAAACCGGCAATCGTCCAACTGGTGCCGTTGATCATTCCACGTTGGGCCAGTTTCTGAAGCCCATCGGTTCCACCCACACTTCCGGGTTCGAAAGACATGGGACGAACGACATCTGAAAGCCCTGGAGCAGTACCGACCCGCAAGTTGTAGGACAGTCCGGAAATCGGAGTCTCGGCATCAGTGGGCGCGGTCCACGAAAGCATGTACGACGTCGGGGTGACATACATCTCGGTCATGTCAGCGGGCGCGTCTGGAACCGAGTTGACCGACGGCACATCATTGCGATAGATCCCTGAAAACGCCGACACGTAATCTCCACCACTCAACAGCAAGTCAAGATCACCGTCATTGTCGAAGTCACCCCAGGCGACATCTCCAGCAGGCAAAGTAGGAAGTTCGGCATCAAGCTGTGTGAATCCACTGCTCGTGTTGCGATACAATCCGCCAACTTCATCCCCAAGATCATCGCTACGACCAGTGACGACCAGATCCAGAACACCATCGTTGTCGATATCGCCCCATGCCACGTCACCATCACTAATCGCGTTCAGACCTGCATTCTGGGCAACAAAGGTGTTTCCATCATTCCGAAAGATATCGGTGAAGGTATTTTCCAAAGCATCCAAACCGGCCAGAACCAGATCAAGATCGCCATCGTTATCAAAATCACCCCACTCAGCGGAACTATCAACCAGCCCGGGTAAAGCGACGTTCGAATCAACGAACGTTCCGCTCTGGTTGTCGTACAGAATGGTAGTAGCAGCCCCTCCGACATCGCCTGTCACAAGAAGATCCAAATCGCCATCGTTGTCCCGGTCTCCCCAGATGACTTCGCCATTTTTGGTTCCAGCCAGTCCAACTCCCGCATCCACAAATGTACCGGCATCATTCCGATAGACCGCTGCAATGGAACCCGTGGCAGTATCGCCCGCAAGTACAATGTCAAAGTCACCATCGTTGTCGTAGTCACCCCACGACATCGAACCAGCGTCGATGCCGGGCAAGCCGGCTTCGACATCGGTAAAACCGAGCCCACTGTCGACACCATTCAGGTACAGGCGTGTGATTGCAGTGTCGACGCCTGCACCAGTCCGACCAGAGACCAGCAAATCAAGATCACCGTCCTTGTCGAAGTCAGCCCAAGCTGACTCTGCCCCACCAAGACCGGGCAAATCCCATGCGAACGCACTGAAAGTTCCATCACCGTTATTCGTGTACAGCAAGGCTGAGGCTCCGCCTGCCTCGCCATCGCCATCATCGCCCCCGTCCAGCTCATCATCACCTGAATCACCATCGCCCGAGTCATCCTCGGGAAGCTCGCCGGCGATGAATACATCAAGGTCACCATCGTTATCGTAGTCGACCCAGTCGACGGTACTGCTGCTGACAAGCGGCAAACCCAACTCCAAATCAACCAGCGTGACCGTTTCAGGGGAGTTGTTATCGACATAAAAGGTTTCGTCGGTAGCAGGTTCGACCGTTGGCAGATCATTCCCTGCAAGATCTTTGATCGCATGACCGCTTGCCAAATCCAGACCAACCGTTGAATCGTTGACTGTTGCAAGATCACCACCTGAAATGGTGACTTCAAATACTTCGTCGCTGACCGCAAGAATATCACTGACAGTTGCGGTCGTTCCGGTCACCGCAAAATCAGCGGCATTCACCGGCCTCATGGCTTCATTGAATGTGAGGCGGAATATCAGGACATCCGCCACGGTCCTGCTTCCGGATGGCCCGAGAATACCGCCGGGAGACCGCCTGACAATTGAATCAAATACTGGAGCCGTGGTATCAATGACCAGTTCATTGGTGGTCTTATCAACCCCGACATTACCGGCGACATCGGTGGAAGAAACCGAAACATCATAGGTCGCCTCCGCAAGGACAGACAAAGTGCCGTCAGGCAACGTCCAAGTTCCATCCCCATTGTTGGTGGCTTCATGAGTTTCGCCGTTGACAGTGATGGCCACGACCGCCAAGGGATCATCCACCAACCCTGTCAATTGTGGTGACGTATCATTCGTGATCAGTTCATCTACACCCACTACCGGTGCGGTCAGGTCAATCACAAGAGCGTCTGAGAACGTTTCTGTCGCTGTCAGGCCGGCAAGATTGGTTGCCGTCACGTCAACATCGTAAACTCCTTCACGAATCGGCAGGAGCGTATCATCCGCCAACTCCCAAGTACCATCACCCAAGTCGACTGCAACAGAACGCTGTCCTGCTACCGAGACCCAGATTCCGGAGGTAGCTTCATTGACATCACCGCTCAAACGCGGCGTTTGATCTGATGTTTCCACCTGATCGATTTCGAGGTCCGGCACTGATGTATCGATTTCCAGAATGAGTTCACTGGACGATGCACTGACGTTTCCTGCCGCATCAATTGAAAAGACCGTGATTGCCTGCTCACCATCTTCGAAAACACCTGTACGTGCAATCCTCAACTCGGCAATGCTTACCTTTCCGGCTCCCGTGGAAACGTATTCCATCGTCAGTTCACCATCGAGAACGGTGACATCAAACAGCTCCGTCATCTGCTCACCAGCAGGATGAGTGAATTCGCCGACGACCGCACCTTCGAAAGACAAGCGGGATGTGTTCTCGATGACGGACCCCAAATCACCCAAAGTCACCGTGACCTGGTAGTCTCCATCCGGCAAATCAGCGTGAAAAACTCCAGTGGAAACATAATGCAAATCGCGGACGGCATCGTCACCGGTACCCCGATCAATCGCTCCGGGGTAGTTGTACTCCCACCCAAAAGTCGCGTCCGGGTTGAAATAGATATCAGAAACGGTGACTTGCGTGTAACCATCGGCGACCGGCGATCCAGGTGTTCCAAAATCGAACTGTCGACTGTAACGCAAGGCCCCCTCGATCAACCAATCGCCGGACTCATCAGCTTGCGTTCTGTTAATGAAGCTGCCGTCACTGTAGACATGGACGTCGCTTTGAGGCTCAGCAGAACCCACGATCACTGGGGTGTTGTCGTAAGTGATGTCATCGGTATCAGAAATGCCTGTGTCGCTGAATGCGACCAGATCAACATTCATGGGCGCAGGTGGTGGCGTGACATCAACAGACAGTTCATCTGTTGTGCCGTCTGTTCCGACATTGCCAACAGCATCCACCGCCTGCGCGTTGACGTCATATACGCCCTCACCCAAAGCAGCCAGCACACCATTGGCAAGCGTCCAGGTCCCATCCCCGTTGTTGGTCGCGGCATGGGTCTGCCCCGCCAACGTGACCGAAACCGTGGCCGTGACGTCATCAAGACGACCTGTCAACGCAGGAGTCGTATCGTTGGTGCTTAGTCCATCCACGAAGATAACAGGAGCCAGCGTATCAATTTCAAGCTCCGAAGACGTTGAATCTGTGCCTACATTTCCAGCCAGATCGGTTGCGGTAACGGAAACGTCATACGTTCCATCCGCAATCGCGGCCAAGACATCATCTGCGAGTTCCCAACTGCCATCGGAATTGTTGGTGACAACGTAGGACTGCCCTGCAACTGTCAATCTGATCACCGCAGATGTGTCGTCGACCGAACCGGATAAGCCGGGGCTGGAATCGAGGGTTGCCAAGCTGTCAACCGCCACCGCTGCCGCAGCCGTATCCACAGTGACCACGAGAGCAGGGGAAGCCGCACTTTCATTACCCGAACTGTCACTCGACACCACCGTGAATGAGTGTGCTCCATCGGCCAGCGATGAAGAGGTGAACAACCAGGCACCGCCCGCATCCACAGGCACGACACCCAAACTCACCCCATCATCAAATAGTTCAACGAAACTTCCGGGGTCAGCAGTTCCTATCAAAGTCGGTGTCGAATCTGCTGTGATGTTGTCCGATGCTGATATCCCTGTATCGCTGCTCCAAATCAAATCAGGCTCGGACGGAATCGCTGGTGCCACTGTGTCAACCGTCAATTCATCAACGGTCGTATCCATGCCCACATTTCCTGCAAGGTCAGTCGCGGTGGACCAAACGTTGTAAGTTCCATCGCCAATGCTTGCGAGCGTGTCGTCAGCGATTCCCCATGTCCCATTGGAATTGTTTGTTGCTGACAAAGTCTGACCAGCAACCGTGATCTGCAAAAGAGCATCGGCTTCATTCACCGTTCCAGTAATCGCAGGTGTGCTATCACTCACGTACTGCACATCAGCTGTGACAACCGGCGCAACGGTATCGACGGTAACACTCAGTGATGTTGAGGCCGTGCTCTCGTTACCCGCAACGTCTGTCGCCAATGCAGTGAGAACATGAACACCATCCGAAAGCTCGCTCGTGACGACGGACCAAGTACCATCACCTGCAACAGTTGTGGAGCCGAGACTGGTGATACCATCAGTGTCAAACAACTCCACCAGAGAACCGACTTCAGCGACTCCATTGATCTCAGGAGTCGAATCTGCCGTGATGTTATCCGTGTTGGAGGCACCGGTATCACTCACGTCCGCAAGATCCAACGATGCAGGAGCATCCGGAGATGTGAGATCGATCTCGAGCTCGTTCACGGTCGAGTCTGTACCTGTGCCAAAGGCATTCGTTGCTGAGGCAACCACATCGTAAGTCCCCTCCGCCAAGGCGGAAGTTAACGCGTTGTCTTGCAACTCCCAAGTCGTGCCCTGATTAGTCGCAGCCAGCGTCTCAGTTCCAACCGTGATTTCAACGGTTGCCGTTGCATCATCCACCGTTCCGGTCAAACGTGGAGTTGTATCATTCGTGATCAGAGGATCGACCGTGATGACCGGTTCGGCATCCAGAACACGTCTTTCTTCCAATGCTTCAAGAAGTAGGCGATGACGCAATCGCCTCTTCCTATCCCTGCCATTCTTCCCATTTTTCCATGCGAGTTGTCTGGAGCTACGCCCATGCGTCTTTTTCGACATGCGATCTGAATTCCGATGAATCGAACCGAGATGAGTGTTTCGGAGAGAATTTCGATGCACCGCCCACAAAGAAAGCTAGCAAGCCAACCTTCTGTGATGCCTTCATCCCCCCAGATTAGTTATAATGCAAATCTCCGGAATTATCGTGATAATTCGGAAATTCGTCATCAAAGTAACGGAGCGGAGGTGGACAAGTACTCAGGGTGGACAGATTTACCACCCCAAAATAAAGGGTACTTTTGTACACTGCGAGCAAGGCAGCACGATTTCGATCTGGCAGC
Organism: Rubripirellula sp.; assembly: GCA_012270065.1. Lineage (GTDB taxonomy): Bacteria > Planctomycetota > Planctomycetia > Pirellulales > Pirellulaceae > Rubripirellula. The sequence goes on along the minus strand of JAAXJB010000084.1, from coordinate 243,625 downwards.
GAGCATTTCCCATCTCCCAGCAGTGCCCATTTCAGGGTGTTCACTCGATAAAAGTTCTCACGCGGTAGGAGGATGGTTGAAGCGTGGAATCCGAAAAGCCTATCGGGTGTCTATGATGTTGGTCCGCGGGAATTCCGCGAGAACATGGTCCTTGGGGCCGCTGACGGTGCCAAGCGATGATCACGACGGACCGAGCAGACTGGCTTCAGGGACGAGCAAGCATTTCTCGGATAACTTCAACAAGCATGGAATCACTGATTCGGCGGCGTGATTTTGAGATCACAAGCACACCGGGTTTCACCGAGTGGGCTCACGAACAAAAGATAAGCTTCGCCATCAGTACGTACAGGGTTGGCGCAGTTTTTCTGCTCGGCTCCTATCCTGATGGAACGCCCTCTCTGCAAACAGCCGCGTTTGATCGTGCAATGGGTCTGTGCTGCCTCCAGGATGCACTTTGGCTGGTGACACAGCGAATGATATGGCGTTTTCAACGGGAGATCGATTTCTCATCAGCGGAGAATCCGCGGTCGCATGACTACGTCTACGTTCCGAGATTGGGCTATCCCACGGGGGAGATCGACGGTCATGAAATCGCAATGAGCAAGGATCAGGGACCTGTCTTTGTCAATACACGGTTCAATTGTCTGGCAACCGTGGATCCCGAATTCAATTTCAAACCGTTATGGCAACCCGATTTCATCAGCGCACTTGTTCCTGAGGACCGATGCCACCTGAGCGGTTTGGCAATCAGAGCGGGAAAGCCAAAATATGTGACAATGCACGCAAAGTCCAACCAGGCACAGGGTTGGCGTGATTCGCGGATTACGGGTGGTCTGGTGATGGATGTCGATAGCCACGAAGTGATTGCTGAATCACTGTCGATGCCTCACTCGCCGCGATGGAAAAACGGAGACCTTTGGATCCTGAACTCTGGCACCGGTCACTTTGGAAGAATCAATCAAGAGTCGGGGCACTTTGAGCCGGTCAGCTTTGTGCCCGGGTTTGCCAGAGGCTTATCGTTTCACTCCAAGTACGCAGTGATAGGACTTTCCAAGCCAAGACGCGAACATTCATTTCAAGGCCTGCCACTCGAAAGGGCTCTTGAAGAACACAACAGGGACGCATGCTGCGGACTCGAAGTGATTGACATCGAAACCGGCGAGTCCATTCACCGTTTAAGAATCGAAAGTTCGATCATGGAGCTTTTCGATGTCACTGTCTTGCCTGAAACCCGGTGCCCGCGGATGCTGAGCTTCACGTCTTCCAACTACGCTCATCGATTCTCCTTTCAGCATCACGGTGAACTTCATCAACACGATGCACCATCTTCAAATTTGGCGACCTTGAATCCACAGGAAGCTTCAAGTGCTTTTCAAGCCACCTTTACAGAAGATCCAGCCGACATGATGGCCCCCCGCCATCTGCCAGAAAAAACAGCGAAAGCATTGAACAATCTGGGGCTGCTCCATGTCCAACAAGGCAACATGGCCGAAGCCCGTCAATGCTTTGATCAGGCAGTCACAATTGACCCCAAACATGCTGGCGCATGGAACAATCTCGGCAACATTTTCCAGAAACAAAACCGCCTGGACGACGCAATCACATGCTATCGCAAGTCTGTCGCAGCCGATGCGAAATATGTTCGCGCGTTTTTCAATCTTGCACGAGCTTATGAGGCGAAGGGCGAAACCTCAGAAGCAAGAAAGCTGTTTCGGAAAACACTCGAAATTGACCCCAACCACCTCGAAGCAAAGAATGCCATGAAACAGAGTTAGGCGGCGAGAACTCGCTCACACGTCAGTGACCCGTCGTTTTGTCCGCCGTCGTGTGGTTGAATCTTTCCGGACCAGAGGCCTTGGTACAACAGACTCAGCCTGCTCTGTAGCATGTTCAGCGGAGGAGTCGAGGTTGCCAAGATATTCTTCACGCACCTTTGGGTGCTTTTTGACTTCGTCAGGCGTACCGTCAATCAGCACCTGGCCTTGATAGATGACATAACAACGCTGGACGGTTTGCAGTATTTCACGAGCAGCATGGTCAGTGATCAAAACACTGATACCAATGTCGCGAAGCTGTTGAATGACACCTTGAATGGACTGCACGGTAACAGGATCAATTCCGGCAAATGGCTCATCGAGCATGACGATTTTTGGATTGGAGACAAGGCATCTCGCAATTTCGAGACGTCGACGCTCACCACCACTCAGTCCACCAGCTCGACTCTTGCGTATGTGGGTGATGTTGAACTCCTCAAGAAGTTCGTTGGTGCGATTCTTTCTGGTCGCACGATCCACACCAAGCAGTTCGAGCAGAGATGAAATGTTCTGTTCGACCGTGAGTTTCTTGAAGACGCTTGGTTCCTGCGGCAGATATCCCATCCGACCATCCTTGGCACGGCGAAACATGGGCCAATTTGTAACGTCGCGTCCGTCGAGATAGACGCGTCCCTTGTCAGGTTCCACCATGCCGCAGATCATCCGGAAACTGGTCGACTTTCCTGCACCATTGGGGCCAAGCAGACCGACAATTTCGGCTTTCCCGACCGTCAGATTGACACCATCGACGACGCGACGGCGCCCATAAGTTTTCTGCAATCCGACAGCTTCAAGAACCGGTGGGGCCTGAAGGTCCGGGCCTCTGCCCTTTGACGCCAAATTCATTGTCCGGGATTCCATTCCTCACACACCCTTCGTCGCTAACGGATCAGGTTCATCTCTTTGAAATTCGGCAAAAATGGAATGGGCGAGTTCCATGAATGTGGCCAGAACACCACCAGTGCTTTGCCCACCAGCAAATCGCGCGGCACATACGAAGCGTCTGACCACTTCCATGCCGGCTCGTTCACTCCGCGCGGCATGGGCATCTGGTATTTCGTTCCCGCCCAACAACGCGCGTCCAGACTCTCAGGACTGTTATCCCCCATCGGGAAAAACTGATTTTCCTTCAATACGAATTCGACTGTCCTACGTGCGTCCCAACCGGGAAAAGTATTCCAGATCGCTGGATCCACGAACACCTCCTGCATCTGCTTGCCATTCTGTACCGCACCATCGGTGAGTTGCCACATTCTGCTATTGTCATACTCATCGATGCTCCGACTATCGTCAGTCGCAATGTAGTACTTGTCACGATGGATCCGAAGCGATGTGACCATCGCATCGCCACCCCGGACAGCAAGTCCCGCAGGCGCCCCATCCAACGGATGTTCGGGAAGATACATGGGGTGATTTTCTTCTCTGGAACGAAACTTCCGGGCGTCAAAAGTCGTTGGCCGATCAAACTCGATCAGATCGTCGTCAACCCATAGCAACAACTGGTCATCGCAATTACTGAAGCGAATATCGTGAACCGAACCATTGGTGACAGATGTGACGGCCGTGGGTGTTCCCACACTCCCATCGTCCGACGGGTCAAAACTGCGCGGCTCCACATCATTGATTTCCAAGCTGGCTTTTCCGCTGGCGAGATCAAATCTGCACCGGTATTTGACTCCTGCCTCAACCAATTCAAGCAGAAGCTCCTTACTTCCATTGGATGTCTTGACCTGTGTTTCCAGCATCAGGTCTCCCACCCAGTTCGTGCCGTCCAGCCCAAGCTCTGGCTTGGAATTAGAAGTCCTTCCCCACATCGAATTACCCACTCCCAGCGAGTCGTCGAACTGATCGAGGCTCTCGCCTGAACGGTAATCAGAAGCAAACTCACCTGAAGAAAACCCACTGTTCATCAGACGCGAAATGAAAGAGCCACCGGAAGCAGATGGGGCAGTGGAATACACACCGTAAGCTGGGACAACGATGTAGGATCCGTAAGCGTAAAAATCGGTAATCGCACGAGTGCTATATGGATCGACAGTGCCAAGTGTTCCACCTGACTTTGCGATTTCCCACTGGTCTGAATTTGGCCAACGGTGAAAATACCGCAGCCATTCAAAACGTTCAGGATTTCCATTGGTCAAAACAGCTTCCAACCCATCCCCGGTTCGAGCGATCTGCCAGGAATCGGCGGGTGGTTTTTCGGCTTTCTCTCGCCAGGGCTGCCACCGGCTTGGGTAGTTCGCAGCAATCAGATCCCCGGACTGGTGGTTGGTGTCGTAGACAAGATGCCGCATCGCAAGCAGTTTGCTGGCCGGCTTGCGCAGAATCGTACTTTCGTTCCCAGCTCCAGCAGGTGTTGCGTACACGTCACCATGCCGGATTTCGAGCGTCTCGTTGGGAAGCCCAACCAAACGTTTGATGTAGTTCTGCTTGGGATTGCCAGGATATTTGAACACGATGACATCCCATCGCTCCGGCTCATTCAATGTGTAAATGAACTTGCTGACCAGAATCCGGTCACCATTGAATGTTCTTTCATTGCCCTCGTTTTTCAAATCAAGAGCATTGACGTAACGACAGTTCGGACAGACCCCGCCGACGACAACACTTTTCACTGTACTTTCAATGCGTTCCCCACTCGCACCAACTTGAAAAGGGGTACCACACTCATCGCAGAAAAGATCTTTGTGTGCTCCCATCAAAGTGGGTGCCATGGACCCGGTTGGGATGACAAAGGCCTCGGCGAGGAAGGCACGGAAAAGGAGGGCCAGAATGAAGGCCACCACAAACGCTTCGACCGTCTCTCGCTGAGCCGCAATCCGGAAGGACTCGGCGCGGATCTCAGCTGGATCTCTTTTGTCCTTCGCAGGCTTTTCTTTGGTCGTTTTGCTCTTTCGGTTACCCATGAACGAATGCTGGCGGGGATCTGGAGGAGGAACGATCATTCGGCAGGTTGGCATCGTAGCCGTTCTATCTGCTGTGCGATACTTCGATTCACACTGCAGCCCCCGACAAATGACTTAAATCACTGTTTTTACGGAGTTTCGTGAGGAATGAGTTACTTTAATTTGCTGTCATTTGACAAGTGTTTTCTGTTTTGACTCATAAAATTCGACCGCGCTTCATCAGCAGGCGTCATAATCCCCTTCAAGATCCAAATCGCAGCAACGTCCAACGTGACGCCAAATACTGCCCCAAAAACCAACAACACAGCAAACCAACAACACAGCAAACCAGCCTGCCACACAGCCCGACGACAGAACACGTTGTTCAACACGTTTCTCGAGGTGTAGTGAGATGTGCAGTGAAGAGAGGCGAGCAAAGACGGCTCCCCCTGGCGACTCTACGCGGGCCGATCAAGATCGGTTTCGTCTCATCCCCCTGATTTCTCTCGCAACTCAACCCGGGCTGGGTCCGAAACTGCTTTCTACCCTGATCGAAGGTTTTGGCGATGCAGAGTCGGCAATCAACGCCCCAACGCAAGAACTGCTTGCACTGTCGGGCGTTGGAGAACGGACGGTGGCCCAGATACGTCGGGCCAAGTGCCTGGAACATGCGCAACAGGTCCTGCGCTGGTGCCAATCCCATCAAGTGCAGGTGATTCCTTCAACAGCAAAATCCTATCCACAAGGACTGCACCATCTTGCCGACAAACCTGCCCTGCTGTACGTGCAAGGCAACATCTGCCCGGAAGATGCACTTGCCGTGGCAGTGGTCGGGACGCGACACGCCACGCCGTACGGGGTCACGCAGGCAAATCGCTTCAGCTATGGCTTGGCCAAAGCAGGTATGACCATCGTCAGCGGACTAGCTCGTGGCATCGATGCGACAGCACATCGTGCCGCCTTGGACGGAGGCGGACGAACCATTGCTGTGCTGGGTAGTGGACACGGCAGAATCTATCCAGACGAACACGCAGGCCTGGCACAAGACATTGCCAGATCAGGAGCAGTGATCTCCGAATACCCTCCTTTCTGCCCACCGAGAAGTGGCCAGTTTCCCCAACGGAACCGATTGATCGCAGCGCTCGCTCTGGGAACACTTGTCGTTGAGGCTCCCGAACGCAGCGGCGCGTTAATCACGGCACGAATGGCAGGGGAATTGAATCGCGATGTGTTTGCCATTCCGGGTCCTGTTCAAAGCCGAGCATCACATGGATGCCATCAACTCATCAGAGATGGGGTCACGCTCGTCCAGTCGATGGAACAATTGGTCGATGAACTTGGCCCGATGAGTGAGCCCATTCAAACCTCAAATGGACGCTTTGTACGTCATGGCATCGAACTCAATCTGAATCCTGTTGAATCCGAAATCCTCGATGCAATCACACCTCACGGCACGCTGATCGACGAGGTCATTAACGCGACTTCCTACTCCACGCCACAGGTGATCGCCGCCATCAGCGTTCTGGAAATGCGCAAGCTCGTTCGCCGCCTCAGTGGTCAATGCGTGGCTCGCATCTAAGTCATTTCGAATTGTTCATCGACGTCCGGCAAGCCAAACGGGATGGGATCAAGCCAGAACGGGTAAACGAGAGAAGATGTGATGCGATTGAAGATGTGGTGCAACGAGGTGCGATGAGACGAAGGGCAGCGCAACATCTCACGAGCTTGCTGAGCAAACGCAGTCGGAAACCAAAATCGACAACAAATCGAGCAAACTCCATTGTGATAAAAATCACAAAGAAAATGCCACAAAGAACAAAATTTTTCCCTTGAAGATTTTTAAGGGAAAAAACTTGACCCAAAAGAGCTTGGTTGCGTAGAATGTACTGCACGCGGCGAGAGAGTCCCGTTCGGCTCGATTCCCCGGTCTCTCACCGCCGTCGTGTGCACATTTGCCAATTGCATTGTGCCAAGCCCGAACTCTTCATCTACGGCAACCTGACTGCTTCGAGCCGACAGTCCAACGGTCGGCTTCCCGGTAATCGCACCTCCCGGATATGCCGCCGAAAAGGAACGTGAATCACCGCTCAGTGATCGGTGAGACGTGACCGCAAGGATGCATTCCTCGGATTTCGGAGACGGGAAATGGGTTGGTTGCAGGCACGCACGGGAACACGTGATACGGAAAGCAGATGGCCAATCGGGCAAACGAGTGGCGATTGCATCAGGCACTACTCTCGTGAAGTCCACCAGCATCGGCGTGACAGGGCTCATGAATCGAGTGTTCACGCGAAGCCCACTGGGATCGTCGATTTCAAGAACATGCCCGCGTTTGGCCTTTTGCAGCATGCAGCAGAACAACTTCCGGAACGCGATGCTGTTGTTTACGGCGACCATCGCTGGTCCTACCATCAGCTCAATCATGATGCCATCCGTGCAGCCGCAACGCTGCAACGTCTTGGCGTGACCCCGGGTGATCGCGTTGGCATCCTGTTGCCGAATGTTCCTGAGTTCATCATTGCTGCTAACGCGATCTGGCGTGCCGGCGCTGTTGCCATTGCGATCAGCCCGCTCATGGTGAAATGTGAAGTTCAGAATCTGCTTGCTCACACTGGCTGCAAGCATGTTATCTGCCTGGACATGCTCTCGCATCTTGTCCATGACGGCAAAAACGACACAGTGCAATCTCTTCTGGTGTCGATACGCCAACACCTGCCCGCACTTCATCAATTGGGATACCTGTGGGCGAGGCACAGTCGTACTGGCAGCTGGACACTACCCACGAACTCACAAAGTCGCTGGTTCTGGAATGAGGTCAACAGCACTGAGCGAGCATGGCAACCGATCTCCATTGATGCAGCCAGTGACCCCGCCTACATCCTGCCCACCGGCGGCACAACAGGATCGCCCAAAGCAGTGACGCTGAGCCACACAAATATGGTCGCCAATGCATGGCAGCAGTACCAATGGACAGGGGGAAACTTCGGCCATGAAAAAATGCTGGCGGTACTGCCTTTTTTTCACAGCTATGGAATGAGCGCAACAGTCATGGGCGGCGTTGCGATGGGTGCATCATTGGTGCTACACCATCGCTTCGCCGTCCGCCCGGTCATTCGCTTGATCGAGGATCATTCCCCAAGTGTCTTCCATGCAGTTCCGGCGATGCTGGTTGCCATGAATGAGAGATTGCGTTCGCATCCAGCCAGAATCAACGGCATGCGTTGGGTCATCTCCGGCGGCGCTTCCCTGGATGCCGGGATTGCGCTCGAATTTTCCAGACACACAGGCGCCTTGGTGGTGGAGGGTTATGGCCTCAGCGAAGCATCACCGGTAACTCACGTTGGTGATCTGTTCGCGGCACCTCGCTACGGAACAATTGGCCATCCATTACCGGGCACGGCTTGCCGGGTTGTACCTGTTGAACCCGAAACCACTCTTGAGAAACACCAACCTATGAAAGGCGAGTGGTCTCTGGAGAGTCCGGGACAGACCGGCTCGGTAGATTCACTGCCATCCGGTGAAGTCGGTGAACTACTGGTTCGCGGTCCACAAATCATGTTGGGTTACTGGGGTGACCGGGCAGCCACTCAGGAAGCATTTCATGAGGGTTGGCTGCGAACAGGCGATCTCGCTGTCCAGTCTGACGATGGTTTTTATACGATCGTCGGTCGCAGAAAAGACCTGATCATCACCTCCGGATTCAATGTCTATCCCAGAGAGATCGAAGAAACACTCCGGAAAGCTCCTGGCGTTTTGGATGCTGCTGTCATTGGCATCCCGGATCCACAACGTGGAGAAGTCGTACACGCGTTCATCGTCACTGAAAACGATACGCCATGTGATGCAGATCTACTGGCCCGGCATTGTGAACTCCACCTTGCAAAGTACAAACGGCCCAGAAAGTACGAATTCTGCGATGGCGATTTGCCGCGCAATTTCCTTGGCAAGGTTCTTCGACGTGAATTGCGTGAGTCACTGACGCACGAATCACCAACGACAACAATCGATAACCAGCAGGAGGGTCAGGCATGAACAAACACCGCCCACTGGCCGTGATGGGAGGAACACGGACTCCCTTCGCAAAGTCCTTCACTGATTTGACTGGTGTGTCCGCGGTTGAACTGGGCACGGCAGTTGTGACCGACTTGCTTACACGTACAAATACAAAACACGAATCCATCGACGAAGTCGTCATGGGCAATGTCTCCGGCCCACCGGATGCAGCCAACATTGCGAGAGTGATTTCCCTGCTCGCGGGTATTCCTCATGATCGAATTGCGCACACAGTGAATCGAAATTGTGGATCTGGCATGGAGTCCATCGTGTCAGCCTGGCAAGTGATCAACGAGGACCGTGCCAATCTCGTGATTGCTGGTGGGACGGAATCCATGTCGCAAGTGCCAATGCTGTGGAACGAGGAGGCGAAGGCAAGATGGATACAACTTTCCAGAGCAAAATCAATCTGGCAGAAAGTTGGTTCTCTGGCAGCATTCCGACCGCGTCACTTTCAACCCGTGATTGCCCTGGAGCTTGGGCTTACCGACCCAACCTGCGGTTTGAACATGGGTCAGACAGCAGAACTACTCGCCGACAAATTCGATATTCCGAGAGAAGAGCAGGACAACTTTGCTCTACGAAGCCACCAGAAAGCCGAGCAGGCTCAGGAAGCCTCGTTTTTTTCCGATGAAGCCGCCAGCCGCATCCGGAGCGACAACCACAGCATCGAAAGTGACAGTGCGATTCGAAAAGATCAATCACTCGAACAACTCCAGAAACTTCGCCCCATTTTCCGGAAAGACGGTAGTGTGACGGCAGGCAACAGTTGCCCATTGACCGACGGCGCAGCAGCTTTACTACTGACCTCCGCTGAACACGCAAAAAATCTTGAAGTCGAACCGCTCGGCTACATCACGCATTACGCAATTGCAGGATGTCGGCCTGACCACATGGGCCTGGGGCCGGTACACGCCACCGCAAAGCTCTTGAAAAACAGCGGGTTTGCTTTGTCGGACTTTGACTTCATTGAAATCAATGAAGCATTTGCTGCTCAAGTGCTCGCCTGCCAACGTGCTTTTGATTCCACACTCTATGGTCAACAACAACTTGGCTTGTCGCGTTCAGTGGGTGAACTGCACCCGGACAAACTCAACATTCATGGAGGCGCCATTGCACTTGGTCACCCCGTCGGAACCACAGGAACGAGGATGATCCTGACACTGCTACGCAGCCTCAAAGCAGCTGGAAAGCAGCGTGGGCTCGCAACACTTTGCATCGGTGGAGGACAAGGATTGTCAATGATCGTGGAAACTGCACTGGAGACAAAATGATGACATCCAAATCTTATGAAAACTTTCAGTTTGATGTCGATGAACGCAATATCGCCACAATATCCCTGAACGTACCCAATCGGCCCGTGAACATTCTGAATGAAACGGTCATTTCAGAATTGGATGCCATCGTGCGGGAAATCGAAAAAGATGCCTCCATCCAGCTCTCCATTTTCCAAAGTGGAAAAGAAAGCGGTTTCCTGGCTGGTGCAGATGTACATGCCATTGCCGAGATCGGGTCGGCCGCGGAAGCCATTCGAGTGATAGAAACCGGACAAAACCTTTTTCAGCGCATCGCATGGCTCCCCATGCCAACAATTGCAATCATTCATGGTCCTTGCATGGGCGGTGGACTCGAATTGGCGTTGTCATGTGACTTCCGCGTCGCGAGAGATAACATTTCCACCAAACTTGGACTCCCCGAGATCAAACTGGGTTTGATTCCCGGCTGGGGTGGCACCCAGAGACTTCCCGAACTGGTCGGTGTCCGGGATGCGCTATCAATGATTCTTACCGGCAAGCATGTCAGCGCAGTCGAAGCACACAAAATGAATCTGGTTGATGCTGCGATCACCCCTGAAAACTGGGCGCACGGGACTGCCTCATTCATCGACGCGATTTACAGAGGCGACTCCCCCAAAAAATCAGGCAGTGGCTGGAGAAAAATCTGCGAAAACTCCCGGCTTGGCCGTCACTTTTTTCTGAAAATGGCAGCCAGATCGATCAGAGGCAAGCAGTCACAGTATCCTGCGCTGGGTAGCGCGCTTCGTTGCATTCACGCATCCTGCAAACGCAGCCCGGAGGGATATGCGACCGAACGCAATGAGTTTGTTGGCCTGTTGGGCTCTCAAACATGCCGTCATCTACTGGATCTTTTCTTCGCGCGTGAGCGAGCACGCAACCTGCATACGTGGTCCGAAAAAACGGATGTGGCAAGCCAAACCAAACCGATTCAAAAGGTGGGCATTGTTGGCGCCGGATCCATGGGGGCAGGCATTGGGCAACTCGCTGCTTTACGTGGCTTTGAAGTCCTGATCCGGGAAATCAACCCCAACTCTGTCACAGCTGGCGAGCAACGCATCAATCAACTCATCCAGCAATTGGCGAATCGGAAAAAATGGGCCACCGGCAAGGCCAACCAGCTACGCTCCAAAATCACGATCAACTGCAATGAATCCCTACTTGACGATTGTGACCTTGTGATCGAAGCGGTCATCGAGCGAGAAGATGTAAAACAGAATGTCTTTGCCGATCTTGATTTGCGAGTCAAGAAACCAGCCATCCTGACAACCAACACTTCATCGCTTTCGGTTGAAAGAATGAGTGACGCAACCAGCCGCAAGAATCAAGTTGCTGGTCTTCATTTTTTCAACCCAGTCCATCGCATGGAATTGGTTGAAGTCGTGCAAGCCTCCGAGACAAGTGATCGCACCATTCATCAATTGGTAAGTTTTGTCAAAGCACTGGGAAAAACCCCCATTGTCACGAGTGACACGCCGGGCTTCCTCGTCAATCGGGTTCTTTTTCCTTACCTGGGCGAAGCAATCCGAATGATGCAGGAGGGCGCCAACCCCCAAATTGTCGATTCCGAGATACGACGTTTCGGGATGCCAATGGGACCTCTCGAATTACTCGATCAGGTTGGCCTTGATATCGCCTATCACGTTGCCAGTTCACTGAAACAGGTTCTGCCGGAAACGGAGGCTGTGGTCGATTACCTGGGAACGCTAACCAATGAAGGACGTCTTGGAAAAAAATCCAACATGGGTTTTTACCACTATCAAAACGGAAAGCGCGGCAAGCCCGTGATTTCCGTAGCGGGCGGAAGAGGATGGAGCACAAATCAGGATACAGCTCACATCGAGGACGGACTGACCAGCATCCAACGACGTCTGATTTACCCGATGATAGCCGAAGCAGTACGCTGCCACTCTGAAGGCGTAGTACACGAGCCATGGGCAATTGACCTTGGCATGGTTCTGGGGACAGGATTTGCACCGCATCGAGGTGGGCCTCTGCATCTCATTGACACCATTGGTGCTCACCACGTGCTGAGCAACATGCTTCGGCTTCGCGATCGTCATGGCCAGCGTTTTACTCCACCCAAAGCCCTCGCAAACATGTCAGCCACTGGCAACAAGTTCTTTTGCTGTGAAGAAACGGCAACAGAGAAAATGGTCAATAGCGAGTGAGACTTATCAACGCAGCCCATGCAACACCACGCCAGATTCCCCGTCGAAAGGAAGAATGCCATGAGCCTTGATCATCATCCAGAAAAATCAGCAGACACATCCGGTGAAATCAGGCATACCAACGTACCGAACGATTCAGCTGCCAGGAGTAGTGAATCATTTGCGGAAGTAGCATTGCGACTCGGTGGAGCATCCGCTGAAGAAGCAAGACGCACCGGTGTCCTTGATACCGCCGACGATCAAGTCGAAGACCTTTTTGCACCGCAGTATCAGACGGTGCAAAGCCCGGCTCACCGGGCAATCTGGGATACAGAGATTCCCACGGAGCTTTTCCAATGCCTGGATGACGTTCTTTCCGAAGATGCCGAACATGTGATTCAGAAATCCCTGAACATTGTCCGGAATCATCGCGATGGTGGAACTTTATTGAATCACCGGGGAAAAATCGCAGACAACGTGCTTGATGACCTTGGCCATGTTGGATTTTGGGGACTCTTGGTGGATCCGGAATATGGCGGGGTCGGAGCGTCCATGAAGCAGTTTTCAAGAATGATCACCCGCATGGCAACATTGGATCCGACAGTGGCAGGACTGGCATCCGTTCACGGCTGTATTGGCGCGGTGGATCCAGTGCGTTCTTTTGGCACTCCCCAACAGAAGGCCCGCTTCCTTCCTGCACTTGCTGACGGAACACGTTTATCAGCATTTGCACTCACCGAACCGGGGGCCGGCAGTGATTTAACGGCATTAAAAACAAACGCTGTGCTTGATGGTGATGACTACGTTGTCAACGGCGAGAAACTGTTCATTACCAACGCTGTTCCCGGGCGGACCATCGGGCTGGTGTGCAAAATCGGTAATGCCCCAAGTGTATTGATTGTCGATCTTCCGGACCAGGAGAACGACCATTTCAAAATCAACCGGTACGGAATCTACGCGTTACAGCGTGCCCATAACAATGGCCTGGTCTTCAAGAACTTCCGCGTCCCCAAGGAGAACCTGCTGCTGCCCCAGCGCGGTGACGGACTGACTGTTGCTTACCATGGCTTGAACCTCGGGCGGGTTGCACTCTGTGCAAACGCAGCTGGTGCCATGCGTTGGATGCTTTCTGAAATGCTGCCGTGGGCGGCTTACCGATCCACTTATGGCCAGGCGATCGACCAACGTGAACTGGTTCGTCGGCGTATCGCCCGCATGGCAGGACTGATTGTCGGATGCGATGCACTGACGCAATGGTGCTCAAGCTTGCTGGACCAAGGCTACCGAGGAGAAATGGAATGCATCATTGCCAAAATTTTCGGCAGCGAGGCCCAAAAAGAAGCAGCGATTGAACTATTCATGAAGACACATGGTGGTCGTTCTTTTTTGCACGGCCACCTGTTTGGTGACAATGTGCATGACTTCCTCGCACCTTGCATCTACGAGGGTGAGGGCGAAATGCTGGGGATGGCTTTCTTCAAATCTCTCGTCAAGGATCACGGCAAGCGCTTTTTTGAACCGATTGGTCGAAAACTGCATGAGCTCGCGATACCAAAACCCAACCCTCTGAATCCAAAGCATGCCTGGGCACTCAAAGGACCGTTAACGGCCTACGCCAAATGGTATGCATCCCGACTCCTCCGCGCGAGTCACTGGAGCTCGCTACCGGAAATGCCAGCACGAGTCCAAGGCCACGCGAAATATGCTCAAAAAGTACTTTCGAAGTCGGCATTCAAGATCAGTGGAACGATGCGACACCACCAACTGAAACTCGCCGACCGCCAGTGCCGCATGTCCGCACTTTCTGCTCACCTGCAGGATGCCATCACGATCATGGTGACAGCATTACATGCTGCACGCTCCGAGGACGCAGTCACAATTCAAGCAGCCGATGTACTGTGCAGTGAACTCCGTCGGAAGATGACTGGGACTGCTGCAAGCGACCGTGATTTCCGGCGCATGACCGACCTGGGGAGCATGATTGCAAACGAGGGCTGGGTGGAACTGCAGGATGCAACCGCCAGCGACATCATGATGCCCTATCCAAAAGGATGAGGGATACCGGACAAACTGAAAAAGGAAGTTCAGCAAACACTGAAAAACGAGGCTGGTCACCTGCAGGAGACATCAATGAAACTCATGAATCGATTCAGACGGGCCCAGCCCCAAGAACACATCCACAAACTGCCACCACGCAAAGCCGTCGTTGCACTTGGCGGAGGCGGTGCAAGAGGTCTCGCGCATCTCGGAACGGTTCAGGCGATCGGCGAGTCAGGAGTGCAAATCGAGCGGATTGTTGGTGTCAGCATGGGAAGTCTTGCAGGGGCGTTGTGCGCCTCGGTCGTGGAGGCTTCTCATGCACAGGCCAAAACAATTCAACTTCTGCACTCGCCGATCTTTCAAAAACGACAGCAACTACTTTTCGGAGCAAAATCCTCTGACGATCATGAAGCCAGTGGCATCTCTTCCTGGTTTCGAAGAGCTAAAAAGTATTTGCAGGCACATCGCAGATTGAGCAAAGCGGTCACCAGCCCGGCACTGATGTCCGACATTGCCTTGCAAGAGGCAATTGACTGCCTGTTGCCGGACATCGATATCCAGGACCTTCCCATCCCGCTGAGCATCGTGGCCGTCGATCTTCTCTCTGGACAACGGGTGATCCTCGAAAACGGTTCACTGCGAAAAGCTGTCCGCGCTTCAACCGCCATACCGGGAATCTTCCCGGCCGTACGATGGAACGACATGCTGCTCTCGGACATTGGAGTCATTGAATCAGTGCCGGCGATGATCGCGAGGTCCTATGCAAGTGACCTGACGATTGCGGTTGATGTCGGACAGACGGTCGGCCGAATTCAAAGATGTGACACGGCAATCGAAGCCATGCTTCGCATGGATGATATATGCGAACGCATGATCCGACCAAAACTCATGACGATGGCTGACATCCTGGTCCAACCCAATGTAGGACACTATCCGTGGTTTGATTTCACGCAACCCGAGAAACTGATTGAGGAAGGACGTCGAGCCGCGCATCTGGCCCTGGCCGACGCATTTTCAATTCACGCTGCGTGAGTGCATTCACCCCTTGACCACATGACAGCGTCAATCAGGAATGACCTCGCCGCGAACAAGATCGTCAAACGTCTCGCGATTTCGAATCAGCTTGGCCTCGCCGCCCTCGATGAGAACCTCCGCCGCACGTGTCTTGCTGTTGTAGTTGCTTGCCATGACAAACCCGTAAGCACCTGCGTTTTCGAGCACAATCAAGTCACCGACCCGAGTCATGGGCAATGATCTTGAATCAACGTAGCCACCCTCACGCTGCGTGAAGATATCGCCAGACTCACAGAGCGGACCGCCAACGACAACGTCTACCTGCTCTCTTTCACTCGCGTCGCCACTGCGTGCAGCAACCGAGATGGGATGGTAGGCGCCATACATCACAGGTCGGGCCAAGTCGTTGAACCCGGCATCCACCAGCACAAAGTGATTCTCGCCAACCTGCTTGACGCTCCGAACCTCGGCAATCAGAAACCCACTCTCGGCCGACAGGAAACGGCCCGGCTCGATTTCCAGAGCAACAGGATGGCCGAACTCCTCGCTCAGACGCGTTCGCGTCGCATCCCAAAGCTGGTAATACCTACCCAGGTCCACGTATTCTTCGTCGGCTTTGTAAGGGACCGGCAATCCACCACCTGCACTGATGGTCTTGACCGTGCGTCCGACCTCTTTAGCCGTCCGCTCCATGGCATCACAAACCTCACTGAGATGCTCAAGGTCCGTTCCCGAGCCGATGTGCATGTGCAAACCAGTCACCGTCACACCGGTCTGATCTGCACGCCGCAGGCACTCATCAATCTGGGTGTGCCAGATTCCATGCTTGCTCTGCTGCCCACCGGTATTTGTTTTCTGGCTATGGCCATGACCGAATCCCGGATTGATTCGCAGCGTCACATCAGCACCCGGACGACGTTCACCCAACTGACTGATCATGTCAGGGGACCCGCAATTGACTGGCAGTGAATGTTTGACCACCAAATCCAATGCTTCGCGATCAAAAATATCGGCTGTGTAGACAATCTCGTGCTTTCCCGGATCCGTGGAGTAGCCAGCAGCCATTGCCCTGTGAATTTCGCCAGCGCTGACCGCGTCTACTACCACTCCCTTCTTTCTCATGCGATCAAGAATCGCCAGATTGCCGCAAGCCTTTTGGGCATAACGCACGACGTCAAAGTCCTTCAGCTCGGCAATTCGGCGATCGATGACCTGCTGGTCGTAAACGTAAACTGGCGTGCCGAATCTTTCCGCAAGATCTGTGACGGCGATTCCGGCGATGCTGTTGCGCGAGGTTGAGAAGCTGGGAGAGTTGGTCATGCGTTCAGTAAGAAAAAAGAGGCGAGCTGACGGTAGCGACTGTTCGTCTGGGTGATTGTGCCAAATTGTCGAATCGGCGGATACCGATCAAGGCACTCCTGCTTCCAAGGAGTCGCATGGAAGCTCAGGCATCTCAGCCTCTTGAACTCAGGCATCTCAGCCTCTTGAACTCTGGCACCTCAGCCTCTCAAGTTCATCTGCCTCTTGCGGGCAAGTCGAGCTGACCAACATTCAGCCCGCCCCCCCATCTGGTAAAACATCATCACTAATGCGACTGAGGCAGCCAATCAGCTGACCTCCGGCGACACCCCAACCGACGGCCAGACGAACCGCCTTTCCAGTTGCAGGCCAGCCGCATGCGAAAAGTTCAGCATGCCTTTCAGGCCAAAACCGCACTCGCCATCCGATCCGGAAAACGGGTGCCACACAGCAATGCGCGCAGCCCCACCGCGACAGACTCAACGAGCCAGCCGAGAGCGACCAAGATGCCGGCCATGAAATGCCTAAGGCAGCGGTCGCTGTTCGGGCAAGGCAGTGGTCTCGAAGGCAGCAACCACCTTTTTCCGCGGCCCTTGCGGGCCTGGTCTACGGCCTCTACGACGCCCTTGCTGAATCGGTATGAAGCGACTTTCGATACGCTGCAGCAACTTACTGATGCACAACTTGTTGATGCTGAGGTTCATCTCTTCCGATTCGATCCTCAAGGCATCGTGCAGACTCTTGGGAAGACGGATCGTGATCATCCGCTCGGGCTCAGTTGCATCTCCCTTGGATGCATCCTGACTCCTCATCGCGGCAACCATTTCCTGCAGCTCAGCAAATTCACTGCTGTTTTCGAAGTACCGCATCTCTTCCGAAGTTTGATAAAGCTGGCGTACGACGCCATCGGTGCCGAGCATCTCCCGATAGAAGACAACCCAAGCTCCTGTCTGAGCGAAAGCTGCCTGGGCCAGCCTGAGCACCTCCCTGCCACGCTGCTCAAGCGGAAGCCCGCAATTGGGTGTACCGATGTTTAGTCTGACTGCAATTTGCTCTGCCTGCTCAGGATCAGGGTCGCTCGCATAACGGAGGTCAGTGGTTTCTGTTTGAGCCATCGCTAGACAGTCCTTTTTGTGTGGTTGGAAAGATGCGCCCATTCGTTTCGCCAATCTTCACAACCCGTCAAACCGTCAAACCCAAACTATGCTTTCAAAAGCACTTACGTCACCTGCGCAAATTTCAGGCAACCGTGCCTCCACGCCGACCAAGCCCACCTGCACAATTAACAGGCAGATGCAAGTGTGCAAGACCTAAGTGTCCACCAAGATTTGCTTGCAAGTTTAATGCCTGCAATAGCTGGGAAAAGCGGCATCTGCGGGCAAAAAAGTGAGAGGCTCTGTTTTCCGGCCTTGGGTGATTAGCTAGCAAACCAATTGAGTGCTGTCGCCCTTTCGACAGAAGGCGATCAACCTGAGAAGAACTGGCTCACGGAGAAACCGGAACCACCACCAGAGGGGGTCCGCAAGGTGCCGCATGTGGGCATTCCTGCAGCCAACTCCCGGGATCGCAGTCAACCCTTGAGATCAAAGATCCGCGGAATCACAAGCTTCGGCCAGCATGTCAACGACCCGATCCACCTGCTCGCGGCTCGTGGTCCACCCCAGCGAAATCTGCAGCGTACGGTCGATCTGCCCCGGCGCCCGACCGACCGCCTCCAGCACGCGGGCCATTTCGTCAGGCGGAGGCCCTGGCTCGGCAGTCCGCACAACCAATTGCCTGGCCGCTCGCCGCACAACGGAAGCGGCAACCGGGAGCTCAACACAGAGAGTATTCGGCAAGACCCCGGCCTCCTCCGACCCGAGGAACACAACGCCATTAACGGAAGAATTCAATCCATTAATGAATCTCTCACGAAGCTCACAAAAGTTGGCCTCCACCTCATCGATACATCGACTCACCAAATTGGCTGCCACTCCCATCCCGACGCAAGCCGGCACATTCTCAGGGCCAGGCCGCACCGCCATTTCGCGGACTTCACCGAAGACAATCGAAGACAACTCGCGGCCTCCTCGCAAGTACAGGGCCCCGCTCCCGGGAGGCCCATAAAACTTGTGCCCACTGACGGACATGGTGTCAACTCCCAACGCCACTGCATCAACTGCGATCTTCCCGAACGCCTGCGTCGCGTCGCAATGCAAATGCACCCCCCGTTTGTGGCAAAAGTCGGCGATTTTCCTGATTGGCTGAACCGTCCCAAGGACAGGATTGGCCAACTGCACGCAAACCAGCGCGGTGTCGTCGCGTAGCTGCTGAACGAAGGCATCCACGTCAATCAGGCCGAATTGATCACAGGAAATGGACTCAACCTGCCAACCCGAGTCCTGCAGAGACTCAGCTGCCAGCGTCACGGAATCATGCTCAATGGATGACACGAGAATGTGGCCGGCTTTCTGCCGCCGAGCAGTCCCCAGAATGGCCAGATTATTGGCCTCGGTTCCGCTGGCCGTGAAAACGACCTCAAAAGCATCGCATCCGATCATGAACGAAACGGACTCCCTGGCCTGCTCGAGCGACTCGGTGACAGCCTGCGCGAGCGGGTGCTGCTGACTGGGCAGATAAAAGTGGTTCCCAAAGTACGGTTGCATCGCTTCCAGCACAGAGGGTGCGACAGGGGTCTTACGATTGAAATCGAGATAGATGGTGGACACGTGGGAACTTCGCTCTGGCCAAACCGGACCGGAAAAATTCAAGACAATTTGGACTCGAGTGCCAACATGACAACCGACCGCCAGCCTAAACGCCTGTTATCAGCTTAAAACGAGCTTAAGCGAGAAAACAGGGCGAAAAAACGATCCGAATAACCGTTTTCAGCGAAGACCGGAGGGTCCACAATTCGGTAGATTACCCAGATTAGATTGCAATTTGCGTTGTTATTTGAGATAATCTGGTTAATTACTCATTTCGCGATCATTCGTCATGGATCCCTTAATGCGCTGGTATTGGCGTTGAACTCCGCCTCATCAGTCTCGGCACGGTCTGCTGGCATGGTCTCAGGAAGTCCTGTCGTCTCCTCGAAACGTTCACTTTTCTACAAAACATCATCCGATCTGGAGTCCCAAAAATGAAACGTCAACATTCCGGTTTTACTCTGGTCGAGCTGTTGGTGGTCATCACCATCATCGGCATTTTGATGGGGTTGCTGATCCCGGCCGTCAATGCGGCCAGGGAGACGGCTCGCAAAAGTCAATGTGCTACCAACATGAAGAACCTTGCCTTGGCAGGTGTTCAACACGATGTCCAGAAAAATGCCCTGCCAGGCTACATTCAATCCTTCGGGACTTTCGATTCCGGGATGGATCCGAGTGATCCGGCAAACACTCCAGCAAATCACCTGAAGCTCGGTACTTGGGCAGTGGCGCTTCTTCCGTGGTTGGATGGCCAACCGACCTATGAACACTGGACGCAGGATCGTTATCCAGTGATCACAACCTCCACTGCACTGGGCAGGCTGGATGGTACTTCGGGACAAGGCATGCATCCCCTTGCGGCTCCCAACCTTTCAATTTTCCAGTGTCCCAGCAACCCTGTGTCACGGGGAAACTTTGGCAAGAACAGCATGGTCTACAACAACGGCATGCACCCCAGAATGCAGGACGGCACTTGGCTGCTGAGAAACTACAACGGCAGCAGCCGCCTGATCAACTCGATGGATAAAAACAGCGGTGTTGGCACTCAGCAGTTCAACTCGACCGCCGATCCCGTCACACTTGATGACATGAAGGATGGCAAAGGCTTCACCTTGATGTTCTCCGAGAATGTACAAGCGTTGCCATGGCATCGGGCAGGATTTGCGAATACGGCCCGCCTGCAGCAGGCTTACACCAGTATCAATGGCAACGTGAATAACAATGTCATCTATCAATCCCGCTACACAAACGGAATGGTCTGGCACTACGAAGACGAAAAGTACAGCGACACTTCGCTGGCGGCCTACTGGAATGGTGCACCCGAATTTGATCCGAGCCTCGCGAATCCCCAGGGGAAAATCAATCCTGAAGCGGTTTCTGATTTTCACAAAATCAATGGCCGCGGAGCAACTGTCTCAGAGGACATTTTCAACCTGGATTTGACCTCGGCAAACAGCAGTTCGCTGGCCCGTCCCTCATCTGCACACGTTGACGGCGTCAACTGCGCCTTTGGTGATGGAGCAACCCGGTTCATTGTTCAGTCCATCGACAGTCGCGTGCTTCAAGCAATGATGACACCTCGTGGTAAGGCCAGCCTGGTACCCTATCCTGAATTTGTGCTGACGGACGAAATCGGAAACTGATTCTTCATCCTGGCAGCAGTTCAGGACGACCGAAACAAATCATCTGCCGGTGGGCTACTCGCTCATCGGCAGATTTTTTTATGTGAAATCTGACGGACCACTCGTCACGAATGCACGACAGACATTGTATCGCCCAATGCTGTCGCGCCCGTCAGGTTGCCGCCCGGGACTTGCTTCGCCGACGCGGATTCCAGCGCGGGCAGTGCTTTTCAAATGCTGTGGACATCGATTTGCCGCAAGCAGCTTGCGATTCGCATTCGCTACCAGACCCCACCTCAAAAACAGACGCGGAATCAGGGACTCTCATCCCAGCGCCGAAGATGAAACCGGAAGCTCCAATTCTTCGGATCATCCACTTGTATCGGTCATTCCACCGACTTGGCAAGCAACATCAAGTTTGCTGATTATTCTTTTCAGAGAAGAGCTCAGGCGAGTCGATGTCCTTGGTGCACGAAGGAGGCAAGAGCGTTATCTGTACGCTTGAATCGCTGATGGCAAGGTT
The DNA here is from genome assembly GCA_012270065.1 of Rubripirellula sp. Classification (GTDB taxonomy): domain Bacteria; phylum Planctomycetota; class Planctomycetia; order Pirellulales; family Pirellulaceae; genus Rubripirellula. The sequence goes on along the minus strand of JAAXJB010000084.1, from coordinate 222,243 downwards.
GCCGCTAACCCCAAAGCTGACATCCGCACTAGGCGAATACGTGACCAAGACAACCCCCAACTACCTCCGAATCCATCGCGGCATCGAACTCGGCGGATCGAACCGCAGCGAACAGCCACACAACCTGATCACCGATTTCTGGGACAGTTTTTCCGATACAACTGGCTGGCGCATTGACTCACGAGCTTCACGCCGCAATCGAGTCGTTGAATTGCTGCCGAATGTGAGCAGCGAAACGACCAGCGAGCGTGAAAACGAACCTTTACAGGGACTTAGCCGAAACGCTGCGACAAGGTTGGCAAACGCAGCATCGAAACTTGCCGATCAGATTCGACGAACCGAGGAAAGCCTGCGACAGCGTGAAGCGGAACTCGCATCGACGGCCGCCATGATCGGGCTGGAATCTGACGGAAGAGTGACGGCTGATCAAATTGAGCAAACCATTTCCGATGCCATGAATGCCTGCAGATGCGATGCTGCGGCGTTATACATGCTCGACGAAGAAACGAGCTACCTGAAAGCAAGGTCAGTAGTCGGCCTGCCCCAAGACCGACTTCAAAATCGCCCCCGTGAACTGCGCGGAAGCCGTGGTGATCTGGAAGCGATGGTTCAAGGCGTTGTCACCATCGACGACATGCTGACCGATTCCATCGACACATGGAACTGCCCAGAGCCGTTTGCGGCCGGGATCTGTGTTGCGATTCAGGTAGACGACATTCCCATTGGTACGCTTTGGCTTTTCAAAGAAACGACGACGGAATTCGGCAACGCAGAATCGGCGGTCGCGCGACTTGTTGCCAACAACCTGTCTCTTCTTCTTCGTCAGGCTTCACAGTCGGATATTTTCGATGAAAAAGATCCCGATCAGTCAGTACAAGCAATCGCGCAATGGCAATTCGAGTCCCTGCCGGTTGGCTCCGTGTTGGCTGATGACTGGCGTGTTGACGGCATGATCGAATCGCCTCAGGCGTGGGCGACTGGCTGGCACCACTGGGATGTGCTGCCTGACGGCACGCTGATGCTTGCCATCGCTGAGGCTGCAGACTCCACCGCCAAAGGTGCCATGCACGCAGCGATCGCACGTGCTGCCCTGACTTCACATTCCGGGTATCGCCATACTCCTGCTCAACTGATCCAACGCGTCAGTGACACGTTGTGGCAAACCAACACCGGCGAACAACTGGTGTCGCTGATCTACGCGCACATTGATCCCGATACAGGAGACGGAATTGTCGCATCAGCAGGAACGATCAGTGCTTTAATCAGTAGCCGTTATGGATATCGTCCACTGGTCAGCAACCTAAGCGACCCACTCAATACGTCCATGGACAGCAAGGCTACCAATCACGAGTTTCACCTGCTCGAAGGCGAGACCCTGCTGGCGTACACCAAAGGCTTCTTGTCTGCCGGGGCAGATCAAATGCTGCTCGGCGGACACGTACAGACCGCCATGCGATTGAATGACCGCAACCCACTTGCATTGCTACGACGGGAGTTAATCGACCTCCCGATGCCAGAGGAACGTGGGGCGATCAGCTTGTTACGATCATGACTCCAAGTCGGACAGAGAGATGAAACGCTGTGTACGTGCGAAGCGCGTATGCAGCAGTATCAGTCCTGCTCCGACAATAATCGCTCGATGGTCAACCTCATCTGCTGCTCACCGTCGCCTCCCTGCCAGTTCAATTCCCCCTGCCACCAACGCCTCAAGAAACCCTGACGATCAATCAGGTAGACGGTGGGCCACATGGTATTACTCCACTTTTTCCAATTGGCGGATTCCATATCCAACAAAACCGGATATTCAATGCCGTCCCGTTTTGCTGCTGACTGGACCTTTCCAGGACTGCGTTCGGCAGATGTTTCGGGCGTCTGCAATCCGATGACCCCGAGCCCACGATCTTCATCGTCTTTCCACCACGCTTTGTAATGCGGCAGATTCCGCTGACAATTGATGCACTGGAAAGCGTAAAAATGAACGGCTACGACTTTTCCCTTCAGATCAGCAAGTTTCAAAGGTCCACCCTGCATCCAAGCCGCACCGTCAAGCGTCAATTCAGGTGCCAGCGGATAGGTTCTCCGGACAGAAGAAAAATCAAAGGCACTCCCCACCAAATCACCGAACTGCCGCTGTTGCTGCTGTGTCAGTTGCTTTGCAACAAGATCTCGCTCGGCCTGTTTCAACTCCTGAACCTGCGTGTTCTGATCCATCCCCTTGGCCGAATCTGACAACTGGGCTATCGCCTGATCCGTTGCCTGAAAAGCTGCTTCCAAAGCATCACGCTGATCTCGTGACAACATGAGCGTCTCTGCAACATCTTCTCTTGTGAGCATCCGGGTTCCCAACGCCTGAAGTTGCAATTGGTACAACCTTTTCGTTTGAGCGACACTGAGAATTGCCTCGAGGCTTTTTTCCAGCGTCGCAGTCAGATCACGGATTTCTTGACCACGCTTGTCACTTTTCAGATTCCGGCTTCGAAACCATGCTCCATCCACTTCACGCAAAGCCGCAAGGACATCGGCCTTCTGTTTTGTGCTGAGCTTCAATTCGGCGTGCACAGCAGAATCCCGAATCATCTGCAGCAGCACCGGTGGACCAGCTGTCGCTGTCTGGGCTAGACATTCGACCATGGCACAATGCACCAGACAGCCGATCAACATCACGGCAAGCATGAGAACATTCTTCAATCCGAGCTGTTTCCCCATCGCTTCCCTCCGTCATGAGCAGGTTATGCAACACAGGACCAGATTCATGGTACCAGCAGCACGAAACCAATCACGCAAAAATTTCCTTGATCACTTCACCATGCACGTCGGTCAAGCGGAAGTCACGGCCACTGTAATTGAACGTGAGTTTTTCATGGTCAAGCCCAAGCAAATGCAACAGAGTGGCATGCCAGTCGTGCATGTGAATTTTTTCATGGATCGCATGATGACCGAATTCGTCAGTTTCGCCGTATGAGAATCCCGACTTGACACCTCCACCTGCCAGGAATGAAGTAAAGCCATATGGGTTATGGTCACGACCAGTTCCATTTGCCTGTGCGTAGGGTGTCCGTCCAAATTCCCCGCCCCACCAGACAAGCGTATCATCAAGCAGACCGCGTTGCTTCAGGTCTGCAATCAAGCCTGCGATCGGCTTGTCTACTCTCACAGCGTGGTCCGCGTGTTTCTCGAGATTCGAATGCTGATCCCAACGGGGATTATTCGTGTTATCACCATAATTGACTTGGATGTATCTGACGCCTGCCTCTGACAATCGTCTTGCCATGAGACACTGCCGACCAAAATCATCCGTTTCCTTTTCCCCGATTCCGTACATTTCCTGCACGTGCCTGGACTCCGATGAAAGATCAAGAATATCGGGAACAGAACGTTGCATACGCCAAGCCAACTCGTAGGAATTGATCAGGGCGTCCAGCTCAGTATCGCCAGCGTTTGAGTGGTTCTGAATGGCGTTGAGTTTCTGCAATGCATCAAATTGCCGTGCCTGCTGCTCAGGATTCAAGACTGGGTTACTCAGGTTCCTGATTCTCGCATCGGTTGCAGATACGCCAGCCCGGCCCACAGCAGTGCCCTGGTAAACGGCAGGTAAAAAGGCGTTGCCATAATTACGCGGACCGCCATTGCCCATCGATGGCTGCAACGTCACAAAGCCCGGCAAATTCTCACTTTCGCTGCCAAGTCCATATTGCACCCAGGAACCGACGGATGGACGAACAAAATTAATGGAACCAGTGTGGAGAAAAAGCGTTGCTGGTCCGTGTGCGACTCCATTCGTATGCATTCCCTTCAGAAAACAGAGATCATCAACACGCTTGGCAATGTGAGGAAAAAGTTCGGATACATGCTGTCCACACTCTCCATACTGCTTGAACTTCCAAGGTGACTTGAAAACACGATGCTTTGTTATCTGTTTTGTCTTCGCCAGCACTCTGGCATCGTCAAACGTTTTTTCCTCACCGTCGTGTTTTTCCAATAACGGTTTGTAATCGAAAGTATCAACATGACTCGGACCACCTTGCATGAAAACAAAAATCACACGTTTTGCTCGAGGTGGAAAATGAGTTGGTTTGGCCGCCAGTGGATTTGCCCCAGTCGCGTTAGCATCACGCGCAGCCATCGAGGCTGCGGCCAGGTACCCGAAACCACAAGCACTTGATTTCAAAAGATTCCGCCGATCGATTTTCATCATATCTCCCGATTTCCCGCCTCAGTCCAAATAACGAAAGTCAATGCATTGAAACAGCAACTGGTACACCGAGGCCCATTGTGAGGTTTCTCTGTCCGGATCTGTTACCGCCAGCAATTCCATCATTACCAACCGCTCCTGTTCGGTGGGTCGACGCCCTAAAACTTCGGCATAAGCCTGCTTCAACATCGCGTCATTCCCGTCAAGCTTCACATTCTCGAGCCGCTTTGCTGCATCGGAAGCCTGTTCAATCACGAAAGGCTGATTCATCATCAACAGAGCTTGGGAAGCGACGTTACTCGTTGCCCGCTGGCCACCTTGAATGTTGGGGTCAGCAAAGTCGAACACTTCAAAAATCTGGGGCAAACGATTTCGGAAAACAGGGACATAAACGCTGCGTCGTCTTCCCTCAAACTGATAACCGTACTCACTCGATGTCCCCTTTTTGATCGTTGGCCCGCCAATGGAAAAATCGAGATTGCCCGCCGCCATCAGCATTGCATCGCGAATATCCTCCGCGAGCAAACGTTTTCTCTCCCGTCGCCCATAACACAGATTCCCGGGATCCTTTTGCAGGGCCTCTTCGGTCGCAATGCTGCTCAACTGGTAAACACGAGAAGAGACAATCTCTCGCACCAGCGCCTTGATCGACCAATTGTTCTCGATCAGAAACGAGGCGAGATAATCCAGAAGAAGAGGATGAGTGGGTCGATTCCCGGTAGAACCGAAATTATCAACACTCGCAACGATTCCTCGCCCCATGATCCAGTACCAGACACGATTTGCGATGACCCGTGCAGTCAACGGATTCTTTTCACTGGCCAGCCATTGAGCCAATTCCAATCTACCACTGGTACCTTTGTTCACTTCCGGCATCCCCTTCCACGTGGCGATTTCCAAAACACCACGGGGCACCAAGTCTCCTTTCTGATGTGTCATGCCACGGACTGCGACATGAATGTCAGCTGGCTTTTCAACATCACGGGGAGCCATCGCAACGGGGCGTTTGGGAATGGCCTTTCTGATCGCCTTGACCTCATTGTTCAAGCGATTCACTTCACTCTTGGCGGCCTCTATTTCGGCTTTGAGGGCCTCATTCTCTGCGTCGACTGCAGGACCCTGCGACTGGACGACCTTCTGTTCTGTATCACCAGCGATTGGCTTCCAAATGATCGCGTCGGCAATCACAAAACCATCATCCGTTCCTGTTGTCATCAGCAAAACGCTGACTTTCTCCTGATGGTCAAACTCGAAGATTCCCAGCGACTCCATCAATCCATCCCGAGACGGTTTTTTTCGCTGATTGATGGTAGCAACGGTCTCACCACCACGATGCCGGATACGGTATGGAACTTTCGATGCCCGATTGTCGCCGGTTGAATAGGTGGCAAATACCTCATAGCGCCCCGTTTCAGGAAGCATGACCGAATACTTGACTGATTTTTCCCCTTTGCCCGCGTTGTCGTCGTGGATGTAATCACTTCCGACGTAACGTCCCACTGATGTCGAATTCTTCCACTTGCCGACAACCTCTGCATCGGTACTGTCTACGATCACCCCGTCCAAGTCACTCATGTCAACCGACTTGGTGGAACCACTTGATTCCCCTGTGAGTTTCTTCAATTCTGCATTCGCAGCGGCAAGCTTTTCCTCGGCAGTCTTCAGCTTCTGCCGCGCGGCATTGATACTCGTCTCTTCTTCTTCTGGAAGAGGAAGCTCGACGGTATTCCACGTAGAAACATTGGAATGCTTCAGCGTATGAGTGCTCTTGAATATTCCGGCCAACGCGTAGTAGTCACGGGTAGGGATGGGATCAAACTTGTGATCATGGCATCTCGCACATCCAATGGTCATTCCGAGCATGGCCTTACCCATCGTGTCAAGTTGCTCATCCACAACATCCATTTCCAGAATGTCTTTATCCTGCATTTCGTAATTTGTCGGCCCCAACATCAGAAATCCAGTGGCAACAATTTTGCGTTGGCGATCGATTCTGCCTTTGGTCGGCAGAAGATCCCCAGCAATCTGTTCCTTGACAAATTCATCGAAAGGCAAGTCCTGATTGAAGGCTTGAATCACATAATCCCGGTATCGCCAGGCGTCAGGAAAAAGCAGAGTGCGTCCCCCACCACTTGACTCTGCAAACCGAACAACATCCAGCCAATGTCGGCCCCAACGCTCGCCGTATCGCGGCGAATCCAGAAGGCGGTCAATCAGTCGTTCTGTAGCATCATCTGATCCATCTGGGAGATACAGCTCCATTTGTTTTGGCGTTGGTGGCAATCCAGTCAAATCAAAGGTCAGTCGCCGCAGAAGACTCTCTCTGTTTGTATCAGCGACTGGATCAAGACCGCGTTCTTCCAGCTTTGCCAGAATGAACCTGTCCACGTCATTGTTCACCCATGACTTGTTCGACACGTCAGGAATCAATGGTTTACTGATTGGCTGGAACGCCCAAAAATTTCTACCATCAGCAACAGTTGGAGCTTCCGGGGATTCCATCTCGCCCGTTGCTTGCTGGCGACGGGGATCAAACGCACCACTCTGGATCCAAGTACGGAATGCCTCTCTTACCTTTTCTGGCAACTTACCACGTGGAGGCATTTCGAAACTGGCGTCTTCGTAGCTGATTGCCTTGAGAAGAAGGCTCTCCTCATCACCCGGAATGATTGCAGCCCCTGAGTCGCCTCCTTTTTGCCACCCCTCACGACTGTCAAGACGCAAACCACCCTGCATCTTTTTCGCTCCATGGCAGCGAATGCAGTGTTCTTCCAACGCAGGACGGATTTTTTTCTCAAAAAATTCTCTCGATGCATCGGAAGCACCTGTCTCCTGAGCGCGCGCAAGTCTACTCGCCGGCATCGAGAGACACCACACAAGCAGAATTACGACTATTTTTCCTGAAAACATCCACATTGAACGCAACCAGTCTTCATGGTTGAGCAAATTTCAGTCTCATTGCAGAAAGTAAAAGGCCTTCATATTCAACAAGGCATGGGCAAGATCCGACCACACTCGACTATCTTCCTTTCCGTAAGCTTCAGTCTGGACAGCAACGAACTCGCGAAACTGCTTCAGTTGCGGTTCCGTCGGGACGGTTCCGTGAACACGCTCGACCATGAAGCCGATGCGTTCGTCCTGGGTCTGCTCAGGCACAGCAAGACTCTTCTCGGCGATGATCTTTGCCTGACCGATGATGAATGGATCATTCATCAGAGCCAAAGCCTGAGCTGGCACATTGGAATTGCTCCGTCGTCCCTGCGGTCCGAAGGGACTTGGCATGTCAAAAGTCAACATGAAGGGATTCAGAAAATTACGATAGACAGACAGGTAAACACTGCGTCGCCCATCGCCGTCCAGCGGTCCACTCGCCCTTGCTCCCCGTCCTGTCATGAATGGTGTCCGGTGTGTTGCAACGCTGGGACCAAATGGTTTGGCTTGCAAACGGCCCGAAGCGACAAGCACGGCGTCGCGGATTGCCTCTCCCGACAATCTTCGGACACGCATTCGATGAAGCAAGGTATTGGTTGGATCAACACTGTCGATCAGTTTCCTGCTGACTTCAGGATTTGGAACGCTTCCCTGCCGATAAGTGCTCGACAGCACCATTTCCTTCATCAGATGCTTGAGTGACCAACCGTTGTCAACAAGCTCGGTCGCCAACCAATCCAGCAGTTCAGGGTGACTCGGGGGCATGCCCTGCGGTCCGAAATCATCAACCGTTGGAACGATTCCAACACCAAACAGGTGATGCCAAATACGATTGACGATGACCCTCGCGGTCAAGGGATTCTCAAGACTTGCAACGCGATCAGCAAGGCCCAATCGTGTTGCTTCCTCACCACCGAGTGCCTCTAGAAACCTTGCCGGAACAGCTTTGCCGGGATTCTGGTGACTACCTCGAATGTAGACATTGGCATCCTCTGGCGTACCCTGCGCCATCGCGATGACACGCCGCACAGGCGGCAGACTTTCCGCCAGTCTGCCAGCTTCGCCCAGCAGGGAGACTGCCTGTGGACTGATTTGTTCCAAAGTCAAAATCTGATTCTCGAGCAGGGCAGTCAGCAATGGGGTCGACTTACCCAGCTTCAGGCCCGACAACGCCTGCTCCTGAAGCTGCCCGATGGATTTTGCATCTGCTTGTTTCTCATCCGATCGCCGCTTCCCCGGTGGTCCGCCATCGGAAAGTACAATCTTGTCAATTGCAATTGTCGCGTCACCCGGATCAATGAACTCAAGATACGCTTTGTGACCTTTGTACTTCCTCAAATCACCCGCGAGACTCTTCCACTGCCATTGTCCCTGCGTATCGGTCGACTTGTTGTTCAAGAAAGTACCGCGAAACAGCAACGCGTTGAACTCCGCCATCTGAAAATTGTCAATCACAACTCGAACAGCGGCATTGGGTGTTGCCTTCATCAAAATATTGATGCGATCAGACGTGATTTCAAAAGTCGGGGACCGTAAAATTCCCACCTGCTGTTTACCAGCCGCACCACTGTCAACAGTATCCGAACGAAGCAAAGAACCATCGGCAGCAAATTCCAGCCCGGAGCCAACAGGGACAAACGCGAGCCCTGTGGTGGTCCAACCCTCAGGCAGGTCATCACCATCAAAATCAACCAAAACGTTTTGATCTTTCAGTTCATAGCCCGTATCACTGAGCTGATTCCTGATGGCCTCACGTTTTGCAAACCAATTCTGCAACATCGACGCGTCAAGTTTTTCAGATGCCGCCAATTCCTTTAGTAGTTCTGCGCGTTCGGCTTCTGATTTTTTCGCAGCAGCAATCTCATTCGCGACCCGGAAGTAATCAGCAAAACGCGGAGCCTCTTCGCTTAAACGATCAACAGATTTCAACTTCTCGACTGCGACCTTTCGCAAGCGATGTATCTCTCTGGTGACCGGAATCCGTTTTCCGGAGGTATCCAGAGGGTATTCCTGCCGGCAGCTACTCTGCAGATACGCGCTCAAAGCGTAATAGTCAGCCGTTGTGATGGCATCAAACTTGTGGTCGTGACAGCGGGCGCACGCGATTGTCAAACCGAGAAATGTCTTGCCAAAGACATCGATCTGGTTGTCCATGATGTCGGCCTCATTACCCAAGACATCAGTGGGCGCATGTGTCGCCTCGTGGAGGTACCAGAACCCTGTTCCAATGATCGACTCATTCCAGCCTTCATCGACGTTTTTCCTTGGCTCCGGCAAAAGATCCCCAGCGATATGTTCACGGATGAACTGATCAAAGGGTACGTCAGCATTGAAGGCTCGAATCAGATAATCACGATATTCGTATGCGTGCCGAAGTGGATAATCAAATTCATGGCCGTAGGTTTCGGCATAGCGAACCAGGTCCATCCAGTGTCGCGCCCACTTCTCTCCGAGGTGAGGTGAGTTCAAGAGTTGCTCAACAACTTTCTCGTAAGCCAAATCACTCTCATCACTGAGGAAATCTGAAATCTGCTGTGGCGTTGGCGGCAAGCCAATCAGGTCGAAGTAGACACGTCTCAGCCAGGTCCTGCGATCAGTTTCCTGCGCGGGTTTCAAGCCTGCGGCCTCGAGCTTCTGGAGCACGAAACGATCCAATTCAGATCGAGGCCAATCACGGTTCTGAATCCAGGGCAACTCCGGCTTCTTGATGGACCGCCAACTCCAATGATCCTGAAACCTCTTCTCGAGATCGAATCGCTTCTCCGCAGGCTTTGCGGACGTTTTCTCGGTGCGCGGATCAGGGGCTCCCATCTCAACCCACTTTTCAAGAATCGCGATGTCCTCATCAGGCAGCTTCGAACGCGGCGGCATCGCCGTCACTTTGTCTTCCTGATACCGCACGGCATCAATGACAAGACTTTCATCGGGATTCCCCGGGATAATCGCAGGCCCAGATTCACCACCGGTCTTCCAACCCCACTTCGAATCCAACAGCAACTCGGCTTCTACCTCATCAGCAGTCTCAGAGTGGCATTGATAACAATGCTCCACAAATATGGGACGCACCTTGGACTCAAAAAATTCGACCTGTTCGGCAGTCAGCTTTTCCTCTGCAAACGCAAGCGAAGAACCGGCACACAGCAGGATTAACCCTGCCCACGCACACACGCGCACACATTTCTGAAGTGATGAACAATGCCGTGAGTGCAGACCTTTTGGCCCACTCTCAAGCGTCGGGCATTTTGAAACGAAATTTCCGCAGGAGCTGGAAACGGTCATGCGATCACCTCCTTGATCAGTTTCCCATGCACGTCCGTCAGTCGCATGTCACGACCACTGAAACGGAAAGTACTCTTTGTGTGGTCGACCCCAAGCAGATGCAACATCGTGGCGTGAAGATCGTGAATTTCAAACCTGTTTTCCACAGCGCGATACCCCCACTCATCAGTAGCACCCACGGAAGCCCCACCCTTGACTCCACCACCCGCCATCCAGACGGTGAACCCGAATGGGTTATGGTCGCGACCATTGGAACCTTGAGCAAACGGAGTCCGGCCGAACTCTCCAGCCCAAACAACGAGCGTTGAATCAAACAGGCCAGTGCGTTTCAAATCCTTGATGAGAGCCGCTATCGGCTGGTCGACTGTCCTGCAATTCTTATTGTGACCATCAATCAAACCTCCATGCTGATCCCAGCGATCGCCATTCCCACCGGGACATGTCAATTCAATGAAGCGGACGCCTCTTTCAACCAGACGTCGGGCAAGGAGGCACTGCGTTCCGAAGGTTTTCGTATTGTTGAAATCGGATTCAAGACCATACAACCGCTTGGTCTCCGCTGACTCTCCGCTCAAATCCATGAGCTCCGGGACAGCTGTCTGCATTTCAAACGCGGTTTCGTAATTCTGAATCGCGGCTTCCACCTCAGGATCAGCTCCCAACCGCCCACTCGTCTGCTGGTCAAACTGGCGAATCAAGTCCAGCTTGGTCTTCTGAAGTTGAGGCGTACTTTCACTGGGCCGGATATTAGCTAATGGCTGTGCCTTGGGAAGAAAAACAGAACCCTGATAGGCAGATGGCAGAAATCCGGAACCAAAGCAGTCGAGCCCACCGGGGGGAATCAACCCGCCATTGAGCACAACAAAGCCAGGCAAATCCTGATTCTCAGTGCCAAGCCCGTAACCGAACCACGCCCCCATGCTGGGTTTTCCCTGAAGCCCATTTCCTGTGTGGAGAAAGTAGTTCGCCGAAGTGTGCTCGGAAAACTTGGATGTCATTGACTTGATCATCGCCAGATCGTCAGAGACTTCAGACAGGTAGGGGAACAGATCACTGATCCAATGCCCCGCTTCACCTCGCTGGGAAAATTTCCACTGACTCTTGAGAACCTTGCCTACGGCATCGAACTGTGTGGGTGCAAGCTTGCCGATGACCTGTCTGGGATCCTTACCATCGTATTTCTCAAGTTGTGGCTTGTAGTCAAATGTGTCCACGTGCGAGGGACCGCCATCCATGTAAAGAAAGATGACGTTCTTGGCACGAGACTGAAAATGAGGTGGTTTTGGATTCCACGGACCAGAAGCAAATGCTGGAGCATCCGCACTGGAAAGCGTACTGAGAGCCAGTGCGCCAAATCCATTAGCACACCATTGCAGCATCTCACGACGGTTTGTTGGGCGAGAACCAAAACGCCCACAGTGATGCAACGACTTCTTCATATTCTGTTTTCAGTTCGAGTCGAATCAGAGGACCAACTTGCAGGGGAGGGGACGCCGGGGAGAAGACACTTCACCAATCTGGCCTTGGTTGATTCAGCCGGCGGGGATGGTTTTCATTCGTTCCCGGTTCGTCAGACATACCGAAATCCATTTTACCACGATGGGTGACTTTTTGGCGGTCCCATTACGTTCCCACACGTGTTTTCTCGCCCCAACTGCCTTGCTCAAGCGGCCCTGTGCCCCCACATCTCCCGGTCAGCAAGTGCATCTCGCAACAGGCTTGAACAACCTTCATCGCAGACGGCAGAAACACAAGTCAGCTTAGCGACCCGAAAATCGGCTTGGCGACAGGGAAATCGGCGTGGTGACCGGGAAAATGGGCGATTCCCGGAAATTGCGATCACTTCTCTGCTGCCAGATAATCCGCATAAACACGAGCCACATCACCCATGTAACTGTGAGCTGCATCCTTGGCAGCCAAATCGAGGTAACGCTTTGCCTCTGCACGCTTGCCTGCCGCATCGGCGTAAAGCCCCAGATAGAAATTTCCGTAGAAATCTGCCGACTCACGAGCACGGGTTTTTGGCGTAAAACTCTCCATCTTTCGGATGACTTTTGCTGTATCTCCCGTACTCAACATCTGTAGCACCTCTTCCATCGGGGCTCTGGGGTCATTTGGGGCTGGCAGGACCACCGACTTCGCTTTGTCGAAGGATTCTGCTTTCGCGACGCACAAAAAATGCCACGCCGCGTTTTCCACATCATTTGGATTGACCCGACGATGAACTTCAAACTGCTTCACACCCTCTCGATACTTGTGGGCAAAGTAAAGTGCTATCCCACGCTGCCACAGGCCTGCCAGCGCCTCTGGCTCGACTTTCAGGTAACGGTCAAACAAATCGGCTGCTTCTTTTGATTTCCCACTCCGCAGATAGACATCACCCGCCAACCGGAGACTGCCTGGGTCACCGGGCAATTCCTTGAGAAGCTGATCGGCAGCCTGGACTGCTTTGTCCGATTCTCCCGCTTCCATCGCTCGAATTGCGGTAACACGAAGAAGAGCCGGATTCACCTTTTTCTCCTCTTTCCCTTGGGGACCATCCTGCGCCTGGATTTGCGAAGCAGTGACGCACAACAACAGGCAACACAGATGTGAACAGATGGACTTCATCGTTTTTCCTTTCAAATTTCCTGCCGGAACTTTGGACTCACTCTGGTGCTGGCGGCCCCACCGGCGAACAGGCTTCACGTCCGGATAGCATGCCGAACGCCCCACGACATTCATGACGAAGCCAAAGATGTTGGTGAAACAATTTCCAACAATTCGATTGCTGGAGCCTTGTCACAGAAAATGCGAGCCGTTCGCCCGTAGACTTCTCTGGCTGTTCCCAGTTGCATCAGCTCACTAAGACTTTCACCAGCCTGGACTTGCCACAACCCACACAACTGTACTTCTCGCAACACATCATGTTCAATCAGTACGCGTCCCAGGGGTGTCGCCTGACTTTCGATCCGCTTCCAGACTTCATCATCAAGCGTCCGCGTATCAAGCCGCACAATTCCATATTGCACGACTCGCCCCGTCTCCTGCGTGACGAGCGTAATTTCTCTGGAATACCACTCCTGATCCCTCCGACACCGGTGTACAACAACATTCACCTTTTCACGGTAATGCGACTCCACCGTTACCGTCATGTGTGCATGATGATCAAGCAGGTCTGAGTAAGGATCTGGAACACCTTCAACCGAGTTGAACTCACCTAACAGCGAGTGACCAACTGGTTCACGATAGAATTCGTCCAGCAAATCCCTGATGTCGACACGTGAATCATCAGAGGAGGCCACTTCGCTCATGGGTTCACTCACTTTTCCAGTCGCCTGATTCAGTTGCTTTACTGGCCAATTGGTGCAGCAACACCGATGGAAACAACCGATGGCGTGGGCATCTGCGGTCTCTCCAAAACGGTATCCACAAGAAAATAAAGCAGACGGCGGAATTCTTCCACGTCGATCTCATCTGCCACTTTTTCAGCGCGAGCCTGATGCTTATCAACAAGCTTCAAAGCTGTCTCAAAGACATTTGCCTGTTCATAAAGCTTGCGCACCTGGAATAAACGTTCAGCATCCGACAGTCCACAATCCGATTCAGCCAACTCAAGCAACCGGTTCGCCTGATCTTCCGGGAGCGACTGCAATGCCAGTGCCCACAACAAAGTAGGGCGCCCACCGAATACGTCTCCCCCTGCCGTCAATTTGTTCGAATCATCACCGATCCAGTCGCCCAGATCATTCAGGATCTGAAACGCAACTCCCATGTTCCTGCTGAAGGTGCGGATCGCTTCCCGGTATGGCCCCACATCACCTGCCATCCGAACACCACTGAGCAACGCTGCTTCGAAAGCTGGAGAGGTTTTCAATGCATAGACCTTCAGTGCATCCAGCGGTGTCAAACGTCGATCTTTTCCATCCCGCCAAATCAACTCAGAGCCTTGTCCCTCTGCCAAACGCATGTGTGCTGCAGCCAGTGCATCCAGCACTTCGCCCCTTGCATCACTCGGAACATCATCGGCGTTACGGCTCAATAACCGATACCCCAGGCCGATCAGATAGTCACCTACGTTGATTGCGGTTGGAATACCGAATCGGCGATGAACTGCCGGTTGTCCGTAACGAAACGCATCGTCATCTTCGATGTCGTCATGTACCAGACTCGCCTTATGAAACGTTTCGATACTCATCGCGGCACGACGAACGGAAATGGGCAGGTCGCTGATTGCAGTTTCCGCATCCGGCCCGGTCGCGTGTCCACCTGTCATGGCGTCATAAGCAGCCAGCGTGATGAAGGGACGCGAGTGTTTCCCACCACGGCTGAGAAAATCATAGGCAATGTGCTCGGTTGCCGAGATTGCATCCATCCCCTCAATGTCGGAAACGCTGACAGCATTTTCGCCCAATTCCGTCTGTGCACGCAAACGGGGAGCAAGTTCGTCCATGGACTCCGGCGTGAACAGATCACTCGCGGCACGCATCAAATGAACGTAACTTCGCGTCACACTTTTGGCCGGTTTGTACGGTGTCCGAATCATCTCACTGACCCAAGGTTCGTCGACCTTGGTGTTGCGGCAGTCGCTACTCAAGAGCGGTACAGCCATACAGGGGATGCCTGCTAACAGAACCTTGTCGATGGCCTTTTCCAGGACATTCAAACAGGCAACACCAACGACGGCATCTACATAACCACCGACAATGATCTTCATCACCACTGGTGACCCTTCGGCAACCAGAACACGATACCCCATGTCTTCGGCCAGACCACGAAAGTCAGCGATGCTGCAGGCACCGCATTCTTTGCAATTCATGCCGAATTGATCGTACTCGGCCGGGCAACCTTCCGCATGCTTGAGACAATGCGGGAGTAGAAAGAGACGACGCTCTGGCGGCACAGCCGACAACGCATCTTTCCAGAATTCGCTGCTGATCATGACCATCATCCACCCAAGGTATCCCTCAGGTAAATCAGCCTCCTCCAACGCCCGACGGGCAATTTGCTCCATCTCATCTTTGGTCATCGGAGTGGAACGGTCGATCCGAGCCGCGATCTCCGCGCAACGCGCCCTTAGGCTCTCGCGCAGCTCAAGCGTTTCGGGCACCTCTTTCAAGTGGCTTGTTTTCCGCCTTGGCGTTCTGCCGGCAGAGCTGGTTTCTGCCGCTGGTGTAGTTTCGCTAGTGCTGAGTCCGCTGGACAAACCTATACCTCGGGGAGCGTTTATGTGGAATTCTGTAGTGGTTTCGTTTCATTGATCGACCCGTCGAAGGCCGGTTTATCTGCCGCAAATTGAAGAAATTTCCCCAATGCTGCTGTTGTGAAGATCAATGGATACAGTCGCTCGTGGTACCAAAGCTTGGCAAAATAAAAACCGATGGGCCAAGGTACCCGGTGACGATATTCATCGACACTGTTCAACAGGAATTCGACGCCCGAGATTATAGCCTGACTCATGGCCTCACTCCCACCATGCTGAACTGCAGTTTGCAGATTCCCTGCCTGCGAATGAGCCGTTTTGTCTCGTTTTGTATCTGCATTTTCGACTTTTGTGGCCGAAATTTTCTCCGAAAGTGCCACGGCTGCTAATGCTTCTACCGCTAAGGCAGTTTCTTCGATGCTGCTGGTGACCTCCAATTCCGTGACCTGCTTTTTTTTCAGCCAAACACCCACCGAATCGCCGCCACCCCAGCCACCGTCCGTATTTTGGCTCCTGATCAGATACTGACAACCGGCAGCGACGGAGGAGTCGGGCAACGCTCCCGATGCTGCAGCGAGCAGCACCCGCGATGTTCCGTAAACCGGGTTTGACTCATCTTCACGATCCTGGTTGCCAAACCACAGTGGCATCCAGGATCCGTCTGCCTGCTGATTTTTCTCAAGAAACCGCTTCCCCAAATTGAGATGAGAATCTGCTTGGGACAAATCACCCGAGTCTACCTGACTGCTGACCAAAGCCCGCAAAGCGTGGGCTGTGAGATCATTGCTGCTACGGTCAAAAGGCAATTTTCCCCAACCCCGACAAAACGTCGGCCAACCCCCATCACGATTTTGCAGCTTCAACAACCAATCCCTTCCAGACCGGATCGCATGATCGCACTGCTCACGCTGCGTCTCATTCAAACAGGGCTTGATATGACCAATCGCCAAAATTGCCGCAGGCGTGTCATCACTGTCGGGTACCGCACCACTGAGATCGCTCCCCCCCCACCACCCCCGCTGTGCCCCCGGGAACGGGTGTCGCACCTGGTGCTGACAGCTGAGATGCCAACTCACCAACTCAGGTGTACACCAGCCCCGATCATCTTGTGGATCAGCGGCCAGTGAATTGATGGCGAGAGACGTCACCCACGTTGCCAAATTGGTATCAATGGGCCAACTCCCATCCTCGTTCATCGAATCCACCAGAAACTCAAGACCGCGGAGCGACACTTTGTGTCGCCCGCGATGCGTCACGGCAAGACTCATCACGACAAACGAAGTCAATGGAGTCGCTTCCAGATAACCACCGCTCTCTGGTTGCATCCTTTCAAGTACCTGCATACTTCGACCAACTGCTGCTGATCTGATCCAACGTATTGGAAAAAAAGCTCTCGGCCCATGAAAGTGACGGGCCTGACCAATTGCGACCAAAGCAGGAATCGCATAGCTGACGACTGGCATCTGCAGCAGACGGTACATCGATTGAGGGAATACTGCCGCTTCGAAAGGTAAAGCCGCGACCATGTCCCAAGGCACCAATCCTGCAATGGCCAGATTGGTCAGAATCGGCACAACAAAGGTTTTGTCTTTTCCATATCGCTCTCGCAACGCATCCAATTCACCAGACCGATTGATATACGTTTTCAATGCCCGCATCGCGTCATCATCAAGCGCACTACCAATTGACCGTTCGGCAAGAGTCGAGGCGGCCAGCACCAGATAGCTGGTAGCAATGTTTGAATGGCTTCGGTCTGTGTCACCAAATCCACCATCGTCATTCTGCTGATGTTGCAGATACTGCACGCCTGAAGCGATGCAGGTCCGAAGACGATTATCGAGAGCGGTTGACTGGTCGTCCTCACCCATCCTCGTATGCAGCAAAACCGAAGACATCGCACTTACGGCAGTGGCCGTGCTCAATGCTGACGGCGAGAGCGTCCCTTGCCAGTGGTGCCCGTTACATCTCTCGCTCAACAGTTCTTCCCGGAGTTGATCGAGCGTGGTTCGAGTCCTTTGAAGGATACTTGAATTCATTTCCAGTGATTTTCCATCGATTTATTCCACATGCAACGCATCGACCTTACTCGCACATTTCCCCGGTATCGAAAGACAGAGTACGTGAATGAGCAATTCGAGTCGGCAGATGCAGACTTTCCGTCAGATGTTCCAGCATTTGTGACCACCTGTGCACCGCTCTGGTGTCGTGTGCAGACAAGAGATTCAGGAGTATGTTCAGCAAAAGCCGAAATTGCTCCCGTCGATTGTATCGCTGATGCAAGCGACTGACTATCTTCTTCCAAAGATCAAGTACCCTGAATGCAAGATCTGCTCCCGAAGCCCGGTGAAGACGAGAGCTTTCATTCCATTAAACACAGAACAGGCGGAATCAGTTATGCGACGGCGTGAATTTCTTGGATCAGCAGCCGGCATTTGGTCAGGTTGCAATCTTTGCCTTCGTGGAGAATTTCTAAGCGCGAGAGAGCCCATCAAGCGTTCAGGTCCCCCACGCTTCCAGGTTGGTCTTGCTGCCTATTCGTTACGGGATTATTTTTCCTACAAAAAGGGCAAGGCACAGCAACCATCAGACAATGGCCCAGCCATCGACATGGTCGGGTTTCTTGACTACTGCGTGGCGAATCAATTTGACGCTGCCGAATTGACAAGTTACTTCTTCCCTCCCAACGCTGACAAATCCTATTTTCTCGGATTGAAACATGCTGCTTTCATCCGCGGCGTAGCGATTTCAGGCACAGCAATTGGAAACAACTTTACTGTTGGTGCCGGGCCGAAATTGGATGCGGAAATCGCGGAAGCGAAAAAGTGGATTGATCGAGCCAGCCTCATGGGTGCTCCACACGTCAGATTTTTCGCGGGCACAAGCCGGCAACTCGATGGGAATCCCCAACGGCTCGAAGAGGCCGCAGATGCGCTTCTTCAATGCGCACAGCATGCTGCACAATACGGCATCTTCATCGGGGTTGAAAATCACGGCAATCTAACCCCCACTCAAATGCTCACCATCATGAAGAGGATTGATAGCCCATGGATAGGAATCAATCTCGACACTGGAAACTTCCACTCCACAACCCCTTATCAGGATCTCGAAGAATGCATTAGCTATGCCGTCAATGTGCAAGTCAAAGTCAGCATGAAGACTCCACAGGGAAAAAAATACCCGGCTGACTTGGACCGGATTGGAAAAATTCTCAAAGACGGCAACTACCAAGGCTACGTCATTCTCGAATACGAAGACGATGCTCCCTACGATCAGATTCCGACTGCATTAGCCAAACTCAAGCAGGCACTCTAATCGCGTCTTCGCTATCCCACGAAAGCACCATGGTGCGGGTGCTGGGCGAAAACCTGAATCAGGGCATTCAGTTTCACGAAAACGCTGCACAAACGGATTGCAGGATCAGGGGTGACTTGAAGGAAGCAGTCTGCTATTGCAGAGGTGTCAGGATTCCGTCCTCGCACCTGTGTTACGAGCCAGACGACTTTTTCATGAACAGTTCACTACCGCTAGCATTTCGGCTCCTGCCCTACTTCTTTTTGCTGCCAACGATGACGATCCTGGTTTTCCTTGGTCAGTCATCAACCGCTGAGGATCTGCCAGCTTGGAAAAAGGGGCTATCCACATGGAATGGCACGAACTACGAAGCTCCCACGAGTTCGAATTCACACGACGGTTTTACACTGCCAATCGAGGCTCCCAAGCCACGTCCGTACACCATTCCATCGGATCCGAGAAACACCTCTGACACTGCGGGCAAGCTAGGCAGAACCATCGGTGACGGCAACAGCGATGACGGCGGATACGCCCCCGAAGACATCCAGACGCTGCCCAAACTCGATGCACTGGCCTGGCCCGACGAAGCGGCTCGAATCCGCAACAGTACAAACGCGAGCAATACGGGGATCACCAACGACCAGCCCACAAAATGGCCAACACCCGATGCGATCAGTGCAAACAGGCATCAAGCTTCAGCAGCTAGTCCAACTGACTCAACAGACGAAACACCTTTTTCAGCTTTGCCCAACCACATTCTGGAAACGCTTGCCGATAAGAATCCAAACTTATCGGCTGACAGTTCACCAATGCCCCATCCGTCCGCAACCGAACTTCCGGTTGCGCAGCAGCAAGAATCTTCCGGATCAGTATCAGAAGAAATCAACTCCCACCTGATCATCAAGCATGACAAGAATGCAAATGATCCCGATGACACTCGTGAAGAAAAAAACAATTCCGGAAACAGCTCGGCAACTTCGGCAGCAGCTCCTCTTCAGGCAGACGTCACTCGTTGGTACGAATACCCGCGTAAGTGGATGGAAGGCTGGGACTCCCATGCGCAATTCGGTTTGGACGGCAGTGATGGCAATGCAAATACTCTTGCCATGCAGGCCGGTCTGGAACTGAAAAGAAAGACAGAACGTTACACATTCGGCATGGACATCAATTACCGCCAAGCCAGCAGTCGCAGTAAAACGACAGAACAAAATGGTCGTTTCAATCTCAACTTTGATCGTTTGCTGGGCGATACGTCATGGTCCGCCTTTGCCAAACATGGAATGGAGTGGGATCAGTTCAAACCGTTTGACCTACGGCTGAATCTGAACGGCGGCGTCGGGTACTACTTATTGAGAAGTGACACGGCAACTCTGGCGACCCGCTTCGGCGGTGGTGCATCCAGAGAAATCGGTGCACCGATCGACAGCTGGATTCCTGAAGCAGTGTTTGGCCTGGAAGCAGAAAAGCAATTGACGCCAAGACAGAAACTGAAGGGCAAAATCGATTACTTTCCGGCTTGGGAAAACTTTGGTGACTATCGAATCGTCAGTGACGCGTCGTGGGAAATCCTGCTCGACGGAAGTGAGAATCTGAGCCTCAAGCTAGCAGCAACAGACCGTTATGACAGCACGCCACAGGGCGCAAGACCGAATGACCTCTACTACTCGCTGTTACTGCTCTACAAATTCTAGGACCCAGATCTAATTGCAGGTTCGTGATCCAATTCCACGGTCCGCACCATCGAACCGGTCAATCAAGGCAATTGAATCGGTGGGCAGCAGATTCTGATTGTTGACAAACCCGCCTGCCCAGGATTTGAGCCGACGTTCAACGGACAAATATCTCAACGGTTGAATCGTTGGTTGGTCGCGATATGACAGTTTGCTCCCATGTTGGCGGGCCAGTCAGGCCTCTTGCATTGCGTGAAAATCCGTAGCGTTCGCTGGGAAATCCGACCGCGTTCTTGTTGAGGATTCCGTCGTCGTTTTCATCGTGAAAAACAGCAATCGCGATCGTGTCCGGCAATGCCGAAAGCGGCACTGGTACCAGAACTTCGCCGCCTGAGATTCGTTCCACGGTCGCGAAAGCTGCTTCCGCAGGACGTTCAAATGTGTATTCGGCTCCATAGATTGCGATTTTCATCGTACCCTTATCATTAGCCGCACCCAGAATACGAATCAGCACCGTCCCCAGCCGGGAAGCATCGTTCGTCATCACCGTCTGGATGTTATCCGAATCCGGAAACCGCGGCCTCTCGAACATCAGGTTCTGCTGGTAAAAGAGTATTCCTCCGCCAATCAGAAAAATGCTCCCAACGAAAATGAGCAGAAAATTGCCATGGTTCGTTGTCCACAACCCTGGGTCACTCAAGTCGTAATCCGGATCTGGCGTCACGGGGGAATCCTGCCTCAAAACAACACCTGTTCAATAAGATCAGCAATCAGTCTCTAAGATCAGCAATCAGTCTCTCTAACCGAGCCTCAGTTT
Organism: Rubripirellula sp.; assembly: GCA_012270065.1. GTDB lineage: Bacteria > Planctomycetota > Planctomycetia > Pirellulales > Pirellulaceae > Rubripirellula. Next base: position 200,881 of record JAAXJB010000084.1, on the reverse strand, counting down.
AACACTTTCACGCATGGTTCCTGAGCTCGATCCGGCATCGCTTGCAATTTTCTGGTGGACAAATACCCGCCAGCAATCCCCGCATGATCTAAGTTGAATCAGAAAAAGGATCTTCGAGGCACTTGAGTAGCTCCTGCTGATGCTTCTTCCAATCATTGAAGCGTTCTTCATCATCTTCCCAGCGGACCCACATTTCAGACCGGTCAGCAAGCACAAGCTTCATCCCCTTGATCGCCCGGGGTATCAGATATCGACACCTTAGATCGCGATGTTCCATGCACCACCGGACCGCCCGATCAGGAATACCAATTCTGGGTTGCTTTGTCACTCCGCACAGGATTTCGGCGGTACAGACAACGCCAATGCATGCGAGGAAATCCAAATCATCTCGACCCTCCAGATCCAGACACTTGACAAAGAAAGCGATGGGATCGGAATCGTACAGATCCTCCAACCAATCGCATGCAATGTCATCCTCAAATGTGCGATATCCCCAAGAGCTCATCCGTTTGAATCCACCATCACTGATCAGTGCCACTGTGAAACAGGGATCATAAGGGAATGGAAACGATTGCATCCACTGCCAATGGCGGGATTGGCTGCCCGCGATTCATGACCTGCAACGAAGCGACGGCCTGTATGGGCAGCAATACAATCTGAAGCCGCGAAAAGCTTCTTGCTCGGCAACTGGCCAAACTGAACTCGGCAAAGCGGACTCTCGCCCTGAAAGCCAATTTGGAAGCAATCAATCAAAGCAATTCATTGCAATCGGACATTGCGATGCCGGGATCAATTATCCCAATCAATTATCACCCAACCAGATCAAGCCCCTAGCCGCCACTGCTGAGCTACCAACGCTAGCGCGTAAGTCCACAGGCTCAGGATTATCGACAACTTCAAAGCCGTTGATGTCGACCCCACCCGATGCAGTCACGACCCACTTGCCACCCCGACCACGGATGAAGCTGCACTGTGGTTCCACTGCCTTGGGAGTGTTGAAGCTTGCCAGTGGCAGATCGTCACTTTCTGCAGTCAGCAAAGCGAGATCAAGATTCGCTTTCTGAGCGAGTCCTTCCTGGGAAATCAAGGTGGCGACAATCGTCATGTCCATGATGTTCTGCAGATCCGAGAAGATCGGCATTCGCTGTGAGAGCTCCGAGTACTTCTCGGTCATGGCATCCGCCCACGCCTGCGCAAGTTTGTCTTTCTTGCCCGTCTGCGATGCAGTGCCGTCGCCACTGATGGCATCAATTTCGGTCATGGTTTTCACACCCTGACCGCTCAATTTCCAAGCCAGCCCATCTTCACTCTTGCCCAATGCGTCATAGTCACAGGCCATCCACCAACGCGGATTCTGGTTAGAAGCATGGGCGGAATTTTTGGACATCTGAAGGTAGCTGTCCAAACCGTTGACCTGAGACGGGGTCAGCCCCATCGCAACCCGTTTCATTTCGTAGTCAGCCGCAACCATCGTTCGAGCGAACCGGGAATCGGTTGGCACACCGGTCAGCTGAATCGTCTGTGGGCCAAATGCCTCCCGCATGGAAGCCTCATAGACTGCGGGACTCTGACCGGGACGCAAGCTGATCCGACGCATCAGTTTCTGCAGTCGGAGGCGACCTTCGGCGGTTGGCTCAATGGAGCAGCTGATCCCCTCCTGACGTGCAGTTTCTACGCTTCGCAGGGCGATGACCAAATCTGAAAGCCGCATGGTCGCGCCTCCTGTCACGGTCCCGACGACAAATCCATCAGGACGCAATTTCCAAGGCTCGGCCGGTCCGGCAATCACGACATCATTTTTCTTCTTGTCAACGAAGATGTATTCAATTCTCTGCAAGCCTGCGAGGTATTGAACTTCACTTGGAATCTCGCGACCTTCGGCATTTGCTTTCACAATCGCGTTCTGGATTCCACGCAAAGAAACCATTCGCATTTCGGCACGCTTGGCCAAATCACCACCAACGGGAACCCAACCGCGTTCAACTGCATCCGTCAATTCCCGCAATTCCTGTACGGTTGCGGTTCGCATGACGCCGGATGCATCAATCATGACACCTCCAACTGCCCGGTTGTTATTGCCGAATTGACCGGCTTGGCCAGTGGTGACCAGCGTCATAACGCCGAGGAATGCGGGGATGAGTGTACGCAAAATGCTTTTCGGGCCAAAATCCATCGCGCTGGATCTCCGGGTGTGCTGACAGTGTGAGACACCGCCAAGAATTGAAATCGTTTTATTAGCTATAGCTTATTGTTACCAAGGTTTCGCACTTTTTCGAGCAAAAACTGCTTTTCGGGAAGGATAGTTCCCGCAAAAAACATCGGCAACGGAAGGTTATACGGTCTCGTCCAGCTATCAACGGTGGACGGACAATCTCCCAGATTCTAGTTTGGAGGGAGCATTAAGCGGAACACCAATGGTCAAATTTAGGTTCTGGACGTCCATTTCCAGAGTCTGGGAGCGAGCACTTTGACTGCCATGGAACCTAATTCCCCGGAAAATCCGCCCCCCAGTTCGCAGGACAAGCCGGAAGTGCAGGGGGCCTATCTGATCCTTCGGAGTGCGGGCCGCTGGAGCGACGTATTCCGGCTATCCTCGCCCCAGGGAGCTGTCTTGGGGAGAGCTTCATCCAACGAAATCGTGATCCGGACCGAACAGGCGAGTCGGCAACACGCTCGTGTTTTCTGGTCTGAGGACAGTTGGAAGATCGAGGATCTCAGCAGCCGCAACGGCACGTTGCTCAACGGGAAACCGGTTGCTTCGACCATGCCACTGCAAGACGCCGATTCCATTGAGGTCGCAGGCTTTGCCATTACCTTTGCTCGCCGGATCGACGGCGGCATCGGTGAATCCGTTCGCTCCTCAACGGGCCCAAGTGCCGCCACCGATGACCAAATCACGTTGGAGATGGACGACCGTTCCATCACCGACCGCAGGCGACACAGCTCCTTCCTTTTCGATCCTGCCGGTTTCGCCAAATCTGCTTCGGACGCTGAAAATGGTCAATCCACCCGCCACCTTTTACAACTGGCGTTTTCACTGGCCCGTTGTGAGCAAACGGAGCAGGCAGTCGACATCGTGCTGGACTGCCTGGCCGCTCACGTGCAACTGGACACTGCCGGGGTCTATGTCTGTCACTCGGGAAAATCACGTGGCAAACCGCAGGACATTCCACTTGCTGGCACACGTCAGTCGGGATCGCGAAGTTACCGACGTCCACCTGAATCTCTGCTGACAGCAGTCGCGACCGATCAAGGCGAGGCAGTGTTGGCGCGGAATGTCATGGGCGATGAACAACTTGCCACCGAGAACAGTCGTGGAGAACTTGATGCCGAAAGTGTGGTGATGGCGCCCGCGCGAGATCAACGCAATCAGTTGCGGGGTGTCGTACACGTCACCACCACTGCTGGAACCCCACCACTGAGTGCCGATGATCTGGAGTTCATTGTCGCAACCTGTGAGATCTTTGGTGAGTCGCTATGCAACCTCTCTGATCGAAAAAGACTCAATCGTTCACTCCGAAAAAGCCAAAAACAGATCAAAGAATTACAGGATCGTCTGGGAGACAAAGTCACGATCGTCGGTAAAAGCAATTCAATAGGTGAAATTGTCGAACAGATCGGAATGGCCGCGCCGACCAATGCGACGGTCCTGGTCCGTGGCGAATCAGGGGTCGGTAAAGAACTCGTTGCAGCAGCACTTCACCACGCAAGCGAACGTAGTGACGAACCCTTGATCTGTCTTAACTGTGCAGCTCTGTCACCAACGCTTCTGGAAAGCGAACTGTTTGGTCACGAAAAGGGGGCTTTCACTGGCGCCACGGAACGGAAACGTGGAAAATTTGAAGCGGCCAATGGTGGCACTTTGATGCTCGACGAGATCGGTGAAATGAGCCCCGAGGTACAAGCCAAATTCCTTCGTGTCCTTGAAGGACACGCGTTCGAACGTGTGGGCGGACATGAGCCAATTAAAGTTGACGTCCGTGTAGTCGCCGCGACCAACCGTGATCTCCAGTCAATGGTCCGCGAAGGCAAATTCCGACAGGACCTGTACTACCGTCTGCACGTCGTTGAAATTCTCGTACCTCCTCTGAGAGAACGAGGGAAAGACTGTCTGCAACTTGCAGAGTACTTTCTTGCACAGTTCAATCAGGAAATGGGCAGAAGGATCGAAGGCTTTTCAGATGACGCGAAAAAAACGCTTCTGGAATACTCCTGGCCAGGAAATATCCGTGAACTCAAAAACGTCGTCGAGCGCGCGGTTGTACTCAACACCAAGAATCATATTGACGTATCCGACCTTGCCCTGACACCAGCCTCCGAAGCACAAACACCGGGCAGCCCCTCAGCGGATGCTGTTGAAATGACGCTTGCCGCTCTGGAACAGATTCACATCGAACGCGTGCTTCGACACACCGACGGAAATAAAAGTCGTGCCTCCGCGATTCTTGGCATTGAACGCAGCACGCTGGACCGAAAACTGAAACGCTTCGCTGCCAAGTGAAAACGACTCTTTCATGCCACCAGTGCAAACTGGCAATGCAAAGCGGAGTCAGAAAGGCCACGCGAGTCCTCGCCATGTGCCATGCAACCAGTATCTGGTTGACTCAACCCTCCAGATCAAGGTTCATTCCCGCAGCCGGTGAAGGCTGTCCATTCATGGTCGGGGGAATCGCCTCACCATCAACGCTGCGTTGCTGGCTGGCTGGCTCGTTTTCACTGCCCTCCCCGTCAGCCAGGGAATCTTTGTCAGTTGAATCACTGTCCTCCTGCTGACGCTCAAACTGGTCCAGTACCTGACGGCCGTTTCCGTGGCGGTCGCCAGTTTGATCACCTGCGTCAATCGCATTGGAATCAGCAGCTTTGCCGCCTGGGCTCTCTGACTTTGCCTGCTGTCGAGTTGACTCGATTGCCTGTGAGTCAGCTTCGCCTCCTCGAGCAGCAGCTCGACTGGTTCCAGCGACTGATGCAGCGGCACTTGGGTTGATATTCATTGACTAACCCTCTTCTTATTCGAAAGCTCAGGTCAAAGTTCTAAAACGACAGCAATCTCCCCAACCCTGTTTTAGGCTCCGTGGCAATTTCTTCGGGGTTATCGGAAATCGCCGGAAAAATCATTTCAAGCGTTTCTTCTACACCCTCCAACGCCCGCCGCTGGTAGGTCAGCGAATGCAAGGGACCGCGAACATCAATCGTCCACAACGTGTACTGCTCACCCAGCGTCAGGAGTCCCATCAAAGTATTTCGGGGATTCACCTGTGTTTGAAAGCTTACGTCAAGTTCCTGGCGATTGTCGAGTTTTCCGTAACCTTTCAATGCAATCAGGTCGCCTGACACATCAATCCGGTCGAACGTGATTGTTTCACCGAAGAGTTCAAACTGGACGTCAGCATCCGTGAGTGCCGAGTAGTCCTGTTCATCAGGTTTCTTGATTCTCAGCAATTCCATCACCTGATCCATCAGCGGCAGCTTGTAGAGTGTGGCATCCCTGACCAAAGACCATCCCTTACCGCGCAACATGCTCATGTTGCCAAGTTTCCCAAGTAACCTGGTACGACCACGAAAGCTGCCAGACATGTCTTTTCCATTCTGTCCGAAGTCCGCCAGAATATCAGGAAGACTTGCATTCTCGATGCCCAAGACAACATCGAAATCACCGGTCGACAATTGCACATTTCCATCCATGACCAGACTGCCGCCAAACAGATTTCCGTGCAGACGGTTTTCAGGCCTGGCGATAACCCGCGGATCCGCGAGTCCTACCAGATTGGGTGATGTCGCTCCGCGTGGAGGCTTCCCCAGATAGAGCATCGCATTGGCAATGGAAAAGGGTCCTTCAATATTGGTGAGCTGCAGGTCATAGACGTGCAACGAATCAATTTGAATATTTCCGTTGGCAAAGATGCCACGTCCATCCTGCCTGCCAACCACGCGTACACTGCCTCGCATGGAGTGCACCGGACCGACTTCAGCGATACGATTCCCTTCCAATTGCAATGCAATGTCCCAGTCCAATTCCGGATCCGCATGCAGCGCATCGGGAAGCACGATGCGAGTAGCTCCTGAAACACCGATGGGACCACGCAACTGCAGAGCCTTCATCGCTTCTCGCATTTGCGCCGGCATCGCAGCGATCAATTCGGCATCTGGCAATAGTCGGCTGCCGGCATGCACGTTCAGCATCAACTCCCAGCGTCCCTGAGAATTCTGCCGGCAGATTCCATTAGCAGACAGCATGGATGCATCATGCCGTCCTTTCAGGGAAATCAACTCAACCTTCGATCCATCATAGAAAACGGAGCCAGCCGTAACGTCCATACGATAGGGAAGATAGCTGGGTCGCAGACTCAGCGTGCGACTGGTAACCAGATCGGATTCAACTTGCCTGGCTGCCAACTCCATTTCCAGCTTGCCACCCGCACCGACCTGCTCGAGTTTCACAGTCAGACCATCCAGAATTCCTGTAGGGGAAATCGAGTCCCAGATCCGCTTCGCATCTTCTGGTAGGGAATTACGGAGCGAGTCATCCATCAATACATTTTTTGCATCAAACTGCAGCTTCAAATGAGATGGTTTTGGATTTGGATTTGGATTTGAATTTGCGAGCTGCCCATCAGGCGTTAGTTCATCCGTCGATCTGTTCCTTGGTTTTCCGGCCAGTCGATAAGATCCCGTGCATACCACATCCTGCCCGTTGGCGCTCACACCCCGCAAACCACTCAGCCGTACAAGATCATCTTCCACCTGCACTTTCCCATTGACCTTGTACAACGGGTAGCGAAATTTTTCATATCTCACGTAGCCATCGCTGACACGGAAGTCCATTTTTCGTGATGAACGCCCATTGACATCTGTTGTCAACAAGGCGGTCACCAGGTGCAGTCTGCCGCGAGGCTTGAGTGATCGGGTGAAGGATTCCAGCTTCGACATCGGGCCATCACGAGGCGACATCGACTTCAGTAAAGTTGCATCAATGGGGATGGACCCATCCGTGGTGATCGCGAAAGACTTTTCCTGTGTGATGCCGGGTTTGATGGGGATTTTAAAAGCACATTGCATCTGGCTGGACCCAATCGTTCCGCCCAATCTATCAGTGGATGCAATTCCATCACGAATTTCAATCTTTCCGAACAGGCTCTCAACGGGATACGGGAAACGATCATATTGCACATCAACGCCTTTGCAGGTGACGTGACCATTGAGTTTCCACTGCAAGTCCTGATGCTGCAGATTCCCCTCAATATCGACTCTGCCGCAGGGCAAGAACTTGTGCCAGTTCGCTTGCATTTTCGCGGGCAGTGCCGCAGCCAGACGCTCATCAAGCATGATGTTTCCGGCGTGGATCTGGAGATCAGCGTTGCAAGGCCATCTGTGTCCATGCACCCTGCCACTGGTTCTCACCAGGGAATCGCCAAACATGAACTGGGAGGCCTGAATGAAAACACCACCGGGATCACAACTCACAATGCCTCTCAATTGTGAAATGGGCTGCGGAATCGCGGGATGCGAAAACCGCCCCTCGTGAATGGTGGTTTTGAGTTTGAAATCCAGTTCGCCATCGGGAGATCGATGGACTGCGAAATCTGTATCACAAATGCACTGCAAATCCCGCAACTCAACAACTTTTTTCCTCCACTGGGGTGGTAACCGGTCGAATAAATCTCGACTCAGATATGCACCCTTGACGACACCACGAACATCAACGCCCTGACTTGTCTGATTGACCTGAACAACCAGTGAATTAGCAAAATCGGTCGCACCGCGGAGCGTAATTGTGTCATCCGTGCCACCATCCGTGTTTGGCTTGCGAACAATCAGCGCCTCAGGAAACGAGGCGAGCATCGGGCGATTCCTTGAATGATCATCCACCAACTGAAGTCGCAAATGCCGCATTTCCATCCTCGGCGTCACCGAGCCAAAGTTTGGCATTGGCAACAGTTCAGCGAGAGTAGGAGTCCCATCTTCCAGTAACCGTGTGCTGGCGTGTACGCCGTCCAGAAGAATACGGTGCGTCTTCAGAGGCAGTCCTCCAGCGACCATCTGATCGGCATCCAAATCTGCCTCAACAGTCAAACGCTCGATGCGCAGTAACTCACTGTCTTCAGCACCATGGACAACCCGAGACGGATCAATGATCCGCAGGTCCTCAAAAACAAAACCGACATTCTGGTCGAAGTAACCTCGTCGGAGTGAAACGATGTGGTCGGGATAACGCTCTTGAAAAACGTTCAGCACATGCCGCCTCGCGGTCTCACCCACTGTCTGTGGCGTCAGCGCATAAACGACAAAAACAACCCCCACACTGACCAGCGCAGCACTGAAAAGACGCGAGACAAGTCTCGGTCTGGCGGTTATCGGCGCATCCTTGGTGCCATTCAAACCCGAACCTTGGAGTCATCAACTACTGCGAGCGTTCCATCACCTCGCTGTCAGGATGATAGCCCCGTTTTCAAGAGTCCAGCCAGCCCAAAAACTGCCAAAACCGATAGATCCATGGTGATTGCCACGGACTTTCCAAGGATGCTGACATTGAAAAAACACTCAATGCAAGCATTGCATACAACGTGCCACGACGTAGACGCGTGGTCTCCAGCCAACCCATGACCGGGGTGGCGACCAGCAACCACAGAGGTGCAAACCACAATAACCACCGGAAACAGACACTCACCCCACCATAATTCCGGTCGATCAGGGGTCGATTGAGGTAGAACAGAAAACAGACACTGGAAGCCACCGCGATAGCGATCACGAGACGGCGAGACTCGCCTGAACCGCGGATGACGCCAATCACCAGCCCAACCGGCACTAACAACCACAGCGGCGTCAAAGAGAATAGGCCGTGATGCCCAACAGTCATTTGGGCCAAATAAGTCACTTTCGATGCCTCACCCCGATCGACCCCGCGCCGGGTACCATCTTTCCAATAGGTATTGGGGTACTCGTACCAGTCATCCCACTCTGCGATTGACCAGCCAATGCCTGAATGCAACAGCGCATACTGGCGTTCTCCATGACGTACAACCCAACGCGAAGCTTCATCCGAAGCATCGATATCCACTTCCTGGCCGGGTTCGATCAACCCTCTGTCACCAAGAAGATTCAGCACCTCTGTCTTGAGACTCTGATCTGGTGCCTGCAGATCTCTGACCGCCTCGCTGAGTTCTGCGATGGTTGCTCCATTTCCACGATGGGCATATGGCGGACGCAAACTCTCGTGCGCGAGCCAATTGGTCCCAAAAAACCCCAAAGCAACGATCGCGACGCCACCGATGAACGGCACGGCAGAGGCTGGCCTCGCCCAGATGAAGAGAATCAACCAGAACACCAGCATCGAAAGTGCCGGCAGTTCATTTGCTGCCGCAAACGCGGCACAGATACCAGCACACCAGTAGAGAACCGCAGTTGCAGCGCCAACGGCCTTTCCATCAAGGGACTTGGATTGAAATCTGCTGAAAATCGAACTGGTGGTACTGTCCTTGTCATCACTTTTGAACGTCCGCAGATAGACCCACGCCACCACAGCCGTGGCCGAAGCAGCAGGCAGGTGATTGTTCAAGGAAATGGCAAAAGGCAGCAGCATGGTGCCGAAGCAGCAAGCCAACGCCCCCATGCGTTTGGACCAGTCGTCCTTGCCGATCTTTTCAATGCAAGCCATGGTGGCAAAGTAGAAGATCGCCAAAAGAGGCAGATTAACCAAACAAAGCATGATTCTGGCGAGATAGATCGGTTGATCTGTCAGTGTCATGCCCGTCGCAAAATGCACACACTTGTAGATACCCGCGACCATGGTCGGGAACAACGGTGGTTTACTGCTGTAGTAGTGTTGCTTGTCATCAGGGCCCAAATGACGCACTTTGTCGATCGTCTGCCATGGATGAATATGGCGACGGATGGGATCCACAATTTCGATCTGCGAATCGATCGCGTATGTTCCGTGCTCGACCAGGGATGCAACGGTGCACCAACGACTGCGATCATTTGCACTCAGGAATGCCGTCTTTCCATCACGTCCAGTGACAACCGAGATACGTCCGGCAGTCAACGCCAGACCAATCAAAGCAAAGATCACATAAGCGGACCGTCGCGATCGTGTCTCGACTGCATTCGGATCACTCATCAGCCTTGCTCCCGGGGTTCAGCAGCGGCCTTGCTTGCCACCCCTTCGGATGTGCTGGAAAGATGCTCGGCAACGCTGAACGTATCGCGAGGGCCATGGGTCCGAGCAACGACGAGTTCCGCGAGCAGACCAGCGAGCAGAAACTGGGCACCGAGAAGAAGTGCGAGGATGCAATAGTAGAAGATTGCTTTTTCATGCAGATGAATCGGATCAAAACTCTCAACCGCTCGAGAGATCACCCACCATCCCGAAAGCGATACTATCCCGACTCCCCCTGCAGCAAAAAACAACATTCCTCCAACACCGATCAGATGCAGGGGACGACTTGAGAATCCGGTCAGCAGGTAAATCGTCATCAAATCAAGAAAACCCTTGATCATCCTTGAGAAACCGTACTTTGAATGACCGAACCGGCGTGCATGATGCTCAACGACAATTTCACTTGGCTTCCAGCCGCGGGCTGCAGCTAGCACAGGAATGAACCGGTGCCTTTCACCATACAGCTCGACTTCATCGAAAATTTCCCTGCGGTAAGCTTTGAAGCCACAGTTGTGATCATGCAACTTGACACCGGTCAATCTGCTTACCAGCCAATTGAACACGCGACTCGGCAGAACTTTATGCAATGGATCGTGTCGCACCTGTTTCCAACCACTGACAACATCAAATCCGTCATCCAGTTTTTCGAGGAACCGTGGTATTTCCTGTGGATCATCCTGCAGATCCGCATCCATGGTGATAACGATCTCACCTCTGCAAGCTTCAGCACCAGCTGCAAGTGCCGCAGCTTTCCCAAAATTTCGACGGAATCGGATGGCCTCAGTGCCTTCATGACCTCGGACCAGTTGCTGCATGATTTCCCACGTGCTGTCGGTTGAGCCGTCATCAACAAACACGATCTGGGCATGGATTCCGTTCTGCTCGCAAACATCCAGAATTCGACCATGCAATTCCTCGATCGACTCGTATTCATTGAGTGTGGGAATGATGAATGAGACATGTCGGTTTCGCGGTTCCACTTTTACCTCTTTTCCTCAATGAAAAAACAATGGATTCCGATTCGCTGACGAGTGGCCTCAAGGCACCTTCAGGCTCGCAGGACCCTGTCACAGCCGGTCAAAGTTGGAATCAAATCAATGTGTCGAACGGTGGGTTGCAAACCACAGCAACTCTCATGCACCGGTAATACGATCTGCGAATACAGCCTGCATGGTTTGAACTGCGCGATTCGGGAGGGATTCCCATTATGCCTGTCTGCACGCTTCGTGTCAGCTATCAGACCGAAAGGGTAGCTTGGATTAGGGTCTTTTGCAGTTCAAAATACCGTCTCCGGGATCAACAGCCACAAGTTCGGGACATTTCACAGATTCATTCAAGGGCATGATCCGAATTACTGATTTTGCAAAATGCCAGTTAGCAACCTGTTGAACACTCGCGGCAGCATGTTGAGTTGTTTATAAACTTGATCGCGAATCACCAATCAACTGCTGTTTTCCGGATTGAGTGCGATTCGGAAATTGATCTGTCTTCAAACCAGGTTGCCGTCTGTCCATGAACACCTCAGATTCTCCTTCCCCACAACGCCGATTCAATGCCAGACTGGGCTTATTCCTGTTTCTGGTCTATCTCCTGTTGTACGCCGGATTCGTGCTGATCAATGCTTTTGCCGCAGACCAGATGGAGACAGTGGTTTTGCAGGGGCTGAATCTAGCCATTGTGTATGGCTTTGGTCTGATCGCAGTTGCCCTCGTTCTGGCTCTGGTCTACGGCATGCTTTGTCGACCTGAACCGGTGGAAGATGCCAGCAACAGTACAACTGCAACAACCCAGGGAGACGCTCAATGATCTATGATCCCGCGCCACTCGCAATTTTCATTTTCCTGGGCTTCGTGTTTGGCACGGTTGGCCTGAGTTTCTACTTGGGCCGGAAAGCCAAGTCGTCCGAAGGATATTTCGCTGCACATGGTCAGATTCCATGGGCCGTCAACGGAGTTGCCTTTGCAGGCGATTACCTGTCAGCAGCTTCGTTTCTCGGAATTTGCGGGATGATCGCTGCGTATGGGTATGACGGTTTTCTCTATTCCATCGGTTTTCTTGCGGGCTGGATTGTTGCCTTGTTTGTGATCGCAGAACCGATGAAACGTCTGGGCAAGTTCACCTTCGCTGATGCGTTGGATGCAAAATTCAATTCACGGGGAATCAAGGGCGCTGCGGGAATCAGCACACTGGTGGTGAGCGTGTTTTATCTGATTCCACAGATGGTGGGTGCCGGCTCATTGATTCAGCCGCTGCTGGGTCTTGATCACTGGGTCGGAGTGGTGATGGTCGGAGTCGTTGTGATTCTGATTGTTGTGTTTGCCGGAATGGTCTCAACCACATGGGTCCAGTTTCTCAAAGGCTCACTTCTCGTCATCTTCAGTGCAGTGCTGGTTGCGATGTTGCTGCAACAGGGTTTGACCACTGACACGAGCAGTTTTGAAACAATCGAAGTAACCGAACAGGAATTGGCTGAAAACCGGATTCCGGGTCGGGAGGTGATTCCGGCCACCGATGGCTGGCAGGGCGCGAATGGTGAGAAACAGGAGTTCATTCGCTTGGTCCCCCTGAACGGCAACGCGGGTTACGATGTATTCCATATCGATGACAGTCCCGTGCCACACAAGAAAGTGCTCCGGCAGGCACAAGCAGTCACCGGGTCCGGAACCACCAAGCTGATTGATGGTGCCCCCAATGGTCGCGGCGAAGGACAACGTGAACTGAAACCAGTGGGCCATCTTTCCAAACTGCCAGATGGAGAAACATCCACAGGTCCTCTCGGCCCCATCTCCTTCTTCACCACAATCGGTGACAGTGAGGTGATTCTTTGGTCAAGCAAGACGATCATCCACGACCAAGGCCCCAAAACAACAGTCTACTACCAGAAACCAACGGATGGCAAACGCGTTCTACGCCCCGGCGAACATCCGAAATTTGCCGGAATCCGTGGCGAGAGCTTTGGTGACAAACTCAACTTCCTGTCGCTGATGCTTGCGTTGTTCTGTGGCACAGCGTCATTGCCACACATTCTGATTCGATATTACACAGTCAAAGATGGGTCAGCTGCTCGCAAAAGCACCATTGTGGGGATTGCGACGATTGGGTTCTTCTACGTTCTGACTCTCTATTTGGGCCTGGGCGCCATGACGAGCGGTGCACTCGATCTCACGGACACCAACATGGCGGCACCGCTGCTGGCCAACAGCATTCGCCCTTGGCTGTTCGCAGTGATCTCGGCGATCGCATTCACAACAGTGTTGGGTACCGTCAGCGGCTTGATCCTCGCCAGCAGCGGCGCAGTTGCACATGACCTGCTGATTGGCGTCATGGGAATGAAACTGTCCGGAGAAGCACAAGTCAAAGTCGCGAAATCGGCAGCCATCGTTGTCGGTGGCATCGCAATCATTCTTGGCATTCTGTTCAAAGAACTGAATGTGGGCTACCTGGTAGGCTGGGCATTCAGTGTTGCCGCCAGCGCCAACCTTCCCGCATTGATCATGCTCTTGTTCTGGAAAAAGACCACCAAGGAGGGAATCATCGCAAGTGTGCTTGTGGGCATGGTCAGTTCGCTGGGTTGGATTCTGCTGTCGGCAGATACCTACAAATCGGTCTATGGGCTTGACCCGAATGATGCCATCGCTCCATTCAGTCAACCGGGAATCATTACGATTCCGCTTGCCTTCATCACACTGATTGTGGTGTCTCTGTATTACCAGAACCAGAACAAAGACTCGACCAGTCAGGCCAGCGCATCTTGAAAGCAGCGATGCTAGCTTTTATCGATTCCCAGATCCCGGCTGCCGGAAAATGTCTGACACAACCAAGCTACAGACCGATGCTGTGGAAAAACTGCCGCCGCTAAAACCGCAGGTCGAGCTGACGTTTGGATAAAAAACGACACAAACCAATACACCCGACGAGCAAAGTCGAAGATTCAGTGCTGGAGGTTCAGCGTCGATCGTTCACCGAGTCTCGATCGCGTTGGGAGTGCTTCCTGACTTGTGCCATCGCCGCTCTGCTGTTTGCTAGCATAGATTTGGTTGCGCGTCCGCGCTGACGTCTGGTCGGGAAAATATGACTTGGCCTGAAATCCCAACTTTCATTAAACTCGCGTGGATAGGCAGTCGAGCAGCGACTGAATTGAAAGCTGATTCACATGAAGTGACAGCGTTCGGTTTTGATTGATCAGAACATCGATCATAAGTGACAAGTCATGAAAGACTTGGACGGAGACAGGTATTCGGCAAGAGGACCGCAGGGAGGGAACCAATGCCAGGCGAGTCATTCCGATTCATACACGCAAGCGACTTTCATCTGGAAACTCCGCTGGGCGATTTGGATTCTTTGCCACCTCATCTTCATGAGCTCATGGCAGAGGCACCACGTCAAGCGGCTCGAGCGGTGTTTGAAGCCGCGTTAGCAGACAACATCGATTTTCTGGTTCTTTCAGGTGACCTTCTGAACCCGCAGGCGGCCGGCCCCCATGGCATGTCGATGCTGTTGGATTACTTCGAACAGTTGAACACGAAAGAGACCCCTGTCTTCTGGTGTGCAGGATTATCCGATGCCCCGGAGAAGTGGCCAGAATCGGTACCACTGCCACCGAATGTGACTCTGTTTTCCAAACATGAAACAGGAGTGATTCCGGTACAGCGGGGTGGAAGAACCATCTGCACCGTAGTTGGTCGAAGCAGTGACGGCCAGCAGGTGTTGCATGTTCCCAGCTACCGTGTTGAGGCCACGAACGATTACACCGTTGCGGTTGGCTATGGTTCATCTGATGCAGACGCACTTGCAGAGGGACGCTTTGATTACTGGGCTCTGGGAGGTGAACACAACCACCTTGAAATTGAGGGTGGAGCAGAAGCAGCGTCGATCTACAGCGGAACACCGCAGGGCAGGTCACTGTCAGAATGCGGTGCGCATGGCTACGTATCAATTGATGTCGATGGTGACCGGACGACCCGAATTCATCGTATCGAGTCAGACGTGTTTCGATACTGCAACGTCAAGCTGGATGCCAATGCAATCGCTGCTGTGGGTGACATCCGAAATCTGCTGGGGGAACGGATTGGACGCTTGCAGCATGAGAACGGCGGGCGTCACCTGCTGATCGAATGGGACATTTCCATTGCGTCGGGAGAAACGCTCGCCTCGGTTGGTGATGTCGAGGAGCTACTTCAGTGGGTTCGTCGTGAGTACGGCCATGGAAGTCCAGCAGCTTGGACGACAAACCTGAGGATACGTCCGCCGAAGCAATACCCTGACTCATGGAACGGGGAAGACACGATTCTTGGCGACTTTCTTCGTGCTTCTGACAAGCACGGGAAACTTGACGGGCGTGATCTGAATCTCCTTCCCACCACTGAAGAACACTCGGGACTCAACAGTACAACCACAACGTTGCTGGCCGAAGTCGCCGCCTCGGATCGCACGGAAGTGCTGAATCAGGCGACTCTTCTGGGCGTCGAAATGCTGCGTGGCGAAAAGCCTAATCTGGTGCAGAAATCATGAAAGTAAAAGACATTCAAATAGACGGTTTCGGGGTCTGGACTGGACTCTCGGTAGATTCGCTACCGGAGGGGATGACGCTCTTTTACGGCCCGAACGAAGCTGGCAAAACGACCCTGATGCAGTTCGTGCGCGCCATGCTATACGGTTTCACCGACGAGCGTCGTGAAAAATATCTGCCTCCCGTGCATGGTGGTACACCTGGCGGAGCGATCCGCGTCACCGGCCCTGGAGGCGGCTACGAAATCAGACGTCGCAGCCAACTGACGGACGTCGATTCCACCGGTCAGCTCTCAGTCACCGGACAGGATGGCCTCAGTCAGGGACAACATCGACTCAGCAGCCTGTTGGGCCAAATCGATGAATCCATTTTCACCAATGTGTTCGCGATTGGCATGCGGGAACTGCAAGAACTCAGCACGCTGGACGACACAGCGGCCGCTGATGAACTCTACAAGCTGTCCAGCGGACTGGACCGTGTATCACTGGTCGATGTGATGCGTTCCTTGCGCGACAACCGCGAGCAACTGATTGGAGATCAAATCCCAGCAGATGATTCCGAAACAACGAAACTGCACGGTCTGATCAAAAAACGTGAACGACTCCGCGACGAAGTTCAACAGTTGACGAGAGGTGGTCGACGCTGGAGCGAACTGGCATCGCAGCGACGATCCCAGGAACAGGAAATCGAGCAGCTTGCCGAACGTATTTCGGGATGGGAGCGTGAGGCTCGTTGCGTCGAGATCGCCACAGGAATTCATGAAAAATGGCAGGAACGCGACCTGCTCGCTGAGTCCATCGAAGAACTGGAAGACGATGCTACTCTGCCTGATGAAGCACCATCACAGCTTGTCCAAATCGACGCGATGATGGAAGAGCGTCGTGGTCGTCTGGAAGATGTCAAGAACAAGCGACGTGAAATCCGGGACAAGGCCGAGCAATTGCCGGTAAGCCGACAGTTACTCGACCTTCAGGGTCGCATCGAGGCTGCCGCAGAACAGGCAACATGGATTGAGGCCATCGAAGAGCAGTTGGAACGCATTGACCGGCAAATCGAGCGTGCCCGGACTCAGTTGGAAACAGACGCCGAACGACTGGGCATGGATGAGACCGACCGCGAACACCTACTCTCGGGCGATCTTTCCCAACTTCCAGATCTTTCCCGGCAGGCGCTGGGGGCTTTGGCAGGACCCGCCAAACGGGTCAAGCAACAGACATTTCTGCTCCGACAAGCTCGTGCCGATGCTGCCAACTACAAAGAAAAATCTGACAAGCTGTCTGAATCGCTCCGCGAAACACTGGAACGTGCAAACGCATCCAACTTGCAACAGGCAATCCGGCAAAACAACGAAGTTCTTGCTACGCTTCGACACCGGGTACAACTCGGAGAACATCTCGATAAGCTCAAACGTCATTACCGCGACCTCGAAAAAGAAACTGTCGACCTGACAACGGCCGAAGCATTGCCGGTCGACCGGTTGGTGTTGCTTGGCGTTCCGTTCATTGTAGGTGGCCTGGGGCTTATTTATGGAATTGCCAATGTTTTCGGTTTTACGTGGCTTGTGAACAGCCCAGACCCGACCTGGGGCATGGCCTGCATCCTCGTCGGTTTCATGAGCCTGCTGACCTATTACTTTGGCAGGGAAAATGGACAACGGACAACATCACGCGACCGCGAAGAATGTGAACGGCAGATCGATACGTTGCGACGCCAGATCAGAGAAGTTGAATCCGAACGAAACGACATCGATTCAACCTTGCCAACCAACCATGATTCGCTTGAACTGCGCATCCGTGACACGCAGAATCTGATCGCTGAACTTGAAACTGCGCTGCCAACCTACCACCACCATGAATCAGCGATACAGTCGCACAACGCTGCCCAGGAGCGGGCCAAACAGGCCGGTGATGAACTCCGGGACGCAAAACGTGCCTGGTCTGCAACATTGAATCAGCTTGGTCTCAGCGATTCGATGTCGCCTTCGAGTGTGCGCAACCTCAGCGATGGTTACGAAGCAATGCAAAACAGTCGTCGAAGACTCGACGAACTTCTCAGCGAAAAAGAACAACGCCGCCGAGAGCAGAAAGCAATCGCCAAACGCATCGAAGCACTCTACTGCGAAGTCACCGCGGAAGAGCAGCATTCAAACGCTGATGAGGGCGACGAGGATTTCCAGTCCGATGAACAACCAAAGCCCATCACCCACAGCAGTCCTCTGGAAAAACTGAATCACCTGCAGAGTGAACTGTCACGGCAACATCACTGGATCAAACGACGCCGCGAATTGAAGGACGAGGACCTGCAACTCAAGCGGCAACAACACGGACACCAACGCGCAATCGAACGCGGGGAACAGCAGCGCAGGACGCTTTGGGCCAAATGTGGAGTAGCAACTCCCGAGCAATTCTACGAAATGGTTGACCGCAAGGCGCAAGTTACAGAATTGAACCGGCAGTACGAAGACGTTGACAAGCAAATCAAGTCGATGATTGGCGCGCACATTGAATATGAAGATGTGGAGTCGGTCATTACCGATGCCTCAGCAACAGATCTGGACCGAAGATGGGAAGGTCTGACTACCAGCATCAGTGAGACTGAAACAAGAGTTGCCCAACTTCGCACCCAGCAGGGCCAGATTTCCCAGGAAATGAAACAACTTGGAGAGGACTCGCGTCTGAGCGTTGCACAGCTGGAACTGGGTTGCATCGAGCGTCAAATTGAGGCTGTTGCACGCCGGTGGCAGACTCTTGCCATGGCAAGCTGCCTTCTGGAGGATGTCTGCCATACCTTCGAACGTGAACGCCAACCCGAAACATTGCGAGAAGCTTCGACTTTTCTGAATCAATTGACAGATGGTAAATACACACGGATCTGGACACCCCTGGGGACAAACCAGCTGAAAATTGAGGGATCAGACGAAAAGTCCATTCCGCTGGAAGTACTCAGCCGCGGCACGCGTGAAGCAGTGTTCATTGCACTCAGGCTGTCATTGGCAGCAGCCTATGCTCGACGTGGCGTCATGCTTCCGCTGGTACTCGATGATGTGCTCGTGAATTTTGACCGTGAACGTGCCATCTGTGCTGCGAGAACATTGCAGACGTTTGCTGAACTTGGACACCAGGTCATGATGTTCACCTGTCACAAGCACATCGTAGATATCTTCCACAACATTGACGCTCAGGTACGCTTGATGCCCCCGCAGGGCAAGCCCGGAAGAGCAACTGTTCTGGAAGCGGAATTTGAAACAGAGTACGAAGATGAAGAGGAACTGGAAGAACTGAATTCTGCGCAGGAGCAAGAAGAGGAACCTGATATCGAACAGCCTGTCGTGGAAGATCCGGAGCAGTCCGAGGAAGAAACTACACCAAGCCCAGTGGCTGAATACCCAGTGGCTGAATACCCAGAGCCTGAATCCAAACCAAATGTCATTTACGTCAAGCAGCCAATGCCGAAACGCGAAAGCACTCCGGCCGCCGAGATCCAAGTCAGTTCCCCTGACCTGGCGACGGAAGCAAACCCAACGCTTGATTGGGCATGGTTTGAACCTGAAGACGACGAACACTCATCTGTAGAAAGACTTGGAAATGTCGAAGATGCATTGGCGTCAATCACCGGTGAAGACTGGCGTGCAGACGAGCTGCTTGCATCACCCGATGATGTACCAGAGGAAATCTGGAACCGAGGTGGATCATGGTGGAGCAACACAGCAGGCAACGAACCCCACGAATAAGACACCCTCACTGACCGATGCCCTTCGTTCCCGGAACAGCAACTAAAGCAACCGCTGTTCGAAAAACCCCTGACATCATCACTGCCCGATCGAACATGCCACACCCAGTCCAGAAATGGATTCCCTAAGAAAACCAGACCATTTGCAAATGCGGTTACTAGCCCATCAGCCCACACTTTTCACGTTTCGCCATTGATTGACACATCAACTTGTCGAGTGCCTCTTCTCAATTCCACTCTGCAGGAAATGCCATGCTGAATCACCTTCTTCTCCGATTATTTTCCATCGGACGCAAAAAATCCGCACAAAGCAGTCCCAAAACGGACCAGGTGGTCCTGCATGCAAAAGTCGAGCAAACAGCACAACAGAAATCACGATCAGCACCGATGCCGGTGCCATTACCGAATTCGCGTTGCCTGCCTCACCATCGTGAACGCCTGCTGTCCATGCAACTTGCACACGCAAAAATTTGCAGTTCACGACGATGCCAACGTCTTCAAAGCATGGGAATTTCAACAACCGGTGATCTTGTCCGCGCCGACCTGACCCACCTTGCCGCAAACTTCGGCGCCCCCAGAAAGGCGCTGAGAGTACTCAAACAGTACCGTCGCGCAATTCGCTTGTCGTCGTCCGTTCCAGGCATGATGCCACGAGATGCCATGCTGCTGATCAGCATTCATCGTCGGAGCGTCCGGGGTCTTGCAATGGAATCACCTGTCCGTCTCCATCGCGACTTGGAACGTTTTGCGGAAAGTACGCAAGGTCGCCAGCAGTTACGAGGTCGGCGGATCCCAAGCACACGGCGTTTGAAGAAATGGATCAACGAGTGTGAAACAGCAACGCGAGGACAGTCGGCCCAAGGACTGGTTGCCTGAATGCGGGATTCGATTCCCCGGTTCGTTCATGTAACTTCAGTTGCCTGGAGCGTTCGGCGAGTCAAGCTGTCCTGAACAGTTGCTATTCCGATTTGCCATGCTCATTGCGGCGAAAATACTCGCGTGGAAATTCAGCCTGCCCGGCTTCAGCTGGATGTCTCCATGGAAAGCGTGGACCTCGATCTTCCAAGAGCGGTATTTCGTGTCCATTGCTATCGAACAAGAGTTCCCAAAGACGTTTGTTCAATGCCTCAATCCGCTCTTCATGCTCGGGACGATCAATCAAATTCTGCATCTCGCCGGGGTCCTTTTCCAAATCGTACAGTTCGTCCCTGTCCCAGAGTCCGTGACAGCGAATGTACTTCCACCGGCCTCCAATGATGGCATGCAAAGTAGGTGTGTGGGGATAATTGCGTTCCCAGTAGTACTCGTACAAAAGATCCGGCCGTTTCAACTGCGTGGGATCGCCGTCACACAGAGCTGTCCAAATGCTCTGCCCATCGATGTTCGCGATCGCTGGCGATGAAGTTGCATCAAGAATCGTGGGCGCAATGTCAATGTTTCCAACAAGACCGCTGAAACGCGAACCTGCCGGAATCTTTCCCTTCGCCATCATCAGCAACGGAATTTTTGCGCTCGCTTCATAGGCGGTACGCTTGTCAATCAGTCCGTGATCCCCAAACTGAAAACCGTTGTCTCCCATGTAAATGAAAAGTGTGTTGTCCAGCAGTTCTTTTTCATTCAGATATTCAACAAGCCTCCCAACACTGTCGTCGACGGCAAGCAGAGATTCACAATATCGCCGATAGTAAATTTCAGGTGAAAAGTTTTCGATGTTGTATCCAAAGTCGGATCCATGCCGGCTGTTTCTCTGATTGCGAACCCACATCGGAAGGTTTCCTTTTTCCATTTCATCGATGGTCGGCGTCCGAATCGGTAACTTGGCATCATCGTATCGACCTCGATGGCGGTCAGCAGGAACGAAATCTGCGTGAACAGCCTTGTGACTGACATACATGAAAAATGGCTTCGGTGATTTGCGACCACTCAGCCAATCAATGGCAAAGTCCGTCAACTCATCTGTGATGTAACCTTTCTGTGGAACTCGTTTACCGTTGACATTGAAGCCATCGTAGGTTGTCTGGGGAACTTCTCTTGTGGTTCCATGGCCATCTGGCCAGTACGTTCCCTGACCTTTGAACGCAACCCAATGATCGAATCCACGTTGACGATCATCAATGTCACCACCCATGTGCCATTTTCCGATGAACGCTGTTTCATAGCCGGCTTCCTGCATCTTCTGAGGAAAGAAAACAAGATCTGGATCAACGGGATGATAATTATCGACCACGCGATGATTGTGTGCATATTGTCCTGTCAGGATCGAGGCTCGACTTGGCGAACAAAGTGAAGTTGTCACATATGCGTGCGTCAGCATCGCCCCCTCGACTGCTAACGCATCAATGTGGGGTGTCTCCAAAAACGGGTGCCCCGCGGCACCAAAGCAATCAAACCGATGATCATCACAGAGCACAAAAACGACATTCAACCGTTCGTCTGCCGAAACGGCCACAAGATTCCCGGATATCCCCAGCCCGAGAATCAGCAGCATGGGAAGACAGAAACGTACGTTTTGAAAAAAGATTTGCATGGTTCCGCTTCAAGAAAGGCCTTTTGGGTGAATGAAAAATACAACGGTACAGGAAAAATCCGGACAAGCAACTTTGAACAGGGTCCGCATGACGGTGATGCAATTCACCAACCTGCGCTAAATCAGGACACACGGGCAGAGTCACATGTCGGGCAATGCCTTCATTGCTCATCAACGATCTGGCTGGCTGCGAGCCAAAGTGTTGGCAAAACAGATGACTCAGTCGGCAGAAACAACCGGAAAAAATCGATCGTTAACTCAGGCAAGTATGCCATCTACCCTCTCGTACTCCCGATCATCAGGCCCAAGCCGCTCCTTTGTCTGGTAAGCCTCGAGCATCGTGTTGTAGACATCGATACCCTCCCGACCAACATCCATGATTCCACCTGTTTTGAAACGGCCATTGGCACCAGAAATTGCATGAAAGACGCCGGACAACTCACGCTTCACATCCGAGTGTCTGCCATCACCTGATTCAGTCGAGACTGTGATGCACGAATTCTCGAGAATTGACTTGCCGTTCACCTCACGCACAAGATCCAATCGCTTCAGAAAATATGCAACTTCTTGCATCTTCATGTGAGCGTGAGCACGCAATTGCACGTTTGATTTTTCGGGATTGAACCGATGCCACCACTCATGGCTACAACCACCCGACCCGCCTTTGTTCAGTTGTCTGGCGTCGTCGAATGAATAAACTTCTCTGTCCTGATAGCGATAATTTCCCGTGATTCGCAACCTCTCCCCTGCAGCCAGAAAAGTAATGGCGCCGAATCTGGCACGATCCAATTCGATGGCAAGCGCGAACAGGTCTGCCATCAACCTCCACTCGTGCACAAGATCAGCGAGTTTCATATCGATCCCCTCACCTCCGGGATCGGCAATTCCACCATGTTCAATCTTTGATCGTGGTGGTCTTGGAGGCGAGTTGGCATCAATTTGATTCATTTCAAACGCCCGTTGCTCATACTCGCGTATACGTTCCAGGTGTTCAGAAACGCGTTCCCTTGAGACGCTTCCCAACGGGGACCTGCTACCTGCATAGTATCGATACTGCTCGACGACTGAATCAAGCACGCTGCGTCGCAATCGCTGTTTTCTCGCATCAGTTGAACTTTCACCCAGTTCGATCACTCCAAACACACGGCTGAAAAGATCGCGAGGACGCTCCTGAATTGTTGCAGCAACCGTTCCATTGGCGTTGTAACTGTGAACGTAGCGACTGACACGACTGCGCCTGAAAAAAGTTCCGCCGATCAGTGTCGGCACCATTCCGGGAGGCATTCCATTGGGATGACAACTCTTGCGAATGACCTGATCAATGGAAGCTCCTCCCGCCTTGGCCTCACCATCGGGTGGTGTTGCGGTGAATGCTCCACTAGCTCCATCGAAATGTGCATTGATGCCGGCTTCGTCACACCGTACCTGATCGACATTACGCATGATCAGAAGCTTGTCACTGAGTGGTTTCAGTGGTTCGAGAACTCCTGAAAACCCCTCCTGCTGAAGCGGAGCGGGGATTCCCAAACCAAAAAACACATTGAACGCCCGATTCGGTACCTGCGGATCCTTCGCGAGGGCAGGTGATACCATTTCTTCCAAAAACGGCAGGCCAATCACAATACCGCCTGCTCCACGGAGCATGGTTCGACGATGCATTTGAAAATTTTTCATGGGATCATACGAAGTGGGAACAAAATCGAAATCCATTCCTGGCAGTGCTCCTGCCGCTCAAGCATTGTATCGACATGGCAGTCTGACCCAATCATGGAACCTCAGAGAATGAAAGAACTCATGGTTCAGGTTCGGTTGGGGCGGTACGAACGAGATCACTGAGAACGATCGCCATGACCAGACTCTGGTAGGTACCACCTGATTCCTGCGAATCTGCATGGATCCTGCGCAAACTGGCCGCGTCGTTCATGTCGAGTGGACGTCCCAGCAGGAATTGACTGACTTTGCGTGTCAGGCACTCTTTGACCCGGTCGCTATTGGCAAGCAAATTCATCATTTCCGCCGAAGTTTGATAGGCAACCGGCTTGGCATCGCCGGGAAACAGGATTTCCCCATCCTGTCGAAGTTCGTTACCAAACTCATCCTGCACGTGAAATGCGCCGATCCCATCATAGCGTTCCAAACCAAAGGCCAGTGGTTCAAAGCGGGCATGACATCCACCGCACGCCTCGCTTTGCACGCGTGTGGTCGCGATGGTTCGATGTGATTTTCCCGGACTGGTTGGCACGGGCGTGACATCAAGTCCAGGGGGTGGGTCCCCAACCTCACTGTAAAGCAAGTCGCTCAATACGAATAAACCCCGAGCCACCATTGACGCGTCATCACCACCAATCGTCAAGACACTCGCATGCGTGAGCAAACCACCGCGAGAAGGGATATCTGCTACGTCATACCTCTGCCGACCGGGACCACGTGGCGGAATCCCATAGTGTTCAGCAAGTTCCGGTGTGAGGTATGTGAACTGGGCATTTAACAACGAGGACAAGGGTTTGTTCTGCTTCCAGACGAGATCCATGAAAACATCAATTGTTTCCTGACGCATATCTGCAGCAAGTGCATCTGTCCATGCAGGAAAACGCTGATTGTCAGGACGCATACTGGCAAGTCGATCCAGATTCAGCCATTGCACGATGAATTGCCTGGATTGATTCTTCGCATCCTCACTCTGAAGCAAACGTTTGACCTGCCTGCGCATCTGATCCGGATCACCCAACACACCTTGCTCGGCTGCTTTCAACAGTTCTTCATCCGGCGGCGTACCGCAAATGAGATAACTCAGACGCGCAGCAAGTTCATAATCACTTACAGGCCACCGCGAACCATCACCCCGCTGGTTTTCAATACGGTAAAGAAATTTTGGTGATTGCAGCATTGATTCAAGGATCATGCCAACAGCCTCGTCGAAGTCCCCACCCGCGCTGGCAACCGTAGTCGAAATCCCACGGTACAACGCCATTTCCTGTTCGGTCAGTGGCGAACGTAAAACACGCTTTCCGATTTCGGCGATCAACGGACGCATGTTCTTGTCTGTCAATTTCCTGCTCTTACCGAAACGCTTTGCAAATGATGCCACATCGACCCGGTCGACAACCATCCCAGCCATCTGGGCATAAGCCTGAACATGCTTCAGATCAACAGTCAGGTTGTAAGCTGTGTTTCGAAAACCATCAGCCCGTTTATCCTCGGGCAGTAGCTTCTCTGCCTCGTGTGCCACGTTGATTCCGAAGATCGCATTCACCGTGGCTACATATTCGGCAAGGGTCAAACGCCGCACCCAATTACCCGCTTTCCGTTGATGGCGATAGATGGCAGGATCGACAAACTCAACACTCCACGTGGCACCATCATCGATCCACTGTTTCAAAACCTGCTTCTGTGAATCACTCAAAAAGGGGCGGTCATGCGGCATCTGATCGGAATCGACGGAGCGCCATAAAGGACTCTGTGCGGCGTTTCCTGCAAACAGCACCTTCCCCGAGTCCCCGCCTTTGAAAGCTGCTGCCCGCCGCGATAAATCAAGACCGCCTTTGTGGGTTGCAGAGTCATGACACTCCAGACAATGCGTCGACAGCAGCGGCGCAACTTCTGTTTCGAAGAAGTCTGCACGCTTTTTACTTGCAACTGACTTCGAAAAAGCACCATCATCATCAATTCCCCGGGCGAAGCGGGCCTGCACATCGCCCAAAGTCCACTCACGGCTGTAAACAGCGACCCGGTGAAGATCTCCCAGCCAAGGCCTGCCACCGGACACTTCATTCCCCAACGCGAGACGATACTGCTCATCCCAATTCTCAAGTTCACCTGCAACCAACTGCTGCCGATCAAGTCGACCATTGATGAAAATCTTCGCATTTCCGCTTCGACCCCGTGCGTAGACAACATGGGTCAGAGCCTCGTTGATACTACGACTTCGTGACTGTAGTGCTGGAATCCCGTTATGTGAGGTCTTTGACGTTCGCAACCGAACCTGAATACTGTCACCTTCCTGACCAATAGTAAAATTCCGCTCACGGGCATCCTTTGACAAAGTCACAATTCGAGCAGGTCCATCCTGCTTTGAAGAATGAGATCGCAACCATACTTCCACCGTAATTGCCCCCGACTTCTGAACAGCGTTCACAACTCTTTTGGCTGGACGTTGACTGGCAATGACAGTGGAACCACGAATGGAAAGCACTCCATCCTGCGACTGCACCTGTGTCATATCCTCAATCTGCAGGTCCATTGGAGGCAACTTCCCCGAACGGTCAAGAATCTGATTGGCGCGGATATCATCGAAGTCATACAAGACCTGCAGACCCTCTGAGAAATCCGTGATCCGATGCAAGTCATCGCCTTGCGCATGCAAACGCATCACGCCATGATGGCCCCAGACAATCACGACGAAAACAAAACAGACAACACGGTTCGAAAGCATCATTTGCACAACTCTGACCATTCCAAATCGCAGCCGACAAGATTACGTTCCCGCCAGCTTTACTGAATATCAATCACAAACTCACGGAGATGCCGAAACTGGACGCAATCGCAAGACGATGGGACACTCTGCCTGTTATTCTAACGAAACGCAGTGCGGTGTGCCCTGCGGGACATCAGCCCAGAAGCATCAACACCACATGAACCCAAATCGGAATTGCACAGAATCATGAAAATGATTCCTCAAGTTCCCCAGCCATCAAGTGCTGACCAATCACCGTCAATTCCCGCACAGGAGGAAACATGCCCTTCATCGACATCAAATCCATGACCGCAACCGAAGTGTGCCCAGGCTGCCGCCTGAGAACACCCCACGGAGAGAACCTGATGCTCTCTTACCTTGAGATGGACGCAAATGCCGAGATCCCACTTCATGATCACCCCCACGAACAGGGCGGCATAGTGCTTGAGGGCAGAATTCAACTCACGATTGGAGACGAAACTCGAACCCTGTCACCCGGATCGATGTTTTTCATTCCAGCCAATATCCCCCATCGGGCGACCGCCCTCGATGCACCTGCCATCGTGCTTGATGCTTTTAGCCCCATTCGCGAAGACTACGCCCAACTGATGCGTGACAACACCCCGACCGCTTGAGCAGCAAGGTTAACTGAGCAGCAAGGTTAACTGAGCAGCAAGGTTAACTGAGTGGCACCATGAACCTCTAAGCGGCTGGTTTGAACAAACTGCACATGGGAATCAAGCCTCATGGCGGATTCAAAGCCCCGTTTTTCACGCAAATAACGATCACGCTGGTGCAGAAACCGAATCTGCAGAAACCGAATCTGCAGAAACCGAATCTGCAGAAACCGAATCTGCAGAAACCGACGAGAAATGGTTGCTGGCAGACTGCCCGACACGCACGGCCAACAGCTTCTGGTAAAGCTGGCAGGATCGCCGCAACCGCAGCGGCATGATAGTCGTCCGGAAGTTATGATGATGAGGTCCTCTCCCTCCAGAGAATCGCCAAAGTGTACCGCATCAATCTTCTGCCGCACTCGCTCGCCGCCACATTCTGTTGGCTCGTGGTCACCACTGCCTATTCGGATTCGCCAGCTGAATTGGTCCCGGATCGATCATCCGTCGACTACATGACTCAGATCAAGCCCATCCTCAGTGAAAAATGTTACTCCTGCCATGGGAGCCTCCGACAGGAATCCGGACTCCGTCTCGAGACTGTTGATTTGATGCTCGCTGGTGGAGACAGCGGGCCGGTAGTAAGTCCCGGGCACCCTGCTGAAAGCATGTTGCTGCGAAGGGTCCATGGTCACAATGGTGAACGCATGCCGCCGGCTGGCGAAGGCTCTCCCCTGAAGCCAGATCAGGTCAAACTGATTGAAACATGGATTCTTGAGGGCTGCAAAACACCCGCAGAGACTGTGCCACCAAAGCCGGCCGACCACTGGGCATTCCAGAAGCTTGTACTTTCAGAAGCACAGCCTGCACAACAGCGGACAGATAAAGAGCTTGCAACGCGAAATAATCCGATCGATGAATTGCTTTCCCGCAAACGCTCCCAAGCAGGATTGGATACCGTTCCACCGGCGCCCAGAAAAACTCTGATCCGACGTCTGTATCTTGACCTGATCGGGCTACCACCAACGCAGAAGCAATTGAATGACAAACGCCCCGTGCCCCAGATCGTTGATGAACTTCTCACCAGTCCTCAGCATGGTGAACGTTGGGCGAGGCATTGGATGGACGTTTGGCGCTACAGCGACTGGTATGGCTTGGGGAAGCAGTTACGCAATAGCCAGAAACACCTTTGGCACTGGCGAGACTGGATCATCAAATCCCTCAACGACGACAAGGGTTATGACCGCATGATCGTCGAAATGCTGGCTGGTGACGAAGCCGCCCCTGACAACGTTGAGTCCATCACTGGAACAGGATTTCTTGCCCGAAACTACTATCTATTCAATCGCACCACGTGGCTGGACAGCACCATCGAACACACCAGCAAGGCGTTTCTGGGCCTCACCGTGAACTGCGCAAAATGCCATGACCACAAGTACGATCCAATCACGCAGCTTGATTACTATCGCCTGAGGGCAATTTTTGAACCTCATCAGGTCAGACTGGACCCTGTGCCCGGAGAAAGTGATTTTGAGAAAGGTGGTTTACCCCGTGTGTTCGATGATGACATTCACGCAAGTACCTACCTGCATGTTCGAGGCGACCCAAAATCACCGGACAAAAGCAATCCCATTGCACCGGGAGTGCCATCAATGCTGTCCAGCTTCGAGCACCGAATCAAATCAATCAGCTTGCCACGGACGGCATATTCACCAGGCACACGTGCTCATGTGCTTGAAACCCGCCTGGCCAATGCAAAATCGCGAGTCGAATCATCGAGGCTTCAGCAAATCAAAGCCAGAGAGGAATACAAACGCCTGAAAGCAGACGCAGCAAATCAAGCAACACAGGAACCCGAACACTTTCTGTTCGACGATGACTTCTCGACACTTGACCCCAGGAAGTGGGCACTCACCGGAGATGGCTGGAAACATCAACAAGGCAAACTGAGCCAGACAAAAGCTACACGCGAGCAACAGTCGGCACGCCTGCTTGTTTTGCCCCCCCGTGATTTCGATTTGCGATGCAAATATACAACAACGGGAGGCACAACCTATAAATCAGTCACAATCCGTTTTGATCAAAATGACGATTCGGATTACTCGAATTACGTCTACACCAGTGCTCATGCCCCTGCACCAAAGGTCCAAGTCGCGTACACCCGCAACGGAGAATCCATTTACCCCACAGAAGGCCGCAAGCCTTTTCAAGTCAACATTGGCAAAAGCCATGAACTTCGTTTTGCTGTACGTGGATCACTGGTGAACGTCTGGCTCGATGGCCAATTCATGGTTGCCTATCAATACCCGAATCGACGCGATGGCTACATCAGCCTGTCTGGTTTTGACGCAACTGTCGACTTTGATTCAATTCACATTGAAAATCTGGATGCGAAAACTGTTCTCAAAAAATCCAGCAACAAGAATGTGGAAACCGTCGATGAAGCCGAGCAGGCGATCAGAATCGCTGAAACAGAACACAGAGCCGCCGTTGCTGAAGAGAAAATGTTTTCTGCCATGCTCGAATCCGTGCTCGCGGAAAAGGCCCAATCAGATGAGACAGCGGCAGTGGAAGAACTGGCTTGCCTCGCTGGAGAACGGCAAGTTGAATGGAAACTTGCATCCCTGGAGCATGAAGCAGCTAAAAAAGCTTCCGACCCCAAGCAGCTCGCCAACATCAATCAGAAAATCGAAAAGACCAAAACAGAACTTCTTCATGCCAGGAAAAACCCCACCAGATTCACACCAATCAAAGCGGCGTTCAAAGCTCTTGAATCTCCGGCAGACAAAGAAGAAAACTATCCCGCCAGCTACTCACCAACCAGCACGGGACGCCGATACGCACTCGCCAAATGGATTACATCGGATCAAAATCCATTGACAGCCCGGGTTGCTGTGAACCACGTCTGGCTGAGACACTTTGGACATCCACTGGTTGATTCGACCTTTGATTTCGGCTTACGTGCTCCGGAACCCCTCCACCGCGACCTGTTGGATCTGCTGGCAGTCGAATTGATAAACTCAGGATGGAGCTTCCGTCACCTGCACCGACTGATTGTGTCCTCAGACACGTACGCCCTGAGCGCTTCGGCGGCGAAAGCAAAACCCGCAACGGTTTCCCAGGACCCCAACAATGATCTCTTATGGAGAATGAACTCGCGCCGAATGGAATCACAGGTCGTGCGAGACAGTCTGCTGCTGCTGGCAGGTGAGCTTGACCAACGCATGGGTGGACCTCCCATCGCGCCGCTGCCAGAAGCAAGACGTCGCAGCATCTATTTCCGACACTCACGTGACCAGAAAAGCAGCTTTCTTGAGATGTTTGACAACGCAGACATTCTGCAGTGCTATCGTCGATCAGAGAGCATTGTGCCCCAACAAGCATTGGCTCTTTCCAACAGCCGCCTTGCAATCGAGATGTCGGATCGAATCGCAGAACGACTTGCCCATTCCCTCGAGTCGCCGGAAACAGGTGACTTCATAGATGCAACTTTCAATCTGATCCTTGCACGTCAACCTTCGCAACAGGAAAAAAAGGAGTGTCAGGAGTACTTTGAGCAGATGCAGCTACTCAAGGAGGTTGCGAATCCCCAACAGATCAGAACACGATTTGTCCAGGCAATTCTGAATCACAATGACTTCATCACCATACGCTAACCGTTACCGCCTCATCACATCCGGAAATTCCACAACTCCTGACCACAAATGCACCCATCCAACAAGGCTTCCCAACAGAAATCTGCAATCAGCCAAGAACGAAGAGCGTTTCTCCGTTCTGCTACCGGCTTGGGTGGCATAGCATTGCATGCAATGCTCGCCGAGGAATCTTCCGCGACAGGAAACAACAAGCCAACGAGTTCGAGAGGCCAGCCTCACTTTGCCCCACGGGCAAAGAACGTGATCTGGCTGTTCATGCGTGGTGGTGTTAGCCACATGGAAAGTTTCGATCCCAAACCAGCTCTGAACAGATTTGCGGGAAAGAGCATCTCAGAAACCCCCTTCGCTGATGTCCAATCGCCGGAAAAGCTGAACAAGGTCCGGGTTGTCGTGATCAATGATGCCAATGGTCAGCAACGCAACAAGATCTATCCGCTGCAAGTTGGTTTCACTCGGCATGGCAAAAGCGGAATCGCTGTCAGCAACTGGTTCCCGCACATCGGATCCCGGATCGACGATATCGCCGTAATACGTTCAATGTGGACAACTGATGACAACCACGGAGCGCAGGTCCAGTTTCATTCGGGGCGCCATATGCTGGATCCAAGAGTGCCGACAATCGGTGCATGGGTCAATTACGGACTTGGCTCACTGAATGACAATCTGCCTCAATTCATCAGCATGGGGCCACGCTATTTTGACCGCAGTGATGGACATTATCTGGGGCCTGCCTACGATGCAGTCAAACTGAAGGTCGACCCGAAAAATCCTCTGGAATTCGCGCGTCCCGAAGGTGACATCAGCACCGCCGAACAGGCACTTGGATTCGGACTGGTCAACAGACTGAACAAACTCGCCAGCAAGGATTACCCGCGTGACAAAGCGCTTGACGCACGCATCAAGTCCTATGAACTCGCTTTTCGCATGCAAGCAGCAGTCCCAGATATCATTCGTTTTGATCAGGAAACAGCATCAACACAACGCCTTTACGGTCTGGACCAGAAAGAGACACGGACGTTTGGTGAACAGTTGTTGGCAGCGCGGCGTTTCGCAGAAAGAGGCGTCCGTTTCATCCAGATCATGCATGGCGACGGTGCTGCGGGGGCATGGGACCAACACTCAAACCTGAAAGCCAAGCACTCGGAACTTGCGATGCAAGTCGACCGTCCGATCGCGGGATTGCTTCAGGACCTGAAACAGCGGGGGATGCTGGATGAGACGCTCGTCGTATTCGCAACCGAATTCGGCAGAACCCCGGGCTCACAGGGCTCCAATGGCCGCGACCACCATCCACACGGGTTCAGCGTATGGATGGCTGGAGGTGGAATTCGAGGGGGGATAACACACGGGCAGACAGATGAAATCGGATTCCACGCCGTGGAATCACCGCATTATGTGACAGATGTCCACGCCACCCTTTTGCACCAACTTGGGCTCCACTCCCATCGACTCCACGCGGAAGGGCACCAGAGGCTTGAAGAGGACTTTGGTCACGTCATTCACGAAATCCTCGGTTGATTTCATGACATTTGCTCCGCCCCCCAAATCTCAGCGGAACCTATGGTCACGCAGTTGGTTTTTAAAGAGTAGACTAATGAATGTAATCTTCAGGCACCGCTTTTGACCAGAAAACGTTCGCTTGGCTGTCAGTGAATCAACCGCATTGCGATACCAGCAGTCCGATCCGGACGTACGCTTGATGCTGCGCGTCCGCGATGATGACGCAAGTGCGTTTGCAGAACTGATGCAGCGTTACGAGGGCAGACTCGTGCGATTGATGCACACGATCGGTCCACGTCATGACATGGCGGAGGATCTTGCCCAGGAAACATTCATGCGAGTTTTCCGCGCCAGAAAGACCTATGAACCCGGGGCCAAATTTTCAACCTGGCTGTTTACCATCGCCGGGAATGTCGCCCGCAATGCAGCCCGATCTCTGGGACGCCGCAAAGAAGTGAGCGAAGTTGACGCACCACGGGGAGATGATTCCCCTAGCGGCCCTCAATTGCTGGCGGCTACCGCTCTTGAATCAAGTGGCATGATGCCATCACGTATGGTCGAAGGTGATGAACGGGCCAATGTTGTCCGTGCAGCGGTATCTTCACTCAGTGAAAGACAACGCATGGCGCTCATGCTCTCACGTTTTGAAAACATGAGCTATCTGGAAATTGCGGAAACCATGAATTTGACAACCAAAGCTGTCAAGTCGTTACTCAGTCGTGCGCGAGTCAATTTGAAAGAACTGCTCCAGCCATACATCGATACTGGATTGATCAACAGTGAAATTGAAATGGATGATTTTGAACGTGCACGGGAGGATCATTGATGAGTGTATCAACAATCTCCGACAATGCTCCACTCGATCCAGATGATGAACTGCTGGTTGCCTATCTTGACGGCGAACTTGGACGGCAGGAACAGTCCGATCTGGAAGAGCGTTTACTGGACAATGAAAAACTGAGACTGCGACTTCAGCAACTGCAGACTGGCTGGGACTTACTGGAAGATCTACCGGGATCATCACCAAGCATGAAGCTGGTTGAGTCCACCCTTGAACTCGTTGTTGCCGATATTCTGAAAGAGCAGCCCGTCAACGAAACAAAATCCAGACGCTGGGCAATTCCTGCCGGGCTACTGATGTTGTGCATGATCATCGGCACGATGGCCTACTTCATCGAAAATACGATCAGGAAAAATGCCTATCAGGATGAGCTTGACGATCTGGTCCTTGCGGGCAATCTGAATGCCCTGAACTACGGCAGTGACCTGCAATTGATGCGTGAACTCTCGGCGAATCGCACCTGGGCACAAATGATTGCAGCCTCCAAGGAAATAGGAGACATCAGCATCGACAACGCTGCTGATGAAATTGCTCGAGCTTCCGCAAACCAGTGGGAGACCGCACTCAAGGACATGACACTGGCGCAAATGGATCAGCTCAGCTCGCGATGGGAACAGTTCAACCGACTGAGCGAGAATGATCAAACGAGGATCCGACGGACGGCAGAGAGTGTTGACGCACAACCCGATTCGCAACTGTTATTGAAAACCATGCAGGCTTATGCAATCTGGCGACAGACTCTTCCCACTGAGTTACGCGACCGGATTGAATCAAACGACGCCGCAGAACGGCGTGCGGCGGTCAAAGAGGCAATCGAACTCACGACATTCTCCATCTCGAAACGCTCCAGCATGCGACTGGATGATGAAACTACCGAATGGATCTTTTTTTCACTGGGTGTGATTCTTCAGGAACGGCTTGACAGGGGTGACGCGGTAACCAAAGCCTTCTATGAAGATCTTCGCTCACTCACCAATGTATTCCGGACGGCCGAAGATGCGAAACAGGCAACCCTCGCTACCATGGTATTTGGCGCTTCACGACAGAAACCAAATACATTGACCGATTCAAACCAGCCTGAAAATCCAAGGCCACCAGAAGGAAGCGATACGAAACGCCGACTTCCTTCCACGCGTTTCTTTTCAAGACTTGAACGCCCGGCCCCACCAACTGCCAAGGAACTGCAAACAATCAAACTTCCTTTGCCTGATCACGCACTCGAAATGCTGGATGTAATTTCCATGGGCAACCGGCTTACCGAGACGGTCACACTTCGCATCTGGTGTGAAGAAGCGTTGAAACGCAAGTACATGCAGCGTTTTGAAGACAACTTGAGTCTTGAGGAACGCTATCAGGATTTGCCACCCGCTCGCAGAGACCGAATTGACCTATTGCCCCCAGAAGACTTTCTGCGTGAAATGTCAAAGCCAAGCCGAATTCCCCGCTGATCTGCAAGACTGCCGCAAGAAAACACTTGCAGGCCCTTTCACGAACATGCATTCGATTGCAAAGAAGAACAGGTTCACGCCTTAACCCCCAACCCGCAGGGAACAGCAAAGAGATACTCATGCCATGAAAGCAGCCTTCATTGAACAAACCGGAGATCCTGACGTCATCAAAATCGGTGAACTCAGCGAGGATAAACCGGCTCGCAAACAAGTTCGCATTCGGGTCCGAGCAGTTTCGGTGAATCCAATCGACACCTATATCCGCAGTGGAGCGGTAGCAGCAGATCTCCCGAATCGCTACATCCCCGGATGCGATGCGGCTGGAATCATCGAATCGGTAGGAGAAGAAGTCGAGAACTTCAAAGCTGGAGATCGCGTCTGGTGCACAAATCAGGGCCTGCAGGGACGACAGGGTACGTCTGCCGAACTTATCTGCGTGGACGAAGACTGGTGCTACCTCCTTCCCGAACAAATCAGTTTCGAAGCGGCTGCCGCTTGCGCCTTGGTGGGTGTCACTGCCCATCTCGGACTTTTCCGTGAAGCACGGTTGCAAGCCGGTGAGACAGTACTTTGCATCGGTGGCACTGGAGGCGTCGGTTCGATGGTCGTGCAAATGGCGAAGGCGCAGGGTGCAAGCGTACTCGCAACAGCAGGAAGCGAAGCAAAATGCCAGCAGTTACTCGCACTCGGCGCCGATGTTGCCATCAACTATCGGCAGGATTGCATCCAAACAGCAGTTCTGGATGCGACATCAAAGGGGGTCGATGTATTCTGGGAGACCAGACGCGAACCTGATTTTGACGAGGCAGTGGAACTACTGAAACCACGTGGACGCATGGTTCTCATGGCCGGTCGGGATGCACGCCCCGTGTTTCCGGTTGGGCCATTTTATGTCAAGGAATGCTCGCTACACGGTTTTGTCATGTTCAAAGCAACCGCCTTGGAAATAAGAACGGCGGCCGAAGAAATCGTCCGCTGGCTTTCGGCAGGAAAGCTGAAACCCAATATCGCAATGACCTTGCCACTCAATGAAATCGCCGAAGCCCATCGCCAGCAGGAATCAGCTACGCTTCACGGTCAGAACAACCTGAATGGCAAGATCATTCTGACAATCGACTGAAAACGCAGGAGTGCAACCATTGCCTTACCAGTGATTGACGTGAATTCATCACACGGCCTTGGCTGGCTATCTTCATTCATCCTGTGCGGAACCTGACCAACAGAGAATCAGGCAATCAACTCATGGATCACTTCACCGCCGAACTGTGACAGCTGTTTGTAGCGTCCACCATGGAAGTAGGTCAACTTGCTGTCATTGAGTCCCATCAGGTGCAACAGAGTCACATGCAAATCGCGAATGGGATGCACACACTCGACTGCTTCGGCGCCAATTTCATCAGTGGCTCCCACAACAGTTCCTTTTCTCGTGCCGCCACCAGCCAGCCACATGTTCATTGCATCAGCGTTGTGACCGCGCCCGAGAGACGTGACACCACCACGATAGTTATTATCGGGAGTGCGTCCGAATTCGCCCGTCCAGACGACGAGTGTATCTTCCAACAGCCCGCGCCGCTTCAGATCCATGATCAGTGCCGCAATGGGCTTGTCGACGCTGGCGATCCGGGACGAATGTCCCCGCTGCAGATAATCATGGCTGTCCCAACCACCTGAAAAAATCTGCACGAACCGCACGCCTTTTTCTACGAGTTTTCTGGCCATCAAGCACTGTCGCCCGAACGCTTCGGTAACTGGATTGTCGAGGCCGTACATGGTTCTTGTCTGCTGTGTCTCGGTATTCAGGTTGACGATATCCGGAACAGCCGTCTGCATTCGGTAGGCCAGTTCATAGCTTTCCATTCTGGCAGCAAGCACATCATGCTGCGGGTGACGTTCACGATGGGCAGCATTGATCTTTGCCAATTCATCCAAGGCTCGTCGCTGGTGTTCCCGCGTCCGGAATGCAGGTGGCTTGAGATCGAGAATGGGACTGCCTTTGCTCCTCAACCTTGTTCCCTGGAAATACGCCGGAAGGAAACCATTGGACCAATTCGTTGAACCGGCTTGTGGCAGTGCCAACTCAGTCATCACGACAAAGCCCGGCAAATTCTGGTTTTCACTCCCTAATCCATATCCAACCCACGAACCGACAGACGGATCCTGACCCAGACGGCTGCCAGTATTCATGTGCAACAGAGCCTCTGGATGATTCAAAGACTCTGCCTGGCAACCACGATAAACGCACAATTCATCGGCAACTTCCTTGTTTGCCATGTGAACGAACTGGTCACACATGTCGATTCCGGAGTCGCCAACTTTGCGACTCTCAAAAGGACTTCCAACATAGAACCGCTTGCCCGTTGCAAGTCCTGCAGTTCGCTTGGATTCGGTCACATTCAATTTTGTCAGTTCAGGCTTCGGATCGAAAGTATCGATATGGCTGGGTCCGCCCTCCATGAACAGCATGATCACAGCTTTGGCACGAGCCGGATGCATCGGTGGCTTTGCGGCAAGCGGCCCAGCAGAATCATCAGCTCGTCCATCCTGAGCCAAAAGATCAGTCAATGCCACCGCCCCGAGTGAGGCACCCAAGCCGTACAGAAATTCGCGTCTGTTGGAATTATCCATGAAACACTTGTTCAAAATCGCGGAAGAAACCAGAAGGTTCAATAAAGGTAAACAAACTCATTGGAGTTGAACAACAACATGCCAAGATCCGCCAGAGCTCGCGTCTCTGCTGAAACACCAGATGACTTTGCATCCGGCACATAGTTTTCAAACACGGGCAGCATCTCTTCAAACTCGAACGTTTCACCGGTAAATTCTTCAACCAGAGAACGGGTGACTTTGGTAGGGTAAACGTCGGCTTCCGGCTTGTGCTGCTTGTGATACAGCACCATCTCTTGCACATAACGAGTCAGGGACTGTAATTCCTCTGGATCTGGCTGTCGCCCGTACGCAAGCTGAAATGCGGTCTTGACCTGCTGCCGTGTATCTGTCTGCTGCCCCATCAACCTCTGTGCAAATGCGATCGATCGATCTGTCATCACATCGCTATTCATGAGCGTGAATGCCTGCGGAGAAACGGCAGCAACATCACGAACCTCACAGGACTCGTTGGGATTGGGCAAATTCATGACTTCCATGAAAGGGTCTGCCTGCCCACGAACACGGTAGGAGTAAATCGAGCGGCGGTTTCGTTCTTCCGGAGTTCTGGACGGCTGATAAGCAGGCGCAATCGAGAACTGGATCATGCGTGGTTCAAGAGCTACCTCAAGGTTGATCTCAGGCATGACCGGTACTCCGCCCATTTCCGGATTCAACTCACCCGTCACCATGAGCAGCGTATCCCGCAATTCCTCGGCCGTCAGGCGTCTGGGGCGAAAACTTGCCAACCACTTTCCGGTCGGGTCAATCTTGTCCAGGAGTTGCGGATTGGGATGTGCTGTCGAGCGACGGTACACGTCGGACATCAATATCAAACGGTGCAACGGTTTTGACCGCCCACCATGGGCAAGAAACTGCCTTGAAAGCCAATCGAGCAACTCAGGATGAGTTGGGTGATCACCCTTGGCACCAAAATTGTTCGCCGTTCCGACAATTCCGCGTCCAAAATGATGCTGCCATATCCGATTCACGAATGATCTTGTAGAGAGCGGGTTATCTGGATTCGCGATCCATTTTGCGAGAGCCAACCGGCGTCCTTGAATCCCATCTGCTATCGCAAAGGGATCCTGCCCGCTTCCATCGGCAGCAGCAACACCACAAGCGCTGAGAACCCCCGGGAGCACGGGTTCGCCCACTGCTTGATGATCCCCACCGATGAAAATATTGGAAACGGGCTTCCATTTGGAATTCATTTTCGCAGGTTTCCGCAATTTCCTTCCATTCTGATTCTGATCGGGGCCATTGAATACACTCTGAACGAATGGCTGATACCGTTCCCGCCGACGCTCCCAAATCCACACGTCCTGCTCCCGCACCTTGAGTCGTCCCTTCTCGACTTCAGTCAATCCGACGTGGCGTGGTGGCTTCTGGTCTTCCGGGTCTTTCCGACGAGCATTGACATTCTTGTACGGCAGATCATGTTCCGCGTACCAGGCTTTCGCAGCTGCTTCACGTTTATCAACCAACGCCTGTCGCTTTCCATCTGCGAATTCATAAAGCGTCTCAACCAACTTCTTTCCGGCTTCAAATCCTGCTTTATTTTCTTCCGGTAAAAACTCTGCAGGCATTTCAGCAGGTTGCGTCGCTGATACCGCAGCATACAAGCGGTAGTAATCCCTGGTAGGAATCGGATCAAACTTGTGGTCGTGGCACTTGCAACAACGCATTGGGATGGAAAGGAATGTCTGGCCAATGCTGTGAACGAGATCATCCCGGTAAAGCTGCCGTGCCTCATCCTGTGGAATCATGGCGGTGCCCCACGGTCCCATTCTCAGGAATCCTGTCGCGATCATGGCCTCAGGGTCTGCAGGCCGAAACTCATCACCGGCGATCTGCTCGATAACGAACTGATCGAATGGCTTATCATCGTTGAAGGCACGAATCACATAATCACGATAACGCCACGCGTTGGATCGCTCGTAATCATTGGAGAAACCGGCTGTGTCTGCGTATCTCACCACATCGAGCCAATGCTGCGCCCAGCGTTCACCGTAACGCGGGCTCTCCAGAAGCCGGTCAACCAGCATGCTCCATGCCATCTCAGGATCTGTTTCCCAGTCCTTCATGAATTGTCGAATCTGATCTGTTGTCGGTGGTAACCCTGTCAGGTCAAACGTCACGCGTCTGATCAATTCACGAGGTGTTGCCTGTGGTGCAGGAGACAGGCTGGTTTCAGCCAAACGCGCGTTGACAAAATCATCAATCGCATTGAAACGGAACTTCTTACTCAACGGCTGGAAGGCCCATACGTCGCTTTTCTGATAACGACGGTAGGTCCATTGGTCCGACAAGCCTCCACTGGTTTTCATCAACACACCGTCTTCGTTCTCAGGCACAAGACGCTCTGCTGCGAGTATTTGCTGCTGCCGCTTTGAATCAGGCCACGGTGCCCCCGCTTCCACCCAACGTTCAAGGGCATCCACCTGAGCAGCATTCAACCGGTCATTCTCTTTGGGGGGCATCTCCAGCCCCTCCCACTTGACCGCCTGAACCAATGGGCTGGCATCAGGATCTCCGATAACCAGCCCCGGCTCCCCTGATTCGCCCCCCAGCAGAAGCGATTCCCGCGATCGCACGTCAAATTCACCTTTGAGGTCATCGGTGTCAGCACCATGACATCCGAAGCACTTCGATTTCAGGACCGGCAACACCTTGAGAGTGAAATGTTTTTCCTGGCTCGCTATTGCTTCAACTTTCACAGCATCACCAGCCTGATCCTGAGCCATCACAAGGCTAGCAGCAAACGATGATAGAAATGTCGACAACGCGACAAGCAATTTTGATGTGCGTTTCAAAATCATGCGGACAAATTTGTTTGAGATCCAAGAGGGTTGTTTCAATGGTACAGCTTACCAGCAATGCCGGAATTCATGGTCTTCCCTGTTCATAAAGCTCTTTCACTTCACGATGCGTCAGTGCCCCATGGAACAGGACAAACTCATCCATGCTCCCATTGAGATTTCGAATTGCAAAGTCAGCCTCGGGCCGGGTCGGCGACGACCAATTGCCGATGGTGGCTTTTCCAAACCGCGTCTGTTTTACCAAAAGGTCATCAGGAATCCGTTCTTCACACAATGCTTCTCCATTCAGGAAATGAGTCGTTGTTTTTGCCTCAACATCATAGGTGGTGGCAATGTGCAACCAACGCCCACTCATCGAAGGGTTCCAGAATTGAGGCGAAAGCACTTTGTGATGTGCCTTACCACGTTCTAAACCCTGTCGCACGGAAAAAAACAACTGGCCGGTGTCCAGAATCTGCCAATGTGGCTCACCCCGCTGATAACTGTCTGTCAGGAAAAGGGAATTGTACCAGCGATCAAGACTGTCAATTTTCACCCAGCAGGCAAAGGTCAGCGATCCGTACTGCCCGGGAATATCCAAACGAACGCGATCACCAGGCCTTTTGAACTCGATCGCGCTCTTCTGGGGCCAACGACCGACAACGCGTTTGGCACCGACGACCGCAGCATCAAGGTCACGATTCACGGGTACCGCCGAACTTGTGAGTTTTCGCGTCCATGCGCGATCCGATTCCATCGAATAATAGACAATCACCCGTGGATCTTTCCGCAACTCTCCCGAATGCGCCAGCCAACTTTCGTAACGACTTTGTTTCTGGCTACGAACACGCTCATTCAGCCGTTCAAGGCCCAAAAAGTCATTCGAATTCAGATCAGCGACTTTGAGGGCCCCATCTTCCGCACGCTTGACGGCCGTTCCAGCCATCAGAGATCGCTGTTCTCCATTGGTCTGATGCAACTCCACCTCACCATCAAACACATGAACTTCAGCCTGACCTTGATTCACTGCAATCCCAAACTCGGTTCCCAGATCAACGACTTTCAGTTCATCAACCTGAATTTGAAAACCCCGTGCTGCAGGCGGAACCTGGGCACGCAATCTCCCCGATTGCAATCGGGCCATACTGGAAGATTCAAGCCACAGCTGTGCAGGCCCTTCCAGGATCACCGTTGCGCCACAGAAAAATTCGATTTGGGCGACACCACTGTCAAGACTTACCATCCCCGCTGGAACAGCATCACCGACCATGAAATTCTTTGCTGATTCGTGCCAGGTAACGTCCACCAAACGGGTCACCAGCGCGACCCCAGCAGAGGTTGCCTCCTGTTTCCCGGAACGTTCGTTTGCTTCTGCTGATTGATTACTACCCGCCTGTTTCAAGCGGGACTCTACCACCAGCCAGCGTCCAAGCACGAAGCAAAGCATGATCGAGGCGGCGGCGACCAGCAAAATACCCTGATGTCGTTTCAATCGCTGGCCAAGCCCGCGAGAATCCTGTCTTAC
The DNA here is from genome assembly GCA_012270065.1 of Rubripirellula sp. Taxonomy (GTDB): domain Bacteria; phylum Planctomycetota; class Planctomycetia; order Pirellulales; family Pirellulaceae; genus Rubripirellula. Next base: position 159,482 of record JAAXJB010000084.1, on the reverse strand, counting down.
CAGGGTCGGTGACTTTCCAGGTCTCAGGTCAGGTTTCTCCTGTTCCAAAATCGAGTCGTTTGCAAGTGCCACAGGCAAAACACTGTCGCAGCCTACCTTTTCATCACTGCTCGTCGTGAGCCCCGCATCCCTGTCCATCTGCACAAGGGCAGCGAAGACCTGCCTTTGGACATAGCGTTGCCTGAGATCCGAACTCTGGCGCAGCAACTGCCTTAACCTGTTGATACCGACATCATCGAGTTGACCATCCTCCCAGTCAAAAACCAGCTGCTCAAATTCGTCGATTTCCGGGGACTCCAACTTCAACTCTCCAGCATTCTGTGGTGCATACATTCCGCAAGCGAGCGACGCAATCGGAGCAAGGCAACTTTGACAGCAGTAGATTGGCTTCCCACAACTTGTGCGATTTCTGCAATCGACATGGAGCGATAGTAGCGAAGCTGGATCATCTCGAGTTTTTCCGTTGGCAAATTGTCCAGACACTGCCGCAAGGCAACCCGCATGGAGTCCAGTTTGTCCACCTGCTTTTCCGTCTCTTCAGACAATGCCGCGACCAACTCGGAGTCCAACAGACAACGTTCACGGCTTTGGTCGCGCACATGGGCGAGAACCTGAAATCTTGCAATCGCGACTGCCCAAGGCATGAATGCAGCCCCCGCCCGGAATTCCGCCTTTTTCCTCCAAAGAACAAGATTTGTTTCCTGGACTACGTCCATGGCACGCGCGTGGTCACCGAGCATTGAGTAAACGTAGCCGAACAGCCGCCCTTGGGACTCTGCCAACAGTTGGACAAAAACTTCGGTTTGCTCTTGATCACTCATGCCCGCCATCGCTCGTGGAATCCGCCTCTGGTAATGAATTACCAACTGTATTGGAAAGGTTACCGGAAAAAGCAAAAAACCCTTCATTTGCTTGCCATCGTGGCAAAATCAAGCTGAATAGCCGGTGTAACTGCAAGCCATCAGCCACAACGTCACTCACAAGACTGAAAACAGATTGAACGCTGATTTCAACAGCCGTTGCCAGGAATCAAGTCAAGACGAGACTCAGGGTGAAGCGAGCACGATCGCAACTGCATTCCCCTCGGAAGTATGCGACAGACAGAGGACATGGTCCATCGACATCGCGCTGGGCTCATCCCGAAATCTGACGGTCGTCTTTGCAGACTTGCTTTGAATGGTTGGTGGTACCTGGTGGTTGATGAGCGCGAGGGAGCCCGCGACCAGATCCACCATCCCACTTGCTGCTCCGCAGTGCCCCAAGGCGGCGATGGTGGCCAGAACGGGTACTTCGGGAACGATATCCGACAGAGCTTCACGCTCTGCCAAATCAATGATTGGGTCCCCCATACCATGAGCAACAACGAGGCCCAACTGTTGGGGCTCAATGCCCGCATCGGCAAGCGCAGCTGTCATTGCACGCTTCATGGCTTCGGCTGAACCTCTGCTTTCAGACTTGGATTCAGATGTGCGTTGTGACATCCGCATTCCACCGGAAGGAATGAAGCAGGAAGCGTAGGAAACAACTCGCGCCAGAATTGTCGCTTCACGTTTTCCAGCATCTTCATCCAGTTCCAGAACGAGAGCCCCTGCTGCCTCACCGCCGACGACTCCCTGCGATTCAGGATCATGAGGTCGCGAACTGAATTCAATGGGGTCTGCAACCGAGGCTAACGGCAGATCTGCCCGGTAGTTCATGCGGGTTGAATTGATGCGAGTACCACTTGCACCCGCAATCATCATTTTCGCAGTGCCTCTTTCGAGGCAGGAAATGGACTCAATCACTGCCGCCATGGCAGAGACATCTCCCAGAACAAGAGTGTTGTTTGGACCATGGGCGTTGATCGATATACCCACATGGCACGCTGGCATGTTGGGTAAATGCTTGAGCATCCAGAGTGGCGTCACTTTTTTCATGGCCGCCTGGCCAAACAGCGAAGCGTCAAATTCGCCATCCTGAGTCATGCTCGACCTGATCGCATCCTCCATTTCCAATGGAGATCCATAAAACATTTCGCTGCCAAAAACAGTTCCAACGTCTTCGGACCGAAGTGCCCCTGAGTCACTCAACGGCAACATGTCAATCAGCCCTGACTGTTCGATTGCGAGATGGGATGCCGCAAAGGCAGTTTGGATCTCGCGACACATGACCTTCAGTGCCTTTCGCGGTCGGACATACCGCTTGGGCTCAAAATCAATGATCGGCCCACCGATCCAGTGCCCAGTCAAAGACTGCGAAGCGGAAGGCACGGCACAACCATCAGTCCGGTTGGCCAGAGAGGTGATACCGGAACGTTTCTCACGCAAGCCGTCAAAAAAAGCTGCAGCACCGATGCCTATGGACGACACCACTCCCAATCCGGTGATAACGACGTTGCTTTGGGGCATTGTTCGGAGAGAGTGAGGAAGTGAAGGAGAGAGAACGGTCCCCCAAAGTATGGTTCGAAGAAGCAAGATTGGATAGCCGATCCAACGGAAATCATGACGATAGTGACGTGAAAGACCTACTAATCCTCACGAAGCGACCGATCATAAATGCGGTGCACCTTGGTTCTGGTCGCGCCACCTCGTTCAATCGTGCCACGAGACAACTGGTTACTTTCCAGCACCCAGGAAAACTCACCGATCTGGATGCCAAAAGCAATTGCATCTGGCAAGACACGGGAAAGCGTAACCAGGCCAAGCCCCCATTTCTGATATTCCGGCAATACGTTGGTGCTGATCATCCGCACGCGATCTATCGACCGTTTCTGCGTTTTGAGCCGAAGCCATCCGAATGGAAACAGCTTCCCGTCAATTTTTTTGATGATCTGATTGAAATCCAGCAGACCAAATCCGGCTCCGACCGGCTTGCCCTCGATTTCTGCGATACTAGTCAATTCAGGCACAATGAGATGTTTCAGGCCTTTTCCCTGATGGTCGATTTCTGCCTCACTCATGGGGACATAACCCCAAGTCTGTTGCAAGGACAGGTTGTAGATTTCCAGAAAAGCCCTGACATCAGAAGTAAAATTGGCTCGATCAATCGGCCTGCAATTGACTTTGAAGCGGCGAGTCGCCTCATCAACGACGAACATCAACTTCGGGTCCAAGTCGTTGAGGATGTCAATGTGGGCATCGTAGCTGTACAGATCCTGTACTTGAGTGAAGCCAAAACCCTCAATCAGACGTCCGTAATAAGGATGATTGTGGGGAATCATGAAAGTTGGCGGAGTATCAAACCCCTCCACAAGCAGCCCACACTCATAATTCAGGCTTGGATTGACCGGCCCTCGGACGTCCGTCATCCCCCGATCTCGAAGCCACTGCGCCGCCGTTGAAAAAAGCTCGTTACTGGCGTCAATGTCATCCTGACACTCATAAAAACCGAAGAAACCTCTTTTCTCCTTGTAACGACGGTTATGCTCATGATTGACAATTGCGAGCAGGCGCCCGACAACTCGGTTACCGCGACGCACCAGAAATGCCTGGCGGTCAGCCTGGTCGTAAAATGGGTGCGGCTTGAAACCCACCATTTCACGCCTCACTCCCCACAGGGGCGGGACCCAGCAGTCATCGTCAAGATATAACTCACGCTCCAAGTTCAGGAACGCTTTTTCATCCCGCCGATTCCGGACCGGCTCACATTGAGGCGTTTCATTCATGATGAATTCGTTTTGCTGACAGTTGAGTATCCGATTAGTGTCTCCGTGCGAGCCATGCCAGCCTTGGCCCGCCCAACCCTGTTCTGAGTCAGAATCATAGAGAGAATGGATGAGCGAGTCTAAGCCCGTCATCTTCCGAAGTTCCGCAAATCCGACTCTGCGTCACTTGATCCGGATGCGGGACAATCGTTCTCGCAGAAAGGCGAACCGTGTCCTGGTCGACGGATGGCGTGAAACATCCCAAGCAATTCTCGCGGGACTGGAACTGTGCGGGGTCTACGTCCCAGAGTCGGTTATTCTCGGAAAAAACGATGAATTTCAACCCTCCGTTGATCTCGTGATGAGGCACGCCAAAGCCCACAAGAAACTCAACTGGGTAGCCGATGCCCTGATGGAAAAAATCAGTTACGGCCAGTCTTCGCGAGGCGTCGTAGCAGAATTCGTCCGGCCGATGGCATCCCTAAAATCTTTTGATTTATCAGAAAACTCGCTGATTTTAATACTGGATTGCATCGAAAAGCCGGGAAATGTGGGGGCAGTATTCCGTTCAGCCGATGCTGCTGGGGTGGATGCAATCCTCCTATGCCAATGCGTCGACCAGTACAATCCAAACTCGATTCGCAGTAGTTTGGGAACCGTTTTTCAAATTCCATCCTTTGAGGGCACCGAACCAGAGTTGCGAGATTATCTGGTTTCACGGGGCATCAGAATCTATGCAGCTCGCGTTGAGTCCTCGCAAACCCTCTGGGAATGTGATCTGAAGGGTCCCACAGCGATCATTTTGGGCAGCGAAGCGATTGGTTTAAAACAACGTTGGCTGCCCCGTCCGGAGGCTGTCATCGACGGAATCTGTATTCCGATGTCCGGGAAAGCCGACAGCCTCAACATCTCAGCCTCAGCAGCAATCCTTTCATTCGAGGCAGCCCGGCAGAGATCTGCCACCTAGGCGAAGCAGGTTCCTCCCCACCGTTACACGTGGAGGAAACGCGAGAATCGTTAATGTCCCGCCAATCGGAACCCGATATCTCCTTTACAGAATGACAGCTCCCAACAGCTGCAGCTGAAAGCTTTGCGCCACCATGGCGCAGCAACTGTTTTCGTCCGGACGCAAGGATTGCGGTATGCGTGAACACCAAATAGCTCAGATCAAGCGTGGCAAACGTGTTCGGCGACAATTGCTGGCAATGCTTATATTGGCGGGTTCGCCTTGCTTTGCAGAGGGACCGCAGGAAAATCCCCTGGGGACGCTTCCACCCTTACCGCTCACCAATGCCACCACGACTCCGGCTGTCCGATCCAATCCGTTCTGTGAGCCGGAGAGCAAGCCTTCACAATCAAAAGTACACCTCACCACAGGTGCGGGTCTGCAGCAAAATACGGCAGCGCTTCGTCCCATCGGAGCTGCAATCGGTCTGAATCCTGTTGGTTCGGACCAACAAGCAGCAGACGGTGGACGGCGTCCAATCATGATCATTGGCCCCGCCCACGATGCGACGGTGCAAGTCAATCCTCTGATCCAATCCACCCATCGACAGAACAACGAACTGGTGGACGCTTCGCTGGCCCCTGCGGCCCCCGTTACTCAGGTCTCCGGCAAGCAGGCACTTGCGAAGCCCCAAGCAAGTCCACTTCCCGTGAGTTCCGTTCTTGCAGCCAACCCGTCATCAAAATCCATCGTGGCAGTTGCCTCGCCAGATAAAACAGCCAGCCCATCTTCGAACGCCGGAAGCTTAGCAGAGAAATCTGCCAAAGCCACAAAGGCAGCTCCGGGTGCGTCAAAGCCTTCCCACACCGGAACTGGCGATTCTGAGAAGGTCTCACCGCAGCCAGCGGCTGTAGAACCAGCGGAAACCGCTGCTACTGTGAACAAACCCACAAAGAAACAGCAGACGAGCAAGCGGCCTGCCAGTGGAGACTCCATCGCATCGATGTTGTCAAAAGTCTCCCCGAGCGAACCGTCGAAACCGCAAGAGAAGAAAGCAACACCGATTTTCTTTTCGCTCTCGGACGATTCCGAAACTTCGCCGACGAAAGAAGAACGGCCAGAGAGCATTGCCCACCACTTGTCACATCTTTCGCCACAAGATCCAGACCAGAACGAACCTTCACTACCAGTTCCGGTAACCGTCAAGCCCGACGGCAGTGTTGTCACTGCTCCGAAGCCACAACCCAAGAGTACGAACCCCGCGTTCCCTGAGCCAATTCTCGCTGATCAGACTGGGCTTGGTAATGATTTGGGGCTGCCCACACCGGTCTCGGAACCGAAGGAAGTTGAAGAACCATTGAAGATGCCGAAACTGCCGGCAACAGCAAAGCTGCTCAGGCCCAGTGGCAAATCAATCCTCGCAGTACCAACCCGCACCGCAGCAAAGGACGACTCGGCCAAGGATTCCTCGTCTGATACCCATCACGAAAAAATCTCGGTCGCGGATGTCAGGAAATTCCCAGCGAGATCCGAAACCTCAACCGTCAAAGCCGTCAAGCCTCCGAGCCCTGACAAGCTCGAAAACGGAAAACCGAAACTGGCAGACAACGGAAAGAATGTGAAAGGCCCGGTTTCGATCCTGGCCAAAAGCCCCGCTGACACGAAACCTTCTCAGAAGAGTGCACCAGACGACGCAGACTCCGCGTTGCCATCACCCGTCAAAATTCCTGACACCGTTGCGAAAAGTGATTCGGAGCAAAAACCGAGCCGGTCGGTCATCAAAGTTGAACGCCCTTCATTGAAGGAAAATGCCAGAACCAACCCACATGCGGAGAAGTCCGATTCAGTGGCAAAGGAAGAGCTGGTGAATCCCTTCAGCAATCAGAAAAGAACGGCGATTTCAAAACCGGATATCTCGCCCGAAATCGTCAATCCGAGCGAAGCGACCCACGTGGTCAGAGTAGAGAAATACAAAATCACCAAGGATCGACCAAAAGTCATGGTTGGGCTTGATACGGATCAGACGGCAGCAGACCGATCACCCTCAAGTCCAGTCGCGAGCGGTGTTGTCGATCCGATTGATCTACCAAATTCAAAGGCCAGCAAGAAAGGCGATGGGGCGATAGCCAAATCGAACTCTGCAAAGACAGCGAACACAGAAAAGACAGCCAAGACGGAATCCGTTGCAACCCAGACAACGAAGGCTCCTCAGGTTGCGGCCCGTGATCCAAAAGCAGTGTCGGTCAAGCCTCAAGGCCAGCCTGGTACATCCGCTACTGCAACACTCCTGCAGAAACGCTACCGCCCGCCCGTCGCAGTGCAAACAATTCCAGGATCGGTCAAGCGACAGACAAATGTTGATTCGCACGAGTCAACACGCGTGCAGGCTGTACCCAAAATGGTTCTTGGGAACAGGAAGCCACAACCACCCAAGATTGATTTGCACCAGGCAATGCGTCTCGACACGGCAAGTGAATTGAAGGATAGAGGTCTGAAACTCGGCCCCAATGTCAAACTGACACCACTCCATATGAACCAGGCTCAAGTGCGATCACTGACTCTGGGCGGATCGGTACGGGGTGTTCGTGTTGGGGACAAGGGTGTCTGCCAGGCGTTCGCATCTGGACCGAATCAACTCAAGCTGATCGGGACTGGCATCGGGACGACTCAACTGGTCGTCTGGGCCCAGAAGGATGGCAACGCAGACGAAGTACTCATGCGAGCGTTTGAGATACACGTCAACGAAGTCGTTCCGACCGAAGGCAACTCAATTGAGAGCACAACTGAGCTTTTGAACCAATCCATCCAGAAGGTGTTCCCAAGCTGCGATGTCAAAATCCAGATCACGCGTGGTGAACTTTGGGTTACTGGAAACTGCGATTCGCAGGATTCAGCCGAGAGAATCATTCGCATGGTACGCAAGTCCTGCCTGATCCCGGTTCGAGATCAGCTGACCGTAAAATAAGCACAGTCCATTTCCGTCTCCACGTGGGAAACCGTTTTGGTTTCCTACGCAACGGCTCACAGCCGTATCGATTTAAGAGGTTTGATCATGAGGATCCGTCGAAATCTGTTTGGCAAAGAAGTTGCCACCGGTGAACACGGCAATGGCGTCGCATACATTTTGGCTCGCTGCACCGTGATGCTTGTGATGACTGCATTATCTGGCACCGCTTATGGCCAGACAGCACTCCTGGGAGTCGCTTCCGCAGAGGTCGCTTCTGGCCCAACGGAGAGCACCGGCAGCGGCGTCATCACGCTGGGGACAGAGAGCTATCAGGTTGTGAATGCCAGTGATCTTCCTCTTTCAACCGCAGCGACGGCAACCGAAAGTGGCGATGTCGTTCAGGTTGGATGCCAAACGTGCCAAACCCGCTCGTGCCGCGGCAACTGCCGCGGAACGTCTTTTCCAAACGGAAATTTCTGTGCCCCATGTGAACCTTACTGTTATGCCACAGTTGAAACACTTTTCATGGAACGGCAGAGTGGCAATTACACCGCCAGCCCCAACTTCCTGATGGATGGTTACGACTTTGAAGCCATTCCGCGGGTGACAATCGGGCGAGTCCCAGATTGCATCAATGGCTGCGAGTTGACGTTCACAGGCGTAGCCGAATGGACACAGTCAGGTGCAGCAAGCAATCCGTCCGGCGGTATTGAAACGTTTTTGAATCCCGTTGCTCCATTTGATGCAACGGATATTCTGGCATTCACCAACTCCATCGAGCAAAGTCAGCGGCTTGAGGCTCAGTACTGGTCGATCGAAGCCAACAAGACCATGGTCGGCTACGACGTTGCTCGTTGCCTTGTGGGAGTGCGATATATCGATTACCAGGAACTGTTCACTTATCTCGGTGAAAACGCAACTGTTGGCGCGATTTCTGGTAGCACTCTTGGTTCGCTGCGAAGCGAGGTGAAAAACCGCCTGCTCGGCCCTCAAGTTGGAGTTGATCTGCTGTACCCGATCTGTCATCGCGGTTACACGGACTTTCGAGCCAGAGCCGGCATATTCGCAAACTTCGCCGACTTGGATTTCGATTACCGCAACGACATCTCCACTGCACTGCTGGCAGATGAAGACGCAGTCAGATTCGCTGGCATGATTGAAGTGGCAGGCGGCGTGCGTGTGCAACTCACGGACCGGCTCAGCATACGTGCTGGAGGTGAACTCTGGTGGCTCGGCGGTGTCGGTACTGCGACGGATCAATTCAAGAACACAATCGGTGCCATTACGAATGTCCGTACAGGAAGTGAATTCTTCGTGGCCGGTGGTACGGTTGGTGCCGAGTACCGCTACTAGGGAATCGGCGGCGGATGACTGCCAAATCATCGCACCATGATTTGTGGCAGTATTCACAGGAGACAGCACGTCAAGAATGATCCGCTGGGAACAGGCTGAAACCGTTCTGTGTACAGGCTGGCATCTTGAATTCTCGGATGTGTATCAGAATTCGCCAGTCTGCAGCGGGTCGATTCGGCCTGAGTACCGATCAAAATGTGTACCGATCAAAATGTGTACCGATTGAAATGTGTACTGATTGAACAGGACACCGATTACAGGCGTGGCTGGCTACGGCTTGCTGTGCAAACGTGACAACTGGTCTTACTTGTCAGGAGCCCTTGTCGCGATCCTTGGCAAGCTTTTTCTTTTTCAACCAATTCTTGACGGAACTGCCGGCGCCTCCAAGCACGTTCTGGTCGGCCTGACTGACAATGGTGTTCTCGGTGATCTTTGTAAGGGCGCGATGGATCTCCCGACCACATTCGTGGCATGTCACGGGCGGTTCGGTGACTTCGACCTCACACTGGGGGCAATAATAACGTATGGTTGGTCGCATTGCGGCTTCGAAGAGGCCGCCCACATCACCTGCAACGAACCAATTTGAATCATCTTTGCGCAGCATCGAATCCGATGTGACCTTGCCGCTCCGCACCATCTCAAGTAACTCGCTCGGTTTTAGCGGCCCAATGTCTTCCTGACTCTCGTCTTGCTGGACAAACCACTTGGTCACCTTTTCATTCCTCCGCTATTGAACAAAGCCGGCCAGACACTCACGTTTCTTTGTTGCCTTGCTGCTGCGTATTGCGTCTGACATCATCAATCATTCCCGCAACGGTTTTTACCCGAGCGATGCCGCTGGCATGTACTTGCGGGCCTGACTGGTCATTGCTGCCCAATCTCATTCTACCAACTCCGAGAAGCCTCTGTACCGGCCCTTGAACAAAGCTGAGTTCAGCGATTTCAGCCACTGCAATTCGACTGGTTTTGCGTGCCAAAACACCCGTTTGGCTTGTGAAATACCGGGTGGTCAATTCGTATTTTGTTCCCAGGCTTCTCCATCCGAAAACGAGGACCGCCACGCCCCACATGACGAATACCAGAACGCCCAGAGTTGTCGTTGACGGAAAAACGCCCAAAAGGGAAAGAAACAGCAGGAAAACGGAAATAATCGCAAGCGTGAGCCACGTACCAACCATGGCCTGAATGCTATACCCGCCCTTCCAGACAGATTCTCCATGTTGTGAACCATCGCACGCTTCTTGAGAACCCGGAATCTGCTCCGTGGTGGCTAATTGGCTGCTGCGCGTGGTGAGCGGCGCCATATTTTTTTCTCCATCCTCGTTTTCCCGGACTTTCAGCGCCGAACTCTCCCCCTTTTCCCCACACTCACGCTGGTTGCTCAAAATGCGATTCCTTTCAATGGGTCTGTGATTTACTGCGTCAGAGGTCGTCTTTTCATGCGACTTGATTTCGGGCAACGCGGTAAATCGACTCTGTGAACGTCAGGGAACAGGTGGAACGGTTGCAGGTTCCAATACGCCTCCGATACTATACAGACTACGGAGTTGTTCGTCATTTCACAGGTGCTGCATGCGTTGTCCCTATTGTCACGTCGATAATGACCGTGTGCTGGACACGCGGGCGGCCGAAGGTGGCTACATGGTTCGCCGGAAAAGGCTTTGCAATTCCTGTCAGAGGCGATTCGCGACGGCGGAAAAGATTGAAAGTCTCAGCGTCCGTGTTGTCAAAACCGATGAAACCCGACAACCACTTGACCGGGAAAAGATCCGCCGCGGGATCGAACGAGCTTGCTCCAAACGCCCCATCAAGAGCGAGATCATTGAACGCGTGGTTCAGAATATCGAAACCGACATTTACACGAATTTCGAGTCGGAAGTGACCTCTGCTCAGGTTGGCGACATCGTCATGCGTCATTTGGCGAAATTGGACGAAGTTGCCTACATCCGTTTTGCAAGCGTCTATCGTGATTTTGATGACGCTCAAGACTTCGTTCGGGCGATCTCAGCCATCATGGGACCGAAAATCACTCCGACAAGTCGCTGAGAGCCTGGCTTTCTCTGCCACTCCTCTCGAACTGCCCCGGCTCGAGTGGCTGCCTTTTGGGCGAGTGGCTGCCTTTTGGGATTGCCTCCGCCCCCCGTTTCTTCTTAACAGAACAACTACCGATGTTCCGTTTCCATGGTTTTCCGAAGAACGCTGCACTGCAATCTGGGGAGGATACGACGAATGAAGAGCAACCGCACACCGTTTTTTTCCACACCATGCTTACTGGGTCCACTTTTGCTGGCCACAAACTTGATGATGTTCTCTCTTGCCGGTTCCGCTGATGCACAAGGCAATACCAAGCGTGGCGCGACGGTTGGTGGTCTTGCAGGTGCAGTGGCTGGGGCTGCGATCGGCGATCACAACGGGGAAGCAGGCGCAGGCGCAGCGATTGGAGGAATCATTGGTGCATTTGCTGGCGGGCTTCTTGGAAACGCAGAAGATCAAAAGCAGGCTTATGAAATGCAGAACTTCTACCAGCAAAACCAAAATCGATGGTCGCAATACCGGAAATCTGCTGTTTCCTGTGAAGACGTTGTGGCAATGAAAAACAGTGGACTCTCTGATCAGGTGATCATCAACCAGATTCAACAGCGTGGTGTGCAACGCCAATTGCAAGTTCCGGAGATCATCGCTTTACATCGGCAAGGGGTAAGCGACCAGGTCATCACCAGCATGCAGCACGCTCAGATCGCGTTAAATCCAGCGAACAGAAGAAGTTTGCCACCGCAAGCTCTCCAGGATCGCTCACAGATTCAAGTGCCAACCATGACTCCCATCAACAGCTACCACCTGATTCCCGGTTGTCCTCCACCGCGATACTACTACCCAACGGAGCGAATCCACCATCATTACCATGGGTATCAAAGCGGAATTCATATTCGTTTCTAGCTCGAGCCGTGGTTTTCAGAAATCGCTCAACAACACCAACGGTGCGATGAACTGACCAGGCATGCTTCAAGGTTTTCCTGATTGCAAAGCTTCTGTGTACTTCTCGATCTGCTCGTGCAGGTGCCACTGTCCGGGATCATCAAGCAAACAGGCCTTTTCAATCTGCAGCGCTTCTTCAGTACGCCCGAGCAAGAAAAGAACTTCAGCAAGAGTGTCCCGGTAGGTCGTACTTTCCGGTTCTGCACGTACAGCGAACGTTGCCAGCTTCAAAGCATCTTGCAGGCGCCGTTCGTTCTTCGCAGCAACCCAAGCCACATTGTTGCAAGTCATCGCATCAAGCGAAAAACGCCGTGCGTATTCCATCCCAGCATCCATGATGCTGTCCAAGGTTGAATCGGCAAGCTGCACCATGCCTGCCTCACGCATTTGTGGCAGTCGCTCTTCCGCAAAACTGATGTCCAGTGGATCCAATTCAAGTATTCGGTTGAGGCACTGCGTGACCTGGTCGCGATCATTCCCGCGAATCGCAGCATCAAGCGTCCATTCCTGAATCAACAGAGGAAGCGTCACGTAAGCACTGGCACGGTAGCCACTGGAATCAATCATCGCCAACACCGCCACATCAAAGAGACGTGCGGCATGCGCTGGTTTCTCTTCATGAATCAATGCAACCCACTTTCTGGCTACGTCGTAAAGCGTAACAGCCGAATAAGCATTCCCCTGTCCGTCCACAGAAAGTGCGGCAATCGGAAGCAAAGCCTGATAAATCCGGATTGCGAAAGAGTTCTCGCCCTTATCCCTCAGATAATCCGCGAACTGCAGACGAAACCGTAACAGAGGCGTGCAAGCGACCGCTTCCAACTTCCCTCGCAAATCCAACTCCAAATCCGTGTCTCCCACACGCTTTGCAATGATCCACCGTCCAACGAGCGTTTTGACTGCGAGAAAATCCTCTTCCAGCAACCGCTTTTCCAGACGGCGACTGGCTCCTTTTGCAGGAACCGCCATCGACAACTGCTCGATGCGTGAAAACAAATTCATGGCCTCGCTCATGCTGCCCATCGCCAATTCTTCTTCGGCCAGACACAACATGGCTTCCACGTCGCCTTCGTTCACGAAACGGCGAACATAGGCCGAAGCAAGTTCATATTGGCCGTGCAACAACATCAAGGCGTGAAGATTCGTACTGAACGGATAGCTTGCTCGTGCGTTGGCTGGCAGCCGATCAAACCTCGCCAGAATATTTCTGAGTGTTTCAGCAAGAACCTCAGCAGCCTCAAGGTCTGACGTTTTTTGGACGCGCGCAATTTGGCAAACCCACGAAATCTGCTCTCGCAGCGTCGCTGTTGGACGCAGGTACTTCACAGCATCATAAAGCAGGCCAAGCGTCGCAGCATCACACTCGCTCAACGAATCGGCGAGTCGTGACCGTTCGGTAGATCCCCATCTCGGTTTACCCCCACCAAACAGCAACTCCTCTGACCAGTCTCTTCGACTCGACGACGAGATACGGAACATCAGGTACGATCGCAAGTCGCCGGTACGGCCAGGAACCTGGCCATGACAGAGCAGTTTTGCGATATCAAAGGCAACCTGGTCATGACCTATTGCATCGAGACTGCAAACCAATTGCACCAAGCGGTCAAACTGCGTAGCCGCCGTCGCTGCCATGGGTCGATTCAAATTGCGTGAATCCATGATTGCCTTGAGTACCTGCTGAACCCACATCGAGTATTGGGAGTCGACGGATTCGAGTGGATATCCAAGAACACCAAATGCGTGACCGGGTTGCGAAGACGCCAGCGCAACTTCGGCCGAAAGATGCGGTTTCAACGGGTCGAGTATCTGGAAAGCGGCAGCAAGCTGTCCATGCATCGCCAGAGACTTCCAACGAATGCTGCTTACATCTTCCTCTTCGTCCCGGACAACTCTTGTCAAATGATCAATTGCGCGGTCCCTCAGTTCATCATTTCCGTCTCGCTCTGCCGCGGTCAACACCCGAGACCACGCCCTCACAGCATCCTTGCTACCAGCTTCAACATCCTCCACGATCGAGAGAGCATCGAGAGACATTTCCTTCCAACGCGAGTCGAGAATTTGACAGACTTGCAGAGGATTTCTGTTTTCCAACTGCCGTGCTCGCTCAATCGCCTCGTTTGCACGCCCACACTGATACAGCAGTAAAACTTCTGTTTCATTTCGCAGTTGCGGAGTCCAGCTTTTGGATGATTGAGGAAGCAATCCATGCGTCTCTACATCGGCATCCACTAATTGCAACAACTGCAAACGACACAGAGCCATTTCCCGGGTTTCCGCAATGACACCGATCAGGTTCGCAAAATCAAGCAACTTCTTGTGCTGTAGAGCGGCTTGGACATAAATGGAAAACCTGGACAGAATCAAGGCTTCCATTTCTTTCCGCACCTGGATCAATCGTTGTTCATCGGTGGTGACTTCCAGCACAAACATCAATGCATCGAAACGCGCCTCAGCCAGCAATTCACCCAGTTTGGAACCTACGCTGTCCGGATTTCCACCCCAGTGCCCTGAGGCATATAGATTTCCTCTCTGCCAGCCTTCCAGAATCCATTTGGCACGTCCGGCAACCTCGGGATCCGGACTCAGAGCAGCCCTTTGCACTGCAACCGATGATCGTTGTGGGTTTCCCCAAATGAATTGCATCGCACGTTGACGATCTGCAAATACTGGCGATGAAAAATACTCTTCGACCTTCTCAAGCTCCAATGAAGGCTGTTCTTCCATTTCTGGTGGAACGGCCACTTCTTCGTATCCCATCTCATTTTTCTGGGCGAACGCAGCGTGCATGGAACAAAAAACAACCACGCTCAACATCAAGAAGCGGATCACGATGCGATTCATGACAGCGGTCAATCTACAACTCCTGCAAAGAGGGCAATCCTGAAAACTGGTACCATCAAGAACCTGGTGCAGTACGGCATGAGGGCGTTGGCATTGCCATGCGGTTGATACGCCAATTTCATGATCTCACGTCGCTCAACGACAAACTGCAGAAAATTCAGGTTTGGGTCATATCCGCACAATGGCAATTCATCAAACACCTGTCCCAAATCACCTTCGCCAGACGTTAAGATTTTAGCATCTCGCACCTGTCTACTTCACCACAGTATCCAGTAACGTCAATAAAATCATGACTGGGTACGATTGCCCTGTAATCCCATTTCTCCGAGCAGATTCCCCACCATGCAGCGTCGAACATTGCGAATAGTGATCCCCGCAGTCTTCCTTCTGTTGTTGACAACCGATACCACGTCCGCCGTAGATTCATGGCCGCAATGGCGCGGCGAACGCCAAAATGGAGTTGCGATGGAAGGAAAACTTCCATTGAACTGGTCGCAGGACAAGGGGATTCTGTGGCAAGCAGAGCTACCCGGTCTGGGAGGCAGTACACCGGTCATTTCGAAGGGCACTGCCTATGTCACTACCGGGGTTGAAGGACAAAATCAGCTATTGGCCTTTGACATGAAGAGCGGCCAGAAGAAGTGGGAAGTTTCTCTGGGCAAAGACCGGGGCAACAAACACCGCAAAGGCAGTGGGAGCAATCCATCGCCAGTTGTCGACGGTGACACGATCTTTGCCTACTTCCGAAGTGGTGATCTGGTCGCTGTTGATTCCAAGGGCAAAGTCCAGTGGACCAAAAATCTGCAAAGTCTGTTTGGTGCAGATACGCTGTGGTGGGACTTGGGTTCATCGCCTGTCCTGACTGAGTCAGCGGTTGTGGTCGCCGTGATGCAGAGTGGCCCCAGTTACGTGGTAGCTTTCGACAAAGGAACTGGAAAAGAACTCTGGAAATTCGATCGAACCTTGCCGGCGCCAGAGGAAGCCGCACAAAGCTACTCAACACCGGTGGTGGTTTCCGTCAAGGGCCAAGAGGCTATCGCGGTGATGGGGGCCGATCATTTGACCATCAACCGGGCGAGCGATGGCAAATTGCTCGGTAAACTTGGTGGGTTCAATCCTGGTCAAGAGCAGTACTGGCGTTCCATCTCGTCTCCGGTTGCAGACGGAAACGTCATTCTCTGCCCTTACGCCCGAGGCGATACACTGACGGCGGTCGACATCGAAGCTCTTGCCAATGGTAAAGGCCAAGATGCCATCCTGTGGTTCCGCGACGACCTCGGCAGTGATGTCCCGACACCCGCTGCACATCAGGGCCGTGCCTATGTCGTTTCCGATGGAAAAGCATCCAAAGGCACCATCACCTGCATCAACCTTCTGAATGGTAAATCTGTATGGACGGTGGAGTTGCCAAAATCCCGGATGGGATACAGCAGTTCGCCACTACTTGCCGGCAATCATCTCTACGTCACACAGGAGAACGGTACGACGTTTGTCATCGGCCCGCTGGACAGCAGCGAGCCTGAACTCATTGCAGAGAATTCAATCGAAGATGATGAGCCATTCACTGTTGCGAGCCCGGTTCCCTATCAGGATTCACTCCTGATCAGAAGTCGTCACAAGCTCTACCGCTTTGGCCAGTGATAGCCATCTGTTGCTCACTACTGCGCGTACCTTGCCAACCGCGATGACATCATCACACGTACCGCGAAAACACGCGACGCAAGGCTTGAAACTGAAGGTCGCTCTGCAAAGTCTCTTACAGCACCCCGTCTTACGGGGCGAGAACCGTCAGGGCAAAATTCTTCGTCAAGCTAGTAATCTCTGGTGCCAAAATACAGGCAGTTGATCAGCAACATAAAACCAATAAAAAGAGAACAACTGACCACCGGCCGGAAGATGTTGTAGCGTTCAACCTGCTCCTCACCCGTTGGGGTGCTGAGAACGAGCGCAGTTTCACCGCTGACGATGGAGCCAATGCTCTGCCCAAGTTCGCCAGTTTGCGGAATAACAAACCGCAGGGGACTGATCAGATACTTGTCGACACGTCTCCACACCCCAAGTGAAGGGCGAAGGTAACCCTGACTGGAAAAATCAGCAGCACTGAGAAGATCGATTGAGTCTGTGTGGTGAGCAATTCTGATCAGGTTTTCCTCGGCGCTGAATGTAATCGCTTCGACATCACCGGGCCCAACCGTTCCCTCGATAACATAAGAAGTCGCTTCCTGATTCTCTGGACGAACGAGTCTGCAACGTCCATCACTCGACAACAGCAGAAATCGACCTTCACCGATACCTTGGACCGACGTGGTCAACAGATTTTCGGCAAGAGGCACCTGAGAAATCGGCTCCAAAGTACGACTGTCAATAACAAGGATTGGCTGCTTGGATCGCGACAGCAGCAGGACAGCTCCATCAACAGCGATCACGCCTTTGAGTGATGGATCACCTTCGAGTTCATACTCGGCCTCTTGCACCCAAGTCTGATCATCTGCCGCCTTTGAAAGTCGCAGCAACCGTCCTCCACTCATGATGAACACTTCTTTTCCCGAATCACTGACAACAACAGATCGTGGAGCTGAAATCACTGCTCCGCGCGGGAGGACCGACTTGAATCCGGACGGTGCCACACCCAGCATGCTGCTCAATCTTGCGAACAAGCCTCCTTCACCGGACTGGGACGCCTGGGAATCACCTTCCTCAGGCTCTTCTTCAGTCGGTTGCCCCGCTGCATCCAGCACACTCGAGGTTGCCGTTTCATTCAGATCAGTCACGCTCAAGGTGAGCAAGGTACCAGAAGCGGGATAAAGCCGTGTAGTCGCTGGTGGTAGCCGCAAACTCGGCTCAGGCTCCCAACCGTTGTCTTCGCTGAGCACGAGCAGATCTGCGGCGCCAGAACCGAACGGGTTCATCCGCCCAGCCCTTGTTCGCGCTGTCACAACAGTATCATCGTTGATTACGACGGGCTGTATGGTCCTGTCCATACTGAACGCGTTACTCTCGAATACATCCACCCACTGGTTGCTGTCTTCATCAAACCTGAGCAGACCGCTACCCCGCGTGGTTGCAAAGGTTGTATCTCCCGCGACCGCAATGGATTGAATGCGTGCCGGGCCAGTTACAAAACCATCAAAAACGCCACCAATGATTCCAACGATGAAACAGAGCCCACCAAACATGGTCGTGACGCCAATGGCAAGAATGGGTGACCGCCAACGCATCCCCGCAAGCACCGAGACACTGTAGAAAACCGAGAACAGGAAGACTGAAACGGGAATACACAGCAACAATCTTGCGTTCCAAATATCCAGCCTCAGCCCGGCCACCAGATACAGACCGACCACAAGCTGCACAACACATAGAAAAACAAACGCACAGCCACCGACGAACTTGCTGACGAGCAGCATTGATCTTGATATTGGTTTACTGAGAAGCAGGTGCAATGAACCGGGCTGCAGCATGTCCGGTATCATTGACGCCGTCACCAGGATACCCAGAAAAATCAGGATGAACCCAAGCAGCCAATCGATGATCAAAGGGACAACAAACTGGTTGATGATGCTTACGAACCGGGTTTTATCGACTGCGAGTTCCGCAGGAAATTCGAATCCAGCATAAGTCAAGCTGACAGACTTCACAGCGCGTGTGGCAAACACGCCTGGCATGGCAGCCTCTATCCTCAACCGCGCACGGCGGCGACGTTGCGACGCGTCCAGTTCATCATCAGCGATTTCATCAAGCTCACGAAGCTCAGCAAGCCGCAATGTCGAGCTCCAAGCCTCCCTGTCGTACCAGCTTTCATCGTCGAGACACTTGTTCAACGCATCGGCATAGTCGGATGTACGCAGCTCGGACGCGTCTCCCGCACTCACCCGCTCCAGATCCTCGACGATGTTGTCCGGCATCGCAGCAGCCAGTCTTCCGACGGCGGTTTGAGCGAGATCGGGATCACTCATTCCCTGCACCAACAAGGCCCGCATTCGGCTGCGATTCTCCAGATCACGTGCACCGCGGAAATCACTTGTCAGGTCTTCCCGATAGCCAATCGGCGCCAAAGCCGCAACGACAAGCCAAATAGCAATGAATGCAATCCATAGCACTCTTGAGGCCAGAGCTGCATGAAAGGAATCTCTGATGATCGTCAGATACGGTCTCATGAGCCCGTCCCTCCTTCCACACTCTGACTAGCGACTGCCCCAACCAGCTTCATGAATGAATCTTCCAGACTCGGGCGTTTGATGTCGAGACTCTTGATTGAAATTCCTTTGGCACGCAGCAGGTCGACGATTTGATCGACGGAACTCTGACTCTCAACTTTCCCAATCAGCCGATGCGTTCCACGGGGAGAACCTTTGGCGTCAAAAGCCAAATCGAGGGCCGGATGGTCTGCTGAGGCTTCTCGCAGAAAATGATCGGCCGCGAGATCATCATCAAACTGCAGATCAAGCATGATGACATCCGCATCCTGCTTTCCGGCCAGATCTGCAATGGTGCCTGAACCGCGGATTTCACCCTGGGACAGAATGGCAACCCGCGTGCAAACGACCTCGACTTCCTGCAGTATGTGGCTATTGAGAAAGATCGTTTTACCTTCCGCGCTCAAACGCTCGATCACGCGACGAACTTCGCTCCGCCCCACCGGGTCCAACCCATCAGTTGGCTCATCCAAAACGAGCAAGTCCGGGTCATGAACCAGAGCCTGTGCCAGCCCCAGTCGCTGGTTCATCCCTTTACTGAATCTTTTCAGCGGTTCGCGGTCCCGATCTCGCAGACCAACAAGTTCTAACAGTTCATCACTGCGTTTCTGAATCTGCTGACCGCTCATGTTGCTCAATCGGCCATAGAACTTTAATGCAGACCGAGCGGTGTGATGCCTGTCAACTCTCAAAGTTTCCGGCAGGTAACCGATACGACTGCGGGCAAATTTGCTGCCTGCAGCTTGACCGAACAATGCTGCATTTCCAGAAGTCGGGCTGATGACCCCAAGCAGGACCTTGATCAAGGTGGTCTTACCAGCTCCGTTTGGCCCCAGCAGTCCGAAAACTTCGCCAGCCGCGGCCTGCAGCGAAATACCTTTCAAGGCATGGACTCTACGGCTACCACGCAGCGACCACTTTCCGTAGCACTTTGCAACATTGTCGACATGAACAATCGGTTCATCAGAGGGTTCAGATAAATTCACGTCAGCGTCACTATTGCCAGATAGACCAGACTGATAACTGCCATCACAACCACTCCCAAAGCAAGCCATCCGTGGAATGGGTGACGCCAAGTTGCTTTCAACTTTTCCTGATCGTAGACCTGCCGAAAGCGTTCACGCTCTTCATCGGATTCGAAGACCGCATTTTCGATCAGTTCATTCAGCCCGAACTGAATGGAATACTCCACGACTCCGTACACGGCGTGCCGCCGGTCGTAGTTGTCGACACCCCAGCCATCGAAATACCACAACTGGCTTCCAAAGTCGTCCTCGTTTTCAGACCGATCGACGACGCACCGCTGCTGGACGACCTCACTGCGATCCGGGCAAAACCTGCCACGCACCATCGCCCTTCTGCAATCGAGATTGACTTGACGAATCGTTCTTTCTGAGAAACGCTGCGACCGGGTTTCGGCGCTCACCATGACTCTCCATTTGACACCAACTTCAGGCCGTCTGGCCAAGGTAGTATGACCAGTTGGCAATGCCCAGTCACGCCCCTGCAGTCACAAATCCAGACACTTATCGAAAATACTCTGCCAGCCGGAACAGCCACCAGATGAGCCCCCCCCGTATACAATATGTTACGGTGCTGTTTTTACCGAGCGGACCAGCTACAAGCTCCCCCAACAGAGCCGCCATGCGTCTGTGTTCCGCTTTTGCCTTTCTCTCAAGGTTAATCCGCAGATGCTAGAACGCCGCAGCCTGAAAGCACCGATCACACTCGGCGTTGTCATGATCGTCCTGATCGTGGTCCTGGCCGGTGTCTGGATTCTGGGAAACGTGCTGGGAGCGACCGGCAACCTTGAATCCTCCGTGGCTTTCTGGGTCATTCTGTCAACTGGAACTGTCCTCCTGGTTGGCGTACTGGCAGGTGTGATTGCCTATCTGACACTCACGGTCAAAGCATTCAAACTCAACCAACGTCAGTCAAACTTCATTGACGCGGTCACTCATGAACTGAAGAGCCCGATCGCTTCGTTGAAACTTTATCTGCAGACCATGACGCGTCACAGCGTCGATGTCCGGCAACAGCAGGATTTCCACCAGTTCATGCTGGAAGATGTAGAACGTCTTGACCTGCTTATCAACCACCTTCTGGATGCAGCACGAATCGACCGCGGAGGTGAGATCGCCAACGATGAAGTGGTGCAACTGGATGAATTGCTCCGGCAGTGCGGTTCGGCCATTTGCGTTCGTTATCGCTTGCCTGAAGAAACTGTCTCTCTCAATTCCACTCCTGTCCTCCTTCGAAGCCAATTGATCCAGCTTGAGATCCTGTTTCGAAACTTGATCGATAACGCGGTCAAATATGCCGGGTCTACACCCAAAGTACAAATCAATGTTCGAGTGTCAGATGATGAAAAGGTCATCGTCTCGATCATCGATAATGGCCCGGGGATTCCCGCCAACCAGAGACGCAAGATATTCGGGCGTTTCATCCGTCTTGGAAATGAACTGGAACGCAGTGCCCCCGGCACAGGACTTGGATTGCACCTGGTTCGCAACGTGGTCAAGAGTCTGAGAGGGTCCATCCGACTGCAGGACCGGGAAATGGGAACGGGAACCGAATTTGAAGTTACCTTGGGCGGTGTTATTCCCGCAGAGACCTGCGGCACCTAGAATCATTGGTAGAACCAAATTCGAGAATGAGGCAGTCATGCGTCCACACATCCTCGTCGTCGAAGATGAAAAACACCTCGGGGTAGGTATCAAATACAACCTGGAAGCCGAGAACTATCGCGTAACTCTGGTGGAGGATGGTCCTACAGCCCTTCGGATGATCAACCAGAATGGCGATTCGATTGATCTTCTCGTACTCGATCTCATGTTGCCCGGCATGAGTGGTTACACCGTGTGCGAGACCATACGCGATGCTGGCGTCACCACACCCGTTCTCATGCTTTCAGCACGAACCCTTGCGGAAGACCGGACACGAGGCTTTGATGTCGGCGCAAACCAGTACATGAGTAAACCGTTCGAGCTTGACGAACTGCTCAGTCGTGTCAATAACCTGCTTCAAGCGGGGAGAAGCAAACCCAATCCTGTAAAATCAGTGAAACCCAGGGACACTCTGGTGGAGCTTGATTTCGGCAACGTGAGCGTCAATTTCGAAACGCATGAAGCAACTGTCGCCAACAAAGCGGTCAGAATGACACCCAAGGAGCTGAAATTACTCAAGTACTTTGCAGAGAACAGAGACCGCGTCATCAGTCGGAACGAACTGCTAAACGAAGTCTGGGAACTGCCAGGTAACATTCAAACAAGAGCTGTGGACCAATTCATCGCCAGGCTGCGGAAAATCATTGAACCGGATACAACGACCCCCGTTCATCTTCTCACTGTCCGGGACGCAGGATATCGCTTCATTCAAAATCCCGTCAGCGAGGGTAAAACTTCACCGGCCGGCGAAAATGCACAGACCGATGGGGGATTGCAGGCCAATGAGCCTCCCAGCGACACAAGCGATCCAGAAACGGACGTGCCCACTGACACCAATTCAAATTGACACCGCACAGTTTGACGATGGTTGCCAGGCCAAACGCATCACTCCACTTTCGCAAAATTCATTCGTGCTTCATCAAATGCATTTGACGCTGGCGTGACGAATGGATGCGATTTGAATCCACATCACTCATTACGCATGAAAACCAATCGCGCATAAAAAAAGCTCCCGGAAAGTACGTTGTCCTAGGGGGGCGGAGGACGACGCGCTTGAAATCCCGGGAGCCGGTGGATTGGAGTTCGACATGAGATCCGGCATCCTTGCCAAAACACGTCGAACAGTTTCTCCGGAAGCATCACGAATGCTGTGCGTTCACGTCCGTGTGATCGAACAGCAATCTGTCCGCAGCAATCTGATGATTGCCAATGCAGGACCGCTCTGAATCCGAAAACCAAATGCTGGGCTGTTGTTTCCAACCACTCAACATGTCCGGGAGAATAGAAAACCGCGTTTATAAAGGTCAAGATGGATTTACGGTCGAAATCCTGTTTTTTTGCGTGTCCAAGTTTCACGGCGAAGAATCCGATTCTGAAACTCTGTTCTCACTGCATGACTGACTCTATCAATCTGCCTGAGACTGGACTTTAAGCCAAGTCAGCGTTATCGCTCTGACCCACTGCCTCTTGCAATGCACGTGAAACGATCCGGTTAAAATCTTCGCCAGGGGAGGCTTCTGCAAGCCCAACCCGAACTGGCGGAACCTGATCATCCAGTGTTTTGATGCCCAAAGACGCAATGGAATGGCAAATCTGTTCTCCACGCTGGCGAGCTAATTCAGCATCTGCACTGGGCATGCAAACCAGCAATGTCGAATCATCAATGGCACCAATCCTGTCAACAGACCGTAGCGGCATCCGGACGACTTGCAGAATTGACCGTATGGATGAATTCCGTAAACCCGGGGCGCACATCACGACCATCAGATGGACCGAGACAGCTTCCTGAGTGCGACTTCGGATATCATTGAACGACTTCTCAAGCGATGAACGGTTGGCAAGGGACGCGAACACGCCGTTACCTTCAATTGCCCTCAAAACCGTTCCATCCTCTGAATCTCCGTCACCGAATGACAACATGTCAGGATTTGGGAATTCGGTTTCTTCTGATGCCAACTCGATCAAGGATGGTTTCTTGCCTTGCATTCGATGGGCACAGTTTCTTCCCTGCTCTTTCGAGTAGTAGAGCGCATCATCGGTGCGCTGCAACCAACTCTCGACCGTCTCATCTTCGAGCAGGGTGGCGACACCGGCGGAAGCAGCGACCCGCAATGGCTGCCCCTCAAATTCGATAACAAGTTGGCCAATTGCGACACGGGCTTTTTCAATTTTCTGAGCCGCCTCACTAATGGGACATTCGTCCAGAATGATGGCGAACTCTTCTCCCCCAAATCTCGCGACCAGTCCATACGGCTGCAAGTGGGAATGCAATACATTTGCGACAACACGCAACACCTCATCACCGGCACGATGACCGTAGACATCATTGAACTGCTTGAACAAGTCGACATCCAGCAATGCAAGTGTGCCGGCACCACCGGGTCCCTCTGCATGACGCCGTTTTACATAGGCATCGAACGCACGTCGATTTGGAACCTGGGTCAAAGCATCTGTTTCCGCACGTCGCTCAGCAGATTCAAGCTGCATGGTTTGTTGCTGAATACGATCTTTGGCATCCTGCAACTGGCTCTGCATGGATTCATTGGACTGAATCAACTGACTTACAGCAGCCAAAACCACCTCGGAAGATGCATCACCAGCCTCCTGCAGTTCCTCATTCACCGCCTGAACACGCGTCTGATGTGCGTCAACATTTTCAACCATGGTGGTCGCAAAATCACGCAAACGGTTGGCAACCTGACTCAACTGCTCCGCGGTAACCTGATCTGTGTCACGGCCCTTGCCGCGTTTTGCAACGACATCACTGTAGTGGTCAATATCAAGGCCCGTCACAGCACACATGATCCAACCACAGACAAGTCCACAGCCCGCGCAGCTGAGCGTGATTACCACGTCAAACCACATAATGCCACGTACTCCCGATGAATGAATGTTTGAACAGTTGCTGCCCTGCGGAGCAAAACGGCAGCATGCTCCGTCTGATCAGATCCAGCGGATCTTCCTAGGAGGGATATAGGTTGCGCTGGAGGCGAGTCAAATAGCTTGACCGACCCACACATTGGATTCCCATGCGTTCCCGCAAGTAGGGAGACAATATTCGTTGCAATCCACATAGTCGATATTTCCTACAGCTCCACACAGCTCGCACACGTCTTCGGCGAATCAACCTGACCAGCAGCACCAGCGGCTTGTCGTGCTCCTAACCGGCGACATCAGGTCAACCTGCGATCTTGATGTATCGCAACCCCGATTAATTCCTGATTCAGGCATGCAAGGGGCCTGGAAATGTGAAAGACTTCAAGGCGTCCCTGCAAGGTTGGGCAGTTGAATCGGAAGCTTTCTGTTCCAGTCTGTCACCGCCCATGCAAGAGGCGATATCAACCTGACCGATTTCCTGTGTGAAAAACCGCGAAACCACCATGCTGACCATTGAACTGCGAACCGAGGTGACCAACACCGCCAGCAGCGTTCTTTCCCGCAGTCCGGTGAGAGACTTGCGCCGCATTCGCGTGGATGGCAAAGCCGATCACCTGAAACTGTCAGGCAAGGTCCGCAGCTACTACCACAAACAACTGGCACAGGAAACCGTTCGCGGCGTCGCCAGAGGAATGAGGCTGGTCAATCAGATTCAAGTCAAATCTTGACAGCAGATTCGGTTTTAATCTGCAGGTGATGTTTACCCGCAACGGCATGTAACCAAAACGGCAAGAAAGCTAATTGATGACATATTTGGCATGGAAGGCTTCTTCTGTCATCACGTCAATGCCAAGATCCTGTGCCTTGGCCAACTTGCTCCCGGCTTTTTCGCCTGCGATCAGAAAATCTGTTTTCTTACTGACACTTGAGGACGCTCTGCCCCCAAGCTTTTCAATCAATGACTTGATTTCATCGCGTTTGAATTTTTTCAGCGTCCCGGTGACTACGATGGACTTCCCTTCAAGAGGTTGCGTTTCAGAAGACTCGGCCACCGTTTCGTGCAAGTCGACCCCTGCCGCCAAAAAGTCTTCGAAGGTCCGCTTCCCGTACTCACTGTTACAGAAGTGATGGACACTTTCGGCAATGGCATCTCCAATTTCATGGATCGCAGCCAGATCCTCTACTTCGGCGTTCATGAGTGTTTCAATGCTGGGATACTTTTGAGTGATGAGTTTGGAAACGCGCGGCCCCACATGCCGAATCGAAATGGATGACAGCACTCTTGCAAGCCCACGTGTCCGACTTTCTTCGATACCGTCGATCAATTTCGTTGCGTTGGCTTGACCAACCTGCACATCAATCAAGGTACCATCTTTTCCTTTTCGCTTTCGCAGCCAGTTCACGTTGGCAATCTGTTCAACCGTCAAGCGATAGAGATCTGCGTAACCAGTCACCAATCTCTCGGCCAGAAGAACATCAACGAGTTCATCACCTAACCCGTCAATATCCATGCCGGGACGACTGCCAAAATAAATCAGGCGTTGTTTCAACTGGGCAGGGCAACCGGGATTGGGGCAGCGGATGTATACACCTCCGGAATCCCGCTCCAGTTCTGCCTCACACTCGGGACACTCCGTGGGAAAATTCCATCTCGGCAACTTTTTCTTTCGCTCATGTTTTTCAACGCGAACAACTTTTGGAATGATTTTGCCTGCTTTTTCTACAACCACGACGTCACCCTCGCGAACATCCAGCCGCTCAATTTCGTCGGCGTTATGCAACGACGCTCTCGACACGGTGGTATCAGCAATTTCCACCGGCACCAAATTGGCGACCGGGGTGATCGTTCCGGTCTTCCCCACCTGAACAGTGATCGTATTCAACGTGGTCACTGCCTCGTATTTCTCAAACTTGTAAGCAATCAACCATCGGGGACTTTTACTTCTCATCCCAAGACGCTCACGCTGTTCAAAATCGTTGACTTTGAAAACGATTCCATCGACTTCAAAGGGAAGATCGGGCATCCCTTCTTCCAGCAGCTCCACTTCCTTCATCACTGCGTCCGCATTTGGCAGCAACTTGACAGAGGGTGTTGGTGGAATCCCAAGAGCTCCTACTTCTCCCAGAAAATCCATGTGGTTATTCGCTTTGAGACCCTCAATGTCTCCCACACCATGGCAGAAGAAACGCAAACTGCGTTCAGCGGCAACTGATGGATCAAGCAGGCGAATCGTTCCCGCGGTTACGTTTCTCGTGTTTTTGAATGGCTCTGCACCTGCGTCAAGCTGGCGCAGGTTCAAATCGGCAAGATCCGCATTGGTCATGTAAACCTCGCCGCGAACTTCCAGTACATCTGGTTTCTCATTACCAACCATTTGCAAAGGAAGGTCACGCACAGTCCGGATGTTGTGGGTAATGTCATCGCCGACCTCTCCGTTACCGCGGGTCAAGGCCAGAACCATGCGTCCCTGCTCGTAACGTACGGACGCCGCAACACCATCGATTTTGAACTCCATCACCCACTCTATTTTTTCTCCATCAAGCAGTTTTTCGGTACGATCGAAATAGGCTTTCAGTTCCTCACGACTGTAGGTATTGTCGATGGAGAGCATGGGTACACGGTGAGGCACTTGAACGAGATGCTCAACCGGCGCGTCGCCAATTCTCCGGGTAGGCGAATCGGGCGTCTGCAAATCCGGAAAACGCTTCTCCAGATCCCGCAATTCAGACAGTAGCCGGTCATATTCCAGATCAGAGACAGCAGGGGTCGCCTCAACGTAGTACAAACGGTCCAACCTCCGAATCTCACCACGTAATTCTTCGACTCGCTTGGCTGCTGATGACACCATGAACCCTTCAACATGATTTATGAGCTTGATTGACGGCAGTTCACTCTCAAAGTTGCCGCCCCACTATATTCCCCTCTGTCCGCCAAGTAAGCAACGAGGCTGCAACCAAAACTTCTGCGGAAGCTCTGCGGA
>JAAXJB010000084.1:88767-131980 GCA_012270065.1 Rubripirellula sp. | reverse complement strand
TCTGCGGAAGCTCTGCGGAGGTGAGGAACGCGAAGATGAATGCCTCCGTTACCTGCAAATGACCGCCTTCAAGAATGAAAGCGGCCGACAAAGTACACTCCAACCACCATGGATTGCAACTTTGACAGCCGTATCGTTACCCTGTTGCTGGCTACCCTGTTGGGGGCCGCTACGCCACAAGTCCCCGCCGGTGCGTTGAGTAAAGAAAACATTTCAATTCGAGGATGTCGCGTCCACAACCTGAAGGACGTGGATGTTGACATACCGCGCGGCAAATTGGTCGCCGTCTGCGGTCTCTCAGGCAGCGGCAAAACGTCGTTAGCGCTGGACACACTCTACGCTGAGGGGCAACGCTGCTACATCGAGAGTTTTTCGGCCTACACGCGACAGTTTCTGCAGCGTTTGGACAAACCTGACTGTGATGCCATCACCGGAATCCCACCAGCGATTGCGGTGACACGAGCAGGTGGATCGCGGAGCAACCGCAGCACGGTTGGTACTGCGACAGAAATCGCGGACCATTTGCGGCTGCTGTTCGCAAAAGCGTCAAAGCTTTTCTGCTGCGGATGTGGATCTCCTGTCCAACGTGACGACCCGGCAATGATCGCCGAATCACTTCGGACCCTTACCAGTGATACTCGAATCATGATTGGCTTCCCCGTCTGGATGCCCAGCCGCAAAGATGCGAGCGAAATCCTGCTGGGTTTACAGCAGGAAGGGTACCAGAGACTGGTCGCGGGTGGCGAAACATTTCATCTGTCGGAAAGTGATCGTTCCAGACTCGCCCGGAAAGTCGGCAAAAAAGGCACGGAGTTCATCGTCATCGTTGACCGTGTCAAAGCTGACGCTGAACTTGAAAGATTGACGGAATCGCTCGAAACGGCGATGACCGAAGGCAATGGACGTGCAACGCTGCTCACGTCTACCCTCAGTGAAAATCAAGGGACACCAACCCAAATAGACGGTTCAGAATGGTTCAAGCGGGTCATCAGTGAGTCTCGTCGCTGCGATGCATGTGACATTGATTATCCCGATCCAGTTCCGCGCCTCTTCAATTTCAACAATCCCCTTGGAGCGTGTCCGACATGCGAAGGATTTGGTGACATCGTCGACTTTGACATGGATCTCGTTGTACCTGACAAGTCGCGTTCGCTTGCCGAAGGAGCGATCGCTCCGTGGAACAGTCCTGCTTATGAGCATGAATTGGATGAACTACTTGAACTCGCCGACGATTACGGAATTCCCGTTGACATTCCCTTTCGCAGACTAACAAAAAAACATCTGAAATTGATCAAACATGGAGTCCCAGAACGGCACTTCGGTGGCTTGCATGGATTCTTCGCGTGGCTGGAAAAGAAAAAATACAAAATGCACGTTCGTATTTTTGCGTCCAGGTACAAGAGCTATCGACCGTGTGAGGAATGTCAGGGCAAACGCTTCAAACCGGAAGCACTCGCCTATCGACTTCAAGATCAGACGATCGCGGATCTGCTGAGCATGCAGGCTGATGAAGTCTCTGATTTTTTCTCTTCATTGCAGTTGGAAACACGCGAGTTGCAAATTGCCGAAGAGCCAGTCCGGCAAGTTACCGAACGCCTGGATTATCTCAAGGAGGTCGGGCTCGGATATTTACAACTTGATCGCACACTGAGGACCCTCTCGGGCGGCGAAACACAGCGGGTAGCACTAACTTCGGCTCTTGGTAGTAGCCTTGTCAACATGCTCTACGTGCTGGATGAACCTACCGCAGGTCTCCACGGTTCAGATGTGGAACGCCTGTCACATGCAATCACCGACTTGCGCGACCGCGGAAACACCGTGCTTGTTGTGGAGCACGACGAGACCATGATTCGAACGGCCGACCACGTCATCGAAGTCGGTCCCGCTGCCGGGAATGCAGGCGGCAAAATTGTATTTGAAGGTTCCCCTGACGAGATGCTCCGTGACAAAGAGAGCTTGACCGGCCAATTTCTGCGAGGCGATCGTGGCTGGTCCATTCGCGGGCGTGAGCCGCGAAAGCCACGGGGTTTCATTTCACTCAAAGGAGCAAGCGGACATAACCTGAAGAACATTGATGTGGATTTCCCGCTTGGCTTGCTTTGCCTTGTGACTGGCATCTCAGGAAGCGGAAAAAGTTCGCTTGTTCAGGACACACTCTACGGTGCCATCCGACAGAAAAAACATCAGGAGGCTGAAAAATCACTTCCATACAAGTCGGTCAAGGGCCTGAGTCAGATAGAAGACTGCCTTCTGATTGACCAATCCCCCATCAGTCGCAGCCCACGCAGTGCACCAGTCACTTACGTGAAGGCTTTTGATCCGATTCGCAAGGTTTTTGCAGACACAGTGGAAGCCCGAACACGGAATTTTAGCGCGGGGCATTTCAGCTACAACAGTGCAAAAGGTCAATGCCCGCAGTGCGAAGGTGCAGGCGTCATCCAGATCGACATGCAGTTTCTTGCAGATGTGACCATGCAATGTCCCAGCTGTCGAGGCAGCCGGTACCGCGAAGAAATCCTGCAGGTGCGATATCGTGACCGATCCATCGCAGATGTTCTTGAAATGAGTGTTCGAGAAGCGTCCATTTTCTTCCGCGGCTATGACAAAGTCCAAGCACGACTCAAACGAATGCTCGACGTAGGACTTGATTACGTCAAACTGGGACAACCCGCGACGACGCTTTCAAGCGGAGAAGGCCAACGGCTGAAATTGGCCGCCTTCCTGGCCTCCACTGCCAGACGCAGAACTCTTTTCATTCTCGATGAACCGACAACAGGCCTGCATTTTGCTGACATCGTACGTCTCGTTGACTGCTTTGATGCACTGCTTGCGGATGGACATGGACTGATCATCGTTGAGCACAACTCAATGCTGATGCAAGCAGCAGACTACCTGATCGATCTTGGCCCGGGTGCAGCAGAAAAAGGTGGCATGGTCGTCGCGCAAGGCACTCCCGAAGAAGTTGCAGGAACCGAAGGCAGCCTGACAGGAGACATCTTGCGACAACAGTTTGCCGCTTACCCTGCGGAAAAAACAGTTTCCAGCTGATGTACTTTCCCGCAGGTTCGAAACAAAGCGATGAAACCGTCGACAAACGCGACAAAACTGTTGGGAGTGCTTGCCGACTGCCAGCCTTGGCACGAATGCAGCAGACTCAGAACAGACGTTGCGATTACAATGGGAAGTCAAGTGTGAAGCACCAGCAACCAGATCCGGTTGAATGAGTGTGCTAAGATCAATGGCTCAGATCGCTTCCACTGTCCATCCCCATGTCAGTCGCCGCATGACCGTTGCTACAGAATACAAGTTGCTGCTTTGCTGCTTTTTGTCAGTGATTTCAGTGTCACTTTCCTCTGACACACTCAGCGGAGAAAATCTGGCTGCCACTGAGGAAGCCGCAAAAACTGCTTTTTTTGAAACGCATATCCGTCCACTGCTGGTTGATCATTGCTACGAGTGCCACTCCCGCGAAAGTGGAGAGTCCGATGGCAATCTGCTGCTTGATTCTGCAGCCTCCCTGTTGAAAGGAGGCGATCGGGGTCCGGCACTCATACCGGGCAAACCCCAACAAAGCCTCTTACTTCGGGTGGTTCATTATCGGGAAAAAGATCTGCAGATGCCCCCCAAGGGCAAGTTATCAGATCGACAAATTGAATCCTTGAGGCAATGGATCGAATCGGGGGCCTTCGACCCAAGAACTGAGCCCGCAAATTCATCCGGCGACGCAGAAAAAAAAACAGGCACTTCGCACTTGGATCGCGACCCCCGTACCCACTGGGCATTCACCCCCCCAGTTCGTCACGTTGGCGAATCAGTACCCGGCGCAGACACGGAAGACCCAATCGATGCATTCGCAGCTCTCGCCGCAAAAAAAACCGACATTGCCAGTAACCAACGTGCCGATCGGGTAACACTCATCAAACGCCTGTACTTCGACCTGACAGGACTTCCTCCCAGTCACAGTGAGATTGAGGCATTTGCTGCCACCACTCGCCGGGACGCTTATCAACGACTGGTGGATTCCTTGCTCGCCTCACCATTTTTTGGAGAGAGATTTGCGCGACACTGGCTCGATGTCGCAAGGTATGCAGACACCGTGGGCTATGCACTAGGAGGCAAAGAACGACGTATTTCCGGGAGCCATCATTACCGTGACTGGACGATTCGGGCGTTTTCCGAAGACATGCCCTATGACGAAATGATTCAACATCAACTTGCTGCAGATCGCACGGACCCCGACAACGAACATGGCAACCTCGAAGCCATGGGCTTCCTGACACTGGGACGTCAATTCCTCAATCCGCTTGACACGATCGATGACAGGATTGATGTGATCACGCGTGGCTTATTGGGGCTGACCGTTTCCTGCGCACGGTGCCACGATCACAAATTCGATCCCATTCCAACGGAGGATTACTATGCACTGGGAGGTATCATCGCGAGTAGCCAGCGTCCCAAAAATGGAGCAAGCCCACTGATGCTGGTGGACAAACCCAATCCTGTGGACAGCCCGGTTTTGATTCGCGGCCAACCTGGGAATCGTGGAGCAGTAGTACCACGCCGTTTCTTGACTGCACTTCAAGCCGATGGTGAATCGCGTTTTACCGACGGCAGCGGTCGCAAAGAGCTTGCGCAACGGATTGCTACGGCTGAAAATCCGTTGACCGCCCGTGTGATGGTGAATCGGGTTTGGACCATCCTTGTGGGTAGACCACTCGTCAACAGTCCCAGTGACTTCGGATTCAGGACCGAGAAACCTGCAATCCCCGAAGTACTTGATGATCTTGCTGCGGATTTTGCGACCCATTGGAGCATCAAAAAACTCGTACGGAGAATTGTGCTTTCGAAGATTTACCAGCAGAGTTCATCGGGCAACGACACAGCGCTGACCAAGGATCCCGAGAACCGACTGTTGGCACGTGGTAACCGGAGACGCCGTGACTTTGAATCACTGAGGGACGCGATGCTGGCTGTTTCGAATAACCTCGACTTCTCTCAAGGTGGTGAACCCGTTGTCATTACCGGAAACAAACCTGCGCCG
Organism: Rubripirellula sp.; assembly: GCA_012270065.1. Classification (GTDB taxonomy): domain Bacteria; phylum Planctomycetota; class Planctomycetia; order Pirellulales; family Pirellulaceae; genus Rubripirellula. The sequence goes on along the minus strand of JAAXJB010000084.1, from coordinate 126,939 downwards.
CGGCGAACGGTTTACGCAATGATCGATCGCCAGAACCTGCCATCGTTATTTCGCACATTTGACTTTGCCAATCCTGATGCGCATTCACCAGGCCGTTATTTCACCACCGTACCACAACAAGCTCTGTTTCTTATGAACAGCCCACAAATGATGGCAATTGCAAAGGCAACAGCAACCTCCGCACGCCCGCGAACTATCACCAGTCCTGACCTCCGTTCACAAGTGACTTCTCTTTTCACCCAAGTCCTCGGCCGAGAACCAACGGTGGACGAACTTCAGGCCAGCGTCGAATTCCTCGAAGAACCAAGCCGGGTTCCTGTTCCAAATGTGGACCCCAGATCTCTGTGGTCCTACGGTGCGGGAAAAGTTGCTCCAACTGATAGTAGAACCATTTCCGAATTCCACGCGTTTCGACATTTCCAGGAGAATCGATGGCAAGCTGGCCCCAAGTTTCCAACTGCCTTCCCTTTTAGCCATGCGTTTCTGGGCAAATCCGGCGGGCACACCCCCAGCGACCCCGACATGGGCACAATTCGACGCTACACAGCCCCACGAGATGAAGTGATCACGGTCAGTGGGAACGTTGCTCACAACAGTGAACAGGGGGATGGTGTCGTGTTTTCGATTCATGCCAAAGGTGAGATCATCTATGAGTCCACGCAATTCCATTCCAGTCAGACCCATGGACCGCATACGATTCGACTTCAGGCAGGCGAGACCATTGACTTTGTAGCCACTTCGGGAACGACAAGTTCGTTTGACAGTTTTGGCTGGACTGCGCGTCTGCAATCTACCAGCACGCAAGGAAATTCCACCGATCGAGACACCGAAACACACTTCAGTGGACCTTTCACTCCCGAAAAAACGCTTCCGCTGGATCGCCTTGAGCAACTGTCACAGATACTGATACTCAGTAACGAATTTGCTTTCGTTGACTGATGAAGAGAAATGACGGAAACATACCGCGGTCATACCTTCGAGAACTGAACCTGTTCAATTTCCTGCACAATCTGATCATTTGTTGAACGTCATGCTGAATCAACACAACCGAACACGTCGTGATTTCCTCCGAACCTGTGGCGCAGGGTTCGGAGGTTTGGCACTCACAGACTTGCTTGCCCAGGAAAGCGACTGGCCGGGTGAAGTGCCTCTGCAATATCCTGCCAAGGCTCAACGAGTGATTCATCTTTTCATGAATGGTGGGCCCAGCCAGGTAGATACGTTCGACCCGAAGAGTGCCTTGGAAAAGTACCACGGCAAGACGGCACCAACCAAGAATCTTCGAACCGAGCGTCCAACAGGAAATGTGCTCAAATCCCCCTACAAATTCCGGCAGTATGGTGAGAGCGGCTTACCCGCAAGTGAAATTTTCACTCACACGGGAGCACACATGGATGATATCTGCGTGATCCGCTCCATGCACGCCAACGTGCCCAACCATGAACCTTCCCTGATGCTCATGAACACTGGGGAATCCCGTCTGGTGCGGCCTAGCATGGGATCATGGATTTCGTATGGCTTGGGCAGTGCCAACAGGAACCTCCCCTCTTTCGTCACGATGTGTCCCGGTGGATATCCGATCAAGGAATCGCAGAACTGGCAAAATGCCTTTCTTCCCGGCAAGTACCAGGCAACCTACATCGACACGAATGCAAAAGAGGTGGAACGACTCATCGATCACATTGAGAACAAGCGGGTTTCCAAACAGGACCAGCGTCAACAGCTCGACCTTCTGCAAAAATTGAATCGTGAGCATGCGAGCTTGCGCGAGGACGATAAACGTCTGGATGCCCGACTGGACTCGTTCGAGCTTGCCTACCGAATGCAAAGTGAAGCTTCGACAGCGTTTGACATTCAGCGTGAGCCACTCGCTACCCGGAGGATGTATGGCAAAGGGTCATTTGCAAGACAGGCACTGATTGCCAGACGTCTGGTTGAGCGGGGCGTACGATTTGTTCAACTTTACACAGGTGCCGGACAACCGTGGGACAGTCATGACGATCTTGAAACAGCCCATCGCGGTGTTGCCAAGGGTGTAGACCAGGCCATTGGTGCGCTCCTGACAGACCTGAAAAGAACAGGATTACTGGAATCGACACTTGTTCTGTGGGGCGGAGAATTCGGCAGAACACCTGTCGTTGAAATGCCAAAGAAGGGATCAAACCAGGGAAAGATGAACGGTCGCGATCACAATCATTACGGCTTCACCTGCTGGATGGCAGGAGGAGGTGTGAAAGGGGGCCAAGCAATTGGTGCGACAGATGAGCTCGGCTTCCAAGCGGTTGAAAACCGGGTCCATGTACACGATCTGCACGCCACAATGCTCCGATTATTGGGTTATGATCACGAGCGTCTGACGTATCGTTACGCCGGTCGTGACTTCCGTCTGACCGATGTTCATGGCAAAGTCATCGAAGACATCTTCACCTGACCACAGATATCCCGGTAACCGGCAGGCTTGAAAGGACATCGGGAGATGGCATCTTTCGTTTCTTGAATTGACCTGCTTCGCTGATTCTGGCAAAAAACAGGCAAGGCCAATCCATTGTCCAAAACCATCACTTCCATTCTGATCGAATCAGATTGACCACCAACTGGTACCCAGTTCTGGCCCACGCCCACAACCTCATAAAACTCAAAGGTCGTTTTCACCATGTTTCGACTCGCATTCTGCATGGCATTTCTGAGCATGCTGGCTGGCACTACACTAGCGCCCAACGAGACCAAGGCAGACTGGCCCGCGTTCCTGGGCGGTGACTCCCGGGAGGCAGCGGCAGGTTTCAAGCCTCCCCTGACCTGGACAGCCGAAGAAGGCATTGGCTGGCAGGTGCCCTTGCCTGGTCACGGACAATCCAGCCCGGTCATCATCGAAGATCGCATCTATGTGACGGCGGTCGAGGGTCCCAAGAAAAACAACAATCTGATTCTGTGCCACAGTCTCTCGGATGGCACGCTTTTGTGGAAACGGTCCTATCCCAGCAGCCTGCCAGTCGAAAACAACGTGTACACAAGTCGGGCCGCACCCACTCCTGCAGCTGACCAAACAGGAGTCTTTGCGTTTTTCGAAAGCGGTAATCTAATCGCACTGAACGGCAAGGGTGAGGTGCGGTGGGAGCGAGATCTGATCAAGGACTACGGCAAGTACATCGGTCGTTTTGGCTTGGGTGGTTCCGTTGCACAGACCGATGACAGCGTCATCATTGTCGCTGACAACGATGGTCCTTCCTACATCGCTGCATTCGACAAGGGCACGGGAAAAACATTGTGGAAAACTGATCGTCCCAGCCGCATCTCATGGTCCTCACCCATGATGGTAAAAATCGAGGGTAAAGATCAGATTGTCATATCGTCATCCGGGACCGTTGATGGCTATGACCCCGCCGACGGCAGTTTGCTGTGGAGCTATGACAATGTCGGCGGCAACACAGTGCCGTCAACGATCGATGCTGGCAATGGAACGTTTCTGGTTGGCGCATCACCAGGACGCAATGGCGAAGCCTCCGAAGGAGCCAAGGAATCCAATTTAATGATGAAGATTGTTACTGCGGACGGAGGCTTCAAACCAGAGATCGTCTGGCGGAATACCGACGCGACGAGTTCGTTTGGATCTCCGATCCTTTACAAAGGGCACGCTTACTACACAAACAGGGCAGGTGTGCTTTACTGCATTGATGCAACAACCGGCGAAACCAGATACACGGCCCGCTTGGCTGGCAGTAATTGGGCCACCCCTGTTGCAGCGAGCGGGCACATTTTCATCTTCGGCAAGGATGGAAAAACAAGTGTCATGAAAGCTGGCCCGGAAAAAGAGATGATTGCCGAGAACCAGCTTTGGATTTCCAATGCAGGCGGCGGGCGAGGTGGATTCGGCGGGGAAATCCAATATGGCGTTGCCCCCACAAAGAACGGCTTCGTTGTCCGAACCGGCACACGACTTTTCCTGATCGGAAGTCCCTAGAACCTCAGACAGCCTGAATCATGGAACATCAACTTCCCATGATTTCTGCTGCCAGACGCGGAACAAGACTGTCTGGTTCAGAGTACACGATCAGCATGAATATCAGCCTCATCGCTTCGTTCTAACACGTTGCTGTTCGCGAGCAATTGTGAATGATTGTTCTATGCGTTCCGCAAGGTGATGGAAACTGATTCGGGAATCGGGCCCAGTCCGGTCCCCACTGTTCCTGCATCCTGTACATCGTCGCCGGCAGGGGGTTCACCAAACCAACCGTCCGAATCACCTTGTTCGAAGAGGACAGCACCACTTTCGGTCGGATCCTTTTCGTGGCAACCGAGTGCATGATAGATCAACGAGGCTCCCGTCTTGACTTCGAAGTCCTGTTTTTTTGCCGGTTGCATCACAACATAGAGTGCCTGCCGAGCACGTGTCATGGCTACATACAGCAAGCACAACGCCTCAGTCATGCCACCCGCTGCCTGCGCACCAAAAACTCGCTGCCAATGGACGCTCAGGAAGTGCCACGATTTCTGGTTAAGGTACCGAGTGATCCCATCGGGTGGCTCACCGATTTCTCGGATATCGGAAACACAACTCCCTGATGCACGCGTTAATGCACCATCCAGTTCAGGGAGCACAACAGCATCAAACTCCAATCCTTTTGATTGGTGGACGGTCATGACCCGCACGGGCGCCAACTGTGGTCGCTCGACACGTTTTTCACGCACCATTCGGACAAAGTCCCTGATCCTTGGTGCTGCCTGCATCTGGTAATCAATTGCCAATCTCGTCAGTTGTTTTAAACGTAGCGTTTCGCGTTGATCGCAGGCAGGAGCGAGAACACCTGCGTAGAATTCGATTGCTTCTGCCAAGCCACGCTCTTCGACAAGTTCTCGCACTGAATCAGAACAGAAATCCGGCAGTTCACCGAGCGGAGTCGACCTCGCATGGAATTCCCACCGTCCATCACCAGGATGTTCGGCCATCATCAAGGTACTGAGAATCACTTCGACGGCTGCTGCATCAGTCAATGCATTGCCACCCTCCTGACTGACCTCAATCCCCAGTCCTTCCAGAAGAAAGATCATCTGGGCAACCCCTCGATTAGTCCTCGTCAAAATACCCACTGTTTTCCCGGGAGCTCTCCTGTTCAAATCCGCAACAACCTCAGCAGCACGCTGAAAACATGCCTGTTGTCGTCCCTCACTGTCAGCGCTCTCCGGGCTCGTGGATGTCATCATCTGCACGTACCCAGGAAGGTCTTTCTTGAATGCCTCATGTTCAGGAAAGCGTCGACAAAAGTGATTCAGTGCTTCTGCTTCGTAGCTCGTCTTGCTTGTTGGATCAGATGCAACAGCTGCATTTGCCATCGGATGGCGGATCAGGTTCTTGAATGTCTGATTGACAACATCAACCACAACCGGACTACTCCGGTAACTTATGTTTTGGTCATCCTCAATGACGTCGGGAATTTGATCGGCCACTGCATCAAAAATTTCCGCCACGCCTCCGCGCCAACCGTAAATGGCTTGTTTGGTATCGCCAACACAAAAGAACGACTGGGCCACCTCGCGATCATCGCTTGATGCCACATTGGTTTCAACCACTGGATTGGCAACCTTCATGGCAAGCGGGCGAAGAACCTGCCACTGTACAGGAGAAGTGTCCTGGAATTCATCCAGCAACACATGATTGATTGCCCCGTCCATTCGTTCACCCAGCAGCCTCTGGTCGAGTGATGCAAATTGTTCAGCAAGCCGAATCGAAACATCTTCAAAACCCAGCACTCGAGCTGATTGCTTCAAAACTGTCACATTTTGGCTGTAAACATCGAGCACTGTTCCGGTTGCCAGATTTTGACCTTTCAAAAGCCCCAAAACGTGAGTCTGAACAGCTGCATAAAGCGTGTCAAAAGCGGGATCCAACTCCTCAGGGAACGGTGACCTGAAGTAGGTCACGGCGGTCTTTGACCTTCTGGCAGATGCAATGTTTGCAATCAGCGTGTCATCTGCGAGCGAAGCAAAATCTCTCGTTTCCATTTGCTGCGCCAGTTTTTCCAAACGTGTCATCAAGCGTTTTTGAGGTACTTGAGCGGATCGGAATGCGATCACGGCGTCAGCGATTGCTTTTTCATCCGGCGACTTCGGCGCAAGCATTTTTTCCCAGACCCTGACACCACACTGTCGCTGGCCGCTGTAGGCGGCGTCCACCACCTGGAGCAACTCGCGTGCAATCGACCGGCGGTTTTCTCCTTTACCGAGCATCGACAACAGGGCAGTCATTTCCCCGGGATCCAATGCCGCGATCAAAGCATCAACAGCCTGTTCACGAAGCCAGGCCTCTTCGATTTCATCAGTCAGACGCCATGCCGGAGGCAAACCCAATTCGAATGAAAACGATCTTGCCAACTGCGAAAACAGACTGTCGAGCGTACAGATGCGCAAGCGGTGAACATTCCTCAATAACTTGTCGAACATCTGCAGGCATGCCGAAGGAGGCAGCGTTGGCAGTTTCACCTGCTTGCGTAATTCTTCCAATGCTCGAGGATTGCTTTCGTCAGCCGCGTGCGCCAATGTCAGCAACACGCGATCCAGAATTTCGCCTGCTGCTTTTCTGGTGAATGTAGTCGCCAGAATGGATTCTGGAGCTGCTCCCTGCAAAAGGATACGCATCAATCTCGCCGTCAACCGGTATGTTTTGCCAGTTCCAGCCGAAGCTCTCACAACGGTCGGCAACAGCAAGTCACCTGAAACCGATTCATCATTGTCGACTGACGTTTGCCCAGCACCTTCGCTGCTGTCTTTGTCCTCGGCACTTTGATGGCTCAAGTCTGTCTGGCTTGAAGTGTCAGTTTCCGATTGTTTCCCGTCAGACTTCTCCGGATCTTTCCTGGCACCAACTTTGGAGCTATCCGTATTTGATGAGTGTTCCTGTCGCGAGACAGATTCATCACCATTACTTGATTCTGGATGACTCATCGCTGCATCTCCATGCTCGCTCCTTGCTGCTGATCCGCCGGCTGACTCGCAATGCCGGTCTGCAGAATCATTTCATAATCATCGTATTGGACACGTTCTTCGGTGGGCTCAAATTTTTCGGCCCAAATCCCACGGATACAATGGTGAATGATCTCCACTGCTTCCTGCATCTGCTCTTCCGTAAAGTTGGCGATATTGATTTTGGTTTCATCATCTTTTTCACTGATATTGAAATACCCCAACTCGACGGTCGCCGGTTCTTCCTTGATCCCGAGGAAGGGTACCATCATGCGATAAAGCGGTAACTGCAAGTCGATCCACTGATAGGCTCCATCTACTTTTTTGAGATGTTTTTTTTCAGGCAGGTGGCCGTGTGTCTTGTAGTCCAGAATTGCATACTTTCCGGTTTTCTCGTGAAAGTCGATACGGTCAAAGCGTCCTCTTAATCCCATGATCATTCCATCAACTTCAATCCCGGCGCCATCCTTTTCGCTGACCGCAGCCTCCGACGCATGGATTTTCCACCCGGCAGCGATTCGTTTTGCCTGTTCCTTTGCAACAGCCTTAAGACGTTTTTGCGCCTGGGCCACCTGCAGGGTGACCGCGGACGATACTGCGTTTCCGTAATGCGAAGCGACAAAATCATCCAGATGTGAAAGCAGGGCTTCTTCGATCTTCCCACAATCTGTTTCATCTCGCTCTGGAGACTCGCCAAAGGTCTCCAAGGCACCATGTACCATGTCACCAAACTGATTCGCAGCCAATTCCCCCGTTGCATCATCCATCGGACGCAACTTCAGAACATGACGCAGATAAAACCGGTAAGGACAATCGAGATAATCGCGAAAAGCAGTCACGCTCATTGTCTGCACGCGATTTTCCTCCCCCAGTTCCGGCAGCTCCGGGACAGATAACGTTTCGATGTCACTTGCAGGGTCCCACTCATGCCTCACCAACAGAGGATCTCGTGGCTGATCAAGCAGATTTCGCACACGCCGTGCTGCGTTCGCCGGTTCAGTTGCCGCCAACAACCGACTTGGTGGGGTTGGAGTTTGATCTGCCGCGCGACGCCCCACAATGAAGCGGATATTTTCTCTGGAAGTCAGCATCACATGCATGGCGTAAACATCGCGTGCGTAGCGACGCTCATTATCTGACATCCGGAGTTTGCTGCGGAGGGAACCGGGAAGAAATGGGTCGCCGGTGACGGCAGCGGGTACAAATGGATGGTTCAGACCGAGAACAATCATCGCTGCCGAGTCGTCCAAGGCCAAATCCAGCCATCCCAGTATCTTTACATCATTGATTTCCCCGGTTTCAAGAACACGCGCGTCTGCCAATCGACCTGCCAACATTTCCAGAGCTGCTGAACCACTGAGCGTCACATCCAACTCTGCATTGAGTGTCTGAAAACGCTTCGTCAACCGGGTGATTGTTTCCAGAGCACGCTGTGTCCTTGTGGTCTGTGGCGTTCCGGCGGAACTTTCCGTGTCCATGCCGTATTTATCCATTCCAGCTTGTGCAACTTCGTGATCATTTCCATTCATCGCAGCGGAAATTTCGGTCATCTGCTCGCCGTAAATAACATGCAACCATGTGTCGATCATGCCACTCCAGTCGGCAATGGACTTGTCGATTCCCAGAAAGTCGACCAGCCATTCTTCAACCGTTCTCAGAACATCAACTGCGTGAGGACAGGACAGAACTGCCTGAGGCGGCAGTGCATCACGAGTCATGACGGGATAGTGGTTGGACATCAGGCGATCCAACTGCGTCAACCATTCAGTCGTCGATTTCAGCTCCAGGTGTCTTGTGATCGCCCGCGCCACATCTGCATGCCTCACCAGTGCCGCCAGTGACTGCCAGTTTCTCCGCTGAAGAAAAGTTGACGTCAAGTGCAACAAACGCCCGACGGAAGTCTGTGAGATCGACCAACCCTGATTGCGAGTGGTTCCCACGCCACAGCCCCGCAACTCAAGCTCAACCGGTCCCACTTGTGATTCATCAGTCACACCAACCGTAATTTGACTGGCTGCAAATTGATCGCCCAACATCGCTAGCGATTCGGCTACTGCAACCGCCTGGTCAGCGATGTCTCCCGCACTGACCAATTGGTCATCTCGCAATGGGAGGTGATGCTCCAGCCACCCCCCAGTTTGAACACATCCGAATTCATCAAAGCGCCACGAATCTCTCTCAGGTGCTGCCACAAGAGAAATCAACGTCTCATCCTGAGCACGCAACATGGCGATCATTGCATTGCTCAGATCACTGGTTCCCACCAACACAACTTGACCTTGCGAACGACAAACGCCGTGCAGGACGGCTTCATGCCTCGACCAGTTTGGATCACAAACCCCTGCTTTTGCCAATGTCTCAAGGTAACTGTCAAACAGCTCACTCAACAAATTCCAGCGCCGCTTCTCCGAATCGGTCTCTGACACCTCCACCACACCACGAAAGGTCATTTCATTAGCCGAAAGGTCTTCATGCAGACGTCTCATGGTGACCGCAAGTTCCAACCATGCGCCCACTGAATCTGCAGGAGGAATGACGGCAAAGAGAGGTTTTAACCGCTCAGGATTCTGACTTTGCAAAACGCTCGACCAAGCCAACGTCTGTTCAATTTCCAGGGCAACAGGAATGTCTGGCTCGTGCAGGAAATCCGCCAATTGACCCGTTGTAACGACTCGTGGTGGCGAATACCGAAAATCGTGAGATTCGGCTTCTCGCCGAACCAGGACTTTAAAACGCTGCACGGCCCGCGATGACGGAAGGACACAAATCAAACCGCTCAAATCACAACTGGACTGATCCGCGAATCTTTCGCAGACAAAAGCAGCAGCACGGGGCAGCAAGGGTGCGTCCCAGCCAAGATAAACGGTTTCACAAGATGTTGAAAAAAGTTTCACGTTATCAAATCGCCTTTCTCACTCTGAATCAATCAGCACGGCCCTTCCGAACTGATACCCGAACTTTCACTCCACCAACCCGCGAAACGTCAATCTCCATCATTCATTGGAAACCGGAGATCGGGAACTTGAACACAAGCATTTTCAATGCCAGAGCATATCCAAGCCAGTCACCGACGTGATCCCCTGAAGAGATGAAGTTCGGTCAACTGCGTGACACGTCTGGTCCCTCCATTGGCCAATCATCAAAAACTTCCCCAAAACACAGTGTTTTAGTTGGAATCGGATGCCCAGCGTTGTCATCTCTCCGACTTCCTGAGTGGGAACATTGATTGCTTCGGCGACATTTTGCCGTCCTGCAAAAAGGCAACCTGCCATCAACGGATCACAATCCCGCGATTAGCAAACATTCGTTTCAGGGCAATTGAACTGGTTTGTGAAAAGCTAACGACTGTACTGAATTTATCAGTAGCGTACTGCCGATACCAGAATCGGAAGCTGTCCTGTGGCAAAGTGCATGCGCAACGGGTCGATGGAGTATGGCGACTGTCAAAATGGCGTGCGGACGGAGGCGCGACAAGATGATTCTCTGGATCTTAAAACAAGTAAGAAGCGTGCGTCGGGCGGTTGCAGGGCGAAAGAATCCCCACCAACTTGCATGGGCTGTCGCCTTGGGATTGTTGCTGGGCCTTGTGCCCCACGGAAATTTGCTTGCATTCGCTCTCGTGATTCTTGTGTTGTCGTTGAAGATCAACCACGCGATGGCAGGTTTGACAGCCTTGGTTGCCACTTGCTTTGCGGTCAAGCTAGACCCCTACGCTCACGAACTTGGCAATTTTGTCCTGACACACCCCCAACTGGAGCAGACAACACAACTGGCATGGAGCCTTCCACTCGTTCCATGGACAGACCTGAACAACACCATCGTCATGGGCAGCTTCCTGATGGGCCTGACAGCGGCAGCACCGGTTTTCCTGGTGACATACCCATTATTTCGAATGATAGCTTCCACTGCTGGCAGCAAGGAAAAAACGGACCACAAACCATCGTCGAAACCATCATCTCACGCGCAGCACAATCCTCATCAAGTGGTTCTGATCGACCACGGTCACATGGTGCCTAAACAACCCAAACGTGACTCGATGGGACAAGAAAAAGTACAACCTGAGCAAAAAAGCTCTTCAACTCCTAACGGTTCGAAGCCAGCTTCGAACATCGTTGATGGCGAACCTGTCGATTTTGTCGAGATCAAACCGGACGAAGCGTCAGAACCGCAGGTTGCCGTGGAAACACGAATCGATGTGATTCGCATGACCGATCACTATGGGACGGAAAAAGACTACGCAGCAAGTGAGTCCAAACCAGACGCTCCAGAACCCATGGATGAAGCATTGAACTATCTGCTTCGTCAATTGCGTGACTCTCAGCAAAGGAAAGCAGCATGATTCGCTGGCGATTTGTTCTGACACGATTTCTGATTGTCCTTGCAGTTCTCGTTCTTTTACGTTGGGGTATGGGTCCAGTCGCGCAGTACATCACTGTTAGCAGTCTGGAAATGGCGACGGGATCCAAAGTTGAGGTGGCGAAAACTCAGGTCGGTCTGTTTCCACCCCGTCTCCATCTTTCTGATGTGAGTGTTGCCGACCCGAGGGACAACCGGCAAATGCGGGACGTCCTGCGAGCAAAATCGATTGACCTCGTCATGGACGGCGATGCAATTCTCCATCGACGCTGGGTTGCAACAGAAGGCGTTATTTCCGGCGTTGAAATCGGAGCCACACGCAAAACGAGCAGTCGCAACCATCGGCTGGAAATGCTCGCATCAGCGGGCTCCGAAAATTCGAAATCATCCCTCGACAGACTGATTGGCGTTACAACTGACCGACTCAAGGATGAAACCCAGGCACTTCTCGTTGATCTTGAAACAGTCAAATGCAGCAAGGAGATCCGAACTCAGTGGGAAGCTGAATACGATCGCCTTGTCGTCCGCGCCAAGAATCTGGAAGAACAGATTCGCGGAGTCCGTGACGAGGCGCAGGTCGTAAAGAATCCTCTACGGGATCTGCCGGATCTTCAACGGACTCTCGCACGCGCGAGAAATGCAAGAACAGAACTTGGAAGTGTCCATCGAGCACTTGACTCGCTGCCCAACAGATTGCAAGCAGATCTGATCCGCTTGGAAAAAGCGAAGCAGGCCGATTTGGCGAGGGTTGACGGGTACTTGCCAGATAACTTGAAAACGTCCGGGGATGTCGGCATCGAAATGCTCGGTGATGCGGTACGTGAACAGATCCAGCAGATCAAATATTATTTTGAAAGTGGACGCACATTAGCAAACTACACGGTGATCGCACCGGAGAGCGTTCGCATGCGGGGTACCAATCATGACCTTGCACCAGCACCTGCCCCCGGCTTGCTGGTACGGCATTGCGAAGTCAACGGCATTCTTCGAGCAGATGGAAATCGTTATCAAATGACCGGTTTTCTGGAAAATCTGACACCAAACCCGGAAATGCTCAAACATCCGACGCGTGTTGGCCTGCGGCTTGTGGGTCCAGAAATCGTGCGTGTGGAATACGTTCGGGACCGCCGGAAGAATGCCAAGGTGGATCTGCTGACATTGCACTGGCCGGAAATCAGTGCAAAACCGCTGCAACTGGGCGAGGATGGAGGAACCTCCATCGAAATCAATGGAGGACAACGCGAACTTTGGGTTCAGGTAAAAGCTATCGGCGACCAACTGGAGGGTCGGCTCGTGAGCAAACAGACAGGAGTGTCACTGAATCTTCAAACACCTGACCAATACGAGAGGACCGCGGCTGTACAGTCCCTTCGTGACAGCCTTTCGTTCGTCGATCGCATTGAAATGGACGCAAAGTTCTCCGGTAATTGGCGTGACCTTAATTTGAACCTGACATCGAACCTTGGACAAGTTCTGCGCCGTGCTAGTGAAGATGCTATCGCGAAACAAGTCGCTGACTCCAAGCGACAACTCTCAGCAAAGATCCGCCAGGAACACACCAATCAGGCCCTCGCTTTACAACAGTGGCTTGGATCACGCCAGAATGCAGCTCAGTCTCTGCTAGCCAATGCAGAAAAGTTCATCGATGAGATGGGACGCAAGGTACAGAACGAGGTAGGTGATGCAGATGCCTACCTGGGCAAGTTGCGTGGTGCAATTCGTGGCAAGCTGCGTTAGCATCCGCCAATGCATACTTGTGATGACGGGCAGTTTTTCAAAACGGAAATTGATGGACGCCATCAACTCCCAAAGGGAGCCGCTCTGCTTTCAACACTGCAGTCATCGGAATCTCACCATAGACATGTGGAAAAACCGACCCGCCCCGTGATTCCTCCCACTTCAAAGAATCACCGAGGCAGCTTCCATCAATGCTGACCAGCATCAGATCTTCGCGCCCGGCAAAGTGGTGCTGTGCCGTTTCCCTGACCTGATCAGCTGATGAAAGATGAATAAACCCATCCGTCAGATCAATTCCGAAGCCAATCAGAGACGGAAGCTTGCTGACTTGCTGCCATTCTTCGGTGGACACGATTTTATAGAGGCATTGGCCCATGAATTTTTCCTTCTCTGAATTATTCCTTCTCGGATCTTTTCCTTTTCGGATCGTTTCCTTCTCTGAACTTTTCCTTCTCTGATCTTTTCGATCTCGGCTCTTATCCATCTCTGGGGGGACACTGTGAACCAGAACAAGACACACACCAGCAAATCCGCCAGACGTAACACTTGTTTCCCCGCATCACGTTGACCGCGGAGGCAAATGGTGCCCTGAATTATTCGGAGCGTGGTTCACGGCCCCACAACTTTCTGACGAAGAAATCTGCCTGGCGTCGACGTGCGTAGGGATGTCCTGCGGCACCATGGCCAACACCAGGGACGATCAGCTGCACAAAATCCTTGTTTGCCTTGATGAGAGCATTTACCACCTGCATCGTACTCGCTGGATCAACATTTCGATCCAGTTCACCCCAGATGAGCATCAAGTCACCTTGAAGGCGATGTGCCTGCGTCACATTTGACTGTTCTTCATAATGCGGCCCGATCGGCCATCCCATCCACTGTTCATTCCACCAGATCTTATCGACACGATTGTCGTGACAACCACAATCTGCCACGGCAGCGTGGTAGAAATCACCATGTGCCAGAAGAGCCCGCATCGCACTCTGGCCACCGGCAGATCCTCCCCAGATCCCCACACGCTCAAGATTCATTTCCGGGCGATCCTCGGCTGCAGCCCGAATCCACGCAATTCGATCGGGAAAACCACTGTCTCCAAGATTCTTCCAGCAGACATCGTGAAAAGCTTTGCTGCGATTGCTTGTTCCCATTCCGTCCATCTTGACCACAATGAATCCCAACTCTGCCATCGAATAAAGTGATGTTTGCAGACCGAATGATTTGGGAACAAAAGAAGAGTGAGGCCCAGCGTAAATCTGCTCAAGCACCGGATACTTTTTATCTGGATCAAAGTTGGTGGGACGGACAATGATCCCATGGATATCCGTCTTGCCATCTCTCCCCTTGGCGACAAACCTCTCCGGAGGTCGCCAGCCGGTATCCAGCAGACTGCTCATGTCACCTCGTTCCAGCGTGCATTTCTCACGCCCCGTTGTAGCATCCCGAAGAATGGTCACTGAGGGCATGTCGACACGTGAAAAACGATCAAGCAAAAACCGGCGGTCAGGTGAGTATTCCCACGTATGATCTCCATCCCCGGCCGTCAATCTGATCATTTCTCCTGTATCAATATCGACACGGATGAGATGACGGTGATAGGGGTCCTGCCCGGCATCCAAGCCCGAGACCTCCAGCTCCATTTCCCGGGCAACCGGATCCAGACGAACGACTTTCCGCACTACCCAGTCGCCCTTTGTTATTGGACGCTTGACCGCACCAGTATCACCATCCAGCAAGTAAAGATGGTTCCAGCCTGAACGTTCACTCATCCAGACAAGCTCATTCGCACTTTCCAAACGACGGAAATAGAACTTACTGGAGTAGCAAATGAATGTTTCCGATTTTTCATCGATGGTCAGCGATGCTTTGGCTGAGGCAGCATCGACCGTCACCAGCGAATACCGCTGATGACCACGTTGGTTATGAAGAAACGAGAACGACTGGCTATCCGGTTTCCAAACCAAGTCACGGGTACTGTACGGATTTGGAAAATCAGCGTTATCAACCAACCGGGCCTTCCACTCCTCTTTTATCGAAAACAGCACAGGGCGTTCCTGATCAATGGGATCACCCGGCTTCACGTAAGTCATGGTTAGCAGCTTTGCATGAATCGAATCACTTGGTGCTGATTCAATCAGGTGAATCTTCCTCTTCGTGCCCGGCTTTGTCTGCATGACAACAAAGTGCTTTGAATCAGGCGACCACCAAACTCTTCCCTGATAGATTTTCTCCGGATTCCCGTCTTCCGTCAGCCTTTGTTCATTACCTGTATCGAGGTTCTTCAACCAAACATCTGCGTCACGCATCGTCACGGACCATTTCTGATCCGGCGAACGGTTAGGACCGCTGAAACGCTTTGGCCTTGTTGACACTCCTTTGTCTGAATTGGATGGTTTTTTCAACGATGGTTTTACATTTTCCTGCGGGCGTTTCGTGGTTTCATCAATAATTGCCAACTCTTCATCAAGATCGGCTACAAACGCTGCGACCTTCCGCCCATCGGCATCAATCAGCAACCAGGCATCGCCCGCAAAGGTAGAAATTTCAGAGTCGCCACCAGGCTGAACCGAGCCATATTTTCGCAACTCACCATTCGCCATCACCCAGTGAATCTGCAGGACTTTGTCGAGCCGATTCTCAAAACGGATGGGCGTCCTTTCTCCCCGGTTACTGCTACGAACGACTCTGGGACGCGCGGGCAACCCCACTCGCTTTCCTGTATCACCTGCCGGAATCGCAGAAACCAGATCCTGTTCTGGAAGACGAAGCGTCCAATTCTGACCGGCATACCGGAAACTGCATTCTTTGACATCTGGCGCGATACTGAAATCGACTAATTTCAGTTTCCGCACGTCAAGTTTGCGTTTCAACTCACGGGAAAGCAACTCGCTCACTCGGTCATGATCGAAAACAAGTGAACGCTTTCCTTCCTCGGCATCAACCAGAACATACTCGTGAACATCACTACCAGTTTGCACGCGGTACCAGAATTTCCGGTTTTCATCGAACCAATTCGGTTTCACATTCTGACGAAAAACCAAATTTCGCGTTCTTGCGGAATAGGTTCGCGACCTCTCGTAATCACGATCACGACCTTGCCCCGCGACAGGAGGCACAGAGCAAAGCAAAATCAAGCAACTCAAAGGCAAAATGCGAATGAAGCAATTTAAGCGCGTGTACAAAACGAACGCAAGCATTCCTTTGTCCTCTGGAAAATAAACTTGTTACGACTCGTCAAAACCAAATTGCATCAGGTCCACGACTGGATCAGAAAATCCATCGATGCCGGATGTCCACCAACGCCAACCGTGACCATGCCACTCAGTTTTTTGTCAGCACTGCAAATCCCGATATCTAGTCAGCACCAACAACCAATCCGTCCTCGAAAAGGAAGCGAGTGACTCCCCGGGCGCCACTTGGCAATTGCCCGGTCAACACCACTTCCTCGACCGGGTACTTGACCGGATTGAAGCGATGATTGCTGCGCTTGTCAGTAAAGACCCGTTGTGGTAATTCCAAACGTTCTTTTTTGCCAAGTGGCGTCTGCCGAAACAGAAGATATTGACCGTTGATCTCGATGGAGAAACGAGGAATGGCGTGATCCGTCAAGTTGGTCAAAACGATCGTTTCTGTCAACAAACTGCCCGTACCGTCAGCGGTTGGCATGGGCGTCTTTGACAGTTCCACGCTTACAGGCAGGGGCGGCCCACCTACACTCTCAGGAAACATCGCGTACACCGATATTCCGGCAAACACCATGGACGCCAGACAAATGCACAAACCCCGTCGAGACAGATGCAATCGAGGTGGCCCCACGGGACCCGTCTCGGCTTGTTCAACTGATTCGCTTGAATTTGGCATTGAGTTCGGCATAGCAGAAGGAAACGTTCGTCAAGCCCACCTACGCGGACAAGTCGTCTATGAAACCAACGTAACATCATATCCAGCACACCCGCATCATATCGGGAAGCGACAGGATCTGCTTCCCCCCACGTGGTTCGCGCACAAGCAGTATCGAGTCTCACTGGTCAAAAAGCTACCTTTCAACGTAACTGACCAGCGGCACCGTTGGTGGACGTACCTGTGTCCCCTAGACTCACAGGGCGGCCAGAAGAAAGCTGGTTTCCCTGAAAGTATGCAGTTACGACAAGTGCCAGCATGTGACAGCACGCTCAACACAATTGGCTTGATACGTTTGCCCGACAGATCAGGCCACGAGACCACAAAAACTCGACATTGGCCCCGCCGAAAGTCAGAAACACGCTGGTGCGAGGAAATCAGGCTCGGGCAGACACAATCAAATAGCTAACCCAGCATCAGAGCCGGATGATGAGTTGCTGAGGTGCATTCCAACAGCCACCGATCACAATTAAATCACACAACCATTCCGCGACATACTCGCTGCGAACGAGCATCGGTCCTCACTGAAGCCTGGCCAAGGCGATCTTCCCTGTGCCGCGTGAATGCCCCTGATTCGGATAAAAAAATGAGAAAGCTTCCAGCACTGACACGAAATCAAGTCCGGGCCATCGACAAAACCGCAATCGCCGAATACGGAATACCGGGTGTTGTGCTGATGGAAAATGCCGGCTCTCGCGCCGCAATTCTTGTGAATCAACTTTCTCCACCAGGCCCCATTGAGATCCTCTGCGGCGGTGGAAACAACGGCGGGGATGGCTACGTGATTGCAAGACACCTTCAACTCATGGGGCGAAGTGTCAGTATCATCAGCACTGTTCCAATAAGCCGACTCAAGGGCGATGCCAGAATTAATGCGATCGTTGCCGAGAGAGCAGAAATCCCGATCTTGAGTATTGAATCGGAGTCAGAATCACTCGCGGCGCCGGAACTTGGAAGACAGACGGTGACGGTCGTGGATGCATTGCTTGGTACGGGATCAAGAGGGCAACTTCGCGGCCGCTATCACGACTTGGTGGAAATCGCCAACTTACATTCCGGATTACGGATTGCAATCGATATACCCACCGGGCTCGACTGCGACACTGGCCGTGCCTCAACTCCCACGTTCACTGCAGATCACACCATCACATTTGTTGCCGAAAAGGCAGGTTTCAAAAAAAACAACGCCGACAAATATGTCGGCGTTGTTCACGAAGTATGTATCGGGGTACCAGCAAAATTGCTTGCCACGTTTCAGTCAGACGAAGCGATTCAGTGACTCACCGCTGCTCACGGAAGCCGCCCCTGCTTCACCACAGGAAACTCCCCGGTCAAACCCTCGATCATGTAAGCCACCAGATCAGCCTTCTCCTGATCCGTCAGATTGAGCACCTTCATTTTGTCGCTCAAACCGGAATTCTTGTGGCCACCCTTGTCGTACCAGTCGACGACTTCTTCAAGAGTCTGCTGACTACCGTCATGCATGTACGGAGGTGACATCGCAACATTGCGGAGCGTAGGTGTCTTGAACGCCCCCCAGTCCTTCTTGTCTTTCGTTACCTCGTACCTACCGAGATCCGGCTTGGCGGCAGCCATTCCAACTCCGATGTTGTGATACTGCTCGTCTGTGAAATTGGCACCTGCATGACAGGCTGAGCAATTTGCTTTGCCGGAAAACAGAATCATTCCCCGTTGGGCAGACTCACTCATGGGCAGATCGGCCGCGGCTTTCTTAAGCTTTGTATACTTCGCTTTCAGCTCGGGCTCTTCATCAAGGTACTCAAGGTCATCAGCAAACACTTTTTCGAACTTTTTCACAGCATCGTATGCGTCCGAAGGCGCAGGTCCTGTCACCAACGCTCTCTCGAAAGTAGCGATTGCCTTGCCGACGTTGTCGATCGTTACCCCATCGCTGAAGATCACGTCAAATTGTTTCTTGTAGCCGGGAATGCTTTTCAGCGTCTCTACACATGCGGCATGCGTGTTGCCCATTTCGATGGGGTTCGCAACCGGACCAACAGCCTGCTCTTCCAACGACCCAGCTCTGCCGTCCCAGAACTGACTCTTGCTGAGGATTCTGTTGTAGGAGATAGGTGAATTCCGTCCACCTTGCTGACCACGCACGCCAATTCCAAAAGCAGTTTCCGCTCCGTACCCCTGCAGCGGATCATGGCACGAAGCACATGAAATTGTGTTGTCCGACGAAAGTCGCTCGTCAAAATACAACTGCCGACCCAACTCGATCTTCGCTCGAGTCATCGGGTTATCCGCCGGAATGTAAACGTTCGCTTGAGCAGCATCCAAGCCAGCAGGCAACCGAACATCGAGCACCTTGTGATTCGCGGGATTTTTAAGCCAGGCATCAAGCACTGCCTCGGTAAGCAACCCCACTCCGGGAACTCCCGCAGTCAAAGACGGATCACCCAAGACGACCTCCTCGGACTCCCCAGCGGGCGAAACGGCGAATGCCGGGGTGCCCAGCATTGCAAATGCCATCAGTGACAAAGTCAAAATCGATTTCATAATTCACTCTCTTCAAACGCACACGCAAAATGAGTTCGGATCACATGGAAACGAAATGGTACAGCCTCAATGAGTCGCTGGACGGGAACTTCAGGATTATAGTCGAAGAAACACGCGGTCTGGAACTAGATCGGCAAACGCAACTGCTGGTCGTCAGCCAGGATTTGCACAATCTTCCGTCCCGTGACGCTCATCGGCATCTTTGATAATTCCGCCAAAGAGGCGTATTTCCACGGCTTTCCCGGTTCTAAGCCACCTTCCATCGGGCTGGCATCATGGACATGCAGTGAGATGCGGTACTTGGTCACAGCATGCTTGATCGTAGTTAACCGCATACCGGAAACAAGATTCACGCCAACTTCGGCAGAAAGCTGTTTGGTTGCTTCAACAACATCACGATACGAAACTTGAGTTGTTCTCGGGAAGTCCCAGAGCCCCGCCCAACGACCACCCTCGGGCAGAGGACGAACCAGAAATCGAGGTGTGAATTTCTGCGCCCGATTGCCGCGGTTTTTTGCAGTACCAACATCGACCAGCGGCTGACGAATCACCAGAGCGAACTCGGTCCGGTCTTCATAACTGACTTTTGTCACTTTGCCTGGTATTTCCAGTTCCACGCCAGCTTGATGGGCTGCACAAGCGGTCGCTACTGGGCATCGGCTGCAATCAGGTTGTTTGGGAGTACAAACCAGCGCTCCCAATTCCATCGCAGCCTGATTGAACGTTCCAGCATCTTTGCGCGGGAGCATTTTTTCTGCAACTTGCCAAAGCAACCGATTGTTCATCGTATCGGCCGGGTTCCCACGCAAGGCAATCCAGCGACTGAATACCCGCTGGGTGTTTCCCTCCAGAATCGGTTGCCGCTGTCCGTCAGCGATGGAAAGAATGGCTCCCGCGGTATAACGTCCGATCCCAGGCAGTGCCAAAACGTCCTCAAACTCAAGTGGAAAGCTTCCACCGTGATCGGCGACGATCAGTTTGGCCGCTGCATGTAGTGACTTCGCCCGGCGGTAATAACCCAAACCCTCCCAATGCGAGAGCAAAACCTGCTCTTCCGCTGCTGCGAGCTTCTGGATATCCGGAAAGGACTTCATGAACCTTTCGTAGTACGGCAACACCGTCGCCACCTGGGTCTGCTGGCACATGATTTCACTGACCCATACCCGGTAGGGCGTCGACTCTCGGCGCCAAGGCAAGTCTCTGGCACATTTGGCAAACCAGGCGAGCAGTTGACGCCGCACGCGCGCCCGCCATTTTGCCTGCTGCCAAACCTCTTCATGATCCGGAATCTGGCCTGCCTTTTTCGTTCCGCGTGAACCGCTCAATTTTCCTTCAACCGCCTCAAACGCACCTTGGCTTTCAATAACTGTCCGCCACGCAGGAACCGGATTTCAATTTCATCCCCGGCAGCATGTTTATTCACTGCCTGCTGCAAAGTGCTGAACGAGGTGATTTCATCTTTTCCCGCCCCGACGATTACGTCGCGATACATCAGTCCCGCGTCGAACGCTGCAGTGTCCGGGTAAACCTTGTTCACAACACAAGTCTCATCTTCAGGGTAGCAGGAGACGCCCAAAAACCCTCCTTGGCGATACTGGATTTCAAGCCCAGCCAATCGCTTTCGAATTCGATCAACGGCCTCAGACTTGACGCCAGTTCCCATCAACGTGAGCGAAGCCCGCAGGGGCAAGCGAGAAATGATTTCGCTCTGCTGCTCGGTCACTCCGACATACCGGATATCAAGCGATTCAATGCGTTTCATTCGACTCAGCGCTGCGAAAACCTCATCGTCGACTACAGCATCAGGCTTTGAATCGGCAATGGTGATGGCCTTCAAGGCAGGCATTTTTACGACATTGGAAATTACGCCTCCTTGTATCGCCGGACCTGTCACACGAACGTTTTCAATATCAGTGACCCACTCCAACCATCGGAGCACTTTCAAGTCGCCGTTCCAATCCTGCCCTACCTCAACAAAAAATCTACGTAACTGCCCCGCAGCGATCGAAAAATCGCCTTCACCAACAAACACGCCTGCAGCGGCAAGTGATATCTTCGCCTGCTCAAAACGTTCACCCGAGACCTCCTTCATGGCAGATTTCGCTGCCAGTGCGGAACGGCCGGCCGAGTTCGCTGCGATACTTTTCAATGTATCCCAGGCATTCCCATCTTCGGCTGGTGAGCGTGAGATGGCGAAATCCGAAATCACAGCAATCGAGCGTTCAATCACCTCGAGGTCTCCACCATTCATCGCGGTGACCAGCTCCGGAATGACAACCGGCCCCAACTCTCGCAACTTCTGGCTGGCCTTCTCGCGGCGCAGGTAATGGTCGTTTGACAGTTGGGAAACCCAATAGACCACCTGCTCTGTCTCAGCAGCAGTCAAGCCATTGCCGGAACGAGTATCTGTTGGCTGGCTGGGACCGACCTGCTCTTTGGTGCCGCCCCCGTTGCCAACTGGCTGCTGCGCGCATGCCACGCCGAGTGACAGCAGGAAACATCCATGAACAAGCAGTGTCGCGAATTTCGAACGATGGTTGAATAATCGCATGAGCAAGCCGGCATTTGAAACGTGTCACCAAGTTGGCCCAAAGCCTGATCGATCCCCAACAGCTGTGGTTTGTCTGACGTTGCAGCCTTACTTGCTACCGAATCCGAACCCACAAATCCGCGTTCACACAATTGTGTTTAGGTCGGATGGAAAGCCTCCCAGCCTTAGTCGCGAGCCTCGCAATCGGCAATTTCGCGTTCAATCCAAAACACGAAACATCCTGCCCGAACTCGCCTCGATCGATCTTCGAGTCAGTATAGCCTACCAATCAATACGACTCCTAGCGCAACTGAAGCTCGCAGGCAGATTTCGTGACCCCAGAATCCAGACTTGCAGGAAAATGCATCATGCACAGTGCTGCCAAAACGAGTTTGAAACCGATTTGTGGCATTCAGCCAGCCTCAGGGCTCCGACCGCAGCGAACGTCCGAAACTCCGCTTCGAGGCCAGAGGAACATGTCATAACCAGCAGAAATCGTCCACCAATTCAACAGGAAAACCAGAAAGCCGCCGGACGCCTATTTGACTTAAATTCCAATGTTTCCCACTGAAACCCCAGTGATTGCACCACTGACGCGGTGCAGCCACGCAGCCACGCGTCTGATCAGGGCGATCTCCTGATCCAAGAGATCACTGCATGCTGGCAGCGAATTCTTCCCGCTGTCCTCAAACCAGTCATGCCATGATTTTTGCCAGCACCTGCCCAGTCGCAACTTGATCACCGACACCGACATTGATTTCGGCCACCTGCCCGTCGACCGGGGATGCAACCTCCATCTCCATTTTCATGGCTTCCAGTATCAGGATCGCTTCCCCCGCACGAACGCGGTCGCCCTTCTTGACCAGCTGTTTGAACACCGCCCCCGGCATTTGGGATGTGACCTCGGTCACATCCGTCGGGGTAGCACTGACCTGTGCTGATTCCGATCCTGCCGCCTGCGGTTTGATCTCAACGCGATAGACCTTGCCATCGACAGTGACCATATTCCCTTCAAAGGCCATGAACACGTCGTCACCATTGACAGACACAACGTACTCTGCGGGGCCCTGCTGACCTGCAGCAGCCGCCGGTTGGGCGGTATTGGCCACCTGATTTTTATCGACTTTACGGACCCCCGTCTCAGCCTCACCTTTCAGGAATCGGATACCTTTTTCCTTGCAGGCAGCAGCGATAAAGATGTTTTCGTCAGTGGTCTCCAGACCTTCAGCTTCAAGCATTTTCCTGGCTGCGGGTATTCCCTTGCTGGGGTCTTCATCGTTCAACTCCAACACTGGGCGGGTTGTCGGCTCCAACTCCAATTGTTCCCGTGCCAATTCAACGACTTGCTCATCCGGCGGGACGGGCGTCTTGCCAAAGTAGCCAAGCACCATCTTCCCATAGGGCTCTGCGATTTTCTTCCATGGCCCAAACATGACGTTATTGAACGCCTGCTGGAAATAGAACTGCGACACCGGCGTCACTGAGGTTCCGAATCCACCTTTGCGAACCACATCACTCATGGCCAGAATGATCTCTGGATACTTGTCCATGATGTTGTTGTCACGAAGCATTTGCGTGTTCGCTGTCAATGCTCCACCGGGCATTGGGCTCCATGGAATAAGTGGCTCGACCGCCGTCGCTTCTGGCGGCAGGAAATAATCACTCATGCAGTCTTTGAAGACTTCTTCGGCCTCTCGAACTTTTTCTACATCTACATCAAGTTCGAAATCGCTGCCCCGCAAGGCGTGCCACATGACAAGGATATCCGGTTGACATGTGCCGCCCGAACATGGGGCCATCGACAAATCGATAGCGTCAGCACCGGCATCCAACGCCGCCTTGTTGGCGAGAACACTGACACCAGCTGTTTCATGCGTGTGGAAATGGATAAAAGCATCCGACGGCAGCATTTTCCGAGCCTGCCGAATTGTCTCATAAACCTTCGAAGGCACCGCTGTTCCGGAAGCATCCTTGAAACAGACAGCATCAAAGGGGATGTCTGCATCGAGAATACTCTGCAAAGTGGAAGCATAGAAATCAGCATCATGGGCACCGGAGCACCCTGGCGGAAGCTCCATCAAAGTGACACACACCTGATGTTTCAGGCCAGCTTCGACGATACACTGCCCGCTGTAGATGAGGTTATTTACATCATTGAGAGCATCGAAATTCCGGATGGTCGTCATTCCATGCTTTTTGAAAAGCTCTGCATGCAGCTTGACGATATCACTGGACTGTGAATCGAGGCCGACAACATTGACACCGCGAGCCAACGTCTGCAGATTGGCCTCGGGCCCAGCAGTTTCGCGGAAGGAATCCATCATGTCGAAGGCGTCTTCGTTGCAATAAAAATACAACGATTGAAATCTGGCGCCACCTCCCGCCTCAAACCAAGTGATTCCCGCATCACGGGCAGCTGCAACAGCAGGGAGGAAATCAGGTGTAAAGACACGAGCTCCAAAAACGGATTGAAATCCATCTCTGAACGCCGTGCACATGAACTGGACTTTCTTTTTCGCCACGGTTCAAAATCTTCCGAAGTTGTCTGGAATGAAAAACGCTAGGACTGTTAACAGGTATCAGGTCAAAACCGACCACAGCACGCCGGCAGCAATTGCTGAACCGACAACACCGGCCACATTTGGTGCCATCGCATGCATGAGAAGGAAATTATGGGGATCCTCCTGCTGACCCACCATCTGGACGACGCGTGCGGAATCCGGCACCGCCGAAACACCTGCCGCACCCACCAATGGGTTGATCTTTTCTTTGAGAAACAAATTCATGAATTTCGCAAACATGACACCGCCTGCCGTGGCGATCGCAAATGACAACGCTCCGAGCCCGAAGATCCGGAGCGAATCCTGCGTCAGGAATCTGTCTGCCTGAGTGCTGGCCCCCACGGCAAATCCCAACAGGATTGTCACAACATCAATCATCGCCGTTCGCGCCGTCTGCGCCAGCCGCTCTGTTACCAGACTTTCCTTCAACAGGTTACCGAAAAAAAGCATGCCCAACAGGACAACGGCACCGGGCGCGATCATCGCTGAAATCAGGAAGGCAGCCACCGGGAAAATCATTTTCTCGCGTTTGGACACCTTCCTTGGCGGCTTCATTCGAATCAGCCTCTCCTCACGCCGGGTCAGAAGCTTCATGATGGGAGGCTGGATAACGGGCACCAACGCCATGTAGGAATAAGCTGCGATCGCGATTGCCCCTAGCAGTTCTGGCGCAAGTTTTGAAGCCAGAAAGATTGCCGTCGGCCCGTCAGCTCCACCAATGATTCCAATCGCGCCTGCCTGCTGGGGACTAAAACCAAGCCAAAGAGCGCCGAGGAAGGTCAGGAATACCCCAATCTGAGCCGCCGCTCCGAGCAATACCAGTTTGGGATTGGAAAGCATCGTAGAAAAGTCCGTCATTGCACCGATACCGAGGAATATCAGTGGTGGATAGACACCTTGGTCGACTCCAAAGTAGAGGTAGTAAAGAACGCTCCCGGAATCATAAACGCCCATGCTCATACCAGCCGCTGCAGGAATGTTTCCCACAATTGCTCCCATGCCAATGGGCACCAGCAGCAACGGCTCGTAATCCTTGGTGATCGCAAGAAAGATGAACACGATCCCAATCAGGATCATGATCACGTTGCCGGGCTCCAACGTTAAAAAACCGGTTGTTTCGAAAAAGTCAGTGAGGATTTCCATCAGCTCAGTTGTGGCCTATTGTGACCAAGTCTCCCGCAATTCCAGTTCAGCTGCTCTGCCTTGACGAATCCTGCGACTCCAGCTGACGCTGGAATTCCGTGTGCAACACAAATCCGATGGCGGCCAAAACAGCTCCGTCATCAGCCAAAAGGCTGTCAGAATGGGTTGGATGTCCAACCGGTTCATCCACCTCAGGCCAAACCCGTGAAATCTTCTCCAGAATTTTCGGCAGGGCTGAGATAAAAAGGGTGATCAGAATCAGTGCTGTGAACACGATCATCAAGCCCACTATCGCTACCACTGCACCATCGTTGAGACTCAAGCCCTCGGAAACTGATGTGCCGACCGCATCGGCTCCGGCAGAAGCCGTACTGGCAACCGCTCCATCAGCCATATCGACGCCACTCTGCGCCAGGATTTGCCATCCATTCTGATTCAGAAGCATCGGCATTTCGTTGAAATAGAATTTGGGGGACGGTGAAAGAACGGGTTACGGTTCCGGTGAGCATCGCGAGACTTGTCCAGCGTCTCCCACTGGCTCATGAAACTGGCAGTGAGAACACCCACTTTTGCCACAAGAGAAACAAGCCTCATGGGTCAGCGAGTGTTTTTCACGGATCCACACTCATGCCCGTCCTCCACCTGCCAATGACTCGCACGGTTCATGCACGCAGGTGCGGCGTAGCATCGGTTTTTCACGACTTTACCGCAGTAACGACGCGCACCGGTTTCAGTGCTAGGCTGCTGAATCGGTGCGTGAGGAAAGGATATCGGATTCGGCGGTTTTCTTCACCCCCCGGACAACGATTTCGATCCGAACAACGATTTCGACGCGTCAAAACCGCTCCGAGCAAAAAAGCATGAGCCGTTCCAACCCGCTGCCTGATCAGACTTTATCGATCTGAGGAACCTCGAATCCCTTGTTATTCGGATCTTTCAGCAACACGTTTGCCGCTTCGGCGTGTTCACCAGTATGAAGTTCTGTTTTGGGGTCGAATGTGAGCCACGGCCCCACGGTGTACTCGGCCTTGTCCTCAGGAATCCCCACTCCGTCACGCATTACCTCGTGCAGCTTCATGAAATGCTCCATGGCATCGGAATTGTCTCCGAATTTCCCCGCCTTCGCATTGAACGGGACCTTTTCTCCCAAGCGATAGGAGTTGTTCATCAAGTGGCCCATGACGCAACCGTAGTGGGCATCGGAAACATTACCATTGGCCATGGAGGGGTCGCCAGCACGAACCGCAGCGATGAAAGCTCCCCAATTTCCACCCGGTGTGACTTTTCCTCGAGGCAATTTGAGCGGTTCAGGCTTTGAGGCACCTGGCCTGAGGATTTTGTAACTACCCTCGCCGGTGATTTTACTGCCATCCTCAAGGTAGTACTCGTTGAATACCTGCCGCTGGTACTTGGGATAATTCACATTTCGTACGTTGAAAAGCACCATTTGTCCGTTGGGATACTCGGCGATGCCAAACATGGTGTTAGGCGTTTCTCCCTGATCATTCCACTGAAAACGTCCTCCCAAAGCCATGACCCGCACTGGATGGGTCTGGTCCTTGTCCAATGCCCATCGAGCAACATCCAGCTGGTGCGTTCCCTGATTGTTCAGGTCGCCATTGCCCGTTTTCCAGAACCAGTGCCAGTCGTATGGGTGATAATTGGCGTGATAATCGCTGATAACAGCTGGGCCCTTCCAGAGGTCCCAATCAAGATTTGCTGGTGGCGGCCCCACTGGCTCATGGCCAATGCCACCGCGCGGCTTGCAGCAATATCCATACGAAATCTTGAGGCGAGGAAGATCGCCGTTTTGCAATGCCTCATGTAACCCCGCAATCCCGGCATCACTGCGTCTTTGCGTTCCGTGCTGGATGACGACTCCGTATTTTTTCTGAGCTTCGACCGCAATGCGTCCCTCACGAACATCATGGCTCATGGGTTTTTCGACATAGACATGCTTGCCTGCCTGCGCACCCCAAATCGTCATCAACGAATGCCAATGATTCGGGGTCGCAATTGAGATCGCGTCAACGGACTTGTCATCCAAAGCTTCACGAACATCACTGATAGCCTTGGTTTGAAATTTCCCCTCCGTTCTTTTTTCCAAACTCTGCATACGCTTGGCGAGTACGTTCGCGTCTGGGTCGATTGCATAGGCAATCTCAACGTTTTTTTGGCTCAACCAGCCGCTTAGATGACTTTGACCGCGACCATTCAAGCCTGCCACTGCGATTCTGACGCGGTTGCTAGCGCCATCAACTTGGCCTGATGCCCGGGTTCCGGTCAGTAACAGTGATCCGCCAGCTGCTGCGGTGGTAGCCAGAAAGTCACGTCGGCTGTTTTTCGACATCGAAGATCTCACTCAAAAGACGGGGAAGTTTCAGTAAACGCCAAGTTGGCATTCTAACGAAACAAGCGCGTCTTGGGGGCAAACAGCAGCCGCCCTCACGAATCGTCTTCGGCCAAGCCCAATTTTGCCAACCAGCGGCGTGGGGTACTGGAGCCGGAAGCACTTTCCTGGCGATATTCACGTTGCAACTGCTCCAGCTGCAACTCCAGTTCTTGCTTCTTTGCCATCACTTCCTGTCTTTCTCTGGAAAGCTTGGCTCGCTCCAACGATGCCTCGATCTCGCCTTCCCGGAACTTTTCTTCCCAATCGGCCTGCAGTTGTTGCAATTTGGCACGTTCCTGAGCGATCAACTCGTCACTATCCAACATATCAGCGATCGCCGACGCCCCAATCGCGATGCCATCAGACCGAGCCTCTGCTTGCTGAGCAAGGAGATTTCTGAGTTCTGCAATTTCCTGATCCCGGGTCTCAATTTCCAGCCTCAACCGCTCGATGAAGGTCGCGGGGGTTTCTCTACCCGACTCGATTTCAATGCTGAGTGAAGCAGCGAAGTGATCAGCATCAAAGGAATCCTCTTCCATCTGCATCAAAATGAGTCTTTTTCGCTCCTCCCACGAGAAGACTTCACCGGCCTCAGCTGCATCCGCCGAGGCAGTGTCATGCACTTTCGAGGCAGCGATTCTTGCGGCAAGCTCATCATTTTGCGAACGAAGCTCGGATTTCTCCGTTGATAGTTGCCGTATGAGCTCCTGCAAACGCTGGCACTCATTCTGCAAATTTTCAATTTGCTGCTCGGCTTCGCTCTCTTGCCCGTCTTCCTGCGGTTGAGTGTCACTTGAAGAACCACGATCGTCAGTTGCAACAAGAGTTCGGACGTCGGTCATTTCCGACATCAAAGCATGCAGCAGATCCGTATTGGCACGAATTGCCTCAATGACCGATTGGTCGTTGATTGCATCATCGTCATGGATTTGACTGCGGTTGTTCAATGGTTCTGCCTGATTCGGGTTTCGCCTGATTCTTGAAATGCTGGTTTCTTCTGTCGTCTGCAATGATCTGATGACCAGCCGCCCCTCACCTTGCTACTTGGACATTGACAACCCCAATTCGCCCGTAGCTGCTCCGACTTGCCGCTGCAGTGCCAGTAATCGCTGAACCGGAACCACCCGTATGAGCTACAAATATGGAACAATTGACGGAGAGATGTCACACTAAGCCGGACGCACAATCATTCGGACCGATCCAATCGTTATCCAGCGGAACCCCTGCGACGCGCAGATCAGGTGATGTTCTTCCGTCAACTAATGAGTAGGTCGAAATACAAGTCGAGTCAAAACAGAAACATGGCGAAAAAGAAACCCAAAAAGCTTCAAAAAGGTGGCGAAACGGCAGAAGTGACATTCGATTTCGAGGAATCACTGGGCAAAGTGGAAGGAATTGTGAGCCAGCTGGAAAGCGGCGAACTGGGGCTGACTGCCTCCCTGCAGAAGTACGAGCAGGGAATCCATGAATTAAAGGAGTGCCAATCTCTGCTTGATGCTGCTGAACAGAAGATCAGTCAGCTTTCGGGATTTGATGCCGACGGCAATCCGGTCACGACGCCACAGCCCGTTTCGGTGAAAAAAGCCGCCAAAGCCTCAAAAAAGAGCGGCACGGATGAAACGGGCTCCACACCTGAATCGCCTGATGCCGGCAATAGCGTGGACGATTCGCCCGGGCTTTTCTAGACTCTGGGTGTAAGAGACGTGGAATTCCGCTTTGCCTCACCGGTCTGATTGATTCCCAGTCTGATCATTTTTCAGCCAACGCCCTGATCGAAGCCCGCCAGATGTCTTCCCCACCCAAAAAAGCATCGGTCGACTGTGGCTTTGATGATCTTCGCCCAAGAATTGAAGAAGCTCTCAAGCAGGCATGCGACTTTGGGAGCGGATGCCCAGCCAATCTCGGGGAGGCGATGACCTATGCCCTCCTTGCCCCTGGGAAACGGCTCCGTCCAGCACTGGTACTGATGGCGGCCGAGTGCTGTGGTGGATCAATGGAACACGCCATTCCAGCAGCAGTCGCAGTTGAAATGATCCACGCCTATTCACTGATTCACGACGACCTGCCAGCGATGGACGACGATGACCTGCGCAGAGGTCGGCCCACGGTCCATGTCAAATTTGATGAGGCCACGGCAATTCTGGCCGGAGACGGCTTACTGACCCAGTCTTTTTACCATCTCAGTAAAGAAATCCAATCTCCCGAGAAAGCAATCGCGGCCATCCACGCTCTCTCCCGCGCCGCCGGTCCTGCGCGATTGGTTGGGGGGCAAGCAGACGATCTTTCTGCCGAAAAACGGCTGGACCCCACTCGGCAAGCTGTCCAGCCGGTTGCGGGTTGCCATGACGAAACACTTGACTGGACTGAAATTCTCAATGACCCTCGGCTAGCACATCTGGAATCGATTCACCGGCGGAAAACCGGGGCCTTGTTCTCTGTCTCGCTCGATTTGGGAGCCATCATGGTTGACGCGAGTAAGCCTCAAAGAGACACCCTCGCCAATTATGCCTCCTCCATCGGCTTGGCTTTTCAAGTCGTTGACGACCTGCTTGATTACACTGCGGAGGCAAGCACACTGGGGAAACGGACTGGAAAAGATGCTGACCGGGGAAAATTGACCTACCCCGGCTTGCTGGGCTTGGGCGGCGCCCGCCAAAAGGCCCAGGAATTAATTGCGTCCGCACGCTGTGAGGCCGATAAATTCGGGAGTTCGGGTCGACGCCTGAGGCTACTGGCCGATTTTGTACTGGAGCGAGCATATTGAATAATGAACTCAGCGATGGTGATCACCATCCCTTGGGAGAGCATCCGCTCTTGGCAGGACTCGAAGACGCCACTCCTTTGCGGGACTTTACCCCGCAACAACTGGAGCAGGTCGCAGCTGAGATCCGCGATGTGCTTTGCAATCTTCTAGCAACGCGAACAGCTCACTTCGCCTCCAATCTGGGCGTGGTAGAACTGTGTCTTGCGCTCCACAGTGAATTTGATTTCCGCACCGATCGACTAATCTGGGATACCGGACATCAGGTCTATCCGCATAAGCTGGTCACGGGACGTTACGGACAATTCGCTGGAATACGTACCAGCGGCGGTCTGATGGGTTACCCCAACCCCAGCGAAAGTGTTTACGATCTGTTCATGACTGGGCACGCTGGCTGCAGTGTCAGTACCGCTGTCGGATTGCGGAGTGGAGATGTTCTTGGCGGCCAGAGCGAACGTCACACCGTTGCGGTCATCGGCGATGGAGCCTTTCCCAGTGGAATCGTTTTTGAAGCTCTCAACAACGCGGGTGAACTGGGCGACGACCTCACCATCGTGCTCAATGACAACAAGATGTCGATCTGTCCCCGAGTTGGGGCAGTGGCAAGCTATCTGGACCGTCTGAGATCCAACCCGTTCTATACCGGCTTGAAGAGTGAGGTGGTCCGTCTTCTTGATCACGTTCCCATGTTCGGTGACCCAACCGAACGTTTTCTTGCCCAGATGAAAGAAGGCGTGAAAGCTGGGCTACTGGGTGGCATGTTGTTCGAAGAATTGAACATCCGCTATCTCGGTCCGATTGACGGTCATGACACGACCTTGACCAGAAAATATCTGGGGATGGCAAAAGAGATCAAAGGCCCTGTCCTCCTGCACGTCGTCACGGAAAAAGGACATGGGTATAAACCAGCGGCCGAGGATCCCGTATTTTTTCACACTCCGCCCATTTTCAAAAACGATGGCGGAAAGGCGATAACCCAGAAGAGTGAAGGCCTGCCCCCTTACACGCTGCATGCCCGTGAAGCCATCCGACATCAAATGGCTTCGGACTCACGTGTTACCGTGATCACCGCAGCGATGTGCCAGGGCAATAAACTGGAACCTCTTCGCGAAGAATTTCCCGACCGTTTCTTTGATGTCGGCATCTGCGAATCACACGCAGTTGCCTTCGCGGCGGGACAATGCAAAACCGGTCTTCGCCCCATCGTTGATATTTACAGCACGTTTCTGCAACGCAGCTACGACCAGATTTTCCAGGAAGTAGCATTACAGAATCTACCAGTGGTATTCATGCTCGACCGGGCAGGATTGACCGGCCCCGACGGCCCAACTCACCACGGGCTTTTTGACGTTGGATACATGCGGTTGTTCCCCAACATGGTATGCATGGCACCTGGTTATGCGGCTGAAGTTGAACCAATGCTCAGTGCGGCACTGGCCCATGATCAACCCTGCAGCATCCGCTACCCGAAAGCGTCAGCTTTGCAACTTGAACATCAGGCCGCGCCAGTCGAAATAGGAAAAAGCGAGACCATCCGGGAGGGAAGTGATGGAACAATCATCGCCTTTGGTGCAGTACTGGAACAGGCTTTGGCAGCAGCCGAAATCCTCAAAGACGAACTCGACTTGTCGGTTGTCAACGCGAGGTTTGTAAAACCCATGGACACGGAAATGGTTCGCCAAGCCTTGACCGGTGGCAAATTCGTCGTGACCCTTGAAGAGGGAGCCAAAATGGGTGGATTCGGCTCAGCTCTACTCGAACAAGCCGTATCCCAACAACTCGACACCCGATTCATTCGCATTCTTGCCTTGCCAGATGAATTCATCGAGCATGGAGATCGTGGTGACCTGTTCGATCAACACGGACTGAGTGTTCCAAAAATTGTTCAGGAGTGCCGCAACATGATGGACTCAGGACTGCGATCAACCACCTGATTCTCAGGTAACGGCCTGATCCACGGGGACAGAAAGCAAATCGCTCAAGCATTCCGCCTTAAGCCTGATTTTCCATCCGCAACCACCTGAACGCGCCTGATTCTTCAGGCTCATTACGGCTGTTTGCATCACGGATGCAGTGGGATTGCAGTATGCTGTGGCAACAGGCAATCTTTGGCTTGTAAAAACAACACCGGTGCAGACTGGAAGCTTGAACTCATGTCCTCTGACACGACGCCCCCCCTCAGCCGCAGTGAAACACAAAAGCCCAAGGTGGTGATTGTGGGTGTCCCAGGTCGTGAAACTGTACGTGCCGAATTGGAAAGACTACGACCAGCAATCGCGGAACATGCTGAAATCGTGGCCGAAGACCTCAGCTTCAGCTACAACTTTTCCCAGGGGAAACCTGACCTGGTCATCGTCCTGGGTGGCGATGGCTCGATCCTGCAAACTGCCCGTCAGATGGGAGCTCAGCAGTCGGCGGTCCTTGGCATCAACTGTGGTCGACTGGGTTTCCTTGCCGCCTTGTCGCCCGACGATTTTCTCAACGTCTGGCCAGAGGTGTCGAAAGGAAAATTCGAGGTAATCGACCACCTCATGCTCCAAACCTCTCTGATTCGAGACGGACGTGTGATCGCCCAACAACTCGCACTGAATGAAGTCGCAGTGCTGGGTGGCCCGCCGTACCGCATACTCGACATTGATCTTTACGCAGACGGTGCTCTGGCTACGCGTTATCGCTGTGACGGTTTGATCGTTGCCACGCCGATTGGATCCACAGCACATAATCTTTCGGCCGGCGGTCCTATTCTGAGGCGACAGCTTCAAGCCATTGTGATTTCTCCGATCAGTCCACACACGTTGACGTACCGTCCACTCGTCGATTCAGCAGATACCACGCTCGAGCTCACCGTTTCTGAACCCAACGAATCCACAAGCATTGTGGTCGATGGACGAATCCTGAGCCGTCTCCTGGCGGGTGACCGTGTTCGAATTGAACGCGCACAGCAAACCTTCCAAATGCTAGCAGTAAGCGGACATGACGACTATCGTGCTCTACGCGATAAACTGGGCTGGGGTGGGTCGGTTTCGGTCAAACGATCACCACAGTAAACGTCTTGCGAAAAACACGAAGCGACATTCTCTCTTGCTTTCAGAGGAACGATCTGCCAAGTTTTCTAGCCGTGAAACATATCTCGTTTGGCGCGTAGGGAGACCGCAATCGTGAACCGTCTGATTTTCCATGCAGCTATCTTAAGCATCCTATGCACGTCTGCATTTGGACAGGCTCCTGAAGCGAACGGTACAAAAAGTGGGGACGAAGTCTCCAAGTACCTGCTGCGTTACGACCTCAATGCTGGTGAGGACCTGCATTACGAAGTCACGCATGTCGCCAAAACCAAAACCCGAATACGTGGTGCGGAAGAAATTTCCCAGGTCCACACCATCAGCCAGCGACACTGGGCCATCAAATCAACGAATGAAGAAGGAATGACATTTGATCATGTTGTCGATGCCGTTGAGATGACCCAGCAGCAAGGCGATTCTGAAGAGATTCGCTGGGATAGCAGCAGTGGTGAAAAACCTCCAGCACTCTTCAAGCGAGTTTCGGACCAGATCGGATCAACGATTTCGACCATCACGATCTCAGCTCGTGGTGAAGAAACCGGTCGGGAAAACAATATCGGCAGCAAGGCTTCTTTGGGCATGGGAACGCTGGCAGTCGCTTTTCCGGAACAGCCGATCGCGGTGGGTGAATCATGGTCGATCCCACGGGATGTAAAAGCGAGAACTGACAACGGTGAAATCAAGATCATCAAGATACGCGAGCTTTACACACTGAAAAAAGTCAAGACTGGGGTGGCAACACTGTCGGTTCGAAGCCAACCATTGACACCACTGAATGAAGAATCAGTTCGTGCTCAAGTCGTTCAACAAATGAGCAATGGTGAGATACGCTTTGACGTCGACAATGGTTATATGCTCAGTAAACAACTTGACTGGGATGAGACGATTGTTGGCTTTCAGGGTGCGAACAGCCTCATGGAATATCGAGCTCGATTCAGTGAGAAACTGGTGGATGGAATTCCCAAAACAGCACGCCGCTGAACGTCTGGCGAGCGAGATGGTTTCATCGGGGATTGTCTGTGATCACTCGCTGCCTGGGTGATACGTTGCCCGTCGCTCAAAAAGCAGAATGCAAGTGATGGCCAGAATTTGAAACATGGCATATGCCCACGGTGGGATGCTGCGCACACCAGCAAGCAGAGCCTTCACCCATCCGGGTTCACGTTCCTGCTGCTGGCGGACGATGTCCCCCAGAGACGCCAATGACGTACCCCATGTTGTCGAGTTTTCCCAACCGTCTCGGGTTCGTCGCCAACCTCTTGGCTGCACGGCAACCACTGCACCTGCGACGCGGAACGGCTCCCCACCCAAGCTTGGCCCTGCACTCTGGAACTCTGATGCATGAACCGTGCCCAGAGGCAGCGTCACCAATTGAACTGACTGTTGTCCATCCGGAATCCACACCCTGGCTTGATCCTGCTGTTTGCGGATCGCACTCGGGGGCATCGTTGTTCTCGAGGAAACCACGGTACCTGACATGGCTGTGTTGCTGGAATCACCAGCCCCAGCGTTCGGCAATTCAACTTTCGGCCAGGCGTGCAGGATGACCCAAAAACAGAGAATCAGAAGCAACAGGATTCCGTGCTTCATCAGCCAGCGTTTAAGCCAGTCACGATCATCGGGACACAGGTAAAAAAACTTCATGAAGGGGCTGGTATGCACGTCTCGGTCCAACTCGGCAATAAAACCGAAGGCTGCGACGCAAGTAACTAGCTGACATGCACTTAAAAAAAATCGCAGATCCCTGCGGACTCACAGACGTTGCATTTTTGCATCACGCACCAGGGATTCATGATGCCTCAAGACAACACCTTGGTCACGGCAATCCTCAAAACCGGACCGGGGTTTCAAGAGTGGTTCATTTAAGTTCAGAAAAGCACGAAATCGGCGACTCTCACAAGCTAAGGTTCAGACAACGGTTCGCTATGACCATGCGGCCGCGGAACAGTAGATAATCGCACGGATGACATGACACTTCCTGCAGGTGGACACATGACAACAACCGCAACCCATCTGGCAGATGTTTTTCACGCAGAGGTGCTCCCAGCGCTGCCTCACAGCGCCATCACCTTGCTGCAACTCTCCCAGAATCCTGATTCAGGACCTGCCGAATTCACAAAACCAATCGAGGCGGATCCTGGGCTGATGGGTCAGGTGCTGAAATTCGTCAACAGTTCCTACTTTGGTTTCAGCAGAGAAATCATGAGCGTTCAGCAGGGGCTCACACTTGTCGGAACGCGTGCTGTCACCAACTTCGCACTTTGGAACGCTGTATTCAGCGTGATGCCAAATCCCAAGTTCGGTCCTTTCGATCTGAAAGCCCTTTGGCAAGATTCTCTCCGTCGTGCTTTATTTGCGCGTGAACTTGGTCGGAACATGCAACTCAAGAACGCCGAGGATCTGTTTGCCGGAGCCTTGTTGCAGGACATGGCAATCCCTCTTCTTCTCAAAGAACTACCCGAGCAATACGAGGTGCTCGTCACTCGACGTGCTGAAGAAGGCCGGCGTCTGAGTGGTCTGGAAAAGGAGATATTCGGTTGGGATCACGCGGACGCATCAGCGATGCTGGCTCAGCAATGGAACCTCCCCGAAGAATTCGTTGCACTCATTGCACAGCATACAAAACTCGATGAATTACTTGAGTCTGGCCCTGAAAAAAGTGGTCCTGCATGTGTGGCACTCGCTTCACTTCTTCCCTCGTGCAGCGATGATGGTTGGGATGAATACGAGATGTTCATCGCTGGCTATGAAAGGCTCACCGGCAATCCGAAAACTGCACTGACAGAGTCTTTCGAAAAAGTGGACAGCGACACCACAGAATTTGCGCCAATCCTGCGTCTCCCACTCCCGAAACGCAACCTGACCGAGTACCTTCAGGCCTGATCGGCTTTACCAACGCGGTTGCTGCAGCTCAGACTGTAAATGCCAAAAGGCGGTGCGACTGCGATCATGTCCTGCACGATCCCGCATCCACTTAACCGCGGCCACCCTCGCAGCAGGTCTCACAGATCGTGTGACATCTCTCACACTGCAGCTTCCCGCGAATCTCAATCAGTGTCTGCCCAAGACATACCGGACAGACACGGCTGCCCTCTGCCCCGCGATGACATACGTCATCAGTTTTTCTCGCTTCAACCTTGCTCTGATCGCTCATTAGCATATTCCAGAAGATGTCGGACAGTGCTACTTCTCTGCATGCGAGGCACTTCGGGTCTTTACCCGAACACAAGCGACAAACCGCACGGGTGTGCATGGCCAATTTGATCCGCTAGTCGCGTCGCACGATGATCTCAACAATCAACCGTTCGACGCGACCATTGTCAGAAACATCTGCCAAAGCGAGTCACTACTTGTGATTGTTGTGACAGGCCTTGCAGTTCGCAGCTTTTTTCAAAGCCTGACCCGCGTTTGAGTCGCCTTTCACTGCTGCTTCACTGGCCTTCACCAAGGCACCCGTCAATTTGGTCCAACTTTCAGCGTCACCCTTCTTGGGTTTGTTCTTGCTGAGAGCGACCAACATCGAGTGCAATTGTTTTTTCTCGGCATCAGACGCACCCCCGCCCGCTACCTTCTTCAGCAAGGGGCCTTTGAATGCTTTCTTCATGATGTCCTTCGTACTGTACTTTGCCGAGTCATCATCCGCAGCGATTGTCGGTAAAGCGACCATGCAAAGCATGATGAGAACCGCTGGTACAACGGCAGCTAGTCTTAGATACATAAGCAAACTCTCAAATTTCATATGTGAAACGAAGTGATGATAAAGGCCCGAAAGTCTAGTCGGCCGCACAGAAGATACCCCATTTGACATCTGTTTACCATCAGTTCCAAATTCAGAAAAACACTGTGCAGCCGTCAATGACGAACCAGAAATCCGTCTGGGAGTTTTTCATAGCGGTGATATGGAACCCGCAACCCGGCCACCATACGACTCACAGGGCCACGCCACTGGGACGGAAGCCATCATTGACAAATCCATTGACGCCGGCCCTGACCAGAGTCAGAAGAGACGCTGACTCCAGATTCTGAAGCACTTGGAAAACATCAAAATGTCGGATTAAAAACGCCGGATCATGTCGAGGCCAGAACGCTGACCGGTCAAAACTACTCATTTTCAAACAAAAGGCCTGCAAGGTGCTTTCGCATGGTGCGCAGTCGACGCGCAACTGTGCGGCAACTAAACGGAGTTTGCTCACTGATTTCACTGAGAGTAAACCCTTGCATCCGCAGGAGCAGTATTTGACGATCCGCTGGACGCA
>JAAXJB010000084.1:0-88667 GCA_012270065.1 Rubripirellula sp. | reverse complement strand
CTGAGAGTAAACCCTTGCATCCGCAGGAGCAGTATTTGACGATCCGCTGGACGCAGTTTCTGCATTGTCTCCTGAACACAGGCGTTCAAAAAAACATCCATGGATGCATCTGCTGCTTCACCATCAGCGATTGTCTGCAAAGAAACGAGTCGATCTACATCTCGTCGTTGCGCCGTTTGATGATGGGCTCTTCGCCGCAACTTTGTCAGCGAGATGACTGCCAGCAGATTCCAAAGAGTCGAACCGGGCTCAACGCCATAACTGCCAGCCTGCATGCCACGGAACATGCTTCGGAACACAGACTGGACAATATCCTCGGCGTCTGTTGTTGCACGAAGCTTGGCTCCGAGCTTCGAATCAACCAGACCAAATACCCGCTGCACATAACGCTCGTAGAGATCGTGAGCAGCTTCCTGATCTCCATCCTTCACTCTTAACGCGAGTGAGTGATCAGTCGCGTTTGGCCCGCCTGTTCCATGGTCGTTGGTATTCACGATTTATCCCGCGTTTTTGAAAACACAATGGATTTCGAAATCGATTAAACAATAATTGCCAACACATTGCACGCAAACAAAAAGAGAGGAGATAACTCAGAAAGATTGATCAGCGTTTCTACCACCCCCAGCAAGACCGGGCTCTTGCAGTCGAACACATGTGAAAGCGAACGGGTGTCTCCACACATCAAACATCAAAAGCTTCTTGCTTTTTTCATTTGTGAAAATCTTCCTGCCGGGTTTCCAGAAACGAATGTTTGATTCAGGAATCCTCAGGCACGAACAAAGCACCTACGTTGTGTGATGGTCGATCCGAATAGTAAGAGTACTTTTCTGGATCAAAACATGACACGGAACTGGCAATTTTCCCAAAAAAAAACAAATCTGAAACAGAACGCTACTCAATCGGGCTACAGTGGCATCACCACTCTGGTTTTGACATGCAATCGTTCATCGCACGGTTCATCGCATGGATCCGTCAGGACAGCTGCCAAAACCATCCCAACTGATTTCATTTTTACTGCTGCCCAGTTGCACTGTTGCCCCAGAGAGCATTGTAAATGGTTACAATTCCGGCTGTTGCCGCGCAGGTGATCTGAAAGTTGTCATGTCTCCCGAAGCCCCATCCAACCTTGAAGTAACTTCATGAATTCAGAACGTCCCCCGAAAGCTGTATCACGCCGGGATTTCAACAAAACCGCCAGTACTGCAATGGGTGCACTAGCGGGCTTTCATTTTTTCCCGGCCTTATCGGATAACAAGCTTGGCAAGCCGACGGTGGCTGGTATCGGCGCTGGCGGAAAAGGCACAGCGGACATCAATGGTGCGAGTAAAGCGGGTTTTGAAGTGATCGCCCTGGTTGATGTGATTGACACGACGAGGCTGCAAAAGCTCGAGGGTCGACTCCGCAAAATGGGCCAGACTCGGCAACAGTTCCCAGACGCGAAATTCTACACTGACTATCGGGAGATGCTCGCTGACCTGGGTGATCGGGTCGATGCAGTCACAGTATCAACGCCCGACCACCACCATTTCCACGCCTCAGCATTGGCGATGCAAGCGGGAAAACATGTCTACTGCCAAAAACCGCTGACTCATGGAACATGGGAAGCACGCGAGCTTACGCGTTTGGCTAAAGAAACAGGTGTGAAGACACAGATGGGGAATCAGGCCCATGCAAACGATCACATGCGACGTTGCGTTGAACTGATTCGCGCTGGCATCATCGGCAAGGTCAAGGAAATCCATGCGTGGACCAACCGCCCCATCTGGCCTCAAGGTTTCGCATCACCGCCACCCGCAGAAGCAGTGCCCAACGGCATTGACTGGGATCAGTGGATCGGGCCCGCCCCCTGGGTCGACTACAGTCCCCGTATCGCACCCTTTGCATGGAGAGGTTGGTGGAACTACGGAACTGGCGCCCTTGGCGACATGGCCTGCCACATCATGGACCTTGGCTACTGGGCGATGCAGCCTGACAATGGTCCAGCACTGGCACCGTCTGCCGTAACTGCTCAGCAAAACGGTGCCACAGAATTCTCCCCACCGATCAACTCCATCATCACGTGGGAATTCTCGCCAAGCCAGCATTCGGCAAAAAATGGATTCAAGTTCTTCTGGTACGATGGCTACGTTGACGCCACATTCGACCGCGACAACTGGCAATTGGCAAAGAACGGCAATGAATACAACCATCCCAGCGAGGAAGTTCTTGAGGGCATGGATTTTTCAAAATTCGGAAGCGTGATTGTGGGTGAGGAAGGAAAGCTCTTCTTTAACCGCTCACGAAACAACTGGGTCCTGAAAACGTCCAGTCAAGTTGACGGTTTCGAATGGCCGGAAATCTCCCTGCCTCGAGCCAGAGAACAAGACAACTACATGGAGTGGTTTGACGCGATTGAAGGAAGAATTGGGCAAAGCGAATCCAATTTTTCACTTGCAGGCCCCATGACTGAAACGATCCTTCTGGGCGTAATCGCACAGCGCACCCCGGGAGTCCGACTCAAGTGGGACGCCGACTCGATGCAAATCAAAGGACACCCGGACTTGCAGAAACAAATTCGTCGCCCATACCGGAAGGGCTGGAAACTGCCTGCGTAGTTACCGCAACCAGCGGACGGGTGCTCTAACCCCGCTCAAGTTCGCAGCCAAAAAGCAAATCCGCGGTGGAGCCAGCTTTTCAGCGTTCACCGCGGTTGTCTGCAGATAGATTCGTTCAGCAGCCGTTTTGAATTCAATCGGCAGAGCTTGTATCAACTGAACATTTCCAGCTATGGGCTAGGGCCCCACGCGTGGTTGGCGTAGAAAGTCAGTCACGGTCGTCTGCTGTGGTTCTTCCTCTGGCCATGGGCTCAAGAGCCGACTCCAGAAGCCGGGTTCTTTTTCCTTGGCCGGTACTGTCTCGACTGCCGACTTCGATGAAGTCGTGAAAAATCTTGCCGGATTCAGATTACTGGGACTCAATGCTGTTTTTGTTTTTGACCAACTATTGGATGCTGTTTTCCCAACCTGATCAAACAGACCATCCTTCTTTTCATTGATCTGTTCCTGTTCCTTTTTCGTGGGCAAGATGCTCCTGAAATTGGGCATTTTCCATTTCGGCATCTTCACTTCAGGCATTTTCCAATTCATTGGATTCATCGCGGCCGTTGCTTTACTGAACGCGGACGCTTCTTCAGGCGTCTCCGCTTTCACCACAGACAGGTTGGTGAATACTACGAGCGAAAGTGAAGCGATGGCGATCGCAACGTATCTTACCGGCCTTATCATGAATCGATTCTCCTTAAGTCGTTCAAGCCCGACCCGTTCCAGTCAGCAATGTCTGGTCGGTGCAGCTACCATTTCCGATGGCTATCGCACTTTCTACCC
The DNA here is from genome assembly GCA_012270065.1 of Rubripirellula sp. GTDB lineage: Bacteria > Planctomycetota > Planctomycetia > Pirellulales > Pirellulaceae > Rubripirellula. The sequence continues at coordinate 85,305 of JAAXJB010000084.1, read as the reverse complement.
CTGTCACGCAAGATCACTTTCACAACAAATGTGGATCAACTTGCAGCTGGAATCGTGAAACTCAGCCTGCGATGCTCCATCACGCTGATCAGCGAGCCTGTCGGTGGTAAATTGCGACCGTTTTCCGGCGAAAGCTGTTTTCCATTCCAACGATGTTTCACCGGTCTTCAAAGCGTTACATTGAGAGTTCATGGATGCTGTGCTGAGAAACCTCAAAACAACAATACGCGGCAATGAACTGGCGAATTCTTCTCAACCTTCAAATCGCTTCGATTTTCCTGTCCTCTGCAGGCTGGTCTGAAGCTCAGAACGGGCCACCATCCCAGCCTCCGATTCCGATTCCACAACCCCAAGAGCCCTCAAAGTACATGGAAGCGATTGAGGCTCATTTGGACTACGTCACGGAACACTCCTACGACCAGCTTGGAAATCTGACAACTCCGATGTGGCTTTCTGCGATTGACATACGCACCAATGGTCTGCCTGACCCACTGATGCCGAAAACGCCGAGATGGGACGGAATCCTGTTATCACCTGCTGGTGCCAATCTCTACTGGGATCAACCCACGATTCTCGCCGCATTCGAACTGTCAAAACGCTCCGGCTGCAAGTGTTACAGCGATTCGGCAATCGCCTATATCAAGAGTTTCATGACTTGTCACGAGGATTCAACCGCCACAGTACCACTGGACCCACGCTTCTATTACGACGTCAAGCTTGACACTGCGTTCGATTCCACTGCAACGCTGCCAGCTTGCAAACCTTATATACCAGCCTGGGAAACCGTGTGGTCCGCCGCTCCCGCACTGGCCAGACGTAATCTTGAAAAGTTCACCAATACCATGATCACGGAGACATCAGGCAAAGATTTCCATACAGAGTCTGGTGAACATGTATCTGCCTCTCGCTCTGCGACATTGCCGCCGCCAATTGACAGTGAAGCAGAGCTGATTGTTTCGCTATGCTGGCTTGCACAAAAAACACCGGAAAAAAGCGAACATTTCATCGCGACGGCATTGGCAATCGCACGTGCCCGCATGGAACATCGAGAGGAAGCAACGGGCTTGGTTCCAACACATTTCAACCACGCAGTGAAGGGCAATCACACCTCTTCACTGCTGCTCGGTGCATGGGCCACTGCTTTGACGCAGGCAACACAACTGACCGGAGTGGCTGAATTCGAAGAAATCGCACAGCATGCAATGAAAGCATGGTTGAAATTCGGTTTCTCAGAGAGCGAGCAACGGTTCTACCCCCGAATCGCCTGCAAAACCGGGCAGCCCTCCACAGATACTGCCCCACCTACCTCCTCGGGCAGTTACTCAAAACCTGTGACCATCCGAGTCAGTATCTTTGACCATGCACAGCGACCAGCACACCAATCCCCAATCCGAATGGCAGAAGCATGTCTCTCTCTGTATGAAAAGGCAGGGGACAAGTTGAGTAGGCGGGCGGTAAAAAGATGGGCGAACCTGATCAAAACGGAATTTGTAGAAACCGGAAATCAGGGAGCCTACGCTGAAGATTATGGTCGTGCAATTCACTTCCTTGAACGTGCCAGCCGGGTGCTGGATCATCCAAAATACCATCAGCTCGCAACTGAAATCGCAGACGAAGCCCTGAAACAGCTTTACTCGAAAAAAATGGGAATGTTTCGGAGCCAGCCCGATCAGAACCGTTGCGATTCGGCCGATGGCCCCGGACTTCTGCTACTGGCTCTCATGTACCTCGAAGGCAGCGACCCAACGCAACAAAGCACGCTGCAATTCTAGAGCTTCACCCGAGATAATTTTCTGTTCCATCAGTATATAAACAGTGGCTTTCCTTCACGTTTGCAAGTGAGACCAACATGTGGTTTGAAGATCTCTTTGGGTTTGAGGAAGAATCACCATCACAAGTCCGACAGAATCTGTCTCTGGAAGGCTCGCGACTTCATTCCCTGATCAACGGTAAATCATACGAGTGTGGAACGCTTGAAATTCCTTCTCTGCGTGAGCTACGAAATGCTGCAGCAAAACAGGCTCAGGACGATTGTGGCAAAACAAGCCTTAGCGAGGTGATTGGAGATGTACAGAGCCTGCATGCTGACCAGGCAAACAACGGAGCCTTATTTCAGGTCGCATCGCAATTCAACCTGCTCGAAATGGCTTCACCTTCGGCAGTACCTGAAGATGGGGTCGGAATATACGAGTTTGATCCCACCCAGGGACCAGCCTGTGCGATTGCGGCGGGCGCTGGAACTGTTTTACGGAATTATCTGGTGCCACTGAAGGACCAAATTGGACAAACCCGGGATCAACAGATCGACTGTCTGGCTGACATCGGAGCAGAGTTCGATCATGAATCACAGCAGACCTGGAGAATGCAAAATGGCTACGTATTTGCATCTGCTTCCGGCTTGAAACGGATTACCCAACATCTCTCGACACTCGATGATCAATCACGCGATCAACTTCGGTCAAAATTGCGAGTGGGCATCATGTGGAACACAGAAGTCACACTCGGAGCAAGCAGACCCAAGGTGGACTCTGCAAAAGCCCATCCCAAGCCGAATCCGAATCTTTTGACGCAGGTCTACTGCTCAGCTGTGCCAGTCGCCTACTCCACTGAGCCAGAAGCCGCGTGGGAAGCTTTTGCAAGACTTGTGCTGGAAGCGACCTATGAGGCAACATTCCATACCGCGGTGCTCAACAAAGCACGAAATGGCTCCAACATTCTTTTCCTAACCATGATCGGAGGAGGAGCATTTGGGAACCAACCGCGATGGATCACCGATGCTCTTGCCAGAGCAATGCATCTACACCAAAACAGCGGTCTGGACGTCCGGATGGTAAGTCACCGCAGCCCCAACATGAACATCAAACCGATTCTCGATCAATTTGGGAAGCACCATTCAAATGACATGGTTTGATCTTTCATGCCTGAAAAGCCACCTGTGACGCTTCCAGTCAATTCCCAATTCTTTCTTCCAGGCTTTCAATCGCGTGATTGACTTCTATCAATGCCTGCCATGCATTCCTGTTTCCGTCCAAGATACCACGACACAAAAATCCACAGAACGACAACCGGCAACAGACAGAGATTCAGCCACCGCAAACCCATGACTTCAATACGGGTAAAAGCCGAAGCAGCAGCAGCATCACTTCCCCGCAACACAACGGTATCGATGAAGCTTTTTGATTTGTACTTGTCTTCACGGTCGACAACGGTAAACAGCACTTCACGGGCAGGGACGGTTATTCCGTAGCCTGTAGCTCGACCGATGACTACAGCCACTACCATGACTTGCAAACTTGCATTCAATGCCAACGCGGAGAAACTGCAAAGATAGACGAAGGGCAGAATCAGCAATGTTGCGGCAACACCAAAACGGCGCAAAAGAAAACTGGACAGGAACAATTGTGCCAACAGCGTCAAAACCTGTGTTGCCAGGTCAATATTCGCAAACAACGCGAGCCGCTCCGCTTCTCTGGGCAAAGCACTCTTCACGATCTTCGCCTGTTCAAAATACATTTGTGTACCGCAGAATTGGACAAAGAAGATGAACAGGCAGATCAACTGCAAATAGGGAGAACGTAAAACCTGCGTAATAGCGCTCCATAACCCACCCTGCGATGCGGCAGTGGATTGGTTTGCGTCAGGAAAACCAGACGAAGAAACGTCAGACGCCTGATCCTCGTGCACAAGTTGCGTATGGGATTTCTCAAGCAACCAGGCACATAGCAATCCAAGCTCAATCATTACCACGGGCACAAACAGAAATTCCTCGGTTGCAATTCTGCCAGCCAATTGCCCAGCTACAAGAGAGCCGATCAGCGCCCCGCACGTTCCACCGGCGGCGATAAAACCAAACAGTCTTTTCGCTTGTTGACTGGAGAAAATATCAGCAAGAACACTCCAGAAAACAGTCGTTGCAAACACTCCGAAAAAACTGATCCAGATGAACAGAACCCATGCCGCCCATGCCTGGACAACCGGCGACCCGGTTCTCAAAAAATACCAGAAAACCAGCAGGCACAGAACGAAGGTATGGTAAACCACACGCACGAGCCATCGACGAGGCAATGCATTCACAAGCAAGCCATAAACAGGCACAGCTGCAAGCATGGACAAAAACGAGAAAAGAAACAATTGCTTCAGATCTTCGCTATCCACCAGACTGCTGAGAGTCTCACGCACCGGCCTGACCACAAAATAGCCAAGCAACAGGAAGAACAACCACACCGTCGCAAAAGCAACACTGGGCCCTTCGCCCGCTTGAACTCGCGTCCCCCACTTTTCCCGAAAAGCCATGCCAGGCACCTTCCTACTCAATCAACTGCTTCCCACCATCATCATCCTACGAGGCGTTACTTGATGCGTTGCTGCGGGGACGCCAACTACATTCCGCATCACGAACTTCGGTGCACACAGGCAAGACCGACCGCCAATGACCCACAGATTCCGGATCACTCAGGGATCATTTTGACGTCAGATGGCGGCTTCAGATCGCGCACCAGCCAACTGACTTGCGCGCCGGACCTTTCCCGCAAAAGTGAATCGAACAGCGCATTGGCAGCATCACGTCGCAATTGCGATTGATCAGTCAAATCATCAAACTGAAGATCACCACGTTCAATCCGATGCAGAAACAACAGGTGGATTCCCAAAGGGCTTTGAATCGCTGAGCTGACCTGACCAGCTTTCATACCGCGAACCACGCCCATCAGGCTTCGGGGCAGATCTCCATCTTTCTGAACCCAGCCGACTTTCCCACCTGCTGAGGCAGATGCCGATTCACTGTGTTCAATTGCAGCATCCACAAACGCCTGCTGCGGTATTTCGGCCTTGCGGATTTCTTCCGCCAAATCATTCACGTTTGCGATTGCTGCACGCAGGGAAGCGGTATCACCCGGATCGGCTTTGATAAAAATCTGAGATACTTCCCAACGACTACCAGCATACTGATCACGGTGCTGATCAAAATACTTTTTCAGATTGGTGTCGTTCAAGCGGCTTTTCAGGTACTTCCCCCATGCCAACCTCCAACGCAAATCAGCGATGAGTGATGCTTCGTTGGCAGATCGGTCAGCGGCCTGCCTCTGAAGACTACTGCCTCGGCGACGCAGATCGGCTGCCAAAGCCTCAATCTCCCGTTTCAACATGGCTTTCAGCGCCGGCCCACCTTTCGCCTCCAGCGACTTCATTGCCAGATGTCGCCGCACCACCAGGGCAGCAGTCGCACGCCAGACATCATCACCAACACGCGGTAAGTCCATCGCCCGTAATCGCTCCGTGAGCACCAGATTCAATTCACCGAAGAATACTGGCTTGCCATCAATCGATGCGATCGGATCCCCGGGTTCCAAATCATCACCAGCCGCATCAGCCCGATGCATCGGCAACAGAACACAGGCAAACAGAAAACTCACAACATGTTTTTTCACGTCAACGGGATATCCTGAATTACAAACGGAACTTCATTAAGTAAAACCGAGGTGGGCGACTTGTAGACCAAAGTCCATTCCCCGACGTCGTCACCGATGTCGAATAAATAACCAACTCCAACACCAGATTCAGTTTGGCGATAGACTTCAAATCCAAGCTGTGGTGCTGTCGTTCCGTCCTTGCGTTTGACTGATACATCGTTTTCAAAAATCCAGTGTCGATGACTCTCAAGCGAACGTCCGGCTTTCTCAAGCTCCACAGCAACCCGTATTTCGTGCAACGGTCCATCTCGCCGGATCGACTCGATTTGAACAGTCATTGCATCGATTTTTTTCTTGGCATTTGGTTCAGCGAGCAGAAGCTCAAAACTTTTTTTCTCACCGGGCAACAACGCCTTGATAACACCAGATAAAGCAGAAATCGACGAAGGCTGCCCAGCCGGCAATTGCAATGGAAAGTAGACTTCGCTGAACGCAATTGCGTTGTTGGTTGCGACATCCCGACTGCCACTTTTCGTCTGTGGATTCAAGACAGCTCCATCATTGAGCTTGCCTGACAACTGACCCAACGGGATATTCAACCCGATCGGTGTCAAACGCGGCTCCCAGCTGATTTCTACACCAACATCCAGACCATTGAGTTCTGGGCGACGAAGGTTACGTCGCGATGCAACCGAGGATGCCTCCAGCCGATAAACCCCGACGTATGCTGCTGAATCAACTCGGGATGGTCTTTTGGCATCCCGTTTATCCAACTGCAAAACACCGCTATCGCCACCATAAAAATTGACATCCAGATCTGTCTCATCCAACACGATATCCAAGGCATGCCAGAAAGCCAGTGGTGTCTCAACAGGATTCACCGGCAACGTGGGGTCTGCATTATGCTGAAACTGAATCCCACTGGCCTGAGTGATTGCCGCCAGCGCTTCACCCAGATTCGCAACTTTGTTCAGTCGGATCCGGGTCGATTCTGTATCAACATCCGCTTTTGCCCGCATCGCCTCCAGCGCAGTGCGAACCCGACTCAGTCTTTCTGATTTTTCCAGCGATACAACAGCATTCTTGCCTGGAAGATAACTCAGTGCCTCAGGCCCTGCCTCAATCAGCGCCCGCTCCGCCTCCTTGCGAACTCGCAAGGTTGGGGAATCAAGCTCATCCACCCATTCAAGCACGTCGGCTTTGAAAGCCCGCCGTTCAGCTTCGCGGTCAACCTCTGTACCAGCTTCTCCTCCACCTGCTGACTCCTGAGCCATTGCAGATTCAAGCAGCAATGCCGAAACCAGCAACAACGGTATTGTCAACATCGCATGTCGGGGACCAATTCCCCACTTGCTGAAGGGGAAAGACCTCCGGCAACGCGCGAAGACAACCGTCAAGGTCCGCATGAACCAAACAACTCGCATGTGAAAACACCAACACATAAAAGGACAGAATCGTAGCCTGAAAACGCACCATCAACCGCCCGGATTTTAACCTAGCCTTCAGGTATTGGTAAAACCAAAGTCAACATTCTCGGATACATTTCCATGCAACTGACGGAATCCTTCAGAATCCTTCTCGCAGGCATCACGATGCTGGCCGGGTTTTGTGCCTGCCCCGGTTTTGCGCAAACGAGAGGAATTATCGAGTTTTCCGCCTTCGGCAAGGTTCAGAAAGGACTCGCATTGGTGGACGTCAGCCAGGAAATGATCGTTCTAGGCAGAGACGGCTGGATTCACTCATTCGACCCCAGGTCCCCAGATTCACAATGGCAACGAATCACGAATGAGCCATTCGAGGTGGCCACCGCCGCTGAGATGCGCAACGCACTGCGAAGCGAATTTGGCAAGTCCTACGAAGTTCTCTCAACCAAGCACTTTCTGGTCGTGCAGCCACGCGGTCGTGGCGAACGATGGCCGAAACTTTTTGAACAATCGCATCGTTCCTTTGTTGGTTACATGACCAAGCGTGGCGTGAACATTCGCAAAGGCCGTTTTCCCATGGTTGCTGTCGTGTTCCCTGACGAGGCAGCCATGCGAACAGAATTTGACCGGCTTTCCATTGACGTGGGAAGGGTCGCCGGACTGTATGCCGTCAACAGCAACCGGGTGATGACACATGATGGAGCACGAACCGCATCAGTCATGGCAACGGTGAGACACGAGGCTGCCCACCAATCTGCTTTCAATTCGGGCGCACATAGCCGTGTCAATGACACGCCACGTTGGATCAGCGAAGGAGTCGGTCAGATGTTTGAACCCGAAGCGATGACCGATCCGAGAGGCGCCAGCCAACTAGCAGACCGGGTCAACCGCGAGAGTCTTGTCTATCTTCGTCAAAACAACATGACCAGCAACTCGGACCGTTTTGTGCAGACAGCTGCAGAAATCATCCGGGGCGACATGATGTTCAAAAACGAAAAGCTCATTAAAGAAGCTTATGCTGTCGCATGGGCATTGATGTTCTATCTCGCTGAACGCCAACCCAAGGCATTCGCCCAACTGCTTAATGAAACCGCCGGGCGTCGACCTTTTCAGACCTACCAACCAAGTGATCGCATCATGGATTTTGAACGCATCGTTGGGGTCAAGACCCTGGAGTTCAGCAAAAAGGCAGCGAGATATCTCGAATCACTCTGACATAGCCACAGGACGGACGACGAACAGGTTACCAACTGAAAGAACCGCTCAGCCAATACTCAAACCTGGACAGTGAATGCTGTCGGTCTTGAACGAGGGCACAGTCCCGCGCCCTGCACGACCACGTCAAACTATCCAGCGTTTCGCACACCGGTTTATCGTGGCAAAATCCTGACGAAACAGTTGCAACAAGCAGCACGACTTCTCGTGAATCGAAGCAGAACTGCGAGGTACTCAGGAACATTCATGACTTGGCACACTGGCAGTCGCTCTAATTTGCCCCGCGAAGAAACCTGGTCCTTCAGGCGGGCAACCAGGCACACCTCCCCGCCGCGAACAATCTTTTGCCAACTGCCAACCGTCTTCACCATATTTCCAGAGCGCGTATCCAAAACTTTCCCCACGCGACTGATTCAGGTCGCCAAAAAGAGGATCAGCCTCTGGCACACTTCCGACTGGCTTGGGCATTGCACCGTGACCTCCGTGAAATTTGCATGAAACCTGCGCAATGGACATGAAGCGATCCGGAAGATGTTAATAGAGATGGGGAAGCTGGTCAAAAGTTACTTGTGCATTTTCACCGGGAAAATAATCCAACTACTTCCCCCGAAAAACCATGCAACTACGGCAGTGCAAGCATGGACAACGGTTTCGTCGCGTTGCAGTCTCTACAATGGCTGCAGGGAGTCAGCGTTGGGCACTGCTCTCTTCTTGATTCTCAAGCAAAGTCATAAACCATGAAAGTCTTTGTCCTGACTGGAGCAGGGATCTCAGCCGAATCCGGCATTCCCACTTTCCGTGGCATCAATGGCCTTTGGAAAGGACACCGCGTGGAGGATGTAGCTACCCCTGCAGCATTCACGAAGAACCCCGAACTTGTTCATGAGTTTTACAACGAGCGTAGACGGCAGTTTCTCCAGAAAAACATTCAACCCAACGCAGCACACTTTGCTTTAGCAGAGTTCGAGAAAACGCATGCAGATGACTTTCTGCTGGTCACCCAGAACATTGACCCTCTGCACTTCACCGCCGGCAGCAGGAATGTACTTCCGATGCACGGGCAATTGCTGGAGGCCAGGTGCACGGTGACCGGAAAAGTCGTTCCATGGACGAATGATCTCTCTGTTCGCACGGCAGATCCCGAAAACCCGCACCGCATCGGCAACCTGAGACCAAACGTCGTCTGGTTCGGCGAGATGCCCCTCGGAGTGCAGCGGATACAGGAAGCAGTCCAAAATGCAGATTTGTTTCTGGCAATCGGAACTTCGGCGGTAGTCTATCCGGCAGCAGGTCTCGTCGAGCAAACTCCTGCGAACTGCAAGAGAGTGGAGATCAATCTTGAAGAAACCCCAAAGTCTGATGCATTCACAGAGACAATCAGAGGCAGGGCGTCGATCGAGGTACCGAAATTCCTGAGCAGACTGCAAGCTTGAGCAAATTCTGGACAACAGCCCCTGAACAAGAGTGCCTTCCGATGCTCTCATCAACGGCGGCTTTCAAACACCAATGTCATCCAAGACGCAGCGCTCGATTGAAAGTCGCATCAATACTCAATCGTTTCCTCATCGCCGACAGCAATTTGCTGCCGGTCGCGGAAAATTTCGCGGGAGCGATGTGGGCGATATCTGGAATTGGAAGGACCAGACATGATCACTCTGCCGGCGGGCGTGGGCTCAATTACCCGCATCGCCTGACCATCTCCCTCCAGAACTTCCATGGGCTGAGCGTCATCAGTGAAAGCTGGACCTGAATCACAGGAGTCACAACCTCCATCGCATGAATGACAACCGCCCCGACAACCATCACACCCCAAAGGCGTAGAACGATAACCCCACAAACTTGGAAAGCCGGAGAAAACGGCGCGACTGTTGCCGCAGGAATGCGGGTTGTAGCCCTGACATTCATGGCAGGGATCACAGGGACCTGCGGGGTGGTTGATCCACGGATCAATGTAAAGCTCACCACATCCATCGCAATGATCGCAACCCTGACAGGCACTGCCGAACGCAATGGGACCACATGCTCCGTTGGGGCAAATCAAAGGTTTTGTGCAGCAACCCGTCAAACAAAGCATGATTGCAAATGACAATAAAAACCCAAGCCGATACGCCAATGCCATGATCAGGCCCCCCTGTGAATGATTGTGCGTGAATAACCTCGTTATCGACTACGCAGACGTTAAAGTTGAATTTTTCTACTCAATCGTCAAAAGCACCGTGATCAGCATTCGTCAAACATCGATGTTCGACAATTCGAACAGAGCCCCATGAGCGCAAAATAAAGACGAAACAAGGCACATGAAATGGCATCACTCGGATTCGGCATGCCACATCGAAGTCCTGCATGGGAGCAAGACGAAATCTGATTCAAACAAGAGCCCACCCAGCTCCCTTTCCTCGTCAACGTCCACGAGAGATCTTCATCGCCCTCAACACCCTTCCGGCATCAACTGAATCAGCGTTTGTACAATCGCGTACATCGATCAGGGGTCCGTCGAAACACTCAGTTCTCTGGACCAGTCTGCGGCTTGCGTCGAGAAAAACGCACAGCGAATGATCAACAGAATGTTTGCCGACTTGAGGTGGGTATCGGAGGGCAAATGACCTCGCCGGCAGGCCAAAGCCGGCCACTTGCAGCGGATCAACTGTGCCTCAGGATGAATCCTCCAATGGTATCGCGGAGACGCTCACCGACCGTGGAAGCCCAACGCATGAACCAACCACCCAAAACCGGCAGATCGCTACCACAGCCTCTTCTGCAAACTATTTGCATATGCTACCCTATTGCGTTGATACACGACTGTTCAACAGCACGAACTCTGCATCAGGCCAACACGGAAAGCATGCCAAGAAAAGACGTCATCCGGATACCACTGAAATGACTTCATGCAGCAGAATGAAACCTGACTGAGATTCAACTGGCCAGATGGATGATCACCCAAAGCAGTCGACGAAAAGTCCTGACGTGTCAGACTTCTCGTGAAAGTGTACCCTTCATCACAGTTCAGAATGATGCTTTGCCAGATCACATCCGATGCAGGTGCAAATAACAGCAGAGATTTCTTTGAGGGATCGCTGCTCGGCGAGTATTCACGGATATTGCTTCTTGGCACCGCAGCATGCTCCACCCTGTTTTGGGGACTAAGATTGCCACTGACACCTTTGGGACTGGCAATGCTAGCAGGCAATCTGGTTTTATTTGGAACAGCTCTTGGAGTTTTCTTCCAAGGTTTTTTTCACCTCAGGATTCCATCACTTCTCGCCGCTGGCGCAATTCTTTTGTTTGCAGTCCAAGAGGAACCCGCCATCTGGTGGAGCCCTTTTGTGGTATTCTCTCCAGCAGTAACCATCTGTGTACTTCTCGGTCTCGTCGCTTGTGAGGGTATCTTCGCTGTGGGAAACGGTGACAAATCGATTTCACCGTGGAAGCTTGTCTTTTGGGTGGTAGTGCTGGGCGCGTCGATCTACCTGATCGTAATTCCCAGCATCGACGCTCTGATTGAACCTTGGCGTGAACGCCCGACAAGTTTCAGAATCGAGCAACTCTCCCCATGGGAGCTACTTCGAATCCGCAGTTCAAAGCTTGTGGTATTTTCCACCTTTGCCTATGCGGGTGCTTGTCTTGGCAGTTTTCTGAACGTTGTTGCCGCCAGCGCTCCTCGCGGCGAGGCGATTGCGTTACGTTCATCGGCTTGCCCTGTATGCAACTCACTCATTCGTCGCACGGACAACCTGCCGATTTTCAGTTACGCCCGCCTCCGCGGGCGGTGCCGTGATTGTGGGGCAATGATCCCGAAACGGTACTTCATGGTAGAACTGACCGGCTTTGTTATTTTTGCTGCTCTGTTTCTTTATGAACTTGTCACTGGTGCAGCAAACGTTCCAGGATTCAGACACTATTCGCATACCGGAATATTGTGGATGATTCTGTACACAAAGTGGCCGGTGGTTGGCATCTATTTCTTTCACTGCCTGCTCTTCAGTTGTGTTTTGATGCTTGGATTAATGGAGCAGGACAAACTGCGTCCACCGCGTTGGATGATCCTTGGTCTGCCGCTGATTTGTTCAGGAATTGCCATCTTCTCCCCATCCATTCTCACCATATCTTTTGGTGACCAGACGCCACTACAGCTTCCAGCAGCAGTTCCTGATTGGCTCGACCGTGCAATCACATCCGGCATGGGCGGACTCCTCGGCTGGATCATCGGGTTTTTGACAAAATCAATCCAACTGCGTAGGGGTCAGTCTTCCGGGTCACTTCAGCTGGCTTTCGTGCTGCTAGGGGTCTCACTTGGCTGGCAAACCGTGTTGTCTTTGGGCCTGTTCTGGTTGGTGACGGCGAAAGCGATCGGATTATCACGGCAACCCGGATTGCGTCCCCGCTGGCTAACTTCAACGACCCTACTCTTCGCGATCGCGATGGTTTTCCATCCTTTCTGGAAGTGGTTTGCCAACCATCTTTCGCTGTAAATCGCCCCGGAACCGACAAATACCTCGCAAGCTGACAAATCGACACAAAAGCTTCGGCAGAGGAAACTCAGATTGCAAAACCGAGGAACGCACGCAACACCGATGCACTTGCACACACAATGCATTTGAATTAGTTTGTTGTGATCTAGGGATGCCCCAATGAAACGGGCCATCGCTTGCCGGGCCAGCGACGCAGCGTGTTGCTTCAGGCAAGCTGGCCTGAACAGCTTTCGCCAATCTCGGTGAAAAATCGCACGGGCTCACGGGCGTTGATCTGTTGGAGACTTGTTAATGAATATTGGCCTTCCCATGGCTAACTCACCATCGGCCGGCGAGACCCTTCAACCCACACCGAATGGGTGGTTTGGTTGGAGCGACTGGGTTGGAATGGTGGCATCGATCGGCTGTGCTATTCACTGCGCCGCAATGCCATTTGCCATCGCATATCTGCCAGCCCTCGGGCTCGGATTTCTGGCTGACGAAGCTTTCCACAAATGGATGGCGATTGGTTGTTTTTTCATTGCAGTATCAGCATTCGTTCCCGGTTTTCGTAAGCACCGCCGACTGTTACCAGTCGTCGTTGGCAGTTGCGGACTTGTGCTGATTTCCATTGCTGCCTTCGGATTTTCCGGCGAATGCTGTGCCGCTTGTGAAATCCCAACAACTGCTAACGAGGTTTCCATGCCCCCTGACGCCTTGGCTGGCGTGACCGCGTTGACAAGCGAGTCGCCAGTTGGGGCAGAGGAATGCACCGAAGCATGTTGTGCAGACAAAGCAACGCACACAGTGGTGGCCGGTGCTGGCATGTCACTTGGCTTGCTGTCCAAATCGACCACACCGCCTTCGACTTCGCTGGCGGCGAAACTTGTGCCCTGGATGACATCCATCGGTGGATGCGTTCTGGTGTTTGCCCACCTGATGAATCGTCGATTTGGTTGCCTTTGTGGTTGCTGCGACACAACGGTTGCAGAGGTATCTGCCTGAATTTCTGCAAACGGGCCCGATTTGCCTCCCGCTACCCACACTCATCAATGAGTCGGTGGCATACGTAACACGCTGAAACGGGCAGGGGTTACCGCAAACTCAATGGAGCCAAGGGCGTTTTCTGTTAAGGCTCAGATCTGCCTTCTGAAGGTAACATTTTTCCCGATCAAATACGGATCATGCATTCGTCATTTGAACAGCTGCCCTGCGGGCGCGTCGTGACACGTCATTGATCGTGCTCTCACCGAGATAAAGGTGCCATTCGACGATTTTTCTTCTCAATTTTGCTTGCAGCGGAATTCAATCATGCTGTCCGCGGGCGTTTTCCCTGCTCTCTGTTCCTGTTCCGTCTCTTTTCGACGGCAACGTCAATGACGCGGCCGGGAAACCAGCTCTGCTTCAAGACGCTGAAGTCCATTCTGCTGTTCAACATGCTTGCCAACCCATGTGACTCACCAGCCTGATCAATCGGGCCAAACACTCCCCAGATCGATAAGTACCCGCAATCAGATTGCCCGCACAGGATTGACGAATTCACTGCCCCTGTAGTTGCAAACCGTTTGCATTTGCGTATTATATGCAAATAAGCGGTGTATGCATGAACCAACTATCCCTGACAGCGAGACTGCAATGCGTTTGATCACAGCCTGTATCTGCACCGCCGGTATACTGCTTTGCGTCAACACGTCCGTGAGTGCAGAAAGCATCGGCGAGGGTCGAATCATTGCTCTGGACACGGGTTCAGCGACTTTGCTTGACACCTGCTGCCCGACAACAAACTATGAGTGCCTCATTCATACCAATGAGACGGATTACCAGACAATCAACGCTCGTGCTTTGTCGATGCGCGAGGCAAGTTGTTTGATTTTCCGCGGCGACCGTCTTTCTGTCACATCGCAACTATTTCTCGACCGCCTGCGATCGCACGGCATGCATTGCATTGACCTGGCTGCCTACGCGGAGAAACGTCATCCGTCACCAAAATGGGCGAGGGACACGGACACACATTCAAGAAGAGTTCTGGAAAAAGATCGTTTTGTCATGACTCTTGCGATCGAGCAGTTTCGCAAAATCGAAAACGACTATTGATTTTTCGAACTCAAGGACGAAATCCCTTCACGCATTGGAATGCGATCACATGATGGTCGCCAACAGAAGACACGCTGCCGGGATGCTCCACTCATTGCGTCTAGAGCGGTCAGACGAATCGAGCCAATAGCCACAATCGGTGCATCGATTGATCTGACGACTCAATGCTGGCTTGAGATTGTGTCAATGAACCATACAACAAAATGGCTCCGCCGTATGGACGCTGACAGTCGGGTTTGGTCGGACCTTGAACCGACAACGCCGCATACGACGGAGTGTATCAACAATGCAATCCAAAACGTCGGAAGTTAAACCCCGACATGTAACCAACTCTGGTGAAATCAACTCTGACGAAGAGCAGTCGACTAGCCTTGTCTGATTCACGATGACCAAGGTTGACCATTGCCCCCTTCGGCATGACATGAATCCTGCTCAACATCGCAACTTGTAGCTCACCTGCAATCTTATTGCAACTGCACTTCGGCAGAGATTAGATGCATTCATGGTTTTCAAAGCATGAAATGACGCACAGGAGCCCATTGCGGCGATAGCAACCTGTCTCGTCCAAACTGACTGCTGAAGTGACTTTGGATCTGTCTATTGAATCTGGCAATTGATCAAGGGCCAAGAAATCGTGAAGCTACCGTGTCGGCGAACAGGATTCCCCGCTCAGACAATTTGATCCTTGACGGAGTGGGCTGAACCAGCAAACCATCCTCAACGGACTGGACAATTGCGTTTCGGCAGACACTACCGAGGGCAAAACCGGTTTCCTTTTCAATCGCCTCGATATCAATACCCTCGATCATCCGGATTCCGAAAGCGGCTCTTTCTCGGGCGAATTGCTCCGGATTAATTTCTGCAAGCTCAGCGGTCGGACTTTGTCCCGATTCAACACGCCTGAGATAGCTGGTTGTGCTGCGATGGTTCACTTCCCGCCTGCCATCAACAAACCGCGCGGCTCCGGGACCGGCAGCATACCAGCAGTTACCTTTCCAATAAGCCAGATTGTGCTGACATCGCGATCCACTCTGCGCAAAGCTGGAGATTTCGTAGTGTTGAAATCCTGAATTCTGCAAAATGTTACGTGCCATCTGATACATTTCGACCTCACAACATTCACCCACGCCAGACAATTCACCTCGTGCCCGTCTACTCCAGAATGAAGTACCTTTTTCAACGGTCAATGCGTACGTAGACAAGTGGTTAACAGGAAGTTGCCTTGCAACCTCCAGATCACGAAGCCACTGCTCGATGGTTTCATCCGGTACTGCGAAAATCAGATCAATCGAAACATTGCTGATCAGCTCAGCAGCGGTTTGCACAGCATCCATCGCATCCTGCGGAGCATGTCCGCGTTCGAGAATTCTCAGTTTGTCTTCATCGAAGGACTGTATCCCGAGACTTATACGGTTGACCCCAAATTCGGCAAGCAGAGCAACTTTTTCATGTGTGATGTCTTCCGGGTTCGCTTCGATCGACCATTCATAGTCAACCGCGAAAGTGAAACGCTGCCGCATCAGCAGCAGGAACTGCTGCAGGCGTTCGACATCAAAATGCGTTGGCGTCCCCCCGCCAATGAACAGAGTATCAAGGGTGGGCCGCTTCAGACTTTCCAGTTCTCTACTGACCGCAGCAAGATAGCGATCAAACAAGTCATCCCGTCCAGCGACGACACTGAAATTGCAGTATCCGCATCGATGGCGACAAAATGGAACATGGACATATGCAGTCCGCGGCACAGGCCATTGCCCGGTTGAAAAACTGCTCATAACCAGAGTTTCAAACGTCCACCCAGACCATCGGGCAGCGCTTTCTGCACAAATCTCTTGACCTGCGCGGCATTGTAACGGGTACTGAGATGGGCAGCGATGATCAATTCATTCTGAAAACGGTCAGATCTCTGACGATAATCATCAACATGCATGTGGCCGTGCTTGTGTATTTTTTCCTTTCGGTGCTCGGGCGCGACGAATGTCATTTCAGTGATGAGGACTTTGGACTCATAAAACACGGGGTTGTCATCCAGACCTTTCGGATTCGTATCACCCGTGTAAGCGACGATCGGAATTCTCATTTCCGTCGTCACCTGAGTTCCAGCACACTTCAGATCGCGGATTTCGGGTCCACTCAGATCGCGGAACTCGGGCTTGAGTTTATGACGCCGGTGATGAACGACAAAACCAACCGAATCAATGGTGTGACGTGTTGGCAATGCGGTGACGACATATTCCCGGCTGATCTCGGTTTCATCGCCTGGCAACAAGCCCACCAACTCGCACGGCATCGAACCACGATCGAGCCTGCGGAAGTTCTGTAGCATATCCCAAGCCGTATCGACTGCAGAATCCGGCAGATAAATGACAGGTGGTTCCATCTTCATCATGCGTCTTCGCGACACATAAGCGGGCAACGCAGCAATATGATCAAGATGGGCATGTGAAATGAACATGGTTGGTGTGCCCATGAAATCCCAAGGCTGAATCCCAACGTCGAACAGAAGCTTCAGCTCATTGATCCGCCAACAGGTCTGAACCGCAGCGCGTGAATAGCCCTCGATGGTGAGACCATCGTGTTGATGTTTCAAGCAGGGGACATTTTCGACCATGGATCATTTCGGTCATTGAAGAAGATGTTTCATCGCGGGAATGTTACTGAATCATCCCCGCAAGGGAAACGTGCCAAAGAAACTGACAGGTTTAATTCTGATCAATTCACGTTCAACTGTCCCTGCCAAACCAATAACGTTTGTACAAAAATCGATGCGACAGAAAAACGAAATCCCACGAACCCCAATCAGCGGGGCCGGCCCGGCATGTTAGAAGCCTCAAACTCTTCTGCCCCATAATTGTCAACTTCATTGACGTCCAATTCGCTCGAATAGTCATCCGTACGCACGACAAAAATATCACCATGGACGTCCTGCTCGACAGCAGCACCATGATGCCGGGTCAGTTCGAGTGTTGCCAAAAACCAGCCAATCAATGAAGACTTGTGGATCCCGCCCTCCACAAAATCCATCAGCGGCAAGCGATCTGATTTGTTCAGGCGGTGATGAATTTGCTGCATGTACACATGAATCGGTGTATCGTCATAAATCACCTCAGTTTGCGGCGGTCCACCCGCCTCACGCATGATCCGCCCAAATGCACTGACCAAATCCCAGATTTCCAAATCAACCAACGGCTGGTCACCTGGGTCAACTCGCCGAACGGGGAGATCATCTGACATGCGTTCATAGCGTTGCTGCCAACTGGCCCCCATTTCATCGAGGATTGCAGCAGCGTCTCGAATCTCCTTGTACTGCAACAACCTCTCCACCAATTCGGACTGGGGATCGACGATCTCTTCTTCAGCGTTGTCTTCAACAATTTTGGGTAACACCGCCTGACTCTTGAGTTCGACCAGAGTACTGGCCAAATCGATAAATTCACCTACGTCGCCCAAGTCGAGTTCTTTGAGAATTTCGATGTACTCAAGATATTGATTTACGAGTGAAGCAAGCGACATTTCCGTGATGCTCACTTCATGGCGACGCACGAGATACAACAGCAGATCCAGTGGTCCGCGGTAAGCCGGTAATTCAATTCGAAATGCCATTCAATATTTTCTCACGATCGCCATTAGGGCCGTGGACAATCTCACTGCCATGATGGTCCCACCGGCTCACTGCCATGATGATCCCACCAGCGTCAGCCAGGACGTTCCTAGCAGTCGGATACTTTCCATCATATCCGTGACTCCATCCATCGTTTCGCGGGACTGAGCCGTGTCCTTGTATCAAATTCAAGAACGCTGCCCAAACACCTAAAATACGCGAACAGTTGATCCTGGCAACCATCTCTGATCCTGGCAGCCATTTTGCTCGGTTCCATGATAGTCAAAGCCCGGACATCCCTTTTGAAAGCATCGGCTTCCTTTTCAGGCACCGCCTGACGAACCACCCGATGCCACAAGAACCCGATGCCACAAGATCAGGTAACGAGACAGCTGTCACTGGCATGAAAACAGCTGTGACGGGCATGAAGTCGTCGCCCCGGTTGTTTGTGGTCGCCCCGGTTGTTTGCGGAGCAATGGATACAGAGGGCAATGGAAACAGATCGAGCAATTACCCATCTTCACTCGGAAACGGCTTCATGAAGATGGAATCTCTGACCCCAAAGCAGTGACCCCAGAATCACAGATTCCATTTTTCTAACGCTCTCTCGTGCAGTGAAGCTCATCTGGCGATGATTCAGGTTTTTTCAGCCTGGGCAAAGCCCCCGCTCATGCCTTGCACCACGTTTTCCTTGCCTGTTTTCCCGTCTTGCTTTCGATCACCCAAAAAACGCAGTCGGCCCGATAAAAGAGCTGCAGGCAGAATGGAGAGGCCAGCCCGCAAGATAAATATGCATGGCAAAGATACTAGCCAGCCAAATAACAGTCAGGAGAGATTACCTATCTGACGCAGAATCCATTGGTCGCAAATCGCTACCCTTGCTGGATTTAAGTCCCAAAATTATGATATTCCGCTGTGGCTCGACCGGCGAGTCGCAATTCCACCTTCCACAAACAACTCTCGGCTTTTGCGATGCCCAACACTGTTCAGCGACACGTTCTCACAGCCCTTGTGCAGAATGTGCCTGGTGTTCTTGCCCATATCTCGGGCATGCTCGCCTCACGTGGCTACAACATCGACTCTTTGGCAGTCGGTGAAACAGAAGACGCCCATCTTTCCAGAATGACATTTGTTGTCGTTGGGGACAATTCAGTGCTGGAGCAGGTCGGAAAGCAACTCGAGAAGATTGTGACAGTTGTTGAAGTCGTGGACGTCAGTAGTCAGGATTACGTGGAGCGTGATCTCCTGCTGATGAAGGCGAAAGCACCGGCTGGGAACACACGGAGCGAGATCCGGGAATTGGTCGATATATTCCGCGGCAAAATCGTCGATGTTGGTCCTGAAGAAATCATGGTTGAGATAAGTGGCCGTGAAAACAAGGTGCAGGCATTTATCGAAAGGATGCGTCCCTACGGAATCACAGAAATCGTCCGTACTGGTCGAATCGCCATGGTCCGCAGTGGAAACGAGGGCACCACAGGTGTGCGTTCGGATTCGGGCGTTGGCTCTTCCTGAGCGAGGAACGTCATCCGCCCCCGTAGAACAAAATAGCTGCACAAACGGCATCTGACGGAAACACGAGCCTGCCGGGATCAAGCAAAATGCCGGGATCAGGATTCAAGGTCCCGATACTCCAGCCGAATTGAAACCGGAACAAAAACAAATCAAATGCGACCATATCTGCTGTCAGAGCGATCCGGTTGCGTCACAGACACACGCCCCCCTTTTTTGAAAGTACGACAATATCATGGCTGCTACGATTTACTACGAAAATGATGCCGACCTCTCTCACCTCAAAGGCAAGACGGTCGCCATACTTGGCTACGGCTCTCAGGGTCATGCTCAAGCTCAAAATCTACGAGACAGCGGGTGCAACGTTGTGATTGGACAGCGAGCAGGTTCAGCAAACCACGAACTGGCGGTATCGCATGGTTTTGAGCCAATGTCGCTTGCCGAGGCAACCAAAACTGCTGACGTCATCAACATACTTCTTCCTGACGAAGTTCAGGGCGACATCTTTCGGAATGAGATTCGGGACAACCTTTCGCCGGGCAATGTCCTGATGTGTTCGCATGGTTTCAATATCCACTTTGGCCAGATCGAACCGCCGGCGGGGATCGATACCCTGCTAGTCGCCCCCAAAGGCCCAGGTCACCTGGTTCGTAGCGAATACGAAAAAGGTGGCGGGGTCCCTTGCTTGATTGCTTTGGGTGATGGAGCAGCCGAATCAACAAAACAAATTGGCTTGGCTTATGCCAAAGGAATCGGTGGTACCCGCGGTGGTGTGATCGAAACAAGCTTTGCTGAAGAAACCGAGACGGACCTGTTTGGAGAGCAAGTTGTCCTCTGCGGTGGCGTCAGTGAGCTGGTCAAGGCCGGGTTCGAAACTCTCGTTGAAGCTGGCTACCAACCAGAAATGGCCTACTTCGAGTGCATGCACGAGCTGAAATTGATCGTCGACTTGCTCTACGAAGGTGGTCTCAGCTACATGCGATACAGCATCAGCAACACCGCTGAGTATGGAGATTATGTCAGCGGTCCACGAATCATCACGGATGACACGAAAGCAGAAATGAAACGCATTCTTAACGAAATCCAGTGTGGTGAATTTGCGAGAAAATGGATTTCGGAAAACAGAGCAGGAGCGCCATTTTTCAAGGCTACCCGTCGTCGCGAACGTCAGCACGGGGTTGAGCAAATCGGCCTTGGGCTGCGGCGCATGATGAACTGGATTGACGAGAAGGAAGTCTGATCCCCGGTGAGTGCCAACTCATTTCCCTCCGTAAACGAGATCACGCAACTCCAGATCGAGAGAGTTGCGAAGTGGCATCAAGAGCCAATCGACAATCCCTATGAGGGAATCGGTAAGTTGATCTGTGAGCAACATGAGTACAACTATCGACTTTGGCACAAAGAAGATCTGGCTCGTAGCCCGCGTGCGACTTCCAAGGAGATCGCGGAGGTCAAACGCGACATTGACCGGTTGAACCAGAGTCGCAACGACTTGATCGAAAGGATCGACGATGCGATTACGGCAGCGTTGGCGACCGCAGAGGTGCGTCCAAAGCCAGACGCCAGAATCAACACGGAAACGCCGGGGAGCGTGATTGACCGGCTGTCCATCATGTCGCTGCGAATCTATCACTACCGCGAACAGCTTCAACGGTCCGACACGAGCCCGGAACAGCAGACACAGGTCTCCACCTCTCTTGAACTCTGTCATCAACAGCACGGCGACCTGTCATTGTCACTTGAGCAACTGCTTGACGATCTGTTTTCGGGGGTGAAGCAGCACAAGACCTATCGTCAGTTGAAAATGTACAACGACCCGCAACTTAACCCGGCGATTTATTTAGCAGACGAGGAATGCTGATTCTGCATGTTGCATGATCCTCCTGGGCGGCTAAAGAAATCGGCTCCGCACAGGCTCAAACATTCGTGACCGCCCGTGATTCGCACGCGATTGCATTGGACAAACGGGGAAGTGAAGTAAGGAACCCCGAGGAACCAAGGAAGTGTGACCTCTTGGGAAGCAGAATTGAAGTTCCGTGACTGAAACGGGAAGCCCATCGTGGCGAGGAGCTCTGATTTTGTATTCAAATCCCGGATCACGCCACAGCAGCCCGGAAGCAAATCAGTCTGCCACGCGTGAAGAGTCATCCGACAGGGTGATTCGGATTTCAGCTTGTCGCCCGATGTCTTTTCTCTTCGCATGGTCGAATTCCGGGCTCCGACTCCAATTTGAGGCCGAAATAGGAAGGATTTCCTCTAAAAAAGCGTCCTGTTCAACTGGGTGGTTTGTATCCCGCAGCAATGACCGCTAAACTTCGATTTTGGTCGTGCGAGAGCGGGATGTCGTTCCTGCCGGACCCCACCTAACTTCCTGCCCAAAGAATCAAACATGGCATTCCAGCCCAAATGGCGCCGAAATCTTTGCTGCGTCAATTCAATCGTTTTTGCCGGCCTTTTCCTGTTGTCCCCTCAAGTTCTGGCACAAGCTCCGGCGGACGGCCAAGCCCAGACGGAGGCAGATGCTGATCCGTTTGCCGTTCCAGTGGGAGCAAACGCACAAGAACTGATGAAGTTCATTGCATCCGTGAGGCAAAAACGCGGTAATACGATGGAATCAGTAACGAGGGCTGCAACCGCAGCGGTTGCCGGAGCCGAAGCCATCCGAAAGCTGAAGGACGTGCCAGAGGCAATTCAAATGGCGGCCATCAAGGAAGAAATCGGTGCTCTGAACTTCCTCAGTCGGTACAACCCGGCGATGAAAGCCAAGATGGACAACCTGATGAAGGAACTGGAAAACAGCACCAATCCAGTTCTGGCGCGTCTCGGAAAGATGGAAGCATTCAAAAGCAAGGTTGCTTCTGCAGGGAGAGCTCCGGAAAAAGATCAGAAGGCACTGATCAATGAGTTCAAGACGATGATTGGTGACGACGGACTGGATCGCGAAGGCTTCATGCTGGGAAGCACATTGGCTCGTTCTTTATCAACTTCAGCAAATACTGAATTGGCAGCTTCATTCTACGATGAGCTTGGCAGAATGATGCTCAAATCCAGTGACGAGATGGTCAAGTCACGTGCCGAAAACACATTTGGTGCCGCACGTCGCATGCGACTGATGGGCAACGAGATGGAGATCACTGGCACGACAACCACCGGTGAAGCATTTGACTGGGCTTCCTACCGCGGTAAAACGGTTCTCGTTGACTTTTGGGCCAGCTGGTGTGGACCATGCCGAGCCGAAGTTCCCAACATGAAAAAGCAACTCGCACTTTACGGTGATCAAGGGTTCGCGATTGTCGGCATCAATCTCGACAATACCATCGAAGCCTGTGACAACTATGTCGCTCAGGAGAACCTCGACTGGCCCAACCTGTTCAGTAAAAAAGAGGGCGAACAGGGCTGGAACAACCCTCTTGTCCAATACTATGGAGTCTCCGGTATCCCAACGGCGATTCTTGTCGACAAGGAAGGAAAGGTCGTATCGCTTCGTGCCCGCGGCCAGGAGTTGAATCGGCTTCTGAAAGAATTGCTTGGTGAACCCAAAGGCAGTGACGACACAGCAGCCGAGTAATTCAGTCATCCAGTGCTGAGCTGGCCAGTGAAATTCACGATTCGGTCCGATTCATCCCATGAATCGGACCGATTTTTTTTCACTTTGATGCTTGCAGGAAATCACCGGGATCAAGCCCGCAACGAATTCCAATCGTCGGGCCGGATACGGTCAGACAAGTGGCGACCATCACTCGCCGAGGCTTCTCAAAACTTTTCTCCAGCCGCATACATCTGTGCAGCGAGATCCAATCGCCACTCCGCGGCATGGACACTTCGCGGCTTTGCGTGCCAGATTCAGCCCTTCGATTGCTCTCCATCGAAGGCAACCGGGAACGGCTGATCAAAACAGCAGGTCTCCGCTTCTGTTCCTCACCGGTTCTGAATCGGCACTTGGAACTCCTTCTTTGAAGTGACGACGACAGACAGACAAGTACCTTTCATTACCGCCGATCTGCACTTGTCGACCATCCTTGATCACACGCCCATCCGAGTCGATTCGCAACTGCATCGTCGCTTTGCGACCGCAGTGACAAATCGTCTTTACTTCGACCAGACTGTCTGCCCATGCCAACAAATGTTGACTTCCCTCAAATAGCTCACCACGAAAATCTGTTCTCAAACCGTATGTCAGCACTGGGATATTGTGATCATCACACAAATCGCTGAGCTGTCGCACCTGGGCTGCTGTCAGAAATTGAGCCTCATCCACCAGAACACAGGCAAGTTTTTTCTTCTCGTCCGAACGCAAAACCATCGTCAACAAATTGTCACTGATTTTGAAAGTCAACGCATCTGCTTCAATTCCGATACGTGACGTCACTTTCCCAACCTGAAACCGATCATCCAATTCTGGGGAAAGAATCAATGTGTGCATTCCTCGTTCACGATAGTTGTAGCTCGACTGCAGCAGGATGGTAGATTTCCCCGCGTTCATGGAAGAATAATAGAAATAAAGTTTTGCCATCAGCAATCAACTCAAACCCGGTCAGAACAACAGATGGCGTGCAGTGGCATGCAGCCAGCCAACGCATTAAGTTTAACGCACATCATGAGCGAGTTTGATCCAACCTCCAAGGTCCAGCGATGAAAGTCCTTCCATTTACGCTTGTTTACTTGTGTACCAGCTTTGCTTTTTATGCTCATGCAGATGAGGGCTGGAAAAAACATGTTCTTCAAGAAGGAAAACGGAGTCTGACAGCGGTAGCTGGAGACTTCACTGGAGACGGCATGCCGGACGTGATTGCGGAAGTAGGTGAACAGACAGTGCTATTTGCTGCTCCTGACTGGCGTCGGATTGTCCTGGATGACCACACCAATGATCGCGGCTGCATTCACAGCGAATGCTTTGATGTTGATGGTGACGGAGATCTGGACTATCTATCTGCCCGTTACAATCCAGGCCTGATTACATGGCTGGAGCAACCGAAAAAGGGAGCGGATCAACGTTGGAAAAAACGGCTGATTTCCGACTCGGTTCATGGTATTCACGGCCTGATGAAAGGTGATGTCGACAGAGACGGAAAGTTCGACTTGCTGGCCACCAGTGCTCAGCCCACCGAACCTTATCCTGAATCGCTGGTCTGGCTCGCAGTGCCCAAGGATCCGCATGCCGCTGGCAAGTGGCAAACGTTCGCCTTGGCGCGACACGATGCCCCCGGACTAACACATTACATCGGGGTAGGCGATGTCAACGGAGACGGTCGGCTTGATGCAGCCACCGGCGCCAAGGGTGGACCGACTGCCACGTCACCCGGTGAATGGTTCGCTTGGTGGGAAGCACCGGAAAACCCCAGGCAAGTATGGAAAAAACATCTCATCAGTGACCAAGAGCCGGGAGCAACCAATATCCATCCAGCGGACATCAATGGCGACGGCAGAATGGATTTCGTTGCTTCGCGTGGTCACGGGAAAGGCGTTATCTGGTTCGAAGCTCCAGACTGGCGATGTCATGAAATCGATGCCAATCTACAAGAAGCACACTGCTTGGCGGTGGTGGACATGGACGCCGATGGTGATCTCGATGCAGCAACTTGTGCTTTTGGTGATAAGGTCGTGATGTGGTATGAGAACGATGGGCAGGGCAAGTTCACGTCGCACCTCGTTGGTGAGAATCAGGAAGCTTATGACATTCGCACGTTTGACCTGGATTTGGATGGCGATCTTGACCTGCTGGTAGCAGGCCGGGCCAGTAACAACGTTGCCTGGTACGAAAACCCTCGTCAGTGACGCAGCACGATCCCGTTGCACTTGAGTCGTGCAAGACCCAACCCGTTTTCCTCGCCTGCTTTCGATTCGGCGTCTCGTGAGCACTTTGCCCCTCCCAGCTTCATCTGCTGAAAATGCCCATCGATTGATTATTGCAACGCCTGCTTTTGTTTTTCCGTGAGTGATTGAATCCCCTGCTTGGCCAACCTTAGCAATTCGGCCAGTTGGCGGTCATCAAAAGTGGCCTCTTCACCTGTGCCCTGAATTTCAACAAATCGGCCACTGCCAGTCATGATGACATTCATGTCCACGTCAGCTGCCGAATCGAGCTTGTAATCAAGATCCAGAACTACCTGTTCATCAATCAGTCCACAACTCACGGCGGCAACCGAATCGGTCAACGGCCCGTCGCCGACTCTCGATTCTGGTAATACCAGCGAGACGGCTTGCGCCAACGCAATGAAGCCACCTGTAATCGATGCGGTCCGCGTTCCACCATCGGCTTGAAGAACATCACAGTCGACCGTGATCATTTGCTCACCCAGCTTTTCAAGATCGACGACGGCACGCAGACTACGTCCGATCAACCGTTGAATCTCGGTCGTTCTGCCATCAATTTTCCCACCACGATCGCGACGTTTCCGAGGACTCGTGCTCCCCGGCAACATGTTGTATTCCGCTGTTACCCAACCTTTTCCTTTCCCTTCCAACCACGGTGGCACAGTGGCTTCGATGGACGCAGTGCACAACACGATAGTACGCCCACAACGGTACAGCACACTGGCAGGGTTGGAATCAAGGTAACCACGCTGTATTTCAACGTCACGAAGCTGGTCATTGCGTCGCATGCTTGCAACCCTCATTGGAAACTGGAATTAGAATGCAGAATCTGTCACATTCTGTTCGATCCACGTGCGATTGAGCAACCAGACCAACAGGCCTTTCTGGGCATGCATGCGATTCCCCGCCTGCTGGATCACATCGCTTTGGTCACTATCGATCACATCATCGGTAATTTCTTCACCGCGAACAGCGGGCAGGCAATGAAGAACCCTTGCATGGCTGGGCGCAGTGGCCATCAAATGCCGATTGACCTGATAAGCAGAGAATGCTTCACGGCGTTCTGCCATTTCTGCTTCCTGCCCCATGCTTGTCCAAACGTCCGTGTAAATCGCATCAGCATCCGAAACTGCGGCCTGTGCATCTGGAACAGTACTGATTTTCGCTGCCGGATAATGTGCGAACACCTTTTCCAACCAGCCATTATCCATTTCATAACCGATCGGGCACGAGAGTGTAAAACGCATGTCGAGCATGGCGCAAACCAATGCGAGTGACTGTGCCACGTTATTACCATCGCCAACAAAAACAAGGTGCTTGCCAGAAACTGTTCCAAAAGCACCATGGATCGTCATGACATCAGCAAGAGCCTGACAAGGATGACACAGATCGGTCAGCCCGTTAATCACAGGAAGTGAGTCATAACTCGCGAGCTGTTCGACCTTGGAGTGGGATTTGGCACGACACACAACCGCATCAACAAACTGGCCGAGAACCTGCGTAAAATCGGAAGCGGATTCACGTTTCCCCCAACCCACGTCATCTCCAAGAAAAAGGCTGGATCCACCAAGCTGGGCGATTCCGGTTTCAAAACTGACGCGTGTACGCAAACTGGGCTTTTCAAAAAGAAGCGCCAAAACCCGGCGTTCCAGTACAGGTGGTCGATCGCCCGCCGCCAGCCTTGTTTTCAAAACATGAGCCGTAGCGAGAAGGGAACGCAGATCACCTGATGACAGATCAAACAGACTCAATAAATGTTGCATACCACTTTCCAATTCAAAACCAGACTGGACCCATTTTACAGTGTTAAGTCGACAGTTTCCTGCTCAACCGCTTTCATTGTGTTCAGCAAACGTTTCAACAGAAGCTGCTGGTCCTCGTCACTCATGATCAACGGTGGCTGGAGTCGCACAGCAGTTTCTCCAGCTGGCGCAACTCTCAGGCCATTGGCGCTCGCAGCACTGACAATGTCGACAGCATGAATATCGCATTCAATGCCAATCGTCATGCCAGTGACATGCATGTCCCGCACAAACTCAAATCCACTCAGCTTTTCGGCGAGCAGAACGGCAAATTCACGTGCTGCACCGTTCACGGCACCCGGCAAACCATGCACTTCCATTTCACTCAACGTCGACATCAATGATGCTGCAAGCAACGGATACCGGTCTACATCATGAATGGGACTTTTCGTCACACGTTCGGCCGCAAGCACCAATCCACCTGGCATACCACAAAACAGTCCGGCCGATGCAATGACAATGTCCGCGTTGATATCAGCTAAAGATTCAAAAGCAAAACGACTGCCCGTCGAACCGTAAACAAGCTGGGTTTCATCCATCACCAGGAGCAATCCTTGCTTGTCACAGACTTCCCGGACGCCGACAAGATACTCCGCCTCGCATGCCTTTGCTCCACTTGCCAAATCGACCGGTGAGAGAAGGATGGCAGATGTCTGATCGTCGATCGATGCTCGCAATGCGTCCAGATCACCACTTGGAACGTGGCTGAACCCCGCCATCATGGGGCCGAGCCCTTGATGCAATTCCGGCTGCCCGCTTGCTGTCCGTGTCATACCGGTGCGTCCATGATCGCTACCCAACATGGCAATAGTCCTGAACGACTTGCCTGCTCGAAAGCGACGGGTCAACTGCAGCGCATACTCCATCGCCAGATCCGGCGATGGAAGCAGCGCCATGCTATCAGCAGAAACCGAAGACGATCTGGAGAACAGCGTCTCTAACTGCCGGGAAAGTGCAGAAAGGTGATGACCTGCAACATTTGCGAAACAACTTCCGTCACCCAGATACTCAGCAAAACTGGCGATCAGCGACTCGTGAATCGGAGTGCACCCAAAACCGAATACACAATGACGTCCAGCCATACCATCCAGCATTTCGCGACCATCATCGTCCGCGCGGCGCATCCCGAACGGTTCACCATGCATGATCGGCAAGTCAGCCCTCGAAAAATGCAGACGCGAATTCGGCTCCGACGCCCCGGCGGACAAGTTGTTGTCCGGTGGTGTATCGCTCCTGAGTGATGCACCAACCTCAGCAGCAACAGCCGCGAATTCCGGATTCCCTTCGTTTTGTTGATCAAGGCTTCCGTGTTGGCTACTGCTGTCGAACACAGCCCCGGTGCTTGCGTCGCTATCTTCTTCTGAGCCATTTCCGGAGGATTCTGGGGGCTGTTGTTCTCGATCACCTACTGAACCATCGCCCTCCGCTTCGTCTTCCTCATCATCCGCTTCGTCTTCTTCATAGCCTGCTTCCTCATATTCCGTTTCGCCTTCTTCCTCGGAGTCCGCCACGTCTGCTTGATCGTCTTGAGCGCAGTCTTCTTCCTCGGCATCCGCCGCGGCCGCTTCGTCCGCTTCCTCGCAGTCTTCTTCCTCGTATTCCGCCTCAGCCTCTGCTTCGTCTTCGTCCTCTGCTTCGTCCTCGTACTCTGCTTCGTCTTCGTCCTCGTGCTCTGTCTCGTCTTCTACTTCGTCTTCTTCCTCATACTCTGCTTCTTCGTCCTCTACTTCGTCTTCTTCCTCGTATTCCGCATCCTCGTATTCCGCGTCCTCGTCTTCCTCGTATTCCTCTTCGTTGACATCTGGCATTTGTTCTTCATCCACAACTTCTGCCTCTACGTCCTCTGAGTTCTGGTACTTTCTGTCCTGATCTTGTTCTTCACTCGTTTCGCCCAGCTTCTCCGCATCACGATTTTCGTCCATTGAATCCATTGAATTGATACCTTGCGTCTGGTTTAGCGTAAGTAGCTCATCACTGACCTGTTCACCTGTCTTGGCATTAATTTTGACAACGGCATTGGATTCCTCATTGGCCGCGTCCTCGTGACATTGCTCCGTCTGCTGGTCACCAGCGGAAAGTGCGTTCGTCAGTTCTGCTGATTCATGATCTCTCGGGTTAACTCGTGCTTCGTCCATTCATTCATGAAAATCCGTTGAAAATCGCACGTTGAAAATGGTGCGAATCACATGATGACTGTCAGAAACACCGCTCAATCACATCTGGGGAACCGCTCTGTCGATCAACTGTGAATTTCAGTACCCACACCACTGGTGGTAAAGATCTCGAGCAAAAGCGAATGCCGCAAACGTCCGTCAACGATATGAATCTTGCGCACTCCGCGTCCCAGGGTTTCAATGCATGCCTCAACCTTGGGAATCATTCCTGCATCGATCACCCCTTCTTCTATGAGCTGACGTGCATCACTCGCCGAGAGCGAGTGAATGATCGTGTTGGGATCTTCTTTATCTCGACGAACACCATTTACATCTGACAGAAAGACCAGTTTCTCTGCACCCAAACTCTGAGCAACTGCCATAGCAGCCGTATCGGCATTCACATTGTACCGCTCCCCATTTTCTCCCTCACACATGGATGGAATCACTGGGACCTGGTCTGTGTACGAGAGACCTTCAATGACGCTTCTATCAACCCGGGTAACCTCACCAACGTAACCGATGTCCTCATCAGCTTCGTTCACCATTTTCTTTCCGAACAGTACATTGGTGGTCTCAAACGACAGGTTCATTCCCCGTCCGCCGAGCCGCTCTATTTCTTCGGTAAGAAAAACGTTGAGCTCCTTGGCCAGAACGCGTTGCACGACCTCCAAGGTCGCCTCGTCGGTAACGCGTCTGCCACGGACAAACCTCGCTTCAATTCCGGCTTCGGCCAAAGCCCGATTGATCGCTTTTCCCCCACCATGAACGATAACCGGCTTCATTCCCACGGTTTCCATGAAAATCACATCCAATAGGATGTGCATCAGAGCGGCTTCATCATCAAGCAGGCTCCCTCCCAGTTTTATAACGGTCGTTTTACCGCGAAAACGTCGAATCCAGCCCATGGCTTCGATTAGCGTATTCGCTTTTCCGATTGCTTCATCCACGCAGAAGTCTCCAATATCACCGATCAGTCGCTCCGCGATTGTCGATTTCATCATCCAAGCGAGGGGGCTAATGGGGTTTTCGGGAAGGGAAAAACCGATCAATTTAGAGTGGGCCCGAGAAAGGGTCAATTGAGAACCCCCTATGAAACGGCCTAGAACAAGGAAAGCCGGTATGAGTGTGCAAAAACTTGCAGTAATTGGTGGTGGTCAGATGGGTCGCGCCCTGGTCGGAGGACTTTTGGCGAGTGACGTCATCTCGGGCTCTGAAGTCATGCTGGTCGACCCTGATTCGGCGAGCCGCGACTGGTGGGCGGAAAACCACCCTGAAATCATCTCTGCCGACTTGGCCGGCGCGGTCTCACAATGCGATGCTGCTCTTCTGGCTGTCAAACCCAACATCATCCCGAATGTCCTTTGCGAAATCGGCTCTGGGTGGCAGGATAAACTTGTCATATCGATCGCGGCAGGAATTGACTTGGCTGATCTCTGTCATGGCGTGGGACACGAGAGAGTCGCCCGAGTAATGCCAAACACGCCCAGCCTTGTTGGACAAGGCGCCAGCGGTTACTGCTGCGGAAGTCAGGTCTCCCCGGAAGATCGCAATTGGATCCAGTCCGCGTTAGATTCAGTTGGACTTGCCGTGGAAGTCGCGGAATCGCAGATGGATGCGGTCACCGGTGTCAGTGGGTCCGGCCCAGCATACGTCTGCATCGTGATTGAGGCATTGGCCGATGGAGGAGTCCTGGCAGGCTTGCCAAGACCACTGGCGATGAAACTGGCTACGCAAACCGTACTCGGTACGGCAACCATGATCGCAGAAACAAAACGACATCCGGCAGAATTGAAAGATGCAGTGGCGAGCCCCGGAGGTACCACAATTGAGGCCATCTCTGTGCTGGAACAGAATGGTGTGCGTGGAGCACTCATCGAAGCCGTGGCAGCCTCAGCCGAGCGTAGCCGTGAGATGGGTGAAGACGGCTGATCATTCATGATGTGATGAAGGCGGACACAACGCGGTGGGCCAAACCTGCTGCACGATCATCAAATCTGAATACATTAGCAAGAATCGACACCATGCCCGTCGTCTTCACTCGATCATCTATCAGCCATTCCGAAACGCAGGTGCGAAACCATGAATTCACCACTCATCAAAATCGATGACAAGCACATACCGCTCTATCGAATTGTTTGGGTCAGCGATGTGCCACACTTCTGCGGCGAACCCGAATGCATGCATGAGGGTGACTACGAAGTCAGACTGGATGTTGATGACTCTCTCTGGACCAATAGCAATGGTCGAGACGAGGTCCTGAAGTCACTTTCGCGTTGGTGCGGCGACACTCGACCCGACGACGATGATGACGGGCCAGAACGCCGATCCTGGTAAAAACCAAATCAACTGTCCCCCACTCGCCCATCCTTATTTTCAGTCCCGTCAAAAAATCCCTGTGGTAATTCAATCGCCTCGTTAGCTACCAGCGATGGTATCCCACCCCTTACTGGATAAATCCGAAGCGATTGTCTGTTCAAGAGCCCAGCATCCAAGCCATCGTTGATTCGCTGGTCCAAGCGATCCCGCAACTCTCCGGACAGAATCGCCAAATTGATCCGCTGAAGATCCTCATGACTGACCGGGAATAACCTGCCGCCATCGACAGGACAACGAAGCATGTCGAGCATTTTTGAATCGAGCATCGATTTTCCCTCAGCTCAGCTGTCTGGCGGGACCGAAACACATAAGAGAGAAAGAAACCAAACACTGGTGATGTGCTCACCCAGAGCGTTGAGCCAACGTGACCGCAGAATACCAAAATTCACTGCAGCCTATCCGTATCACAGGCGAAGGATTGCCATGACTGGACGGAGCTTATCCAAGGTTACCCAACAGCTCGCCGTATTGCTATCAGCGGGCACCAGCCTCCTGCTGACCAGTGCCATTGCTCATTCGCAAACCGGCTATTTCACCGATCCTGAAACGGGCATCGTTTATCGCAAAATCAGCCGAACGGTCGAAAAACCAGTGGTGGAGACCAAAATTCGCCAGCAGAGCGAAATTGTCTATCGCCCGCACACGGTGACCGAAACCAAACCTGAAAACCGAACCGTTCT
Source organism: Rubripirellula sp. (assembly GCA_012270065.1). Taxonomy (GTDB): domain Bacteria; phylum Planctomycetota; class Planctomycetia; order Pirellulales; family Pirellulaceae; genus Rubripirellula. The sequence goes on along the minus strand of JAAXJB010000084.1, from coordinate 52,778 downwards.
GACTCCCGTTGTGCGATACACCTGGAAGCCCAAACTGACCGGTCGCTGGAATCCATTCCGACCACCATCGATCCGCTACGAACAAGTCCCACATACCACCTGGGAATCCAGAACAGAGGTGTTCCAGAACACGACAACAACAACACGATGGGTACCAGAAAACCGCACCGTGGAAATTCCCACCAAAACGGTTCACACCTCACGAGAGCACTCGATTGCCTACGAACCCGTGGGGCGTCTGAGTAGTGGCAACCTGCCCACCGAGGTTGCTGCAAGATTGCAGCCACTTGATGCAAGTACACCATTCAAGTCGCTGGAACGCTCTAAAATGTCAGTCACAACCTTCGCGCCACCCCGGATCGCGTCCCGAACCGTGTCGGCCCCCAACACCGGGTTCCACACACGAAACCACACACAAAGTGGAATGACCGCTCAAGACCTAAGTCCTGCGACCAACCCTTTACCATCACCATCAAAAACGATCGGCATTGCCAACCAGCGTCCGCTGCCGATGTTCAGGTAACAGGACTCCTCCGATGCCTACCCCTGAAGACCACAGGGAAATCTCAGAGAAAGCAGGAATCCGGGTTTCTGACAAGATTGAGTACCAGCGACAAACCGGTGTTTTCCAAGGCCATGTTCTGAGGGGTACTGAGCTGGAAAACCGGAACCATTTTTTCACAAAAAGAGCCCCATCCGACCAGAGGCCGGTGGGGCTTCTTTCTATCTGAATCACCGATTGGCAACGAACTACTTGAGTTCGACAGTTCCACCAGCTTCTTCAATTTCGCCTTTGACTTTCTCGGCTTCTTCTTTGGAGACGCCTTCTTTCAATGTCGCAGGAACGCCCTCGACCATTTTCTTGGCTTCCATCAATGAAGCGCCGGTCAGGTTTTTCACGACTTTGACAACGTTGAGTTTCTTGTCCCCGAAACCGGTCAAGACAACGTCGAATTCAGTTTTTTCCTCAGCGGCACCGCCACCATCATCCGCGGCAGCCATGACAACGGCACCGCCACCGGAGGCAGGCTCAATGCCATGCACATCCTTGAGATAATCGCTAAGCTCTTTGGCTTGCTTGAGGGTCATTTCGGCGATTTTATCGCCCATTTCTTTGGTGTCATCGCTGAATTCTGCGACGGCGGTTTCTTCAGACATAGGAAATACCTCGAAAACAGTTTGGTGATTTGATAGTTAAAGGGGTAATCGGCGCCAAAGTGGGCCGGGCGAAGGACTATTCTTCCCCTTCGCCTTTCTTCTTGATTTGGCTGTTGAGCGTTTTTCCGGGGCCAAGCAATGCTCCTGAAATCTGAGCACCTGGTCCAAGAATCTGTCCCACCAGCATTGAAATCTGTTCTTGCCTACTTGGCCATTTGCTGACTGCCTTGAGGCCGTCAGCATCGAGCTTCTCGCCATCCATGACGCCGCCGCCAGCGACGAAATTATCGAACTTTTCAGTATCCTTATCGAGCTCAACCAGCTCTTTGACCAAGGACACAAAATCAGTCGATCCCCAACAAATGCCGACTTGGCCCGCTGCACCCTCGAAAGCAGCAGCAAGCTGTGTTCCCTCAGTCGCCCGACGGGCCAATGAGTTCTTCACTACCAGCATGTGGATGTCTTTTTTGTCAAGCTCACCGCGTAGTTCGTTGGTGGTGTTGGCATCCATCCCGACGCAACTGACCAAAACAGCATCGTCGACTCCTTCGAGTCGTCGACGGATGTCGCGGGTCACGAGTTCTTTGACGTATTTACTCATCAGATTGATTCACTTGATACGATCGTTTTGATCACAAACTGGGGCCTCATCCCATTCTCACGCAGAGCGGAACTATGAGGCTACTCGGACACTCGGGCTCATGGTTCCACAAATCGCGACACCTTTGATGTAAGTGCCTTTGACGGTTTGTGGCTTCATGCCCTCGATAAACTTCACGAAGGTGTTGATGTTTTCTGTCAGCTTTTCAGCGTCGAAACTCATCTTGCCGACCATGGCATGGACGTTGCCGCCCTTGTCGTTCCGGAACTCGACTTTCCCAGCCTTGTACTCACCTACCACTTTCGCAACGTCGGGAGTAACGGTTCCGGCACGCGGACTGGGCATCAAGCCACGCGGACCAAGCACGCGTCCCAGAGGGCCAACCAGCCCCACCATCGCGGGAGCGGCATGGCAAACGTCGAAATCGGTCCAGCCATCATTGATCGTCTTCGCCTGATCAGCTTGGCCAACCTCATCGGCACCGGCTTCCTCGGCCGCAGTAGCCGCGTCACCTTTCGCAAACACCACAACTCGCTGCGTCTTGCCAATCCCGTTAGGAAGAACCAAGCTACCACGGATGATCTGATCGGCCTGATTGGGGTCGACTCCCAGCCGCATATGAATTTCGACCGTTTGGTCAAACTTGGTCGAATCGTATTTTTTGAGTGCCTCCACAGCTTCCGCGAGTGGGAGCGGATTTGCAGGCTGCTTCTCAAGCGAAGCGCGATAGCGCTTTGATTTTTTACCCATAGGGTCACGACTTTCGTTTTGTCGGGTGGTTTGGCGAAATCACCCGTCCCGACGCGTGCTTCTCAAGCGTAACGCGTGGCGGCAATTTCTCCCACATCTCGCGGCCAGCCCGCGAGCGACCCAGACTTTCGCTGACAAAACCAAGATCGTCAACGGCAATCGCACTTTCTTTGCCGAGTTTTTTAACAAATTCGGCTCTCAATACGATCCTGAGGACCCTGACATTGCCAAAACATGCCCTCCCAACGCATCTGCTCACCTTCGCGTTTCCGCATCAGGTGCCGGTTGGGTGGCTGTTCAAAACCGCACTCGCAACCTGATTCGGCCATTCCCCAGCTGTGATCGCTTGCCGTGACTTGACGCCTCCAACGCTCGCCAATCCAGCAACCGGACCATGGCAACTTCAGCTGTGAACCCTGGTCTCCTATGAAATCCACGGTATGGCCCTGGCTGAGTTCAAGGCAGGCCCCACGATGAAACAAATCTCATATCGATATCCGCTGACCAGCTCGCATATCGGATGAACAGCACCGCAACAGTTACCCGATAGTTACTCTTACTCTTCGACTACTCTTCGACGACTGTCCCAGGCTCACCCACTACCGTTTCATGGCTCAACTTCGTATCGCCAGTTTCGGAAACTGGAGGCCGCATCTTGTTCTCCGAGCCGAAATCTCGTGCAAAAACCTCTGACACATGGCCAGCCGTTTCGGCACAGGTCAGCAATACCATTTTGCGTCGCATGCCCAGATCAAGAAACGTCACACGAGTGATCGGCTTGATTCGCTTCCTGTCCACTAAGTTGATCAGACGCAACTCATCTGCTTCGCATGACTTCTCAGGCAGTACGACAAGCATCGTCCGCTTGCTCGTCTGAATCAGATAAACCCCATCGCCAACGACATCAAGTTCATTTTCCACCGGACGAAAACCGAAACTTGCCCCGATCAGATCGAGTTTTGCATCACCAACACAAGCTGCGAATTGACCAAGAAACTCGTCGGAGAAATCACCGGCGTGCGCTGGGCGCTGGGGACCAGTGAAGTCTGATTCAACAACCTCATGGGCTCCTTGCGAGAGATCTCCTTCCCCCATGGATTCGAAGTCCGAATAGGAATCCAATCCCGCATCGTCGCCATTGCTTGTGCCTTGCCCCGAATGCTTGTCCGTCTGATCGCCTGCATCGACCTGCGTCGCCGCATCGGATTCGTTGACCGTGCGATCGGCAAGGCCCGAAACTGGCTCTGATCCAGCCTGACGTGCACGACGAGATGCCTGTCGTTCTGCCAGTCTCGAAAGCTTGGGCAAAATCTCGTCAAAAGCATCAAGAGTTTCCTGTGCTTTTTCCTGCTTTCGTCGAGCTTTCTTGACTTGACGGTCAAAATCCTGCGCCTTGGGGTCAATCCCTTTCTCAGGATCCTGTCTCAAAACACGGTGCCTGCTCTCTGCAAAGCTGGCCCTTGCCTCTTTCATTTTGACAAGTGAATCATCCAACTTACTCTCGACAAACAGAGCTCGAGCATCCAACACGGACACTGCGCAGCGACTGCCACGCAACAATTTGTACAAGTCCTGGAAGTCCTCTGCGTCCATCTTCTTTACCCTGCGCGCGTCACTGTCAACAGTCGCCCCTTTCGTCCCAACACCAATCGGGTTGACCATCCACATCACAGTCGATGCAAAACATGGCGTTAGAAAACGTTGAAACGGCCGCAATCGGCCTGTGAACGAAGATTCCTGCCGCCAGCACTGATCTGCTTACCACCAGTTACCACCAGCAAGAAAATTACCAACGGCCTGAACAAACCAACCCACCCCAAAACAACTCGATTGACCGAAGTCGTACCTTGTTGTTGCTGAACATCCTACTGCATCCTCACACGAAACGCCTCGCCCCCCACTTGGTGGGTCAGCAGCCGATCGATGAGACTTCATGCGTCACCGGATTCTCTGCCACCTTTGAGAAAAACCTCGCATTCCACGATTACCTACCAAATTCCCGCGTCAACGAGTTGTTTCGTTGCAGTTCCCGCCCAATCCCGGTTGGCGGCAGGTGAGGCGGGGCTTGGATGCAAAATTCTGGCTAGCTGCGCCTGGTAACCAGCTTTTGCCATCGTACGTTCGAGACACTTCTCCGCGTATGCTCCCACACCAACAACAATGCTGGGATTGAGCACCTTCAAGACTCTGGAAAGATGACGCTGGCAAACTTCATCAAGCAGTTCACGCTCATCCACGGGCAACTTGTCAGGAGTTCGATTTCTCGCACTGGCCTCCATGAAAACGAGGGGGCAGTAATTCACGACGAAGTGCTCTGCAAAAAAATCTGCTGGGTCACTGTACCGCTCCTGAAACAATCCCCAAAGTCGCCGACCACTGACTTCACTCCGTTTGGACTCAAAGCCCAAAACAGGTCTCTTGGGGTGCATGTTGGCTGGCGTTTTTACTGGAACGTTGATTCCGATCCAGTCCTTTACAGCAGTCACTTCACCAAAGGGCACACCTGTCTGAGCCATCCCCCAAGGCCCCGGGTTCATGCCTAGCAGCAGGATCCGTACTCCCTCATCATTGATGCGTGACAAATACAGTTCGTGCGCGTCCCATGCGTACCTGAGTGGGTTGTACACATGAGTGACTGGTGCAGCGAACGCCAGAGTGTCAACCTCCCGGCGCAAGCGTTTTGCAGCCGCGATGAGTTTTTTTCTCGCTCCCGACACAGTTGACTCCAAAACAAGTCATCTTAAATCCGTCATGCCAAAACCAGTGTTGTTGGCTAAACCCCTAAATACTCTTCAACCGCGTCGCGGATCACGGCAGAATCCACCTTCATTTGAGTCCACTTTTCCAGCGCTCGCTCGAGAACTCCGATTTGCAGGTCAATGTGGGAAACCACTTCGTATCCCAGTTCCTTGATACGGAGTTGCATGGGGTGCTGCGTGGAGAGATCGATCACCAAAGTTGACCCATCGTCCTCCGGCCACTCGTCAACTTCAAGTTCGGGTGGACCACTCAAATCATCAACCACAAGGATGGTCCGCGCAGACTCGATCGTCTCTGCACTCATGTGACCCGAGATTTTCTTCAATCCCAGAGCCGCAGCATTCCATGACGAACTTTTTCCGCCATGCCCGAAATAGAGCCCTTCAACACCAGCCCTGGATGCGAATTGCTGTTCGATCCACAACAATCGCTCATCACTGCCGATGAAGCGTCCATCATCGCTCCTGACAAGACAATCAACCAACTGCCCCTCGTTCCCCGTTTGCTCGGCATGCCACAGGGATGCAGCATGACTAACACTCGGATCGATGAGTACACCGCAAATCCCGGTGACCGCAAAGCCATTCAGAGCAGCGGCGATATCTTCGGGCGCGACGTCGAAGGAAAGAACGCGCCAATCGAGCCCAAGTGCAGCGATTGCACGCTCCAAGGCAAATTGCGATGGATTTCCAGCGATTGGATTCCCAATCACGGTCAATAAGGGTTCAGTGGTGCCGTCCATGTTCAAAGCGACAGAAGTGGAATACCGTGTTAATGTGGATGGGTCAAAAAAAATCGCCGCAGAGCTGCCAACCAGGTTCCATGTCAACATACCGTAGTCCGAGCATCAATGGCATGACCGTTGTAATTGTGGCCGGCTGGTTCACCTTGAACCTGCTTGCGTTCACCGTGTTTGGCTCCAGCGACAATGCATCCGCCCCCCCGACAGCGAAAACAAGCCCCGAGAACGCGATTCTCACGATCAACAATGGGCGGAGCTGGATGTCTGGTGCCACTTTCGGTCTGCTAGCCTCGGTTTCCTGGCTCGCAACCAGCCTTGCGAACTCGTTCGCAAGGTTATCAGTACGCATCCTCGCTGCCATTGCATGCCTTCTGCTGCTTCCCTGGTTCAGCACACCGGATCTTCTTCGCCATGCAGTCAGCATCAGTGGCTTGATCCTCGTCCAACCTTTTGTCTTTTTCCTTTTCGGGATACCTGATTGGACAGGATTACTCGGAGGGACGTTGGTGGGATTTAGGCTGAAGCAAAAAACAGAAACAAGCCAGCAACCAGAGGTTGCGCAATTTAGCATCGGAGAGATCATCGCTTTGACAACAGTGGTCGCTCTGCTGCTCGCTGCAACGTTGCGTTACGCTCCCCCAGTCAACAGCCTCGTTTACTGGCCGGTCCTCGCTAGCAGCTGGGTGATGCTGCATACAATAACCGCTTTGACGATTCGGGTGGTGATGTTTCATGAGTTCATCGTACTCGCCTTTTTGATTCTGGCTATGACATTGACGATCACCGGCCTTGGCTTTGCCGAGCATTTCACGAGCCAATCCTCCACAGACGTTGGCGTTTATTTTCAACTCTATGGTTTGTTCATTGGCGCTTTTGGTTTCAGTATCGCTGTTCTATCTGCAGCAAACGCCTCAGAAATCAAGCCGACGGCGAAAACGCGGGAAGGCTAGCGGACAGGCCATCCACCACTAATGTCCAAAGCTGTCCTCGGGGTTGTAATCTCCGCCCAGGTTGCAGAACCGGCAATTTGATTAGCAACGTCACGCGACCCACGCCGACAAGACGAAAAATCAGTGAAGAGCGTGCCGCAAATGCTGCAGTTTCACGCCCCGAACACCTTCTGTTTCCCGGCATTTCCTAACATTCCCGGTATCTGTCATGCGTTGGTTGATTGTCGCCACTGTGATTGCATGTCTTTCCAGCAATACATATGCACACCACCCGGATAAAGAAAATTATCCCGTACACCCGAGAATCGATGTGATCGGGCCGCTGGGAAACAATTTGCCGCCAGACTACCGCCGCCGCTACAACCGCCCAAGCAACTGGGCAGGTAAGATCTCGTATTACATCGCCCCAAGCAGCCTTGAAGCGATGTCCTGGCACGCGTCGCAACATCGAAACGCGTACAAAGAGCACAAGCCCCGGACGGTCATGCACTATTTTTTCCCAAAACCATGGGAAGCTCTCCGCACCGGTCCACGATTTGGTACCACCAACGTCTCGGACGTGGAAAACCTGCCCTCGGCGTTACCGGCGGACCAGGCCGACGAGACACTTCAAGATGTTCTGCAGAAGGACGAGGATTTACTGAAGCAACTGGAAGATCCAGACGTGGAGGGTGCGTCACCATCGGATCTGCCTGCCATTCCTGAGAAGGTTGATGCCAGTGACCAGCTTGAAAACCTGATTGATGGCGACAACATTCCTCAACCGAACGCATCGCCCAAATCTCAGGAGTGACCTGCTGCTTTCTCACGGCTGCAGCGGATTCTGGTTCGCACCGGGCATTCTGGTGGATATTTGCTCCCTGCTCATCAAAGGGCGGCAGTGATCCATTTTTTTTACAGAACCGTCAAAGTTTAACAGGCGATCCTCCGATAGAACCCATTGGACGAGGTCATCTCGCTGCTATTCTGCCTGGCTCCGCCGGGGCAGAAGAGGGGTGAAGACATCGTGGGGGGCTTCCACACTCGGCCAGTACGGAAACACACTGAATCGCGCTGTGCGATGAAGGTAATGGTGTGTTTCACGACGGCACGACCCCGGAAGTCCAGCGAATGAGTCGCTCGCTTTTAAAACGAACCACCTATCTGCAGCTGTTGCTCACGATCCTGCTGGCAACAGGGTGTGCACCTACGCAACCGTTCTTCCTGCATGAATCACCGGACCTGCAGTATTATCTCAATACTGCAACACAGATTGAGTATCCGGACGTAGAAGTTGAAAGCCTGGCTGAGACCACTGAGTCACAGCGACCGCTTTCAATTGGGAACCACGACTATCAGTTTTGGGACCTGACCGTGGAGGACTGTGTCTCGATCGCTCTTCAGAATGCGAAGTTCTTTGTTACGACAAGCGGCAACGCCGAATTCCGACAGAACATTGCAGCTCAGTTCACAAGTGCATCTGCTGACCAGCTTGGCAGCATTTATGATGTCGCCATCCAGCAATCAACGACTCAGTCGATCCCACTGACGATCGACGGCAACGGAAATCGGATCCTACCTCGAGGCGTACAGCGAGCAAACCAGATTGGTGGTGTTGAGGACGCGCTTTCAGAATTTGACGCTCAAGCGAGTGCTTTCTTCGACTACAGCACAACCGACCGGCCACGAAATACGGGCAGCAGTTCTGTTTCACAGACATTTTTCCAGGGTCAGGACGCAACCCAGCAGAGTGCGATCAGCAAACGGTTCGCAACAGGCAGCGTTGCAACCCTCCGTCAACAAGTCATTTATTCACGCAACAACCTGCCACTTGGCATTCCTGAATCCGCGGCGAGACAACTCTCCAGTGACTGGACTGCGACGCTGGAAGCTCAGATTCAACAGCCTCTGATGCGCCACCGCGGAACGCTTGTGAACCGGATCCCCGTTGTGCTCGCCAGTCTGAACGAAGACGTCGCGATCACAGACTTCGAAGTTCAAGTCCGTAATCTGGTACGCGATGTTGAGGTTGCGTACTGGAATCTATACGTTGCCTATCGCAGCGTGAACGCAGCAATCATTGGTCGCAACAGCGCTATCGCGACCGCCAAGTTTGCCAAACTGAACTACGACAACGGAACCGGCACGAAGCAAGAACTCGCTCAGGCGGAAGAGCAGTATTACGGCTTTCGAGCACGCCTCTCCTCAGCACTTGCCGGATCCAACATGCCCGGAGATGACCGATTCGGTGTTTATGGCTACGAGCGTGTGATGCGTGAATTAATGGGATTGGCGGCCACCGATGGACGTCTGATTCGCCCCATTCAAGAACCCAGTCTGGCACGTCTTGAATTCGACTGGAATGAAAGCGTTGCACAAATGCTTTATCTGAGTCCGGAACTGCGGAACGCAAAAACCGTGATCAAGCAGCGTGAACTGGAACAGGTATCCGCCAAAAACCAGATTTTGCCTGAGGTCAACCTGTCGTTGCTCTACCGCTGGGTCGGTGTGGGAGACACTCTGGGACCACCAGAACGCCGTGACAACAGATTTCCGAGCCGCGGCAGCAGTGCGTTGAGCAGTCTTACCAGTGGTGACTTTCAGGAAGGTGTTGTCAGACTGGAGATAACACCACCAGCAATCGGTGCCAGACGCGAATTGACCCGGATCCGGGGAACCCAGCTGCGGCTGCAACAGTCTCGGGCCTACTTGCAGGATGCCGAACGCCTGCTCGTCAGTCAATTGAGTGATGCGGTTGCAAAATCTGCTACCCACTACCAGCTGGTCCAAACGAATGCCATGCGTTGGCAAGCCTCGGAGCAAGAAGTTGAAGCTCGTTTGGCTGAGTACAAGGGTGGTCGAAGCCCGGTCAACGTCGTTCTGCAGAGCCAGCAGCGGAGAGCGGATGCACAGATCAGCTACTATCGTGCTCTCGGCGAATACAACAAATCGATCAACTACGTCGACTACCTGAAAGGCACGATGCTGGCCAACAACAACATCACACTGGCCGAAGGACCGTGGAACAAGAAGGCCTACTGGGATGCGTTGGAACGGGCACGGGAACGCAGTGCTGGCAAGCAGCATTACGGTGGCTTTACCCGCCCTGGCGTTGTCCGACGCGGCCCCATCCTTGATGGACAGAATGCACTGGAGGCCGAGGGTAGTGGAACATTACTTGAAGAACAGCTCGAGAGCGAGGGAATCGGAACCGATCCCGCAGATCAACTTGACATGGAAATCCTGCCCTCGGGCCCTGTGGAAATCGAAGACACACCTTTGAGTGAACTGGGTGCTTCGCAGAACGAAATGCTTTCTCCCAGGCGAACACGATCGGGCAATGCCGCTGCTGAAACAACGACGCTACCGAAGCCGCAAACCACGCAATCCGACTCCGCCAATCATTCGATTTTGAAACCCAGTCGTGAGGTCAAATCACTGCAAACGATCGCTCCAATGAGTTACGAAACCAACGCGGAAACCGAGTTGTCTCCCTTGCCCGTTCCGAGAAAACCACTGCCCTCAAAATAACAACACGAAACGCATTCCGTAGGGCGGAGGCTCTACGAGGACTACCCACTCGCGTCGGGAATAACAGTCCTCGTAAACGAACAGCTCGAGTTTTGCCGACAGGCAACTCGGGCTTTTCGTCGTTTGCAGACTGATTAACGAAGCCCTGTGATGTCTGGTTCCTGCGCATGATGCGCATGGTCACAAACGCTCAATTTCAAGCAGTTCTTGAGTCGGCTGAAATGCTCATTGTGACTGCTTGCTGTTCACGGATGCACAAATCGGGTTGAGTCGAATTACCCGAATGTCCATCTGCTTGACAAACCAGGCTGCAAAGTCACTTTGACTTCGATTTGCTTCCGAGAACTGGATGGAATGCCGCAGTGGTTACGCAGGGCTCAATTCCGGCTCTACTTCGCGGAGAGGAGCTGGCATCAGTACTTCGCAGGCGGGCACCAGACGGATGTTCTTGCACCTCGACAATTGAAATTGTCGTGGTTGTTCCCGGCACAGGCAAAGTCCCAGAAATCGATAGCTACCCATAAAACGAATTGGACTCACAAAACGATGTGTCCGATTTCCTTTCGCGTCAGAGTATTCCATTTCGATCACGTAATGGTCTGAGTCTTGCATGGCTCGGCGTAAGATACGGTTCATGGTGCTGCCTTTTCAATTCTACAACTGCTGTCTGACCACTTCAGTTATTCGATGTTGTCCTGACACGTCTGGTCCGAGCATTGAAAAAAACGGCAAAAGGGCGAAAAAAGCCGGTTCAAACTGGCGTGAAACGGCAAACGTCGTCGGCAGCTTGCCCACAAACAGCGGGGTTTGCTGTGGCCGAACGCCTGCAAATACGGAAACAACACCCGCAATTACCGGAACAAAGATCTAGAACCGGTAATCAGAGAATCAATCGGGGAAATGTGACGTATCAGACCGGCAGGTCTATTCGCTGAATCCGGTGATTACTGCTGTCCAGAATGTGCACGCGGTCACGGGAGTCAACCACAACGCCCCATGGCTGGTTCAGCCGGCCCGGTTCGAAACCCGAGCCTCCCCACGTCGCGATCCACTTACCATCGGCGTCGAATCGTTGCACACGATCATTCTTGTATTCGATGACCAAAAGACTGCCGTCACTCGCAAACGCCATATCATAGGGATAGAAGAACTCCCCGGCTCGATCACCCGGTTGCCCCCAGATGTCTATCAGCTTCGGTGTGTCGTAGCTGAGGTCAAATCTCTGAATCCGGTGATTGCAGGAATCTGCCACCCAAAGCACGTTTTCACGAACGACCAGACTTTGAGGTCTGATAAATTTCCCGGGCTCGGTGCCATTTCCTCCCCATTGGGTAAGAAACTTGCCATCAGGATCAAACTTCTGGATACGATCCGATGCGTTGTACTCTCCGATGTAAAAACAGCCATTGGAGTCACAGACAGCATCGGTAACAAAAGCAAAGTCACCTGGGAGATGACCTGAGTTCCCGCCAATCTGCTCGTCTGGACAAAGTGTTCCATCAAGTGAGTAGGAGAGCATTCGATAATAATGCGTGTCGGCGACCAACAGCCTTCTGGGATCGTCGGTTGCGTCGGAACCCTCATTGTCTGTTTCTAACTCTTCTTGCCTGACCAACTTGATCGCCAATCCTGTGGGCCTGCCATTCTTCGTTTTCGGGGTACTCCAGAATCGAATGAAATTACCGTCAGTATCGAATACCTGAATTCGTCCGGTTGTGTCCACGATGTACAGTTGATCCTGGTCGTCGATCGTAATCGCTCGGGGTTTCAGGAAACGCCCTTCACTCATTCCCCTCCTTCCCCAGACCAGGTCGGGCAGCGGTCCTTGCCCCGTCGGAACACAACCAACCGAAGCCAGACCGCCGCATGCAGCAGCCGCCGCGATATCAAGCAGGACTTTTCGACGATTTGGTTCGTTCATGAGCCGAAGTTTCGGGTGACTTGTGAAGACATTTCCGGAAGTCTTACAATGGCGGTATTCCAAGTGGGACGCCGATCTCTTTCCATTATAGCCATCCGCTGTCGATGTCGGACATCAGGAGACAGGGAAACTGTGAACATTCGCGGCAGCAAACGCATCAACACAGGCGGAACGGCAGTTGTATTTACGGCACTGGCTTCTGCATCGAGCTGCGAATTCAAACAACTTCACAGCATGCGGGCAGAGTATCGACCAATCAAACTTCTCAATGCCTCCGACGGTGCAAGACAAAACTTCAAATCAAACTGCCATCGACCAGATGTGAAGGGCAGAACCAGTCCTCAGAAACGGTTTCAGATCATGAGCGACACAAAGGCATGATCTCTCCACCGGGACACTTTCTGGGCAGCCACGACCAACTCCACAATTCGCCATGCTGAAAACACTCGACTTACGTGCGACCGATGATCCACGGGACATCATTCATCGCACCGTACAAGCCTTGGTCGAGGGCCAGGTTGTGGGCATTCCCACGGACACGGTGTACGGTCTTGCCGCCGACGCCCTGTCAGAAACGGCAGTTGAGGAATTGGTCCGACTCAAAGGCCGCCAATTCGACATGCCACTTGCAATTTCGGTTGGGAGCCGCGAATCAGCTGAGGATTTTCTTTGCAAATCATCCCCGCTGGTTCGGCGTTTGAGTTATCGGTGCTGGCCGGGCCCTTTGACGCTGGTGGCTTCATGTGAGTCGCCTATCTCCGCTTTGACACAATTACCGGAGGTTGTACGACGGCAAATCACTGGCAAATTTGGCTGTGTTGGTTTTCGGGGCGTCGATCACCGTGTCCTTTCCCATATTCATCGTTTTTTGTCGGGCCCACTGGTTTTGACAAGTGCCAATCTCAGCGGGCAGTCCCCCCACACAACGGCGGAAGGAGTTGCTGCACAATTCGCCGATTCTTTGCCACTGCTGCTCGACGACGGTCCAACACGCTATGGTGGAGCATCGACCGTTGCCCGGGTCCGGGGAAATCGGCTGGAAATCCTACGCGAAGGTGCCATAGAACGTGCTGCCATGAACCAATTTGTAAAACCCGTCATCGTCATCGTTTGCACTGGTAATACCTGCCGTAGCCCGATGGCAGAGACACTCCTGCGTGAGCAAATACGTCAAAAGCTGGGTAGCGAAGATACTGTGCGGGTACTGTCTGCCGGAGTCGCGGCCGGGTCCGGAAGCGGAGCCAGCCCGCAAGCGGTTGAAGTCATGGGTGGGCGCGGATTGGACCTGACAGGACACAGCAGTCGCCCGTTGGATGACGCAGTGATGAATGTTGCGGACTTGATTTTGACAATGACACGTGGCCATCGCGATGCGATTCTTGCTGCATGGCCGACAATGGCCGATCGTGTCCATACGCTACGACGAGACGGGGGTGACATCACAGACCCTGTTGGCATGCCCGTTGAGGTCTACCAAAAGTGTTCTGACCAGATCGATCAGGAACTTGCAGCCTGGCTGGAAGCTCTTGGCGATGATTTCTTCCCTGTCAATGTCTCCGTTGAAGAGTAGAGGTCAAAGATGTTGAAAGTTGCCATTGCAAGCGATCATCGTGGCGTCCATATCAAGGATCGCCTCATTCAGGCCCTTGAGGCACATGAGTTCCCGGTAAGCGATGAAGGCACCGATTCGGAGAAATCCGTTGACTACCCGGATTATGCGCAGCAGGTCGCAAGAAAAGTCAGCAATGGAGAGGCAGACCGGGGCATCCTGATTTGTGGTACCGGAATTGGGATGGCGATTACTGCCAACAAGTTTCCACGTGTCCGTGCAGCGTCATGCTACGATGAAGTGATGGTGGAAATGAGTCGGCGGCACAACGACGTTAACATCCTCTGCCTGCCGGGAGACATGATTGGCGATCGAACCGTGGATGAACTGGTCCTGATGTGGCTCAACACAGAATTCGATGGTGGACGCCACTCCGATCGCGTGAACAAGATCTCCGCATTGGAATCCATGTCCTCGAAGCATTCTGCCTGACAGCAGAAATTCTCCGGATGCCCCAGCAACTTCGCTTGAGCAGTGATGAGTCAAACGAACACCGATCCTGAAATCGCATCGCAGCCCATGACCGGAACATGGTCCGACCTGATCGGCCATGACCGGATCCGTGACTGGTTCGCCACGGCGATTAAGCAAGGACGATTTGGTGGAAGCATGCTGTTTGTCGGCCCGCCAGGTTCCGGCAAGAAAACTGCTGCAAAACTCCTTGCCAAGACGTTGCTTTGTGAACAGACAGCCCCTGCATCAATGTCCCCCTGCGGGACCTGCAGTTCCTGCATACAGGTCGAAGCAGATACTCATGTTGATGTGATTCGGGTTTCCAAACCGGATGATAAAGCAACCATCCCACTCGAATACTTGATAGGTGAACGTGAAGCGAGAATGCAAGAAGGATTCTGCCACGACATTCAACTCAAACCACTCGTGGGCAGTCGAAAGATTGCCATTCTTGAAGATGGCGACTTCCTGAACGAAGAGGGAGCCAACTGTCTTTTAAAAACACTGGAGGAACCTCCAGCCGATGCCGTCATTCTCATCATTGGAACAGTCGAGCAGCAACAACTTCCCACGATTCGCTCCCGATGCCAGATAATCCGCTTTACTCTCAACCAAAAAAATGCAAAACGCTTGTTGCGTGAGGTACACGGCATCAATGTCAGTGAAGAGCAACTTGATGAAGCGATCGAGATTGCCGGTGGCAACATGCATACAGCACTAAGACTGCTTGACGAAGCAAGCAACGACTTCCACAACGATCTGACCAAACTCCTGCTGGCCAAATCCCCAGACCCTGTGAAAATCAGTCGTGTCTTGACGGAAAAGATGACATCCGTGGGCAAAGACGCAAAAAAAAGGCGTCACGCCTTACGTGATGCCTTCGCCATTGCTGTTCAGAATTACCGCCGCAGAGTGCGCGCTCTGACTTACGCAGACGACTTCGACGCTACTACCATGTCCCGTCTTGACCGTTCCGTAAGAGCCATTCACGAACTTGATCGAAATGCAAATCAATCAACACTGATTGAGTGCTACGCTGCTGATATCGCTGCTGGCGTCACCGGCGAACGAGGCGGAATCGGCTAATCGCCACTTGACTGAGCGCACCCCAATCAACTGCGTCTAAAGCGGAAACTCCTCTACTTCACCATACAGTGGCATGTATCGATAATAGATCTCGAGGGTCATGGCGCACATTGCAGTCGTGTATAAACGCCCACCCACATCGCCCCAACGGTCGGAAAAATGCCAACTGCCTGCTTCGTGCCCCTTCGTCGCCTGTGTTCGAATGAGGTGTTCTCTAAGCTTGCTGTTCCATTCGTCCCAACCATGGTGCCGACTGTGGTGCAAGGCAAGGGTCGCATAGTAGTCATGATAAACATTGGTCAGTTTCGGACCGCGATCCGCCAATTCAGTCAATGCGTTGTAAAACGGTGTGTACTCCATTGATTGCCCCAGATACAGCATCAGTGCCAGACCGATCGCAGTCGTGGTTTCCTCCCCGGGCGGACCTTTATAACCAAACCAGAAATCACCTTCCTCGCACGTTGAAAGTGCAAAGGCTTTCGCATCGGAAAGAGTATTGGTATGGATATCTACGCGATTTTTCTTTGCAGCAATCAACGAAAGCACCTGCCAGGCGCTGACTGTCATGTCACCAGGGCTGCCTGGCACATAACCCCACGAACCATTCTCATGCTGGGCATTGCAGGAAAAGGAGACACCTCGTGAAACGAGACGATGCAGATCCGTATCGTCAATCCGTTCGCGGGAACCCATCGCCAAGGCTTCACTCAAAGCCATCAAGGCAATGCCATGTCCGTACATGCTCCCCTGTTGCCAATCCAGTCCGGCGCCGGCTTCACCTGCGATATCTCGCAGGAAGTAGATCCCACGCCGAACAGTTTCCTGATAAGGCCCTTCATGGTGCTGAGTGTGCCCGGCGCCGAGAAAAGCCAGCAGTGCGAGTCCGGTAGCACCCGTCACAGGTGTTGGAGATTCTGTACCTTTTTTCTTCGAGTGCCGACACGCACCGTTGCATGGCGCAAGCTCAAGGTCGAACGACCAACTACCGTTACCACGCTGATGAGCAGCCAGCCAGGCAAGAGCCGCGTCCACAGCCTTCTCGCTCTCCTTTGTCGCACCATATTTGGCTCCGTATTCAAGCCTTCCCTCGGGAGTGCGTCTTGAAAGACCGCCGCTACCCGGCAAACAGACCAGAGGCTGAGGCTCAACAGATGCACTACCAGCGCCAGCGAGATACTGCTGCAATTCCAAAGGAACATCCTCAGCCTTTTCCTGCTTCATGACAGGAGCAGGCGTTGCCATGGAAACCTGTGTGAGAATCGAGACCGCGATGGGCTGATCCGACATGGCATCACTGTCAAACCTTTGATCATCACGCGTGTCGAGCGTCTGCAGAATCACGACTGAACTTGCAGGTCCCTGCCTGGCAGTCAGTTCATCGTCGGTACCACCGCCTTCGGGTAAAGCGAAAAAAGCGAGGAGCAGAAGTGCAGTCGTGTGAACGATGGTGCTGATCAAAGTCGCCGGCACGCGTTCATCTTCACTTAGTCTTGAATTGGCCGGGGTATCTTCCACCTCTGTTATGCTCACCATCAAAGTCGGCACAACTCTACCGGCGGCAGAAACCCTTGGCGGAGAATCCGAACGGACTTGAGATGGCTTTGAAAGGGTGATTCCGGTCATATCAATTGTGCATCGCTATGTTTTACCTAACCACACAACTATACACCGCGCCAGTGGCAGGGACCGGAAAAGCCTCGCTGGAAGCCATAGTTTGTGGAGATCGAAATGAACGCGACCACCGTTTTGATAGTGAGTCAACCATGGAGAACCAGTGCAACAATCACCGGGACCAGAACCGCTCCTCTTTTCCAGATGCCCATGCATTTTCCAGATGCCCATGCGGACCAATGTCTGAAAGATGAAATCACGACTTGTCCACCGTTCAGACATGATCCATCCGGATCATCCTAAACACGAATCATCCTAAACCCGGATCGACCCAACTACGGCGTGTGACACACCCAAGGCCTCGAGCTTCCCCTGCTAGTCACGCATGGGCAGCGACCGGCATGTCTGCTACCTGGTAGGCGCGTGATCTGTAGAGGAAGTCAATCAGATTCCCTTCGTGCGGCTGCAACCAGTTCAACCGATTGGTCGGAATCGGACCGATGTTCACTCGATCAATGTCAACAGAAGAACCGGCATGTCGAATGAGGTCCGGGTCCTGAGTCAACACGGTGCCAACAAGAGTTGATCCGATCCGTTTAAGCATCTGATCCTGTGGGCATTCCACGACACTGACAAACGGGAACATGTACTCTTTGGATGCAACTTGCCGATCAGGAGAGTCAGCGTGCACAACCATCGGACGCAGGTACGCACAATGTTCGCGTTCGACCAATTTTTCTCCGAAATCGGCGGTCATGTCTTCCACGCCGTGTTCAGCCAGATCCTGCTGTACCATCGCGTGGGTTCCGGTTGCCATAGCCGGAACGGTGAACGCTGCCAACTGTGCATTCGGATCAGACGGCGGCAGAACATCGACAGGTCCGATCTTTTCCGCGATCGCTGCTGCGATTTCCCTTGTGTGTCGGCTCGCCCAGATTCCACTGCAGTTGATACAACTTCTACCCGAGTTACTGAGCACACTTTCAACGAGCAGGTCCAGGTAGTTCTCCCAATCATCTACCACATCATCGCCGATAAGCACCTTGGAGAAACCGGGGCCATGTGCCTGTACTCTTGGATTGCCTTCGTGCTGCGCAACAGTCTGCGCACTTCCGAAGATCATGCTGCGCGGCGTTTTGGTCATGATTGCACCACCAGCATCATGTCCACCTGGGTACAAGCCAAACGCCTCCGCTGGCACACCAGCTTCGATGAAGGCAGATACCATTCGGTACGGCGTCCAAGGCTCCTGAGAACCGGGCTTCAATGCCAAACCAACTTGCAACGGTATTGCTGGCAGCCAGAGTGTGTGTACGCCGGGCGAGTTATTGGGCAGCACTGCACCGAGGACAGGCGTCTGAGATTGGTAGCTGACAATCACGCCGCGTCCTTCCTCCCCGTAACCTCGCGAGAAGATTGAAAGATCCAGACCTCGTGTCAAGCAATCCAGAATCTGGTCGATGTTGCTGAGAACGAAACTGTTCTTTGCCATATTCGATCGACACATGTGTTCAGGCAAACCGGTGCTGGCGGATTGCTGGTGCACGAACTGATCGACCGACTGTGTCGAATCTCCCACGGTCAAATCGGCGGACTCGAACAGCACAGCCGCCTGTTTGCAGCGTTCCACAAGATCTTCCGGGGAAAATTGCAGCAGAGCTTCCCTGGCTTTGTGTGCTTTACGCATGTCACGTCCAACAATCCCGCCACCGACGTTACCCACACGGGCAATCGGTTCACCGGTGTCAAAATGAACGACATCTGTAAAGTCGAGGGATTCGTACGGTTTACCCCAACGCAATGGACTAAGCGTGATCATGGCTGCAATGAATAACTATCGGAAAATGGAGTGGAAGTTGGAAATGAACAAGGGAACCGATCATGAGTCGGCTGCCCTCAGCTGGAATTTTTAATAAACTCCGACAGTGGTGGCGCTGGCAAGTTCGTGGAATGGACGCACTCCGCTGACACCGTCCCATGGATATGTTTCGAAGGGTGCTTCGCGTTCGCCTTCGTCCCGCTCCATGAATCCGGGCACAAAGAATTCGTCCGTCAATGTGTAGAGTTTGACCCGCCCGGTCTCACCGTAGCCAACCTTCTGGTCATAGTCATCAAATTGCACGACCTCAGTAACAGCACGCGGTTGCGGTGCGTAGTAAGAGATCTTGTAGTTATCAGCGGCGGTGATCGGTTTGCTGCAGGCAAGCCCCATCAACGTGTTGCCGTAAGTCGGTGTCATGTAAACCCCGCCTTCCTCAACCGGTCCGCCCAGAAGTTCCTCGACACAAAACTTAGTCCATTGTGGCGTGAACTCGGTACCGCCAGAGAAGATCCCAGTGATCCCTACTTCCTGCAGGCTGGTTCCGCGATCTTCCAGTGCCTCACCCAGAGATTCGAGTAACTTCGGCGTGGCGAACATGCATTTGACGTCATGTCCTGCTGTCAGAACAGTCACCGCCTGGTCAATGCAGTGTTTCTTGTACTCTTCAAGATGATCCATCCATCCTTTCTTGATCAGCTTGACGACCCACCGCGGATCCAAATCAATGCAGAAACAGATTCCCCCGCGATGCTGAGCAAGATGCTCGACTGCGAGACGCAACCGTCGCGGACCGCTAGGCCCCAGCATCAACCAATTGGCACCCTTGGGAAAGTGCTCCTCCGGCAGAGTGTCACTGAACAACTCGTAGTCGGTCCAATGATCTTCAACAACCACGCGACTCTTGGGGATTCCAGTTGTGCCCCCCGTTTCGAACACGTAAGTCGGCTTGTTCGCGTGACCTTTGGGAACCCAGCGGCGTACAGGGCCTCCACGGAGCCACTCGTCTTCAAAATGCGGAAACTTCTTCAGATCATCGAATGACTTGACGTCAGTCAACGGGTCAAAGTTCAGTTCAGCCTTTTTCTCCAACCAGAATGGACTTCCCGTTTCCTCGCTGAAATGCCAATGCACCATTTTGAGCGTGTGTTCATCAAGTCGTTCACGTGCCTCTGATGCCTGCTGGGCCACTTCTTCGCTCACGGTGTAATCCGCCGTACTCATTGATACCTCGGCTTTCGGGTTGGTTGCTGAAAGATCACTTGTATATCACGCTTGGGTCGATCAGACGATCCTCCCTCGTTTCGCTCTTCATTATGGAGGCTTGGGAACCATCCGTGGTGACACACCGCGAATTTGCGGCTGCAAAGACAGAGATTGCGGGTTCTAAACGGAAAAATCGCACCGAAAAAATCTTTCCAAGGAGCAGTTTCCTGTCCTGATTGATCGTCAGGTTCCGCAAACAAACAATCGAGGGTCACCGAAAAACGGCAGACGGCAGAGCCGATAGTTTCGGTGGAAATCCAAGAACCTGGCAAGTTCCCCTGAAACCCGTGCAGCTTGCTCCTTGTCTATTATGACGGGTGAGGCCATGATTCTGCCGGGCTACCATTGTTCATGTGTGGTGCACTGCATACAACACGCGAACGCCGCCCCGTAATCCTGATCAGCACAGCATCCTGATCTGCACAGCTCAAGCGTCCAGTGCCGCTGAGCAGGAACGTGACAAGAACAGCACGTGCCGAGCACAATCAAGATATCCCAACCCTCCCCAATCTCGCGAATGGAAATGCCGACCAATCCATTTTCGGTCCCGACACAACTGCCAGATGAACGAGGAGTTTTTGGCGATGCGAGGCTGATCCGGAAGGGATTTCTCTACCGGGTGATCGAGATCCACAGCCCGATCCAGGCAAAGTTGGTCTATGACGGCTGGTGGTTCCGGCAAACTGTGAAAATCAACGGAACTAGTTGCTGGTCACAAATCAGTTGGCTGACGATTGAAAGAAACGCCGAATTCAATCTGCCTGAAAAAGTGTCTGCGGTTCCATTGAGTTGTAAAATCGAGATCAACTTCGCCAGAGGTCTGCAGATCAAACGCTTCCGCATCTGGTTTAGCGATCGTCTGACATACGACGAAATACTGTGAGCATCGGGGTGATTTCCACGATATCCGTGACACCCTCTTGCTGTCACACCAGACATTTTCGCTTGTTTCAGGCAGCACTGCGATGTTGCGCAGGCTCGCCTCTTCCAGTCGTGCTTCTACCTGAGTGAGGTGGAATTTTTGACCCGGCTTGTTGCGAAGCGTCACGACTCCAACCCATGGCGGGCGAATCGGGCGTGATCGCATCGAGAACAAGCGAGGTATACGCATAGGGTTGCTTGACATTTCGCTTGTCGAACAGTTGCGTTCGACGCACAAGACCTTTGGAAACGTCCCATTGAGTGGAATGAAAACTTCCATTCTCATCGAAGAACTCAAGCAGTTTCACTTGAAAGCCAACGGAAAGAAACAGTTCGGCAAGCGATCGGTGGTTATACAGGTGACATGGGCCGGTCGGTTGTACACGACCACGCCTACGGAGAAGGCTTGCCCGTTTTTGTGCAGGATGAAACGCATCCGGTACAGCTAAACGCAAGTTACCCCCGGGTCTCAAAAACTGAAAACTGTTCCGCGCAGCAATTCTGCCCTCGGACTGACTCAGATGTTCCCAGACATTCTCTGCAAGAATCGCATCCACAGAACTTTTCTGGAAAAAGTTACTCCAGCTTGTCACTTCGACGATATCGATTTCGTCATTCTTTGCAGCGATCCAACCATCCATGCAGTGGCTGTTCTTCCCTACGGCAAGACATATTCGATCACAACATTCAAGACGATGACGGAACTGACGGGCCGCGTTTGACATACGCGTCGGCCTGCCGAGCCAATGAGGCAACAGACGCACAGAATGCCCCCAAATCAAGTAAGGAAGAAGACTTCACTGAAGGTGGGGTACTGGAAAAGAACACATGGTGTAAAGATGAACCACAGCAAAATCAGCTACGCTTCAGAAAAATCAACTTCAATGAGCATTCCCTTGGGACCGGCATTCACCACGAGGGTTTCTCCCAACCGTGCCTGTTTCCCCCAATCACTATGAATGTGCCCACACACCACCAATTTTGGTTTTTTTGCGAGGACAACATCCCGAATCGCCTGGCTACCGCGAATTTTCCCGCTTCGGTCTTCATCAACGGTGTCCAAAGGTGGCGAATGCGTCACCAGAACACTCATTGGCTTACAACCGGCAAGTAGTGACTCAGCTTGAGCTTCAGAAAAGTCATAACTCCAATCACCAAATGGCGTGACTGGGATGCCGCCGCCGACTCCCCAGATTTCAACAGTTTCCAGCTTGCACCCGGTTCCATGCAAGACCCGCGCGCTGGACCAACCTGCCGACTGTACGGCGGATTCCAATTCTGAAACTGACTCGCCGTTACCCGGAACAAGCACAGACGGCTTTTCGATCTCAGCCAGAACCTCAATTGTGTCTTCTACTCCCTGCCGACGTGTTGCGAAGTCTCCTGCGCCGATCACAAGGTCAACATCCTTCGCAAGCCCTACAAGCTGCTCTGCTGCAGCAACGTCGCGATGCAGATCGCTGAAACACAAAAATTTCACAGCCTTTACCCACTGGTTTGTTGTTGAGATGGACCACGACCAGCGTGTCAGCCTGCCATCAAAGGCCACCGACAACAAGTCGAACATCGACAAGTCAATGCCATGAGAACCACAATTACGCTACACTGGGGCTCAAAGCCGGAAAGTTTTCAGCGGGCACCCGAACTCGGAACAACATGGCGTCACATGACGTCTGTTTCAAGCCTGTCACAGTACGAATCCCATGTCCATCCATCAACTGCCGCACAGTTGATGGAAGCAGGATTGCAGAATCGCCGTGCCGCTGCTTCCGTTCCATCACTTGCATTTCAAAGTAGCGCGCCATTCCATGCCCAATTCAACCAACGACTCGACCGATTACCGTCGGCTGATGATCTTGGTTTGTTCCATCGTACTCTTGACCGTCTATGCGATCATTGTTTTGCAAGAGGGGCAAACCGGGGATTACAAAATGCTTGCCAACGCATGTGGTCGGATCGGCCTCGTCATGGGTGTTCTGTGGATTGCCTGGCCCAACTTGCAGCGGCCCATCAATTGGCTTCCACCTGGGATCGCAGTTGCCGGCGTGATCGCGATAGGCATGATCGCGGCTCGTCCCCACCTTGCCCTCGTTGCCGTGCCCGCATTGGGGACATTGCTGGCTATCACAACAATCATCCGCAGCCTGAAGCCGTAGCAGAAACCTGATTACGTCGACGTGTATGTCACCAGATTTTCTGGACTTGCTTCATGGGTTCGTCATTGTCGCGCACTGCAGAACCCGAATTCGTTGTCACCCGGTAATGAATGAACTGTCTGCCAGATTCGCAATGCTCTGGTGTTATTTGATCAACCGCAAGGTCATCGGATATTGGTAACTTTGTCCGGACCAAACCTGAAGCGGTGCAATGATGCCAAAGATGAGTTGCATGCTCGGCACGACCAGCAGAACGGGTGCCCCAAAGCCACACGTGAAAAATACAGCCACCAGCATGATCAGGGATAACAGGAACAGGGAAATCTGAAAATTCAAAGCTTCCTTGGCCTGGGCACGAACAAACGGCGACTTTTCGCCAAAGACACCGTAGATCAAGGCCGGCCCAAGGAAACCAAGAAATCCCACCGAAAACATGCCGATCACTCCGGATGCGTGCGCCAAAGTCGCCAACGTTCGATCGTCCATCCCACCCGGCATCCCCGGCAACGACTTTCCGATCCGCGGTTTCTCTGAGTCTGAATGATTCGAGTCTGAATGATTCGGGGAATCATGATTCTCAATCTCAAGCCCCTGACTCCGCCTTGAATCCGACTTCGACGCGTTTCCGCCGTGAGTCTTCTCTGGTATTTGCATGATGTGCGAGCAAGCAGGGCACTTGGCTTTCTTGCCCTCACCGGTGGCCGGGACCTCCAGTTCATTGTTGCACTGCTCGCAACTGAATCTAATGAACATCGCTTTTCCAGGCTAATGAATGACTACTTGGAAGACCTGATTCAGCATTCGACCGCCGAAAAACCGAACAGCCTGCCACCGAAGCAACCCCGAACAAAATCACAAACCGTTCTGCATCGCTGATGAATCCTGACTGTTGAGCGATTCGCTTCAAACAACCTGTTCTTGCCAAAAAACTCGGAAATGTTTTCATCGGTGGCAAAATACGAGTTTTTCGATGCTTTATCAGGATGAGAACAACGGGATTGCCCGGATCAACGAAGTCACCGTCGACTTTCCAACAGTTAGGCTGACACCAACGCCAAGACTTCATGCCAGATGTCCGAAATTGTTCAGTCCAGCAACGATATTTCGCCACCGCAAGGTGGTAAAACAGGCAATTAACGCTGACGTTACTGATTTTGCGGCAAGCTGATCTGCGAGCTCCAGCAAAATAAGTCATTCATGCATGGTTGTGATTTCCATGTGGGACTCACACGTCCCAAAAAACGTCATTTTCCGGGGTTTTTCCGGACATATCCCCGGCCTGCCTGAAGACACCTGCCGAGCTTTGAATACCAAACAGCAGTCCGTTTTTGTCCATCGCAATCGCAATCAGCGACAAAATCCGAAAAAACCTACCTTGCCCACCTTGTTCTGGCCGAAACAACCAACAACACCGGTCTGGTAATACCATTTTGGAGAGCAAAGTTGCCACCCGCGGCAACTGATTCCTACTCGCATCGTGCGTCGGGATTTTCAAAAGGACACGGGCCCAGAGTGATTTAGGACTGCAGGGAGGCATTTCGATGCGACGCAAATATTTCGGATTGGCGATTGCCGCGATCGCTACTTTCGGGCCAATGCAGGCCTGGGGTGGCGACCGTGAAATCGCTGAACAGATCATCAAACGACTCAAGAGTAATAAAGACTCAGGAGCTCTGAAGGATTTCAACCTCGACATGAAAGTCGACAACGGAGTTGTCCTTTTCAGAGGCAGTGTTTCGAAGGAAGCACAAAAGCAGCTGGTTCTCAGTACAGCCAAAGACATCGACGGAATCGCCAAGGTGACCGACGAAGTCAAGGTCGTGCCCGCCAAGACCGCAACGGCAGTCAAGGCACCAGTCAAGAAGCCTGATCTTGCCGCTCTACCAACGAAAGCTCCAAAGGTCGAAAAGACTAAGCCGGAAGCCAAAGTGGCCGAGCTGACTTCAAGCAAGAAAAAAGCGAGCAAAGTGGCTACCAAGCCAGCTCCTGAAACGACTGCCAAAACGAAGCCAAGCCCATTCTCATTCAGGAATGCACTCTCAGCGAAGAGAGCACAGGCCCAACCTGTGGTTCCCGGTAAGGTTCTGCCCGTAAGCGCAGCAGAACCCAAGAACGACGCTGAGGTGGTAGCCGCTGTCGTCAGTGCCCTGCGTGCTGCCAAAGCAAAGGGTGAATTGGTTGGATTCGGCGTGGATGTCCGTAGCAACAATGGTGTGCTGCAATTGACGGGACGCGCCAGTTCCTCGCAACAGCGGGACCGAATCCTGAAGATTGCTGGCAATGTAGTTGGAGTCTCTTCCGTTCGTGAAGCAATCACGATTCCGACTGCCAAGCCTGTCTCGGAGGTAAAAACTCCGCAACTCCCCGAGCCACCATCCTTGCAGGAAGTCGCCTTGGCTCCTGTTGCTGTGGATCCGGTGAACAAGCCAGGTCGTCTTGCTTCCAACCGAACCGAGGCAGCACCTGTGGCCGCTCCGGTTCAGTCCCCCGTAATGACCACGCCATACCGGGCTCAGGCAGCACCTGTGGCGGCTTTGCCTGCTAGCACAGCAAGCCACATGGCTGGCCAGCCTGTCCCGATGGCTCCACACTCGGCTGTTGGTGCTCCACGGTACGACGCACCAAACATGCCGAACTATGCTTGGCCTGGCTACGCAGCGTACCCGAACTACGCCGCACTGACATACCCACAGCAGTACAGCCCATCGGCTTGGCCTTACATCGGACCTTTCTACCCCTACCCTCAGGTGCCCATGGGTTGGAGAAAGATCAGCCTGGAATGGGATGACGGCTGGTGGTTCCTTGACTTCACTGATCGCTAAACCGGTCACAACGGAAGTCAGCAGTCATTGAACCAACTGCACAGTCCGAAAATCATGTGACCCGCGTGTCCCAGACACGCGGGTTTTTTTATCACTTCAAGTATGATGTTGCTATCAAAGAACAAGTCCCATGGCATCGGGCAACACGAGCCGCAGGCTCGTGGAACGATGAGAGTTTCACGCCTCCATGGGCTTCCATGGAAACCATTTGGTTTGCGGAGCATGCTTGTTGATTTCCATGTGGGACTCGATTTTTGATCGAATCGGATCGGTTTCCTGATTCTTCTGAATTATCCGCAAGATCGGTATAAGTTCACACGATACTACTGGTAAGCAAGGCGTCTGTTCTGTTCACATTGATGCGAAGTCATAGTTCAGACGTGAAGGTAACGAACCACGGAAGGTTGCTCGGATGACCAGCTCGAATTCCCATCGCGACAAAAACCAAATGGCCGCGACAGGTAAGAAACGAAGCCAGAACGGCGTGCTTCGAAATATCACACTCAGTACCCTGGCATTGTTAGCCGTCGCGTCCAGCGGATGCTACGGTGTCAACTACGGCTACAACCTCGGGTTTCTTGGATTCCCGATACCCGTCAGCCCCTATTACCAGCACAAGCAAGAAGAAAAGTTCTGGAAGCAGGAGCGGTACAACCGCGTGCCGATTCTAGGACCCACCACTTCCGGTGGTCCAACGGTCGCTTTGGATCCTCCTAGCGATGACGAAATCATGCACGCATTGGAAACTGCTCGTCCCGTTCAAGGCGGAATCCCACTGCTTTGGGAAAAGCAACGCAACAATGTGCGTATCATCAAAGAAAAGATCGCGGACTACATTGATCCACCGCGATTCTACCCGCTGATTGGCCCCGCTCAGTTGCACCATGCACACTACAAGTGCACGATTTACTTTGACGAAGAGACGATCATCGGTTACCCCGTGCCACATACGTTGGAAGATCGCGAAGCAATCGAAGTTGTCTATATTGACCACAACCACTTCCACATGGTGGGAGATGTCGACCCGTATACGACTCCGAACCTGTAAGCCTTGCCTTCACTTCAGGTTCGAAGAGCGAATTCGGCCAAACATCAACCATGACGCCAGCCTCTACAGGCTGGCGTTTTTTCATGCGCCAACGAGTCACATGGCCCACCTTACTTTCAGTCACTCTGTTTCAGGTCCTACCCGAAACATGACGGTCAAGTATTCTCATCGACACGCACAATCACACCTTCGTGTACATTGACGGCGGTCATGGTTACGTGCCACATTTTCCATCCAGACATGGATTCTTGTGCGGCGACTGGTGTACGGCGAGTCTGGATGGTGGGATGATTCCATTTACGATTCCATTCCGGAATCACATTCCTGAATGACACCGCGAAAGTGGCCGCTGCTCGGCAAGCAACAGCAAGACCACTTGCACTCCCTGCCGCCAATCTTCCTCGAACGATTTTCAGACATGCTCGTTTTTGACGCCCACCTCGATCTCAGCCTGAATGCGTTGCAATACAATCGTGATCTGCGACGGAAAGTTCCGCAAATCCGATCCGATGAAATCGGGATGTCCGATCTGGCAGGACGTGGCCACGGCACGGTAGCTTTTCCTGAGATGCGTGAGGCGGGGATCGGCATCTGTGTTGCCACTCTGCTCGCTGGATGCATGAAACCGGCTGGCCCCGTGGGGATGTGGAACTCTCCTCCTCAAGCGTGGGCGATGACTCAGGGCCAACTCGCATGGTACAAAGCCATGGAAGCAGACCAGCAACTCCGTCCGATCTGCAATTTGCATGATCTCGAATCTCATCTTGAGTCCTGGTCTCGAGCTCCGGAAACGGCACCCATCGGATACATTCTCAGCCTGGAAGGAGCCGACTCCCTGAGAACGCTGGATGACCTGGCAATCGCTCACGAAGCCGGTCTCCGTGCATTGGGACCGGCCCATTACGGGATCGGCCGTTATGCGCTGGGACACGATCAAACCGGACCACTTTCAGCATCAGGACGCGAACTACTGCGTGAGATGGATCAGTTGGGAATGATTCTCGATGTGACACATTTAGCCGAAGACACATTCTGGGATGCACTCGATGTTTACGAAGGTCCGGTATGGGCGAGTCACCACAACTGTCGTGCACTGGTAGATGACCCAAGACAACTCAGTGACCGACAGATCATCGCTCTGGCGGACCGCAACGCTGTCATCGGCGTTGCCTTCGATGTATGGATGGTGGTTCCGGGATGGAAACGTGGGATCAGCAAACCTGATGAAGTTCCCGGTGCAGACATGAATGGCTTAGCCAATCACGTTGATCACATTTGCCAACTCCTCAGTACGAATGCACACACCGGAATTGGAACCGATCTTGATGGCGGATTCGGAACGGAGCAAACCCCATCAGATCTGGATACCATTGCTGATCTGAATCGATTCCAAACCATATTGCAGGATCGTGGTTACGATGAAAAAGCGCTTTCATCCATTTGCCACGGCAACTTCCTCTCGCTATTGAAGAATGCATGGGCCTGATCAAATGAATGATGATTTCTGCATGCCTGTGGGTGTTGAGGATTGCATCTCCCCGGGCATCCTGATTGACGCTGAACGAGTGGCGGGCAACATCCAACAAATGTTGTCAACAGTGAAAGGTAATGCCTCGCGATTACGGCCGCATGTAAAAACTCACAAGATGGCGGAAGTGATCAAAATGCAGGTGACTGCGGGCATCAACAAGTTCAAAGCAGCTACGATCAGCGAGGCGAGCATGATTGCCCAGCATGGTGGCAAGGATATTCTGCTGGCCTACCAGCCCATTGGTCCGAACATACCCTTGTTGATCCAACTCATCGAACAATACCCGGAAGTCTCTTTCGCGGCGATCGTTGACCACGAGGATGCAGTCAATCCACTTTCCACTTCAATGCAAAATGCGAGGCTGAGTCTCCGCGTTCGGATTGATGTCGATTGTGGGATGCACCGCACCGGCATACCTTTTGGAAAATCATTGAACGCACTGCGTGCGCTGATAGAGCAAAAAGACGGACTCGAATACGAGGGCTTGCATGTCTACGACGGTCACCTGCATCAACCTGATGCGGAGACGAGGCGACGTGCGACAGAGGACATCATCAAACAAGTCGAGACCTACGACAAGGAACACACGTCTGGCGAGGTTGTGGGAGGTGGATCGCCAACCTTCCAATTCTGGGCCGAAAACACATCATGGGAATGCTCACCAGGCACAACCCTCTTCTGGGACATGGGTTACTGCACCGCATTCAAGGAAATGCCCTATGAGATTGCGGTCGCACTTTTAACGAGAGTCATCAGCAAGCCGGGCAAGGATCTCTTTTGCGTGGACTGCGGCTACAAGGCAATTGCATCCGAGATGCCACTTGAAAACCGTCTGACCGTTGTCGGATTGGATGATGTGAGAATCGTCAGCCACAGCGAGGAGCACATGGTACTCGAAAGCCCCGAAGCCAATGAACTCTGCATTGGCCAACCTTTACTGGCACTCCCTCGTCATATCTGTCCGACGATCGCGCTTCACGAAAACGCGACGATCATTCGAAATGGTGAGGTTGGTTCCGAGAGGTGGATCGTCACAGCTCGCAAGCGGCTTGGCGTGTAACAGAATACCATTGCCTGCTCGGTGCACATTCGGTTTTGGCGGAGCCACCATCTCACCGGCGACACCACCTGAATTTGGGAACAACCGCCAAACATGGCGGATCACTGCTCGGAAGAAACCACGTCAGGCTTTGGCTGGAGTTCGCAGGTGCAGCATGATCGCCAAGTCCAAGCCGTTCAAAGGCATGAAAGTTTTCACACAACAAAGAAAAATTGGTGGTACCACACCCAACGCAGCTGACAGTGCCTTACATTGTTCGATGGTTGCTCGTGACACGGCACATACACACCGCATGGTAAAGTCCAATGCTAAAAGAAACCGAACCACCTCTTGATCCAGTATTCAAAAGCTCAGTACGTGAACTGAGGTGGATTCTCGTCATCTGGTTCATTCATTTCATCTGGGTTCTGGGCTACTGCTACACGTTTGGCTATCCCGATACAGAACAGCCACTGAGCACGGTACTGGGAATGCCTTCGTGGGTTTTCTGGGGAGTCTTTGCCCCATGGATCACAGCCACTGCAATCAGCATCTGGTTTGCTTTGACACAGATCGAAGACCACGCCTTAACCGATTCATGTGTTGTTATGGAAAAAAACCCGGCCACAGATAAGGGAAATCCAGATCATGAACAATGAAGGATCGACTGCCGCGTTGCTTACATTCGTCGGATATACAATCTCCGTTTTCTTTTTAGCAATTCTTTCCAATCGTGCTGGCAAGGGAAAAGACTTTGTTGGGGAGTATTTCCTGGGCAGTCGTGGTTTTGGAGTCTGGGCATTTGCGTTGACGTTCGCTGCAACAAATGCATCAGGCGGTTCTTTCACTGGCTTTCCGGCGTTGATTTATACGCATGGGTGGACATTGGCGTTTTGGATCGCGGCCTACATGGTGATGCCGCTGGTATCGATGGCACTGATCGGGAAACGCATGAACCAGGTCGCTCGCAAGACCAATGCTTTAACCATCCCGGAGGTACTGCGAGCTCGCTTTGAAAGCCCTGCCGTTGGACTGGTAGCAACGGCTTTGCTGATTTTCTTCATGTTCTTTTATCTTCTCGCTCAATTCAAAGCAGGAGGAATAATCCTCAGCACACTGCTAGCCGAGGAACCGCTTTTCCAATCAGCTGTTGCATTTGTCAGCCAAACGACCATGGATATCCCATGGATCAACCAGGCAGAACCCGACTATCTGGTTTGCCTGATTGTTTTTGCTGCGGCGGTCATCGTCTACGTCGTGTACGGCGGTTTCCGCGCTGTGGTTTGGACAGATGTGATGCAAGGGATTGTCATGTTTGTTGGCGTCATCCTGATGCTGGGCATGGCGCTGTGGCAAGTTGGTGGGCTCGAAACCGCGACGAGGAAACTCGAGAAGATGACTCCGCCCGAACCGGGCATGGCAGTTCTCTCCACTGACGCGAAACCCCAAACCGACCTTGTTCTTCCAAAGGGCACATGGCTTTTTGACTCCGGAGATGTTTTCCGCCTTCGTGAAATGGTCACCCTGAAGAAGGAACAGGCATCATCCGGGCCAGTAGAAGTGCTGAAGATCACGACACCGTTTGAAATCGAAGAAATCTATGCAAAACGGAACTCCGGACAGATCCCAGATCCGAATTTGCGGGTCAGAATAACGGAGGGGGAAAAAGAGACCGACTGGGGACCGTACATTAACGGAGCAGGGGAAACGGGTGTCTATGTGAACAACCCTGGTCCTTCCCGAGACAATGAACTTGGATTTCTCGCCATCGGAACGGCGATCAGTTTTTTCATTTTCTGGCCATTTGCAGCAACCGGACAACCCAGCAACATGGTCCGCCTGCTGTCATTCAAAGATACCCGCACACTGCGATATTCAATCGTCACTGTCGCCGTCTACTACTCGATCATCTACTTCGCACTGATCATCATCTTTTGCTGTGCCCGGGTCCTGATGCCAGGCATGGAGATCGCTCCCGACCAGACGATGCCAGCCTTCGCCGCGCAATTAACGCAGGATGCCGGCATTCCATGGCTGGCGGGTCTGCTGATTGCCGCACCGTTTGCTGCCGTCATGTCGAGCGTGGACAGTTTCCTGTTGGTGGTGTCATCAGCCGTTGTCCGCGATATCTATCAGGAGCACATTGATCGCAAAGCGCCCGAAAAACACATCAAAATGCTCAGTTATGGAGTTACCGTCCTCATAGGTGTACTGGCCATCATCTGTGTGCTGAATCCACCTCAGTATCTGCAGGATCTGATTGTGTTTGCCACAGGTGGACTTGCTGCCTGTTTCTTCATTCCGATGGTGTTGAGTCTCTACTGGCGCAAAATGACAGCCAGTGCTACCATCGCGGCCATGCTTGGTGGTACTGGAATGCATATGGGACTGACATGTTGGGGATACATCAAAGAAGACAAATTCCAGGCGTACTCAATTCTCGGACTGAATCCATTCATTTGGGACCTGGTCGGCTCGCTGTTGTTGGCCTTACTCGTGGTTGCTTTGGGTCCAAAACCCAACCGGGAACTTGTATTGAAGTTCTTTCATGACTCAAGCACTGGCACCAGTCAGGAACAGCCGAACCGTGCCCAGTAACAGCCGAACCGTGCCCAGTGAAAGACGATCCGTGCCCGGTGAACTTGAAGGTAAAACCTGAACTCCCGATCACGAACGCTGAGTGGCAAATCCTGGGCAGGGAAGCCCCAGAACAACCTCAATTACCATGGCAATCTGCGGCATTTGAACCTTGCCGACCACACAAAGCGATGTCCGTCATAGGGGCTTGAATCCTGCCTGCACATCAGCCCCTGCGCGACCAATGGGCTGCAAAGCCGGTCTGGTAGATCGGTAAGCAGTGATTTACCTGGATGCGAAAATCTGGAATTCAGCCCAAAACCGCCTGAATTGACATGCTGGAAGGTCAACCAGAGCTTCAACCGACACCGGGATGCTGCCATGCGTCGCTCGTAAGCTACCTATCCCGGCAACTGCTGGCACATCACCATCGGCATCAACGCCAAACCAGAAATGCCGTGATTCCCGGATGGATTTACATTTCCTGTTTCGGATCCGTTTACCTGTCCGTGACATCGAACACAAATCCACTAAACTTTGTGCATGACTGAAAACTCTCCTACCGAACCCGACGCTGACGATTTGGAATCTCCCGTGGAATCAACCGTGGAACCATCGAAATCTGCCTCACCCGATGACTCTTCTGCCTTGGGAGCTCCAAGCAGAGCGATCCGTCCACACGGACTGGATGAAGGTCGAGCCTTGGCCGTAGCCGCCGCCCAGGTGGCGCTGGACAACAATGGGCAACAAGTCATGGTCATCGACGTTTCAGCCCAGTCTGCGGAATTTGACTTTTTTGTGCTTGCGACTGGAACAAGCCGGCGGCAACTCCATGCGATCAGCGAGCAAATCGACGATGAACTCGAAAAGAACCTTGGCGATCGTCGCCTCGGAATTGAGGGATACGACGAAAGCCGCTGGATTGTCCTTGATTACGGTAGCGTCGTCATTCATCTCTTCGATGACGAGACGCGTGATTACTACGATCTGGAATCACTATGGGCCGATGGTGAATCAATCCCGCTCGATGAGTTGGGACTGAACCCCGGCAAAGGCTGAGGTAACGGCCCAGATAATCCACAAAACTGCCGGCAACCCATCGTCGGCTGTTAGACATCACGCCGCTGATATACCTCGTGCCACGAACTTCCAGAAGCACAAGACCATCGGCATTCACCTGTTGACACCTCCATTCAAGCTCACGTCATGCACGTCCCCCAACTACTGCAACAGCGTTTCATGGATGCGCTCAGCGAGTTCACCGATCAAGCTGACCAGTATGCCGCCATGATCCGGGCGACCTCGGATCCAAAGCATGGCGATTATCAGGCCAATTGCGCGATGCCTCTGGCAAAACACTTGAATGACGGTCGAAATCCACGAGAAGTCGCATCGATGCTCGTCGCCCGACTGGAGCTTGACGATCTGTGTGAGCCCCCGGAAATTGCCGGTCCAGGCTTCATCAACCTGAAGCTGAAAGAAAGTTTTCTCACGACCACATTGCAACAGATACTTGGTGATGAACGCTGTGGGATTACTCAGGTAAAAACCGACAAGTCGATCGTCATTGATTTTTCATCACCGAATGTCGCCAAACCAATGCATGTGGGTCACATCCGCAGCACCGTCATCGGTGACTCGCTTGCTCGAACTCTTGGATTCCTTGGTTACCCCATTGTTACCGACAACCATTTGGGTGATTGGGGCACACAATTCGGAATCATCATCTACGGCTACAAACATTTCGGCGACGAGGCAACAGTTGCCGCAGATCCGGTCACCGAACTGGCCAAGCTTTATCGCATCGTGAACCAGCTGGTTGAATACCAGAAAGCGATCAAGTCTTTACCAAGATTGCGGCAAGCAATCGAGGACGCCAAACAGGCCGTTTCTCTGGCGAGAATCGATGTCGAAAACGCAGATTCCAAGCAACAGAAAAAGGCAAAGAAGGCAGTCTCTGCGACGGAACGTCGGCTACTTGGTGCAGAGGCAAACCTGGCTTCGGCGGAAGAAAAAATTTCGAACATCGATCAGGATCCAGATCTTGGCCCGAGGGCAAAAGAACACGACAGCATCGATACAGACGTTCTCGAAGAAACAGCAAAGCTGCATCGCGGTGACGAAGTAAATCTATCGCTTTGGAATAGATTCCTGCCACATTGCAAAGACGAAATCAACCGGATGTACAACCGCCTGGACATCCACTTTGACCATACACTTGGCGAGAGTTTTTATCACCCGATGCTCGCGAAAGTAACATCCAAACTTGAGCAGCTTGGTCTCGCCTCTGACAGTGATGGTGCACTATGTGTCTTTCTTCCTGAATTTGACGCGCCGATGATCGTTCGAAAGCAGGACGGTGCCTACCTCTATGCCACAACGGATCTGGCAACTCTCGAATACAGGCTTAACGAGTTCAACCCTGCTGAAATACTTTATGTGGTTGACACACGTCAGAGCGAACACTTTGACAAGCTCTTTGCCGTCGCCGATCACTTCGGGCTCAAAGACGTGAAATTGGTGCACGTGAACTTCGGCACGGTTCTGGGCGAAGATGGCAGGCCCATGAAAACGAGAAGTGGATCCCTGATTGGGTTGGAAAGTCTTCTCAACGATGCAGTTGAACGCGCCAAGGAGGTCGTCTGTAATCCAGAGCGTCTCTCCGGCTTCACCCCGCCGATGGAAACGGAAGAACAGCAGCACATTGCGGAAGTCATTGGAATCGGCGCAATCAAATTTGCAGACCTGAGTCATCATCGCACAAGCGACTACCGTTTCAACCTCGACAAGATGGTTGCTCTTGAAGGGAACACCTCTGCCTATGTGCAGTATTCCTACGCAAGGATGCAGAAAATCCTGCAGAACGCCAATGTGAATGATGAAGACGTCGCGGCCCTGGTCAGGGAACACGGGTTGGAGTTCACCCACATTGCAGAGCGAAATCTCGTTCTGCAACTACTGAAGTTTGAAGAAGCATTGCACAATGTTCACAAGGACTACGCACCCAACCATTTGGTGGATTACCTGCTCGACACAGCAAAAGCCTACTCCCGCTTCAACGATAACTGCCACGTGATAAAAGCGGAATCGCAGGCCATCCGCTCAACACGCCTTGCCATCGTCGTTCAATGCAAACAGACACTGGCCAAGGGTCTGAACCTGCTCGGGATCGACGTAGTCTCAAGAATGTAGACCATCCCAGGTGTCGTCTGGGTCGCGTTTTTCGGTGACGGGCAAAAGCTTTTGACGTTCAGAACAGCAAGATGGGCAAAAAAGCAAGGATTCCCAGCCTGGATCGGCAAAAATGAAATCGGAACAAAGCGTGCCAACCGCGCATTCCCGCCTCATACGGCATTTTAACAGGGTCACTGATGTGCTGATTCCGCGGATCAGCTGTCCAGCGTGAAAGGTCCGTGTAGAATGGGGTGGAGCTGGGGCGGTATCAGTGTCGGCTTCTGTTCCAATCATACCACCCAAGCGTCTTATCCAACGCATCCTGCGATCACAGCGTTTTTCCTCATGAGTGACCTGACTCCCCAATCTTTCGCCGACCGCGTCGCTGACCTTGGCTTGGCTGAACGTCGTAACGTTGATCATGCCATCGGTGAACTGGGAGTCGGTGAGCATTCACTCGAAGACATCATTCGAGTGCTGCAACGGCATGGAATCGTGACCACCCTGCAGACCGAAAAGATTCTCAAGGGTGATCGAATTGGCTATTTCTACGGAGACTACAAAGTTCTGTATCTCATCGGTGCAGGTACGTTCGCTCGTGTATACCGCGCGGAAAAAAAAGGCGATGCCTCGGGCGACATCTATGCGGTGAAGGTACTGCGAAAACGTTTCCGCGATGAGGTCAAGGAACTGGAACAGTTCCTACGAGAAGGCAGGATGGGTCTGAAGCTGCGCCATCCGCACATTGTCAGCATTGTGGATGTCATCCCGGATGTCCGGAATCCTCTCTTGGTGATGGAGTTTGTTGAAGGTCAGACCCTTCGTGAACTTGTACGAATTCGCGGTAGACTGCCAGCGGATCTGGCCCTCCGCTTGATGTATGAAATATCCTCGGGCTTGGCATACGCGGCCTCTCTCGGGATTGCACACCGCGACCTGAAACTGTCGAACGTGCTGATTTCATCGGATGGTAAAGCCAAACTGGTTGACTTCGGTCTTGCAGCACTTTCTGACCGAAACAATCCTGACAAGATGGCGGATTGCCCCAATGCACGTGCGATCGATTACGCTGCACTGGAACGCGGTACGGGCGTACGGAAAGACGACCCACGCAGTGACGTTTACTTTGCGGGAAACATGCTCTATCACATGCTCGCCGGGACACCGGCTCTAACAGAAACACGAGACCGCCTGCAAAGACTCAATGTCACCAGATTTCAGGAAATCGTACCACTGCACGAACGAGTCCCGGATGTCCCGGGGATTGCCAATCAAATTGTGCAAAGGGCGATGGAATTCAATCCAGATAAACGAATTCAATCAGCCGCTGCGCTTCAGGCGGAATTAAAAAAAGCGATCGACATACTGGCAAGCGGCAAAAAGCAGCGAGCGGACT
Organism: Rubripirellula sp.; assembly: GCA_012270065.1. GTDB lineage: Bacteria > Planctomycetota > Planctomycetia > Pirellulales > Pirellulaceae > Rubripirellula. The sequence continues at coordinate 15,878 of JAAXJB010000084.1, read as the reverse complement.
TTACCTCGCCAATGGCGGAACACCATGACGATGATGAACTGCCGACCAACGAGGGTGAAGGCTATGTCGTCATGCTCGTCGAGTCGAAAGCCGGCCTGCAAAACGCCATTCGGGCTCGATTGAAATCACGCGGCTATCGTGTTCTGGTCATCTCTGATCCGAATCGCGCTTTGGCAAGGTTCACGGCGGAGGAAGACACCCCCGCTGATTGTGTCATATTCGGCGCGTCGGAACTTGGCAACCTTGCCCTCGAAGCATTCAACAAGTTTGCGTCTGATGCTCACACCCGCGATATCCCGGCAATTCTGCTCGTCGATAAACGCCAAGCCCACATCATCAATGGTGCCCACCGTGGAGCGAGTCGAAAACTTCTCCCTTTACCACTGAAGGTCCGGGAACTTCGCATGGCGCTTATCAACCTGTTGACTGGAATCAAGCGTCGCGAACTGGGAACGTATTGAATCGACGGCGTTCGCATCGGTGACGCCAAACACGATCCCGATTTGGCGTCTTTCCAGTCGGTCGCAACAAATCGCCGAACATTCTCCCCTTGCAGGCCATTTTCACACCGTTTCCGGTCCGGTTCAAATGCGATTTGAAATCGCCAACATGAATCACCCTCCCCGCTCTCGCCACTTGGGGACCTGCGGAGATCGATTGGCATGGCCAGTCTCCAATGACAAGGGACTTCGGTTTGCCGGCCACATGCAAAAATTCCCTGATATGAAGCCCAGCCAGGTGTGCAGCACCTCAAATCAGATTCCTGCGCCCAGACTCGACCCGGTATTCAATCCGCCCTGCGACATGCAAATGAGTCGATGCACAACCGCTCATGACTCCTTTGCAGCTGACCAATGGACTGCGAGTGAACCTCGGAAAAACTTTCAATCTCTCATCAAGTAAAAGGGGTATGGCGGACGATACTACCCGCATATCTGTCAGACCCGTCAGAACAAAAAAACTACCGATCTTGACTGGTCAGCAATCTTTACCTAGGTTGCGCAGTATAGGCGACGTGGCCAAGCGGCTAAGGCGATGGATTGCAAATCCATTATTCGTGGGTTCGAATCCCACCGTCGCCTCTTTTGGGGGCAACTCGGCTTGACTCTTGATCGCCGATCTCATCTTTCTGAGCCCCAACCGACAGGCTGATCACATCAATTCGTTTCGCCTGTGAATCTTCTTCAGACGGCTTCAGTGGGCCAGAGCCTCGCCAAGCACCTCACCATTCAATTGCAGGCTGTCGTTCGCATCCCACAACCGATTTCACTGGATAGCGATATTCTTTCGAAACCCGTTGTCTCCCTCGTTCGCAGGACCGAAATTACGACACAAAGCAAGTCAACTCACAAAATGTCCACAGCCGTTGATCTCGCAACTCTCAAGCCACCAACAATCCCACACGACCTGCTTCGCAGTCGACCTGGCCGTTTCATTAACAGTATTGGGACTGGGGAAATGCAAATTCCGGACCATTCGTCTTGCGAGGCCAGAAGCTGAAAATGTTACAGGAAACCAGAGACTGATCAGGCTGGTTCAAGGTGTATTTTCAAAAAAACATTCCTCGCTAACCGGCCTTCATCAGGTTGGCAAGGTAAGGTTTGGTTGGGCAGCAAGGTGAAACAAGCATATTCACCTGGCAAATTTCTGGATCTTGGGGCAGCATGTGATGAACGTTCATAACTCACGTCAACAGAATCTCCCTCTATCAATTCAACTGAGGGTACAGCCAATCGGAGAGATTGCTGTTCAAAAAGGATTACTGACCACAGAACAGGTTGTTCGCGTCTGCAATGAACAACAGACCTGCAAGATGCTGTTTGGTGAACTCGCCAAAAAAATGGGATTCCTCACCAGCGACGAACTCGAAGTCCTGCTTGATGCCAAACAGGAACATGACCGGATCGTGGATGAAGCCCTCAGCCAGTGCTGCTGATTACTCACCCGGGGTTCACTATCCAGCACGTTCTTCCCATTCCACAAGGCTGTGGCAACTGGCGACTCTGGTGACGGCAGGCTCTGGTGGCCGGAGCAGCGAACAGGCAGCAATCAGACAGCGTTGAGAGCCTGATGTGGAGACCGGGACCACTCCTGTTTGAGACCAACCGTCACCACGAACACCTGTTATCTTCGTGAACCACGACTGGTCGAAACAGGCACATTATCGGACAGGAAATTGAGCCGCTCTGCTTTCGTGACACCAGCGTGACTTTTTCGCCCCACGCATGAATACGCAAAGGGTCAAGTCATGTAGCACACCACAACCGTGACCAAATCGCCGGCGGCACCCACCACCAATGACTGGATCAAATTTCCCACTCGGAAAAAACTTCATCCAGACACATCAAGCTTGTCTCATCAACATCGTCCACACTTCCTGCAGATGGTGGCACTACTGCTATCGAGGGCTCAACAAAGTACCGGCTACTGCTGAGGGATTGCCATTGTTCCAGAGTCAACGGACCAACAACTTCTTCAGGAGCCGAGTCTTCCACATGAGGCATCAAGATCATGACCGCGTCCCCGGCTCCACCACCGGGTGCTGGCGCCGCAGCGGCAGCACCTGATCCGCTCGCTGGAGGATCGAGAACCACCAGACCACCGACATCGTTTCCAAAGCCGTAGGCACTACCGTCAAAGTAGAGTCCTGACCGGAAAGAACCAACGGTATTATTCCCAAGCGTCACGGGATCGAAAACAAAAACATCTTCATCCGCTCCACTGATGCCGTTCACACTGAAGCTACCAACCGTTGACATGTAGATTGCACCATCACTCGTGATTGCAATGGCATCCACATCCTCGCTGGACGAGGTCGACAGTCCTACATCACTGCCGTCGAAATACATATCAAAACTGCCAATTGTGTTTGGTCCCAATGAACCCGCGTTGAAGACGATCAGATCCTCATCACGTGCACTGACTCCATTGGCTGAACAGGAGCCACTTGTCGAGATCACAAGTCGACCATCTGGGGCGAATGCGATTGCATCCACGTCTTCACCATTACTGGTAAGCCCAACATCACTGCCGTCGAAGTAGATTTGCCAGGTTTGCGTGCTTGGGGAGTACCTCAAAATATCCGAGTCATCGAATGCGAGCGAAGGCCCAGCAACTGATCCCGCAACACTGAATGACATCAGGATGTCGCCGCTATCCTCAATGTAAAACGCATCCAATGTGTATCCGCTCACCCACGGCGTTCCATCAAAGAATACCCTGAACTCACTACCGTCATATGCAACGATGTCCTCGTTCTGAAACAGAAGGCCATCTACCGTTCCATTATTTTTGCGTGAGAAGTAAAACAGATCTGATTGTTCAAAATCAGTATCCGTGACATCAATGGAATCACTGCCTTCTACAAAATCAGTTGCATTGGCCGTGATGACAACCGTTTGTGTTCCGTCGACAACGCCATCCACCTGGCCATATACATCAAACGCAACACTGGCCGAACCAACTGGGATTACCACCGCTGGAATGACGGAAGCCTCCCCGGGATCCGAACTGGCAAGGTCAACGTCCAGAGCCACACCGGTGTCAGTATTACGTGAAACGGTAGCCGTCACGACGCCGTTCTCGGCTACCTCGTCAGCAACGATTGTCACTGTCAAAGTTGGCACATCGACATCAAGCACATTGACGCTTCCCACTCCCGAAACAAATCCCGTTGCTGATCCCGTAACGTCAACGGACTGGTCGCCATCAACCAAACCGTCTTCAACGCCAGTAACGGAAAATGTGGCACTCTCCTGCCCATCTTGAATCGTCACTAGAGTTGGTACCAGAGCTTCACCGTCATCGCTGCTGGTCAACGTGACCTCCAATGCTCCTGATGTCCCGGTATTCCGAGTAACTGTTCCAGTGATGACAGCACCCTCCGCAACATCTGCGGGGCTGATCACGACCGTCAGTCGCGATTCCTCGTCATCAAGAACCGTCAGCACTTCACTATCGCTCAAGTAACCGTCAGCACCAACGCTGATCAATACATCCTGGTCACCGTCAACGTCAGTGTCGTCCTGCGCGGTGATTTCAAAAGTACCAGTGGTCTCACCGGCGGCAATTGTCAAGCTTCCCACCACTGCTTCGGATGAATCACTGCTCGAGATCACAAGCGTCACGGCGTCACCAGAACTGTTTCTCGTGACTGTTCCAGTTGTCACTCCACCGTTCTCGCTGATCTCTGCATCTGCAAGACTCAAACTGAGAGCAGATTGCGTGGTATCCACGACAGTGATCTCTGCGTCAGCACCAACAAATCCGGAAAGCGAGACATTGATTGTCACCTGCTGGTCACCATCGACGAAAGCATCCTCCACACCTGTGATCAGGAACTGAGTGGAGGACGCGCCGGCGGGGATTGTAACTGTCTCGTCCACCAGTGCCTCACCAAGATCACTGCTGCCAAGGTTGATGGTCAGCGGAGAACCGGTATCCGTATTGCGTGACACCACGCCAACCAGGGTCGCCCCTTCGTCAACGGATGCGACACCGACATCAAGAGACAATGTCGCCACATCATCATCGGCATTTGTCAGTGCGACATCATCGGGATCCAATCCGGCATAGTTGTAATCAGTCGTATTGGCGACTCCCAAAACAACCTCATAGCCAACGTCACCATCAACGACCGAATCATCAACACCGGTCACGGTGACAGTTTGCGCAACAGACCAGTTACCAGGTGTGAAGATCAACTCACTCGAATCAACGACGCCCTCCCCGACATCGCTGGACGACACACTGAAGCTGACATCTGCCGTGGGCGCCTCCGTCAGCACGACGGTGAATTCAACGGCACCACCTGCTTCAGTTGTCACACTCGAAGGCGTCGGCCCAGAAACAACGACATCCCCAGTGGCAACCGGTGGAGGCATCAGGTAATCGACCACTTTTTGCATCACGAAGGCCTGATTGTCAGGATTTGCACCGTCGACACTGATGCCCTCAAATGGTGCGGCCATGAATACCACACGGAAGTCTTCACCACCGTAGGCGATGGTATTGAATGGCTGTGAATTGGTGTTCTCGACATTCCGGTAGAACACACCCTCTGCTCCGGCAGCAGGAGCCAAGGCATCGCTCCAGTCGGCACTGAAATCAGATGGCAAGTTGAAACTGAGGTTCATCCCATCGCTGATTGGACTGCCGGTAACACCAACATACTGATCCAGATTGCGGACATCGCTGGTGAATGAGGACAGTTTGAGATAGTCGGACTGGAACGACTGGCTGACGCCGTTGTAAAGAATATCCTGACCGACCAGGAACAAACCTCCACCGCCATCGAGGTAAGAAGCAAGAACTGTCTGCTCGGTGGCAGAGAGACCTGAACCGGTGGCCGAATACTCGAATCCAGTGTTCCAGATAACAACCAGGTATTCACTGAGGTCTGCTGCTGTCGGCAGTCCAGAGGTGGCGACTTCCCATGTATCGTGATTCAGAGCATTCACATCGAGGGCAGACGTGTAGAAACGCTCATAGGCTGCTCCCTGGTCATCATCAACGAATAGAATCTGCGGATCGGGTGGCGGTGGATCATTGTCCGTCACATCAAAGGCATCAGTCCCAGCAACAAATCCATCCACCGTCGCGGTGATCACGACATTCTGTGTGCCATCATATTCCTGATCGTCGATGATGCTGATTTGAACATCGACACTTGCATCGCCAGCCGGGATCGTTACAGAAGCGGGTACCGTTGCCTCAGATTCGTCACTGCTGGTCAGTCCGATGGTAAGAGGTTCGTTCGTCAGCGTATTTCTCGAAATGGTAGCAGTCGTACTTCCATCCGACTCATTAATGGAATCTATACCGATGTTCACTGTCAGCGTGGCAACATCGTCATCAACAACAACCACTGATGCAGAACCGTCAACAAAACCACTCACAAGAGCTGTGATCACTGCGGTCTGATCGCCATCCACCAACTCATCATCCACCCCTGTGACGTCGAATGTGACACTCGCCTGCCCCGCGGGAATCGTAACCAATGCGGGTACACTGGCGGCGGTCGGATCATCAACAGAAATTGCGACTTCCAGTGATGCTGATACGTCCGTATTACGGCTGACAGTTGCAGTAACGACTCCGGCGGCTTCAGAAACGGTGGGAGATGCCAGGTTCACAGCCAGCGTTGGCACATCAGTGTCCTGAACGGTCACTGAATCACTCCCCGGCAAGTACCCGTCCACACTGGCAGTGATCGTTGCAGATTGATCACCATCAACGAGTCCATCATCAACACCCGAAATGGTGAAGACAACTTGCTCCTGACCATCTGGAATTGTAACCGTGGCTGGTACGCCAGCTTCACCCGAGTCGCTACTGGACAGGGTCACCAGCAAATCACCGGTCGTACCCGTGTTTCGCATCACCACCCCCGTTGCTGAGGCACCTTCGGCAATATTCTCGGTCTCGATCGTGACCGTCAGCCTGGCAACCTCATCATCAGTAACCGTGAGCACCTCACTGGCCCCCACGTACCCAGCAGCTCCAACTGTGATGGTGACATTCTGATCACCATCGACGTCAGAATCATCCACTGCCAGGATACTGAAAACACCACTTGTTTCGCCGGCAGCAATCGTCACGCTACCAACGGTCGCTTCCGTTTCATCACTGCTGAATACTTGAATTTCAAGTTGTGGCCCTGCACCATTCCGGGTAACGGTTCCGACGGTGCTGCCGCCCTGCTCACTGATAGAAGAATCTGCGATGGACAGGCTCAGAACGGGTTGATTCGAATCCGTCACGACGATTCCAGCCGAATCACTCTGGTAGCCAGAAAGGCTCACACTGATGTTTGCTGGCTGATCGCCATCAACCACGGCATCGTCAACACCGGAGATAGTGAATTCCGCAGTGGTATCGCCAGCAGCAATCGTGACCGTTTCAGGAACAGTTGCTTCGCCCGGATCATCACTCGTCAAGTTGACGGTCAAAGGTGAACCCGTGTCGGTGTTCCGTGTAACCGTTGCGGACATGGTCCCTGTTTCAGCCACCTCGGTGCCACTCACTGCCAGGGTCAAGACTGGCACGTCGTTATCGGCATTGGTCAAGTTGACGTCAGCAGGATCCAAGCCGCTGTAATTACTGTCACTGCTGGTTGCCGCTCCGAGGACGACACTGTAACTCGCATCACCGTCAACAACGGCGTCATCGACACCAGTGACTGTGACCGCTTGCGCCACATTCCAGTTCGATGGCGTGAACGTAAGCTGACTGACATCCGTCACGCCCTCACCAGCATCACTCGATGAAACATCAAAGCTGACATTCGCTGTTGGTTCTTCTGTCAGTGCCACCGTGAATGCGACACTTCCGCCAGCCTCTGTGGTCACGGAGGACGGAGTCGGATCAGTGACAATCACGTCACCAGTGGGTGCTGTTGGCGGCATCAGAAACTCAACGACCTTCTGCATCACGGTCGCCTGATTGTTCGGGTTTCCGGCCGTCGTACTGATTCCTTCGAAGGGAGCTGCCATGAAGACAACCCGGAAATCCTCTCCACCGTAGGCAACCGTGTTGAATGGTTCGCTGGCAGTATTGACAGTGTTACGATAGAAAACTCCCTCGCCCGCTGCGGTGGGAGACAAAGAGTCACTCCAGTCCGCGCTGAAATCAGAGGGCAGACTGAAACTCAAATTCATGCCGTCGCTGATTTGACTGCCACTGACGCCCACATACTGGCTCAGATTCCGGACGTCACTCGTGAAAGAAGCGATTTTCAGATAGTCGGTCTGGAACGCGGGACTGACACCGTTGTAGAGGATGTCCTGACCGATCAGGAACGCGCCTCCGCCTCCGTCAAGGTAAGTCGACAAGGCTGCCTGCTCATTGGTTGACAGGCCAGCGTCAGCGGCGGAGTAATCGAATCCAGTATTCCAGACGACAACTTTGTAAGGTGCGAGATCGGCTGCAACGGGCAACCCCTGCGATGACACCTGCCATGTATCGTGTGCAATCGAACTCGCGTCCAAAGCACCCGTATAAAAACGTTCGAATGTCTGGCCCTGGTCATCATCGACAAACAGAACCGGCGGTGTTGGTGGCACAACGGTGACCGTCACGGTCGCGGTTGCGGTCTCTGCCTGATCGTCGGTGATCGTGTAAGTGAATGTGTCTGTACCGACAAAACCGGAATCAGGAGTGTACGTGACGACACCACCCGCCTCGGTAGCCTGACCATTGCCAGGCTGGGTCATCGACGTGATACCGAATGAACCATTCTGCGGATCCGAGTCATTATCCAACACATTGATGTCGACCGGGGTATCAACCTGAGTTGTTGCGAAATCATTACCGGCGTTCAGCGTCTGATCCACAGTGACTACCGTACCGGTAATCAGGAACTGACCTCGACTGACAGACTGATCAAAACCCGTTGGCGAACTGGAAGTCCAGTTTCCGTACCCGGTTCCATCAACAGAAATGTAATACGTGCCCTCGGCCAAGGTGAGATCATTGAACGAAGCACTCAACCCGGTAGCTGGATTGCTTGTTGCGACGACATTCAGGTTGCTGTCGTAAATTGTGGCCAAAACATCGAGATTCGAGCCCTGGTCACCGACAGGAGAAGCCTCAACCGATCGGGTGAAACTGATCCCGTTGTTCACATATGTTTCCTGAACATAGGAATCAACCGTAAGGTTGATCGCTCCGGCTCCGGTCTGGAACTCGAACCAATCCTGGTCTTCAGCCAGCGAAATGATTCCAAAGCCACTGACATCCGAAAGACTCGAATCACTGCTATTGGTCCCTTCAACAACTAACGCACTGGCACTGCTGGAATTGCCACCATGGTCGTCTGCCCGATAACCGAATCCATTGTCGGTAGTGATGATTTGCCAGTCGTTTTCGCTATTGTTGGCTTGATAGTATTGCCCCGTATCCCATGTGGTCACGTTTTTATAGTAGCCACTTCCCATGATCGGCCCCCAACCGACATCACCGGTACCGTGACCGTTGTAATAGGCGTCACCGGATGTGGTACCGTCATGCCTGAGCCCAAGAGCGTGGCCGACCTCATGCGTTGTAGCTGCCGAAACACCAATTGCACTGGTCGTGAAAACGAAAACAGGTTCATCGACCGAATCATTGAAACTGGTCAGGTACGCAAATCCACCACACCCACAGTTATCCCAATCCTCGGTCACAACCACGCGGGTTCCCCATTGGGTGTCAGAGCCACCGGTCTTGCTCAGCGCTGCAGCACCAGGATCTTCCGTCGTGACGTTGACTTCGAAGGGCGCAAAATCTTCGGCAACCCGTTTCCAAATCCCCTGAATGCGAGTCAACTCGGCATCCGTAAAACTGGCGCCATTGCCGGCCGGGTCATAAGCAGGCGAGACAATACTCGAGATCCCGCTGCTCGCATTCCATGTCGTTCCCTCTGTCACATGCCCATCGAAATCGAGATAGATCGTGTGATCGGCAGTCGGCAAACTGTGCAGCAGGAATGTATCCTCGAGGGCAGCCGATGCAGAATCGCCCGATGAACTGCCGCCTTCTTCGATAAAGTCATAAGTCTGCTCAGGCCGTTCAACAAACAGGGTGGGACCTGCTGCTGAACAGGGGCCACAGGCACACCCTGGACCGTGGGGCGGCCCATCTCCATCTCCACCATCACAATTATTACCGTTCAGATTGCTCAGATAATTGTCGTATGCACCTTCCGCCATCGGACCATAAGGCGCGTACTGCTGGAACTCAGCCGGGCTCATTTCCCAACCACCATGCCAGTGATTCGGGTCCATCCAAGAGAGACTTCCATCTCCTGCAAGCAGACGTCGTGTTTCCAAAACTTCGAAGAGACGTCTCCTCGAAGCAGCGCGACGCAGGGATTTTTCTCGGTTCTTGGGGGTCTGGCTCATGTTTAGGTCCCGTTTACCTGCTGCCTACTGAATGAAGGCTCTGAGGTTGAGTAGCGTTCTTTGAACATGTGGAGATGAGAAGCCCCGCGTCGAAGCATCCTGCAATCCGGCGGGGCGTGGTGACATAGAGTAGCGGTTAGCCGCACACGTCCAAGTTTTTTTTTGGGGATTCCCCTCTCTTTTTTGAAAACACAATATATGAACCCCTCTGCGGGGGTGGACCGTAAGACAGAATGGCACAGCCTCAACACAAGAGGACGCGCGAGCTAGTCTGCAGGCTGCCTCTGGACTCCCAACCGCTCAATCCCCAGACGCACCGGACCTACATTTCTCGGCCATGCCCCCGCCCCACCTCCATCGTAAAAGGCAAACCTGAACGAAGCCCCATGCTCAGGGAATTCATGGGCGGCGGCTTTCTTTGCTCCAACAGCGACAGGATTGCCCAGCGTTCATCCAGCACCAGCGTTCATCCAGCATCTGCAATTTGCCGCCTCGAACACCTGCTGATGCCAACCCATTCATGAATCGCCTTGGCAGCAAACAAAAAACAGATGATTGAGAATTTCGTCACTCACCTGGATCGCCGGCATTGCACCGAAACTGTTCCGGAACAAATTCAGCGATAAATGGACGTCGATTGAAGAGCCAGACGCCAGATCAGCTGTGTAAACTTTATGCTTTCGCTGATCGTTCAGTCTCCTGCTTGTGCCTGGCCAACATCCTCATGTTTCGTTTGCAAATTCCGTGCGTTGTTTTCATCGTTTGCCTGTCAAGTGTGCTGGTCGCTACAACCTCTCTCGGTGAAGCAATACGACCGGCCATGACGTTCGATCAACAGATAAAACTGGCATCGCTGGAGGACCTTGCTGTTCAGGCGCGGCAGCGAGGCGACGCAAGACGGGGCGCTCTTGTTTTTTTCACCACAACAGCTGCCTGTGTCAGCTGCCACACACAAGACAGCAAACAGTCCCAATTAGGACCAGATCTTACGGTTGCCAGAGATGTCTCCGACGAACATCTGATCGAATCGCTGATTCATCCTTCGAAAGTGATTCACAAGAAGTATCAGACGCAATCGATTCTGACGACTGATGGTGAAGTCATCGTTGCTCTGGTGACCAAAGAAACGCAAGACACCATTACCGTGCGTTCGGCAGACAATCTGGAACAGAGTCACCAGATTTCCAAAGACGACATTGAAGCGATGAAGCCCAACACCCAGTCAATGATGCCAGATGGTTTGGTTGCGGTGATCGGCAACCTGCGTGACTTTCTCGACCTCACGCGTTATCTGATGGAACTGGCGGATGGAGGTGCCAATCGCGCGAGGGACCTGATGCCACGGCCGGATGAGTTGGAAATCAGGGATGACACTGTCAATCTTGACCACTCTGGAATCATCAGCAAACTGCGCAGTCGAGACTTTGAGACAGGCAAAGGCATTTATCATGGCTACTGCTTCAATTGCCATGGTACAGATGGCAACACGCCCTCTCTTCCAACTGCGCGGGCATTTGGCACAGACAAGATGCGGTACGGTTCGGATCCCTACCAGATGTTCATGACCTTGTCCAAAGGCAAAGGACTGATGTCTGCCATGCGTCACCTGACACCCAAGGAACGTTATCAGGTCATTCACTACGTTCGCGAACAGTTCATGAAACCGTCCAACCCCGACTACTTTGAAGTTGATAAGGAATATCTGGAAAAGCTTCCTAAAGGAACGCTCAATGGTTCGGAACAACCTGTCATCGCACGTGACTACGGCAGTGCGATGGCTTCACAACTTGGCCGGCAGCACACCAGTGTTCTGAATGTGGATCTTGGCGACACCACGATTTCCTACGACCTGCATTCAATGGATCAAGCTGGCATCTGGACCGGTGGCCTCAATCTCAGTCAGACACAACACAGCCGTGACCGTGGAGAGGGCACTGTTACCCCGGACGGGAAGCAGATTCAAGCGTGGTCTGGCTGGGCATGGGGTCATGACGGCTCACTCGATTACTCGCGCGAGCAGCTTTTGCCACGAGGACCAATGCCTGCGAACTGGATGGACTACAAAGGTCACTACCATCACGGCAACGAGGTGGTTCTGAGTTATTCCATCGACAACAGATCAATTCTGGAAGTCCCAAACGAGAACGGGACTGAACTCAGCCACAGGATGCAGATCAAGGGCGGTGCCCCATTGGTCCTTTCGGTCGGTCAGGAACTAACCAGTGCAGATCCAACGCATCCGCTCAAAACCACCAGCACGATAAGAAGCCTGAGTGATGGTGGGAACTCGCTCGAAACGGTCCTGTTGACCGGCTCATCAGAGACCGACTTTGTCATCAGCTACCAGCTGGATGAAGATCGCATGTCCCGCTTCATGGCTGCAGCCGTCACGGGAGACACAACAGGTTTACGTTGGAGCATTGATTCCAAGAAACGCTTCTGCCTGATTTTTCCAGAGGACAACTTCACTCGCAACGTTACCATCCATCGTTCTCGCGGAACAGACAAAGACACATTGCAAAGATGGTTAGCTACGTTGCCGGCCACCAAGGCGGAAAACAGACTTCGGCCTATCGACATGATTTCAGGTGGCCCCACGCGTTGGCCCGAGGTGCTCCGCACCAAAGGTTACCTCGGCTTGGAACCAGCTGGATATGCTCTGGACACGATTGCCCTTCCAGACTCCAACCCATGGAACAGCTGGTTTCGCACTTCGGCACTCGATTTCTTTTCTGATGGGCGAATGGCCCTGTCAACCTATGGTGGCGACATCTGGGTCGTATCAGGAATCGACAAGAATCTGACCGATATCCGTTGGAAAAGATTCGCTGCTGGACTGTATGAGCCGTTCGGGATCAAAATCGTTGATGACAATATCCATGTGACCTGCAAGGATCGCATCGTCAAACTGCATGATTTCAATCAGGACGGAGAAGCTGACTATCACGAGAGTTTCAGCCCGGACACAGATGTGTCAGCCAACTTCCACGCTTTCAACTTCGACCTTCAGACCGACCCTCAGGGCAACTTTTACTACAGCAAAAGTGGCCACGGAGCAGATTCAAAACTGCCGGGTGCCGTGATCAAGGTATCGGCCGATGGCAAACAGCGAGAGGTCTATTGCACAGGCTTCCGAACCCCGAACGGAATGGGAATGCTTCCGGATGGAAGGCCCACGGCAAGTGACAATCAAGGTCAGTGGACACCTGCGTCAAAGGTAAGTTTACTGAAGCCAAACGGGTTTTACGGATGGGTTCAGACGTATTCCATTCCAGGAATGTGGGAACCGGACGGTGGCAACATTGACATCAAAAAAGTCGTTCCGCCGACTGCGTTTGACCCGCCGCTGATCTGGATGCCCCAAGATTTCGACAACTCATCCGGCGGACAACTTTGGGTCGATGACCCGCGTTGGGGCCCCTTGTCCAATCATCTTCTGCACACGAGTTTCGGCAAAGGCTGGATGTCTTACTTGATGATTCAAGATATCGACGGACATTCACAAGCGGCTATCGCGAAACTGCCGTTCGACTTTTGCACAGGAATCATGCGTGCCCGGGTCAACCCGATAGATGGACAGGTCTACGCCACCGGACTGCAGGGCTGGAACGGCGGAGGCAGAGCAGGTTTGCTGGACGGCGGAATACAGCGAATCCGATACACCGGCAAACCATGGCGCATGATCACAGATTGCAAAGTTGAAAAAGACGGACTACTGATCCAATTCAATTTCCGCCTTGACCCCAAAGTCGCCACCGAAATCTCATCTTACGAAGCTGAACACTGGAACTACCACTGGAGAAGCAGTTACGGTTCCGACCGGTACTCACCGCTGACTGATCAACGTGGCAGCGAGCCAATCAAGCTTGATTCCGTCACCCTGGGGTCTGACGGTCAAACAGTAAAACTGAAAATCCCTGATCTCATGCCTGTGGATCAAGCCCATATTTCGTTCCGGCTAAAATCATCGGACGGTCAAGATTTCTCGGACGAGATTTACTGGACCATCAATCATGTTCCGAAAAAATAAGAGCCCCGTCGGGATATGCTCCCGGTTTGCAACTTAAACCAGAGCACCGGCCAGAGAACTTTTCTCCAATTCCCGCTCCCCGCAACAACTGTCTTTGATTCCAGCAAATCGTCATGCCAAGTAAAAAAACATCTCGCCGGAAGTTCCTAACGACAACATCAAGCGTATCTTTGGCACTTCCCGCGTTAACCGCCCCTTTGATTCTCAACGCACAGAACAAATCTGGCACGCGTGAACCCGTGGTTGGATCCGGAGAACACACTTATCGAGTGATACATCACTGGGGTCGGCAAAGTCTTCCCTCGACTCATCATTACGGCAATGCGTCCCATGGTGTATGCGTCGACAGCCAGGGGCAGGTCTACATCACTCACACCGGAACCCCCGACTCAGTTTATGTCTTCGATTCCGACGGACAATTCATCAGAAGTCTGGCAGGTTTCCACAGCGTCAAAAAGGGTGACTCTACAACCTCCAGTGGTCATGGCATTGACATTCGCAAGGAGGGTTCGGAGGAGTTCATTTACCTGTCAGCCTCCTATGCAAAAAAGTCCTTTGCCAAAATGTCCCTGAAGGGTGAACTTGTGTGGACACGGGATCGTGACCAGATTTTCGAACATGCCGGATTCGCCGGGAAAGCGAAACTGGGTTTCCGCCCCACGAATATCAGCTTCCGCCCTGACGGCGGTTATTACCTCGGTGACGGTTACGGCAGTGCGTACCTTTACCACTACGATGCAAACGACAATTTTGTCCGTGCGATTGGCGGCTTCGGACAACAGAACGGGCAGTTCCGAACACCTCATGGCCAATGGCTTGATGCAAGAGACGGAAATCCGAAACTGGTCGTCGCAGACCGTGCCAACTCAAGACTGCAGTGGTTCGACATGAAGGGGAACCACCTGCGCACTCAAAATGGCTTTCTCTTTCCGGCTGACATCGACAGCCAAGGTGATTTGCTGCTCGTACCGGATCTACATGCCCGGATCACGATCCTTGACGCTGAAAATAAACCGCTGGCGCAACTTGGCGACGATGAAGCGTGGCGCAATCGCGTGCTCGACAAAAAAGAAGCCATGCGAACCAGTCCTCAGAAGTGGATTCCAGGAAAGTTCATTCACCCTCATGACGCCTGTTTTGATTCACAAGGAAATATTCTCGTCACCGAGTGGGTCCGTGGAGGCCGGGTCAGCAAATTGATCAAAGCATGACCTCAATCCACGCATGCAGCCAACCACACCAGCCACCCATGACAACCTGGACCCCAGCAGATTGAACTTCTGCCCAATTGCAAGTCTGTGTCGCAACGAGAGGTTTGTGCGTGACACGCGCTGCGATACGGCTTGTTTCACTCACTTTCTTCAGTTTCAGCAGGATCGTTCTGGACCTGCTGATTCCTCTCCAAAAACCTCGCCATTTTCCGGCTTTGCTTCTGCTGCCTGCGAATGGCCTTCTGGAAAGGGTCTCGCAGGTCACGCCACCACGCGACAAGACGTCGAATCCACGGCATTCTACCATCCAGAATTTCTAGGATTGAAATCGCCCACACGGTTACACGCCGGCATGCAAGGCCACAAATAATTGCCTGCGTCAGCAATGAAATGCCTATTACGGGAGATGACTTGATTTCAAGTGCGCAGCGAAGAGTATTATCCAACTCTTCATCACTCCTAAATGATTGCCAGAACTTCCGCGCAAACAGTTGTCACCAACACAGAAAACTTGATCGAGCGATCGAAAACGGCAGCGTTTTCCGTTTCACATAAAAATGCCAAAACAACTAGCTGCGGAATCCGCCGAAGATTGCTGGCCACCACTCATTGACTCTCTCTCCCAACAGCCCAGAAAGCAGCGTCTGGTCTGCGGCGTCTGGTCTGCAGCGTCTGGCGTGGCGAAGAGAAGGATCCTCAACCTGAGTCCCTCAACCTGAGTCCCTCGAACCTGAGTCCCTGAGCAATGCCAAGGGG
>JAAXJB010000049.1 GCA_012270065.1 Rubripirellula sp. | reverse complement strand
TACTATGATGATGTTTCGTTGGTCATGTACTTCAGGTGATCTTTGGTCGCAGATCATGACTGCGGTTGATGTGTTCGATTTCGAAAATTGGCTCCACGCCGTATTGTGCGGCGTGGAGCCTTTTCGTTGGTAAACAGTGGGAAGTGTTTTTCGTCAGTCGTTGTTGGGATTCATGTGAAATGCTCGAATCTTCCCGCTCTTGGCGATGTTGCCGAGTCCAATGGTCGCGTGGATTTGTACTGTCTGGATTTGTGACGTATCAGGCCACCGTCAACGAGTACCCGGAAGACGCGTTTTTATGGGGAGTCAGGCAGACGTCACGGACCAGATTGATACGCAAATCAGCGTTAAGAGGTTATCTGCATCGCAGGTCGGATGATATCTGTATTGCAAACGGGTAGGTCAGGGCGTTAGGTTGAAGTGAGCCTTCAAAGTTTTTTGACAATCAGAGTAATCCCATGACTAACGCCAGCGATCCAAATCTGAATCCGTTTGCAGCGACCACGACGCTTGAGGCAGCTGATCCTGTTGCTTTGCAAAGGTCTTATGGAGGAATCGGAAGGTTGGCGTACATCGGTTTGACCTTCTTGGCGGCCATTGTTTACAACCTCGTGCTGTTTGTGCTGGGTTGGGTGAATGTGGGAGCCACGGAATTGTTGGTGATTCCTGTTATTCTGATTTATTTTGCCGCGCTCTTGTGGATCATTGCGCAGCGTATGATCAATACCGGTTACAGCCCATGGTGGTGCGTTGCCATGCTCGTTCCGATTCTGAACATCCTTGTGTTAGTTCGCTGTATCGCCTGTCCAGAAGGCTATGCTGACCATCGTACACTGGACACCGCCGGGAAGATTATCGCCGGTTTCTTTCTTTTAATGTTTGGGCTGATTGCCATTGGAGTAATCATGGTTTTAATGAGACCTTTCTAGCTGCAATGGTTTGATACCACAGGATCGGACTGGGTGGTGTCTCGGTGGAATGAATGCAGGTAGTTCACTCGTTGTGGGGGAAGCAGCCAGCATTCGGGTGATTGTCGAAATCAGGTCACCGCCGCTCCGCCAGCGAATCTTCAAAGACGGTTATGCGCTGCAAAGTCAATTTCCGGTGCTGCTTCTGAGGTACTGCGTTCGCCCCGCTGCTTAACGGAGGCTGTCCGTGGTCGCTTTATTTCTCCCATTTTCGGGGGGGATCGTCTTTTCAATGCTCGAAGGCGTGGGCAGGCGGGATTAAGCTTGAGAAAAGTTAATCTTCATTTGAATCTGCATCCCCCAAGTGAGTTCTGTCATGCACGCTTCGGTCCGCCTCCCCTTCCTTTTGATGGTGATCCTGCTGTCGGTTCACACATTTGCTCAAGACAAGAAAACAGACGAAACGAAAACGGACGCCCCAAAGACAGCCAAGGTCGAGAAGAAGGATTCCGCTGATCAGGCCGAGGCGAAAGAGGGAGATAAGAAAGCAGCGAAGAAGCCCGCTCCAGCGGTAAAGAAAGAAACTCCACCACCCAAAATTGGTGTTCGGCAGATCAAGATCAGTGGCAGTTATGCTGATCTGGTGCAGCCAGCAGCACTTGACCCTCTTTCGTTACTGGCCGGTGGGCCGGGCTCGACGCGTTCCTTCTACAAGCTCACGAGCTTTCTCGACAGTTTCTCTCAGGATGATGCTTTTGATCATCTGGTCGTGGATTTGTCTTCCGGTTTCTCCATGAATTCGGCTCAGCTTGATGAGCTTTCTCGTCACTTCCGCAAAGTCACGGACGCCGGCAAAAAAAGTTACGCATGGTTGGAATCAGCAAGTCGTGAGGCGCTTGAGATCGCATCCATGTGTGACACGGTTTACATGGCTGACTTCGGTGAAGTCGATCTGCCATCAGTTGCGATGCAATCGATGTTTTATCGTGATGCGATGGATCTGGTCGGTGTCAAGGCTTCGGTGGTCCGTGCTGGCGATTTCAAAGGTGCGGTGGAACCCTATTTGAATTCCCGGATGAGCGATCATTTGCGCCAACACTACATGGACATGTTGACGACGATCAACGATGCGGCAGTGGATCGCATTGCCAAAGGTCGCGGCCTCAAGACGGCGGATGTGAGAGAAATGCAATCACGGCGGATGTGGCTGGCAAAGGAAGCCTTGGCCAAGGGGCTTGTCGACAAACTTGCCCCCTATGGTTCGATGCAAAAAGTAATCGGTGATGACATCGGTGAAAATCTGAATTGGGTCACGCCTAAAAAGGCAGCGAAAAAAGATGTTTCGTTCTTTCAGTTGATGGGCGAACTGATGGCCGGAAATGCTGCAAGCGGTTCAGTCCAGGACAACACGATTGTAGTGCTGCACCTCAGTGGTGCGATTGTTGATGAGGGTGGTGCTGGTTCAATCGCCGCCGGATCGACGGTGGAGAGAATCCAGAAACTGACGGATGAAGATCGTGTGAAAGGTGTTGTTGTTCGAATCAACTCACCCGGTGGAAGTGCAACGGCCAGTGAAGCAATCCGTCAGGCATTGAAGAAGCTTGCCGAAAAGAAGCCAACCGTCATTTCAATGGGAGACGTGGCAGCATCCGGCGGATACTGGATCAGCTGCATTGGCACGCCGATTTATGCCGAACGTGGTACGGTGACGGGATCGATTGGCGTCTTCGCGATGAAACTCAGTGGCGGGGCTTTGATGCGACGCGTTGGCCTGCATACGGAAAACATCCATCTCGATGAATCAGCCAGTCTGTTCTCGCTCGACCGGGGATTCACGGAAGATGAAACAAGGGAAATGCAGAAGTCGATCGATTCTGTATATGGAAGATTCCTGAAGCTGGTCAGCGGCGCCAGAAAAATCCCGGTCCAGAAACTTCGTACACTTGCCGGTGGTCGGGTCTGGTCGGGAAGCCAAGCCGTCCGTAACAAATTGGTGGATCAGATCGGTGGAGTCGACGACTGCATTCAGCATATCGCCAAGAAGGCAGGGCTCGGTAATGAATACAAGGTGACGCATCGTCCGGTTACCAAGTCGGGTCTGGATCTGAGCAGCTTTTTAGGGGGTGAGGATGAGGATATCATCTCGATTGACGGCCCTGTTGCCAGCATGTTGCAGATGAATTCCACCGCTCTCCGCTTGCTTGAGAGACAGGGGCTCAATATGAAAACCCTGCAGTTGCTGATCAACGACTCGCTGCAAACGCGTCAGAAGCCAACTGTCTGGTTGATGGAACCTTCCAGTCTTTCGATCCGCTGACCTGAGTCAACGTTTCAAGTATCAGTTGGAATGTTGGAGCATCAGCCACGACGACTGGAGCTGGCATGGTAATCGATCGGCAGGAGCCTGCTGATCGATTCAGCCGACATTGATTGCCAGGCTTGTCAGTCAATGATGCGCCGGTACCTTTTGTCGGTGGATACCTTTGCAAGTCAGGATCGATTCCTTGCCTGCGCAGGAATCGTTCCGTTGTCATCAACCGGTTTCGTTGACGACAGCATGAAGGCTGACTCGTAGCGACCACGATCGCGATAATCAGTTTTTCGATGTTCGCTTGCTTGAGCCTCAATGCAGTATCTGCCAGCTAAAAGACATGACGAAATGGGATGTTTTGGTATCAGAAAATGAAAATTCCACCTCAGATTGGATTCGTGTTCATGCTTCATCGACTCATGGTCACCGTTTCGCTGGTCGTCAGCATTGGAATTTCAGAATCACTTGCGCAGTACGACGCTTGGAAATACTCAGGCTCGATGTACATCCTGACAACACCCGATGGAGCTGATTTGCCGGAGGCTGCGGTCGAGAGGGATTTTCCTTTGCTGGTGCGGCTGAACCGCGGGTTTTTCGATTTCAGCCAGGCGAGGCCACGTGGCGAAGACATTCGTTTTTCCGCCGACGGGCAACCCTTGGCCTACCAGATCGAGAGTTGGAATGTGTCAGCAGGACGCGCTGATATCTGGGTCAGAATCCCAGTCATCCAAGGAAACACGCAGCAGGCAATCCAGATGCATTGGGGCAATGAAGCGGTTGCCAGTGAGAGCAACGGTGAGGAGGTGTTCGTGACCAGCAGGGGATTTGCCGGAGTCTGGCATTTAGGTGATGACCTGCACGATTCAACCTCCAACAATCTTGACGGCGTCAACAGGACCGACAGACCAACGACCAATTCCACTGGTGTGATCGGGGACGCACAGGAGTTCGGGATCGACAAGCTTCTTGTGATTCGCCCACCGGATGCCGGGCAGGATCGACGTGTGAAATGCATGCCCGCGGGGAATGCAGACCGTACGATGTCGGCGTGGGTCAAGCCAACGAGTTTTGAAAGTCACAATTGGGCACCAGCTGCAATTGGTGGCTGGGGTGAGCCAGAGCCTGGGCAGAAACCGGGCATGGGACTTTCTTATTTCACTCTGAGCGGCCGGGGCCAACCACGCTTCCACCTTTATGGCTTTGACCCCAGATGTGCCAGCGCGTTACCGCGTCATGAATGGCGGCATGTTGCCCTCAGCATTTCGGATGACATGGTCAGGTTTTATGTCGATGGTGTTCTGGAGCGGACAATTGATAACAACAGCAACGCAGTGAGTCGTCTTGGTACCTTGAGGACACCTGCATCGACGCGTGTCGATCTTGGAGATCATGGAAACGGACGTGGTCCTTTCAGTGGTGTCCTTGATGAGGTGCGTTTCGAATCGGTAGCACGCTCGGATCTTTGGCTGAAGCTTTGCTTCGAGAATCAGAAGCCGTTGCAAAGACTTGTCGGTCCTCTTGTGAGGGAAGGCCACTCCTTTTCTGTGTCGCAGTCGCAACTCGAATTGAACGAAGGCAGCTCGATTGACCTGTCAGCCGAGGCAGAAGGAGCGAGGAAGATTTACTGGGTACTTCAGGATGGAGCTGCTGAAGAAATTTTGGCCATCGATTGCTTCGATTTTACCTTCAACGTGGGGCGGGTTTCCGGGAATAAAACGGTTGCTCTCCAAGTCAAGGCGGTATTCGAATCAGGTGTCAAAACACAAACGATTCCCATCGCGATACGAGACAGTATTCCTGATCCTGCTTTCACGCTCAAAGTGCCACCAGCCTGGAACGGTCGGGATGCTCTGGAAATCTCGCCTACGGTCATCAACCTGGCAGAGATGAAGTCCAACGGAGCAGGTGACCTGAATTACGTTTGGGAGATTTCGGGGATGGCCACGATCAGCGAATCCGGAAGTGGAAAACTGATCTTGAAGCGGGCACAGAATAGTGGCACTTTGACCATCAATCTGGCTCTCGACAATGGTGGTGACGTGATCACTCAGTCAGCCAGAATCCCCGTTACCGAACCACAGAGTGATCCATGGGTTGCCCGGAACGCCGCCAGTGACGAAAAACCGGTCGACCATCAGTTTTATGCTCGAGATGACAGGGCGCAGGGCACGTTGCATTGCAATGGAACGCTCAGGCAGTCAGCAGATTCTGTCTTCCTGAAGTTGTATGCAGATGGCAAGCTGGTTGATACGCAGCGTCAGGAAATCAACGCCGACAAAACATATGCCTTGTCCACAAAATTGCGTGCGGGACTGATCATTTATCGTACGGAGTTTGGTATCAACAGGGACGGATTGGAAACGGTGCTGGAAACCGCCAACGATCTGGTCTGCGGGGATGTCTTTGTGATTCAGGGCCAATCGAATGCCGAAGCATGGACGGACGAACGGATTGTCCATCCCTACCGGAGTTCGTGGCTCAGGAGTTTTGGTACACCGAGTACAAGCAGGGAACGGGCTCGTGATTCAGTTTGGGGCAATGCCATATCTTTCAATGGTGGCAAGAACCATCATCATCTCCAGATTGGCTACTGGGGTGTTGAGCTCGGCAAAATGCTGATCGAAAAACATAAAATCCCCGTCTGCGTCATCAATGGTGCACAGGGTGGGACACGTGTTGATCAGCACCAACGTAACGAAAGTGATCCAACTGATGTGACCACCATTTACGGCAGAATGTTGTGGCGTTTACGCGAGGCAAAACTTACGCACGGTGTCCGTGCAATACTGTGGCATCAGGGAGAAAACGACCAAGGTGAGTCAGGGGCCACTGGCAATTTCGGTTGGGTGAATTATCAAGATTACTTCATCCGCATGGCGGCAGCCTGGAAACAGGACTATCCCAATATCAAACACTACTATGTACACCAGATCTGGCCGGGAGCGTGTGGCAGTCGTTCAATCGAAGGCGACAGGCTAAGAGAAAGACAGCGGCAGTTGCCTCGGCAGTTCTCAAACATGAGCATTCTGTCGACGCTTGGTATTCGACCGGGAGGCGGTTGCCACTATTTGCCGGAAGGTTATGCGGCGATGGCAAGGCAGTTGTTTCCGCTTATCAACCAGCACAACTATGGAATGGAACCGGCTTTGCCCGTTGATGCACCCAATCTGGAAAGCATTTCGTTCAGCAATGGAAGAAAAGACGAAATTGAAATCGTGTTTGATCAGAAAGTGAAATGGGACGAACAGGTCGCAGGACGTTTCTATCTCGATGGTGTTCCTGCAAAGGCGACCACGCCTCGCGGTACCGGGAATGGAATCACATTGAAACTTGCCGGGCCAACAACGGCAAAAACCTTGACCTACATCAAGGGAGGAACATGGAAGCAGGACGATGCAATCATTCGTGGCGAAAATGACATCGCGGCCCTGACTTTCTGTGAGGTTCCAATTGATTCTGCCAGCGAGTGATGCCGGCAGGTTGAGCAGGCATCATCAAAGCTCATGTGATCCAGAAAAGGGCATGGGAAACTGCAGAATACTTGCTGAGAGCGTCGTGGACTTTTTGCTCTCAACCAACTATGGGATGAGAAGGGACTGGGGGGCGTCATCGCTGCTTCCGAACTTACCGGCATCAATGTCATGCTGGTGCAAGAGTTCGAGCCAAAGGTTGCAAAGAGGTGTTGGTTCCTCGGGGACCGTGTGTACCTGATGCCGGTAACCACCGCCAGCAACAATGGTTGGAAGATTGTTGCAGGTGTGGTTTGAGGAATCACCAAAGTTGCTGCCGATGACGACAGTGGTGTGATCAAGCAACGTTCCTTTACCCTCAGGAATGCTGTCAAGATCGCTCAAGAATTGGTTGAGATGTTTGACAATGTCGCGTTCTATTTTGCTGAGCGGTTCGAGCAGTTTCGGCTTTCCACCATGGTGCGACAGGGTGTGCCATCCACCCGTTGCGCCAGGAACTTTGATCGCCCCGTAGATCCAATCCAGGCTCAGCGTGATCACACGGGTTGAGTCGGTTTGAAACGCAAGTTTTGAAAGTTTCAGCAGGTTCTCAATCTTGGTTGAAAAAGCAAATTCAGGATCCTTGTTGAGCGTGTTTTGGACTTCAGGTTTTGCGGTGTCCAGCCAGAAAGATTCGTGAGCGATCTGTTTTTCGAGTTCGGCAACGACGTTGCGATAGGTTTGAATCTTGCTTTGATCTGATGCCTGATGGGATCCCTTGTTTTCGAGGTGTCTGAGATCCCGCTGCAGGCAGGCGATCACATTTTGGTCTTTCGCGATCTGCTTTCGTTTTTTCGACACGTCTTCATTGCCGAAAAGTTTGTTGTAAATCTCGTTCACATCGTGCAGTGGAGGAATCGCCACGCCGCGATTGTTCCACGAGCATCCCCATCCACGGTCGTAGATGCTGAGAGACAAAAAGGGAAAGCGTGTTGTCGTTCCCATTTTGCTTGCGAGTACCTGATCAAGCGAGACCGAGTTTTCGAAATTGGGTGTTTCAGGTTTTGGGACGCCGGTGAGAAAGGACTTTTCAGAGTCGTGATTGCTCGTTTCCATTCCCGGGTGATAGAGATTTTCGAAGACGGTCAGTTTGTCGCTGGTCGAGATTCCCTGCAAATAATCGGAGCTAGCCAGATCGCCGCGTGTTTTCGGGAAGAAATATGGTTTGTAGAAACCGAGAGAATTGCAAATGAAAATGATTCGCTTGGGCGGCGTGCTGAGGCTTGAGTCTGCGGCAGCATGCAGCGATTGGGCCGCCAATGGCAGCGCAACGCCAAATTTCAACAAGTCACGTCGTGTTGTTGTGTTCATCAATGCCTGTCTTTCAGTTGACACTTGACAAAACGGTGATGCATGATGCAAGCCAGGCTCATTGACCGTTTTTCATTCTTTGGCATTTTCTACTGTGCCCTTTTGTTTTGCATTGCCTGTGATCGAATGCACGAGGATATCTGTGACCAGGTCCCGCATTCCGGAGCCTTTTCTGCGACTGATTGCCAGAAGTTCGAGTCGCTCGTTCAGTCTGGGCGGGTAACCGTTCGCATACTCAAAGAGTTTCTTGGCAAAATTATACGAGATCTTGTGTTCATTCGCGGCAAGAATTTTTTTCAGCCCAAAGACATCTTTGAAATCCTGGTCATCGATTGAGCCAGCAGCATCAATGTCGGTGGTCTGTCTTGAATACCCCTGCAATCGAAATGTGAAAGTTCCCCGGTGTGGTAGTTCTGTGGAGTATTTTGTTCGCCACTGCCCGGTCGAATCGAAATTCTCCAAAGCAAAGCCATATGGGTCGATGCTCTTGTGGCATGCATAGCAAGCTTCGTTGTTTTTGTGTTGATCAATTTGGTCCCGCAACGATGCCGCTTCATCTCCATGTTCTGGTTCAATTGCCTTGACTGTATCCGGTGGCGGTGAAACAGGAGTGCCAACGATGTTCTTTGATATCCATGCTCCGCGAAGAATCGGCGATGTGGCGAATCCATCGGTTGTTACTTTCAGAACGCTTCCCATCGTCAGCAGTCCACCTCGTGGGGCTTCGGGCCCGAAGTTGACCTTTCGCAGCTGTTGGCCGGTAACGGATTCGATTCCATAGTGATCAGCAAGCCTTTGATTCAAGAATGTGTAGTCAGAATCAATCAATTCACTTGTGGGTCGGTTGTCACGAATCAAATGTCCGAGGTAGGCCTCTGTTTCGAGCGGCAGGTAGAAATCAAGCAGGTCGTCGTAAAGCGGATACAGTTTCAAGGACGGTGAGACTTTGTTCCACGAGCGCAAATTCAGCCACTGTTGGCAAAGTGACCGGATCATCCGGTCGGAACGTCTGTCCGCGAGCATCTCGTCGATTTGATCCCGTGGCGATTGATCCAGGCCCTCGCCCTGCTTGTCAGGTACGGACAACCAGATAGCCCGAGCAAGTTTTGCATTTCGAGACAACGTCGAGCTTGAATGTTCACCTGGTACCATCAGAAAACGGGGCGAACAGATGACAGCTTTGAAACCCGCCTTGGCAGACTCGATGAAGTTGCCGTCTCGTTTGAAAGCCTGTTCGGCAATGTCAAAATACGGCTGCAATTCAGCGGCCGAAAGGTTTGATGAGAAGGCGCGTTCTGCAAACTGTCGGATGACTCGGTGGAGATCTGGCAGGTTTTTCGAGGCAATCGAAATCTTTGATCGCGGAATTTCCTGGTCCAGCGAAACAAGCACGTCCAGTTTTCCGATGGATGCAAGTGAACGCCCATCAATACTGAACGACTCCGTCGCAATGAATTTGATGAATGGAGCGTTGGTTGCGGTGGAGAATGCAATCGGCTGTTCATTGGCGAGTCGTGTCTCCAGGTCCCCGCTGGCGATTGATTCACTCCAGTCTTGCCCATCGTTGGACGTCTG
The DNA here is from genome assembly GCA_012270065.1 of Rubripirellula sp. Lineage (GTDB taxonomy): Bacteria > Planctomycetota > Planctomycetia > Pirellulales > Pirellulaceae > Rubripirellula. Next base: position 13,761 of record JAAXJB010000049.1, on the reverse strand, counting down.
GACTTCATACTTCTCAACTTGTCCATTGCCGTTGCCGCCTGACCACGTTGCATAGGATAGTCCCTCGATCGCATGGCGATTTGGATTGTGAAGAATCACAAAGTGCGGGGGCTCAGCGAGGTTGGGCTTGAAACGGGTGTGCCAGAATGTGCGATTGGAACCGTCCTGCATCTTTTCTTTTTCCATTCCTGCCTGGAAGCTGCTGACAGTGATGGATCCGCCGATTTTTGCAAGGTTGGATTTGTAGCCCGGGATGCCAGCGTGCGGGGGCGCTGGGTTGGTTTTGTTGAATGGATGCCCGCGTTCGGATTTGCCTGTCACTTTGAGTGGAAGGCCTTCGAATAGACTCCCGTGCCTACTGGGCGGCCATGCATCCTGTAGCGGTCCGCGGGCAGTCAGGCCGCGAATGTAAGCGCCACGTTTTGGATTTGCTTCCCGGAAATTGTCCTTGTGATAACAATGGACTGATACATTTTCGCCGGGGCGTAAAAAAGCACGGATCGTATGGGATTCAAGTTGATTGCTGCCGACCGAAATCACATCCAGAAGCCTCTGGGGCTGAGGTCGGTCATCGGCGTAGTAATACTTGCCAGCGTGTATCTGGATACTGACGTCCCCTTTTAAATCACCGACTTTCGCGGCATCGAAGGTCAGGTCGTACCAGCCTTCAACCGGTGGGTCGAAGTTGTCATAGAAAAAGGAGTAGCTGTTGCCGTTGTTCGCCCGAGTCCATGAAAACAGGACACCCTCTTTGTAGTCACGAACGTAGATGTTGTACGTCTTATGGCTGTCGATCAGTTTGTTCGTAACCCAGGTCTGCTCATTTACAAAGCCTTCTGTGGGCAAGGCATGCTCAAGCATTTCATCAGCGATCGCAAAGTAGCTTGCGAGCAGTTCGCGGCTGATGCCGATACGTCGGTCTGAATCAAAAGTGTGTGTCCCGCGATCTTCGGAAATCTGACCAGCCAGATCCAGGTTCGTGCCAAGCAAGTCATTGAGGCTGTGAACAAACTCGTGTCGGTTGATCCTTCGGAAGGAAATTGGCCTTGATTCCGGTTGTTGTTGCGCAAGCCACTTCAGCATTTCCTGCCTGTGTTCAGAAGTCGGAGATTCAGCGTCTGCAGGCGGCATCTTCTCTGTGGCAATGTTTTCAAAGACAAGCGTTGCATCGAATGCGTTTGTCTGGAGTTTGCTTTCAAGATTGAAATTGCCCTCCGCTTCGGGGCCCGTATGACAGTCAAGGCAATACTGTTTGAACAAATCCATCGGGCCTTCTGCTTGGACCGTGTTTGGTTCAATGCAGCATAGCAGTAGATGAACCGCTGCTAGTACCAAAGCCTGATTCACGAATTCGGTTGCGGCGATCAGTGATCGTCTTCGCCGTCGGTCGATGCCAATGCGTGCACGAGAAAGTTTCTTGGTCGCTGCGAAGTGGAGCATTTGCCGTCCATTTCGGAGTTGCCGGCAACCATGAGTGCGGGGTTCTTTGCTTTTGCCACGATATTGCAATTCGCCCATGAGCACTTCTGGCATATCGTCGTCACAGACCTTCTCGTATTGATGCTTGAGAATGACGGGATTCGACCAGCAATCGGACTCCGTGGTCTTCCTGTGATTTTCACATGGCAGGCAATTTTCACATGGCAGGCCATGAGCAGCAGTCATCGCGGGTCAACTCGGCTAAACGAAGTGTCATCAAGGGTGCTGGACTCATTATCTGCAATTCGCATGATGCGTTCAACACAATTCACATCGTCTTACCGGAGTTAATTCCCCTGTGACTGCGTGTCGTCTTTCCGCCGCAACGTACCTTCGATTGGACTTTGATGGTCCGGCGATGCGTTTGCTCGGAAAAACGTACGAAACCAGAAGATGGTCGTGACGGAGTTTCCTGGCCGCGGTTTTCGAAGTCAGGGACTGGCCAGATTTTCGTAGACCTTCGCTCTCAGCCCGATTGGAATTTCCCAGTTGAAGGGGCGTGCTCTCGACATGAATAAACCAAACATTCGGTTCTTGGGATCGATCCAGAAATGGGTGTTGTGATAGCCAGCCCATCCATAGATTCCTTGGGGAACATTCGTTTCTTTCTGGGAAGGGTCTTTCAGAACGAATAGGGAAAACCCGTTGTAGTGACCTTTCAGTGGTTCAAATGCGTTTGGTTCTTCGGGAAATCCGCCCGCCCATTTCCTGGTCATGGTGGCAATGCTCTGAGACGAGATGATCTGCTTTCCGCGGAATTTTCCGTCCGAGACAAGCATCTCACAAAAACGGCCATAATCTTCCATTGTGGATACGAGACCAGCGTCACCAAAGTGAGCCCGTGATCCCGGTTGATAGGTCATTTGGTCCAGCAAGTAGGTGAAGCCCTTCAGGGATCCCGTATTAATGAACAGGGGCTGAAACCGTTTGCGTTGCTCGGGCGTCAAGGAAAAACCGGTATCCGACATGCCAAGCGGTTCAAAAATACGCGTCTGCAGGAATTCTTCCAGCGGGAGACCGGACATGATCTCGATTAGCCGCCCCTGAATGCCCTGATTGAGACCGTACAGATACTGAGTTCCCGGTTCAAAAGCCAGAGGTGTATTCGCACAGGCTTCAACGAATGCCTGAAGATCATTGAATCTTGTCTGGTTTGGGTAGATGGAGTTGAAAGACACATCGGGAACACCATCAATGTCGATTTCATTTTCAACTTGAGGATATCCCCATCCGGAGCGGTGGTTCATCAAGTGAATGATTCTTAGAGGTTTGGTGCATGGTCGGATTTCATCGCCATCCTTCCAGGTGAGCCTTTGAAAACATGGGATGAATTTCGATACCTCATCGTTCCAGTCGAACTTGCCTTCCTCGTGCAGTATCAGCATGGCGACTGTCGTGATCGGCTTGCTCATGGACCAGACCGGGAAAATCGTCTTCTCATCGATCTGCTTGTCACCAGCCAGACCTGATTGAACCGGCTTGTGATAAATCCTTTTTCCGTCTTTGAAAATCATGACGACGTTACTGCCGGTTGTCTCCTCTTTGATGAGGGAGCGTTGGTAGTCCTCGATGGCACCATCGAGATCCTCGCCCGATGAAGTGTTTATGATTGCGGAGATCGTGGAAAGGAAGACGGTCATGCATACGACCGATTTTTTCAAATGCATGGAGATTACCTCGGTGAGATCACAAAACGCTTGGCCGGAAACTGGTGCGACGGGTGTGTATAACAAGTGAATGCAAGGCAAGGTAGACGGTGAGAGGCTGTGGAACGCTGGATTCTCTTTGACGGTTTCCTTGTCTCCTGTGGCGTTGGATGTGGGTTGATTCGACGCCGTTTCTGCAGGGTGTCAGCGCCGATATGCCCTGTCATCCCATGCGTTCATTGTGTTTCCACGTCAGCATAGGAATGCAGGCCCCCTTTTTCTGGCAGTTGCGAAGCGATCAAAAGGGGGGGGTGATCAGGAGTCAAAGCGTTTGAAAGGCATTTGTCGCTTCCTTCGGTGTCGCGTGCTCTCGCGTGAACTTGATTCGTGAAAATGATAAAATCCGGAACCAGAATCTGAATGACGAAGATTTTGTGAGTAAGCCCAATGGAAAACCCAGCTGGTTGAGAGACGGAATTGATCACTTCACGACGCATGTTTCTGCGAGGTACCGTTGCAACGGCTACGGGTTGCACCTTTGCTGACCCGGGAATCCTTCTCGCCCAGTCACCCAATGAAAACCAGTCACCCAATGAAAATCGGTCACCCAATGAAAAGCTGAACATTGCATCCATAGCAGTTGGTGGACGAGGCTGGTCTGATGTGAATGGTGCTGCTCAGGGACACAATCTGGTCGCTTTCTGTGATGTCATGACGGAAGCATCAAACCGAAAGGGCGGCTATGTCCAAGCGGCACAGCAATGGCCCAAGGCGAGACGTTACCAGGATTGGCGACGGTTGCTGGATGAAAGCAACGACATCGATGCCATCACAATTTCTACGCCTGATCATATGCATGCCGCGCCCACAATGGCTGCGATGAAACTGGGCAAACACGTATTCACGCAAAAACCTTTGACGCACACCGTTCATGAATCGAGAGCATTGATGATCGAAGCTCGTCGGTCAGGTGTTGCCACACAAATGGGTATTCAGAACCAATCCACGGTGGGCCATCGCACCACGGTGGCGCTCATTCAGAGCGGCTTGATCGGCAAAATCAAGCGTGCCTATGGCTGGAGTCATAAAGGTTGGGCGGGACCCGAGGACGGCCGCCCTTTGCAGGCTGATGAAGTGCCCAAGGGACTTGATTGGGATCTCTGGCTCGGTGTTGCGTCTGAACGTCCCTATGCAGACAAAATCTACCAGCCAATGAACTGGCGAGGCTGGATCGACTTCGGTTCTGGAACACTTGGTGACATGGGGATTCACATTTTTGAGCCAATGGTCTCGACACTGGGCGTTGCTCCTCCGCTGTCTGTCAAAAGTCTTGGTGCGGCTCCAAATCCTGAGACATGGCAGCCGGGGAATACAATCGAATACCAGTTCGCAGGTACCAGATACACTACTGATAATCAGCTCACGTATGTGTGGCGTGATGGTAAAGCGGGAAAACCACCACTTTCAAGCTCCGCATATCTGCCTGCGGATCTGAAGTTGCCGAGACAGGGAACACTGTTCGTCGGTGAAAAGGGTGCCATCGTTCATTCACATGGCGGAGGCCCGTCGGTATTTCCGAACGGTCTTCTTGATGGATATGAAATGCCGGAAATCGGAAGACGGGGGCATTTTGAAAACTGGCATCAGGCGATTCGATCGGGAGAGTCAGCTTGTGCCTCGTTCGAATTCGCTGCCCCGCTCACAGAGACTGTGCTGCTGGGGAATGTTGCTGTGAGATTTCCTGGCGAGCGGCTCAAGTGGGACAGTGAGGCTCTCAGGTTCAGCAACAAGCCACAGGCGAATGTGTTCCTGAAAACTGAATATCGGCAAGGCTGGAATGTTGACGGTCTTTAACACAGGCTTGTAGCTGGACTTTCCAGTACCGGGACTTGTCAGGGCATCAACAACATGATCAAAGGAATCGAAATTGAATATCGCTTACCCATTCGTGGTCGCCATTTTACTTGCCTGTCCCTCAATCGGGCATTGTGCTGAAAAAGTCGTTCTGTTCAATGGGAAAGATCTGACCGGCTGGACTGGAGCAGACTACCAAATCAAAGATGGTGTTCTGATTTGTAGCGGGAAAATTCTCAGAACCGAAAAGCAGTATTCAAATTATGTATTTGAGTTCGACTTTCTTCTCCCGAAAGGTGGGAATAATGGCATTGGGATTCACTACCCGGGCGCAGGAAGGCCCTCCGGAGTCGGCATGGAGTTGCAGATTCTGGACAACAGTCATCCCAGGTATTCGAAGCTGAAGGAATCTCAGTATCATGGATCGCTTTACAAGCTTAAGGCTGCCAAACGTGGTTTCCTCAAACCACCGGGTGAGTGGAATCACCAAAAAGTTACGGTTGATGGTCCAAAAATCGTGGTGCATTTGAATGGAACCAAGATTCTGGAAGCCGATCTGGATGAACTTGAAAAAGAGAATCGCAAACACAAAGGAGTCAAGCGGCGCAGTGGCTATATCTGTTTCTGTGGACATGGTGCTCCGGTTCAGTTCAGGAATATCACGATTCTCGAATTGGCGGTTCAGAAATAAATGAAACGGAAACTCCAGATTGTTTTCATTGCGTTTTCGCTTGCATCCGCAGTTTGTTGTCCTCTGGCTGCAGCGGAGCGGCAAAAACCCACGAATGTGTTGTTCATCATTTCTGATGACCTGACCGCGACCGCTCTTGGGTGTTATGGAAACAACGTCTGCCAAACTCCGAATATTGACAGACTGGCCTTTGAAGGAACACGATTTTCACGAGCGTATTGTCAGGCAACCATTTGCGGGCCATCCCGTGCTTCGCTCCTGTTTGGCTATTATCCTTACGCGACCAAAGCGACGGGTTACACCAGCGGTCGCCGGGAAGTTGGATCTGACAAAGACAGCTGGCCGCAGTACTTCAGGAAAAACGGCTATCACAGCGCTCGGGTTTCCAAGATTTTTCACATGGGTGTTCCCACGGATATCGCACCGGGTAAAGACGGTGCTGATGACCCCGCTTCGTGGGATGAGGTGTTCAATAGTCCCGGTCCCGAGTCCAAGGCGCGGGGGATCGGTGAAACGCTGCAAAACAATCCGGATGGTCACAAGAAAGGCGCAGCGGGCGGAAATCGCTTTTCGGTCGTGGAGGCTGATGGTGACGATGCAGTGCATTCAGACGGAAAGACCGCAGAAAGGGCTGTGCAACTCATCGAACGGTTCAAGGACTCGAATAAACCGTTCTTTCTGGCTGTCGGATTTGTACGTCCACATGTACCACTGGTTGCTCCGAAAAAATATTTTGCCGCGTATGATGCAAGCAGGATGGTTCTACCTCCCAAAGTTCCTGGAGACTGGGATGATATTCCTGAAAATCCAGCAAACCGGAGAACTTCGCAGAGCCTTCAATTGAATCTTCAGCAGCAGAAGAAGTTGATTCGAGCGTACTACGCGTCAGTCAGCTACATGGATGCCATGACGGGTAAACTGCTGAAGGCTCTTGACGAAACTGGTCAGCGAGAACGCACGATCGTCATCTTTACAAGTGATCACGGTTACCATCTCGGTGAGCACGACCTCTGGTCCAAGGTGAGTATTCACGAAGAATCTGCTCGAGTTCCGCTGATCATCCGTGTTCCCGGCAAGAAGCCAGCGGTGTGCCATTCCCTCACGGAGTTAATCGACCTCTATCCTACTGTTGCGGGACTTTGTGGATTGAAGATCCCCGGTGATCTTCAGGGAAGGGACATTTCGTCGATGCTGGATGATCCCACGCGCGAGGTTCGCGATGCGATTCTGTGCAGCGGGAAGGGAAGGTTGTATCGCAGCCAACGCTGGGCTTTACTGGATTATGGGAAGAACGGTGAGCTGTATGACATGCAGAAGGACCCGAAGCAGTACACGAATCTTTTCGACGATCCAGAGTATGCCGGAGTTGTCACAGAGTTGAAAACCAAGCTGAACGCAAAACTGATGGACGTTGGTAAAGTCAGCTTTCAGTAGTGTCCACTGATGCCCAATGAATCAAGTGGACGCCGTTGCTTGATGGACGACAGACGGAACGGTTTCCCGTAGCCCCGAATCTGATTTGCCGCAGACGGGATGGATAACTGAAAGCAGTGTTGAGCCTTTCATGAGGCAAGGCCCATGGTCTTCTGCCGTCTTCGCTCCGGGGACACGCCGCTGATGCCGGCGTTAGCCAACATCTGCCAGACGCTTCACGCGAGCAGGATCATCGTCGGTCTTGGCTTCCTTTTGGAAGTCGATTCGCTCGACTTCAATGTCCTGGAACCCAGCATTGGTTTCGAAGTCATTGAACAAGTCAATGACATCCTGATCGATATGGACTGAATCAGAACCGTCAATGACAAGTTTCGCACCGGGCTCGATTTTCAGAAGCGCGGCTTGAATGTCACCTTTGTTCAGGAAAAATACACTTTCTGCCAGCGTCATCCGATGGACGGTTTTGCCGGCTTCTTCCACGGTGGTCATCCAGAAACTCTTCACGTAATTGCTTTTCAGAATGAAGAAGATCGAAGCGACCAGACCGATGCCAATTCCACGCAGCAGGTCAGTAAACAGAATGGCTGAGATTGTGATCATGAAGGGCAGAAACTGGTTCCATCCGAGTTTGTACATCGCGATAAATTTGGATGGATGTGCGAGTTTGTAACCAACGATGAAAAGGATGGCTGCAAGGCTTGCCAGTGGTATCAGGTTCAGCACCTTCGGAATCGCCAGAACACAGACAATCAGGAATAAGCCGTGGACGAACGCTGCCAGTCGTGATTGTGCACCAGACTGGATGTTGGTTGAGCTTCGCACGATTACCTGGGTCACTGGCAAGCCTCCAATCAGACCCGATGCGACGTTGCCGATTCCCTGAGCACGCAGTTCGCGGTTCAGGTCTGTCTGTCTTCGCTGTGGATCGAGTTTGTCAGTTGCCTCTGCACACAGCAATGATTCCAGACTGGCGACGATGGCGAGTGTCAAAGCGGTGATGAAAATGCCTACCGCAGCCTGAAAGCTTGTGATTCCAGCAGTTTTCGTTCCTTCAGAAGCACCCGTGCTTTCCTCTGCGTTGATTTCGGACGGTTTGAAATGGGGAAACGTCAGACTGACCGGCTTGTCATATCGATAGACGAAGCTGTCTTTACCACTGAAGCCATCGTTCGGTGTGTACTTGAAGGTCCCGTCTGTCTGCAGCGTAACGTTGCCGTTTGATGCTCCCTCGACGACGATGGCATTGGGTGCCTCCACTTCGTCGACATTGATGGCGAACACGTTACCGCTCAGCGGAGCGCCCTTGGCTGTCTTCAGGGTTTCTTCATTTTGGCCGTCATCTTCCGCATCAGTATCTGGCTGTGACGCGTCGTCAGTAACGACAAATTCGATTTGGGCAGTCTGGGTCCCGTCGGGCAGGGAAACAAGATGGTCCTGGCTCAAACGCATCGAAGGCAAGGTGGTGAAGCCCAGCCCTAGCAGAATCCCAGCAACCACAGCGACCAGAGGTCCCTGGATGATCTTTGAAAAAGCAAACCGCTTGATCAGTTTTGTTTCCCAAAGAATCAGAATTGCAAGGCATGCCACGCTGATGATGATCGCACTTGGCGTGCTTGCTTTGATCGCATGAAGCAATTCAGAAAAAGTGTTGTATCCGTCAGACTGCATGAAGGCCAAGTCACCCTCATAGTCTTCATCGTAACCGAAGGCATGGGGAATCTGCTTCAAAATGATGATCAATCCGATGGCGACCAGCATTCCCTTGATGACCGCAGTCGGGAAGTAGTATCCAATTGTGCCGGCCCTGAATACGCCGAGCAGGAACTGAATGACACCACCCAGCACGACGGCCAACAGGAAATTCTGGAATCCGAGATACTGAATAGCGGGTAGCACGATCGCTACAAGGCCAGCTGCCGGTCCACTCACGCCCAGTGACGAATTGCTGAATAGCGTGACTACAAGACCGCCAACGATACCTGCAATGATTCCTGAGAGAGCTGGTGCTCCGGATGCCAGAGCGATCCCTAGACACAGAGGGATGGCCACCAAGAAGACGATCAATCCGGAGGGGACGTCGGTTTTCCAATGCTTGATGTCTTTGAGCATGTTTCGATTCGTTCGTTTACGGTTTCGAGATGGAGGAAGGTGGTTTTCGCCGAAAAATTATAACGAGTTATCAACCGGGGTGATTGGGCACACGGTCATTCCGGCTTTTGGTTTCTGTGTGTATGTGGGACGCAGACCTCGACCATGAATGGCATATTCACGCTCTTGTTGGCAGCGGAAAGCCATCATCAACTTGACCAGAACATTCCTGAGCCGTTCAGGTGTGTTGTCTGCATTGCTGAGACGGATCCGACGTCATCTTTCAGGATCGAATGATCACTTGGATATCGCAACAGCAATTCGGAACCGGCTCGACCCAACAACGATAATTTTCCATGGTCTCCACAGCACAAGTCAAGTGAAATTTCTGCTGTGCTGGAGTACCTCACTTGGGGCTTGGCTGTCACTCGGATTGCCCAAGTGATGTCGTTTTTGATCGATTTCATGCTGGGATCTGTGTTGTCCCATCAAGCAGCCTTGTCCGTGCAAATTGCATGTCGGGACGGTATGCGTCTGCCGTCACTCTGTATCAATTGGTGTCCCTGATCGCAGCTATACGGTGAATCGGGTGAGGGGAATCCAATGCAGAACGTATGTGCGTTCCAGTTGACGATTCCAGATTTTGCTCCGCGCAGATCAATACGTGAGTGTGCATCGCTGCGGATGTGGGGGGCTCGCTTTCCCGGATTCAGGTAGTCAGGCGATGAGCACCAAGACCGAGACATGTTTGTCTTCTGCGCTTTTGAGAGTCGCAACGGCCCGTGGCCTGTAGTGTCCGCTGAGCGTCTCGCCGACCATTGTTAAGAAACGGTTGGGGTTGTGCGATGTTTTGTGTTAAGGCCTGCGGGAAACCGGAAATGGGGGCCTCGTTGTGCGGGGCAGGAGCGAACAAAGAAGGGGCCGTCTCTGTTTTTATTCATGAAGCCTGACAGTGCTGCCAGGCCAAAGCTTTGTGCAATGGATATTTGTGCAATGGATACCTGCCCCGAGCTGGCCATTGATTCGAAAATGGTATCTGAAGAACCAAAATCCTTTGGGCGTCATTCCTGTCATGCATTTGCCACCGGCAGGTTTCATCAAAGCCGAAGTCCTGAACTGAGGGCTTGTGCGATCGTCGCGTATGAGCCACAGGAGATTCCACCTTGCTGCAATTGAATCGGCGAAAAACTGCATGACTGGTTGGGACAACGGTCAGGTTTTTTCAGTTCAAAATTGATCGGCATCATGATAGGCGGCGATCACCTTCTCCTCACCTTCTGCACCTTTGACGGAGTTGCCGTGTTCCATGCCAATCACCCCGTCAAATCCACGGGAGTGGATGTACTTGAAAACATTTCGGTAGTTGATTTCCCCGGTTCCCGGTTCTTTGCGTCCGGGATTGTCACCCGCTTGAAAATAGCCAATTTCATCCCAGCATTTTTCAATGTTCGGGATGAGATTACCTTCCGTGATCTGCTGATGGTAAACGTCAAACAGAATCTTGCAGGCTGGGCTGTTGACTGCTTTGCAGATGGAATAGGCTTGAGGAGAGTCCTTCAGGAAGACGCCACCGTGATTGGCGAACCAGTTAAGCGGTTCCAGCACCATCACCAGACCGTGTGGTTCCAGCAGGTCACAGCAACGTCGCAGCAGTTCAATCACGTTTGCTGTTTGATAACCCATTGCCAAACGACCGCGTCCATTTTCGTCGACGCTTCCGGGCACTACTGTCATCCACTTTGCATTGACACGTTTGGCAACTTCAATGCTGTCCTTGATGTCTTTCAATACCGAAGCCCAAACGGCATCGTCTTTTTTGACGAAAGTTGTCTGGCCTATTGAACCATGCGCGACAAAGACCCCCATCTTCATGTTCAGTGTTTCCATGGTTGCTGCAATTTTCTCTTGCAGATCAATCGGCTTCTTTTTCATCTGGTTGTCTTCCCAGGCCGTAAAACCCTGGTCTGCTGCAAATTTCAATTGGTCGATCGGATCTGCACCACCAAGATTTTTGAACATATTGAAATGCGGAGCATAGTTCAGTTTGAAAGCATGCTTGGCAGGTGCCGCGATTGCCGAATGCGAAAATGGACCAAGGAATGCGGTCGATGCACTGACGGCAAGTGTTGAGTGGAGGAATGCGCGGCGTTTCATGCTGTTTTTCCCGGATGGTGAAGAAATGGCGGTGTCTTTGTTCGTTGCGTTTTCAAGCCTTGGCACTGCTGGAATCATGGCATGTTTGTGAATCTTCTGGAAAATCACCAGCAGTCATTTGCACCCACCGTGTCTGGTCATGGGGGACAGGTGCGTATTCGGGTATCGTTCCTGTGACTTTGAAAAGTCACTTCATTCTGTCCTTGATTTGCGGATAGCAGATCATTTTTTCGGCAGCAGGTTTTGAGTCACTTTTCCTTCTCAACCCTTCGCTTGAAATCCAGCATGGATTGGTGAGCCATCCGCTGCAAGTGGGCCTTTACTTTGTGATCGAAAACAACTGTCGGTTCACCGCCATCAGGATCTTTTCCTTTGTTCAACTTGTTTTCGGTGACTGAGTTGAAGCGGAGAGATTCGGGGCTTTTTCCCGTGATTGCTGCGTAAAACAGGTTAGCGACAAGAAAGGCACAGGTTTGATTCGGGTGGCCATCGTTATGGTAGCGGAAGACGAGATCTGTGCCGGGTTTATTGCTGTCGCCGGTTTGGATGTTCTTGATCGCCAGCGGGACCGGGATCACGGCTTTCGGCTGCAGGGTCTTTGCCATTCGTAAGCCTGCTGCCGTGTCGCGTTCTGCGGATGACACGTTATACGGTTCGGTCACCGGCGTCTGGTTCTGCGTTTCGGGCGACGTCATGTAAAGAATCACCTCGCCGCCCTGCGCTTTTACGATCTTGGCGAGTTTTGTGGCATAACGTTCATACCCCTGACTTGGCTGCTCTGACACATCTCTCCAACTCTGCAGGACAACGTAGTCCCATTTGGTCCTCGGATTGTTCCGAAGCAGCATTTCATGATTCCGGATGGCTCGGGTGATGTGCTTGTGAATGCCGGCAAAAGAGACATTTGTCTTGCCGATCGAGGACCAGTGCTGATTCCACTCCTCAAGATTCGGAGGTGTATCTGATCGCAGATAATCACGCATTGTGGCGATGCGTCTGGTGATCGTTTCCTCGGTGAGGGTGCTCTGTTCAATGAAGCTCTGGCTGAAGTAGTAGGTTGAGTGCTTGAACATGTTCTGCCCGCCGTAAATCACACGCTGCACGTGCACATCGGTGTCGGGGTCGCCTTCTTCGAGAACCTGCTCAACGAGACCGGCGATGTCGTGGCGAGCCGTGAAGCTGTTGCCAAGAAAAAGAATGTTCAGTTCCTTTGCCGAAAGGGGAACCGCTGAGACGATGGTGAGGAAAAGGAATCCAATTCGATAAATCATTGATCATCTCTTACAGGCAAGAAGGCAAGTTAGCGTGATCCCATGTTCCGTCTTGGCCACATCAGGAGAAAGTAATGGTCCTGAATGATTCAGTGTTGGATCGTTCGCTTTTGATGAGCAAACGCTCTTTGATGAGCAAACGCTCATTCACAAATGGGAGGTCAGATATGTGGCATGATAGTTAAATTTCCCCCAGTAATCAGCTGCCCGAAGTGAATGAGTCACTGTGTTCCTCCCGCAGATCGATTTTCAGGAAAGATCGGCGTTCAGGAAATATACGGGACCAGAATCCGTCGTTCTCGCCTCTCTCGTGTTCTGGAATGGAGATGTTCAGGGGCGACCAGAAGTCTTGAAGCACCGCCTCGGTACCGTGAGCCGTGCCCCTGATTCACAGATTGCAATCATCAATGCAACCAGATTTGCCGCTGGTTTTTTCATTCCAGCTGAATCTACATGCTGAGTTTTGGCATGTTCGTTGATACATGCGAGTAGGAAGAAGCAAAAACGAGCCTGCCGGAGTAATTGTGGATTAATCTACTGAAAAGACAGAAAGTTGCTAATGAAATTTGTTTTCGTGGGTCTACTTGTTATCGTCGGGGACAGAATCGAGCGTTTGCTGCGAATCAAGCAAGGTTTCTGGTTTTATTCACCTTCATGGAACCTCTTAAGGTTTTGATGAAATGAATCTTTTAAAACTCTGGTCAGCACACGATGAAAGACGACCGTGGCTCTGCCTGCTGGTGAGCTTGCTCTTCGGGATCATCAACTTTGGTGCCGTTGTGCCGCCTGCCGATGCCGTCATCACCGGGGGCAAAGGGAATGTAGACCTGCCTGATCCAGGTTGGCCCAAGGGATCACATGAAATATTCAACAGTCGGTTTCGTATCGCCTGGTGGGAGGGGCCGTGGAATTGAGAGTTTACACAGGAGGTCTTATCTGCTGGGCGGATGTCATCATTCCAGAAGGCGTCATTGTGATTGACAGACGAAAAGAAACACCCGGAAAGAACAAGGGTCAAAGCCCGCTGTCGAACTTTCAACGTTAGGTGCATTACACTATCCATTTCAATTGAATCAGGGCACGAGCCCACGAGAAATTACTGGGGAAGTCATGACTGGACTTGAATGTGTGCTTCGAAGAACTG
>JAAXJB010000010.1:37774-82855 GCA_012270065.1 Rubripirellula sp. | reverse complement strand
GTTCATTCCTTTGCGACCACGCAGCCCCCCAGTCCGATCCTCACGATAGCTGCCGTTGTCGGAGGCATAGACGATCAGGGTGTTGTCAGTGACACCAAGTTCCTCGAACTTGGCAAGTAGCCGCCGGACAGCTTGGTCGGTGTTGGCGATTGTGCCGGAGTAGACCGCAGCCTGATCTTTGGACGGGCCATATTTTCTGACGATCGATTCAGGTGCGGCAATCGGAGCGTGAGGTTCATGGAACCAGACGTTGAGAAAAAAAGGATTCGGATTGTCTTTTCTTTGCTCCAGCCACTTGATGGCTTCATCAGCGACGATCTGGCACGAATAACCTTCAATCTTCCCCACGGGTTTGCCATTGCGTATGAAATTCCGTGGGTTTTTGTGGCTCGGTTCGGCATTGTTCCATGTGGCAAACCAGTGATCAAAACCGTGTCGGTCTGGCGTTGGTTTGGCATGGTTGGCCGTGGGCAAGCCCAGGTGCCATTTCCCGACATGAGCCGTGGAATACCCGGCGTCTTTGAGCACTTCGGCAAGAGTGATTTCACGAAGCAGCAAGTGCGATTTTTGACTGGGATCATGAATCCAGCTGTAGACTCCGGTCCGAATATGATGCCGTCCTGTCAACAGAGTAGCCCGTGACGGAGAGCAGACAGCACAACCAGAGTAGAATTGGCTGAAGCGAGTGCCTTGTTTAGCCAGACCGTCCAGTGCAGGAGTTCTTACCGGGCCTCCGTAACATCCGATGTCCCGAAATCCGAGGTCATCCGCCAGCAGGATTACCACATTGGGTTTTTTCGGCGTCTGCGATCTGATCGGTGGTGATGCGAAAGAACCACGATCTGAACAGAGAAACAGCAGAATTGCCAGCCATGGAATCAGAAGCCGTTGGATGCAGTCAGAGGGTGGGCATGTCATTTTTTGTTTCCTGTGTGAGCTGATGTAATAGGATTTCTGCCGGTTGGGAAAGCGTAGCCAGGTGTCGTGTTGGATTCCATGTTGCAAGTCCCGTCTCACGCATTCAATGCACACCATAAAACGTTTTGTTTTGCAAAACAGCTTGCCAACTGCTTGATCGGGGGAAGTGCACAACGGAAGTTGAGTTACCCGTATGCTGACGCCGTGTCTTATCGGCCGATGAGCATTCGGAACAACCGTTCTAATCGTTCCTGTTGACGACAGAGAAGTGGGTTTTAGTACGTATGATATTTTTGTTCCCCACACCATCGCGAGACGTAACCCATTTTTTTGATGCGGTCCAGACTGCGAGGTCGTTCTGGGCAGGGGGGATTCATAGGATGCCGGGGGGTATTCGCATCGAGTTGTTATTATCCCCTGTATTCCAGAAGAGATCGGATCTTGTTCGCTGATACAAAAAACCGTCGCCCCCTCCAGAAGCTTTCCCAGGAACTGAGTGATTTTGCCAAGCGGCAGTTTCTGAATTCGACCGTTTACAAGGGTGGGGAACGCCGTCAGGACAAGAGACACACGATGGCGATTCCCGTGGTCGTTATCAGGCTGGATGAGGATAACCAGCCCATAGGGAATCCGATCGAGGTGATCACTCGAGATGTTACTCCAACGTCAATCGGCTTTTTCCATGTCCAACCTCTTGAGGCTCCTCGTCTGGCGGTGCAACTCAAGTTGGCAGATACCGAAGTGAATCTGGTTGTCTTGATGGAGTGGCAAGCGGATGCCGGGCCGTTTTATGGCATGGGTGGTGCCTACATCGAGAAGCTCGAAGAGTTCCCCGTGGAAATTGAGGTGGATTGACCCACCTGCGATCACATCCCGCTGATCTGTTTCCCTGAACGGTTCCGCTGACTGATGCCGAATGTTACTCGGTGATGCATGCAACGCCACTCTGGCAAACCTGGCAGCACGGTGGCAAGTTTACTGGTCAGCATCACCCAATGGCGAACACGTCAAGTCAGTGAATGTTGCGTGAGTGTTGACGACGCGTAAACCGATCGTTCCGCGATGGTACATGCTGTCCCGGACGGACATCATTTTCCTGCCGTTGATGCTCACGGTGAAAAGATCCCCTTTGCATGTGACAGCAAGGTGTTGCTTTTTCTTCGGATCGAACTCATGTTTTTGGCGAGCCAGTTCAGTCCATGTTTCACCATCCATCTTTCCAAAGATGATCAAGTTCGTGCGGGGAATCAGGCCGGCAAAGTAGCCTCTTTGTGCGTCATACCCGACCGAAACGCCTGTTGTGCGAAATAGTAGCCCAGCGTCTCTGGCGTTTTTCTGGCCGAGGAAGTCAATCGTCACTGCAATTGTGATGTCGGCTGGGAATTGACCATCGTGGACCAGTTTTTCGCCACAGCGGAATTCATTCACAGGGTGATCCGGTATTTTGCCAAGTTCGAATCCGCTGGCAGTCGCTTTGGCGTATTGGTGATGGCCGAAATAGCTGAAGTTACGGGGAGTAACTTCTTCTCGCAGTGACTCAGACAATGTCTTGATTGTCGTAAGGTTATGTTGACCCCCCGGACGCAATGTTGCAGAGCCGGTTTTCAGGGCCTGTCCGAGTAATGGAAAACCGTCTCTGTCGGTTTGCAACGGTTGAATGAAAATCGTTCGTCGCCAGCCGGGTTCCCGATCCCGCTTCGCATGGTAGATGTGCCATTGTGTCTTGCGATCCAGTGAATGCACAAAGCAGGAATGACCGACCCCATACGTACTGTCGGTTCCGGTGAAAACTGGTGTCGCCTGCTTGACCCAGTCTTTTGGGTTCAAAGGGTTTTTACCAGTAAATTCGAGAATGCCCAACTTGTAGGTAGGTAGCCATGAGGCTCCACAAGAATAGGTGACGAAGGTACGTCCCTGTGATGTGAAAACCTGAGGAGCTTCGTTCAGGCCTCTACCCTTATCATCTGTATTTACTTCTTTCTCGTATCGAGTGAATTCCCACGGATGGTTGTCGTTCCGGCACAGACGGACACGGCGACCACCCAGTTCGGTTGGGGATTTCATTGGGGCGATATACAGGTATTGGCGATCACTGTCTGCTGTGTCCCAGCCAGACCAGATGGCAAAGAGTTTTCCAGCATGTTGCATCACGGTGACATCAATCGCCCAGAGGTTCGGGCTGCGACTATCTTCGCCTTCGCCAGTCGCCAGCGGACCGTGTAGCGTGTATTGGCCGAGAGGGTCATTGCCTTCACTCTTGAGCACATACGACAGGTGGTTAGCGTTGTCGCCGTCGGAGGCAGCAAAATAGATGTACCAGTGGTCATTGATGAAGTGCAGTTCGGGCGCCCAGACCTGTTTCGAGTATGGGCCGTGCGAGGGCGCTTTCCAGACAATGTGTTTTTGTCCCAGCGATTCCAAACGGGTCGATGTGTAAATTGAAATGCCACGATTGCCCTCTGAAAGGCACCACAAATACCTTGGTTGTGTCGGATCAAGTGTGACCCATGGATCAGCACCTTCTCCAATCGGGTTGACGAACAGGTTGTCTGCGAGCGGGCTGTCTTTTTTCTCCACCTGTCGACGGGTCGGAACCACCTTGTCGGACAAGTACCGCTGATTCCCTTGAAACACCGTGGCAGGAAGTGAGTTGATGATCGCTGGATGCTGTTCTGCAGACACGGCACGAGATAAACACGCCACAACGATGAAAGTCAGGCAAGCAAAGTGGTACCAGACAAGCTTCGGCTGAGCATTTTCGATTTTCATCTTTTGTCTCGATCGCGGATGAAGCAGTTCGTAACGCCGGGTTAGACCGCGAACACGGTATAAATGGTCAACACCAACAGGATCAAAGCACCTCCCACATAGGGCGCGGGCTTCCATGGCGTGAGGTCGACCAAACCCTTGTCTTCCTGTATGTACGGCGATGCTCTCTTCATTCCACTCTGACTCAGCGCTAGCTGCAAAACAACCAGAACAAGGAAAACGAACCCCATGTAGTGGTATGGGCTGACGAACAAGGACTTCAGCCATCCAGTTGTTCCGGCCTCCTCGTTTTCACCGGTGAAGAACGTGCCAATGACCATCAAGCCAAGTCCAACCAGCAACGTGATGAGCGCCGATTTGCCGTCAGCGCGAGAGTGAAACATGCCGACCAGAATAATGGCGAGCAGTGGAATGAAGTAAACGGCATTCAGTTTCTGGAAGAAGCCGAAAATTCCATCTTGCCCAAGGAATTGTGGAGCTGCAATCACAGCGAACACCGCAACCACAAAGCTGCATATCTGACCGGAACGCACCACGGACTTGGTTGTTGCTCCCGGATTCAGGTACTTTTTGTAAACATCGAGTGAAAACAGGGTCGCTGCGGAGTTAAGCACTGAGTTGAATGTTGACAGGATTGAACCGACGACCACTGCGGCAAAGAAGCCGAGCAACCAATTTGGCAGAACCTTGCTGACCAAAGCACCATAGGATCGGTCGGCGATCCACTCACCATCTTCTTTACCGACTGCCTGAATCATCTCCGGGTCTCCGATGCCAATCACAAGGTAGGCGGCAACAATCCCCGGCAAGACAAGGATCAGAGGAGCGAGAATCTTGAAGAATGCTGCCAGCAAAACTCCTTTTTGACCTTCCGCAAGATTCTTTGCGCCGAACGTTCGCTGGATGATCTGCTGGTTCGTGCACCAGTAAAAGAAGTTCAACAGCAGTACACCAGTGAATAGTGTTGGCCAGTGCGCGTCTTCACCCTCTTTGCCAAGGGATTTGAAAGCGTCTTCATCGGCTGCCTGGATTTTTTCGAATGCTCCCACAATTCCACCTTCCTCGCCGGCGACAAACTGCAGTGAAAAGAAAGTAACCATGAGTCCGCCGATCAGCAGTCCCGCACCATTGAAAGTGTCGGAGACTGCAATCGCACGCATCCCTCCCCAGATGGCATATCCACCACCAAGAACGGCAATGAAGATGATAATGCCCCAGATTGCAGCGAGCTCATCCTTGAAACCGACCAGTTCCTGCAGATTGAGCATTCCATTGAGACCGCGGGCACCGAGAAACAATACAAACGGAAGCAGAATCAGCATGTAGGCAACGATGAAGATCCCTGCGGTCAAGGCACGGACCGCAGGTCCATAACGTTCTTCGAGGAACTGCGGAATCGTGGCGATCCCCGACTTCAAATAACGTGGCAGGAAAACCAGGGCCAGAATCACCAATGACATTCCGGCAATCACTTCCCAGCACATGACAGACAGTCCCTCGCTGAAAGAACCGGCATTCAAGCCAATCAGCTGCTCCGTTGACAGGTTCGTCAGCAGGAGTGAGCCCGCTATGAAAATGCCGGTCAGGCTTCGACCAGCAAGAAAGTAGCCCTCGTCGGTGTTCAAATCCGATCCTCGCGTGAACCACCATGTCAGAGCAATCACCAACCCGGTGAAGAAAATGAACGAGAGCAATGTCACGGATAGCATGGCAGGTATTCCGGAGTGGAGCGGTGATGCCAAGTTGGCATCAAAGGAGGGTTTTGTTTTTTTGGGTGACTTCGATTAACACACAAAGATCCCGGTTGGGAATTGCCTTTGCATCAGGCTCCAAGACCCGATTGCCCGGGCGTGCACATTTTGCGGATCCTGTACCCATGCGCATGATGGCAAACCGTTGTGAAACCTTGGCCATGCAATATAGCCACTTTGTCCCGGTGTTATCAGATGTCCGATTCGCAAGTGAACACTTCGCTCAAAGGCGAATCAAAAATCCCGTTGTGAAGCTCCTGCGATGAACGGGAGGGTGATCCGGTTTGAACATGCATTGATCACGTCGGTCATGAATCCCGGAATATGGTCAGCTTGCGATCCGATCCGTGGCATCCAGTGAAAAACTGCGGGTTTCACCAGCTTCGTTGGCTTGCCATACATACCGCTTGTCCGGTTCAAGACACGTCAACCAGCCTTTACGTGCCGCTGACGTATCGATGCAGATGGCATGACCGAGATCCCTTGGGTAGCCCCTTCGTTGGGGCGTATGGCCACATATCATGACCTTTCCAGAGTGATGGGGCCTCGGTTCAGTGAATTTCTTCCAGAACAAGTACTGATCCGGTTGAGACTTGAGACTCAAGTCCTCACAGGCATTGGCGTGAACGAAAAAATGGGTCTCATTCTCGTAATAATCGTCCAGACCTGTGTGCAAAAAGACACGATGCTCTTCCGGAATCAGTTTGATGCTCGTGACTTCATACGATGTCAGCATTTGCTTGCCGCCAAGGCTCAGCCATGTCTCACGATCAACTTCAGAATGGACGGCTGCCTGGAACACGCATTCGTGGTTGCCTTTCAGTGCAGTCAAGCGTCCACCACTGGTGCGACGGTCAATTAACCATTGAACCACGGAACGGGTATCCGGGCCACGATGAATGTGATCACCTAAAGTGATCACATGATCTTCAGGCCGAATGCCGGCAAACGACTCGAGTGTTTTGAGAGCATGGTAGCAACCGTGGATGTCTCCAATCGCGAGCGTTCGCATTGTTCAATCCTGCTATCCTTGTACTGAAACAGCTGGCTGGCCAGCAAACATCCGTGCATTGGAATGAAGAAGTCCGTTTGGGCTGCAGTTTGCACTTTGACCATCAGCTCGTTCCGTCCAGTGTAATGTTACTGCACAACACGATGGGCGAGGCACTTGCCTTCAAGGGGATGCTATCTGAATTGTGCTGGTCTGTTGTTTGCCTGCTCGACTGGAGGCACCATTGTCAACGACTCGCTGACGCCCGACATCATGGTGCGCAAATCCTGCAGGCCGATCTTTTTCAATGCTGCGACGCTTCGCATTCGTGGTGAAAAGGGCACGGACGTTCCTTGGGGAATCGTGACGAGAGCGAAACGACTGGCAGAGGGGATTTTTGACAGAAGCGGACCCTTGGAAACATGGATTGCACGATCTTCCGTGTAATTTGGTGGCAACAACTGCATGTCGTTTGATGAGATCGCATAGTCACCGCTTCTGGTGTCTTTGAGCCTCCAGACGAGCGTCCCGATTTTTCCCGTGGCAGGCGATGCCCATACGAAATAACGCAACAGTTGTTGTTGGTGCTTCTCACCAACAAGCATATTCGTTGGAACATCGAAAATGATCATACGGCTGGTGCGTGCGATCTGCTTTATCTGAGACAGGTCTTTTTCATTGGCCTTCAGTATTCCACGTTCAACCATTCGCAGATTGAGTCCAAGACCACTTGCCGTTTGAGGCGTGACTACCACGATTTGCCCATTGATTTTCATGGAAGTGCCGACACCGAAGCGATCGAGCAGATAATCCGTCCGATTCCCGGTGGTGACTGCCTTGACGTTTGCAAGTGCTGTGAAGTGAAACATGCTGGCGTACTGCTTGGCATATTCAGGCAGGCTGTCTAATGAACCTGAGGCCAATCGGGGCATGGCCAGAGTGACCAGATGCGAATATCCGGATCTTTGTGGGTGACTCGCCAAAGTACCCGGGGCCAAATGAGGCACGGGTTTGCCTGTCAAATCGATCGCGGGTGGTGTGGGTGATCCGAGTGCATCCGGAGGGGCGGATATCAGACTTCCGCCCTGAAGACTGAACAAGAAAATCATGAGCCCCACAGATCGGATGAACAAATAGATTCTGTCTGGGCCAAACAGGACGCGTGCCGGGTTATCGTCAGCCGGTCTTTTCGAAAACGGGACCCTGCGGTTAATCATCAAATTGGAATCGATCACTGGCATCTGGTTTCTTCCTTGAAAGCCATGTCGAGCGACTTTTCTCCCTGCACGCATGAGCGGCAGTCCTCTCAGCGGAAAAACTCATCAGCGGAAAAGCTCGCGATACAGGGATCGTATCTGTTTTGGTGAAGTTTGGTCAACGGAATCTAATGGTCTTGTGCTCCGCTCGGTTTCGCTCGGTGGATTCTGCTCGGAAAAAACGATCAAACATCCCGGTAACTGCTCGGTAAACACAAAAAAACCTGTCCTTCCAGACCAGGAAGAACAGGCTTTCGTAAATTCAGGGGTGTCGAGTTTTTCGGAACCCCAACAATTGAATCGGCTCAGTCTCGAACGATGGTGCGTCCGTGAGCGGTGATCACAACGTCAACCGTGTGGTCGCAATCGGCGAAGGCATATGTCAGTACCTTACGACCAAACAGACCGGACCGGCAGCAGACCAGAGTGGGGGCAGCGTCGCCACAGCAAGCAGGAACGCATGCAGTGACTTCATAGGTGCAGCAGGTGCATGGGTCTTTGACGCACCAGGTCACGGCGACCGGGGGAGGCTCGCAAGGCTCGCAGCAGTCAACTGGTGGGCAGCAACGGCCCAGCAAACCAAAGCAACCAGCTTCAGCAGTTGAAGGAGCGGCGAATGAAAGCATGGTCGCAACCATGCACCCGGCGAACAAACCACGCAAAGTGTTCATCTGTATCTCTCATGTTTGAAGGTGGAAATTCATCAATCCACCCTATCTTTGCCAGTCTCCGCAATGTCTGCAACTGGCAAGGTCGCCGCAAAATGTGCATGCGTTGATTTAAACCCGCAAATCCCCATCAAACGGTCTGATCTTCACTTAATTGGGCCTCAAACGCCAGAATTGCAACCACGCTTGAGGGCTGCAAACCATCTGAGCACCCCAGGGGCACCCCAGGGGCTTGGCTGGTAACAATGATTTTGTGGTGATGGTGTCCTGAAACTGTTGCCTGTCGGTGAAACAAAGACCCCCTCTGTCGGGCTGTTGTTGCCTGGGTTCGGATCTGTGAGCAAAAAATCAACCAACAAGGCTTTGACCAAGAACTGCCAAGCTTGTGGGCGTCCGTTCAACTGGCGACGAAAATGGAAACGGTGCTGGGACGAGGTTAAATATTGCTCGCACAAGTGCAGGAGCCGAAAATCGAAGGCAGACAGTCACCTGAATGATCGCTGAGAGGCCTGGGTGGGAACGAGAAATTTGCCCAAATCTGCGAAGTACACCCCCTACTTGTCCTTCCCAATGGCGGACTCGGAACGCGGCTCACACTGATGAGAATGGCAAATCAAGGTGCCCGAGACATCAGGCACATCCTCTGCGTGGCAGGAGGTGCGAATTGCCCCCTCACCACCGGATAAGCGAAGTGTCGCAGGCGAAGTGTCGCAGGCTCGGAGGGTTGTACGCTTATGAAACGCTCAGGCGAGCTGCAAAGTGTTTCGATCCAGTTGCGCGAGGGTCTGCGAGGAAAGAGCCGAGTAGAACAGCAGTTGCCGAAGTTGCCACTGCTTGTCATCTGCCCGAAGCCGTCTCGTTTCTCGCTCATCTTCCGTCCAACCGGATTGGATAGAAATCCGCTCATAGTGAACGTCAATTGAGTCAGGTTTCTCACTCATCTGTTTTCCCCTTCGGAGTTTTCCACCGTTCCTGTGGACCCTGCCTTCCAACACTCCAGTATTCGGCCACGTCAAGTTTTTGAGCTGACAGGCACTCAGGCTCGTCATTCCGTTTTTGGGGTGATTTATGAGGAACTTGGTCTGGGTAGGGGAGTTTCATTCCATGAGTAGTAGGCACAATGCAAAGTTGCCTGTTTTGTCTCTTTTGCCAAGCTTATTTCGGAACGCCGCGTTGTCGTCCTTGAAGGCAAAAATGTGGAAACGAATGAGCAAAGAAATGGAGCGAATTGGTTAAATGCTGTCACGCTATCAATTCGTAAATGTTAGGATTCTGGGTACAAGGAAAACGAAGTTGAAGTTGCTCGAACCGCAGGCAGCGGTGGTGGCGATCCAACCTTTCAAGATGCACACCAAGGCTTGCAGTTCAGCGCGGTAGCCAGATGCCGATATTCGAAGTCAGGAGAGAACCTGAGAGTTGACAATCTTTTCTTTTTTCTGCGCACACTTTTGCAGAATCAGCGTATGAAACGTTGTGGAGAAGTGGGGACGAGGGAATGAATCAGCCATCTCACGAGGTGCATAAAATTAACATTGAAGGTGATCAGTTTGTCGTTCATGGCCGGGAAGGTCAGCGATTATTTTCAGGGTCCTACCAGGAGGTGGAAGTCTGGTTGGATCATCGTGAAAACGCAGCACGAACACATCAAGTTGGTCGACGACGCGGCATGCTTCTGCAAAGTATTCTCAAGGCCGTTCGTCGATCGTCCTGATAACATCAGGTGCGTCGCGACTCGCAGAGCCGTGCCTGGTTGTGTTCACGGGGGACTACAGTTCCAAGACTGATCGTTTGAATTTTGCCGTCAGTGGTCTCGTCTTTACCAGCGTGACTTGATTGGACGGGTTTGCATGAGGCTCGGCATTGCACGTGGTTTTGAGGTTAGATCGTTTTTTGGACGGCACCAAAAATCGTGGTCACGGAAGCACTGTGTCCAATTTCTAGGCACGATGTTGTTGATGGGCTGTCTGGAAGGCAATGCTTGTTATCAAGCCGGTCTGTTTTCGTTTTTTGCCTCGTGACTGTCTGGAATTACGGTTGATGAAACGAGAGCGATGATCGTCTGACCTTGGACAGGATTTAATTGATGCTCAACCGTATTGACTGAAAGATTTTGCAACTCATCGATAACGAATAAGAGTTTGGCACCGTTCTGATAGCGGTCAAGGAAGTCCTGATAGCTGTAACTTTCTGAAAGTGTTGTTGTTTTGAATCTTGCTCCCACTTCGTGGAAATCTTCAAGTTTCGAAAACGTCAGTTCAGGATCAAAGAGTTCACGCCCCATCAGATTCCGGGTCAAACCGCGGCGGTTGTGTTGATTCTGTTTACGGAATGTAAGTTGATATAAGTTGGCTCTTCCAAAAAGAGGCTGGCATTCCCGCACCGCAAGTGAGTTGACCTCATCATTCTGAGTGAGAGCCATCAGTTTTCCGATACCATTGAGATCAAGATCCTCTCTGACATGCTCGTTGAGAATGTTGGCACAAACTGCATTCAAACCGGCGATTTTAGCCTTTGCGATCTTGTTGTAGTTGGTGTCTACCAGCAGGACTGGTAATCCGAGTTTTTTGAACTCGAGTGCAAGATCCCTGATCCATGTATCAGCACCTGCGATCAGGATTCCATGATTGTTCTGCTGGGAAAGTCCGAGAATTCTTGCCAGAGGAGAAGCGGTAAGTCCATAGCTGGTCACCGTCCCGAGGATGACCAGGAATGTGACTGTATCCAGATGTTGGGCGTCTTCAATCGCAAGACTTCCGGGCAGTGATTCCATTTCCAACGCGAACACACTGCTGACTGCTGCGGCGACGATGCCTCGTGGCGCCATGGCTGCAATGAAGGCTTTTTCCCGTAAATTCAGCGGTGTTCCCAGCAAAGACAGATAGACCGAAGCAGGGCGGATCAGAAGAATCAAGACTGCCAGAAAGAGCAGGCCTGGAATGCCAATGGCAAGTATCTCATCCACGTTCACTCGCGAACCCAGCACGATGAACAGGCAACCAATCAATAGCGTTCGCAGATTCTCTTTGAATTCGATGATGGACTCGACATTCAGGTTTTTACTGTTGGACAGCCACATGCCCAGCACAGTCACGGCAATCAATCCGGATTCACTGGCAATGTGATCACTGATGGCGAAGAAAAGCATTCCAATTGCAAGTGTGGCGATACCTTGAAGATGATCCGGTATCAGGTAGTGACGAAAAGCAAATGCGAGTGTCATTCCGCCCGCGATACCCAATCCGGCACCCACCAATGCAGTCTCAAAAAGCATCAATGCTGCAGACCAGAGACTGGGATCATTGACGTGCATCATCAACTGGTCAAACACAAGTACTGCCAAAACAGCACCGATGGGGTCAATGACGATACCCTCCCATTTCAGTGTGCTTGTGACGCGTTTGCTGGGCCGTACTTGTCGAAGCAGAGGACCGATGACTGTCGGTCCTGTGACAACAAGAATCGCACCCAGTAGAAGACTCAAACGCCACCCAAAGTCGAGGATATAGTGTGCTGCAATCATCACACCTGCGCATGAGATGATTGCTCCAATTGTGCATAGTCGAAATGCCGCGTTTCCAGCCTCCCGTAATTCCTTCAGGTTCAGTGAAAGTCCACCTTCCAGCATGATGACTGCGACCGACAGAGAAACCAGCGGAAAGAGAAGGATGGGGCCTGCTTGCTCGTTGCCATGGGTCAGATCCCGCAGGAACAGGTCAGGCTCAATGAAATGACCCAGTGTCATGCCAAACACAAGCAGCAGCAGAATGCCGGGAAGACCCGTTCGCCATGCAATCCATTGAGCAGTGATCCCCAAAGCAGGAACCATTGCTAAATAAAACAGAAAATCCATCTCGCATTCTCAGTAAAGTTATTCAGATCGAGCATTTGCAATGCGGTGACAAGTATGATGAGTGCGTGCCAACCACGGAATTCAGCTATGGCTAGCGTGATTCACGCAGGTGCTTTTTGAAAAAACGGAAGGTCGCGGCTCTTGTCCTTTCCAGTTCATCGCCACCCCAGCCATGATCGGCGTTGATCAGAAACTCAATGCGGCCCGGCACTTGGGCACGCGTCATTGCATTGATCATTTTGATGGCTTGGGTGTGGGGCACGAGGACATCATTCGTGCCCTGGAAAAGCAGCATGGGAGCATCACCGCGATCAACATAAGTCAATGGTGATGCCTGGCTGTATGCCTGCGGCTTTTCCTCAGCTGAACCTCCAATGAATGCGGAAACCAATGGCAGGCTCCCTGCCGGGATATCCTTTGCATCCAGTTGTGTCGGACCAAAATAAGAGACGACTGCCTGAACTTTACTCGATTCATTGGCCCAACCACCTCCGCCTTCCAGACCGTCCGCCTGGTCCATCGTTCCCAGCATCATCGAGAGATGACCACCCGCAGAAAAGCCCACCGCACCAATGCGTTCAGGATCGATTCGGTATTGTTTTGCGTGCGCTCGAAGATAACGAATCGCGCATTTCACATCTTCGATTTGAGCCGGAAAGACATCTTTGGGACAAAGACGGTAAGCCAGTGACGCGGATACATAACCCTGTCTTGCAAAGCGTTTGATATCTTCCTCGTGCAGTTTCTTGTCTCCATGACGCCACGCTCCTCCATGGATCACCACAATGCAAGGTCGGTTTTCTTCCCGATTTGATGGCAAGGCAAGGTCCATATGCAGCGTATCTTGTCCCGCTTTGCCACAAACAACGTCCGACATGATCTCGATCTCGTCAGCTGCAAGGCCCTGCATGGAAATGAAGCAAAACCACAACATCAGAAAATACAGTGATAAGTTTCGCATGTTCATTTGACTGACTGTTCAGGATTTCGTGGGTGTAATTGAAAAGGCACAAGCGTCGTTTGGTGGGCCTGCAGTTTCTCGGTGAAAATATAACGGCCTTGAAAAATTTATTCGATTCATCAGAGCTTCGGATGGAGAACTTTCAGGCAGAAACCGTCATTGGCCACCGTGTCTTTTGGGAAATATGCACGGATCAATTCGTGCATCCCGGAATCCGTAGCGAACCGCGTGAAATGAAGGGTTGATCCCGTGTGGCCTGATGAAATATCTACACAAGGATGAAGCGTGTGAAAGCGGGATTTCCTGCTGATATGTCAGTTCAGCTCTGGATTGACGGAAATTGGGAATTGAATGCGGTGCAATGGGCTTGCCGCAATTGACCCTGCTGCCATCTACCGTCTGAACTGCCCCGAATGTCGAACACTCAAAATGGCATCATTGAGTATGGCGAATTCCATTCGGAATCGAGACTCACTGCACGGCTCCAAAAAACTCTGCGCATCAGCCGATTGGCGGGCGATCATGCGGGGAATGCAATCGCATCGACGTTGGCAAGGTGACACGGTTGCTAATCTTGCAGCAAAGACGCCGATGTATCAGATGCAAGCCGGTGTCGTGAACCTGCTTTGAACACCCCTGTTCCGACCATGGATTGAGAGGGGCAGCAAGGGAAAGTGGGAGACCAGGAATTCCCTTTGGGAAGGTCTGCGACGGGCGGAGAGGAGGGCAGGATGGAAAGGAGTGGAGGATTGGGAGAGTGGAGGATTGGGAGAGTGGAGGATTGGGAGAGTGGAGGATTGGGAGAGTGGGGTCTGCGTAATGCAGAGTCGTCAGCTCGGAGTCCAAAGTCGTGGTGTAAACAAGCCAATTACACCCACGACGTGTCAGCGAGGATTTCAGCGAGGATTGATGAAAACTGGCACAACAATCGTCGGTGGAGCATAGCGGCTGCTCATCATTGGCATCGGGTTCCAAGCTGGGCGAAGTGGTTCGCGACCCATCCACAAGTTGTATTCCATCCGCGCCATTCGTTGGTTCGCCCGGTACAAAGCTCTTTGCTGACGCAGTTGAGACACTCTTTCCTGCGAAATTCTTCGGTCTGATTGGGTTGCAACCGGAGCCTCGAAATGAACCTTTGGCATGTCGGTTTCAGGGCTCGCTGTATTTGGAGACGTGGCAGGCATCAGGATCTCCTCCGTCTCTATCTCCTCTCCCTCTGGAGTCGTGATTTCCTCCACGGCGACCGTGTTTTCTTTTTCTTCGTCGGTCGTGTCACCAGGCTCGGAATTCCTCTCGGTCGGCACCTCGGAATCTGTTGCCGTGACGGCAGATTCCGAGCCATCTTGCGTTATGAAAGGGTTCGTCGAAGGGATTGGTGCGGCGTCCGTATCTACGGTCTCTGCTTCAGGTGTTACTTGGGTGTCGGGCGGCGAGGCCTCTGATGGGGTTGTCGCCGAGTCTGGTGAGACGTCCTGCCCGTGAACGCTTGTTCCGTGAATTGAGGATGCAAAAGCTGTGAGAATCAGGAGCACTGCCGACAGACATGGGCACACTTTCATGGCAAATCACGCATATTGGGTTGAGGTTCGGGCTTGAGTAAGCTGTACGGGTCACATCGAAACATAAGGCGGTCTCGCTTTACATATGACCTTGAATGTTGCCCAAACTGACACCCTAAGGGATCAAAGAAACGGATTATTTCGGTCATCCCTTTTCTTTTCGCCTCTGACAGATTCCACTATGTAAGTGTTGAGTGGGCCGAAGCGAGCGTGTCTGATGCCCAACATCCTCGATTGTTTCCCGTCTACGGAGTCCCTCCCATGAAGAAGTCCATGCTGATTCTTGCTGCTTTGCTAGTCACGTTCGCTGTTGGTTGTGAACCAAAAGCTCAACCGACAGTTGATACCTCAGTGGACCCAGTGCAGACAACTGATTCGAACACGACTGATAGTGGTAGCAACGTCACTTCGGGTGCTGCGGCACCTGCGGTTGAGACGCCAGCACCAGCCGCCGAAGAGCCAGCCGCAGAAGCACCAGCCGCAGAAGCACCGGCTGCAGAAGCACCAGCCGCTGAAGCACCAGCTGCAGAAGCACCGGCTGCAGAAGCACCAGCCGCAGAAGAACCAGCTGCAGAAGCACCGGCTGCTGAAGAGCCAGCCAAGGAATAAAATGGTTGGCGTGGTGATCGTGTGAGTAACTTAGACTCGCGGATTGCTGTTCAGATCCTGTCATGAAACAGAAAACGGCGTGTGGAACAATCCACACGCCGTTTTTTATTTTGTGTTTGACTTCAAAAGCTGGTTTTTCAGGCTACCGGCTTCTTCATCCTTTCAGTTTCGGTCTTGATGTCACTTCCATCCGGAGTGGCATCATTATCGATATCGAACCATTCTTCCTTGAATTGCAGGTAGCCTCCCTCTCCGGCTGCCGCTTTCTTCAAAGCA
The DNA here is from genome assembly GCA_012270065.1 of Rubripirellula sp. GTDB lineage: Bacteria > Planctomycetota > Planctomycetia > Pirellulales > Pirellulaceae > Rubripirellula. The sequence goes on along the minus strand of JAAXJB010000010.1, from coordinate 67,247 downwards.
ACATTGGTACCCAGAGCGATGACTGCATCACCCATTGCAACTTCAGGGTAGCAACGGGGGTGATTTTCCTTGTCGGGGTTTCTGATGCAGTATGCCCAGTGTTCAATTTCTTCACGATAACCGCGGCTGACTGGTCCCGAGTCTGCTGCTTTCGCAACCGGTGCCGCGTAGTCACCGCTGGCACTGGTATCCAGCACGTAGCCACCGTCCTGTTTTGCAACACCAACCTTGCTGCTTGTGTCGCTGTTACGATACAGCAGGACATCTGTTTCTTTGTCCAGGACAAGTGTCCCTTTGCTTCCCATGACGACTTCACCCCATCCACCGAAGCCATTGCCGTTGATCGATGAGTAGGTCACTACCACTTTCTTGTTGGGGTCTGTCTCATACCCTGGCAATGGAGCGGCACGGTCCCATTGTCGCGTTTGCTGGTTCAGGCCGCGGGGCGGATAGGTGCCGACTTTGTCGTAGTAGCCACCGGCGAAGGTTTCCGAGTACTCGGGCCCGTGGAATTCGAACATGCAGTACACGTGGTCACCTGCATCGCGGTCAACCGGCATGATGTGTCGTCCGCCAACGGCATGAACGCTAAGTGGATGGACTTTCTTGCCATCGCTTCTTAGTGAGCTGAGGAAAATACTGACTGCATCAAGTTGGTGGCTGCCAAGCTCGGCCATCAGACCGGCACCGGTTCGCTCAAACAGTCTCCAGCGGTGTAGTTCTTCCATGGCAGAGAACATTTTTCCACCGGAAGTAAAATCTTCGTAGCCGAAGTCTTTGGGATTGACGTTTTTATCAGCATCCCACGCCTGCAGTTGCGCGAGTTCTGCCTGCAGACGCACAATGTCGTCCGGGTTGGTCGCCGTTTTCAGCTTTGACATGCGATTCTTGATGTCACCAGCGATTTTATCGATTGGCCTTCCGCTTGCATCCTTTCCTTCACCGCCCGGGATCGGCATTTTCCAGCTGTCGCCGCCGGGTAAGTTGCCGCGGTGCCACTGTGCCCGGATGTGATGGAGTTGGCCAAGCAAACCCCAACGGATCAAGTTGATTGCATTGTCATACTTGACGTTGTAGTGACGCTGGTGCCCGGTTGCCAAGTGGATCGGGTTACCCCCCTGATCTTTCATTTCTGCCGCCATTCGCGACATGACTTTACACTGAGCGACGTTGTAGGCCATCAGTTTCTCGGTCAGAACGTGGAGCTTCCGCTCCATTGCCAAGGCGGCTACGGGGGCATGAAGCCAGAGCGGCAAGGCGATGATCACTGCCTCGATATCAGGATCGTCCAAGCATGCCATGATGCCGCCGTTGCTGCCATCGTAGACTTTCACGTTGCGTCTTGCTTCTGCTTCATCCTTGTAGCCGGCAACGCTAATCAGGCCGGGGCGACGTACTAACGCGGATGGGCTGGACCAGTCTCCATGGAACGCGCGGTGCTGTCCGAAAGGACGGATGTCACAGATCGCTTTGACATCCACGTACTCAGGATTACAGCCACCGATCAGCACGTTACCTTCATCACCAGTGCCAATGACAGCCACCCGCACTGGATCGGCGACCTTGCCGTAGCCAAAGTAGGCGGCTCCCAATCCAGCTCCGCTGACAGCACCTGCCGCCACAATGCCACGTAAAAAGTCACGTCGGTTGACATCGTAGTAGCTGCCAACTGCGGAATAGTAATTGTGTTCGCCGACTTCACGTTGATCAGCAGATAATTTATCGACCATGAAGAAAATCCTCTATTGAAGAAAATGTGCTCTGATTTGTTCGGTTTTGGTTGCGGTGGTGCTTGGCTGGTTCAGGACTGAGGGGCCTCGCCCCCGAAGACTTTGCGGACTGCCAAGTGAAGGAAATAATCGAGGCCAGCGAAGCGTCCGGACCCGGTCGCGGCCAGCACGAAGCAAGCCATGCATTCAATCAGTTGGTAATTGCTCGAAGTCGGCCCCGTTGTGGGAGGAAATTGACTCAAAAATACTGAACCGAGAAAACCGGCCGCAGCCAACGCCGCGACGGGGGTGAAGAAGCCAAGCAGGAGGCACAAGCCGATGGCGATATCGAAATACGGGACGAATCCATCGATCACGCTGGTGTCGATTCGTTGCAGACGCGGCTTGTCCAGCGAAAAATAGGGGTTTGCATCGGCTTGTTCCGTGGTTGCCAGTGCGTTCTGATCGGCTTCGTAATTTGCCCAGATCGCGTCGATTTGTGAAAGCGTCGGCGCTGCTTTCTGTTGCCACTCCCGGCGAATGGTGTCTCTCTGCCCGCCGAGACTTGCGACGCCATCTCGCATTGCTTTTTCCTGGGCGTCGGTTTCAAGTTTCTCGATCCGCTCTCGTCCTAACTCGAATTCCTCAAGATCGGCAGCGTTTTCTGCCAGCACCCAGTCGTATTGCTCGACTGCCTTGGCGTAATTGGCTTGAGCTTGTTTTTTCTGTGAATCGTTGAATCCGTAGTGTGTTCCTACTTCATTGCGGAATATCGCCCAGTTCTCCATGGCGGCTGCGCGATTGAGACGGAATTGGCCGTCCGCATCCCACACCAATTGGCGGAAATTTTCCGCAAGAGGACCTTTCGCGTTTGCAAAAAACGGGGCTGCAGTCCAATCTCCGGCCGCTTTCTTATCGACTCCTTCACTGTAGAAATGCCAGCCGATGGTGACTCGCAGCAGAACCAGCATGACAGCAGCAGTGAGGCCCAAAATCCGGGGTGAAAGGCTCCAGCCTACGCAGAGGCGGATGGGTGAAAGTACGAACTTAAGCACGAAACAAGCGATCCGTTGGCGGGAAGATTGGCGGGAATTCCTCGGCCCGCGATTCGCAGGATACAAGGTCAACGTAATTCCCTTAGCTTACACCAATCGGCGCAGATTACGCCACTATCCCACGGATATCCCAGTGAAAACGAGGGTTTGTCCTCAGATCCTACAAAATCCGATCTTGATACGGTATTTCCCGGTCATCGGTTCGATGCGCATGGAACTGCAACCAACGGTATCCCGAGGGCGATCTTGAGGTGATCATGAAAGCCGGTTGGGCAACCAGCCAGTGTGACTCAAAGTCTGGTGCCGAGTCATTACACGATGCCGATAAAGTGCTTTTTGGCAAGGCGGTCACGGGTTTGCGGAGGAGTCCGTAAGTGACCTTAAACCGGTGTTCGCGAGTTGTTTGCTCCAAACCACCCTGGGAGTGGCAACCGGCCGTAAAACAGGGGGGCAGGGATTCAAGTCGTCTGACGGTCGGGTGTGACGGCAGTGTGGATGTTGGCTGATTGCCAACGGGGTTCTGTCCGCTACGCTAGTCGGTTGAGGAATCGAATTCAGGCAGCTGGGCGCAGACCATCTGGCTGCTTTTCTCCCGCAGTGATGTTTGACGTTTGCCGATCTGCTCAATCGTCTCAAAGCGAAACCACATCCTGCATTCAGCCTCGTAGTCAGCTTCGTAGTCAGCAAGGAACGACGATGAATCAGATCGTTACGGATACAAAAGCTCCGCCTCGACCTTTCACGCATTTGCATTGCCACAGTCACTACAGCCTGTTGGATGGTGCAGGCGACATTGGAAAGCTTGTCAATCGTTGCGTAGAGCACGGCATGAACTCGCTGGCATTGACTGATCATGGCAATCTGCATGGTGCACTTGAGTTTTACAGAAAGTCCAAAGCAGTTGGGATCAATCCGATCATCGGCTATGAAGCGTACATTGCACCCGGAAGTCGATTTGACAAGGGAGGAGCGAGCAGCAGCAAGGCGGCCAGTTATCACCTGACCCTGTTGGCAAAGAATCGCACAGGCTTCCGTAACCTCATCAAGCTCGCGAGTGCTGCGTCGCTGGAAGGTTTTTATTTCAAGCCAAGGATCGATAAGGAGATACTTGAGAAATACAACGAGGGCATCATTTGTCTTTCCGGCTGCGTCAGCAGTGAATTCAGCCGGGCGGTGATCAAGGGAGTCGATACGGCTGAGGTTGAAAAAGAAGCTCGGGAAATTGCTGGTTGGTTCCATAATGTATTCGACGATCGCTACTTCATCGAAATCATGAATAACGATGTCGATATTCAAAAAGCACAACTCGAGAATGCAGTTGAAATTGCAAATCGAATGGGGCTGCCACTGGTCGCCACGAGCGACACTCATTACGTGGATCCGGAAGATGCTGAGGCTCAGGATATCATGCTCTGCATCAACACAGGGCGGTACCGCACTGATTCTTCGCGAATGAAAATGGAGAATGATCAATTCTTCCTTCGTAGTCCTGAGCAGATGTACGAGAAGTTCCCCGGCTTGGAGCACGCGGTAGCGCGGAGTCAGGAAATTGCAGATACGGTTGATATCGATCTGGAGTTGGGGAAGTACTACTTCCCGTCTTTTGAATGCCCCGAACAGAAGCGGCCGATTGATTATCTGCGGGAACTTTGCATCAAGGGCTTGAAGGAGCGGTACGAAGATGAGCCTGAACGGTTTGATGGTCAGGATCTGAGCGAAGAGGTGATGGCTCGTCTGGATCGTGAGCTTGAAGTGATCGAGAAACTCGGGTACCCCACTTATTTCCTGATTGTTTGGGACTTCGTGCTGCACGCGCGCAGCAAGGGGATTTCAGCCACTGCCCGTGGCAGTGGTGTCGGCGCAATCGTCTGTTATGCGCTCTACATGTCCCACGTGTGTCCGTTGCGTTACGACTTGCTGTTCGAGCGTTTTCTTGATGAAAGTCGGACGGAACCCCCGGATATTGATATCGACTTTGAAAAAGAACGTCGTGGCGAGGTCATTGACTATGTCAAGGAACGTTATGGCAGTGAAATGGTCTGCCAGATTGGAACGTTTGGAACGTTGGCAGCCAGGGCTGCAATCAAGGATACTGGACGCGCTCTGGGCGTGCCTTTGGCGCGAGTCAATCAGATTACCGAAATGGTGCCTGATGAGCTGAAAATCACCATCAAGAAATCGCTTGAGAAAAGTGCTGATCTCAAATTGGCATACGATGGTGACCCTGAAATACGTGAGTTGCTTGATCTGGCGATGAAAATTGAAGGGCTGGCGAGAAATGTGGGAACACATGCCGCGGCCGTGGTGATCGCAGACAAGCCACTCACGGAGTACGTGCCGCTGGGACGTGTGCCCGGAAAGCAGGATGTCATTACCCAATGGCCCATGGGCGACGTGGAAGCATCCGGATTATTGAAGATGGACTTTCTGGGGCTGCGCAACCTCACCATTCTCAGTCGCACCGTCCAGTTGATTGAACAGACAACCGGGAAAGCTGTCGATCCATTGAAATTTCCTCTGGATGACAAGGAATCCTACGCTCTGTTGCAGCGTGGCGAAACGAAAGGTGTCTTCCAGTTGGAATCGGGGGGGATCCGCGACCTGTTGTTGAGAATGAAGCCTGACCATTTTACGGACATCATTGCTACTGCGGCTTTGTACCGGCCAGGTCCACTCGAAGGTGGCATGGTTGACGACTACGTGAACATCAAGCACGGTCGACAGGAACCGGAGTACAAGCACCCCGTGCTGAAGGAAATCCTGGAAGAGACCAACTCGATCATGGTCTATCAGGAACAGGTGATGCGAATTCTGAATCGTCTTGGGAAAATACCTTTGGCGAAGGCGTATACCTGCATCAAGGCGATCAGTAAAAAGAAAGAGGCGTTGATCAACCAGAATCATGAAGCATTCATCGCGGGATCGGTCGAAAACGGTCTTGCTGAAAAAGATGCCAATGATATCTGGAACCTGATTGTCAAATTTGCCGGCTACGGTTTCAACAAAAGCCATTCAACTGCGTACGCATTGGTGGCTTACCAGACGGCTTATCTGAAAGCTCATTATCCCGTCGAGTTCATGGCGGCATTGCTGTCCAGTGATATCTCCGGTCGAAACTTCAAACGCAAGGATGCTTTGGTTGAGCACATGGAGGACTGCGACAGAATGGAAATCGAAGTTTTGCCGCCCTCGGTCAATACGAGTGCAGCAGACTTCTCTGTTGCCGATGGGAAGATTCACTTTGCTCTTTCGGCCATCAAAGGTTGCGGTGGATCAACTTCGATCAGTATCGAAGAAGAAAGAAAGAAGAACGGGCCGTTTCGCGATATTTTCGATTTCTGCGAGCGTGTTGATCCGGGTGCCTGCAACAAGAGTTCCATTGAGACCTTGATCAAGGCTGGAGCGATGGATGATTTTGCCGCCAATCGCAGTCAGTTGACCGCTGTGATCGAAAGAGCAGTCCAGGCAGGTGCTGCTGTTCAAGCTGATAAAAAAAGTGGGCAAGCCAGTCTCTTCGGTGCATTTGAAGAAGACGATGCCGCCGAAGAACGCCCGGCAGCACCATTGCCCGATATGGAAGAGTGGCCCGAGCGTGAAAAACTGATTGCTGAAAAGGAAGTTCTTGGTTTTTATCTGGCAAGCCACCCGCTGGCGGAATATGAAAACAAGCTGGCTACCTTTCGTACCCACACCACCGACAAATTGGGTGATGTCAAGGATCGAGGTGAGGTCGTCCTCGGAGGTATGATCAGTTCCATTAAATTCGCTCATACCAAAAACGCAAAGGTTGGTTCTCCTTCCAAATATGCCAACTTCGATCTTGAAGACATGCAAGGCGCTATCAGATGCATCGTATGGCCAAAAGGATTTGTGGATGTCGGTGATCGGATTCAACCTGATGCCGTCGTTCTGGCACGTGGGAAAGTGGATCGTCGAGGTGGGGGAGATGAGGCCAACCTGATCATTGATGAACTGACACCGTTGGACGATCTTGATACACGGTACACACACGGGATGAGATTGCGACTCGATGAAGCCGAACACGATAGTGAAATCGTCAGTCTTCTGAGGGAGATCATTCGTGGGTATCCGGGGTCTCAGGAATTGCTCTTCAGTCTCAAGTTGCAAGAAGGTGAAACAGTTCACCTGAAGAGTGATAAGTACCGTGTTGAAATCACTACCGAATTACGCGAACGCATTGATGACCTGCTCGGTACCGGTCATTACAAACTCATGATGAGTAAGCCACGTTAACTATTCGCCAAGGCTCATGCCTGATCCGTCTGTTTTGCGGGGAACGCAATCGGTTGAGCGTCAAGCCTCGACAGCAAGTCTCGCTCGGGGCGGGAAAGGTGGAGGCACCGGGGTTCAATGTGGATACCGGGAGTTCGATGGTGGTTGCGATATTATCTGGAACTTCCATGTCTGGAGTTTTCAGGAAATGAGCATGGATCTTCCATGCGAGTGGGCTGGGAAGATGAGTGAAATCGACACTTTTTGGTCAGCATGTCCTCTGATTCAACGCAGACTTGCACGGAGTGCGTCGGTGCCGTTTCCGCTCGCTTTTGCCAAATGGCATGTGCTGGCGTAACGGTTGCGTGCAAGAAGGAAAGCCCTTTCCGGCGGGAAGTAACCGCAGGCTTGACGAGCATGCGATGCCAGTGATCGGGACAATGTAGAATAATATGCCTGTGTTGCAGTTGTTGTAGTCACTGCAATCGGTTGTTCAAGGAAAGCCCTCGTGATCAGGGTGGCTCATGGCTGAATTGTGCTTTGTGGGTTTTTCCCGGAGAAAAATGTCCTTCCATGACGCCCGTTTGTTGAGGATAATGTCCGTGTCCTTTTGACGTTTGTCTGCCTTGAATTTCCTTTTTCAAGCGGACGTTCTGTCTGCAATCCGGTAGGACAACATTGCGATCCTTGATGCTGTTGTGTTGCCTGTGTTGTGTTGCCTGTGTCTGATTTTCATGAAAGAAGCAAAATGAATTGGTCTCGTCGCCGTTTCCTCCGAAGTGGGTCGGGGTTCATTGCGATTCCTGCTCTGGAGTCATTCGGCTGGAAAAAGTTCGCGGCTGCAGCAGATGTGGATGCACCATCCCGTCGAATGGTGTTTCTCAGTTTCGGTTGGGGAGTCACAAGAGAAGACTGGTTCCCCGACAAGACTGTTACCGGGACCGAGTATGAATTGCCCGAAGGTATGAAGCCGCTTCGGAGGCACAAGAAAGATATCACCGTTGTCCAGAACCTGAGCAATCAGTTCAGTAGTGAGGCGCACTGGGGAAGCACGTTTTATCTCACCTGTGCCAATCGCTATGCTGAGCCTGGCAAGAGTTTTCATAACACCATTTCGGCCGATCAGGTGGCTGCTGAAAAGTTGGGACTTGCCACGCGTTTCACTTCAATCCAGCTGGGTTGTCAGGATGCGGAGAATTCCGGACACGGACCGGGTTTGTCTTTGGCGTGGAATCGTCAAGGCAAGCCATTAGCAGGACTCGATAACCCGGTCGCCGCGTATCACAAGCTTTTCTCGGATGGCAAAACCCCGCTGGCCGAGCGGCAGCTGATGCTGAACAGGAAACGTAGCATTCTGGACGCCGTCATGGAGGACGCGAAAGATGTTGGCCGCGGTCTTGGACGTCAGGATGCTGACAAGTTGAGCGAGTACCTGCAGTCGATCAGAGATATTGAAACCCGACTTTCCAAAGAGGAGCAGTGGTTGCATGTCCCCAAGTCGCGTCCGGCGACCGTGCCAGATGAGCCACAGGGAGAAGTTGCGGGTTTCGAAGAAATCAAGTTGATGTATGACTTGATGATTGCGGCAATGCAGGTTGATGCGACCCGTGTATTTACCTATCGCCAGCCGGTGGAAAGTTTGTTGAAGAGTTTTGGGGCTACCATTACCGGGCACAACATGAGCCACTACACCAGTGGGGATCGGAAAGTAGTGTCCCAGACTCGTGACCAGAAACAGTCAGAATTGCTTGCGTATTTCATAGACCGGCTCAAAGCGACCCGTGAAGCCGACGGCAGTTGTCTTTTTGATCATGTTTCGTTGAGTTACGGCAGTAACATCAATTCAATCCATTACCTGACAAATTGTCCAACCATCATCACCGGCCGAGGGGCGGGGATTCAGCTTGGTCAGCATCTTGTGCTTGATTCAAACACTCCTCTGGCGAACCTGTGGTTGAGTCTTCTCAGGGGTGTTGGTATCGATGCTGCGTCGCATGGTGATAGTTCGGGTATCATCAAGGAATTGTTCGCATGATCTACGATTATCCAGAAGCAGGAATCAGATGATCCGGCCTGTTGTTACGACTGCATTGGTGATTGGTCTTTCGTTGCTGTCAGCGGAGGCGTGGGTGGTTTTTGCCGATGACAAAGCCGACCAGAAGACAGGTGTGGATCGATTTGCGGTTTCAGAAGAAGTTGCTTCGGTCGTTCGGGATCGGTGCATCCATTGCCACGGTGATTCTGATGAGGTGATGGGTGGTGTGGATTTGGTCAAGTTTCTTGAACAGTCAAATCAGTCGTCAAAACCCGCGTTACTGCAGGATCTGATCCGGGTTGTCGATCTGGGAGAGATGCCGCCTGAAGATGAAGGTGAGCTGACTTCTGATGTTCGTGGCAAACTTGTCGAGGAATTGCGATCACTGTTTGATCTGGCGGTCGTTGAGCACGCCGATGCTGAAAAGGCCGAGATTCGCAGGATGAACCGATTTCAGTACAACAACGCCGTCAAGGATCTGTTTCAACTCAAGTCCATTGTTTTCACATTGCCCGAAAGGATGATGCGACAGCATGGAAAGTACTTTGATCCTGCGAGTGGTAAAATGCCGGACGCTGTGCGGGTTGGCAGTCGGCCTCTGGGTAAATCCCAGATGATCGAAAAGCGGCTGGCGGGCGTGGCAGCGTTTCCCCAGGATTTGAGGGCAGAGCACGGCTTTGACAACCGTGCTGATCAGCTGTCAATCTCGCCCCTTTTGATGGAAGCCTTTCTTGGATTGAGCCAATCGATTGTTGGGAGCCCGGATTTCACACCCGCGAACGTTGGTATCTGGAAAGACTTCTTCGCTGCGCCGGCGGACGGTATTTCCCATGCCGATGAAGCAAAGCGGCGTCTGCGTCCTTTTTTGAGTCGTGCCTTTCGTCGACCAGTCAGCGAGAAAGCATTCAACCGGTACGCCAACTATGCGGAAAACCAGCTGGCTCGCGGGATTGGTTTTACCGAGGTGATGAAGCGGGTTTCAAGTGCTGTGTTGGCGTCGCCTCGGTTCTTATACCTGTATTCAAAGCCGGAAACACTGCCTGCCAGCACACGTGGAGAGACCACGTCCAGTGATCCGGTTGAAGCGTCTCGTCAGGCAGAAATCGATCTGGCCTCACGGCTTTCGTTTTTTCTCTGGGGTAGCATTCCTGATCCGGAGTTGTTGGATCTGGCATCCAGCGGTCGACTGGGGGATCCGGACGTCCTGCAAACACAGTTTCGAAGGATGATCGAGGACCCCAAGCTGAAACGTTTTTGCGACAGCTTTCCCTCGCAGTGGCTGCAGTTGGAGCGGATCATTTCCTCCGTTCCGAATCGGGAGAAATTCCCCGGGTTTTATATGTCAAAGTACCGTCACAGCATGCATATGATGCTGGAACCGTTACTTCTGTTTGAAGCCGTATTGATTGAAAACATGCCTCTGACGCAGTTGATCGACTCCGATTTCACCTATCGCTCTCCGTTGCTGAGCCGGGTTTACGGTACGACGGGTGAGGCCAAGGGAGGCGGTGGTGGAGTAACTGTGCTGAACTTTACACGTCAGCCGATCACTGATCGACGGCAAGGAGGTGTCATTACCAGCCCGGCGGTCTTGACGATGACATCGGGCACGGACCGAACCAAACCCATCACACGAGGAGCATGGGTATCCACCGTGATCTTCAACCTTCCCCCGGAACCACCACCAGCCGATGTGCCGCCATTGAAGGAAAAACCATCAACTGATGAGGCGGAGTTGACTTTGCGTGAGCGTCTTTCATTGCATCGTGAACGTGCTGATTGCGCCGGATGCCATGAGCAAATTGATCCCCTGGGCTTTGCACTGGAAAATTTTGACGCGATTGGAAAATGGCGTGACCAGTACGAAAACGGACGAGAAATCGATTCCTCGGGGCGTCTGTTCCGGCGTCACGAGTTCACCGATGTGGTTGGCTTTAAGGATGCGATTCTGGCGGAAAAAGATCGATTTGTACGGGGCTTCGCTGGTCATCTGCTGTCATTCGCACTGGCGCGGGAGTTGGGACCCGCAGACCAGCGTGAACTGGATCGAATCACAGCTGCCACCATCGCAGATGAATATCGAATACAAACCCTGATTCGAGAGGTGGTTTTCAGTAAGCCATTTCTCAATGGTGTTGATCTGGCAGAACGACGTTTCACCGCCAGCCCCTGATGCATTCATGAGTTCCAATCAATGAAATCAACTTCACGAAGAAATTTCCTGCAAAGTATCGGCGGCGCCATGGTTGCGCTGCCATGGCTCGAGAGTGTGGCAAATGCCGAGTCGGGTAAAAACGTTGCCAAGCGGATGGTGCATTATTATGTGCCCATCGGCGTTGTGCGTCGGGGTTTTTTCCCGGGTGAGGCTGATCATGTGATCCCCAAAGGAAATCTCGGAAACTTCTTTCGCTCACTCGGCGAACAGGATCCGGATTTCAGCGTCAGGCCACTGGAGCAATTGACGCCAACGCTTGAGCCTTTGTTGCCATTGGTTGAGAAAATCAATTTGATCACTGGAATGGATCGGACTTTCCAGCAGGGCACCGATGTTCATGCGCAATGTGCATCGTGCTACCTGAGCAGTGCAAAACCCTACACCGTCAAAGGGTCAGCATGGCCAATTCAACGTACCCTTGATCATGTTGTGGCTGATCATGTGGGGCAGCAGACGCCATTCAGCACGTTGGAGTTCAGTTGCAACAGTCATCGTGACAACAAGGAATCCATTCATTTTGACAATATATCGTGGTACGGAACCGGCCATCTCGCTCCGTCAATTCGCGATCCCAGGAAAATGTACGATCGTCTTTTTGGTACGAAACAGAACGAGCGTTCCAATGACGTAACGGACCTTGTTCTTGAAGACGCAAGATCTCTCAAACGCGAACTGAGCCATTCCGACGGGCAGAAGTTTGCCGAGTACTTCGATGCATTACGCACGATCGAAGTGCAGATGAAGCGGTTGCAGGATATGAAAAAAGAACTTGCAACAGTCGATTTTCCTGAACCGCCTGAAACCTATCTACCACGCGGAGAGTACATCCGGTTGATGGGTGATTTGATGGTCGTTGCTTTGCAGACTGGGCTGACCAATGTTGCAACGTTCATGATCGGCCCTGAACGCTGGGACACGCCCTTCATGTTTGATAGTCTCTTTGACAAGCCAAGAAGTCATCATCAGATGTCACACAATCAGACCAAGTTCATCGATGACTTGTTGCGTGTCGATCGTTTTCATATGGAACAGTATTTTTATATTCTCAACCGAATGAACGAGATTGAGGAAGCTGATGGTTCAACGCTGTTGGACAATTCGCTCGTTACTTACGGTTCCGGCCTCGGTGATGGATCCACACACCAATACAACGATCTTCCAATCGTCGTTGCTGGTGGTGGAAAACATGTGAAGGCAGGTCAGCACATCAACATGCCGGAGGGAACGCCGCTTGCCAATCTGTGGTTGACTCAGGCCCAGTTGATGGGATTGGAAGTCGACGAGTTCGCCGATAGCAACGGAGTCATTGACTCGCTGGTTGCCTGAGAATCCGTTGAGTACCATTCGCGGCATGTTATGTCTTTCTTTGGCTCTGTGTGATTGGTCACCTTTTTAAAACGCTTTTCAGGTTCGCACGCAGAGATATTTACGCAGCTCTGCTTTCTGTTCGGTGGGAGAATGATTGCATGCGGTTGCATTTGATGATTGCATTTTTGTCGATTGGCTTTTCCGGTTTTTTGCCAGCACAGGAAGTATCACCCGGATCAGGGACAGGAGTGAGGGGCGGAAATATCGAGGGTGATCAGCCCCATGTACGGGACAGTTCCGGCAAGGAAAAAGGCGATGACGGACAGGACCGCAGCACTGCAAACCGCAGCACTTCAAGTAGAGGGATGGTGCAGCAGTGGTTGCGTCAAATGGATAGTGATCAGGATCAACAGATCACGCTGAAAGAGTCGCGTGGCTTGATGCAAAAGAACTTTTCGCGTGTCGATGCAAACTCTGATGGGACGATCGATGTGCGTGAGTTGACCACGCTGGCGCAGCGTTTGATGCAAAACCGAAGAACACGGAGGCCAGGAACGAATCAAAGCAAGGGGGTTGCCGACGAGAAGGTTCAGGCAATGGCCGGCGCACAGCTCGTCTGCGAATTGAATGTCACTTACCGCCCTGGGCATGCTCGCTGGAAACTGGATCTGTTCAGGCCCGCCAAGGCATCCGATCGACTGCGACCAGCGATCGTGTTTGTCCATGGTGGTGGTTGGGTCAGTGGTGACAAGCGGAGTGCCTTGTTTCTCGAACAGGCGATTGCATTTGCCAGGCTCGGATATGTCTGCGTGACGGTCAATTATCGCCTTGATCCGGCGAGAAGACCGTGTGTTGAAGATGTGAAGTGCGCGGTCCGCTGGTTGAGGGCGCACGCCAAAGATTATCAAATTGACCCGCGGCGAATTGGCGGCTACGGAAATTCAGCCGGGGCACATCTGGTCAGCATGCTGGGTGTGTCTGCGGGCAAGCTTGAGGGTGATGGGCCGTTTCAGGATTTTTCAAGTCGATTGCATGCGGTTGCCGCCTCGGCTACGCCGACCCGTCCATCGGGTCGCGGTCTGGCCGAATCCGACAGGGCCGCACTGGCGCCAATCACTTACGTGAGTAAGGATGCACCTCCCTTTCTGTTGTTTCACGAAGCATCGGATCGAGTGGTAGACATTGGTCACTCTGACGACTTTGTCAAAGCACTGAAATCAGCGGGAGCGACTGATGTGACTTACCGACGTATGACCGATGGTTCCGGCCACGCTGTTTACCAGCGGAACAGAAAAGACTTCCAAGCTCAGCTTGCCGGGTTCTTTGACCGTACTTTGAGAAATCGTGGACCTGCGGATGTGGCTGCACCGTGAAGGTGTGGGCAGCCGTTTCAGCAAACCCTCCCGGATAACCCGAGTTCAGATGAGTGAAAGTGGTGAATCACTTTCAGCAAATCTCGTGACGGGAACACCGGTGGTCTGCAGGAGTGACAGATGGAGGTCTGACATGGACAGGTCGCGGCGTCCACTGACAACACGTCCGGGTCGAATGGCGCCGCCACCACGACCTGCCAACAGCAGTGGCAGGTTCTTTTCTTCGTGTTCGTGCCCATCACCAAGGCTGGACCCATAGACGATTGTGCTCTGGTCAAGCAGGGTGCCGTCACCTTCGCGAATCTCATTCAGGCGACGGATCAGGTAGGCCACCTGTTGCGTGTGCCACGACGTGACACGATTGTACATCTCACGCTTTTCTTCACGTGATTGCCATGAAGTAACACCGTCGTCATCCTCTGTTTTGCCACTGATGTCTTTCCAGTGTGAAAGAGCGTGCCATGTTCCCGTCACCCCATCAATGAAGTTGAAGTAGCGATTGCTTTGTCCATGGTCCAGCATGCACGTCGTGATGCGTGTTGCATCGGCCCAGAACGCCAGGACGATCATGTCCATCATCACACGAACGTATTCGCCGTGGTCTTCCGGTATGTCCGCATCAGGGCGTTTCATGGCTCTGCCGAGCCCGGAAACAAGGTTTGCACGTTTCTGTTGCTTTTCTGCGAAAGCAATTTTGCGTTCAATTTCACGGATGGATTCCAGATACTCATCAATTTTTCTTCGATCCTGCACACTTGCGTTGTTCCTCATGCGTTTTGCATCGGAGATCACCATGTCCAGTACCGATCGCTGTGCCATTTGACTCTCGCCAGCACGGAACATGCGGTCAAAGATGGCTCGGGGTTCAATTTCACGAGGCACAGGCGTCTTGGCATCAGCCCATGAAATTGAGTTGCGTGACAGGCTGCTGCTGAAATACCCCTCACCACGGATCGCCATTTCAAGGGATGGCAGCAGGGTTTTGCCGCGAAAATGCCGTGCTGCGATCTGATCAGCTGATGGCCCGCCAACATGAATTTGCTCATGGTCAAAACCGCCTCCTGTCAGCCATGTTGCCGTACCGGCGCTGTGACCGTTGCCACGAGGTGTCCAGATGTTCCTGAACAATGTCAATTCGCTCGCATAGGGTTGCAGCGATTTCATCCATGGATTCAGCGTTTGCAACTCTCCGTTGGGTCCTGATTCGTCAGGCAACCAGGCCCCACGTGCCACCCCATTGGGAATGTAGAGATAGGCCAGACGTGTTGTCTTATTTGACTGATCTACATTTCCTGAGGCAGGTGTGTCCATTACCTCGAGAAGCGGAAGTGAAATGGCAGTCCCCAATCCTTGAAGCATCCTTCGACGTGAAATTCGCCAAGCGCCTGATGCACGCCTCTGGTTTCGCATGTTCATTCTTGTTGGACCCATCTTGCGGCGGTTCGCAGGGAATTGATTGCAGGGAATTGATTGTTGAATCAGGTTGAAATCCGGTTTGATATTCGGGCCGGCGTCCAGCGGACTCTGTTATTCACGGTAGCCGTTGTTTCATTTGAAAGGTCTCGCTTTTGACGATGGCATGAATCAGTGATTGAAATCGTCTGCCATCAGATTCGACCTGCTTGATGATGTCACGAATGACCGGTTCATCAAAGTATTCGAGTTGGCGTCCGAGTGCATAGGTCATCATTTTTCGCGTGATCTGCTCGACGAGTTGTCCGGTTCTCTCGTCGATTAATGCAGTTTGCATTCCTTTCAAACCACGAAACTCCGTGCCACCAGGCAGGACACCTCTGGTATCCGTTTGGCGTCCGCGGTGGGATCCACGGTGTCGTCCAAACCAGTCGTAGTCCTCCAATGCAAAGCCCAGCGGATCAATTTGGGCGTGACATGCATAGCAATTGGGATTGTTTCGGTGCAGTTCCAGTTTTTGCCGTTGGCTCAAGTTGCGACGTTCGGCGACACGTTCATCAAATTCGCTGACGTTGGGTGGTGGTGGAGGGGGTGGCGTTCCAAGTAACTCCGTGAGAATCCAGTTGCCACGCACCACGGGGCTCGTCCGGTTTGGAAACGAGGTGATTGCCAGAATGCTTCCATGTCCCAGGATGCCACTTCGGGACGTCGTATCAAGCGAAACACGCTGCATGTCTGAGCCGCGAATACCATCGATTCCATAATGCCGGGCCAGTTCTTCATTGACGAATGTGTATTTGGCGTCAATCAGACGCTCCATGGCCAGGTTTTCCTGAACCAGCGATGAGAAGAAGAGCGCCGACTCCTGCTGCATCGCATCCACCAGTGAGTCAGTTGCCCATGGATTGTCAATTGGATCTCGCGGGGCATGTGGCAGTGCACTGAAACCAAGCCACTGCGAGGCAAATATCGTCCCCAACGTCTCCGATTTCGGGTCGGCCAGCATGCGGTCGACTTCTGCAGCGAGTACCCGTGGGTCGTGGAGATTTCCCGCATCGGCGATGCGACTCAACCGGGCGTCGGGCATGGTTGCCCACAGGAAATACGACAGGCGACTGGCAAGCTCATGATCTGTGATCCTGAATGACTCACCGATTGCTTTGCCCTGATTGCCCTCGTGCCGCAGTAGAAAACTGGGCGAGGCAAGTACTGCTTCAAACACCTTGCCGAGAGCTTTGTAGGAGATGTCGTTGTGATTGACAGAGTTTGCTGGTTGACCTGTCAATTCAGAGTAGTAATCCAAAAGCGATTGCAATTCCTGCGGTCGAACCGGTCGACGAAAAGCGCGTCGCGCGAAATTTGTAATCGCCTCAACCGCAGATCCGGAACCAACCAGCATTTCACGGGTGTCCCGTGCTTCCTGTGTTTGTGCTTGCGTTGGCATGGCGGTGGCGATCACCTGCTCCGCAGCGCCGAGATAACGCTCGAGAATCACTGGTTGCAAGAACAGGCTGTTGGCGCTGTTCGCAAAGCCACTGGACGCTGTCAACTCACGCGGGAAACGATCAGCAGGTCGTATGTCGATACCGAACAAGTCCCGGATGGTGTGGTTGTATTCCTGGTTGGTGAGTCGGCGAACAGGTTCGTAACCCGGTTGCCGAACGGTTTCGTAATCGAAGTCCTCAATGCGGTGCTTCAGAAAGGCCGCGATGATCAAGCGATCAGCATCGGGCATGGGGTCGCCCTCAGGTGGAGGCATGGTACGCATTTTGATTTGCTGACTGATGTTCAGCCATGTACTGCGGTTGACAACCCAAGGGGTGTCGGCAGCCAGTGACATCAGATTCAGATCACCTGAAGCAGCTCCCTCTGAATGACATTCATGACAATGACGCTCCAGCATTGGTTCAATGTGTTCGCGATAGTTCATGTTTACAACCGCGGAGAGCGTGGCATCATCGACCTCGACAGGCTTGGCCATGACGCCGCTGATTCTCTCATCATCAATGTTCACGTTTCTCGATTGGTCCGTGGATTCTTCTTCCCTGCCGAGTTCACGTGCAAGTTCGCGGAGTTCACTTTTCAGTTCCCTTATCCACTCTTCTTCTCCCTCTTCTTCCGCAAAGTGGAGTTCAAGTCGCAGCTGCAGGATTTCATTACGTACTTCGTACTCATGCTCTAGTTCTCCAAGACGGATTTCAACTTGCTCAACCCGATGATCATCACCTGCTTCAACACTTTCAAAAAACTGTCTTGTGAGTTTTTCAGCTTCGGTAAATGCAGTGTTGATCTCTTTGAAGTCCCGGTTGCCTGTATCAAGGTTTTCTTCCGAGAATGACTGCCTCAACTCAGATAATTCCAGACGTTTGGTGATGAGTTCGAGACGGATTGTCACTTTTTCCAATTCGAACTCAGTCCGCTCCCATTGTTCTTCTAACTCCTCGTCGGGATCGATGCCACGCTCTTCAGCAGTTTCAATTTGACGTTCCAACCCGCTCTGTTTTCTTTCCAGTCCTTGCCGTTGTTTCAGCAGTTGGACACGCTTGTCCAGAAATCCAAGCCGTTCCCGAAGTTGGTCACGTTGCTTTTCTGCTTCGCGGATCTCGATCGCGGATTCGCCACGTTCCTCTGAGTCCTCTGACTCGTCTGGGTCCTCTGACTCGTCTGGGGCTTCTGACTCGTCTGGGGCTTCTGACTCGTCTGGGGCTTCGCGTTCCTCTTGATCAATGGAATCGTCCGCTACGGCAGGCTGCTGCGCCGATACGTGATTCGTGTTGGCTGTGAGGAGACAGAGAGCCAGCAACACGAGGGACAGAAATGTGCAAGTTGGATTCATGCGTTGCCTTGCAGGCTGGCCTAAGTTGTGAATGTCTGTCGAGCCTAAGCATTGCAAATCGATCGGTCAAGTTATTCTGCTTTGAGAGCGTGCTAGCCCTGGCAGGACTATTTCCAAAGTTGGATTTGGAGGTGCTGGCTGGATGCAATCAAAGTGTTTATCTTCCAAAGCTGTGGGAGGTCTGACGATGATCAGAATTCCTTTACCCCTTCCTGTGGGAAACTACAGGCCCACGGTGGATTTCCGGAATACAGGCCTTCCGGAGTCAGGGATGCGTGGTGCATGAATGAACCATTTTCTTACTCCAGAGTTCTTAGTCGTGCTTCAAATCAAGGGGAAACATGTGGTTTGCAATCGATACCGAGACTGGAAATGGCTTGGTTTGCTTCTCTTTCTGGTTTTGTCGGGAGGTCAGGTCATTCTGGGTCAGGAGGGTGAATCCAGGCAACACGTGGCAGCCACTGACGGAATCGTCGATTCCAGCACATTGACGGGAAAGGTGATGTGCGGCTATCAGGGCTGGTTCAGTTGTTCAGGAGATGGTTCCCGGTTGGGGTGGATACATTGGGGCCGTTCCGCACACGAGTCATTTGGGCCAGGGAACGTAACGGTTGATTTGTGGCCGGACGTTCGGGAGTTCAGCGATGAGGAACGGTATGCAACCGATTTCAGGCATTCAGACGGTCGTGTCGCCGAGGTATACAGCAGCGCAGACAGAAAGACCATTGATCGTCATTTCCGCTGGATGCGTGAATATGGCATCGATGGCGTTTTCATGCAGCGGTTTGCCAATGGACTGAAATCGAATCGGCTCAAGGCCCAGAAAAACAAGGTGCTGTTTCATGCTCATCGTGCTGCGTCGGAAACTGGTCGCGTTTTGTCTGTCATGTATGACTTGTCAGGACTGAAGAAGGGGCAGCTTCTCCGCGTGCACGATGACTGGCGACAGTTGGAACGGGATGGCATCACCGCCGGTGGTCGGTACTTGAAGCATGAAGGCAAGCCACTGGTGGCAGTGTGGGGTGTCGGTTTTGGCGATGATCGAGACTATGGTTTGGTCGAGTGTGGTGAATTGATCGATGCCCTGAAGTCTGAGGGCTGTGCCGTCATGCTGGGCATTCCATCGTGGTGGCGCGAACAGAAACGCGATGCAGTAAAGGATCCCAGGCTGCACGAGATTCTGAAGAAGGCAGATATACTGAGCCCTTGGACGATCGGCCGTTATCGATCGCCAGATGAGGCATCGCTGCATGGTAGCCGCGTCTGGAAGCCGGACTTGGCGTGGTGTGCGAAACATGACATGGACTATCTGCCTGTTGTTTTTCCCGGCTTCAGTTGGAAAAACCTGCGTGGTGGTGAGCTTGGGGCGATTCCACGCTTGAAAGGGCAGTTTTTGTGGTCGCAATTCAGGGCGGTAAAGCAGACAGGTGCGGCAATGGTGTATGTGGCGATGTTTGACGAAGTTGACGAAGGAACTGCGATCTTCAAATGCAGCAATGATCCTCCGGTTGGCAAGGATGTTTCTTTTCTGACCTATGAAGGTTTGCCCACTGATTACTACTTGCGTTTGACAGGCGAGGGCGGCAGATTGCTCAGAGGGGAATTGCCGCTTGATAGTCCTTTGCCCATCGCACGGCCTGAGTCGCCGGCTAAAGTCTCTCCATGAGATTGGTCACTGGGGACTCCGCACACAATGTCACGCCGTGTTT
This sequence comes from Rubripirellula sp., assembly GCA_012270065.1. Taxonomy (GTDB): domain Bacteria; phylum Planctomycetota; class Planctomycetia; order Pirellulales; family Pirellulaceae; genus Rubripirellula. The sequence continues at coordinate 47,361 of JAAXJB010000010.1, read as the reverse complement.
TCAATGCGCGAGCTGTTGGCACTGTCTACCGAGTTTGCACTGCATAATGAGTTTGCACTGTAGACTGCATAATGAGTTTGCACTGTAGAAAGAGTTGGCACTGTATGATGGGATGTCCGGCAAGTTGCTGAATCCATTGATCCAAGTGATGAGATGAACAAGTCCAATGAAAGCGATGACCCTGATCGGCAGGAAAGTGCCTCTGCAACTGCAGCAGCGTGACGACCTTACTCCAGCAGAGGGTCAGGTTGTGATCAAACTCAAGGCAGCAGCACTCAATCGCCGTGATTACTGGATCACGGTTGGCCTGTACCCAGGAATCAAGCCACCAGTTGTCCTCGGATCCGATGGTGCTGGTATTGTCTCGGCGTGTGGTGCTGGCGTTGACCCCGGTTGGGAAGGACAGGAGGTGATTTTAAATCCCGGCATCAGTTGGGGCGGTAATCCCACTGTCCAAAGTGAGGGATTCCATATTCTCGGCTTGCCTGCGGATGGAACATTTGCCTCCGAGGTGGTTGTGCCTGCAGAGCAGTTGCACCGCAAGCCTGCCGGTTTGACGTGGGAGGAGTCAGCCGCCTTGCCCTTGGCGGGGGTGACCGCCTATCGCGCACTTTTTACACAGGGCAATGCAGCTGCAGGTGAGAGAATACTCATCACCGGCATTGGAGGTGGAGTTGCCACCTTCGCATTGCAATTTGCAGTTGCGCTGGGAGCCGAGGTATGGGTGACTTCATCCTCCCCCAGCAAGATAGAGCGTGCGATGAGTCTCGGAGCCAAAGGTGGTTTTGATTACCGCGAGGACGGATGGCAAAAAAAACATGCTTCACAAGCAGGGGCACCGGATTTGATCATCGACGGCGCTGGTGGACCGGCTTACTGTTCTTTGTTGGAACTCGTTGCACCGGGGGGGCGGATCATCAATTATGGAGCAACAGCTGGCGCTCCTGAAAAGATCGACATGTTCAAGGTGTTCTGGAAGCAGCTGCAGTTGCGAGGATCCACCATGGGGTCTCCTGATGATTTCAGTGACATGCTGCGTTTTGTTGAAAAGCATCATCTCAAGCCAGTGATCGACGCGGTTCATGCTCTTGAAAAAACCAATCAGGCGATCGAACAGATGCGTTCGTCACCACAATTTGGCAAGTATGTACTTCAGATCAGCTGAGCATTTTTGCTGTCGCCGGAAACATGACACGCAGCCGTACCGACCCGGTACAGAAGTGGCATCCTGAATTGTTTGCATTCCTGCTGTTTCAGGGCTGCTGTTTCAGGACTACTGTCGCTGGTTTTTTTCGCAGTCATCATCCGCAGGCACTGCTGTACCCACGATGTCAACGGGATGCGTATACAGGTATCGCCAAACCACTTCGTGCATGAACTTGCCACTTTTGTCTTTGTAAGCACGGCTGCCCGGCTGGACACTGCTGTGTGCAATTTTCTCGTTGCCTCCAACATCAAAATCCGTGATCAGTCGTCTCGTGTTTCGGTATGGCGGTTTGACTTTATCGACATTGACAATCGGTCCGAACTGGTTCATGCCAAGCAGTTCCCAGCTTCGGCAGTAATGATCTGATTTCCAGCCGCCATCGAGTACATGCGAAAAACCGAAAAAGCGATTCGGTGGAGTTGCTGATGGCAATCCCTGCCATGACTGATACTGGTCGCGAGGGCCGCATAATGCAACGACGCGACTTACTTTGACATACTTGGCAAATCGCGCTGCCGTCGTTGATCCATGCGAACTGCCAGAGACAATGACCTTTTCCCAGTCGAGTCCGGTTCTGTCCGCATTCAGGAATTGTTTCCAGTTTCCTTCGGGATTCGTGCGATCCAGCCATTTCACAAATTGGAAAGCACGTTCCATCATGCCATCGGGTTTTGGTATTTGCACCTCGTCACTGAAGTCCTTGCCGGTTGCTGCTTCCAGACGAATGTTTCCACGGCAGTGCGGACCCACCGGCTTTTCCTGGCAGCAGATCGAGAACCACGATCGGGCATACTGGACCTGGATGGCGTGCAGACCATAGTCCGCGAGTCGATTAAACAGACTCTTGTTGTGACTCATCAACCAGATCACGAGTTTTCCCCTCGGTGGCACAGATGTGTCAACGATCGCGTTCTGGACATCGGCTGGTTTGCCACTCGGTGTTTCCAGCATGAAATTGATTTCTGGATGCGATTTGACACGCGGATCAATTTTGCTTGCCCTTGCACTTAATTCAAACCGCCCCGGTTGGACTGCGTTCTCCTCGACGACCGTCTCCTGCGCTGTTGTGATGTCCATGCCTACGAAAAGTGACATGAGGGCTAGTATGTAGGCTGCTGAAAGTGGGGTCTTTGGCATCATCGTGTTCGTGTCGTTTGCGATTCAGGGTGCAAAAAATCTTTCGGATCAGATTGAAACCGGCATTGTAGCGTAGACCCCCTCATGTGTGATTTATCCCCGGTTTTCCGATCTGGTCTTTCTCTTGCTGTCACCAACCGTCAATCGGGATTGGTTATTGTATTCTGCGTGAGTTGACGGTTTTCCGTTGGCTGATGGGTTGGAGTTGCTGTTTCTATTTGCTTTCCGTTAGCAGGATTCGAACGAATGATTCATCTGCAATATCAGAATTGTTTCCGGAACGGACTGGTGAATATCCCGTTCTTTTCATTCATATCGCTTGTCTTCTGTTGCAACAGTCTGGCGCAGACCTCAACGAAACCGGGTGTCACCACGCCTGATGTCCGCGTGACCAACGTGCGTAAGGTATTTCACAATGGCGAACACAATGCATTCACCGATCTGATCCGGTTTCATGGAAAGTACTATCTGACATTTCGCAGTTGCCCTGATGGGCACATGGTGCACCCTACAGCCTCCATCATCATTCTCTGCAGCGAGGACCTCGATACGTGGGATAAGGTGCACCAGTTCTCGGTGCCGCTTCGTGATACGCGCGATCCGCACTTTCTGCACTTCAAGGAGCGGTTGTTTGTTTACACGGGCACGTGGTACAGCGGGGAAACGACTCTGCCTCGCAGTGATTATGACTTGAACAAGCACCTTGGGTACGCTGCCTGGACAGTTGATGGCAAGGACTGGAACAGTCCTGTCATGCTGGAAGGTACATTTGGGCATTACATCTGGAAAGCAGCAGCGTATCGGGGCAAGGCTTATTTGTGCGGTCGACGTAAACACCAGTTTGATGTTCGACCGCGTGGTGAAGGGCCCGAGGTGGAGTCGGCCATGCTGGTCAGTGACGATGGGCTGGTTTGGAAGACAGCCGCGTTGTTTCAGGAACAGCGTGGTGATGAAACGGTATTTCAGTTTCATGCCAATGGTGATGTGCTGGCGATTGGGCGACGAGGCAGCGATGCCGCACAAATACTGCGATCCGAACCGCCTTATGCAAAATGGCGCCGAAAAGAACTGGACCGTTACATCGGTGGGCCCATGTTGGTGCGTTGGGGAGATCGCTGGGTGGTTGGTGGTCGACGCAATACGGATCGAGGTCCCAAAACCTCTCTTTGCTGGCTTGTCGAAGATGAGTTGCATGAATTTGCAGAATTGCCAAGTGGAGGAGACAATTCCTACCCAGCACTTCTACCTCTCTCGCCAGCAAAAGCCGTCGTCTCGTGGTACTCCACTCACGAAAAAGACAGCAAGGGGAAGCCGTTCACTGCCATCTACATGGCTGATCTGGAAATCATCAAGCCGTGAATATTGTCATGCTGCTGGGAAATGGAATCCCATGGATATTCCGAAAGACCGTGCTTTCTGTGGAATCGGACTGATGGGAGATCCGGATCGGGACTGGGGTTGCAGTCTTATGCCCGTGTGTTTTTTTTAGCAATCACGCAGGTGTTGCAATCCGTTCCGTGCTGCTAACGCATCAGAACCAACCGCAAGAAAGTTGAACCCTTGGGCAAGATGTTGCCGGGCCATTTTCTCATTGCTGAGGATTCCGGTAGCCATTTCCCGATGTCGACAGGTAGTGATGATTTTTTCAAGTGCGGCAAGAAAATCAGGATGATCATATTGTTTCGGACAACCAAGGTTGTAGCTAAGGTCCAGCGGCCCGACAAAGATAACATCAACACCAGACACCGCAGCGATCTGGTCGATATTCCTGACTCCCTCGACAGTCTCGATTTGGACAATGACCGTTGTGCGTTCGATTGCGTTCGCGTGGTACTCGTTCATTGAAAGGCCAAACCCGGTAGCGATCGTCGAACTTGCAACTCCGCGAGAACCGTGTGGAGGATAGCGTGTGGATGCTACGGCTCTGGTGGCTTCTTCTGCAGTACTGACGTACGGCACCATGATCCCAGTTGCTCCCAGATCCAAGGCCCGCTTGATGTGATCCTGATCGTTGGATACCACTCGCACAATCGGGGCGCACGAAGTGCCTTCCACTGCCAGAAGCATGTTTTGCAGGCCTGCCTCGGTGCAGGCTCCGTGCTCGAGGTCGATCAGGATCCAGTCGAATCCGATTTGCGCCGCCATGCGTGCCAATAACGGTGATCCGAGGCTGAGAAACGTTCCACGCAGTGGTGATTTCAGTCTCGACTTCTCAATCCAGTGAATACTCATGTGGGACCGTTTCGTGCGTGTTCACTTCACTTTTTCAATCAGGAAATCGACCAGTTCCTGACACTGGAAAAAACCGGGCCAGAAATTGTGCCCCTGTCCCGCAACCTTGATTACCTCAATCAGGTCGCTTGCATCATTGGCATGGTAGGCCTTTTCCAACGCCGCTGAATTTTCAAGCAGGGGCACAACCTGGTCGTCTTTACCATGGATGATCAGTACAGGTATCTGTGCTTTGGCAAGTCTTGTTGCCTGTTTGACTGGATTCAGTTTTTCCTGTTGTGATTGCAGTTGTTCGGCTGTCAGGCCGTACGCCGATGCGGCACGCTCGACACCGGGATACGTCGTGTAGTCGAAAACCGGATAGATTCCGCCGATCGCAGCGACCCGGTTTGGATTGGCAATTGCCCAGCTGCTGACCCAGAGTCCACCGCGACTGCGTCCCAGCAGGGCCGGTTTTTTTGAATAACCACGGTTGGCCATTTCTTGATACAGGGCTTCGAAAAAGGGGAACGCTTTTGGGCTGCCATACGCCTCGCCCACATCAATGCCCGCCACTGCAATGCCTGCTTCGAGAAATTTTTCGTGCATCCAGGTTTCCGCCTTGTCCGGATAGGCGGGTAGCGTCGGTGCATAAAAAATCCATGGTTTATCACTGGTCGGGTTGGTTGACTGCTTCGGTTCCATGATGAAGGCATGTCGATCCTTCAGACGGAAAGTCTTGCCACCCGGCAAAACCTGTTTCCGTATGGGTTTTGCTTCCTGCTGCGACCTTTTCGAGGTTGTTTTGCTTTGCCCGGGCTTGGGTTTGACCGGGCGCGATTCTGGCAAATCTGCCGTTGCCAGTTTGAGGAAGTTATCGAGTTGATGATGCCACTGGGCGACGAGGGAATTCAGCTTCTCTGCTTCAGGCACTGCCAAGTCGTTTGATTCACTACGGTCGTCGGCGACGTTGTAGAGTTCCCATGGTTCATCGATGGGAGCGACTGCCTTCCAGTCGCCCGTGCGGATTGCCTTGTGCCCATCGTGGAACCACCACAGGTAATCGTGCTGCCGCTGGCCGTCTTTCTCGAACGTCGCAACAAGGCTCTTGCCCGGTGCTTGAGGAGCTGATTCTGGCGCTGAAGCACCAGTGACTTCCAGCAGTGTCGGAACGATGTCGATGACATGGCCTGGGTCCATGCGGACCTCGCCTCTGGCCTCAATTCCATTGGGCCATGAAATGATCAATGGCGTTGATATCCCGCCTTCATGTGTCCATGTCTTGTGCCTCCGGAATGGAGTATTGCAGGTCGTCGACCATCCGGGACCCAGGCAAAGATAGGTCCCGGCGGAACCTGCCGGCAGCTCGGGATTGTGACCATCATCACGCACCATGATTTCAGCACTGGCACCATTGTCCGAAAGAAAGATGACCATGGTATTTTCCCATTGGCCCATTTTCCGTATCTGATCAAACACCCTGCCAATTTCAATGTCCATGCGGTGGATCATGGCTGCATGAATGGACATCTTGGTTGCCTGGAATTTCTGCTGATCCTTTGTCAGACGATTCCACGGCACCGGGCGATTGACTTCATTTTTCCCCAGTTTGATGAGGGCATCAGGAAAGTGATAGGGAGGCCCAAGATCACGCTCTACCCGCGACAAGTCTGGAACCGATTGCTCGGCCAGAATGTTCAGTGATTGCAAGCGGTTCCAACGCTGTTTCCGGATCGCATCCCAGCCTGCAGCATAACGGTCTTTGTAAATGGCAATGTCCTTGGGCAAAGCATGCAAGGGAAAGTGTGGAGCTGCAAAGGCAAGGTAATGAAAGAATGGTTTTGCAGTGTGCCGGGCAGCGTGTTCCTGCAGTACTTCAATCGCGTGGTCGGCCAAAGCTGTTGTCGCGTAAAAGCCCGTATTTTTTTTCACGGCAGGAAGCGGCTGATCATCTTTCCAGTGTCGTGTTGGATTGAAAAATCTGCCCTGGTCCCGCAGCAGGTACGAGCGATCAAATCCGTTTTCAATCGGCATGCCATCGATGTGCCACTTTCCCGTATGGTAGGAACGATAGCCCGCTGGTTGCAGCATTCTGGGTAACAGCACTGCCCATGGTTGTCGCTTTCCACGGTTACCTCCCCCCGATGGAACTCCCGGCAGTGCATCACGACGCACCTGCTGAGCGTAGTATCCCGTCAGCAGTGATGCACGGGTCGGCCAGCATCTTGCAGTATTGTAAAACTGGCTGAAGCGAATGCCATCTTGCGATAACGAGTCCAGATTTGGGGTCGCAATTTCACTGCCATAGCAACCGAGGTCCGAGAACCCAAGATCGTCGGCCATGATCAGAAGAATGTTCGGTTTGTTCTCGTGCTTGCCGTTCTTCAATGTGCGCAGCTGCCGCGGGGACAAGTCTGCGGCGCATGCATCCTGTACTTCGGGAAGTCTGCACGGCAGGAAGAAAATCGTTGCAGACCACAGGGCAAGCAGAAGTTGTTTTTGCATGAGGAGTCACTTCGCCCGGTGCTTGATGGGAAGGGCGTGGGAGTGTGGGATGGATCGTTCAGAAAGGCAGCGTACAGAAAGACAGCGTAAAGAAAGACAGAATGTCTGCTCGCGTCAGCCTCTCATGGTAAGTCGTTTCTGTCACACAAGGTACCGTACGCCAGGCTGGATGTGTTCCGGCAGGGATGTCTTTGACCCTGTACCCAGAGGTTGATGCCACTTGCGAAGATTATGGTCACGATTTGCAGTTTTTGAAACGTAGGTCCGACATCCAGTCTTGTGATCTTCAGGGATCATCGATGGTTGCACTTCTGATCGCTGGCGAAAGGTGTTGATATGCGTCGAGCGAATCGTCGCCATTCAAAACCTTGCCGGTTTTCCGCAATTCTCGTTCGGGGAAGCGTTCGTAGCCCGTCAAATGCGTTGGAGCGGATCAGGTAACAGCAGGGACATTGAAAGGGTAGCATTTCGAGGGGCTTTTGCGGTTGATGATCACGGTCCATGTTCAAGCCGTGCATTCGGTGTGTATTCCATCCCGACCGTGTATATTGACGCTGCGATGTCGTCCGGAGGGGAACGCTGTTTGCAAGGTTGGTCGTGTTCCACTGTCCGGTGGAACGTTTTGATTCTGGTTTTGGTTTTGGTTGAACTGCAGGCATTTGTTGCCTTTACCTGTTGCATGGGAAGTCATGGTTTGTGCCACGTCTTGATGAGAGATTGAAAACGGTCGCCAGGCAAATCAAGGCGGCGACACATGCCGACATCGGCTCTGACCATGCGAATCTCCTCGTCGCTTTGCTGCGCAGTGGAAGGATCGCACGTGGCATCGCTATTGAAAACAAGCAGCAACCGTTTACTCAATCCAGAAATGCTTTGCGGAATTTGAACGCAGAGGCTCGCCTTGCAGATGGCCTGGACGGGCTGGAGATCGGGGAAGCAGACAGTCTGAGCATTTGTGGGATGGGAGCAGAAAGTATCGTCGCGATTCTTGAGCGTCATCCAGCGAGAATTCCCAAGTTGATTGTGTTGCAACCCAACCGACGGGCGGACCTGATTCGGAAATGGGGAATCAGCAGCGGTTACCACCTGGTTGATGAGCAGATCGCTTTTGGGCATTGGCCTTACACGATCTTGACCTATCGCAAGGCAGGGTCGGAGTTGGATCCTGTCTACCAGAAGGTTGATCATCAGGCAGGTCTTCTGCTGGGGCCATGGTTACTGCAACGGCGGGACACCGAATTCGTTGAAATGTTGAGAGAGGAACGGGCTTATTGGCTGCAGTTCAAGCAGATCAGTGATTCGAGTCGGGAACGTCTTGACGCGATTCAACGTGTTCTCGAAGTGTGGGATGCGTCGTAACGTTGAGGAATGTCGTGACGTTGCCGGGATCCAGGGTAATGAAGACGGATGCAGGCTTTTGAGTTTGATTGCCGAATCCGTTTTGGGTATCTGGTCTTACAGAAAACGGAAGCACGCTGACTAAGGTTCGTCTGTATCGGCAATAAGCTCGAATGTTTTGTCAGCCACTACTTTGCCGTCCATCTCCAGCGTCATTCGCCACATTCCCAATTTGTCATTGATCGGTTCCCAGATGGTGTCACCCAGATAGAAATCCCAGTCGTTTGATTTGACATAAACTGTTCCATCAAACGGCGGTCTTCTTTTGCCTTGGGCGTCTTGAATCCCGGGATGATCGATGCAGTAGTACAGTTCACGGTTTTTGCCCCCCGTGATATTGACGATGAAGCCAAATTCGACATCCACCACTGCTTTGACTTTGGTTGTCACTTCGCGGATTTTCGGAAGCGTTCGTGCATCGGAATCCCATTTGGTGTAGACACCATAAGTTCGCATGCGTATCTCGGGTTTGCGTTTGGCCATCGGCTCAGTTTGATATCCGGATCAAATGGGGTCCATCGGGTAACGCAAGCAGGGTGGTGGAATGATGGAGTTGCTTCAACCACACCGGATTGAATCCGGTTTCACTGCAGATTCGATTTTCATATGCCATTGGTGGATTGTCTTGGTAGCTGTCTTGCCAGAAATTGGTTGCCTGTCTGTCTGGTGAGTGTCAGACTTCAATCGTGAATTTTGGATTCAGCAGGAGAAACTCGCTCGCTGCCCTGGTTGGTTTCCAGCTCGCGGCGATATTCGGTGGGAGTCAGACCTGTCATGCGTCGGAATACGGCTGTCATGTATTCACCATGCTCGTAACCTGAGCGTTCCGCAATGGCTGAAATGGAAAGTTCGGTTGCCGACAGCAAACGTTTGACACTATTGATCCGCACTCGTTGGATTTCTTCGTGGGGTGTCCGACCAATCAGCTTTTTGAACCGATGCTCGAGTGATCGGCGCGACAGTGACAGTGGTTTGAGGACGTCGCTGACACGGATGTTCAAATGTGCGTGCCTGCGAATGTACTGCAGAGCTCGGGATATTTCGATGTCATCAACGGCCAGTGTGTCGGTTGATTCACGGACCATGATCCCCAAAGGCTTGGTCAGAAGTGGGGGCTTGGTCAGAAGTG
>JAAXJB010000010.1:33914-37674 GCA_012270065.1 Rubripirellula sp. | reverse complement strand
GGCTTGGTCAGAAGTGGGGGCTTGGTCAGAAGTGATGGACCAATCGGTGTATCTGATTCTGAAATCAGACGGTGGAGTGGCAATCCGCCATCTTGTCCGCGGTTGGTATGCACTGTGGCGGACCGTGATTCGTGAGCGTTCATCATCTCATCGAGCAATCGGGCAGCTTCATGGCCGGTCGCGTGCGTGTCCTGAATGATGCTACTGAGTGATGGATCGGCCAGTTCACAAATCAGACGGTCGTCATCCACCCCCAGAACTGCTACCGATTCTGGAACAGCAATCTTTGATTGGCGACACGCATCAAGAACCTGCTGTGCCTGGAAATCATAACAGGCCATGATGGCGACGGGACGTGGAAGAGCCTGCAGCCAATCACCCAAACGGTTCTTTTCCTGGTCCCAGTCAAATTCGGCTGCATACCGGTGGGTCGATTGATACTCGAAGAAATTTCTTTCTGCAGCCAAAGTCAATTCCCGGTATCGATCACGTCTCAGGTTGGACCAGGCAAACCCAGGATCTCCGCAATAGGCCAGATTGTGAAAGCCTCGCTCGAGAAAGTGCTGGACACCGAGGGCAGCGATTGCGCGATCATCGGTGCCTGTCCATGGAATGCCTTTGACATGACGCGTAGCGCTCAGGTCCACGATGGGAACGTTCAAGCCACGAAGCTGGTTTGCGATCTCGTCGGTTTCGATACGGGCAATGATTCCATCGCCACGCCAGTTCTTCAGCCAGTTTGGCGGGACCGCACCGCGTTCCTGTTCGGTCAGGAAAATTGACCAATCAGCGGATTCCTTGACGTACGCGACCACGCCGTTGAGCAGTCCACGACCATGCCCATTGGACGTTTCGATCAATAATGCGACGGAGCGGCGTGGCATCGGATTGCCAGTGTTGTGAAATTTCTACGATATTTTGCGCATTCTCTCATGGAATTTGACAGCGGATCCATGAAAATCTCCGCAACGCCCATTTTATGCCGTTCCTGGAACGCGTCGCAATGGTGCGCAAATCCTCTGAATTACAACTCCTCGACTGGTGCCAGGCAACACTCATGACTGCGTTTCCCGAAATATCCAAGATTTGTTACGAAGGTCCTGATAGCGATAATCCGCTCTCTTTCCGCTGGTACAACCCGGATGAAGTGGTTGCCGGCAAGACCATGAAGGAGCATTTGCGGTTTACCGTTGTGTATTGGCACACATTTCGGGGCACTGGTGCGGATCCATTCGGTAGCCCGACGATGGTGAGACCTTGGGACGATGGCTCCGAGTCCGTCGAAAACGCTTGCAACCGGGCCCGGGCTGCGTTCGAGTTTTTTGAGAAACTGGACGCCCCTTACTACGCGTTCCATGATCGCGACGTGGCACCCGAGGGGAGTTCGTTGGCGGAAAGCAATGCAAACTTTGATGCCGTTGCGGCAGTCCTCAAAGAAGAACAGCAGCGAACCGGGGTCAAGCTGTTATGGGGTACCGCCAATATGTTCAGCAATCCACGTTACATGCATGGTGCAGCAACCACGTGCAATGTCGAGGTCTATGCGTATGCGGCAGCTCAGGTCAAGAAGGCGTTGGAAATCACCCATGAACTTGGCGGTGAGAATTACGTTTTCTGGGGAGGACGAGAGGGGTATCAGTGTCTTTACAACACAGACATGAAGCGGGAGCTTGATCATCTGGGGCGTTTCTTCCACATGGCTGTCGACTATGCAAAGGAAATCGGTTTTGGCGGCCAGTTCTTGATTGAACCCAAGCCCAAAGAACCCACAAAGCATCAATATGACTCCGATGCAGCTGCTTGCTTGAACTTTCTCCGAACCTATGGTTTGACGGATCACTTCAAGCTGAACATTGAAACCAATCATGCAACCCTGGCGGGACACGAGATGATGCATGAATTGGAGTATGCCGGGATGCAGGGGGCTCTTGGCAGTATCGATGCGAACACCGGTGACTTGCTGCTCGGTTGGGACACCGACCAGTTCGCAACGGATTATTATCTGACCACTCAGATCATGCTTGTGCTATTGAAGTACGGCTTGGCACCTGGTGGAGTCAATTTTGATGCCAAGGTGCGTCGTGAAAGTTTTGAGCCTGTTGATCTGTTCCATGCTCACATCGGCAGCATGGATGCATTCGCCAAGGGTTTGCGTATCGCCGCTGCGATTCAAGCTGATGACGCACTGAGTGCTCCGCTGGCTGCCAGGTATTCAAGTTGGGATGGTGAACTGGGCAAAAAAATTGAAGCCGGCGATTGTTCTCTTGCTGAACTCGAGGCCATCATGCTGGAGAAAGGCGAAGCGGCTGCCAATGAAAGTGGGCGTCAGGAAATGTTGCTCAATGTCGTGAATCGCTACATTGACCGAGGTTGAACCGGTTGCCCGGCGCGAGGCATTGCCGGCGGCAAAGGCAGAATGCATTTCATTCTGCCAATTCCGTTTTCGCAAACTTGCATGTGAATTGCGTCGGAAGAAACTGGAGAAAGATCGGGAAATTGTCCATGACCCGAGTTATTTCCTGTGGATCGTTGATGTGGGCCCGCGTTTTTGTTCCATGAGTGAGCTTTCTTCGTCGGAAATCCCATGATTCACAAGTCACATGCTTTACAAGGGTTTTGATTGATGCTCAAGCGTTTTGCATTCGTCTTTGGAATGGCTGTACTGGGCAACTGGTGTCTTGCTCAGGGGCCGCGTCCGGGAAATCTCGGTGCATCCAAGCTGGATCTGGGGCAACCGGGAATCCAGTGGTACACGACATGGGAATCTGCCGAAGCGGAGGCAAAGCGTAGCGGGCGGGCGATCATGTTTGTTGCGGCTGCCACGCAGTGTCATGGGGTCTCCGGGGTATTCTGACCGGGTTACACCGCTACGCAGAACGGTCTGTTCGCGTCCCCTGAGTTCATTGATGCAACGCGAGATCTGGTTTGTGTACGGCTGGAGTCGTACGAGAGTCCTGAACACCAGCAGTATGTGCGTACTTTCCTCGGTGGAAGGTTTGAAAACAGTGTCTTTTGCATGCTAGCGCCGGATGGGCAACGCTGGTTGAGCCGCGCCAGTCGCGGTGCGGAACAAGTGCTGGGGCGAAGTGATCCGACAAAAGAGCTGGAGCGTTTTGCGTTGATGTACCCCGCAACGGCAGATACGCGGGAAGCGCTCGTGCAGGACTTTCACAGCTTTCGTCAGGCGTTGAATGTTGCCTCAGCTGACCAACGCGTTCTCGTGCTCATCAATGCACCTGTCAATCAGGAGACCAAGTTGCGGGATTCCTTGCGCAGCGTGGTCAACGATGATGCCGTGATCGGACGCTTTCACTTCGATTTCGAACAGGGGACGCAATGGAAGGAACAAGTCACCGGTGCCAATGAGAGCCCGGGGATCATCTTGATTCATCCAGGTGAATTCGGATTGAAGGGAAAGGTATTGAAGCAACTTCCCCTGGATGCCGGCGATGATTTGATCATCGCGAGTTTGAAGCAGGCCAATGCTGCATTCGCCGCGACGACAGAAAAGAAAGTTTATTCGCAGCATGTTGCCAAGGGCACACGCCAAGGTATCTATTTTGAAGGGGCAGTCCCTTATGGCGAAGACCGGGATGGTGATGGAGAAATTGACCATCGCGGTGGTAGCCGCGGCCGCGGCGGTTTTGGAGCAAGAGGAAATGGCGACAGGGGACGCAGCGGTCGAAATCCACGCAACTGATGCGTGCAGGTGCACACCTGCAGTGAATCCTCGGTTTTGAATCCTCGGTTTTGAATCCTC
>JAAXJB010000010.1:0-33814 GCA_012270065.1 Rubripirellula sp. | reverse complement strand
GCAGGTGCACACCTGCAGTGAATCCTCGGTTTTGAATCCTCGGTTTTGAATCCTCCGTATTCCAGTCATGACGACGCCTGTTCTGTTTCGCCCTTCTATCTGCATGCCTTTATTTGCCTCGTTGGGGAATCTGTGTGAAGTTGTGCTTGCATCGGGCAAGCTGGTTTCGCCCGGGACTCCCGTTTTTCTACAAATGATGTGCGTTTTCAGGCTGTATTTAACGCACCGCAATTGAAGCTGGGGAACCGTTGAGATGAAGATGCCGAGCTGATGTCAGTTGGGCAATTTTTCGTGCTATCTGTTCGGCTCGGCATGAAAATCCGGCGCACGTATGAGTCGAGTATGCCGCGAGCCCACCTCTGTGGAGGGGGTGGGGTGGTTGTAAGCGACTGTGGGACTCGAGCGGTGCCGGGGGTAAGTCGGGATTTCTTGTGGTGTTGAACGAACGGGTACGGTTACCCGCAGGAATAGAAGAATCGTTAGGCTGGCCAGCTCAATTGGCTGCCAGTAGGTGGAAAGCGACTTCGAGAAGCCACGGAACCGTTTAAGGTGGGAGGTCATTCGGCACGAAGGAATTTGACCATTCGAGTACGCGGGCATTTCCCGAGCATTGCATGAGGTAGCCGTCCGGGACGAAGGCCTTGAACCTGGGGCCGGAACCTGGGGCCGGAACTTGAGCGGAGAATCGGATTCTGGGAACTGGGCGTCATTTCCGGGATGGTAATTTTCGCCCTCTGGGGTATTCGAAGGGATCAGATAACGCCATCGCCCAAGTCGTTAACAGAAACTCCCTAAAAAATACTTGACGAGCCTTAATAACTGACCTATACCAGCTGATTAACATTTTTACCCCCTTTTGGGGCCGAGAGGCCCTCACACCGAGGTTTTCCACCCAGGCGTGTCCGTTCGCTGGCACCCTCTTACCTTCAAGGACTTATTTGATGCTTGATTCCAACTTTGTGCGTCGCTTTGTAATGTCACTAAGCCTGGCCTTGGCTGCCGTTGTGATGAGTGGGTGCGGTGGTACCGAAGAAAACACAGTCGTGAGCGGTCAGCTCACTCCAGAGCAAGAGGCAGAAGCGGACAACGTCACAATGCCTGGAGCACCTGGAGAGGCAGGTGGCTCAGCGCCAGCCGCCCCAGCCACACCTAAGTAGATACCCTTTGTCGACATCCGTTTGTCGATTTTTGTTTTCGTTTTTGTTTAATTATTAATGGGGATTAGTATGAGAAAAAGTTCTCGCTCCGGCTTCACGCTGGTCGAGCTCCTCGTGGTCATTGCGATCATCGGGGTCTTGGTCGGCTTGCTGCTTCCCGCTGTGCAGGCTGCTCGCGAAGCTGCCCGCCGCATGAGCTGCAGCAACAATTTCAAGCAGATCGGGCTTGCGATCCACAACTATCACTCGACCTACAAGCAGATGCCCACTCAGGGTGCCGGCACAGGTGAGTTGATCGTTCCTGGACACTACGCTCACAACAGTTCTGTCCGCAACAATCAATCGTTGAGCTTCATCGTCGGCATTCTGCCATTCATGGAGCAGCAGGCTCTTTGGGAAGAAATTTCCAATCCCAGCCAGTTCGACTTGGATAATCCAAACACTCCATTTGTCGGACTCAACGGTGGACCATGGCCCGCGATGGGACCGACTCCAAGCTTGTATCGCACAGGCGGAAATCCGGATTCCATCCAGAACCGTCGTTATCGCCCATGGATGACAGAGATCCCAACTCTGCGTTGCCCAAGTGATCCGGGTCAAGGTCTTCCTGCCGGTGGTCGTACGAACTACGCCGCTTGCATGGGTGACTCGCACAACTGGAGTCACACCGGTGTTCCTCACTACAACTTGAATCCTCGCCCGAGTGCATTCAAGGTGAACTACACCCGCGCTGCTGAGCGTGGAATGTTCGCTCACCGCTCGGTGACCAAGTTCCGTGACTGTCTTGATGGACTTGCCAACACCGTGATGGCTGGCGAGATCGCAACGGACCTCGGTGACCGGGATATCCGAACCATCGGTGCTGACGATGCTTACTATGGAATCGCAGACAATCCATCACTGTGTCGTGATAACGGCAAGATGGATCCCGAGTACCCCACCAAATGGGCTCAGGGAGTTTCCGTTGGTCCTTCCTTTGCTGGTCGTGGTTTCATGTGGGCGAACAGTTTCCCACTCAACTCCCAGATGAACACCATCTTGCCTCCTAACAAGGAGCTTTGCATGTGGTGGACATGGGGTGGCGAGGGAACCATGCCTCCAAGTAGCCGGCACCAAGGTGGAGCACACGTCCTGATGGGCGACGGTGCTGTGATCTTCATCACTGACTCCATCGAGGCTGGTGACTCACGTGCTCAGTCGGTTTACTACTGGGGACAACGTGCTGGTTCCAAGAGCCCTTACGGTCTCTGGGGTGCCATGGGTACACGAGCAAGCAAAGAAGTTATCGAAGAGCAACTTAATCAGTAGTTCTCCGACAACTCAGCATGTCTAACGAAGCGGCGTTGCCATCCGGCAACGCCGCTTTTTTTGTTTTGACTGGGTTTGGTATTTTTCGGGCTGGCGCTTGATGCATTTCAGAACCCAAGTCCGTACTGCATGATCAAACTCGTCGCGTGGAGTTCACTTTCATGAAACGACTGACGCGTTTTCTCTCGGGAGTCAGAAAACACCATGACGTGTACCAGACAGTTGCTCTCGGATCTGCTTTGGGTAGTAAATAGCCCAATGCTCCTGGCAACGAATGATCAGGTTGTTTCTGGCCACTGGCGGATCCGCGAACAGGATGTTGATGCGATGCACCTCGCCAGGTTCATGGAGCAGAAGAGTTTGCGTTCCCTGGGCAAGTACTTCGAAGGCCTGGTCTCTTATTGGTTGCAGCATTTGCGCAAAGTGGATCTGCTCTTTGAGTCGTATGTGATTCGCGATCACAAACGCACGATTGGGGAAGTCGATTTCATTTTCATTGACGAGCATGGACGAACAACTCATTGGGAGGTCGCGGTCAAGTTCTATCTGTTCAATCCCCAAGAGTGTGTTTTGGGAAGTCCGTTCATCGGACCTAATGCGAATGATACTTTGGATCGAAAGCTTCATCGTCTTTTTGATCACCAGTTAACGCTTGGCAAACAGTTGTTGCCTGATGTGGATGTGGAAATTCGTGAAGCGTTCGTCAAAGGTCGGATTTTCTATCCCGATGGTCAGGCAGACAGAAGTGTTGGGCACCCCGGGCTGTCTTCTGCCCATCTCAAGGGTTCATGGTTTCGCCATTCAGAGTTCAGGCCGCTGCAAGACGATCCCGCAATGGCATCAGAGGATGTGAGATACTGCTGGCTTGAAAAGCTGAATTGGCTGTCCGTGATTGAGCTGTCGGGTGAAGAGGACGATTTGTTGTCATTCGACGATCTCAGCGGACGGATGGACGGACACTTCGCGAACAGCAAGC
Organism: Rubripirellula sp.; assembly: GCA_012270065.1. Lineage (GTDB taxonomy): Bacteria > Planctomycetota > Planctomycetia > Pirellulales > Pirellulaceae > Rubripirellula. Next base: position 30,373 of record JAAXJB010000010.1, on the reverse strand, counting down.
GGTGTCCACTCGTTGTGCAGTTGAAGAGTGATGGCACAACTTTTCATGAATCGCGGCGTTTCTTCGTTGTGCCCGACGGTTGGCCAGGGGTGTCGTGATTCATGCCAGGAGTCGATGGGGCAACAAGGCTCATTGGTCAGGAGAGTGGATGGTCGTAAATTCCAGGTAAACAGTCAGAACGCAATCTGGCCTGGGAGATCGCCGGCAGGCACGGGCGATTACAATGTCTGGAAGTTTCCAGCGTCCGTTGCGAGTCCATCGAAGGTAAACCATGACCGTTTTGAATCGTTGTCTATTACATCTGGTGATGACAGGCATTTGCATTGCCCCCTGCTATTCTGTGTCAGCAGAGGACCATCCTGAATTTGAAATCTGGCCTGGCAAGCTGCCCGCTGGGGCTGTTCAGATCAAGCCTGAGGTGATCGCAAAACTGAAAGCAGCCCGCACTGAGGAGCGGATTCGATTTGTGGAACGGGCAACATTGACGGTTTACGAGGCTCCTGAAAAAACTGCAAACGGTTGCGCTGTGATCATCTGCCCCGGGGGAGGTTACAACATCCTTGCATGGCCCAAAGAAGGCTTGGAAGTGGCTGAGTGGTTCAATTCCATTGGTGTGACCGCCTTTGTTTTGAAATATCGGGTTCCACGGCGAGTGCCGGACAGGATCCACTGGGAGCCGATGCAGGATGTGCAGCGAGCCATTCGGTATGTGCGTCACCGCGCTGACACTTGGGGGATTGATCCGGCACGAGTCGGCACACTGGGGTTTTCAGCGGGTGGGCATCTGACCGTGATGTCGGGTGTTCAGTACGGCACGAAGTGTTATAGCCGGGTGGACGAGGCCGATGACCTCAGTTGCCGACCCGATTTCATCTGTCCGATTTATGCAGCCTATCTGGGGGATAAATACAATGATCGTGTTGCCGAGTTGGGATCATTGGTGACTGTCACGAAAGATACGCCTCCGACGTTCATGGCGGTGACTTGGGACGATTCGATGCGTGGTGCCCAAGCCGCATTGCTGTTTGCCCGGTTGCGTGAAAAAGGTGTGCCGGCCGAGTTGCACGCGTATTCCAAAGGTGGCCACGGTTATGGCATGCGTCCGTCTGAAAATCCGGTTTCCCGGTGGAACGAACATCTTCATGCATGGCTGAGGACAAGCGGATTCCTGGACAAGTAATATGGTTGCCGGAAGTTGATGTCCCGAAAACGGTTCCTGCAATGGATTGTCCTGACGCGGGAAAGATAATTTCCCGTGTCACTTGACCTTCATGTGCATCATTGGCGTCTTCGGCAATCAAATGCCGACGACTTGTCGCCACGTTTTCGCCATCAATGCATGGCCATCCTGCGTGGGGTGGACACCGTCTCTGGCCAAAGCTGCCGGTTCGGTGCCTGAATCCACCGCCCGGTCGAACATGGTCTGGAATGGAACCCAGATTGCGTCGGCTTTCTCTGCAACCTGTTTTGCATACTTTCGCCGAGTATCGAATTCGGGAAACCATTTGTCTTTGTTTTGCTTGACCGTCCCACTCATCAGGACGAACGGTTCGCAGATCACAATGGTGACATCGGGGAGTGCTTTTCGTGTCCTGTCGAGAAGCGCAGTGAATCCATCACGATAGGTTTCTGCTGTTCCATCATAGCGCCCATTCAGTTTGTGCCAAATGTCGTTCACCCCGATCAGGATACTCAGGAAGTCCGGTTGAAGATCAATGCAATCTTTTTGCCAGCGGCGATCCAGATCGGGGACTTTGTTGCCAGAAATACCGCGATTGTGAATCTGCAGATCGAGTTGCGGATAGGCTTCGAGTAACAACTTGGCCGCATGGTTAGGGTAGCCTCGGCCAAGTTTTTCATTCGCAACCGGATTCTTTTTGTTTCGTCCGGCATCGGTAATGGAATCACCTTGGAAAAGTATCGTTGTTCCCTTCTTCAATTCCTGTTTGGGGGCCGCTGAGTCTTCGGCGGCCAACATGCAACGTTGGCTAAGGCAAGCTGCGGTTCCAACACTGGCGGTGGTTGCAAGGAAGGTTCGTCTTTTCATGGTGTCTTATTCACAGGAGAGTTGAGGGAAATTGAATGCCGCACGTTCAGGTCAGCCGGCATTCCTGCCGTTGGCGCTGTTCTGACAGTTTATCTGAAAATGTTGTTGGCCTGTTGAATGCAGGACTTGTCCATCGGAGTCAGGGTGGGGCCTCAGTCGGGATCATGTGCCAGAAAATTGCGTCCTTCCGGATTATTCTGGTCAACCAATTGGAGTTCAATTGGTCAAAGCAGCGATGCGGGTGCTGGTCGCAGAAAATGGTGACGACTGCTTCGGCATTGACAGTTGGGCTTCCGGAAGGACCACTGGGGAAGCCGGTGCCGTTTTTTCGATCCTCGGTGTCATCACGCGGTGCGTTTGTGACTATGCTGGTACCAATGGTTTGGATGATGCAGCAGTGAGTCGTTCAGAGGGCCTGTTTTCTTGATTCCCACCGCCCGATTCATTGGACGCCGGTCTGTGTTCTTTCTGACTGATCAGGAGGGATCCAGCTTCCCATGATGGTTTCTTTTGAGAAAAAAACACGGATTTTTCTAATAAGTCGTCGTCGTTCGGGTCTTCTCATGTAGCGAGAGGATCTTCCCCGTAAGTGAAACTCCACTGACACTGCCAACAGGATTCATGTTGCATCGGAATCCCCGAGTTTTACCGGCAAGCGACAAGTGCCCCGACCGCGGGACACTGCGCTCGCTGTTTGAGTCTGAAGAGACGCCCCTGTTGCGGTATGCATTCTCTCTGGTTCGAAGAAAAGCGGTAGCAGAAGAGATAGTGCAGGAAGTCTTTCTGCAGTTGCATGTCAGGTGGGATGAGGTTGAGTCTCCGCGTGCATGGCTTTATCGCAGTGTTCGTAACAGGGTGTTCAACTACATGCGTGACAACCGACGTGAAGAAGCAGTGGAAATGACCACTCCGCTGATCGAGAGCCTGGGCAATAGCTCGGACGCTCCTCCGGGGGTTTTGTCCAGGCTGGAAACAATTCAGATCCTTCATGAAACAATCGACTCGCTTCATGAAGAGGATCGCAGACTGGTTCAATTGAAGTTTTTTGACGGTTTGAAGTATCGCGAGATCAGTGAAAAGACCGGGTTGAGTGTCGGTAATGTCGGGTATCGTTTGCACCACATACTCAAAGAGTTGGCTGGCAAGTTGCATCCACTCGGGATGGACGTGAATTCATGAACAATGAACCGGCTCCAGAGGGGCTTTCTGCAGAACTCGAAGTTCGTATTGTTGCATTTCTGTTGGGTGAAGCTTCGGACTTTGAAAGAGAGGAAATCGAGCGTTTGATTGAAGAGCGCAGTGATGTGCGTGAATTCAAGAATCAGATGCAGGAGATGCACGGATTGCTTGGTCATGCTGCTGGTGGTGTGCCATTGGTTGCGGAGGGTGATGATGCGATTGTGTCAGGCAACACCGATGTTTGCGGTGATGATTGGAAATTAAGTCAGGACAAAAGGGCAGATGTCCTCGCTCTATTCGACGATCAAGTCCCAACCGACCCGATTTCACTTGCTGATGTTGGTAGCGAAAGTCTGTTGGGTCATCCAGGCTCCCGTTCTGTCAGGGCCGGAAGCAGGTTTGCTGGCAGCGGGTTTGCTGGCGGCGGGTTTGCTGGCGGCGGGTTTGCTGGTTTGTGGGGCAGGTTGCCAGGACAGTTCAGGTCGGTCACCCGGAATTATCATTGGGTATCGGGAATAGCAGCCTCGTTGTTGCTGGTTCTGGGGCTGTCGGGATTCTGGTACATGAATTCGCGGGGTTTCGTTGTAACAAGCAGTCAGGCAATGGTGGACTCTGCGGTGATGAGGTCGCCTACATCCGCGTCTGCTGCCCCCAGGTCTGCTGCCCCCATGTTTGAGGACTCAGCGCCAAGTGATGAGTCTGGTGACATGGATGAACAGTGGCACGCGACGGGCACGGAAAGACTCTTCGATAGTGCGGAGACAGATTCAGAGATTTTTTCCGAAATGGCCGAAGTAGCGAATCCCGTTGAGCTTGGCGTCAACATGGGGATGGGGATGGATCAGGGCGTTAGCGGGAACGCGTACCGGAGCATGGACCGGGGCGTTGATGTGGGGAGAGAGTCAGATGCAAAGGCCGAACGGTCATCCGCGATGAGCAAGTCCGGAGCAATCGATAGCCTTTCCGAAAATTTGGCGTTGGAAGATGCCAGAAAAGCACTCGGAGAGCGTGCTCAGGACTATGAGAAGGAAGAAATTGAGCAGGCTTTCGACAGCAAGCGGGATTCAACACGTTCGGGAAGCAGAATGCAATCCGAATCAAGAGCACTCGGTTTGAATCGTTCAGGCGCCCAGCCACCTGTTACTCAGTCAGTCAGTCCCCGCAGTGCGAGTGAGGTTCCCGGCAAACCGGCGTTGCCACCCGCACCAACGATTCCACCGACAAGTCCGTTGTATGTCGGGAGATGCAATGCCAGAGTGGCGCAGATGGGAGTTTGGGAAAGGCTGTCGAGGTAGAAGAAAATTTCCAGCTAGATTCCATTGAGGGAGCGGATGTCGCTGGTGGTCGACTCGAAGATCGATTTAACCAACGTGGCGGTGGCATGGGCAGCGGTGGAATGGGAGGCATGGGCGGAGGTGGAATGGGAGGAATGGGTGGCGGTGGTGGTTTCAGCGACGGAGCCATCACGGATCTGAACGCGAATGGGAATCTGAAGGGGAATTTGGGCGGTGAGATGCTGGGCATCAGTAACGAGGATGCCGCTGATGCCCCCAGCGATGATTTGTTTGCAGATACGTTTGGTGATGTGCAGTCACGTCAGATGCAGCAACAGGGTCAACAGCAGTCTGGAGGTTTTGCCGGTGATAAAAACTCTGAAGTGGAAAGCCTGAAACGTTTGGAGTCTGCCAAGAAGAAAACGTCTTCAGCAGACCCGTTTGCTGCCAATGCCAACAGGGCGAACGCAACGGTGAGGGGGGAAGTGAGTGGTTCGGGGCCAACGAGCGGAGTGCCAGCTCTCAGCCAACCTGCAGCCGCTGTCAATGGTCCTGGTCCCGGTGTGATGGAGAATCCCACCGGCCGATTTGGTGCTAATGGGCGTGATGCTGATGGGCATGATCTCGGGGGACTGGATGTGCGAGTCGAAGGAAACGCAATCAAGGGCAAGCCCATCGGCGGGCCTGCGCAGCAGCGTCTTCCAATGCGTGAAAAAAAACTCGCTCAGGGTTTGCTGAATCGGCTTTCCGGTCCGGGCTTGAATGATGGGCTTGTCGAAGAGTTGGAGGAAGATGACGGCGCGGTCGACCAGTTGGCTCCCGGCAGACTGGCTGATTCGGATACTTTCAACTCCAGAGATGCATTGGAACGTGATTTTGCGAAGGACAGAGAGCTTTCGTTACGAGGTCGAAAGCGGAGCAGTCGCTCAGCTGTTCCGGACGGGTTCCCCGAAATGGATGCCAGTGTCGATGGTTTTTCAACGTTCTCGTTGCATGTAAGCGATGTGTCGTTCAAGTTGGCGCAGGCTGCTTTGGCTCAAGGTGAATGGCCAGATGCGAGCCGGATCCGAAGCGAAGAGTTTCTCAATGCATTCGATTATGGTGATCCGATGCCGACTCAGGATGAGCGAGTCTCTTGCCGAGTGGAGCAGTCGATTCATCCTTTTCTCCAACAACGAAATCTGGTGCGTGTTGCGATGCGAACGGCAGCAGCCGGGCGTGCAAGCACTACGCCGCTCAAGCTGACATTTCTGCTGGACAATTCGGGTTCCATGGAGCGTATTGACCGGCAGCAGACGGTCAGGAGAGCCTTTGCTGTTTTGACGCAACAACTGCAGCCGATGGATCAGGTCACGCTGATCAGCTTTGCCCGACAGCCGCGATTGCTGGCAGATCGGGTGAGTGGCAAGGCGGCAGAGTCTTTGCTGCAGGCGATCGACAATTTGCCGAGTGAAGGGGGGACGAACCTTGAGTCTGCGCTGGGGTTGGCCTTCGAAAAAGCTCTGGAACAGTATCACGAGAATGCACAGAATCGGATCATTCTGTTGACGGATGGCGCCGTCAATCTCGGGGATGCCAGTCCCGAGCGACTGGCTGACATGATCATCAAAATGCGTGACCGTGGGATTGCTTTTGATGCTGCTGGTATCAGTGCTGACGGACTCAATGATGAGATTCTTGAAGCGTTGACCAGAAAAGGAGACGGGCGGTATTACCTTTTGGATTCGTTGGAATCGGTTAATGATGGTTTCGCGAAACAGATCGCGGGAGCACTGCGACCAGCAGCCAAGAACGTCAAGATTCAGGTCGAGTTCAATCCCCAGCGTGTTGGGAAGTACAAGCTGCTGGGTTTCGAAAAGCACCGCCTGAAAAAAGAAGATTTCAGAAATGATGCAGTTGATGCAGCGGAGATGGCCGCCGCGGAGGCCGGCGTTGCCCTGTATCAGGTGCAGGTCAAACCCGATGGCTATGGAGACATAGGCACGGTGTCAGTGCGTTTTCGGGATCTGGAATCCGGACGCATGGTCGAAGAGATCTGGCCAATCCCCTTTGAGGCGGGTGCGCCCCGTGCGGACCTTGCTGCCCCATCGATGAAGGTTGCGACAGCGGCCTCACTCTTCGCTGCAAAGCTGAAAGGAGGAAGCATGGCCGACGTGATCGATCTGAAGGAACTTGCCAGTATTCTTGCGAGCTTGCCACAAAGGAACCGCGATAACCTGCAGATCCGAAAGCTGGAATTGATGATCCGGCAAGCGAGGCAAATCAACGGAGAGTGAGATGCAAACTTTCATGTTTGCTGTTACATCCACGTTACATCGATGGCATGAGGGGCTGCGTAAAATCAAAACTGAATGCATCTGGCACTGATTGCGAGATGCATTTGCGGGAAAAATCCAACGATTCTGGATGATGCATTTGAACACAACATGTCGTAAATCAACCTTGGGAATTCAGAGCGATTCAATGAGAAATCAGGCCTATCCAAACAGGAAATGTGACCTGCCCTTTGCATTTGGAATGTGCAGGGGGTTGCATCTGCCGTTGATGATTGTGATGACCTGTCTTGCATTTGCTGGCGGGGCACATGTCAGCGCGCAGGAAAATGACGCACAGAAAGATGAATCGTTGGACCAGGGTAGCGTGCGAACGCTTGTTTTGGAGTCTCGGACACCTCCACCTCCACCTCCGGTTTTCTACAGTGCCAAAGCAATTGCCAATGCGACTGTGGGCCGTCAAAAGATCGACCAGAATGTCATGTTGGAAATCAAGGTCGTTCAGGGAATACCGGAAACTTTGAGCTTCGGTCTGATCGGCAATGGCCAGGTAACCAACGTCACCGGTGATGGAATCGCTTCGTGGTCAGTCCGACAAAGTGGTAATGAGAGGTTTCTGGATTTGCAACTCAAAGAGGGAGCGACAGACTTGAAGCCTGTTGTCCAGATCCGGTCTCCAGAATACCGTTTGCCTGCCACCATGAACCTCACTCATCTTGGGCCTGGTGCAAGTGTTGGATTTGATTCCAGAGTGACGTTTAAATATGGACCTGGTGTTAGTGGAACCTTGAAAGCGGTTGAAGGTTTTGTGCTGCTTTCCGGTAAAAGAGATGGCGGTAGTTTTCAGACGTCCACCGGCGGGAAGATCAGTTTGTCCTTGATGCGTGACAGTGCGTCGCCTGATCCGGTGGAGTTGCTGGAAACAGCACTGCGTGGGACAGTCGATCGCGATGGCCAGTCGGTTGCGTTCCAGTTGACGACAACGGCCAACGTTGCTGATCCCAATACCGAGTTGACCCTGCTGAGTGGGCGTGCTGCACTTGTCCAGGTTCCGGAGAGTGATGACTACCAGGTACGGCTTTCCAGATCCGGGAAACAGACGGTCTATAAAATCCGGTTTCCCAGGCCAGGGGAATTTGCCATCCAATTGGATTTTATTGCAAAAATCGAAACTTCGGCTGGTAGCCAAAAGAACATTGACTTCACCATTGCGTCTGGTGCTGTTGTGCCAGTCAATCTGCAGGGACTCGATGAACAGATTCTGTTTCATCGTGACCAGGAATCCGTTGTTCCCTTGTGGAAAGAAAACGCATGGATCGGTTTTTTGCCAGCCAGTGGACGTGTTCGCTTGACATGGAAACCGAAACGGATGGCAGGAGAAGGCAAGCTGTTTTTCACAACCACTGGGATCATCGAGGCACGTGTCGGGTCTGGGTTGTTGCGGCAGGATCATCGCTTGAATTATCAGGTCCTGCAGGGGGAGTTACGGTCGTTGAGCATGGTTCTGCAGGGCCCCGGTGAGATTCTTGATGTCAAGGGTGACAACATCGTTGCCTGGAAGGTAAGTGACAACGACGGCCAGCGACAATTGGATGTGACGCTCAGTCAGCCCATTACTGAAAACGCCCAACTGAATGTGCGCAGCCAGACTCCTCTTGGTGCTTTTCCGGTACGCGTCGAAGGTTTGCGTTTGGAGCCGGTGGGCACGATTCGTCACTCCGGATTTGTTCGCTTGGCAAATCTCGGTTCTGTTCGTTTGGAACCGACAGGACTCGCTGGGCTCACCCAGTTGTCGCCAGAACAGTTTCCGGGTGACGCACTTCAGGCACGGCAGGTTTACGTTTACCGTTTTCCGGCTGCCTCTCATGCGTTCACCGTGGCGGCTGACCGCATTCAACCTGAGGTGAGCGTTTCCGAGTTGCTGTTGTATCAGTTGGCGGAAACCGACCGCATGATCCATGCTGACATTGAACTCGATATTCGTGAGGCTCCCATCCGTGAGTGGAATTTCATGATCCCCTCGGATTATTCAGTGGTCTCTGTCAGCGGTGCCAGTGTTGCGGATTACCTTGCAGCGAGTGAAGTTGTCGATGGTTTTCGTAACCTGAAGACAATTTTCACAAAGGATATCTCCGGTCGACAACTGGTCAGTTTGCATCTTGAGAAAAGTGAACCGGCTGCAGCAGGTGATTGGATCTTGCCACGTATTGAGCATCCCGAAGCCAAAGCTGTGCGTGGCGACATCGGTATCATTGGCGCTCCCGGTTTCCGGCTTACCGTCCAGTCAACAGATTTACTTGTTGAAAAACCCCTGTCCTACTTCCCCAAGCCAACTCCCAATCTTCAGCAGGCATTCAGGATCAGGGAGCCGGATTGGTCAGCGACCATGAAGGTCGAACTGCTTGATCGCAGTATTCAGAGTGATGTGTTCCATCTCTATTCATTGAGTCAGGAAACGATTTATGGAAGTGCCCTGATCAACTTTTTCATCACAGGGGCGCCGATTTCCGAGTTGCGGATCACGCTTCCAGAAAATTTGAAGAACGAAGTTGTCGATGGGCAGAATGTGCAGGATTCACGTCGAGATGGAGATACCTTGATCGTGTCCCTGCACCAGCCTGTGATGGGACCCTACACTCTGCTCGTCACTTTTGAGGAAAAACCCAGCGAGTCTGACGGAACTTTTGCTCCGGGTCAGGTGGCACCATTGGGCGTCCAGGGAGAGCGGGGGTACATCCAGATTGTCAGCCCCATGCAGGTTGAAAGCGAGACCGTATCCATCTCTGATGGAATGCTCGTGCTTGATCCCCTGGAACTGCCAGCAGAGTTCAGGCTTCTGAGTACAGCGCCGCCGCTTGGCACCTGGCAATACACGGAACGTCCCTTCAATCTGAGTTTGAAAGTCAAATGGTTTCAACCCGGAACGACGGTCAGTCAGGTGATCGAATTCTCTGAGGCAGAAAGTCGTGTTTCCCGTGACGGTGAGCTGGTCACAGAGGTTCTCTACTATGTCAAGTCGCGGGGAGAAAGATCGCTTCGTATTCAGCTTCCAAGCGAGCCTGTCCGTTTATGGGAAGTCACAGTCAATGGTGAACCTGTCACCGCACGAAGTTCGGGCGATGAAACACTGATTCCGCTGCCAGGCGGAATCGACCCAAGCATTCCCGTTGAAGTACGTTTGCGTTTAGGTAAACCGACGGTCAGCGAATCACACCCGGAGTTGATGCTCCCGACAGTTTTTGCACCAGTGCTGAAAACCGAGTGGAATGTCCGGGGAGATGACCAAAGAGTTCTTGTCCCTGCTGGTGGGACGGTGGAGCCACCGGTGCCTGTCCTGAGGCCATCCGGTTTTGATGGGTTGGCTCGTCGTGGCACTTCATCCCTGCTGGCGGTCATTTTCCTTTCTGTGGTTGGTTTGATCTTGCGAAGCAGTGGTGCAAGTTGGCGGCACCTTGGAATTTTACCACTCGTAGCAGCAGTTTACTTTGCGTGCAGTGCTGCGGTCGATGCTTCGCAACAGGTGGGTGAAGTCGCGCCGCTGATTCTGAGTTTGCCAATTCTTTCCGCTGGCGATGCTGTACGTCTGGATGTGCACAATATCCCGCTATGGCAAGTGAATCTGTCAACTTCCGGAATTCTTGTTTTTCTTGCCAGTGTTGCCGCGTTCATCTGCTCATTCATGAGCAGATTTGCAGACTACCGATCGCCATTGCGTGTGGGCGCAGTGTTTTTTGTTTTTGTAGCGGTTCTGATGCAGCGGGATAGTACTGTCTGGTTCTTCTGGTTGCTGGCAACGGTGATTTTTCTGTTCCTGTTTTTGGGCGCGGCTTGGGATGGTTTCCGCTCGTTGAAGGAAAATCGAAAGTTGGCGAAAGAACGCAAGCGGGCCCTGGCTGGAAGCAATTTGGATCCGAGTGATGAATCATCGGATAGCTCCGATCCCATCACGGCGGATATTTTGGAAATTTCGGATGATGAGGGCCCAGAAGGTGGACCGAATCCAGTCACGGCGACGATTCTGTTGTTCGCTCTTCTGTCTTCACCCTGGTTTTCAACGTCCATCGCTCAGGAACCCGTGGCGCAACAGGCAGTCGCGCAGGCCGTCGCTGCACCTGCTGCGATACGCGCCGCTGACTCCATTGAGCAGGCCTGGAAAATTACCCATCTGGACCAACGGCTTTCCGGCAATGGGAAACTGGTCTTGTCTGGTAAACCGGGCGATCGATTTCTGCTTTTGCGATCACCTGCAGTGCTTACCAGATTCGAAGGCGAGGGATTGCGGCTCACGAAGACTGTTTTACCCGGCGGTGGAATGGGATACATCATCAGTATTCCTGCCAGGCAGGAAGATGGCGGTGCTGATGCCGAGGATAAAAAATTGGAGGTAACTGCAACAGAACAGGTTTATCAGGCCCAGTTCGAATTTCAGATCGAAGCGGTCAAGCCAAAGGAAGGCATCTCTGTGCCAACAGGCGATGCTGCCGTGCAGAGAATTGAACTTTCGTACGACGAAGGTGGTTGGGATGTGAATTGTTCCACAGCGGTGAGGATCGAACAGGTTGGGGAAGAAAATCAGGAAGCAACCAGAACTCGATTGCTGCTTGGACCCGGGCAGGGATTGGTGACTTTGAAGCCAAGAGCCCGCGATGTCACGATGGAAGATACCCGGTTTTTTGTTGAGGCTTCCAATCTGTTTCTGCCAGGGCCTGGGGTTGTCGATGGCCGGCATCAACTGAATGTTCGTGCATCACAGGGACAGGTCAGCGAACTGACCGTTCTTGTGCCAGCCGGATTGACGGTGAGTGATGTGGGGGGACCCGTTGGGTCATGGCAATTTGATGCAGATCAGGGCAGGCTGAAACTTGAAGTTACACCAGCACAATCAAAGCCATTCAATCTCACGATCGAGACCCAGCGTGGGGTCGAGACGCTGCCGGCAGACGTCACATTGGCCCCATTGCGAGTCGAAGATGCGGATGGGGAAGTTGGATTGGTTGCCATCGCTTTTGGCCCCGATGCGCAGCCAGAAACCCTGAAGCCAGAGGAAATGTCAACGGTCAATGTGGGAGACTTCGATTTCAGTTTGAATACCAATCCGGAGGCCGTTCTTCATCGCGTCTACCGCTATGGTGCAAAGGGCGGCGCCGTCGAATTACGTGTCGCGCCGGTCGCGTCTGAAGTCAGGGTGCTCAGTAATCAGGTTCTGTCGTTTGGGGATGAACGTGTTGTTCTGGCTGTCAATTTTTCTGCGGAGATTTCACGAGCGGGCCTGTTCCAGTTGAGCTTTCCTCTGCCTGCAGGGCTTGAGGTTGAGTCGCTCACTGGACCTTCTCTGCATCATTGGGCGGAATTGAGTGAAGATGGTCAGCGACAGATCATTTTGCATCTCAATGGCAAAACAATTGGTCCGCAGAGTTTTTCACTGACTTTGACCGGAAATACACCCAACAATGTGGCCGACTGGGAATTGCCCCGATTCGAATTGAATGAGGGAGTTCGCCAGACGGGTGAACTTGTCGTTCGGCCTACCACGGGAATCCAGCTCCGAACGCTATCTCGACAGAATGTTTCCGAAACGGATCCCAGAGCGATGGGTGGAAAATCCCCTGGTGCTTTGGCATTTCGACTCTTGCAGAAAGACTGGAAACTCGTGCTCGGAATCGAGAAACTCGACCCTCGCATTGCAGGTAATGTGCTTCAGGAGACCATCGTTCGCGAGGGTCAGACTCGTTCGTCACTGGTTGCAAGTTTCAATGTGCAGAATGCATCCATTCGTGCTTTGCAAATTGTCCTTCCCATCAACAACGAGGATGAGATCAAGACTTTGCGAGCCAGTGGAAAAACCGTGAGTGACCTTGTCCGTATCGATCCTGATAGGAATCTGTGGGAGATACAGTTCAAACGCAGAGTGCTTGGCCAGGTCGATTTTCGAATTGAGTATGAACGTCGCGGAGATCGCAGCGACGAGACGGAAGTCCTGCGATTGGCTGAATTTCCGCAAGTGGGTCAATTGCCATTCTATTTTGCCGTCCGTGCAGGTGGACGACTGGAAATCGACATTGAGTCCATGCCGCAGGGATGGCAGAAAATTGATTGGAACGCCGTGCCAGCCATCTTGCGTGATTCGGAGAATCGCAACGCGCCTGTTGTGACGCTCAGAGCGCAGAAGTCTGCAGCTCCGTTGGAAATCGATGTGACACGGCACTCGCTTGCTGATGCACTCAAGTTGCGAGTTGCAAGCGGAAATCTGCTGACGGTGTTGTCGGCCAAAGGTGATCAATTGACGGCAGTCGATGTCAGCATGGAAGTCATTCAGCGGAGCAGTTTGAGCGTCGGATTGCCTGAAGGCGGAGAAATTTTCAGCATCTTTGTCAATGGAGAGAGCGTCAATTCAATTCGCGTTGGTGGAGAAACAAACGCGTGGCAATTCTACATCCTGCCGGGCATGGATGATCGAACTGCCAGCGTACGGTTTGTTTATACCGTTCCCGGAAGTAGCCTTGGGAAATTGAAGCTCGAAAGTCCGCAGCTCAATGTGCCACTGGAAAATATTGACTGGAGTGTGATCGCACCAAAAGGCTTCGAGTTGACAGACAACGATGGCAACCTCGAACTGGTTGGCCGTACCAGTCAGGCTGACTATGACCGGAAATCCTATCTGTCCAAAACGAATCGTTCTCGACAAATGAAAGCCGAACAGGCGGCCATCACATTGCAGCAGGCAAACCAGTTCATTCAGCAGGGTGAGCAGACCAAGGCAAACTGGGCACTCAATAGCGTTGCAAACCAGTATGGTCTGGATGCCGCGTCCAACGAAGATGCTCGCATCCAGCTGGAAAACCTGCAAACCCAGCAAGCGATTGTCGGACTCAATACAAGGCGCCAAAGACTCTTTCTGGACAATGATCGGGAAGACATGGCACTGGGCGATAATCAGCAGATGCGGCAGGCAGCTGCCGATAATCCGATCCTGCAACAGGATCAACTGAATTTTCAACCCCAGGAATTGAGTCAATTGTTGCGAGGCAACTCAAGTGAAGACAATGCAACACTGCAACGCATTGCCGGACGTTTGGTGCAGCATCAGAGAACCACTGAGCCTGCTCCGCAGGCGATCGTGATCAGTCTTCCCGAAGAGGGACAGGTTTACACGTTCAGCCGTAGCGTTCAAGTCGCAGAAAATGCACCGCTCGAACTGGAGTTGGACTTTGAGTCGCGTTTGCGTCTGCCGTTCGCCAGTTCAACTTTTGTGATCATTTTGTTGGCGGCATTTGCTGTGACCCTTGTGTGGTTTCACGGTCGAAAGACCAATTCGGTTTGAGTGTGATTGGATAGGCCACAGCCAGTTGCACAAACTTCTTGTCGCTTGGTGCTGTGAATCCTCAACGTGCAGCTGTGCTGTGAATCCTCAACGTGCAGCTGTGCTGTGAATCCTTAACGTGCAGCAGTCAATCCACTGCGGTTGATTGCTGCAGCGGTTGCAGCGTGTTTCCTTGTCCGTGCGACTCCTCTACGGTTGCGTCCCGGAAAGCCGATCGCAGTACTGACGCAGGCATTCCTCGGCTCCGGGTAGACCGTTGGTTCGAAGTGCTGCCGCTTGGGAGATTGACAGTTGCTTGATCGTGCCGGTTGCAGTTTCTTCCTCGGCGGTTGGAAGGTTCTGTTTGATCAGTGTCAGATCCGGGCAGCTGCGAGGTAATGAATAGTCCGGGATGCCACATCGGAAGCCGAGTCGGTAGTCAGAAGGGTAACGCCGTCCATCGGTTTCAGTGGTTGGCAGGATGTGATCCCAGAATTCACAGAAGCCACTCTCATAGCCAACGCCAGTTCTCTGGATCATCGGAGGTGTTTCACGATCGAACAGATCAATGTAAATGAGATGCCAGGATTCTCTTTCACGGATATGCTGTAACGCGCCGGAAATTGTCAAATGTGTCAGGGACTTTACCGTTTCCAGATGCTGCTCACAGAACCAGCCGCATTCTGGTGGATGACCGGTAAGTCCTGCTTCAGACTGGGCCAATGTGTGCCATTGATGGTCACTTTCCGTCTTTGCAAAACAGATCAATTCACAGTTGTCTCCTGTTGCTAGACCTTTGTCACACAGGAAGCAGTCTGGTGGCATCATCAATCGTTACCTGGGCCGGGAAATGGGACTGCAGGAGACGCAACAAACGGGAGCGATTGTTGCCAAGTGAGCAGGAAACCTGTTTTTATCAAATTGCATTCCTCAACATGCGATTGCTCGCAGGGAATCAATGAGCGATCTCAAGTCAACTCGGGGATCTCGCCATGAAAGGGTCTTCGATGGCGTGTCTGTTTGCGATCAGAGGAGTCACTGTCAATCAACTCTTTGATTTTAGCACCGATGCCAGTACGGAGGGGTTACAATCTGTTGCTGCTGCCACGAGCGGTTGCCGGATTTTGATCTTGTTTTTCAGTTTGTTGGGGAGTCTTGGCATGACAGGCGATGGACGATTCATCGTGAATTTGGTGCTTGCGGCATCGTTGATGCTGGCTTCGGGCGAACCGTCAGCTGTTGGGCAGGAAGGAAATGCAGGCGGCGAATCGTGGTTGATCGGTGCGGGGCGGCGTGTGATCACGCCTGTCAAGCCGCTGATGATGGCAGGCTATGCGTCCCGAACGAAACCCGCGACCGACAAAGATACGGACTTGTGGGCCAAGGTTCTGTATCTGGAGGATGGTGAAGCAAATCGTGGTGTAATGATTTGTCTGGATCTCGTTGGGATCGGCCGTGATGTTTCGCAACGGGTCTGCAAACGCTTGAACCATTCTTTCGGGCTCAAGCGACAGCAGATTGCCTTGTTCACCAGCCATACCCATTCAGGCCCGGTGGTCGGGATGAACCTGGCCCCAATGCATTACCTGCTTGCCGACGAGTTGCAACAGAAGCGGATTGATGCCTATGCAGACCGATTGGTGGACGACATAGAGACGGCTGTTGGGATGGCGATCGATGCCTGTCAGCCGGGGCGTGTTCAATGGGGGAGTGGCAAAGCCACGTTCGCGGTGAATCGGCGAGAAAACAAGCCGTATGATGTTGTGCCCGAAAAACGGGCAAAGGGAACATTGTCGGGGCCAGTTGATCATGATGTGCCTGTCCTTGCAGCGCGTGATCTTTCCGGAAAACTTGTCGCCGTAGTGTTTGGTTACGCCTGCCACGCAACGACTTTGGCTGCTGGCCAGTGGAACGCCGATTACCCGGGTTATGCGCAGCTTGAGCTGGAAAAAATGTATCCCGGATGCACTGCCATGTTCTGGGCGGGTTGTGGTGCTGATCAGAACCCATTGCCGCGACGCACCGTTGAGTTGGCAAAGAACTATGGCAATCAGCTTGCGAGAGCAGTGGGTGAGGTTCTCGCTGGCCCGATGGCGATCCTCGAATCAGACTTGCGCACGCAGTATGAAGAAACAGACTTGAAGCTACAGGAGATTCCTGGTGACTTGGAACTGAATCAGGCCGCACAGTCAAGCAACCGCTATGAGGCATCACGTGCCAGATTATTGAAAACGAGAACGTTGGCAGACGGATCCCTTGCAGACACGTATCCCTACCCAATTGCGATTTGGGAACTTGGTGGTGAGGTCGATTTTGTTCACCTTGGTGGCGAAGTCGTAGTTGATTACGCGATACGCTTGAAGGATGAACTGAATGGACATCAGACATGGGTCGCCGCTTATGCAAATGATGTCATGGCATACATTCCATCGCGCAGGGTGCTTGCCGAAGGAGGCTATGAGGGTGGGGGATCAAACGTGTATTACGGTCTGCCCGGGATTTGGCATCCTGATTCCGAGGCGAGAATTGTCGATGTTGTGCGTAAGCAAGTCGCAAAAACACAGTCGGGCAGTCTGCGGGAATGAAAAAACTCTCCTCGTTCCACACCAAAAAACGCAGGCCGCGTGCGGCACACCGTGGTCAAGCTTCCACAGGAAAACGACCGCAGTGATGGTTCGTGGGCAGGAACTGCTACTCATTCAGAAACATCGGTTTGTCATCCCGCTGTTCTGCAAGTTCAAAAAATTCCTGCGATAAAAGCTGTCCGTCGGGGGTCACCAGAAGTTGACGGTCGTTTGATTCTTTTGCTCTGCGTGCACTATCCCAGCGTTGGATCGCCTCGGCTTGAGCAGTTACACGGTCTGCGAGTTTGGAAACGTAGTCGTAATCCAGGTCCTGGAATCCTTTCATTGTCTTCAGCGATTTTCCGGCGATGTAACGGACCACGTCGTAGGGGTCCGTCAAGAGATGTGCGAGATATCTTGCCATCCAGTCGGAATGAGCTGCATCTCTGGCTGGTTTCCAGCCCATGTGCCAGGCGACAATTGCCCGCATCCCTGCATCACCTGCAAGTGCCCACTGTACTCCCGCTGCGACCTCGGAATCATCTTTGTCCAATGCGGGTTTTTCAATCCCGTACCATGCTTCCAGTTTCTCGGCAGTCCATTGCAGTGTTTGATCGAGGTGACACAGGTTACAGGCGTTGGGACGACCGGCGGCCTCGTCCATGGCAACGTTTGGAGAGAAGAGTTGATGGCTTCGATTCGCCTTCATCAATCCATAGCTCGTGTGCGGCATGTGGCAGTTGTAACAACGTGAACCGCTGCTCGAAAGATCATGGTGGGTGTGTTTCTTGCCATAGTCCTCTGCATCGTGACATTGGGTGCAGGCATGATCACCGTCCATGTCGATGGCCAGTTGATCGTCAGACCAGCTTGCTTTCGATCTGGTGTCCTCTGATTCTTTGTGCATCGAATGGCAGGAGATGCAGGACATTGTGCCCCGCTGGTAGCAGGGCGATTCGGACAAACCGCTGAATTCCCTGCCGGTGACCCGGATCATGCCATCACCCCAGAACACTGAATCATAAAACGCCTGAGGATCCTGACCTTGACGTTTCAATAACGCCTCACTGTCAGGATTGCAGCGATACAGATGTCGCGATTCAGAGAGCTCCTTGCCAGGGCGATAGGTATGCCCGTTGTTTCTCGTGCTGGGATCCAGATGTGTGGCCATGGCGTGGCAGTTGCCACAAACCTGTGAACTCAGTCGGTGATCCAGATCACGCGGGTTGATAATTGGATCAGTCGTGGACGATGACGATCCATTGGAACGCTCTGCTTCGGACGTGGCGACGATTCCGGAGCCGGGCTTTCTTGAGTCTGGCTTTTCCCGACGTGCCCTGTGAAAGGCAATGTGTTCCTCTCCGGGACCGTGGCAAGCTTCACATGAAATCCCGAATTCCGAAACTTGAGTGTCGAAAACGAATTCACGTGACAGTCGCTGTTTGGGATTCGTCGTATGACATTGAAGACAGGTGTTGTTCCAGCGTCCAACTTCAATGTCGGTGGCGTCCGTGGGGGGTTCCAGAAAGCAGCTCTTCCGGGGCACCCAGCGGTTGTCTTCTTTCAGGTAGACAAGCGGGAACTGCCCGAGCATACGGCCCTTTCCCATCGGGAACCAGTAAACTTGCATGTGATGTGAGCCTGTGCTCATCACAATTGGCAGCTGGGTTCTTTCGTTTGGTGAAATCTTCTGGCCCGCCGGTTGAACCACATTCGTGGGAAGTTCGACCCAGCACAGATCGCCGTTTTCGGTCATGTGGTAGGTGCGGCCGCTGAATACAGCAGTCTGGTTGTTGAAGTTGCCCATCACTGTTTCAGGAGTCGCCAATTGCGTCATCGTGCGATGGTAGGAGTCGTGCCACGATGCATATTGTTCGTCGTGGCACTCAATGCATGCTGAAGCCTTCGTGTATCCGTCACCAGCAACTTCCACAGGACGAAATGGTTCATAGACCGCTGCCGTGATTTCAATCCCATCACCTGCCCCATTGCCGGAATCTGTTTGGTTGGGCGGTGTCGGTGTTGCAATACGCATTTGCCACATGGCAAACGTTGTGATGCCCAAGCCTGGTATCAGAATGAAAAACAGTAGTTTGCCGAGACGACGATTTTTGCCAAAAGCAACAGCGGTCGCAGCAAAAGCAACGATCCAGAAAACTACAAAAACTGTCAACTCACCGATCATAACAGCCTTTCACTGTTATCCCGCCTTTCATGCTTGCCACGTCCACGACTGGAAGCCGTCCCAATGCAACCCCCAAAACACCAGTTCTGGTATGCACTCCATTGGAGTGTTCGCTGATCCAAACGGCTTGAATTTGACCCCATGCGGGCTCAGATCCTGTTCCGACTCCCTTTCAGCATAGACGAAAATTCCCAATCGCCGGACCCGTTTGCTGTGGAAACCGGCATTCTCACTTCAAGGCAACGCTTCACCTGATTTTAAGAGCAGTTTTTGCAGTTGTCCCTCAACACTGCGGACTCATCAGGATCTGGCGATCTCATGTGCTGCGACCTAGTTGCCAGTACCGCCTCTCCAGTTGTCAGTTTGAAATGGAGACGCGGGAAGCCCTTCTGAATTGACAAGATTCGGGTTGGCAACCTTGTGCCAGCCGAAACGTACGGTTCTGGGGGCTTCGACTTCGTCACTTGATACGACGACGGTTTTACCATCGGCCGTGGCTTTTGCATCGAAGAAAATGCCATCTTCTCCGGCAACCTGAAATTCGTTCAGCGGCTTTCCGTCACGTGATTTCAGTCCATTGGCGGCGTGCGCGAATGCCACGCGCGCCACGTTGCCCTCAATCGCCATCGATTCATAAAGTGGTCCTGAGTAAGCGAGGCCGTGTTTTTGATATGTTTTCGCCAATGCCCATAACGCTAAACGCTTTCCAACATCCAGCTTGTTGCGGGGATGAATGTCAGCAATGTTGTCAACCAGGTCGGTTGTCACTGCCATGCCAGTGCCCGGTAGCTTGAGTGTGGCAACTTGCGCTTCCCAGAGTTTGGGAAGTTCGCCTTCCTCATAGCGTCCTGACCATGGTGCAATCTGCACAAAGTAAAAAGCAAGATCCGGGTTGTTGAATGCTTTTCGCCAGCCCTCGATCAAGTCCTTCATTTTGCCCTCATATGCCAACCCGTTTTTCCTCAGGACATTGGTTTCACCCTGATACCAGATGACGCCCTGGACGGGATACTGGACGATTGGGGCAATCATGCCGTTGTACATGCCACCCGAGGATTCATTTGCAATCGTCCATGGTTCAATGGGTGATCCGCCCCAGGAACTGTTGATCAGTCCAATTGGGACATCCAATTCCTTTTGCAATTGAATACCAAAGTAGTACAGCACGGCGGAAAATCGCGGTATGTTCTCTGACGTGCAGGTTTTCCATTCTGCTTTTACATCCGCGGACGGAGTTTTCGTCTGTACCTTGGGTACATGAAACAGACGGATCGTGGGGTGGTTTGCCGCTGCAATTGCCGTCTTCGAATTCTGGGTGTTGGACAAGGCCCACTCCATGTTCGATTGACCGGATCCAACCCACACTTCTCCGATCAGGACATCTGTCAGTTCAACCGTATTGTTGCCTGCAATGGTAATGGTCCGTGGCTGCTTGTCAGCTTTCTGTGCAGGTAGTGTTACGCTCCAATTGCCATCAGTATCAGCTTTTGTGGATACACTGGCGTTCCCCATCGTCACTGTGATTTTTTCACCTGCCTCTGCCCAGCCCCAGAAGTTAAGCGGAGCATCTCGTTGCAAAACCATGTGACTGTTCAAGACGCTTGGTAACTTGACATCGCCATGGCATGGTGCCGCGGACAACAAAAGGATTGCCGAGCAGATTGCTGCGTAAAAGGGGCGTGGAATATTCATGGGCTGGTTCTCGAACGGGGGTGATATTGGCAGAAATGTCAGGGCATTGAGTCGGTGAGTCAGCGGCAGTCTAGTCATTGGCGACGGAGGAAACCACTCGTGATGCGTTCAGCGATCATCATGCATCTGTTCTGCAGACACACAACGGAACATGTTTTCACCGACAAGTCGCCGTTGTTCATCATTCAGAGGCACGGAATTCAAAGGAACGGAATTCAGAGGCACAGAATTCAGAGGCACAGGGCGTGAGTTTCTTGCCACGAAAGCGTGAATGAGGAAGGATCGGGAAGTGCAAACACCCAATCAACGAAGCGTGATGAATTTTCAAAAAGCTCACCTGCGAAACACGCAGAACAATCACGGATGTTCCAATGCTGCATCTGGTCTCATTGGTGCAGTTGCCGTCTGGTGAGGTGGACAGCGAACGCAGACGTATTTCTAGGAAGTCTCAACAGGTGTCGTCGTCTGTGGCGGGATTGTCTGCCAGTCTTTGAATACCTGGTCGACGGACGTGGTGACTTTCGTACTGATGTCCGTCAGAGGAGACGGTTCTTTATTCTGGTTTTCTGGTCGGCTTCCAGGCTGCACATGATCCAGGTCAGCGTTGCTGGGAAAACGATGGTCAACAGTTCGCTTGACTACGTGAGGTTCCAGTTCGTTCGGCGGCCTGTCCGACAGCGAGGGCCGCGGAGTCAGGTTTTTTGACTGAATTGATGGACCATTTGAAATGGAAAGTGGTGATGAAAAGAATGCTTCGCCTTCTGCATTTTCGTCATTCTGCAAAGATGCCATATGGTTGATCACGCGTAACGCGTCCATGGCAGAGACTCGACCATTGGCGTCGTGGTCAAAGGCTCTGTTGGGCCAGGATTCAAGCGTTCTGGGATCCATCAGGATGCCGGTCGATGGGTCGCTGTAAACGTTCGCAGCTAGTTCGTTGATGATCTGCAAAGCATCAGATGCTGACACGTAGCCGTTCATGTTGATGTCGCTTGGTTCAATCGGATTTTGCCAATCAGCATCATCTTCAACGTAAATGACTTCCTGGTCGTTGTCTGCCTGTGTCACACTTTTCAGGAACCGTTCTCCGAGGATCAGTGGTGTACCGACACGCCAGGCGTTTACGTCTTGAAACACCAGATCACGTTCTCCATCGAGCACAAGTTCAACCCGGTTGAACTGCTGCAGGGCCGGTAAAATCATTCGATTCTCATCAGGAATCAGAATGTCATCGGTTGCCGTTCCGAGCCAACGGTCGCCCTGCAGTTGAAGGGTTGTGCCCTCATTCGTTCTGCTGATCTGGACATCGGTACTTGTTTTGCCGAGATCCAGAGTTAATGTCCCGGCACTTTCTTCAAAGCTCGACAATCCAACTCCGAAAGAAAAGACTCGCTGTGAAATGCCATTGTCGTCAGACGTTGTGAAGTCCCCATCCTCGCCAGGGTCTTCCACCTGCACTTCGATCAGGGCGATTCCCGGTTGATCAAGTTCGGGTTGAAAAAGCAGTTGTGCAGTGGAGGCACCGTCTGCATGAACCGTGATTGGCTGACCTGTAATCTGTGGCTGGTCTGTCACGGCAGTGATTCTCACCGACTGGTCTTCGCCTCCACCGGGTGTGATGCCGTCCAGTGCGACTGCGTGGCCCTCGGACAGCGAAAAGAGTTTACCGTTTCTGTTCGGACTTGATGTTCCACCGCGTGCACCAATCACCAACGAACTGCCAGTGGCGTTGACTGCTGTTTTCCATCCAAACGTCGCGTTTGCATCTGGTCCGTAGTGCTCCTGGGTGATCTCCCAATCCGCGATCTGGTCATTGAAATTGAGGATGCTGACCTTTCCGCCGGCGTTGACGGATTCTGAACTAGCACCCGATGATCCGATCACCAGTGTTCGTCCGTCCGCAGACAGAGAGACGGCCTTTCCGAGTTGTTGGCCATTGGACGTTCCGGCAATTGGATTTCCTAAGGACGACCACTGGCCCGAATTGGTATCGAAACTCAGAACTTCGACGAGTCCGTTTCCGAAAAGATCTGCTTCCGTGCCCAACTGAGGTGCTCCGATGGCAACCACCATTCCATCATCGGATATGTCAACTGCACTTCCATAGCTGCCCTCGCCTTCGATGCGGTTGCCCATCGGCACCCACTGCGAATCCTCGATGTCCCAGGAATAAACCTGGGCAAATCCTTTCCCCGTGCAGCCGCAACCTGATATGGCGTGCAACAAATGTGTGCCACTTTGATTGATGGCAACGTAACTTTGGGCGACTTGATTCTTCACATCCTCATTGACGTCCTGACCCATTGTCAGGTTGCCCTGTTCCTGTACCCATTGAGTGCCGTCAAACCGGTACAGTTGCGCATTCGGTATGCCGTCGCTGTCGGCTGTCGCCAAAGCAAGCAGATCTCCAGTCGAATCGAGGTCAACGCTGGAAATGATTCCATATTGGGTAATTGGTGCTCCCAGCGGGATCCATCGATCCTGAACATGGTCATGCTGCATCACTGAAACGGCCCGACCGGTGCTGATGGCGATTCGTGTACTGCCATCATTCAAGCTGACCGCTCGCCCCAGAACGGTTTCTGAGTCCCCGACCAGTTGTTGGCCATGCTGAATCCATGGTGATAATTCATCAACGCGTTGGTAGACCTCGACATAGCCGACTTCCGAATCAGTGCCACTGCTGGCTCCCACAATCAGGCCTGTACCATCCGATGTCATATCAATGGATGAGGAAAATACAGATCCGGGATGAGAGTCGCCATAATCCAGTCCTTCAAGAAACGGGCTGGAAGATATCAGCGAGGCTTTTTCGTTGATCTCGAATGCAATCGCTCCCACAGGCGAAAGTGTGGGCGCGTCGTTGACACTTGAAACTTCAAGAGTGAAGGTCACGCTTGTGTGGCCATTATCTGCTGTCGACTGGTAATCGTTGTCGGCACCGGCATCTTCAACCAGTACTTCGATGGTTGCTACACCATGGGCATTCGGTTTCGGTTCCAACCTGATTTCGCCTGTCGCTTGCCCCGGTTGGTGCGTAACCTCAGGATGGTCAACCAGTTCCAGATTGTCACTGGACGCACTGATGCGAACAGATTCCGGCGTTCCCTCCCCTTCACTGATCCCACTCAAGGAAATGATCTGCAGGCCAGCGTCCTCGTGAATGGACAAGTCCGCAACTGGATCAATGCTGGGAACAGAATCACCTGCTAGCATCGACCGCGTTTCCAGTTTTTCAATGCGGCATTGCAGACGCTGATACATCGGTCTGGATCGCGACCGTTTCCGAGACGGATGTCTTTCGGAAGCATGTTGTTTGAGTTGACGTCGGCAGCTTGTCATGTCACCAATCGGCAGAGTTCCACAGGTCCCAGACCCATTCCCTCATTCAGCTTGCCCAAGGCACGGTTGCCTAAAATTCTGGCGTCATCCTGACGAGCAAAATGCGACCATTTGGTCTGCTGGATGTGGAAGATTGGATTCGGGTTGCCAAAGATGAGATTTTCCGAGGCGAAAGGCTCCTGCCGTGACGCCCAGCGTTACCGCGTCAGTATACACCCGGAGCCACCCCTGTTACGCAAAAATCAGCTTCTTTTTGACCTGCTCATCGCCTCCGTTGTAGCAAGAGTTTAAAGCAGGGTTGGCCTGGCAGATGTCCACCGTTCTGCGAATACAGACAGCTTGGAATTGCACGCTTTGAGGTCAGAAGCGTGGTTGCGGAACCCGTCGTCAAACCGTCCGTGAAGGGGCGGGAGCATGGTGCATGCCAGCTGCGGCGATTTGGACGGCATTCACGACATGGTCACTCGCTTTCAGTCGATGGAAATCCGGGGGATTTTTTCGCTGTCATCACTTCTCCTCTCCGTTTCAAGAACCATGCACTCCCGATTCCCACGCCGGCCAGGGCAATCGACGTTGGTACAGCTGGAGGAGTGATTAATCCCAGTGAATCACCTTGCAGCACCTTGCTCGAAACCACTTGGTCTTCATTTGCGAAGTGACCTATCATCGATTTGCGGTGCACTTTCAGGTCTCCCGAAACAACATTCCCGGCTCGTTTGAGATCCATGTAATCACCGGCATGCGAACGGGACCGGATCCATCCAGCATTCAGATCCCACAATTTGTGTCCTTGATAGTCACCTGCAGCCTCATCCAGTTCCTTGTCTTGAACATAAAGCGTGTGATCAAAGTGTTCACGTTGATGTACTTTTCCATCGTGGATATGAACGGTAGGCAGAAATGTCGCATCGGGAACACGTGTATCGAATTCGAAAGCCATCGGATGTGGCTCACCCGAAAGTTCCTTCAATTGGAATACTACGAAGCTGAAGTCAGCGTAGGCCGGAATCCTGTTCCACGTACTTTCCGGTATCGAAAAACGTGGGTCCAGTTTGGCAAAGTGCTTCGTTGATGGCACAAACGAAGCCTCGAAATCTCCAACTTTGTGTACCTTCAGTTCCGCACGTCTGCCGGGACCTTCCTCAGCAAGTGAGTCGACTGGGGGGCTTGGACGGGGGAAACCACTTTCCAGATCTTTGAAAAAGTCAGGGTAGTCAGAAAGATCAATGAATCGGAGAGCACGTTGCTTGACGCGTTTGCGCACAGGAATCGGAAGTATCATTGCAGTCGCCTGATCGCTTTCAAATTTCATTTGATAGGCGATGTACTGTGATTTGTTTTCAGTAAGTCGCCCGAAGATACGTGTGCTTGATACGGACCGCACTGACTGTGAGAAGCAACACATCGTTTCGTAACCTTGCGATCAAGAGTGATTGAATCAGCAGAAAAAGCCGTCAAGTCGGCGGCCCGTCAACGTCGGGAAACACGATTGGATCGTAACTTTCGTACCCTCCGTTTATTCCGCTTGTCCCGCGTGCCGGGGTTTTGTGAGTGAGTTCGATACTCTCGTCACTCAGGTGGACAACGTCTCTGCCTGAGATCTTATTAGGCGAAAACAGTTTTTTTATTCCATGGACGCTGGTTGGGCAGTCTGCAGCGGTTGTTTGCAGAAGTACCTGGAAGTTCAAAGAAGAGTCGAGCGATCTTTTGTGCCTGCTTTTACGATAATCACACTCTTGAAAGCAGGGTTCTTGCCGTGATCAGTGCCTGCCGATGGATAGAGAAGAGGTGGTAGCGTGTTGTTTCCGGCCTCGTTTCTCTCATGGAAAAGAAAAATGTATCGCGTCGCCATCTCAACGATTTTTCTCGTGTGTTGCGTTGCAGGTTCCGTGCTCGCTCTGTCGGCAAATTGTCAAGCTGATGAGTCTGTTTGTGATCCAGCGGCGTGCGATTTTTCTGGCTGTGATGCTGGCTCCTGCGGGAATTATTCCGGTCGAGCTTTCCTCTTTGCGTGGCCCGGAAATGATGGTTGGGATATGCGGCTCAATTATGCTGAACCGTTGATTACAGATCGTCCAGATTTCACTGAGGCGAGTAGCACTGTCGGACTCGGTGTGACCCAGTTTGAACTTGGTTATACCTATGCCCGGAATGATGATGCAGGGTCAGACCAGCATTCTGCGCCGGAGTTGCTCATGCGTCGGGGCATCTGGAAAGACTGGCTGGAGCTGCGGATCGCTTACACCGGACTGGCCATTGCAGATCCGATTGAGGACATCAGTGGCAGCGATGACCTGTATCTTGGGTTGAAAATTGGACTGACGCCCCAGTGTGGTTGGCTTCCGGAAATGTCCATCATGCCACAGATGCTGGTTCCCACAGGCAGTTCAGCTTTGACAAATGATGTTGTGCTTCCAGGTGTGAACTGGCTCTGGAGTTGGGACTTGAATGAACGTTGGGCTTTTTCGGGCAATACCCAAGTCAATCGGGCTGTTGACGACAGCCAGCCCGATACCTTCACCATCTGGACACAATCACTGGCCTTGAGCAGATCCTTGACTGAGCGACTTGGTGTTTATGGTGAGTGGTTCGGCTATGCGGCAGAGAAGGGAGTCAAGGGACTCAATGAGCAATACTTGAACGGGGGAGTGACGATCCTGTTTGGCAAGGATATTCAATGGGATGTGCGTGGAGGCGTAGGACTGAACGACGATTCGGACGAATATTTTGTTGGTACAGGTCTCTCCTTGCGATTCCTGTAGTTCCGCTGGAATCCATCCTGCATACGTGATGTCAGGAAATCACCGTGGCCCTCACCGAGTTGGCGCGCATGATGTATGCCTGAATTCCTTTTCTGTTCCGGTCACGGCGACTCGGAATTTCAGGATCAACCGCGTTTTCGTTCGAGCAACGCTGCCATCAAAATGGCGAGCAACGATCTCACTTCATCGTCTTCTGGCATGTCGTTCAGTTTCTCCAGCACAAACTTCCCTTCGAAGAATGCCGGTTTCTTGGTCAGACGCAGCAAGGGAGTGCCATCGGGGCGCGATACCAGATAGGTTGGGTTGATCAGGTAGATGGCAAGAATGCCGATCAAAGGGATCTCACCAAGCAGTGCTTCCAAAAACTTCTTGAAGGCACTCTCCTCAGACATTGTCATGTCGATTTCGCCATCCTGCATGATTTCGTAATGCGCTGACCACAGCGATCGCATTCCTTTGCGTCTGACTGCTCCCCAGTCGTTGCCCTGAGCATCGGCAAAGTGGTAGTTCGCAGAAAAATCAATCACCCGGTCTGCTTTCATGGTGAATAGCAATTGTGTCTGATCCGCGTCGTTATAAACCTCCACCTGCTCTTTCAGTTTCAGCATTTTCTGTTTGATGAACATGATCACATTTCCATCTGCGTCCGTTGCAGTAATCCGTTGACCAAACGTCAAAAGCTTGAAATTGAGTTCAATGGGGTATTTCATGAGTGTTTCCGAGGTTGGCGGAATGGCACGGTGAAGTGTGACGAAGTCACTGGAAAATCGTATGGTTCGAATCCACGCGATCGATCTTGAATGACCAACATGGTACAGCAAAGTACCCCGGCAAGTGTACAGTCGACTGGAATCTTTTCTTTACCGAAGATTCGGCGGGCTGAATCAAAAAAATTTGCCGGGGAGCTGGAGCATGGGAGAAGAATAATCAACCGATGTTTTCTTCGTTCTTGCCAGCCGCTTCATCCCGAAAGGAATTGGCAGATTGGGGAGCGCGCTTCAATCAATCAGAAGCTCTCCCCGGGCAACGGTAATCGCCTGACCAGAGAGCATGACACGATCTTCGTGAATTTGCAGGTGTACAATGCCGCCACGTTGTGATGCCTGATATGCGGTGAATTTGTCCTTTCCAGTTCGTTCTTGCCAGTGGTTGGCAAGACAGCAATGCGCTGAGCCGGTTACAGGATCTTCATCGACGCCCACAGCCGGGCCAAAAAACCTCGACATGAAATCATAAGCAGGGTCGTCGGATTTGCTGGTGACAATGATCCCACGGCAGTCGACTTGTGCGAGTTGCGTAAAGTCCGGTTCAAGCGATCGGAGTTCATCTTCTGTTTCCACTTCAAGCAGATAGTCATACTCACTCTTTCCAATGTAAGTGGGTGTGATTGCTAACGCTTCCAGCAGGTGTTCAGGTGCGGCAACAGGTTTTCGTGGTTTGATGGGAAAGTCCATCTGGATCTGATCGTCGTTGCGTGTGGCATGCAGGATGCCGCTGCGCGTTGAGAATTCCAGTTCCGTGTTCTGACCGTTCAGTCCAAGCTGGTAGATTGTGAATGCCGAGGCGAGCGTGGCATGTCCGCATAAATCAACCTCGACTCTCGGAGTGAACCAACGAAGATCGAAAGCGTGTCCATTGGGGACGATGAAAGCGGTTTCGGAAAGATTCATTTCCATGGCTACGTTCTGAAGCCAGCGATCGTCCGTCGGCCAGCAATGCAGGGGGACGACTGCGGCGGGATTCCCGGTAAAAGGGCGGCTGGTAAACGCGTCAACGATGAAGTAATCAAGGGTGTTTCGTGGCATCTTTCCGGTTTCCCTCGTGGGCGCTTTGGATGGATTCACTGTCCAGCGCAAATCCGCTTCATGGTCCAATCGACCACGAAGTACTGCTCCTCGGGTTTTTAATCCATTATCAAGAGGATTTCGAGAAGCTTCCTGCTGTGTTCTTTGAGCGGAAGGTAAAAATTTTAGGGAGGTCGAACTCGCGTCAAGTTTGTCAGGTGCATGCCCCGGCAGTGCCTTCGAGCGGCAGTGCCTTCGAGCGGCAGTGCCTTGGAGCGGCGATGCCTTCGAGCGGGTTGGCCCTAGAACTTCGTGTTTCCGGCCTACCTTTGTTTCTTGGCTTGTGTACTCAGCTTGGGCATGGCTGAGTATGCACTCTGTGGTTCAGTGTACAGCCATTAGGGGTGGTTCGTTCATGCGGGTTGTACCACTGATCCGTTTTTTACAATTTGTTCCGTTGCTTGACTGCTTAACGGGGGGGTTTTGGAGTAGCTCGCATGATTCGCGATGCCTCACATGAAACAGGATCATATAGTTCCACGGGGCTTTAACTTGCCAGCGCACTCGGAGTGCACATTTTTGGTGTTTGGAATCCCGCCTTTGGTCGTCTTTTCCGCCAGCTTCATGCGGTCGCATGTCATCCAAGTCCGACGTTAGCATTTCAGAGACACATGCCCTGGAAAACAGGGAATGGTACTTGTATGGCTCAATTGCCGATGGCCAGAAGTTCCGGGAAGTCCAGATCAACCGGTCGGGCTTCACGGTCGGAAGGCGTTTTGGTTGTGACCTCCAGTTGATGTGGGCAACCGTTTCGGGGCGTCATGCCGAGTTCAGGATTTCCAAAAACAGTGATTTGATCCTGCGTGATCTCGACAGCACCAATGGGACGATTGTCAATGGTGATCGGATCACTGGTGAAATCGTCCTGCAGGTCGGCGACATTGTCCAGCTTGGAGCTTCCGAGTTTCGCGTTCTGGCACGCGATGAAAGTATCACACAGATTGTTGAAACCAAAGATTTCAGTTGCCTTCCGTCCCAGCTTGTGGCGCTCGAGGACTTGATCAACGGAACAGGATTGGTGCCGCACTATCAGCCAGTTGTCAAACTTGGCGATCGTGAAATCGTCGGCTACGAGGTCCTCGCAAGGAGTGACAACCCAGAACTTTCCAAGCCCTCGCAGATGTTTGCACTCGCTGAAAAACTGGGGCTCTCTGATGCATTGAGCATTGCCTGTCGCACGGCTGGACTGAACCACGCATCGAATATTTCCAGAGATCAGATCCTGTTTCTTAATACTCACCCGACAGAATTGCAGGAAGAGGAGTTACTGCAATCCCTGCAGGTGCTTCGGGACGCTGATCCGAATCAGGCGATGATGCTCGAGATTCATGAAGCGGCGGTTACTGACCTGCCTGCCATGGCTGTACTCCAGGCTCGATTGAAGGATCTGCAGATTGCTCTTGCCTACGATGATTTCGGGGCTGGCCAAGCACGGATTCTGGACCTGATTGAGGTTCCGCCTGATATTCTCAAGTTCGACCTGTCGTTGGTCCGGGATATCGACCAAAGTTCAGAAAAGCACATCACGATGGTGAAAACTCTCGTTGCCATGGTGCGTGACTTTGGTATCGCGCCGCTCGCTGAGGGAATTGAAACTGAGGCGGAGGCCGAAATGTGTCTTGAGGTCGGGTTTGAACTCGCACAGGGTTTCCATTTCGGCCGACCTGCCCCGAAAATATCCAGCTCTTGACCTTCATGCCCTGAACATCGTGGCTTCTGTTTTGGGTGAATGCCATGTCGTCTGACCCATGGCAGGTGTCTCCCAAAACGCCGCTGTCCAGCTGGCGTGCCAAGTGAGACGGGTCGAGATTCAGTGTTGACAACGTTGGGGGGGCGACTCGGTGGTGGAGTCAGGTTCAAAAGAAAAACTGTGTGAGGATCAAAACGGATGTCATAAGGAGGGGGTTGTAT
>JAAXJB010000080.1 GCA_012270065.1 Rubripirellula sp. | reverse complement strand
CATTGCAAACAATGCCTCCATGTCTGGCCTGAATTAGGTAGGGAAACCATTGATTTCAGTCTGCCTTTCGGTAGCTGCCGAAAGGTGACAGGGCCGGGATGGTGTTTTGTATGAGTGCCGTTTGGTCGTCTGCACGTTCTATCGTTCGCCCATCTACCTCAACTGAATGACACCGCAGCAGCTGAGACGAAACCATCGATCTGCCGCACATTTCCGACGCTTTACTTTCAGCTGGCGTTTGAGCACTGGCCGTTAACGGTTTCTCTCATCCATTTCTGTTCGGCCAGGCCTTTTTGACGGGCTCTTCTTCACCTGCCACGCATTTGGTAAGACTGTTTTCCAGATAGCTGAAAACAGTGCTACCAACTGGCCTTTGGTCGGGATACCTGCACGCAGCGTTGTGCAAACAACAATCATTCGGGGTACATGACTACTCTGACAGACAGCTAAGCCTCATTTCAATGTTTTCCCAAGTTGAAAAAACCGAAGCCCAAGCATTTGTCTCTCCAACTGCTTCCACAGAACCGGTGATGACAACTACCTGGGCTTCTGTGCATTGGTGGCATCTGATCAACCTTTGCTCGCTGGATGCCGTCACCGTTGGCCTGGCATGGCAAGCCGTCTTTACGATGCAATTCTGCAATCGTTATCCCACGTGGGCAGAAAGCCTGATCATCGGGCTTTCCATTTGGCTTGCTTACACCGTTGACCGCATTCTCGACTCGCGGCGTTTGCAAACGGACAAGCCGCATACCTTCCGGCACAAGTTCCATCACCAGTTCCGCCAACAACTTTCAATCATCTGGATTCTGGCGTTGGCAATCGATGCAACCTTGATCATTTTTTTTGCCGATGGAGCTCAACTCCAATGGGGACTGGGGTGCCTCACGCTCGTCATCCTCTACATCGCCGGAATCCAGTT
Source organism: Rubripirellula sp. (assembly GCA_012270065.1). Classification (GTDB taxonomy): domain Bacteria; phylum Planctomycetota; class Planctomycetia; order Pirellulales; family Pirellulaceae; genus Rubripirellula. The sequence continues at coordinate 82,123 of JAAXJB010000080.1, read as the reverse complement.
GGGTCATTGGAAACGACGACTACCGAAAGAAATCCAAGCTGGTTTTCTGTTTGCTTTTGGAATCACACTGACTTGTTGGGCAACGCTCGTAGAACCATCCATTTACCCACTACTGCTTTCGACGATTTTGGTGGGATTTCTGTTTTCGATCAATTGCGCAACCATTGCTTACTGGGAACGACGATTCGATGCGGCGCAATCTTTTTCCTCGTGGACCTCATGGCAACCGGTCAGCTTGCAACCGGTTCTCTTCGCACTCCTTCTAGAAGTTGTTCTTACAGTCGTGCTGCTCAACTGGGCTCTGATTCCACCATTCATCGCAGCGTGTCTGCTAGCCAGCATCTTGTGCCTGTCTGGAGTTTTGCTGACAGGAACACGAATTGCCTTTCAAAAAGTTGCTGAAAATCAATTACCTGCATCCGAAGACATGCCCGCCACGTTACCGGAACTTCGAGTTCTATTCACCGACCTGTCGCTCTTTTTCCCACCCACGGTCTTCATCGTCGTGGCGACATGTAATGGGTGAATAGAAACATGGTCAATCATTTCTGCCATGGATACGACCGACTGGCCAATCATTATCATCTTCTTGAAAAAATGATGTTTGGTGAAAGGCTGAAGGACGCCAGAACAGTCCTGCTCGATGCAATACCCACTTGTGAATCTGCGTTGGTACTGGGTGACGGTAATGGACAACTTCTCGAAGCACTACTGACATCACAGACCACATGTCAGATAACAAGTGTCGACCAGAGCGAACGCATGCTGGAACTCCAACAGAAGCGTCTTGCGGATCACCCGTCACGGAAGAATGTGACGTGGCTGCACCGGGATGCGAAAACGTGGAATGGTTCTGACCAGAAATTTGATCTGGTTGTTGCCGCATTTTTTCTGGACTGTTTTACCCGGCAAGAACTTGCGGCACATTTACCAGACTGGATAAATGCCCTGCGACCCGGCGGCCATTTCTATTTTGTTGATTTCCAGGAACCCGAAAGAGGCTGGAAACGTCTTCGGGGAAAACTGTACCTGACTCTGATGCATCAGTTTTTTCGCTGGCAAACCGACTTGCCAAATCGCCGCCTTGTCAACATGACGGAAATACTGGATCAATTTGATCTGCACCTTCTGCGTTCCAAAAACATGCACCATGACTTGATCTGCGCACGGCTTTATCGCAATTTGGCAGAGGATCGTTCACGTGATGGCCAATGAACAGCAGGTTTCAACGACTGGAGTTCAACGGCATCGATACGGTGCACCCGGACAACAGGTCGCCGAAGCCAGTCAACTGTCTCTGTTCGTGACCCGAACATAGAACATCAAAAAGGCTCCCATCAACAAGCCAATGGCGATCACGGCAAAGAAGGTTTGGGGCTGTGGAAGTTTTTCCAGTCCGCTGCGTATTTCCATTCCAAAAACAGTCGTGATGGTTGCCAGTGGAAAAAAGAAAGCAACCAGCATATTGAGGCGATGCGCGGAGACGGCCATACGATCACTCGCCGCAGCCTGTTCTTCAGCGCTCCGTGCAATTTTATACTCGAGTGAGTTTTTCGTTGCCGCTGCCAACAACTCAGCTGTCCGCTCAAGATCGTATGCCTGGTCACGCATGTTGATCAATTCGCGCACCTCAGGAAACCGCTTTCGCAGATCCTGCATGACAGCGTGCATGTTCCTGATGGTACGGTGAAGCGGCGATAGCGACTCAAGGATGATGAAATGATCCTCGGCCTGTTTGGCATCATCCTCCATGTTCTCGAGTTCATCCAAACGCTGGTCATATTCTTTCAGGTGCTTCATGACGGCACCCGGTCCATCACCAAGTTGATCGCTGACCCAGGTACCATCGGATTTCCGCCAGAAAAACCGCCCGTGCCGCCGATCCTCATCGGGCAGGGGAGGAGCATGAAGTACCAGCAGGATATGACCGTCCTCACACATCGAGCGTTGCCGGCCAATGTGCTTGCCAAGACGATTGCGGAACTCCTCGGGAACATCCCAAGTAGCCGGCAATTTGACATCTTTATGGACTGGAGTATTCACTTGTTTTTCCACGGAAACTGGGGTTTTGGAGCGTGATCCGTGTGGACCTGAATATCTTCTTGATTCCGCTCTGCTTGAGTATCCCATCGGGGAATAAAACTGATTCCCTGACTTCTGCTGCTACAGGCCAGACACTTCAAATCATCTGAAAAGCGTTGTCTACCCAGAAGTACCCGACGCGAGGATCACATGTGTTCAAACCACAGGTCACCTGCCCCACGGACAAAGTGAAACCGCATGAAAATCACATGTGAGAGAAACGGGCACCATGATACTAATGATGGAATCCGGACGCTTCTGTCGATGATAGCGGTGTCGAAACCGGATGCTTTTTCAGATGTTCGATCGCCTCCATCATATCCTTGAGCAGCAAGGTTCCCAAATCGCGACTGACGCCGTGTCGCACAAGAATGCGCTGAATGACGAGATCCTGACGATTTGCAGGCAACGAGTACGCTGGCACCTGCCAACCACGTGCACGAAGTCGATCAGCTAAATCATAAAGTGTGAATCCAGGATCAACACCATCCTTCAGTTTCCAACAGAGTGCCGGTATTCCCTGATCGGTGTCTCCATCATACAGGATTTCAAACAGATCAACTTTTGCGAGCTGCTCGGCAAGAAACTGTGCGGTCGCATAGCAGGCACCATGAATCTTGCGATAACCTTCGCGACCCAATCGAAGGAAGTTGTAGTATTGACAGACAACCTGACCTCCGGGACGTGAAAAGTTCAGGGCGATATCACGCATATTGCCGCCGAGGTAGTTCACCCAGAAAACAAGTTCCTCTGGCAGATCTCCAGCATCACGCCACATCACCCAACCCACACCGAGCGGTGCAAGTCCGAATTTGTGACCCGAGGAATTGATGGATCGCACTCGTGGCAAGCGAAAATCCCATTCAAGATCAGGCGAACAGAACGGAGCAAGGAAACCACCACTCGCACCGTCAACGTGGATTGGGATGTCCAATCCAGTCTCGGACTGCAACTGATCGAGTGCCTCGGCAACATCTTTGACTGGCTCGTATTGGCAGGTAAAAGTAACCCCCAGAGTTGGTACAACACCAATCGTATTTTCATCACAACGTTTGAGCACTTCCTCAGGTGTCATCAGGAGTCGATCGTTCTCCATTGGGATTTCGCGAAGTTCAACATCCCAGTACCGGGCAAACTTGTGCCAACACACCTGCACGGGCCCAGTAATGAGGTTCGGCTTATCAGTCGGCTTTCCGGCTGCCTTCCGTGAAGCTTCCCAGCGACGCTTCATCGCCATGCCACCCAACATCACCGCTTCGCTCGATCCGGTAGTTGAACAACCAACAGCATTTTCCTTGGCAGGAGAATTCCATAAATCACCGAGCATATGCACGCATCTTGCTTCGATTTCGGCTGTTTGCGGATACTCATCCTTATCGACCATATTCTTGTCGATGCACTCATCCATGAGCTGGTGCACCTCTGGTTCCATCCATGTCTGACAGAATGTCGCCAGATTCTGTCTCGAATTACCATCCAGCATCAACTCGTCATGGACGATGGAATACACATTACGGGGATTCTGCTCATCGGAGGGAAAACGATACTTGGGAATGGTCACGGCATGGTCGATTGCGGCATACACATCATCATCAAGCTGTTCGCGAATCGAATCTTTTTCGTGCAGTCCCATTTTCTCTGATTCCTGAATTCAATCTGTCGGTTGATTTTTTTGAGCCCTTCCTCACGGCAAACTGTAACAGGATGAAGACCCAAGAAAAGGATCGAAATGCTTTCTGATCCAAATTTCACTTCAATCATCAAATTGAAAACCGGATGAGCCGGTCGGCTTCGGAATCAGAGAAGTGGACTGACCAGACGCAGTGTATTTTCAAGCAGTTGGTTCCCAAATGACCGCCCAGACCACTGGTCATGCTCAACCTGATCGGACTGATCAAGATATGCTTGCTGAAGTTCACGCAGTTTCTCACCAAATCCGTCGTCATAAACGAACAAAGCAACCTCGTAGTTCAGCCATAAACTGCGCATATCGAAATTGACTGTTCCAAACATTGAAACGCGACCGTCCACCGTGATCGATTTGGTATGAAGCAAGCCATCCCGGTACAGATACAATTCCACACCACTGCTCAACAAATCCTCATAATAAGATCTGCTCGCGTACCGGGTCATGATGGAATCTACCTTTTGGGGAACGATCACTCTGACCTTGACCCCTCTCGCTGATGCACCCCGAATGGCTCTCAAGAGGGATTCATCAGGCACGAGGTAAGGCGTGGTCAGAACAACCTCCTCGCGAGCACCATTGATCATCGTCAAAATCATCTGCAACAGACAGTCATTTGATTCTCCGGGTCCCGAAGGAATCACCTGAATATCGGCCGTGCCACCTACGTCCGTAAGATGCAATTGGTGTCGACTGATCAGTTCTGCCAGCGAATCATCTCCCTCGAGCATCCAATCCCCGATCATGGTCGCAGCAAGGGGCGAAACGACCGAACCTTGAAGCCGGACCATCGCATCCACCCACTCGCCCACTCCGCTGTCCTGCTTGAAAAATCTGGGGTCAACCAGATTCATGCTTCCGGTCCACGAAACTTCACCATCGATGACAACAATTTTCCGATGGAGCCGTAAATCAGTTCGACCGATAAGCGTCCGGAATAACCCCACGGGCAAAGCTGGTCGCAATTCCACTCCTGCTGCCCTCAGCTCCGCTGGCTGACTGGTCTTCCACCAGGGCCGCGCCCCCAAGGCGTCAATCAACAAACAACAATTTACACCGCGTTTCTGAGCACGGATAACTGCAGCAAGCACTTCGTCTGCCAGGCCCCCGCGGTTCCAGATATAGAACTCCATCAAAACACTTTGTTTCGCTTCATCGATGTCGTTGGCGATTCTCTGCAGAATTTCCTCTGTGTCACCCAACAACTCATAGTTGCTGCCATGCACCGTCGGACTTCCAACCAGATTCCACCCCAGCTCGCCCATGCTTCTGGCAAGCTCACCATTTTTTTTCCAGTCGACAGTGAGCATTCCTTTCTGCCCAGCTAATTCAATTGCCTCGGCAAAATCCGATCGCATTTGCCTGAGTCCAGCCTGCCTTGACCAGCTGATCCGCCTTTCGCCGATGAGCAGATAAACCAGTTCACCGACAATGGGAAGTGCATTGATGACCAACAACCATGCCAGAGCAACTCCCGTGGCTGGCCTTTTCATGATCACACGCAGGCTCAAAAGAAAAGCCAAGACCAGATGGATGCTCCACGTTACCGTGGTCGGATGGTACAGATAATTCAACACAGTTTCGGCCCTTTGCGAAATGGATGGCGATACGCTTCCCGAAGTTGACTGTCTTCTGCCACTTTTCCATTCCCGCTTGATAATGACAACTGGCGATCATCACAACCAGCTTGGTCATTCATCATGCCTCTTCCGTTTTTGACATGAATGAATCTGTCTGAGACGGTTGGTAATTCACACTGCTTCGCAGATGGATATCCTGCTGTGGGAAGGCTATTTCGATACCGGCTTCTGCAAACCTTCGATCAATTTCAGTGTGCAACTCCGTGATCGTTTTCAATCGGCTATCAAGATCAGGTACATATGCTCGCAGGCACAGATTCAAGGAACTGTCGGCAAATTCCTCAAACGTTGCCAAAGGCCTGGGGTCCTCCATGATTGCGGGATGGTCCCCAGCCACTGAGAGCAGTATTTCAAGTGCTTGATCGGTATCAGATCCATAGGCCGCTCCCACATTGATCACGATCCTGCTAATGGTTCCTGACAGAGTCCAATTGAGGAACGTACTGGTGACGAGAGTTTTGTTTGGCACGACAAGTTCCTGACGGTCCCAATTCGTGATGGTGGTCGCACGCATTCGAATTCGAGTCACAGTGCCTGTGGTGCCATCAACCGTCACTACGTCACCTACCCTGATCGGCCTTTCAAACAGCAGGATGATCCCACAGACAAAATTCGTCACCACTTCCTGCATGCCAAATCCAAGTCCGACACTCAGACCGGCAGCGATCCATGCATATCTACTCCAGTCAATTTCCAGCACCCTCGCCACCGCTGCGAATCCGACTGCCAGCAGGACGTAACGACACAAAGTAACGATCGCGTACCTCGTACCCGACTCGATGTTTGTCGTACGCAGGACAGCCAACTCCAGAACACCCGGAAGATTCTTGACAGCAATGGTCAGAAGAGCCAGGATCACAACCGATTGGGTTAACCCCAGCAGAGTCAGATCTCCAAATACAGGAACTGCATCGAGGACCGCGATCAGTGGAATCGTGCCGGACCAGAATCCAAAAATGGCAACGAGTGTCATGATCGAAAACAGGTATTGCATCATTCGGCGTGTCTGTTCACCGATCACGTCCAGATCAAGTTCTGTTTCAAGCTCGTTCTCGAGCGTAAGCGTTTCTCCGTCTGATTCGGAATCCTGTTCAGCATTTCGGCGATTGCGCCAATTCTCGAGTCTCTCTGACAATGCCAACTGACGTTTCTTCAATGCGAACCATCGCAAAGCCATCCAATATCCCAATTCGCCCAGACTCATCACTGCCAGAGTGGCAACGAAATTCAGACTGAGTTCAATTGCTGTGATCAGATAACCCTGCCAGGCCAAAACGATCAGCGCTGACGGAACGATCGAAGTCAGAGCGAACAGAAAATATTGCAGTTTTCTGCGACCACCCTGATTTTCCTTTTCTTCCGACGATGCCAACAATCCTTGCGAAGACTTGAACATCCTGATTACCAACAGGATCACCCAAACGTGGGCGCAAATGAAGAAACAACGTCCGACGCTGCCGGAATACTGTGATGCATCGCCGTACAACGTACTCGCAGCCAACACCTGAGCCGGCACATAAACGATCCCCAGGCGGAAAACCACCTTTCGTAGCAACCGCATGGTTTTCGCTTTCGCATCAAAATGCACGATTCCCAGCCCACCCGGCCGGCTTGCCGCTCCAGCAAATTCCAAAACCAAAACAACCCAGATTGCATTGTTCAAACCGGACCCCATCCCGCGCAACCATGCACTGGGATCTTCCGCCTGCTGTGTTCCCCAGGCCAGAAAAAACAGAACCAGAGGAATCGGCAACGCCAATAACAACGTCAACCCAAACGCCTGCCAGGTCAGCTTATATCGATCCGTGGAAATCCTTCTGGTCCCCTGACCAACTCGAGTCAATGCAGCGATGATCCACGGGCGTGTGATGCACAGCGTGACAACAGCAATCAATAAAACCAGACAACGAGCAGGGAACCTGGTCATCAACAAAAACAGATTCCTCGCAAATTCCCGCCAGTGATCAGCATCAAACAGCCATGCCATTCCACTGGGGATTTCACCGAAACTCGATACGGTCACTGGTGCTGCACTGCGAATCCAGAACAACTGCTCAGCGATATAGTCACGAACCTCATCCACCCGCTGCAAATACAGGTCATCGGCAACGTCGAGTGCAGACAAGACTGGTAACAGGTCGCGGTATTCCTTGCTCAACCTGTCAAGTAACTCCTTTTCGGCATCCAGCAACGGTTCGGCTTCGGATGACAAACCGGGGAACCTCTGCATCTGGGTACTCGTATGATTCCGCAAAGCCCGCTCAATTTTAAGGTTGCGAAGCCTCAGATCATCAACCGTCGGAAACTTCGCCGAATTGAATACGTCATCACTGATGGGGTTCAACAATTGGTCCTGAAGATCGAATAGAACCTGTGCCAGCGCTCTTCCACCATCACGCATTTCAACTTGCGTCTGCAACTGGGAATACTCCTGTTCCAGACCATCTGAACGCTGAGTCGCTGCGACCTGCGAAGCCAACACCTTTTTTGACAGGCCAACGGTGTCGGTGTACTCACGAAGCAACGCCTCCACATCCTCAATCAGCTGATCCAGATCACTTCGTGCAGCCGGCGAAAGTGATTGTGAACGTGCAGCACGGATTTCATTGGTGACACGGACTGTCAGCTCGATGGACTCTTTGCTTTTGTTTTCAGCCCACCGTGTTTGCAATCTGTCAATCAGAGCCTCGGCATCGGCAATCCTGCGATTCAGAAGCTTTTCCTTGACGGTTGCCAACTGTTCACGGTCATCCTGACTTGCCTTTTCTGCATCGAGCATTTGGCTTTCTGCATCCAACAAGGCCAGCGTGGAACTCAGAAGTGTGCGGTCTGCGATGCGGCGTGGTGACGTGTTGATAGCCATGCCGGGACTGTTCAGATCGGCACGCAGTTTTGTCACTTCTGTTTTGATACTTGCGACGCGAACGGTAATTTCGTCACGTCTGAGCCTCAAGCGAGTCAACTCACTGGATATCTTTGACAGATTCTCACGGTACTCCGAAAGAACTTCCCTTCGTTTTGAAAGCACCTTTTGCAAGTCTTCCACCGCGATTTCCGCATCAGCGACTGCTGCAGTCTCCGCATCGGGTAGCGTCTGGAGTTCCCGTGTCAGCTCTCCAATTGCTTCAGGGGCTGAGATGATCGCGTCACGATAATCCGCTTCCTGCTGTTTTGTGACCTCGACCTGCTTGAGTTTTTCAATGGCCTGCCGATAGATCGGTCGCAAGGCCTCTTTGACGGGATCATCGATACCAGAGCTCGCCTCGATGGAAGCCCATTCCTTCTCGACTCCGGAAAGCGTCACATCAAACTGACTGGTGCTGCTTCCAGCAGCATCGTCTGATCCTGTCGCTGGCGTTGTCTTTCCGTCGGTCGATACTGGATTTGCTGCCGTGTTCGCCTCTGATGGTGTTGTTTGCTGGGCATCAAGTTGGCTCGCAGCCGTACCAACGAGAATTCCCCATGCAAAAATCCACATCCAGAGGAACACCCTCCAACACGGGAATTGCAGACAAAAAAACCTTCTCAAATCAACGTTTGACATCAAGTTCCCCGTCTTCCTTCGGCCCGCAACCTGATTCTCTACCCAGATTTTCCACAACACACCCCTTTTTCAATCACATGAGTCTTCTTATCCATCATTTCCCCGACCTGATCAAGAAGCATTCTGCCGAATGCGAAAAAGCTACTCCATGATGACCAAAGCCATCACTCGCAGGGGAACAGTGAAGAGCCAGACAATTCTGATCAATTGATTCAGTGATGAACGGTCATCCTGACGCACAGGGCGTTTTGACAATCGCGCGGCATCGTGGCCATATTTCCACTGACCATCATGTCATGATAATGGACAACTCCAGCATCAGAATGACTGCATGAGTGCCCACCTCCGGAAACCCAGCATCTGAAAACACCCAGTGTGGGCCTGCGCCTACCCGAAATGACTGCTGCCGAGTCGGCAACAGTGAACCAAATCAATCGTGGTCAGTGGGCCCGTTTCCAAAAAGCAGTGCTTTGTGGTTCAGACAAGAATCATTGATCGGCCAAACAGAATTCTCGAGACGATGTCCATCATGATCTGCTTTCAGGAGTCTCCAGATCGAGAAACCGTACGGTCAGGCACGCGGCTGATCGTTGAAAAGCAGATTCGAAGATTTTACACACCGGGCATGAGGCACGTCTGATCGTGTGTAACTGCTCCAGCCAATTGATAACCCAATTCCACAGGTTTGGCATTCCAGTAGCTGACAAGTTCTTTACGCAATTGCGCTCTTGCCCGACTGATCCGACTACGAACGGTACCCATCGTCAAATGAAGAACATCTGCAATCCGCCGATATTCAAATCCTTCCAATTCCCGCAGCCTCAGAATCTCCCGATGATGATTTTCGAGACGTTGCATTGCTGAAGTGACAGCCTGACAGTCCTCACTTCTCTCCAGGCAGGACAGTGGGTCCTGCTTGCTGTCGAAACAAGGCGATTTACTGAGCGGCTGGCATGCCTCGTGGATTTCATCCAGCGAACCAACTCGATCTCTGCCTCGCGTATAATAACGCCGGGAATTCAAGGCGATTCTGTAAAGCCAGGTGTAAAAACCACTTTCACTTCGAAACGAGTGAAGATTAACAAACGCCCGCATGAATGCGTCCTGGACAATGTCGTCCACGATGCCGGAGCATTCGACCCTGTTTTGAATCGCGGATGTCAACCGTCCCTGATATCGATGGACAAGCTTTGTGTAAGCAGCCTGATCACCTGACAAAGCAGCGGCGATGAGCTGTGAATCACTGTCATTTCCGTCGACAGACACTGCGGTAAGAGATTGATTTTGCATTGGACCTTGAACCATGAACCGTGTTTCAGCCAAGGTGATGAAAATACGAATGATCCTGGCTGTCACCCAGAAACGCGGAGAGAAGCGGAAACATCCGCAGTTGACTCAAAAAGTTCCACGATTTCCCAACGATTCACGGAAAACCACATCTTCAGTGGACCGCGTCAAAGCTGCTGTGGTCGTGGAAACGAATCACAAATTCACAGTGAGATGCGCTGGATCAGAAAATTCAATGCCAGAGCGATGGCATTAGAGGTGCACGGGAATGAACCTTTTGCATTCACCGTTTTCCGGCTCTGGCACAGGCTTGACCCAAGGAATCGATTCTCCTCGCTGGTGAAACTCTGCAACGGTCTGCTTGAAAAGAGGAACGATCTTCCCGAGTAGTTCCCGTTCGCTGTTTCCCACAGCTTCGATACCGGCCAGATTCGCGACCCGGCCACGATAGACTCCACCGTCGCTTGTCAGGTGAATGATGCACGGAAACGCCGGCACGTCACCCGGCACCACAAGAGGCTCGGAGATTCCCGGTGCCGGCGTCGACGGCGAGACAGGCCGTTCTGATGGCACTTCGTCATCATTTTTTTCCATATTCATGACTCTCTCCGTATCAACAAAACCAACAGGGTAACTGGTAGCAGATCTCGACATCTGCCTGAGATCGCGACGCTTCGGACACAATCTGATTGACTCGACGTTTACTTGAAACTGCTATTTCGGGGCGACTTCATTTGCAAGCTGGTGAATGGAATTCATGATTCTGGATTCAACAGAACTGTGAAACGGTCCAGGAAATTTTGTGTATCGCATGGCATCGCCTCCCTCGTAACCACCCTCCTGCAACACACGTTCACTGGGAAGATATCCAAATACATCATTGCAATAACCGGCGACCCAGACGCCGGTTCCCGGCCCACGAGACAATTCTTTTTTGCATCTCAATGAATAATCAACCACCGCTTCACCACAGATCCCAACGAGTATCAATTCCCTTCCCAGGCTGACAACCTGTACTGGGAAGTGGTTGAATTCGGTTTCGATGTGACCAGCAGAATCCAGTTCATCAATCAAGCTTTGAGCGTGGATACGGATATACCTGTTACCTGACTGAAGCTGTTGATCGAGGTCTGCCCTGGATGGCGGATCAGCGAAACGCAGTGCAACATGCTGAAATGCCAAACCGAGTGTTCCGGTCAACTCGATGTGTTTTTTTGTCATCAATGCCGTTTCGACACCGTTTGCCAGTGCGCGACCATGCTGCTTTGCAAGATCGAGTGTACGACGGGGATAAGGATTCTGATCAGCCGAGCAACCGTTCATGAACATGGCGATTGCGCCCGGATGGGCATCCTCGACAAACTGCTGGGCGAATGCGGGATAGTCTCCACAAAACTGTTGAAAACTGAGTGTGGTAGCGTGGCATGCGTATCCAAACAGAACCGCCTTGATTTCGCCGGCGTCATTTTCCACTCGAAGTACGGGTACCTGATGATCAGTCACACCATCAGGATTCGGACTATTGATAAAGCCTTTCCCGGTTGGTAACCGTCGATTCATGGCAAAGCCAGCTCTCGCATGACTGTAGATCAAACGGGCAGGCTCGACCCGACTGACAACCTCACCGACGAGTCTGGCAATTCGCTCAGAAATCCAACGCACATAATGTCGTGACAACGCAGCAAAACGCGAATCAATTCCCATACGCAGCAATCGCTCACTACGCAACTCAGGTCCACAATGGGTATGCGAAGCATTCATCAACAAGTTTTTGCGATCAACACCATACTGCTTGACCTGCAATTCAACAGCAGCGCGTAATTCTCCTGTAATTCCCAGCAGATCAGTGGTGACAATCACAAGGCGTTCCCCGTGGCGATCTTCGACCACGAGCACCTTGGCGAAAAGATCATGGATTTTTCCGTCAGCTGGTTCATCCCGGGCTGCATACCCACCCATCCAGATGTCTTCATCGGGGGTAATCACAACGGCCCCGGCAGCGACACGCCAATCGGAAGCTACGTCTTCCATGGCTTGGGATTGCTCGCTCAAAACGCTGCTACCAAGCCACATCAAACTGGTCAACACAATTGCATGGCGCATGAATCACCTGGCCCTGAATTCAAATCCTTTGTGGTGAGAAAGCAGACCGGCATTGAAGCTGGATCCGCAGGTTCCCATCTTAACGGGTTTGATCAGTTAACGCTCAATTCAGCAATTCGAGCGCCTGATTGAATGTTTCGCTGGGTCGCATTGCTTGAGAAGCTTTCGAATGATCTGGTTGATAATAACCACCAATATCAACCGGAGCCCCCTGAGCTGCATTGAGTTCTTGAACAATGGTTTCTTCCGCATCGCTCAAGGTTTCAGCCAGTGGTTTGAATCGCTGCTGCAAAGCCGAATCCTCACTTTGCTCTGCGAGTGCCTCCGCCCAGTACAGTGCGAGGTAGAAATGGCTGCCACGGTTATCCAGTTCATGAACCTTCCGACTTGGTGACCGGTCATTGTCCAGCAATCGACTGGTCGCCTGATCAAGTGTTTTTGCCAATACTAGAGCAGCTTGATGCCCAGTCTTGTTGCCAAGGTCTTCCAATGAAACAGCGAGCGCGAGAAACTCGCCGAGCGAATCCCAGCGCAGATGTCCTTCCTCCACAAACTGCTGAACATGCTTGGGTGCTGAACCGCCAGCTCCTGTCTCAAACAGGCCACCACCGGCCAACAGCGGGACGATTGACAACATCTTTGCACTTGTACCCAGTTCCAGAATCGGAAAGAGATCCGTGAGGTAATCCCGCAATACGTTGCCTGTGACTGAGATGGTGTCCAGGCCATCTTTTGCTCTTTGGCATGCATGTGTCGCAGCATCCACCGGTGACATGATTTCTATGTTCAATCCTGTGACATCATGATTCGGTAAATACTCATGCACCTTCTGAATCAGATTCGCATCATGCGCCCGCTGTTCGTTCAACCAGAAGATTGCAGCGGCACCTGTCGCCCGAGCTCTTGAAACCGCGAGCCGGATCCAGTCCTGGATTGGAGCATCTTTGGTCTGGCACATGCGCCAGATGTCACCTTCCTGTACAGCATGCTCCATCAAAATATTTCCATCGGCATCGAGGACCCGCACAACACCGGCATTCGCGATTTCAAATGTCTTGTCATGCGAACCGTATTCCTCCGCCTTCTGCGCCATCAAGCCGACATTGGATACACTCCCCATTGTGGTCACATCGAACGCACCATGCTGCTTGCAAAAATCGATTGTCGCCTGATAGACCCCTGCATAGCACCGATCCGGAATGATTGCTTTGGTGTCGTGCAACTTTCCATCAGGCCCCCACATCTTCCCTGATGCACGGATCGCCGCCGGCATCGACGCGTCAATGATGATGTCACTTGGCACATGCAGGTTGGTAATCCCCTTATCTGAATCGACCATCGCGAGGGGTGGGCGACTTTCATGGACAGCATCGATATCTGCTTTGATCTTCTCCTGTTGATCCTCTGGCAACTCCTGAATCTTGCTGTAGACGTCCCCCATCCCATTACTGGCTTCGATGCCCAACTGCTGGAACACTGCAGCATGTTTTTCGAATACTTCCCCGTAGTAAACCTGCACAGCATGTCCGAAGATGATCGGATCCGAAACTTTCATCATCGTTGCTTTGAGGTGCAGAGATAACAAAACGCCATTCTGCAGCGCATCATCGATTTCGCTGGCGAGGAATTCCCGCAACGCTTGCCGACTCATCACAGAAGCGTCAATGATTTCTTTCGCCTGTAAAGACAATCCGCTTTTCAGAACGGTTTTTTCTCCATCAACTGATTCGAGTTCGATACTGACCGTCCCTGCCTGCTGCATCACGCAGGACTGCTCACTACCGAAAAAATCACCCTGGTGCATGTGGGCGACATGCGACTTGGAATCGGCAGACCACTGCCCCATCGAATGTGGATGGCTGCGGGCATATTCTTTCACGGGTCCAGCGACTCGGCGATCAGAATTGCCCTCTCGAAGCACTGGATTGACCGCGCTACCCAAAATTTTTGCGTAGCGTGAACGGATGTCCCTGTCCTGTTCCGTTTCTGGTTCCTCAGGAAAATCGGGCACACTGAACCCATGTTGCTGCAACTCCTCAATGGCGGCCGTCAACTGAGGAATGGAGGCACTGATGTTGGGCAGCTTGATGATGTTGGCCTCAGGAGTCTTTGCGAGCACTCCCAACTCGGCCAAGGCATCGGCCTGCCGCTGGTTATCCGCCAGGTTCTCAGGGAAATTCGCAAGAATGCGACCAGCCAACGAAATGTCTTTTGATTCCAGCTCAATTCCCGCAGCCCCGGCATACGCCCGGATGATGGGCAACAGCGAATGAGTCGCCAGGGCAGGAGCTTCGTCGGTGTACGTGTAAATGATCTTGGGAGCTGGAAGGGACACGATCATCCTTTCATCAATGAATGTTCAGGCCGGCAGGCGTTCTTCGCCACATTTGAATCAGGCCAAATCGTAACAGCGCAGCGTGAAACTGGGGCGGGGGTGGGAAAGGCATTTTTTTCCGATATCCACAAACAACTTCCGTGAAATCACGTACCTGACGCCTGTTCGCTGCGAACCTGCGGTCTTTCGCGAAAAAATACGTGGCTTGCTCGCTTGAAAAACATCAGCAGCGACTTTCAGATCCCCTTACACTGGCGACCAGAATCAAGACCTTCCGCAGCCGGTATCATCTTGAGCAGCAAATCCTCCACTGATCGCCAGTTCGCTCAGTGCAACCTTTGCCAACCATCCGGAGACAGAATTGCCAATTCACATCAGCACCACTCTAACCATGCACACGGGCACGAAAATTCTGTTTTTCAGCATCCTGTTTCTGCTGACCGGCATCACCCATCCCATGCAAGTGGCCATCAGTAATGACCGGGTCAAGGTCATTCAGTCTGATGGTGGTGTCGTGGTCAGTGACTCGACTGTGGCCAGCCAGATAGGGAGGGACGTTCTGCTGGATGGTGGAAACGCAGTCGATGCAGCCGTTGCAACCGCATTTGCGCTTGCTGTTTCCTGGCCAGAAGCCGGCAACATTGGTGGTGGTGGTTTCATGCTTATCAGGCCGGCCAATGGAGAAAATCCGGTCTGCATCGATTACAGGGAAACAGCTCCCCTTTCAATGCATAAGGATGCGTTCAAACGATCGGACACGACCTTCACCCAAAAAGCGGTGGGTGTCCCGGGAACTGTACGCGGTCTCGCTTTGGCCCATGCCGAATATGGACTTTTGGAATGGAGCAGACTGGTGATGCCGGCTAGTGAACTGGCCTTGAAAGGTGTTCCAGTGGATCAGCCATTAGCGCGATCGCTGAATTCAATCTTGAACAATTCATCTGTCAAATCCAACACCAAGTATTCTGAACTCCTACGTGTCTACGGGAAACGCGATAAAACAAGTTGGCAAGCCGGCGACAAATTGGTACTGCCTGACTTGGGCGCCACACTCAAGCTGATTGCTGAACAGGGCCCGAATTCTTTTTACACAGGCATCATTGCCAAACAACTGACCGACGAAATGAAACGCGGTGATGGTGAGATATCTCTCAAAGACCTTGAGCAATATCAAGCGGTAATCCGCCCGGCCATGAAGGGTAAATTCCGCGACTACACTGTCCTGGGAGCTCCGCCCCCGTCATCCGGAGGCACCTGCATCATTGAAGCATTGAATATCATCGAGAATTTCAACATGAAACTCTGGGACCGATATGATCCCCAATGCGTCCACCTGATTGCTGAAACTTGCAAACGGGTTTTTGCTGACCGTGCCCGTTATCTCGGCGACCCGGCTTTCACCCGGATTCCTGAATTCCTGACAAGCAAGGAATATGCCCGGAAAGTTGCCAAAACGATTGACCTTGAAAAGGCGACTCCCAGTGAAGCGATCACCCCGGAAATCAATGTGGTCAAGGAGAGCCCGGATACAACCCACTTTTCAATCATTGATGAAAATGGGATGGCAGTCAGCAATACATACACACTGGAAGCGACATGGGGTTCACGCATTGTCGTCAAGGGAGCCGGATTTCTACTGAATAACGAGATGGGTGACTTCAACTGGTTTCCGGGAGAAACGAATGAGGCAGGGCGTATTGGTACCAAACCGAATACAATCGCGCCGGGCAAACGCATGCTCAGCTCTCAATCCCCCACCATGCTCGCCAAAAATGGCAAAGTGGTTTTGATCACGGGAAGTCCCGGTGGTCGAACCATCATCAATACAGTGTTGGGTATCGTTCTGGGAGTCGCCGAATTCGACCTGGCGCCAGTGCAAGCAGTCGCTGGTGCCAGAATGCACCATCAATGGTTCCCCGATCAACTTGACCTTGAGGACCTCGAGAATCCACCACATTCACGGATTCGTTCCCAGCTCTCAAACATGGGACACACCCTTGGTAATCGCCCCAAGCAGGGTTCGGCGCATACCATTGCCATCGATGTGGAATCGGGTGGACGGACTGGGATCGCTGATCAGCGTCGCAGCGGAGGCCCTGCCGAACACAGCCGTGGTACTCTGGCCCGCTGGGATTTTGATGATCCGGAAAACACAAAGCTGACAGAAACCGGTTTTCACGGTCCCAACACAGAACAGTGGACCAACGAGCTGCCCTCCTCAACCTGTGATGGCGCTGGCTGCCTGAATATCAGTAAATCACACCTCGATGACGTGATCGACACTTATCTTCCACTGAAGGACTCTGCGGCCACGGTTGCTCTTGAAATCGAAATACGCGAGCTGCGACTTGCCGGGACCCGGCTCAAGGAAAAAATACAGATTGGTTTCACCAGCGATCGTGATCGCCCAAAAGTATCGGCTCAATTGGTACTTGCAAGGACGCCCAGCGGTGACATTTCAATTCACGGGGAAGGACCTGGTCGAGGCACATCGATTCCCCCTGCCATACTGCTGCGGCATCGCGACCTCGGGGATGCTGTTGCACTGCGACTTGAGATTGACCAATCCCTTGAAACCTATCGAATTCTGTTCCGCAAAGCAGATGAACCTGAATTCCATCGACTCGGCAGTGGCAAGATTGCTCCATCGCGACCAGCCAAGTATTTACGCCTCTGCTTCAAGGGCGACTTTAGCGACAATGAGGAAGCGGTCAAAGTTGATTCCCTGACAGTAACCTTGAAGCGGAATGAATAGAAGCAAACCCAACTGTGCCACACTCCACATCCCTCACCGGCAATCCGGTAATGAAACCAGTCAGACTTGCTGATCTATCGGATACCATCCAACAAGAATCCGCAACGCTGCAAGGTAAACAGCCAGCCTTGATCCGTTCGACCGAGTGGTGCGAAACGATCAGGGATTCAAATACGATTCATATCCTTTGCCAAAGCTCTCATAATCTGCAGGACTGATCGATTGGCTGCTCCTAAACGATGTCTGGATATCGCCTCAGCAACGATGTTGGTCGCCGCCAGCATGATCGGGGCCGGGGTCTACACCACCAGCGGGTTCACACTCGCCTACCTGGGCGATAGCCGATTGGTCGTTGCCGCATGGATTGTTGGTGGCATCATCGCAATTTGCGGGGCGATTGGTTACTCATCTCTGGCCTCTCACTTCACGGAATCAGGCGGTGAATACCTGTTTCTCAGCAAGACACTGCACCCGGTAGCTGGTTTGATGGCAGGCTGGGTATCCCTGCTGGCCGGATTCACGGGCGCAATCGCGCTCGCGGCCCTCAGTTTGGAAGCCTATCTCACGCCGCTTCTTTCGATCGACTTACCGGATGGCTGCCTTGCCATCGGATCAATTCTGGTAGCAGCATGCATGCATACTGTGGGAGTCCGTTCTGCTGCGCGTGCTCAAGATGTTTTTGTGATTGTAAAAATGCTGCTGATCACGGGCTTCATTATCTATGCGATCTTGCAGTTTTCCCGTTGGGCAGGCGGAACACAGGGTGCGCCTGCTGCAATTGCGGATAAAACGACCGCGCAAAGTTATCTGGAGTTTGCAAGACAACTGGTATACATCTCCTTAAGTTACGCAGGTTTCAATGCCGCGATCTACATTGCCAGCGAGATCAAGTCCCCGGGCAGAAATGTACCGCGAGCAATGATTGGTGGCACTTGTCTGGTCACGTTGATTTACATCCTGTTGAATGCGATTTTCGTCTACGCGCCAGCACCAGCGGTGGCAACCGAATACAGCAACATTTCCGTGATCGCTGCCACTGCCGCCAATGCGATTGGTGGTGCAAGTTTTGCTACCGTCGTTCGAATCATCATCTGCCTATCGCTTTTTACATCAGTGTCTGCAATGGTGATGACAGGCCCACGCGTGTACGCGAAGATGGCAGACGATGGTTTTTTGCCTCGATTTTTCGTATTCAGATCCAGAACGCCTGCAGCAGCAATCTGGTTTCAAGCAGTCTTTGCCATTACTGCAATTCTGGTTTCCACCATCCAGTACCTGCTCGGCTATTTGGGTTTGACGCTCTCGTTGTGTTCCGCCTTGACGATCAGCATGGTTTTCCGATTACCCAAAAAAGACACTGACTTCAATTTACCACTGATGAAAACCGCTGCTGGAATTTACGTTGCAGCCACACTGTTCCTGGCTGTCCTTTTTGCTATCAGCGATCCGTTGCAAGGAGTTGCCAGTCTGATCACTTTGATCATTGGCATGATTCTTTATCCATTGTTTCTGTTTCACAGAAGCAAGGATGCATTTACAAACATTGACGTAGAGACAGATTAGGCGCGTTTCTTCATGCCACGTCTGGTTCGAAGCGCACAACAATGCTTGTACTTTTTTCCATTACCACAGGGGCAGGGACTGTTTCTGCCTACCTTACGAACTCGTGGCTTCACCGCTGAAAGAAAGCTTCTGGTGTCCTGATGGTACATTTTTCGCATCATGGCGTAGACCTCAGGATGTCGCCTTTGCAGTTGGTCTGGTGCTTCAAAAAAGTACTCACTCAGAACAGCAAAGTATTCCGCCTCGTTCGTGTAGGCGTAGTCATCAATCTCTTCCCGCGCACGAGGGTCACGTTTCAGTTCTTCCGCTACCCATCCGATCCATGGGGAAGCCACATCACCCGCGACGGTGTTCGGCAAGCCATCCACCGAACCATCAGCTTTGTCGACGAGATGCGCAAATTCATGGATCCCCACATTGCGTTTATCCTTGTGATTCTGAAACCCTGAGATCAAGTCAGGCTTGGAAAGAATCATCACTCCACTGAGATGATTCACACCGATCATCCCGAGGGTATTTCTGCTGACCGTGCCATCAGTCTGATAATCCTCATTGAAGGCGCTTGGGTAGATCAGGATCTCACCCAGGCCAGAATATTCCCAATCCTCAAACCCGAAGATTGGGATCGTCGCACTGGCTGCCACCAATACATGCGTCAAATCATCGACATCAGTCCGAATGCCTGTCACTGGCACTTCGTCGATGAAAATTTTGACCAGATTGCGAAATCGTTCCCGCCCTGCTTCATCCAGGGCCTGATAGAAAGCGACGTTCCGCTGCAGGATATCCTCCCAACCCTCAGGAAAAGGTTCCGCAACAACCTCCATTCGTCTCAACGTTCGACGGCGAAAGAGATGATAAACCCCCCAGGCCAACGGCAAGGCCAAGATGGCACCCGGCCATTTCAATGCCAACAGGATGATGATGATGAGCGCCAATGCCGCAAAAATTGAAGCATGCCATTGATTTCTGCGATTGCTTTCCTCGGTAACAAGCACGCTGTGTCCTCACTTCCCAGTCAATGAGTGTTCGTCCATTATCAATCCGGCTGAAGCTCACTCACCAGTATCTTTTTTGAGATACGACTTCCGGCTTCCATGTCCTTCACTTCCAGTGTGACCGTCGACTCGCCCTCCTGCCAGTCGATACGGACGATCCCATAGTTCTCACGGTGGTAGGTTCTTTCATCCAGACGAAATCGATTTTCGGTGGGTGTACCGCGGGGATGAATCTGATTGAAACTGCTGGACGTAAGCTCATGGATTGGATAGGGCACGCCCTCTGTACAGCAGGACAGTTCAGCCCAATGACGATCACCACTCAAAAGAACAACACCCGCCGCACGTGTTTGCTTCAGCAAGTCGAACAGTTTCTGACGTTCGCGGGGTAAATTGCTCCACGTCTCCTGTCCCCTCGCCTCGGAAACCAGCTGGATACTGGTGACGAGCAAACGTACTTCAGCGGGCTTTTCAAGCTGTTTCTGAAGCCAAAGCCACTGAGCTTCACCCAACATGGTCTTGCTGTCAGAATCATCAGGATAATACGGCCCACCAACCCTTCTCTCGCCTTTTTTCAACGGCGATCGAAAGTACCGCGTATCCAGCATGATGATCTGGACACGCCGGCCTTCCGGACCAAATATTCTGGCTTCATAAATACCTGGACGGGATCGGAGCGGTGACTGCGGTGGTGTCTTCCAGAAACGCATGAACTCTTCTTTTGAAGCGTCTTTCTGGGGGTAATCTGCTCCACCGTCATTGACTCCAAAATCATGATCATCCCATGTCGCCATGATGGGGAATCTGGCTCGCAATCTGCGAAAATCAGAATTGGCACCAAGTCGCTCATACTTGGCTCTCATTACCCCCATGTCTTCCGTATCGGCATAAATATTGTCGCCAAGAAACAGAACCAGATCAGGAAACTCTCCGGCAATCGTGTAGAAGATCGGGGTCGGCATGTCCTGTTGAATACAGGAACCAAAGACAACTTTACGTACCACCTGACTCGATTCAGGCATCTCCGCCACTGTATTTTCGTCCAACGTGAAAAACACGATCAGTATTCCAAGGAGCGAGAGGACGCCAGATCCGGTTGAATCCCGATTCCATCCAAACTTTATCAATCTGGCCCAATTCAATGTGCAGCTCTTCAATTTGCAACGCTTCATGGTGTCACACTGGGAGCACGAAACCGATGTTGACCACGTTTTGCTGCCTGTTGGCTCTGTTGCGTATCCTGCTCCACACCCGGATCACCCTGACTTTCCATCCACCTATCCAATTCACGCGATAGCGTGTTGAGCGTTTTCTGTGCACTCGCGTTATCGACGAGGTTTCTTAACTCATAAGGATCAGTGGCTGTGTGGTAGAGTGCTTCCGGCGGTCGATTCATGTATCGCTGAACGAGCGAGTATGTCTTCGGGGATTCCCATGAATCCCAAATCCACGACTGCCAATAGGGGTTATTCAACAGACCTTCGCCGCGGACGCCCATCAAGTGTTTTTCGATGTAGAGATTCCCGTGTAGCAGATTCCGAACATAGCGATGCGTACCATCGCTGACGGTCCGCACCGGATAGGGTGGACCCTCTGGAACATTGTTGTGGACACCATAGACATATTTCCTGTGTTCTGATGCCTTACCCCGCAGGACATCAATGAAACTCTTCCCATCAAAAGCAGTTTGATGATCCCCGGTGCTACCAGCGACATCCAGCAAGGTCGGCAAGACGTCAGCAAACTGGACCATTGCATCGGTTCGAATTCCAACCGGCACGACACCTGGCCATCGGGCAATCAGCGCCGTATGGACTCCTGTATCCCAGTTTGTCCATTTGTTTCCGGGAAACTGTGAACCCTGCTCGGATGAAAAAAGAACCAGTGTGTTCTTGGATTCGCCCGAACCTTCCAATGCATTCAACAGTTCTCCGACCTGCGAATCCATGTAAGTGATTTCTGCGAGATATCTGGAAAATGCCTCGCGAGTCAATTTGGTGTCAGCAATGTTGGGCGGCAATTGGAGGCTCGCCGGCGGATATGCGGAGGCATCCCCCATAACCCAGGGAACATGCGGTTCTACCAAGGCAACGACAAGACAGAAGGGCTGCTTTTTATCACGCCGCATGAACTCATTGACGGCATCCAGTTGATGGGTTCTGGTCGGACTTCTGACACAGTTCGCGTCAAACCCTGCAACATGCTCAAAAGGGAAAGCCTGCTTTGGAAGCACGTGAACTTTGCCGGCCAGGCCAACTCGATACCCAAGGGCGCCGAGGTAATGCGGCATGCTCAAAGTTTCGGGAAGACTGGCTGAGTGATTCCAGGCACAACCGTTTCTCATCGGATACAAACCCGAATACAGTTCGGCGCGACATGGCTGGCACATCGCCTCCGCGAGATAAGCCCGATTGAACGTCAAGCCTTCACTGGCAAACCGCTCGAGATTGGGCGTACGGGCATTTTGGCCTCCGTACATCGGCAGATCATTGTACGTACAATCATCCGCAAGAATTATCAAAATGTTGGGAGCATCTGCTGCTTGAGATGAAGCAACAAACCCGACCAACAACAATCCACAAATCGTGGCAGCGAACCGTCTCATAAATCGCCTTTTCCGGAATAAAAGTAGTTCATGAACTTATAATTGTATCTTCCTCAGCGTGGCGTTCACAGGGAATGAAACAGTCGCGAACCGTCCGGGTAAAAAAGGGACGAGTGATCTCATCCGGGGAATGACTGGATACCCACATTTCTTTCAGCCACAACGACGAAAATAAATGGACACCTGATGCGTCAGTGAATCGCACCAACCACTGTGGAGAACGACATTCAAACAGATCAACCGGCTTTTGGCGGTTGCCAGCCGTAGAAGTCATTCAATGCATGTGAGACAACCGACGTCAATTGTGACAGCCGGACTGGTTTGCTGAGTACATCGTACGCACGCATCTCGATCGCTTCCTGGCGTATTTCATCATTCAGTTCGGCACTCATCAGGACACATGGCAGACTGGTGGGTCGTTCATGCAAGTGCCTGATCACATCCAGCCCAGTCACGTACGGCATGTGCACATCGATCAAAGCCACATGCACTCCTGAACACTCGAGCAGATCGAGGGCTTCCCTCCCGTCCCGGGCTTCGACCACCTGAAAACCCCGTCGCTGAAGCCCTTCACAGACGACCTGCCGAAAAGCATTGTCGTCATCCGTTACGAGGAGCTTGGGTACATCCATCATGGAATCATTACCAACAGCAGAGCGAAATGTCATTGCAAAAGAATCGCCACGCCAAGCGTGTTCGACTGTATGATAATAACTGCTTTGACCATAAGATTCACCATAACTTGAAAACGTGATGGAAACCCGATGAGTGCCCGAGACGCCGACGCAGCCCCCCCTAGTCCGTCGCGTGGAACAGGCTCCGGTGAAAATACTCCGAAAAAACCGCTCAAAACCGGAAATGCGGCAATTTCCCCGGCAATCCGGACGAGTGCCGATGTGGGTGAGTTGTCAAAACGGATCATTGGAAATGTCGAGCAGGCAATTGTCGGAAAACGCAAACAGCTGGTTTTGTCACTCGTCACCTGGTTCAGTGGTGGTCACATTCTGCTGGAAGACGTCCCTGGTGTGGCAAAGACAATGCTTGCCAGAGCGCTGGCACGGAGCGTGGGCTGCAAGTTCAAACGGGTTCAGTGCACGCCGGATCTGTTACCGACCGATGTCACCGGAACCTCAATCTTCAATCAGAAAAAGTCGCAATTTGAATTCCGTCCCGGACCGGTTTTCACGCAGATCCTGCTAGCGGATGAAATCAATCGTGCCACACCTCGAACACAGGCATCGCTTCTGGAAGCCATGGCGGAAGCACGCGTTACTGTGGATGGCAACACCCATGCACTCGAGCCACCATTCATTGTCATTGCGACACAGAACCCTGTGGACCACGAAGGGACTTTTCCGCTACCGGAAGCTCAACTTGACCGTTTCATGATGCGATTCAGTCTGGGATACCCTTCCATGCAGGAAGAGTTGCGAATGCTCGAATTGCTTCAGCATTCGCATCCAGTCGAACGACTGCAACCGGTGGCCGAGGCGAGTGAAATTGCAGCTGCGCAACAGGTGATCCGCAGCGTTCATGTTGACCCACGAGTGCGGGAGTACCTACTTCAAATCATCTCTCAAACGCGACAGAATCCCGATCTGGCACTGGGTGGAAGCCCACGGGCGACGATCGCTCTTTTTCGATGCGCACAGGCAATGGCAGCAATCCGCGGACGTTCCTTTGTCCTGCCCGATGACATCAAAAAGATCATCGCGCCTGTGATGAATCATCGGGTCATCGTACGTCCAGAAAGTCGTCTCCGTAAGATCACCGGTGACAAGGTTATTGAAGAGATTCTTGGTGAGATTGCCGTCCCCACCATCGAAGCTTCCTGACGCATGACTGAGCCGGATTCCCAAACTGCACCGACGCCGAAGTTTGCCATTCTTGCAGGCATCAGTGGTCTCCTGCTGGCAGGAATGGTCTCCGGCGCAGCATTGTGGATCATCGCTGCAATCACCGCCGGCATTCTTCTGTTCGTTAATTTTTTTCTTACCAATTCATGGTCGCGAGCGACCGTTGCAACTCGGGCGGATGCGGACCAGGAATTGAAGATCGGTTCCCGCCTGCCGATCGAAGTCAAGGTAACCAACCACAGTCGGATTCCTGTGCTCTGGCTACTTGTGGAAGATTTGATTCCCACATGGGCCACCATCTTCAATCCACCGGCTCTTCAAATCGAAGGCGATCGAGTCAAAGTTTTCTTGATCGGTGCTGGCAAAACATGCTCACTCAACTATGAGATCAAGTGCAATCGACGAGGTTATTTTCAGATCGGACCCACGGTGATGGAAACCGGCGATCTCATGGGGATGTACCGTCGATACCGCGTCGGAACACAACCGCACTACATCACGGTACTGCCGAACATCGTCACTTTGAATTCATACGAGATCGGTTCACGGCGTCCCATAGGTGAAATCCGCATGCGCGACAACATCATGGATGACCCGACACGTCTTCGTGGCATTCGCCAGTGGCAGGCGGGCGATCCCATGCGAAGTGTTCACTGGGCCGCAACAGCAAGAACAGGGACGCTGCACAGCAAGATCTATGAACCGTCCTCAATCATCGGAGCCACGCTCATTCTGGATCTGCATACCAGCAGCAATCCGAAAAACCATGAGCCGGTCCGTTCTGATCTGGCCATCACTGCAGCAGCATCCATTGCCCACTCACTCCACGATGCAAACGAACCTTTCGGTCTCGCCACCAATGGGCGTGATGCAGCCGACCGGATCCGTCTGGAAGGCTGGACAGGAGACCATCGTGTCCGGGACGAAGCCCGATCCTCGGCCGCCATGAGCCCCGAAAATGAAAGACTCAGACCAGTCATCATGGCGCCCGAACGTGGCCCCACCCATTTCAAGCAAATGGTACGAACACTGGCCCGAATGGAGATTTCGGACGGTCTTACTTTTGCAGAATTACTTGTCGAATGCGAGTCGCAACTCTCTGGCGAAACAACCCTGCTCGTGATCCTGCAACAATGCAACGCTGAATCCATGGGAGCACTGCTCGACATGCAGCGACGCGGGCGAGCGGTTGCCGTGGTTATCAACACGCATGACATCAACGACTATTCGCGAATAGCAGGTCCCCTGATTGCAGCAAAAATACAGACGTTTCATCTTGCTTCGGAAGACTCGATCGCCGATGTATGCCGGGAAACACTGCTGCGTTGAGCAATCATCACTGAACACTGAGACGTGTCGCGGCCCACAGGCACCACAGAAGTGCCTGTCTTAGACGAAACGGAGCAGGGCATAGTTTTTTTTGCCCTTTCGCATGACCAGGACAGATTCACTTGCGAGATCATCCTTCTTGAGTCGCTGTTTTTCGTCCGTCGCCCGAATATTGTTCACATAAACGCCGCCTTCCTTGACGGCCCGCCTTGCTTCACCACCACTGCTCACCAACTTCGCATCCTGCAGTGCCTGAACGATCCAGTATCCTTCACCTTCCAGCAGCCCACGATCCACTTCCTGACTTGGAACATCGGCAAAAATCTCACTCAGACTGGCATCTGTCTGCACCCCGATCTCACCACCGAATAGCATTTTCGAAGCCCTCAGAGCGTTCGCCAAACCTTCTTCGCCATGCACAAATTCCGTCAACCACTCGGCAAGCCTGTTCTGCGCGGCCCTGCGACCGGGGTCTGACTGAGTCGCCGTCTGCAACTCTTCGTACTCGGCACGTTCAATTTCAGTCAGGTATGCAATGCATCGCATCACATCAGCATCATCGACATTGCGCCAATACTGATAGAACTGGTAAGGACTTGTACGTGTTGGATCAAGCCAGATCGCGCCACTCTCCGTCTTCCCCATTTTTCGTCCATCGCTGGTCGTCAGCAGAGGTGCGGTGATTCCGAAAAGCTGTTGACCATGCATGCGCCGCCCGAGGTCAATTCCAGCCGTGATGTTGCCCCATTGGTCACTTCCCCCGGCCTGAATCAGACAACCATGTTCACGGGAAAGATGGACGAAGTCATAGGCCTGCAGAAGCATATAACTGAACTCGGTATAGCTCAGCCCCGATTCACTTTCCAATCGTGATCGCACCGATTCTTTGCCCATCATCACGCCGACAGGAAAGCTCTTTCCTACATCGCGGAGAAATTCCAAATAGGAATAACCTTGCATCCAATCGAAATTGTTTAACAGCAGCGCGTTGTTGCCCGCCAACTCAGCGGACTCGGAGCCATGGTCACCAAAGTCGAGGAACCTTCGCATCTGGGAAGCCACACCATCGACGTTTTTCTGCAATTGCTCGGCAGACAGCAGATTCCGCTCCTCACTCTTGCCACTGGGATCGCCAATCATGCCAGTTGCACCCCCAACCAGTGCAATCGGACGATGACCTGCTTTCTGGAACCTGCGCAGCATCATTAACTGCATCATGCTGCCAACATGCAGTGAATCTGCCGTGGGATCAAATCCGATGTAAACCGTCTGTGAACCGCTGGCCAACAACTTCGCCAATCCTTCCTGATCGGTGCATTGATGGATCAGTCCGCGCCATTCCAACTCTTCCAACAGATTATTTTCGGGCATTTTCATCCGGCTCGCTGGATCTGGGTGGCGAGGATTGCCTCGGCCACCTTCAGGTCTTCGGGGTAAGTGATTTTGAGGTTATCTGCGGAGCCTTGCACCAAGGTGACATTGTGCCCCATCCGTTCGACAAGCTGAGCGTCGTCGGTTGCAGGACGACCATTGTGCTTATGATAGGCCTGTTTCAACAACCCGAGATGAAAAACCTGCGGCGTCAGTGCCAACCACAGGCCCTGGCGATCCACGGTTTGACTTCCACCTTCGTTCAATTGACCACGCTTGACGGTACCGGGCATTGGGGTGGCAAGGATTGCGGCCCCTGTACGGGAAGCAACGCTGAAGACGGACTCAAGATCCTCCGGCAAAACCAACGGCCGTGCAGCATCGTGAATCGCTACCATCTCAACCTCTGAATCACCCGCCAGATGTTCAAGCCCGGCCTGCACACTGTCGGTACGTTCGCTGCCGCCGCGGACCAATTCGATCCCCAGCTGATCAATGAGTGTGGCATACCGAGTGTGAAAGACCGATTCATCAACCTCGGAAACCACGAGAACAAGACGTCCGACAGCATCCGAAGCAGCAAGTCGGGAAACGGCATGAAACCACAAGGGTTTCCCCGACAGTTCGGCAAACAGTTTGTTGCTGTCAGCACCAAAACGCTGCCCGCTGCCGGCGGCGGGTAGAATCGCTGCAATCGAGCCCGATCTGGGAATGCTTGAATCAGAATGTTGCATGAGAAGGAGGCGACTACAGCAAGACGTATTGATAGGATACCGGGAACGACAACAAGAGATCGGTATAACAACGTGAACGCAAGGTTACAAGCAAGCTAGAAGCGTTTGTACCTGATCGTGAAGTACAGCCACCCCGTTTTTATTCACAGTCTTCGTACTCTTCCTCGTCGTCTTCGTAATCTTCATCCTCGTACTCTTCTTCCTCTTCGTCCTCGTACTCCTCTTCTTCTTCGTCCTCGTACCCGTCTTCGTCGTAATCAGCATCAGCACCATCGTTTTCCGACGCCACTGATTCGGTACCTGCCAAGCCTTTGGCTGAGTTCTTTTCCTGAACACCCGTTGCGGTGCTTTCGGCGGCAGATTGGCTTGCTTCGTCTTCTTCTTCCTCGTCCACCTCCAGACCCTGCATCGCCTGCCATTGGGCCATGGTCATGACAACCTCTCTGGCCTTGCTTCCGTTGTACTCGCCAACAATTCCATCCTCGGCCATGAAGTCGATCAGTTTGGCGGCCCGCCCATAACCAATGCCGAGACACCGTTGCAACAACGAACACGACCCTCGGCCTTCACGAATCACAACCTCAATTGCACTGTCATAGAGTTCATCGCGTTTTTTGATCTGCTCCATCGATGTGCCATCAGCACCATCAGCGTCCTGATCCACCTTCAGGTTCATCAATTCGCCGACAAAATTCTGCTCACCTTTGCTGCAATGGTCACAGATTGTGTCAATCTCGTCATCCGACAGAAATGTTCCCTGGCCTCGAATCAAAGTGCTGGTTCCGGGCCAAAGGAACAGCATGTCCCCGTTCCCAAGCAGCTTGTCGGCTCCATTTTCATCAAGAACAACACGACTGTCTGTCTTGCTTGCAACCTGAAAACTGAGGCGAGCGGGCAAATTACTTTTGATCAGACCCGTGATAACATCGACCGTCGGTTTTTGCGTTGCGAGAATCAAGTGAATACCAACAGCGCGACTTTTCTGGGCAAGTCGAATGATATGCTGCTCAACATCCTTGCCAGCAGTCATCATCAAATCTGCCATCTCGTCTGCAACGATGACGATGAACGGCAGTCGTTCGGGTACGTCCTGAGTGCTATCTTCCTCGTCTATTTCAAGCCGCCTCATGATCTCTTCACGCCCAAGATCATTGAAACTATTGATATGGCGAACCCCTACCTTCGCCAGCAACGAATACCGCTCCTCCATTTTCTCGACAGCCCAGGCAAGGATTGCTTCTGCCTTTTTCATGTCCGTGATAACGGGATGCATCAGGTGGGGCAATCGGCCATAACCGCTCAATTCAACCATCTTCGGGTCGATCATCAGCATGCGCACTTCATCGGGTCGACAACACATCAACACCGAGGTAATGATCGCATTGAGACAGACACTCTTACCGGTACCTGTACGACCGGCAATCAGCAAGTGTGGCATCTTGGCCAAATCAACAACCATTGGATTTCCGGAAACATCCTTGCCAAGGAAAACCGGGATATTCATTTTTGCTGATCGCGTATCCGATTCTTCGATCACATCGCGCAGACGCACAGGCTGGCGGGTCTCGTTCGGAACCTCGATACCTACCGTATTCTTGCCGGGAATAGGAGCCACAATTCGAACACTCGGAACACGCAGGGCAATGGCAAGATCGTCAGCAAGACCCGTAATCTTGCTCAACCTCAGCCCGGCCTCCAACTCGATCTCATACTGCGCAATGACAGGGCCAGTCTCAATCTCGACAACTCTTATGTTGAAACCGAAATCACGAAAAGTCTCCTCAAGCACATGCGCTTTACGCCGCACCTCATGCAGTTGCTCCTCGTAACAGATATCATCACTTTGCTCAAGCAAATCGATGCTCGGCAAGCGGTAATCTTCCATTCCGCCGGGCAACGACTCGTTCATGTCTTCGAACAGATTGTCGGAGGATGCGGACTTGTCTTTCCGCTTGGGCACCTTCACTTTTGGTTGCGGTAACTCGTGCCCTGTGTCTTTTCGCACCTTATGCGGTTCATCGTGGAGGTCAAGTTCACGTTCGACAAGCTCATCAGAACCTTCGTCTGCATCCTGATCCCAGTCTTCGGATGCCTCATCATCGTATTCCTCGTCTACCCACTCCTCATCCAGTTCTTCTTCGGCTGTCTGTGTCGATTGCGTTTCTTCGCCTGACTTTTTCCGCGGTTGCCGGAATTTGATGGTAGGCTCAGATCGAACTGATTTCTTTTGACCGACAGGACTCTCAATGCTCTCGTCATCATCCCCGTCCCCGTCAATTTTGATTGGCTCTTCCAAATCAGTAAAAGGACGGCGGCGACGGGGACCTGGTAGAGCACTTGCCGCTCGCTTCCATCCGGATCTGGAAACTTTGCCACCTTCCTGCAAGAGACGCTTGCTGGCAGAAACCAGCACGTAGTCTGTTGTCATCAGGGTGCCGACAAGAAACAGCGTCAGAGTCAGAATCCAAGCACCGGCTGGCGCAAAATGCTCAAGCAACCAGGTGGACGTCATGGCTCCCAGAAAACCACCACCACCAACCACCGGTAAACCGGATGCCTGCAGGGGCAGCATCGCTCCTGCTGTTGCAACGCCGATGATGATGATCGTACCGCCCAAGGACCGCAGCACGGGGGCGTGCAAACTGCCGCGCAAGATCAACGCTGTCGCAATACCACCCAAGGCACCAATCACAATTGCAGATGCCACACCCAAAGAATCAAGCAACAGCGAGGACAGTAAAGCTCCCCAATACCCACAGGCGTTTGTGATCGCACCGTTGGGCGGAAAGACTGTCGCATCGGGCGTGTAAAACTCGCTGATGGGCCAAATCGGAGTATCAAGCGGATCAGCCGCGTTATGGGTGACGAGAGATACCGTCAAAATCAGCGTGAAGGCGATGAGTACCAGCGCGCAGATATCGCGAACGAGATTTGGTTTCCGTTCCAAGTCAACGGTGTCATCGATCGAGGCAGCCGACATGCGCGCGCGATTTTTGAGGAAAGAGAATGCAACATCTCTTGAAATCGGTCATTCACGCATCTGGTTGACAGCAGGAAGCTTCGATTCGGCGCAACCGATACAATCGCTAAAGTCAACCAATGAGATAGAACTGAAATTACTCCGCAGCCAGCGAAAAGCTGAAACAGGCAACAGCTGCTTCCACCCCTCAGTTGGCTCGATCTTTCCAGACTGGCGAGTAATCTTGCTGACTCCCGCTTCAGCTTCGTCAGCTTGAATATTCAAAATCGATAGGAGCATCGATCTCCGGATGCAAGCTCTGATGGACCGGGCACTTTCTCGCCGCAGCTTCCAGTCGGCTCCGCATCGCCGCATCTGTCACCGCGTCTGCCGGGATTGTGACAAACGTTTTCAGGGTACCAATACGCCTTACCGGGTCGGCAACCATTTCCTTGGTAACTTTGATCTTCGTTCCGTTCAACTCCAGACCGTGCCGTTGAGCCACCAGCCCAAGGATGGTCATCACGCAAGTCCCCAGAGCCGTTGCGACCAGATCCGTTGGCGAAAACGACTCTCCTTTGCCGCCATTGTCGGTGGGAGCATCCGTACTGAGCGTTTCTCCACTGGGACCATGAGTTGCTTCACAATGAAGCTGACCTGAATAATCAACACTTATTTCAACAGCCATTTGCAAGTTGCCTCAAAATGAAATCACAGGGATTGAATTGGTGAATACCGAAAAATCTTCAACTGTTTTGATCGCATCACGTATTTGGATGCATTCCCGCTGTTAGCAACCGGGATTGTAAAGACATAGAAACAGAAGATTCAATCGGGACACCATGAAACGAAAGCATGGAAAGGCTTCAATTTCAGCCTCAATCGTCACGAATGACCAGGAGGCCTGAAGGGATCAACAATTTCAGAGTCCCATCGCGATTCCACTTCCCAAACCGTGCACAATGATCACCTCCTTCCCAAGTAAGAGACTCAGCTCATATTCGCGAATTTGCTGATTTCCTGCTCGGTGAACTTGTTGTCCAGACGTGCTCCCAGCTGTGAAACAATTCTTCCCGCAGCATGCGAAGCAAGATGTCCGGCCTGCTGCCATCCCATCCCGTTAGTGATTCCATAGAGCAGGGCACCGGCATACATGTCACCAGCACCCGTTGTATCGATCGCATCAGCTTCCACACCCTGAATGCGGAAAGATTCTCCCCCGTTAACAATGAGGGAGCCTTGATTGCCAAGCGTCAGGGCTACGCTTTCGGCATGCTCATGAATTTTTGCAGCACACTGGCCGGGGTCAGTCTCTCCAGTCAAGCTCTTGGCCTCCTCTTCATTGCAGAAGAACAGGTCAACGGGCCCACGGACAAGGTCCCAGATTTCATCCCGAATCATATTCACCAGAAACGGGTCTGACGCAGTGAGGGCAACCTTGGTGCCCACTTGCTTGGCCAAATCCATCGCTCGATACGCTGCGGCCTTGGTCGTTTCGTTGGTCAACAGATACCCCTCGACGTAAACATACTTGGCTGCTTCCACAAGCTGCTTGTCGATGTCGTCTTCTGTGAGAGTGGCCGAAACACCCAGATGCGTCAGCATCGTCCGTTGGGCGTCGTCTGTGATGAGAACCACACAGGTCCCGGTGCCACCATTTGCAGGCTGCACGTCGATGTTGATACCGAGTTCACGCATGTCCGCCAGGAAAAACGATCCGATCTCATCACCACCGACCTTGCCGACATAAGCAGCAGATCCGCCCAATTCAGCCAAAGCAACGATGGTATTGGCGGCAGAGCCACCAGCACAGCGATGCAGCGATGATCCCGTAAGCTTGCCGAGAACTCCGGTTTGCTGAGTCTCATCCACAAGAGTCATCACTCCCTTTTCGATTTGGAGCTCTGTCAGCAACTCGTCAGCGACTTGCGTCTGGATATCAACCAGAGCATTGCCAACTCCATAAACGTCTATTTCAGCCATCATCAATCGCCTGTGGATGGGGTGGTTTTCTGGGGTGCGGGGGGGCCGGGTGTCTGCCCGGGTTGACCGCTTATTCGTGAAATCGATTGGAGCATCACAAGTTGGCAGACAATCATGACGCACAGATGTTGCTCTGTCTCGCCATGCCCTCCCGAATTCCGTTGCCCGCTGGTGTCAGGCATTCGCCTGGACAAACGTCGCAGGGCTCACACCGTAGCCGAACAGGGGTTCAGCGGTAAAGGAGATCAATTGGCAAATCGGGGGTGACAGAGGAGATGTTACGGTCAAAGAGCTGTCGAAAGCGGTTTTTCATTACCAAACGGGGGTTCTTGGAACTCTTCCTATTGCCAAAATCACCGCTTCCGGGCAGACTTGCGGCCTTAACCAAGATTCAGCATGCAACCGGATGGCCTTGATCGTCGAGGCCATGCTCGTTTCCGACCCCAGCGATGGGGATGAATTCGGGCTCGGATTGCATCCTGCGAACAGGGCGAGACCCTGATTCGCAAATCCTCCAGCAGCGTCACACGCGACGCGGAAAGGTATGCCCATGGCCCGCTACACAGGCCCCAAAGCTCGCATCAATCGTCGTTTAGGCACCCTGATTTACGAGACAGCTGGCGCAGCCCGTGCCCTTGATCGACGTCCGCAGCCGCCCGGAATGCACGTTCGTGGCCGCCGCCCCAGCAACTACGGCTTGGCGTTGATGGAAAAACAGAAAATCAAGCATTACTACGGTTTGGGTGAGCGGCAGCTGAGACGCTATTTCGATGCTGTTGGCCGCAAGCCGGGCAACACTGGTGAGTTGTTGCTGCTGATGTGCGAGCGACGTCTGGACAATGTGGTTCGCCGTGTTGGCCTGACGAAAACACGACCCCAAGCACGTCAGGGAATCACCCATGGTCACTTTCTCGTCAATGGCACCAAGGTCACGAAACCCAACTACCTGCTTCGCCCCGGCGATATCATCGAAGTGCGCGGGCGGGAAAACCTCAAGAATCTATACCGCGGCGTGATCGCGAATGCAGCTCCTGATGCTCTCGACTGGGTGACTTTTGACAGTGAGAACCTGAAAGCAACCGTGCTGGGTTTACCCGGGCCAAGCGATATCAGCTTGCCAGTGGACGCCAACAGCGTTGTTGAATTCCTGTCTCGCTAGTCGCTGTCGTTATACTGGTAACAGGGAGCGTTCAGAGTTTGTCGAGACTCTGGACGCGATTGCAATGAGCATGGCGGTTCATGGTCATTCCCTGTTGGATGATGTGAACCGACGGGCAGTGGTGTTTGCAGCCACGAGGTTCCGGAGACATTGTTCTCAGGGTCGTTGACCAACGCAGATCTGATGATCGCTGTTCCGGGTGCAGGTGACTTCCTTCAAGAGTGCCATCTGGGCAAACCGCTTCGCGACAGCAGATCAGGCCTTTATTGTCGATTCGTTTCTCTCTGGGAGTCTGGCAGAAATTGCTGGTCACCCAGTTCATGCATTCCATTTTTCATATTTGCAAGGTAAGCCTCGCTCATGCATGCTCCAGTTGTTGTCCTTGGTGGTGGTCCCGGTGGTTATGCCGCAGCGTTTCTTGCAGCCGACGAAGGGCTGGATGTCACGATTGTAGAAGCAGAGCCACGCCTGGGTGGAACATGCCTGCTGAGAGGTTGCATCCCCAGCAAGGCATTACTGCATGTGGCCAAGGTGATCAGTGAAGTCGAGGAACTGCGGGAAGAGTGGGGCGTGGTTTACGACGAGAGTCCCAAGATCGACATCGACAAAGTCCGGGCCAGAAAAGACAAGGTGATTTCAAATTTGACTGGCGGATTGGGCCAACTCGCCAAGCGTCGCAACGTAACCGTGATTCAGGCTCGAGGCAGCTTCGTCGACTCCAACACTCTGAAACTGGAGGGTGATCATGATTCCGTCCCTGAAGATGGCACGCTGACCTTTGACAAGTGCATTCTTGCAACTGGCAGCGTTCCGGCAATGCCGCCAGCGTTCCGAATCGACAGCGACAGGGTGATGGACAGCACTGGCGCCCTCGCTTTGGAAGATATCCCTGAAAATCTACTTGTCGTCGGTGGTGGTTACATCGGCCTGGAAATGGGCAGCGTCTACGCTCAATTGGGATCCAAGGTGAGCGTGGTTGAGCTGATGGATGGACTCTTGCCGGGTGCTGATCGCGACCTCGTCAAACCACTCGCCAAGCAGATTGATAAACTCTGCGAGGGCCGTGTATTCCTGAACACCAAAGTCGGTTCCTTGACCGAGGTCGATGACAAAATTGAAGTGACATTCGAAGGACCGAACAAATTCGGCCACGAGCAGTACGATCGGGTTCTGGTCAGCATTGGTCGCAGTCCCGTGACACGTGGAATCGGACTCGAAAATACCAAGGTAGTTGTCAACGAACGCGGATTCGTGGTCTGCGATGAACAGCAGAGAACAGCGGATCCAAATATCCTCGCTATCGGCGATATCGCAGGCGATCCCATGCTTGCCCACAAGGCAACTCACGAAGGACGAGTTGCTGCCGAAGTTGTGGCTGGAAAAAATGTGGCATTCGACAAAGCCGCGATCCCCGCTGTTGTATTCACAGATCCGGAAATCGCGTGGGCAGGAATCACCGAGGAAGAGGCGAAACGCGAAGGGGTCGAAGTTGATGTCGAGATCTACCCGTGGGCCGCAAGCGGCCGTGCACAAGCCCTCGGTATCACCAATGGCTTGACCAAATGGCTGGTGGACCCCAAAACCGACCGCGTTCTGGGTTGCGGAATTGTCGGCAGCGGAGCTGGTGAGTTGATCGCCGAAGCCGTCCTGGCAATCGAGATGGGCTGCGAAGTCCATGACATCACTGACAGTGTTCATCCGCATCCAACACTCAGCGAAACCCTGATGAACGCCGGTGAGGTCCACTTCGGAACCGCGACAGAAATTTTCAAGCCAAAGAAAAAGCCCGCGAAAGCGTGAAGAGGCCCACGAAAGCGTTAAAGAAGCCCGCGAAAGCGTTAAAGAGGCCCGCGAAAGTGTTAAAGAGGCCCGCGAAAGCGTTAAAGAAGCCAGTGCAAGCATGAAATCGGCCTGGAAACGCACGCCGGGTCCGCGAAACGGCATTCAACAAAGCAGCAACCCGGCAAACACAAATGCCACAGGGCACCGAACGGGCCCTTGATGGCTTCTCACAGAGTGATCTCACCAACCGGCACACCCAGTTGGCCGGATGCGTTTCAAGTCAATCATGCGTGTACCGGCTTTGCCACCGGGGCACTGGCAGAGGAAACAGCCAATGGCTGGAAAAAGTGGTACTCATCGATATGTGCTCACGGCTACACAGCAGGAAAATGCTCCTGTCTTGCCCGCCACGCCTAACACGTTCCGTCTTGAAAGGTTTAAAACATAGCTAAATCCCACCATTGATGATCTCTTACCTGCTGGAACTCACTTGAAGCCCCGACCGCTCGTTATCCTCTCGCTTGAAGGACTGACGCCATCTGCTTTGGGTTGCTATGGCTCATCATGGAATCAAACCCCGGCCATCGACGCGATTGCCAGCACAGGATGCGTCTGGGATCGCTGGCTAGCCACGGATGATCAGCCAACCAACATGTTTCTGCGGATGACGGAGATTCCAGATCAAACATCAAGCTGGAGGGACAAATGGCAGGCAACCGGAAGTGTTGAGTTGATCACTGATGTCGAGGATGTTTCGAAACGATTTGAACAACTTCCCTTCGATCAGATGCATACCCTGCACGATCGCGAAGAAGAAAACGGTCCATCCGACGATATTGTCGACACTCAACTGGGTCGGTTGGTTGCCGCTGCAATTGAACGTGACGCAGAGGAAAACGACTGGAGCGTCCTTTGGCTCCATAGTGATTTTTTAACCCGACGATGGGATGCCCCGCGTTATTTGGCGCTGCTGGATGAAGTCGATCAGGAACCCCTGGAGCCCTCCGAAGATGTCGAATTGCTCGGAACAGATGAGGAAGTCACCGAGAGAATCGAGAATCTGCCGCCCTATTTCGACGATCTTGCACCACCCAGTTTGCAAATACCGACAGAACCACATCCTGATCTGGTCACTTCATGGATGCGCACCTACGGATGCCAGATTCGTCTCCTGGATGTGCTGATAGAAATCCTGCTGACTTCGCTCAGCGTCGATGACCCTCGCGTTGTGATCGTCGGCACAAGTGGTTTCCAGTTGGGGCAGAATGGATGGATTGGACATCGACAGGGGCCACTGCGCAGCGCCGACATCCGTCTGCCACTGATTGTCAGTGACCTTGGACCACTGCATCTGCCTCAGTTGAGGGCGGGTGACACGTTTCCGATGATCCTGAACGAAATCGCGACTCATTGCTCAACAGAGGGAAAAGGATCCTTTCAGTGGTCACCCGAACAATGGTGCCAATCCGACGAAAACGCATCCGTCACCACGAAATCTGACCGGATTCTGCGTGCCGTCACGACAGCCGACTGGTTCTATGTTCAAGACTCGGACGATTCCGAACACCTTTATTTGAAGCCTGATGACATTGATGACTTCAACAACGTGGCACGATTGCGTCCGGATGTTGTCGAACAGCTCGTCGAAACACAAAAAAACCCCGTCGATCTTGAGATCGACGGGGTAACGTGAGTTGGTCAACCGCGGGGGTGAATCTTCACCACGAAGCGATTTTCAACTGCGATCACGCATCAGCTTTTTCCTCTGCCGCAGGAGCAGCGGGAGCTTCGTCGCTGCTGCTCTCAGCTTCTTCTGCACAAGGATCTTCGCAGCACTTGTTGCGACGCAACTTGCTCATCAGACGCTCAAGCAGGCAAGGCTTTTCGCAGCACTCTGCTTCGGTTGCACATGGCTCTGGCTCGCATGGAGCTGGCTCTGCACATGGGGCTGGCTCAGGAGCACAGCAGTCTGCAGCGTGCTTTGCCTTCAGGCGTGCAAGCAGGCCACCGCTGCAGCTCTTGCTACCAAGGTCAAGGTTAATGTTGCTCAGGACGCTTCCGCCACAGCTCTTGGCTTGCAGCTTGGAAAGAAGTCCTCCGCCGCAGCGACCAGCTTCGGCAGTTGTGTCGGTCATTGAAAGTCCAGCACCAATCAACAGTGCGAACGCGGCAATGCCGCTCACCACAGTCCGATTCATCTTCAATCTCCAGAGTTCGGAGTTAGGTGCGATCCGAATTCGCACATCATGGTTATGGGCCTGATTCCTGAGGCCCCACATCTCGTGCCGCTGACAACGCGTCAGCAGGCTCACGAATGCTGCGGTAAGGAACCCCAAGAAAACAATCTAGGCTGTTTACGAAGAATATTCCGACCGCGTAATTTCGAGCGATAGGGTAACTAGCGACAC
Source organism: Rubripirellula sp. (assembly GCA_012270065.1). GTDB lineage: Bacteria > Planctomycetota > Planctomycetia > Pirellulales > Pirellulaceae > Rubripirellula. The sequence goes on along the minus strand of JAAXJB010000080.1, from coordinate 43,943 downwards.
ATGGGTGTCAATCGGGCCTGACTTGAAAATCGTCAATTATTGCCACAAAGCAAGCCCTTCATCCGCTTCGCTGGCAGCGATACCGAAGATGAATGGAGTCCGCTACCCTTGGAAAAAACCAGAAAAGGGAATGAATAACGCCCTTATTCAGGAAAAAAGCAAGAATATCTCCCATTGCGAATAGCAACGGGAAGACGGATCGGCGTTTGAGATCAGCGTTTGAGAGTCGCGTCGGGTGCGGCTGCCTGCGATGAAACTTCTGAATTGTCTGCAGCTGGCTCGGAAAGCATGGCCGCCATTTGCGTTCCATCCTCGAAATTGAAGACCACAGGATCCTCCGCCTCAGGATCGATCGTGATCGCCAAACCACTGATTCGCCAGCCATTTTTCTCCTGCCTGAGCGCCCAAACGACTTGCGAGGAGGCGATACTGCCACCTTCGGCATCAGGCTCGGACCAAATGCTATGCACCATGGCTGCCGTGTCATCCTCGGGATGCAGTTCGTAGCGAGTAACTTTGAAACTGGCGTTGGGTGATCCGATAGGCTGGATCGTCTGCCCGATACGATTGAGTTCGCTTTGTGCTCGCGCGGTCAACAGTGAATTTGCCCTGGAATCCTCGCCACCACGGCGAATTTCATCCAAAAATTGACTAACGATATCGGTGGGTGGTGGACTCGTAATCGCAGGCGACTGATTGCTGCCGGTTGAATCATTCGACTGCTGCCCGGGTGCTGCCGGGTTGTCGGCCACCGGTGTCCCTGAGCCACAGCCAATTGTGATCGATACAATGAGAGAACAGGTGAATCCAAGAACGAAGCGAGCCATGCGAATGCCGTCCAGCGAATGGTAGAAATCAACAATTTGAGGTTGGGGTTTACTGAATCAGCGAGGACGAAGTCAAGACAAGCTTGATCAGATTTGATTCACCTATCGCAACCCACCGCTTTCTTTCACAATGGGGCAGGGAAACCAGAGTTTTTGAGCCACCAACATGAAGCCACAGATGACAGCTGAGACAAAAAACACCATTTTGGTGGACGGCGAGCGGATTGATCTCCGAAATCGGTCCTTGGCAGCATTGCTAGCTTGGCTGATTCCCGGTGCCGGCCATTTTTACCAAGGTCGTCATGCCAAGGGAGTTCTATTTCTGGTCTGTATTTTGTCAGCTTGGATTCTTGGGTTTGCTTTGGGTGGTGGTCATGTGGTTTATGCCTCATGGGTTCCAGGCGACAAGCGATGGCACTACTTCTTGCAAGCTGGAGTCGGCGGCGCCGCTTTACCAGCATTGCTTCAAGCCAAGCTGATGAAGGACTCGACAACCAAAGACGGCGAAACATCGAGAAACTACGAACCGTACTGGGGCGGTTTCATGGCTCCTCCCCTGCGTCCTGTCGAGGAAAGCGCAGCAGATGAGGTTTCCGCGTGGTACGCGCGGCATGGCGCCGGATACGAAATGGGGACCTGGTATACCGTGATTGCTGGCTTGCTCAACATCCTCGTGATCTATGATGCCTACGGCGGACCACTTTCGGTTCCCATCAGTGGCAAAAAGAAAGAAGAAAAGGAATCCGAAGAGGACGCAGACCTCAAGGATTCTGATTGATCATCTGGCAGGGAACTTTGTTTCCATTTCTCGACCAGACATCTCCCTTTAACAGGCATCCCGTCAAACAATTTTCCGACGACACAAAAATGCTTCCTATCTCTCCGAGTTATCTGCTTTACTACTTGCCACTGATCATCGCCATCTCGCTGGTCTTTGGCGCAACACGCCATGAAAATACGAAACTGATTCTTCAACATGCCTTGCAAACCGGGCGTTGGATTACCGGTTTCATGGGCACTCTCTTCATTATCATTTGCATTCTTGACTGGCTGCTTTAGCGTCTGTCATGACATTCAGCCTTCGAATTCAGGATCACATCACAAAATCCACTCATACAAAGGTTGCGTATCCGACATTTCTCAACGGCAGTTGCTCCACCTGAACGACTGGTTGGTCTTCATCGGAAGTTTGCAAACTGATGACATGTCAGTGGGCAAGGGCATTTGTCCGGACGGGAAACCCTTCGAATCACCACATCAGCCGGTGTGCTTTCCGGGGCAGCTCGCCTGAGGCTTCCACGATGGTTTGACAACACCTTGGGTGGTGGCTCCGTTTCGACACCAACCAATGCACATCAGCCAAATGAACCCTCGTTCTGGCAAGACACCATTAATTCTCAAATCCTTGACACATTCACCGCCTGCGTTCAAAAACGGGCACTCATTTTCTCCTTTCCTACAGACTGAATGACATGCGAGTTCTGACTCTTGGTGCTGGCACAGTTGGCCGCTGGGTTGCAGACATGCTGTGCAGACGCGGTCACAGCGTGACTGTCGTTGACAGCAATGCAGCGAACGTTCAGCGAATCAATAACGAACTGGATGTCAAAGCGATTGTTGGCAGTGCATCCAGAAGCACGGTGCTGTTTCAGGCGGAAGTCGGTTCCGCTGACATGTGTCTGGCTGTCACGGGCGATGATGAAGTCAACATCGTTGCGGCCAGCATGGCAAAAGAACTCGGTGCCCGGCGCAGTATCGCCCGCGTATTCGCGCCTGCCTTTCATGATCTGAGCACGTTTGATTATCAACGACACTTCAATATTGACAGCTTGTTGAGCCTGGAACAGCTATCGGCTTTCGAACTGGCACGGGCGATTCGAAATCCTGATGCGATTCCTCTGGAGCACTTTGCTCGCGGCCAACTTGAAGTCTATGAGGTTGAAGTGGATGGCAAATCAGCATGTGCGGGGCACAAGCTTCGGGATCTGAAAATATCCGGAGCCGTGCGTATTGGCTCCATCGCGCGTGAAGGTCGCATGTGGATTGCCAGCGGAGAGGATGAACTGCATGGTGGCGACCGCGTCAGCCTGATTGGTGCACCCGAGATGGTCACCAAAACCAGAGAAATGTTTGTCTCTGAGTCGGAACTGCATCTCAAGCAGCGTGTCATGATCGCGGGTGGTGGTGAGACGGGTTATCACCTTGCGGACTCATTGAGTCGCCGTGACTATCGGATCGTCTTGCTTGAACGCGATGAATCCCACTGCAATCGACTTGCGAAACTGCTTCCGGGAGTAACCGTCATTCACGCAAACGCCAATCGACGCAGCGTGCTGGAAGATGAGGGCTGTGGTACCGTCGACTACTTTGTCGCGTGCACAGGAAATGATGAAAGCAATATCATGGCAGGAGTCGAAGCCCGGGAACTCGGAGCCGCACGCGTGATGTGCGTTGTTGGACGTCCCGACTATGCAAACGTCGTTGGCAAACTGGGAATCGACCGTGCTGTCAGCGAGCGAGATGTCGCCGCCAGACAGATTCTTGGTTTCCTGAACGAGGGTGCGATCATCAGTCAGAGCCGGATTCCTAATGGTTCCATCGGGATTTATGAATTGGAAGTATCCGAGGGCACACAGATCACCCAGGCAACACTGGCAGAATTACCACTCTCGGGCCGCTGCCTGATTGCCGCCGTTGAACGCGATGGATTTGTTCACGTACCGACAGCAAATGATAAACTTCAAGCAGGTGATGTTGCTGTTGCGTTAATTGATCAACCGGCAGCAAGAGACAGCTTGGCGTTATTCAACTCATGACTATTTCAGTATGGGCCGATGTAGGAGGGACTTTTACTGACTGCATCGTCAATGATGAATCAAGGCGGTACCACACCAAGGTGCTCAGCAGCGGTGTCATCCGTGCCAGGTTCGAGGAAACGGTCTCCGAAAACAGCATTCGAGTGTCCGAACTCGCCGGACAGGACCTGCAGGGATTTTGGGATCATGCAACGATCGCAATTCTTGATCCCGATGGAAATCCACGGCCACTTGGGAAGATCACCAGCCACGATCACGATATTCTGGCATTTGCTGACACCCCACTCAGTGAGTTAAGCAACCGTTCCAGAAACGACAGATCGTCCGCAGCGTCCACCATGGAAGCTTTCGCTGAACTCAGACAGGGCGCAATGCTGGAAATCAGAACCGGACTTGAAGCGCCCGTTCTGGCTACGCGTTTACTACTTGGGATACCCCCGAGCGATTCTTTGCCGGCATTGGACGTACGCCTGGGAACAACTCGCGGTACCAATGCACTGCTAACACGCAGTGGTGTCAGAACTGCTGTCCTGGTGACACGAGGGTTCGCAGATCTGTTACGGATCGGAGAACAGGATCGTCCTGAACTGTTTTCACTCGCCATCAACAAAACAGAACCACTCACGGATCGTGTTTTGGAGATCAACGGAAGACTTGATGCGTGTGGTTCAGTCATTGAAGACATGGATACCGATTCCGTGACTGAAGTGCTTTCTGCACTCAAACTGGAAGGCATCGAATCACTGGCAATCTGCCTGATGCATTCTCACATCAACAATGAACATGAACTTCTTGTAGAAAAGCTGGCAGTCCAAGCAGGCTTTACCAACATCTCCCGATCCAGCGAAGTTGCACCGCTCATCAAATACGTTGCGAGGACGGAAACAACCGTTCTTGATGCATACCTGAATCCAATTCTGTCGGGTTACGTGCAACGGGTCTGGCACCAGTTCGGTGGCAGTTCAAAGTGTCATTTCCGATTGATGACCAGCAATGGCACACTGGTAGCTCCAGCTGCTTTTCGGGGACGCGACAGCATTTTGTCCGGTCCGGCCGGAGGGGTCGTCGCACTGGGGCACGTGGCTGAACAGGCAGGGGCTGACTTGGCAATCGGTCTGGACATGGGTGGCACTAGTACGGATGTGAGCAGATATGAAGGCCGGGTTGGTCGCCGACATGAGTCACGTGTTGCCGGTGTACGTGTCATGACCGCCATGATGGACATCGAAACGGTTGCCGCAGGTGGTGGTTCGATTTGCCAGGTCAACAGCGACCAGAGACTTGCTGTCGGGCCAGAGAGTGCGGGTGCCAATCCTGGCCCTGCTTGTTATGGAAGAGGCGGCCCATTGACCATGACAGACATCAACCTGTTACTCGGGCGGGTAGCGGAAAAACGCTTTCCTTTTCCCTTGAATCGTCAAGCCGCGTCAGAAGCATTGCAAACCGTCTTACAACAACTGCCCGAAGATTCACGCCTGGAATCCACCGAAAGTCTGGCGGAAGGATTTCTGTCAATCGCTGTGACTCACATGGCGGAGGCCGTGCGAACCGTCAGCACAGCCGAAGGCAGCGATGTACGAAACATGGCATTGGTTGGATTTGGAGGTGCCGCAGGTCAACATCTGTGCCGGGTTGCCGATGTCCTTGAAATGAATCGCATTCTGGATCATCCGGACGCGGGTATGCTGAGTGCATTGGGCATGGGACTCGCTCGCCAGGGTGAGGTCATAACGCGGGGAGTTTATGCACCTGTCAACCAGATCGATCCCGAATCCATCGAAGCCATGGTGACGGAGTTGACTGGCGAAGCTGCGAAGCGTCTGCACGCTGAAATTTTGCCAGGACAACAAGTCGAACACACTCTGGAAGCTGATCTCCGCTATCAAGGAACCGAGGCGCCACTGAGTATCCCGCTGCATCCGGTCGAAACGCTCCAGACGCGCTTTCACCAACAGCATGAAAAAGCCTTTGGTTACATCCGATCTGATCGAGAGATTGAATTTGTTGTTTTGCGCTGTGATGCAACTGTACCGACAGAGCATGAACAGAGGACGGAAACAGCCACAAATGCCATTCAAGAGAAGGAACGGGGAGAATTCTGGCATGATGGCTGCTGGATCGATGTCACAAAAATTGATCGTGATTCGCTTGGCAAGGGAACGGCCATCACCGGTCCTGCAATCATCGTGAGTGATCACTCCACGCTGATTGTCGAACCGGGCTGGAAAGCGATCAAGCTACAAAACGGAACCATCGAGCTGACACGTTGTGAAGCAGTATCAACGCAGGATCCAAAGGGCGGAGAGATGACTTCCGATCCCGTTCTTGTGGAAGTCATCTCCCGACGCTTGCAGGGTATCGCCGACTCCATGGGCGAAGTCCTGCGACGGACATCGATCAGTGTCAATGTAAAGGAGCGTCGCGATTACAGTTGCGCAGTTTTTCGACATGATGGCTCGCTGATTGCCAATGCACCTCATGTGCCCGTTCATCTTGGCGCGATGGGACACACGGTTCGCCAAATCATCGGTCAGTTCCCCGAAATGTCTCCGAACGACTGCTATCTCAGCAACGATCCGTATGCAGGGGGATCCCATCTTCCTGACATCACGGCGATCACACCTGTTTTCTGTGATCCAGAGATTGTGTCCGGAAAACCCGATTTCTTTGTCGCATCGAGAGCCCATCACGCAGAAATCGGCGGTCGAACGCCGGGATCGATGCCACCTAACGCAACCTCATTGGCCGAGGAAGGAGTTTTGATCAGGAATTTTGCTCTGTTGAAATCAGGCAAGAACCATGAATCCATGCTCAGACGTTTACTTTCGACGGGGCCGTACCCCTCGCGATGCGTTGAGGAAAACCTGGCCGACATCACGGCACAACAGGCTGCGGGTGTCTATGGGGCACGCGCGCTGATGGAACTCTCTCAGAGATATTCTCAAAAACTGATCGACTTCTACATGGGTCAGATTCTGATTCTGGCAGGTGATTCCATGCAGCGCTGGATTCAGACGCTACCGGACAAACCCATGAGTTTTGAAGATTATCTTGACGATGGCAGTCGAATCGCAGCAACATTAGAACGCCATGCAAACAGACTTGAAGTCCGCTTTGAAACGTCACCGGTTCACCCGAATGGATTCAATGCGACTCCAGCGATCGTGACAGCGGCCACACTGTATGTGTTGCGTTGTGTCTCTGAGTCTGACCTGCCGCTGTGTGATGGCGTTCTGCGCGACGTCACCATTGATATTCCCGAGGGCATGCTTGCTCCACCACATGATTCCGATCCTGCCAAATGTCCAGCGGTTGTGGCAGGGAACGTTGAAACAAGCCAAAGGATTGTCGATGTACTCCTAGGTGCTCTGAACGCGGCAGCAGCGTCGCAGGGTACGATGAACAATCTGCTGATCGGTGACTCGTCCTTTGGTTATTACGAAACCATTGGCGGGGGAAGTGGCGCAACAGTTGATCAACCCGGCGCCGATGCTGTCCACACTCACATGACCAATACACGCATCACCGACCCCGAAATTCTTGAATCGAGATTGCCGATTCGCTTGAGACGCTTTGCCATCCGACAGCAAAGTGGTGGGTCGGGCAAGCATCGTGGCGGCAATGGCATGATCAGAGAATTCGAGTTCCTGAAACCTCTGGTGATTTCTTTGCTCACAGGTCGGAGAAATGTCGGACCCTACGGCATGCTCGGCGGACAAGCTGGCAAACCAGGGACCAATTTGCTGGTTTCAGGGCAAGATACGAAGGTGCTGGGCGCGAATGTTTCCCTGACAGTGGTTGCCGGCGATCGGCTGATCATCGAAACACCCGGAGGCGGTGGGTGGGGTAAAGCAACTCAATGATAGCGCAGGATTCACGAAATTCCCTTTGCTGATCGCATGCATGCCTGGCATGAGTGTGTCCTATGACCCCCTTAATCACAGGGACCAGCACAATCATGGCAACACGCGAAGCTCCTACCAGAAGACCGAAATCCGGCATCTGCCCCAAACCCGCGAACACTTCAAACATCTCTTTTTTCCGGTTATCCGCATTGACCAGCGAGCCACTTGTCAGTGGGATTGTTTGTTGGCTTCTCGTTTTCAGAGTGTGGAAAACAGCGGTAAACTGTAAGTAGGCCGATTCGTGATTGGACGGCCGCCAAACGCACGTCTCCCAAAATCTGAACCTGTCAGACCTATGCTTAATCGGATCCTGATTGTCGCGGTGACAGTGGCCACGATCGTGGTTACCTTGATCATCCCAACGCTGCTGCAATCATGCAGAGCAGAAAGTTCGGAGGAGCACGGGAAACCAAATTTCGCGAGGGACATCCGTCCGATCCTGTCAGACCACTGTTTTGCCTGCCACGGCCCCGACGAGCAGACTCGTCAAGCTGACCTCCGGCTCGATACCGCAAATGGTCTGTCAGGCGTCGTTTCAAACAGCGATCCATCCGGCAGCGAATTGCTTGCAAGAGTCAATTCAAGGGATGACGACCTCAAGATGCCGCCACCGGAATTCCACAAACCATTGTCAGCTCCACAGCGACGGCTTCTGAAAGCATGGATTGAATCGGGAGCGAACATTGAACAGCACTGGGCATTCCAGGCCCCACGAAAACCAGTGGTCCCTGCCACAATATCGGAAAATGCATCTGCGTCGATTGACCATCTGATCAATCAACGCGCACTTGCTGCTGGCTTGACCTTGAATGGTCCGGCGGACCGGCGGACGCTGATTCGCCGAGTCAGTCTCGATCTGACCGGGCTGCCTCCCACGCGGGATCAAATCACGGAGTTTGTTTCGGACAAATCGCCCGATGCCTACGAACGACTGGTTGAACGTCTTTTGAACTCTGACGAGTTTGGGCGACATGTCGGACGTTATTGGCTGGACCTTGTCCGCTATGCAGACACTCATGGATTGCACCTCGACAACTTCCGTGAAATGTGGCCCTATCGTGACTGGGTGATTCAGGCATTCAATGACAACATGCCATTTGATGAATTCCTGACAGTCCAATTGGCTGGCGACCTGCTTCCTGAGGCAACCGAGGAAAGCCTGGTCGCAAGTGGATTCAATCGTCTCAATGTGACGACCGGAGAGGGTGGGTCCATTTACGATGAGGTTTTTGCACGAAACGTCATGGATCGCACAGACGCATTCGGCACAATCTTCCTGGGACTGACCACCGGCTGTGCCTCCTGTCACGATCACAAGTTCGACCCCATATCCATGGAAGACTACTATTCGCTGTTTTCATTTTTCAACAGTCTTGATGGCCGTGCACTGGACGCAAACATCAAAAATCCCCCGCCAGTAATTTCTGTCCCGACGTCCGAACAGAAACAACAGCTTGACGAATTCACAACGGCGCTTCACGACCTTCAGTTGACGATGAGCAATCCCATCGCCAGTGTAGATACAGCCCAGCGCAACTGGGAGGATGCCCTGGTCAGCGGCACTGAACCGAAAAGAGAATCATTGATTCCAACATCGGTTACCTCTGAAGAGGGCAACGAAATGTCGGTCAATGAGGACGGTTCATTTGAATTTACTGAGGGTTCTTCTGCCAAAGACACCACCACGATCATCGCACCAATCACATCCGGCATTCTTTGGCAGACATTGCAACTGGAAGCCCTGGTGGACCAGTCAGAAGACCGCGTTGGTGCCGCGAACAACGGCAATGCTGTCCTCTCGGAGATCAGCATCGAAGTCACTGATGATTTTCTGGAAGGTCAGTGGTTGAAAGTACCTGTCGCATTTGGATTCGCAGATTTTGAACAGCAAGACGGCTCGTTCAGCATCCGACAGGCCTTTGATACAAAAATCAACGACAGCACAGGCTGGGCGGTCGGTGGGCATCAAAAAACCGGTGGGCGTTCAGCCTGGTTCATTGTTCCATCACTGCTGGCAGAAGGTGGTAACGCGAAGATTCGCATTCGCTTGCATTACCAGTCCAAATTTGCTGCACACCATCTCAGGCGTGTCCGCCTGTCGCTCAGCGAGGCGAGTCCCAGAGTCCCTGCGGACCAACAGATCACACTCAGTCCAGTTTCAGCAGCAGGACCTTTCACCGTCGAAAGTGCGATTGCCGCTTACGGACGCAAGTATGCGTCACAACAGACTGAATTCAAAGCGGACGCAGTTTTCAATCATGAGGACAGGGATTACCGGTGGCAGGAACGCGCAGACCTGGCAGAAGTTCAATTGCAAAACCTGCCCACAGTCAAGGATCGCAGCAGTGTAATGATCCTGCACCAGAAACTGTCAGCACCCAATGCAACAAAAATCACATTGTTGCTTGGCACGGATGGTGGCCACGTTGTGTACCTGAACGGGAAACAGGTCGGCAGTGTGCAGGAGGATCAGAAAATCAATCCACTTGCCCTCGAGTATGCTCTGGATCTCAAGAAGGGTGACAATGATCTTTACCTCAAGGTGATCAATTACAGCCCCCCCTCACGTCTTACCTACGCGTTTCGCTCACCTGCCATCACCACGCCACGGCAACTGAATCAGTTGTTGAACATCGACAGGGCAGAACGCAGGGAGAACGACCAACTTTCACTCAGAAACTTCTATCGCAAAGTACATTGTCTTCACCCTGACTGGCTCGCCTTGGTGGATCAGGAAAAGGGAATTCGTAAAACACTGAAAAAGCTGCGTGAAAGCGTCTCCACCACACTTGTCTGGAAAGAGCTGGCGAAACCTCGCCAGGCGCACATCCTCATTCGTGGGCAATACGATCAACCGGGAAAAGAGGTTGCAAGGGCAACACCTTCGTTTCTACCGGCCATGCCCGAAAATGCACCTGCCAATCGTCTGGGACTGGCAAAATGGTTGACCATGAAAAATCATCCGCTGACCGCTCGGGTTACGGTCAATCGCTATTGGCAGCAGATCTTCGGAGTCGGTCTGGTCAAGACAAGTGAGGATTTTGGAAGTCAGGGTGCACCACCAAGCCACCCCGAAATACTCGACTTGCTGGCTTTGGACTTTCAAAGCAGTGGATGGAACATCAAAAAACTCATCAAGACTCTGGTGATGACAGAGACTTACCGACGATCATGCAAGGTCACACCAACTGCTCGAAGTATCGATCCGGAAAATCGATTCCTCTCGCGAGGTGTCAGGCATCGGCTGGATGCAGAAGTTCTCCGTGATCAGGCTTTGTTTGTTGCCGGCTTGCTGACAGACCACCCCGGAGGTCCCAGTGTCAAACCACCGCAACCCGATGGACTCTGGAAAGCCGTGGGATACTCGGGTAGCAACACGGTACGTTTCACTCCGGATGTGGGTGACAAGGTTTATCGGCGGAGCGTCTACACTTTCTGGAAACGCACCAGTCCACCGCCACAAATGTCTACTTTCGACGCACCCAGTCGGGAATCCTGCACTGCACGCCGTGAGCGAACCAACACACCACTGCAAGCGTTGCTGTTGATGAACGAGACCCAATACATGGAAGCGGCTAACCGCCTCGCCCAGAGAGCACTCCGCGACGACATTGTCCTGAATGTGCCGGAAACAGACAGGCAAAAAGCCCGAATCGCATGGCTCTACGAGACGGTCGCATCCCGACCACCAACCGTAACAGAACAGACGGAAATCCAGGTTCTACTCAGCGACCTGATCGGCTACTACTCAAATCACCCGTCTCTGACGGCAAAATTCGAAAACAGTCCATCCCCAATCGAGGCAGCTTGGACCATCGTTGCCAGCACCATTTTGAATCTGGATGAGGTTGTTTCCAAATGAATTGACATTTCGGTTTCACACCTCACCTCTGCACAATACCTTTGCGCGACCTTTGCACGTTGTTTCCAGAAGTTTTCATGCCATGCCTATTGATCCTCAAATCGCAGCTTACACTCGTCGAGCATTTTTCTCACACGCATCCTGTGGGATTGGCGCCGCTGCGTTGGCATCTCTGGAGACAAAAGGCTTCGCTGCTGAAAGTCCGGATACTTCCACGGGCGGACTTCGCGATTTACCTCACCACCAGCCACAGGCTCGCCGTGCCATCTATCTCTTCATGTCTGGCGCTCCCAGCCAAATGGACATGTGGGATCACAAGCCGAAAATGGCCGACTGGTACGACAAGGAACTTCCTGACTCCATCCGTCAGGGCCAGCGGTTGACGACGATGACCAGCGGACAGGCGAGGTTTCCAATTGCGCCCAGCATCTACAAATTCTCGCCACACGGCTCCAATGGCACGATGGTGAGCGAACTGCTGCCACACATGGCGAAAAAAACAGATCAGATTGCATTGGTCCGCTCGATGTATACCGAAGCAATCAATCATGATCCTGCCATCACCTACATCTGCACTGGCGATCAATTGCCGGGCAAAGCGAGCCTCGGCTCATGGCTGAGTTATGGCCTGGGAACGGAGAATGAAAATCTGCCTGCGTTCATGGTCATGACCCCAACATGGTCAGGGCGGAAGCAGGCCCAGGCTTTGTACAACCGATTATGGGGAAGTGGATTCCTGCCAAGCAAGTATCAGGGGGTAGCGCTTCGCAGTCAGGGTGATCAGGTTCTTTACCTCTCAAATCCTGATGGAGTCGACTCGACCGTTCGACGCCGTATGCTTGATTCGCTTGCCCGTCTGAATCAGGAAACAGCTGATCAAATCGGGGATCCGGAAACCCAGGCCCGGATCGCACAGTACGAGATGGCTTTCCGGATGCAAACCAGCATCCCGGAATTATCGGACATCAGCGACGAGCCACAGCATGTTCTGGATCTGTACGGACCGCAGGTTACAACGCCTGGCACTTTTGCCCACAGTTGCCTGATGGCCAGACGGATGGCCGAACGCGGGGTCCGATTCACGCAGATCTTCCATCGTGGTTGGGACCAGCACGGCGGCATTCCGAAGGACTTGCCAAATCAATGTCTTGATGTAGATCAACCTTCCGCAGGACTCCTGACCGACCTTCGACAACGGGGAATGCTCGATGATACGCTGGTGGTATGGGGAGGAGAGTTCGGACGCACCATTTACTGTCAGGGTCCCCTGAGTAAAACCAGCTACGGGCGTGATCACCATCCGAAATGTTTTTCTATCTGGATGGCTGGCGGAGGTGTGCAAGGTGGTGTCGTGCACGGTGAAACGGATGAATTCAGCTACAATATCACCAAGGACGCCGTTCATGTCCGTGATCTTAACGCGACCATCCTGCACCTGATGGGGATCGATCACGAGAGGTTTCGTTATCCTTTCAAAGGTCTCGACCAACGCTTGACAGGTGTTGAGAAAAGTCGGGTCGTCAAAGAGATTCTGTCTTGATATTGGCTCAAGGCAAAACAAGCTACTCCCCCAATTAAAGTTCTGCGCTACATGACGATCCCATTCAAGCCCGGAATCGTGCTGATACTGGCAATAACAATCCGGTTTTTCAGTGAGGATCCCTACCTGTTGGCACAGGAAAATCATGCAACGAAACAGATACGCCCCAACGTTCTGTTCATTTTTCTTGATGATTTTGGCTGGCGGGATTGTGGGTTCATGGGTTCCGATTACTACGAAACTCCTCACCTTGATGCACTGGCTGAATCAGGAATGGTATTCACCAATGCCTACTCCGCCTCGGCCAACTGCGCGCCGGCCCGAGCCTGCCTGTTATCAGGTCAATACACACCCCGTCATGAAGTCTACAACGTGGGGACATCGCGCCGCGGCAACCCGAAATTTGGCAAGTGGATGCATGTTCCCGGCACAGATACCTTGCCAAAGAAGATACGTACCTGGGCACACCAGATTCAGGCGGCCGGATATCGAACGGGTACGATTGGAAAATGGCACTTGAGTGATGACCCTCGCCCATACGGGTTTGACTTCAATTTTGCTGGAACACATGGCGGAAGTCCACCACGTGGATACTATCCACCCCATCCAAATGCTCCGGGATTGAAAGATGCTCCTGCTGACGAGTATCTGACCGACCGCTTGACGGAAGAAGCCATTTCGTTCATCGACCGAAACCGTGAGCGACCGTGGTTCCTGTATCTGACCCATTTTGCTGTCCACACACCATTACAGGGGAAACCCGATCTAGTGGCAAAGTACGATGCAAAAGAGAAGGGAGCCCTTCATTCTCACGCAGTCATGGCGGCAATGATTGAGAGCGTGGACAGTGGAGTCGGGCGAATCGTAAACAAGCTTGAAGAGTCGGGTCTGAAAGAGAATACCGTCATCTTTTTCTCATCGGATAATGGTGGATACGGTCCAGCAACATCCATGCATCCACTGAAAGGGTACAAAGGCACCTATTATGAGGGTGGGATCCGGGAGCCCATGTTTGTCAGCTGGCCTGGAGTGATTACCGCGGGCAGTCGGTCAGAGGAACCCGTCATCAACGTTGACTTCTACCCGACGTTCTGTGACATCGTCGGAGCAGAACTACCCTCAGATCAAGCATGTGATGGCGAGAATCTGCTGCCGATTCTATTGCAGAAAAAAAACACTCTGGATGATCGTGCCCTGTTCTGGCATTTTCCAGCCTACCTGCAGAGTTACCAACGAATTGATGGGCAACGAGACCTGCTTTATCGCAGTCGTCCCTGTAGCATCATTCGGCATGGGCGCTGGAAACTCCATCAATATTTTGAAGATGGAGCGATCGAGTTGTACGATCTCGAAACGGACATTGGCGAATCCCGTAACCTTGCAACAGTGAATCCGGAAAAGGCCAGAGAACTGTTGGCAGAACTGACCAGATGGCGGGACGATATCGAAGCACCGATCCCGAACCAACGGAACCCGCGGTACGATCCTGAGGCGGAAGCAAAAGCATTGGAACAGCTACAACGCAAGCGGGCAAAAAAGCAGTGAATCCGCTGAGTAGACCTCAGCTGGTCAATCGCATCTGCAGTTTCACCTTCGGCTGACAAGCCCTGATGTCACCGCTTGCTGGCAGACGCTGATGTCACCGGGGACGAAAAGGCCCCGATTCATGATCCACCTGACCGTTCAACGTTTAGCTCTCAAGAACTTGGGCAACTGCATCACAGAGTTGCTGCATACGGTCCTCACTCATGCCAGCAACATTAATGCGCCCACTGCCGACGATATAAATGCTGTGCTCATTCTTGAGCTGATCTACCTGCATCTTGTTCAGACCGCTGTAGGAAAACATTCCATTCTGTGGCAGCAGGAATGAAAAATCATGCCCCGACCCACTGGTTTTCATCGTCTCAACAAATTGATTCCGCAATTGTTGAATTCGATCCCGCATGGAAGCAAGTTCTTCATGCCAACTGGCAGTCAGGTCCGAATCACTCAAAATCGCTGACACGATTGCAGCACCGTGACGAGGAGGATTACTGAAATTGCAACGAACAATTTTCTTCAATTGGCTCATGGCTGCCTTTGCGGCCGAGTCATTCGCAGCCACCAGAGTCAGTCCGCCCACTCGTTCGCTATATAAGCCAAAGTTTTTCGAAAATGAATTGCAAATGATTGCTTCATCATTTTCCTTGAGTACAGCATGAATACTGCTTGTGTCCTCCTGTAGCCCTTTTCCGAATCCCTGATAGGCAAAGTCAATCACGGGCAAAAGGTGTTTATCTGCGAGCACCTTCGCGATTTCAGTCCACTGCTCCGACGTAGGATCAATTCCGGTCGGATTGTGGCAACAGGCGTGCAGCAGAACTGCTTCACCTGGCTTTGCTTTTTCCTTCAAGTCGTCAAGCATCCCATCGATATCCAAAGAAGTCCGATCGGCCGACAGGTACCGGTAGGATTCCAATGGAACACCCTCGGAAGCGAAAACCGGAAGATGATTGGCCCACGTTGGGTTCGGTGTCCATAACCGAATGGGCGCAAGTTGGCTGGCGAGAAAGCCAGCAGCGATCCGTAAACCACCCGTACCACCAGGCGTTTGCAGGATGGCCAGACGTGAGCGATCAATGGTGTCGCCAAAAATCAGATCTGCGAGATGCGAAGAGTAATCAGGAGAACCATTGATCGGCAGGTACCCCTTGGTAAGCTCATTTGCGACCAGCTGTTTTTCTGCCTCTTTGACACATTTCAGAATGGGAGTCTTTCCGGTGGCATCCTTGTAAACACCGACGCTAAGATTCATTTTGTTGGGATTCGGGTCGGCAAGAAACGCCTCGGTGAGCCCCAAAATGGCGTCAGGTGGAGCCATCGTGATCGTGTCAAAGCGGGAATTTTTCGATGAGTTTGCAGATTCTGTCATGACATTCAGCTGTAAAGGATGACGGGAAAACCGTCCAGAACTCGGTAACATGCCCAAAATCGTAATCAACAAATGCAAACTCGACCATTGACCCTCAAAACGGAATCAAAATCACACCGACGGCTCTGTGGTTGATGACGCGTGAGATCCCCTTGTCTCGGGAGAAACACGGATCACCCAGCCCGGGATTCACCTCAAAAACAGGTAATCAGCGTGAACAAGCTTATTCTGCCAACGATCCGAATAAATCCAAACGGTCTCGGACGGAAAGTGCATACGTTGGGAGCGTGACTGGATGAATGGAGCAGACTGGATTGTGGTAGGAGGTGGATCAGCCGGTTGCGTGGTTGCATCCCGCCTGGCAAACGCGGCAGATCCGCAGCTTGGCAGGATCGTTCTCATTGAACCACCCTCGACGTTGGCGCCTCCGGTTGACCGTGAGCGTCCTGCTAACTGGTTGAAGCTGCTCGGATCCAGCGAAGACTGGAACCTCGGAACATCAGAGAACGCTGCACTTGCAAAGCGGGTCCTTCGCTGGCCGCGTGGACGCGGCCTTGGAGGCAGTAGCCGTATCAATGCCATGATCTGGTTTCCCCCGACCAGCAGTGATCTTCAAAACCTGATCGACGCGAGCGGCAACGCATGGAGTCTTTCGGAACTACAGCAAGAGCTGGAAAACCTGACTGAATTGGTACGCCCAGAGCAACCGACGTGGCAGAGCGAATCAGCAGATCGCTTTCTCGAAGCAGTGAGTTCTTCTCATCACGGTACTGCCTGGCCCTACTTGAGACTTAACCGTTCTGGACGACGCTGGAACCCAGCCGAGCTTCTCACACCAGCGCTGACAAATGACAGAATCGAGATCCAAAGAGCCACTGTCAACCGACTGGTCCACCAAGGTGATCGAGTCATCGGTGTGGAAATATGGAATGAGTACGGAACGAATCAGGTACTTGCAAACAAAGGCGTCATCCTCTGTGCAGGGGCGATCGCGACACCCGGCATCCTGATGCGGAGTGGGATCGGAAACCGCGAACAGCTTCAACAGCACAACATCGATGTACGCATCGAGTCTGATCAGGTAGGCCAAGGACTTCAGGACCACCTGATCATGCCGGTTGTTTTCCAAGTCAAATCCAAACCGTTTCCTTCCCAGCCTTCAGTCCGGGACATTGCACGGTGGCAGACCATGGGTACCGGTCCGCTTACTTCCAATCTGGCAGAGTGTGGCGGATTGTTTCTTGACGATTCAGTCCAACTGCATGTCACACCTACGCATTACCTCACTTACCCAACACCGACCGATCATGCCTTCATGACCATCGGCGTGAATGCCAGCCAACCCCTTTCGGCTGGGATATTGGAACTGCAGTCAAAAGATCCCCGAGTACCGCTGCTGATTCACCCGAATTACCTTGGGCATGGCAGCGACCGCGAGACCACGATTCGGGGCATCAGACTGGCAAGACAACTTGTTACGGAAACAAGCCTTTCAAAATGGATTGTTTCCGAAAAGCTGCCCGGAAAAAAACGACACTCCGATGAGGACCTTGGGCGAGCAATCTCCCGCTACACGCAAACTCTCTATCACCCGGCTGGCACCTTGCAGTTTGGTGCCAGCCAATCGTGTGTCGTCAGCCCGGGCTTTGCGATCAGAGGACTACAGCAAGCATGGATTGTAGATGCAAGTGTTTTACCAGGTCTGACCCATGGGAATCCGAACGCAACAATCATGCTTCTTGCGTTGCAAGCTGCAAAAAAAATCATCGAGCAAACAACCTGAACCGCAGAGCAACGTGGACAGGTGGACAGATGGGTCTGCCACGTTTTTTATTGACTTGATCAAACTGATTTGGTAGCGTCACTGCGTTACGCGGTAGTCCGAATCATCTCATCCATATCGGCTGTCCCCATGCGTATATCTTTTCTACTCGTTCTGTTTCTTCTTCATGGATCGACTTTCCAGTCAATTCATGCCGAGGATCCTGCAGAAAAACCTGCAATGCTTTGGCAGGCTCCCTTCACTGCATGGTCGGAGCAAGGCACGACCAACAAAATCGTGTTGATGCTGGTCACAAACGACAATGCATTTCGCGACTCCCACAGTGATGCAAAAAAGACAGCTGCTGAAACGACCGATCCTTCACGCCATGGCTGGTGCGCTCCCGATTTCGAGAAAAGTTGCAAACGCATGCTCGAGGTGCGACCCGACCTGAAAAACTGCATTTCGCTTCAATCGATTTTTGCCGGGACACCCTTGGAACTTTCAGGCGGAAAACCGGCCAATACGCCTTCGAGAGTTGTCCTCTTCGTTTGCGATGGCAACTACAGAATCCTTGCTCTCTCGGTGGGAATCCCGAGCGCTGACGAACTGACGACTCTTGTAGAGGACGCACAGGAAGCAAAACTGCTGCTTGGATCAAATGACACTGATCGCTGGCACACAACAACCCTGCTTGTTCAACGCAGCAAGGAGAGAATCGGACGCGTCTGGAACTTGAAACTTGACGAAGTCACCCAGGCAAAGGAAAAACAATTTGCTTTGATTCGTGATGGAGCCGTAGAACCACCGTCTTCACTGGCAACGCTTCGAGAGTTGTTCATTGCGTTGCAACCCACATTCATCCATGACGCCCAGTTACGGTTCGGCCTGTCCACCGAACTTGATGCAAGAAGGCTTGTTATTCTCGAGCAACATACCGAAACACGTGATCCGTGGTCACAGGCATTGACTCCTTTCATTGCCGGGATGGAGTTACGAAACACTTGGAAAATATTTGTGGAATTCCTGTGGCAGCAATGTGCAGTTGCTGCTGACAGTGACCAGACAGATTTCCTGACATGGTATGACAGCCACCTGAAATCCGGTCCATTTGTTCTGCAAGTGGAATCACCCAGTCACATGCGGCATCGACCTTGGCCACCGATTGCTCCTCCCAAGCATCGCAATGGAACATCATGGACAACAACACATGATTTCGCGATGAAGTTTCCTGTTCGCACGATTACTCCGCAGCAACTCACCGTGCTGATCCGGGAACGCGAACTCAAACCAATCAATTTCTTTTCTCCTTCCATGGCGCGTTACCTGCTGGTTTCTTCCAACAACCGCCTCCCCCAGATCATTCGGGAACAGGATCTTCCTGCACGCTTTCTGGGATTGTTGCGAAGAGCCAAAACTGATGACAAATCAGCCATGAAGTCTATTCAAAAAGAGGAAATCCGATGAATGCTTTCCAACTGAGGCGAATGCTTTTTCACACCATTCTGGCAACAACATTGCTGACAGGCTTGCTTGTCACGACTGTCTCCCTGAAGGCGGTGGAGCCGAAAGGGATCAATCCTGAACAGATCATGCATGGCAAAGCTCTATTCGAGCGCGAATGGCCTGCCCGCAATCCAGCTTTGGGCGGCGACGGACTGGGTCCGCTTCACAACGCAAAATCATGCGTTGCCTGCCATCATCAGGGTGGAATCGGTGGCAGCGGTGATGCAAGATTCAATTCAAAATCCATCGGCATTGAAAAAATGCGCATTTCTGGCGGTCCAATCAACGATGATGTGATTGCCAATTCCGTCCGTGGATTCCATCCCGGCTTCATTGATGCGATGGGACAGATAGTCAATACGGTAGCTGTCTCGCACCACGGGGGCACCCCAGTGTACTCCAGCATGCGTGATTCACTCATGCACAATGCAAGTGCTGAATTCAGTGCAGCCGGTGGCCCCATGAATGCCGAGGAAGTACGTCATGCCAACTCAAACAAGATCACGTACACCAGTCAAAACGGCAAATACAAAGTCGCGATCAACGCGAGAATGTTCCAACGCAATACGACCCCTCTGTTTGGCGCTGGCCTGATTGATCAGGTCACGGGTAAAGAGTTGAAAGAATTGGCACGCAGTCAGGAGAAGCATCCCGAAATCAGCGGACGCCCGGCGACCTTGCCAGACGGCCGCTATGGACGGTTCGGCTGGAGAGGCAATGTGGCTTCCCTGTTGGATTTCTGCGATCAAGCGTGTGCTGCCGAAGTAGGCTTGGAAACAGCAAGAAAGCCACAACCCAATGACCCCACAACTCCACAATATCGAAACCCGACCGTGGATATTTCGGATGATCAAATCCGCAGCATGAAAGCTTTCATTGCCGCTCTACCGGCACCAACACGCCAACTCCCACAGGAATCGGAAGCCAGACAAAGCGCGCTTCGCGGTCAACAGCTTTTTGCCAATGTGGGTTGCGCTGTTTGCCATGTGCCAAATGTGGGACCGGCGAAAGGTATCTACAGTGATCTGCTGCTTCATGACATGGGTTATGAGTCGATTGATTTGAACCCCGCTGATCCCTACATCTACAAAGTGGTGCCTGTTTCAAGAATTGACCAGAGTCGCGAAATCAATTTCGCATCCTCAACTACATACGAAGATACGGTCAGCACCACATATTACGGCCTTACCTCAGTGATGTCGGGCACTCAACACTCGGGCGGTACTTCCAGATCCGGGTCAACTGGAGTTGATTTCACACCCATCACACGTGATTTGGGCAACATCCGCTTCACGCGGGCGAGTTATGACTTTAAATATCCTTCACAACCGAACACACTGATGCGGTTCATTCCACAAAACACTGCTGTTGACCGTGAAGTCAACACTACAAAGCAACAGCGACGACAACGCATGCAGGTACGAAACAACCAGAAAACAGGATCCGGTAACGACTTTTACTTCACGGACAAAACCGATGAACAGAGAGAGACCATTGTTACGCGAAAAACGGATTATCTGCGGATCCTGATCAGGCCGACGAACTACATGCAGGAATGGCGGACACCACCGCTCTGGGGCGTGCGAGATTCAGCACCCTACATGCACGACGGCCGCGCAGCCACTCTGCTGGAAGCGATCAGCATGCATGATGGTGAAGCGGCTGGAACTCGAGATCGTTTCCTGAATCTTTCGCATCAGGACCGCGATGCCATCGTCGCTTTCATGGAAACACTCGTAGCTCCCATCAGTGCTCCAAAAGCAAGCCTGTGAGCTGGAATCGCATTTTCCGGGGTGCTTCCCACCACCCCGGAAAAAGTAGTCGTGTGTTTGTATTGATGCTCAACCAATCCACTGAACTTGTGTCCTGTCAGATGATCCATAACTCAAGCAAGCTTCATTCAGTTCTGTTGATGGCAGTTGCAACGCTGGTCAGCTGCAATCACGCAGGCTCGGTGGAACCCGATTTGATCGATCAGACTCTCATTGCAAAGGGCAGAACACTCTTTCAACACGAGTGGTCGAGCCGAAATCCCAAACTTGGCGGCGACGGACTGGGGCCGCTGCACAACGCGAAATCATGCGTTGCCTGCCATCACCAGGGGGGTGTTGGAGGGAGCGGTGCAGCGAGGTTCAATGCGAAGAGCATCGGAATCGAAACGCTGAGAGTTGTCGGTTTCAATCCTACTCCCGATGTGGTTTCGAACATGCTGGTGACTTTCCATCCGGGATTTGTGAATGCAGACGGAGTCATGAACAACTCCTTGCCGCTACACCATCGCGGCCCCAACGCGTTTCTCAATGCAAACCGTTCCATCATGTCAGGAATTCCTGCAGAATTCAGCGAGAGTGGCAGTCCGAGCAACCCAGAGGAAGTCCGGATCGCAAACGCGACACCGATTCTTTACTCACTGAAAACGGGCAGACACACCATGACAGTCAAAGCCCGTCTGTTTCAGCGCAATACGCCGGCCCTGTTTGGCAGTGGACTCATTGACCAGGTAACCTCCGAATCACTCGATGCCGTTGTTAAAGAACAAAAATCGCATCCGGAAATCAGTGGTCGACCATCAACATTGCGTGATGGGCGATATGGAAAATTTGGCTGGAGAGCCAACATTGCCTCACTGATCGATTTCAACGATCAGGCGTGTGCGGCAGAACTTGGACTCGAAACCAAACGCATCGCCCAACCCTCAGACCCCCTGAACCCAAACTACAAAAACGCCTCCATTGATATCACTGATGACCAGATTCGCACCATGACGGCGTTTGTCAAAACCCTTCCGGCGCCACATCGTCATTACCCGTCTGGCCAAGAGGCACGCGAGCAAACCGCCCATGGTGAAAAACTGTTTTCATCGATTGGCTGCGCTGTGTGCCATCGACCAAATCTCGGACAAGTGTCAGGGATTTACAGCGACTTGCTGCTACATGACATGGGCAAGGAACTGTTCGACATCAACGCCGCCGAACCTCACCGGGTCAGATTCACACCGGTTGTCAACACGGAAACCGTGTTCTCACCTCAAACCCAACCACCCATTGACTATCTCGGTGGCAGTCAACCAATCAGCATGCAACCGCCAGCGCGATCAAGAGACACGCTCAACCGTCTTCAGGGACCACAACGGGGTATGCGAAGTTTTATTTTTGAAGCTGCAACGCAGCCCGAGAAACTCAGGTTTGTAACGCTCGGGAAGTCCCGGGAAATCCTGAAAGAGAACAGGAACAACTCGTCCGCCAAATCTCCAAGCCCCACCCGGGGTCGTCCCGTACGGATACGTGAAAACCAGATGAAAATCCTGATCGAACCCACCAACGTCATGCAGGAGTGGCGGACGCCGCCTTTGTGGGGCGTACGAGATTCGGGTCCCTACATGCACGACGGCCGTGCCACGACTTTGCTTGAAGCTGTGATCATGCATGGCGGTGAGTCGACTGGCACGCGAGACCGGTTCCTGAACCTATCGCACCGCGACCGCTCCGCAATCATCCGATTCATGGAAACTCTGGCGGCCCCACCCCATGCTCCCTGAGTACGCCCTGAGCAGATCCCTGAGTGCTCCCTGAGCAGATCCCTGAGTGCTCCCTCAGGAGTCCCTGAGCAGGTGCTCAAAATCAGGCAGCGCATCTTTTGATGCCAAGGCGTCCACACAGCTAACTCTGGCTTGACTCACTCCGGGAGCACGCTCAAAGCTGGTCCGCTGATATGGCTGGTCTGCTGATGGACTGGTTTGCTGATGGACTGGTCTGCTGACATCCCGGAACCGACCCTTGATGGTGAATTCCAATGTCATTTCATCAGACAAGATGTGATTTTCTGTCGCTGAAAGTGGCCAGAATCATTACCGATCGATTGTGAACATATCCCTCATTCACTGGCAAACACGTGCGTTCAGAAAAATAATATGCACCAAATCAGGTTTTTTTCGTGAAAACATGTCTCACAGGTGCACTCATGTGACCTCTCCAACTTCACGTCGAACCACTATATTTCCAGTCAGCAAAATGCTTCCCACGGCGATCGTTGTTCATGAAAGCCGATTATGACCCTTCCCACCTGATGTTCCAGACTGCGGAATATGACCGGACACGAAGAGAAGAGCGGCCTTGTCCGCACCTTGATTGACAATTCATTTCTGCTGATTGCAGGTGCTGTCACAGCATTACTGTGGGCTAATCTGGCATCGCCAATTCCTGTGGAATCAGGCGACCCGTTGGCTCCCCTGGAAACCAGCTATACCCGATTCGTTGAGTTTGATCTGACGTCTCTCTGGAGTGATCACGAGGTAGCCACCGATTCCGAAGCTACCGAAGCAGCAGACGAAGCCGGGCAGGATGGCAAGGAAAACCACGGAGGGCATCACGGTCTGACCATTCACTTTGTCATCAATGACATTTTGATGGCGTTGTTCTTTGCGATTGCGGCCAAGGAGGTTTGGGAGTCACTGTTGCCAGGTGGTGCACTCTCCAATCCACGAAAAGCAGCAACCCCTTTGCTCGCAACAGTAGGCGGCATTGCCGGACCCGCATTGGTGTATATCGCAGGATGTTACTTCACCGGAACTCAGGACATCTTTGGCAAAGGATGGGCTGTCCCCTGCGCGACGGACATTGCATTCAGCTATCTGATTGCACGAATGATCTTTGGCGTTGGTCATCCTGCGATCGCCTTCCTGCTGTTGCTGGCGATCGCTGATGATGCGGCTGGATTGATGATTCTTGCAGTGGCTTATCCACAGGCACCTTTACAATTCCAGTGGTTTCTTCTGACCGGTGGTGCGATGGCACTTGCCTTTTTCCTTCGCAAAGGAAATGTACAATCACACTGGGTTTACCTGTTGGGCCCAGGGCTCATGTGCTGGTACAGCTTTTATCAGGCAAATATCCATGCTGCTCTCGGTTTGGTTCCCATCATTCCTTTCCTCCCACATGCTCACACTGACTTGGGCATGTTTGCCAAAGCGGAACAGAATCGTGATGACACGCTGAATGAATTTGAGCACTTCTGGAAAACTCCGGTCGAATTTTTCCTTGGATTATTTGGGCTGGCCAATGCCGGAGTGGTCATGAGCAGTCTGGGCACGGGGACGTGGCTGGTTCTGGCTGGCTTGCTCTTGGGTAAACCGCTGGGCATCACAGCGATGACGCTTTTTGCCGAAAAGATTCTCAAACTGCAGAAGCCGGCTGGCATGGATTACCGTCATGTCGTGACTCTCGGCATGGTCGCAGGCATCGGCTTTACGGTAGCACTCTTTGTATCCGTTGCTGCCTTCACCGATCCGGGACCTGTTCAGGATTCGGTTAAAATGGGGGCTTTGCTCAGCTTTGCTGCCGCTCCATTGGCGATTCTGATTGCCAAAATGCTTCGAGTCCGACCTGAACCACGACCCAGCATTGATCCGGAAGCAGTACCCGATGCCAGCTGAGAAAACTGGTACGCTGATCTTAGTCGTGTAAAAACCATAACAACCCAATCCTCTTTTCAGGACCAAGATCGCATGAATCAGGATGACCTCCCTATCGAAGCGATTGGCGAAGACGAAATCCAGCGACCACAACCGGCCGACGACCCGATCAAGCCCGTTGATTCGCAGGACATGTACCGGGTCATGCGGCACACGATTGGTCGTCTGGAAAAGGACCAGACCGCGCGGGGCGATTTGAAGATTCTGTCACGATCGATCCGTGAGCTTCGCTATGCCTTCAAAGTTTTCCGTCCTTATCGGCGAAGGCGCAAACTGACCATCTTTGGTTCTGCCCGAACGAAGCCTGATCATCCTGAGTATCAGGCGGCTGTGGAACTGGGGCAACGGATGGCAAAGCACGGATGGATGGTCATCACAGGCGCCGGCGGCGGCATCATGGAAGCTGGGCATCGTGGAGCAGGGCGTGAAGCATCGCTCGGTCTGAACATCATGCTGCCGTTTGAGCAGAGTGCCAATGAATACATTGAGGGTGATCCAAAACTGGTCACCATGAAGTATTTCTTCACACGAAAGTTGATGTTTGTAAAAGAATGCAGCGCCGTCATCTGTTTGCCTGGTGGTTTCGGAACCCTTGACGAGGCGATGGAAACACTGACCCTGATGCAAACCGGCAAGCAGACAATGACTCCTCTGGTGCTCCTTGATCATCCCGAGGGCAGTTACTGGAAAGACCTCGGAGCCTTCATCGAAAAACAACTTCTCAGTGGTGGCATGATAAGTCCTGAAGACGTGCGACTTTACAAAATCACCAATTCGGTCGATGAAGCCATCGAAGAAACCCTGAATTTTTATCGCGTCTACCACAGCATGCGGTATGTAAAAGACCGTCTCGTCTTCCGCCTCAAGACATCACTTGAGGATTCCAAGCTGGAATACTTGAAGGAGAACTATTCTGACATTCTTGTTGACGGAACATTCGAGCAGACAAAAGCACTGCCGGAAGAACATGGTGAACCGGATCTGGCTGACTTACCGCGTCTGGTTTTTCACTTCAACCGTCGCGCTCTTGGTCGACTGAGAATGCTGATTGACTGCATTAATGGCCGGGCTGACTGATTTGGTACAGGGAAATTTCAATCAATGGGTTCAATACTGCCCACGATTGCAAATCATCTCTGCCTGACTTTGCGCGTTCCAGTGAATCACTTCACAAAAAAAACGCGTCGAGCACATGCTACGACGCGTTCTCATTGGGATGGCCTAGGCGTGGTCAGCGACCGGAAAATTCAGCAAACCTAGCTCTTCTTTTCTGCTGCCTGTGGATTGAGACCTGGGCGAACTCGTTTGTTGATATCAGTCTCAAGAACACCAAAGACAGATTCATGACGTGCCACTGACATCTGCAAGGCAGCCAACAGCCGCTTGGCGGTGTAAAAGTTGACGATGATGCGCTGCTTGACCTGAATTGGATCTTTGGGAACTCCGATCGGCTGTGGATTCAAACCGAAATCAACAATCAACTCTTCTGGTGAGCCAGTCACCCGACAGAAGTTGGCGTAGGTCGCAACAGCGTGGTCGGCTTCTACTTGCACCTGTACCGGTTGCTGTGTCTGTGCTGCGGCAGCTGCTTCAGGCTTTGCCGCATCTTCTTGATTGGTCTCATCGGCCATTTTTGAGTTCTCCGAAAAGTTGGGAGTTGTTGTTATGACAATCACTGAAGTCAATCTGTGATCGTCAATGAAACTGAAAAGTGACTCCAGTCAGTGAAGTCCTAGTGGGCGGTATGATCATCTTGGGGTGTAGCCCGCTAATGCACCTGTTCGCCTTCTGGACCAAATCAACATCGGCTCCATGATTGCAAACTAAGATGACCTGTACGTTTACTTTGTGTTTCCGGTTTTGCGGTATCCTGTGATCTCGAAATCCTACAACTCAAAATTGAATGTTTTGGCAATCACTCGCCATAGCCTGCTTCCCAGCGACATGGGTGCGACGTGGATTTTGGCTGATCCCCGGTATCCGGCTCTCAGGGGAATTCCATCAACGACCAAAGGCACACGCGCCTGATAGGAAACACTTCTCGGCATGATCATGCCCGTCGCAGGATCAATCTCTGTCTGCAAGTCTCCGCCAGTCTGGCTGGACATGCCCAACGTAGCTGCATCAAGTGGTTCGTTTGACTTTTCTTCAATGATTCCCTCAAAGGTATCGAGTCGTCGCGAATCCAGCTTCATCTCGACTTCCTGCCCTTCACGAACCAGCTGCACATCGCCTTGATCGATAATCAGGACAGCTTCAAAGTCATCGTCATTACCGATTTCACAGATCACATCTCCGGGCGTCAGAAGTGCACCAATATTTTCCTTGTCGAGCGGTGAACCGGTCCAACCTGGCAGGCGTCCATCGTTTTCTTTCTGCGGCTCACGTGTTGGTGGTGAAATCACAACTCCCGCCCGTTTCGCAACGACGGTCAGGCGGTCCACTTCCTTCCTTGTTTCGGCGATCATGGACTGAATGGACTTGATCAGTTCTTCCTGGGTATCAATGGATGCTTTCAGGTAGATATCTTCCCGGCTTCTCAATTGAATGGTTTTCAGCTGTGCGTTGGCCACCAGTTCCTGACCCTCAAGATCCGCCAACCGGATCTGCAGATCGGGATTGACCAACCGGGCTATCTGCTGACCTTTTTCGACAGGAGTACGAGGTGCGATTGCCCACTCAATTTGACCCGACGTACCGGCATAAACGGTTCCCACTTTGCTGGGTCGGATTTCAAATGCACAATCAATGTGATGCGGCAGCGGTATGTAGCAAACACCAATCACAACACTGGCCACAATTCCCAACGTGATTAACAGGGGAGTGCGTTTCACTTTGGATAATCTCCCGGGAGTTCGACAAAATTTCCATGTTTGCATGACAGGCTGGCCAACAAGGCCAGCAAAACCGATCACTGCAACCATGCGGCCAATCGCCTGAAGCCCATAGGGTTCGAGAACCTTGATCACGAACCAACAAATCGAAAAAACCACCACCCAGCGGTAAATGACACTGGCGACAGTGAACAAACCGAACATGAATCGTCCACGCGTCGGCTGGAAGGGATCATCCTGTAATTCCAGTCCGAGACAGGTTTCCTGAAACCACCGTTTCAGCACTTCGGTACTCTTCTGCCGAAGATTCGGAATCTCCAGAGCATCCATCAGGATGTAATATCCGTCAAAACGCAACAGCGGATTCCCATTCACCAGAACCGTGCTGACAACATTCAGGAACATCATGTTCAGACACAAATCGTTGATCGTGGTTCCCGACTCGGTAAACCACCAGACATAGGTGGCAATGGATGCCAGAATCATCTCGACATAAATACCTGCTGCCCCGATCCAGACCCGTTTCCATTTATTGGGTAGCATCCAGGAATCGGAAACATTGCAGTAGAGGCATGGTGTAAACACCAGCAGCATGAAACCTATCTCGTGACATTCACCCCCAAATTTCTTGCAGCTCAAGCCATGGCCAAATTCGTGCAGGACTTTAACGATCGCCATCGTGCAAGCAAGGATCAACCATCGATCTGCTGCAAAAAACTGTTGAAACGTTGGCAACTTGGCATAAACCGTCTCATACTGCGTCGCCAGCAACAGCGCGGCGGAAGCCAGGAACAATGCAAAGAAGATCAATGCCGGAACAGTGAACATCCAGCCAAACCACGGCAGAATCCCATTCAAAATCTTCTCAGGATCGAAACCGCGGTATCTGAGCGCAAAAACATTTGCAAACTTTCCCAGAGTTTCCTTGTTCTTCTTCTTGCGTCCACGTTCGCGAAGAGCTTTTCCCTGACCCGGTGAATTGCTGATCACAAGACCGCTGCGATGCAGCATTCCAATGAACTGCTGAAGATCACCAAAGGTGATTTTTTGCGGCGCAAAACGCTGCTCGAAACCATCCTTGATCTGTTGCAGGCTGACATGCCCATCCAGCATGTTGAGGATGAAATATTCCTCTTCATGAAATCGGAAATACTGCAATCCAACTGGCTCTTTGACCACACGATAGGCCGTGCCCTGATAGAACTGACGATTGGCCGTCAGATCAGGGCGTTTGCGCACCGTCAGCGGCCTTGATGAGCTGCTGACGAGGGATTCGGCTAACGTGGTCATGAAACGTTATGCGATCAAAAATGAACGACTTGATGAAAGATGATTGATCAAAGCGGTACTTCACAACGGTGATGGATAAAATCAATACACAGAAAACAATCAGGGAATTCTGATGTCCGCTGTCATTCCCGGCTTGTAACGCCAGACACCATCATCCTTGACATTGTCAATTTCCACCCAGACCCGATGTCGACCATTCAGGTCGACTTCCATGCTCACATAACCCAGCGTTCCTTCAATTGGTTTCTGGTCCGAACTCGAGCTCTCGTCCTTGTCAAAGATCCGGACTTCGACTTTTGTGCCTTTGACAACACTGCGAGATGCCAATGCATCGATATCGCCCTCGACGCGAAGTTTGTCCATCTGGATCAGGGTCAGGATAGGAGTACCTGGCTGCACCCACTCACCGAGTTGCGCACGCCTCGACTCAATGAAACCACCCCAAGGTGCAACCACCTGCCGCCGTTTCAGTTCGTACTGCGCCAACGCAAGTTCCTGCCGTTTCGCAAAGGCCTGCACTTCGGCAATGCTCTTCTGCATTTGTGCAAGATCGATTCTGAGAAGTGCACGTTCGGCTTCCAGTTTCTTCTTTTCGAGTTCCCAGTAGGGGATTGCTCGCTCACGTCGAAGCTCTTCGTAGGCCTCCGCCTCGGCTCTGGCAAGCTCCTCGCTGTTCTTGGCATCATTCAGATTGACTTCATTGGTTGCATTGAGAATTGCTTCCTTTTCTTCAGCCTCTTTCAAGGCCACATTGATCTGGGCAGCGGTGTCATCAATCACGGCCAGAACCTGGTCTTTCTCGACTGTCAGACCTTCGTCCACCTTCAGGACGGTCAGCGTGCCCTCAGCCCTGGCGGGTACATCGACCTTGCTGATGTACTGCACGACACAGTTTTCTACCACGTGTGCATGCTTCGGAACTGCCGCTTCCTGCGCAGAGGCAGTGATCGGTGCAGCAAGAATGAGACACAAAATGGATAATGAAAACCGCATTCTGAAAACTCCGAAAAATGAATATTGGATTGGAGCAGTGGTTTCGTTCTAAAAGAAGAACTTGTGACACCACTCGTAGATTTCGTGGAAGAAAACAAACCCACTGCTGCGGCGACCACAATAGATCTTTGCAATCACCTTGGCTCCGGGACGGGGCTGCAGATTTCTGAGAGTTGCCTGATCTGGATCAGCGCGCATTCTGATGACGGCTCCATGCTCCTCATTTGCATCTGCACGCTTGGAAATGCTGTCAATCAGAAGCTTGGCATCCATCGGCTCATCCGGGTCGGTTGCCAGAATGTAGGTCACCGACAGCTGATCGCGGTCGGTCAGTCGCTGCTGGGAAATGTATTCATCGAGATGGCCCTCTCGCTTTTCAGGTAACTCGACCTCAAGCACAAGATTCTGCTCAAGGTCAGCGACCTCCATCAGCACCTGTCCCGTCATGATCGGCCGCTGACGCAGATTCTTCTCAACATCCCATGACACGACCGTGCCCTTGATGGGCGACCTGATTTGCAGTTCTGCTTTACGGTCCTGCTGAAGTTTGAGTTTCCGTTGCAGCACGCTGTCCTTGGTTTGCAGCTCGTTCTTTTCAGCCTGCAGCGACCGCAACTCAGATGGCTTGAGGAGCTGTCGACGACTCAACTGCCCCTGCACTTTTGCCTGCTCGGCCAAATTGGTTTGGATTTGCCCTTCGATATCGGCAATTTGAATTTCTATATCCCGGTTCCGTAATTCAATCAGGACATCATTCTGCTGAACCGGATCATCGTGGTCAAAATTGACGGCAATGACCTCACCGTCCATTGGTGCAAAAATTTCCCGCTTTTCCTGAGGAACAAGAGTCCCTTCCGCCTCAAGGTTGAAGTCTTTTTTGATGAAAGTCAGTCCAAGAACCACAGCCAACAACAAGCCGACAACACCAATCGTTTTGGGGAGCGTTCTAGCACGCAAAACCCAGCTCGCACGCCCCAAAGCTCGCCACAGGGGCATCAGAAAAAGATTTGAGTGAGCCCTTGAGTTGGCGATTGCACGGGTCCCATGCTCATAGACGAGATCACAACGGGCACGAAAAACATCTTCCGGAATATCGCTTTCAATCTGCTCAACAATCAGAGCACCAATGACTTCGCCGCGATGCGCGTTGTCGCGGTCAATTTCCCCTGCAGCACCAGACTCGTTGTCCAAACCCAGACGACGCTCGGGTTCACGGAGAGGCAGAACCGCGATATTTCTCCCATAAGACTCATCCACGTAATCTTCCAGAGCCTCCTCGATTTGTGGAGGCAGATCTTCGGTGGCACCATCATGCCACAACGGCTCGCCCGCAGCGACAACGCGTGTTGAAAGATTATTCAGCGCAGTGACGATGTTTGAACGATTCTCAATGGTGTCTTGGCCGCTGATGGCCTGCACCTTGCACTTGCGCCCTTTTTTGATCGCAACACTCACCCTGTCACAACCAATCAAACGCCGCCCCTCATTGGCAACGATATAAGCAGTCTCCTTCAAATCCAGCGACTCGTGAGTCGCACGGGCAAACGAATCAGCCTGCTGCCAAAGTGTCTGTCGATCACCCAGAGTCCGCAACTTCTGGCTTCTCAACCACTCAGCAGCCAGCTCACACATCTGCTGCAGGAAGCGTAGATAGCCACGCTGTGTATCGGGTGCGGTGCCCGGTCGTTGAAAAATTTCAATCAAACCATCGTTGTGACCGTCATGCTGCAAGGCTCCGAGGCATAGCAGGTAGCCGGTCGGATTACCCTCGCTTTCTCCATCAGTCGTTCCTGAGTACGGTGGAACAAGCAGAGATTGGCCCGTATTGGCAACACGCTGGATCAGTCGAGTGTGCCGTGTTGCGTCTTCATTATCTTCCTCCAGAATCGAAGGCTCAGCATTGATCTGGTACTGCAGATTGAGTTGCCGATCCTCGTCCAAAAGCCAGATTGCCCCCCCAGCTGCAGCCAGGGCGGTAATGATTCGAGAAAGCAGTTCCGGATAGAACTCCTCCGCAGTAGCCCCGCTTTTTGACAGCTGGGCAATTTCATTCACCAGCCCTCTAATTTGGGCCTTGGTGTCCTCAACGGTTTGTTGATTGACCGACATTGGCTTTTAGCGATCGTGCGAAAAGGAAGAACAGAGGAAACAAAACGGAACACTAGTGAATTTGCGGTTTTCCCGCCACGTTGAACTACGCGTGAAAAACCCCATGTATCCTGCGATTTTTCTGAATTATCTGAATTTTCTCGGCGAAAGAAGCCGGATTCACCCCGCTCCTCACTGGACATGTTATACAATTTGTATAGCATGTCCAGCATGAACGGACCGGGTTTTTTGATTCTCGCCTGTTCCTGACGAATTTCACACTTATCGGACGCTTCTCACATTTACATGTCAGCTCCGCCGACAATCTCACCCACCGATGCCGAAACAACGCTGCAGGAATTGAATCTGGAACTCAATCGCCTGCAGCGAACCATCCGGCTGACGATTCAGGAACAGCTGACGAAACTGGTGGGATGTTCATTTGATGACCTGAAGCTCAATCGTGAATTGGCCGAGTCAATCCACCAACTACTGGAGAGTCACGGTCTACGCGTTCAATGCATGGAATGTGGCCACCCTGCCATCCTGCGGGTGCTACCACGTGGCGACAGCGGTGGAGTCTTCGTGTTTGATCACACAATTGACGGAAAACGCACCTTCCACGGTGGTCGGAAAACCGTTCCTATGATCCGTCTTGTTGCGAAACCACCACGCAAGACACGTCGAACCTCCACTCAGGCGTGAAGCAGTTAGAATCACATCTACCCGGATTCATCTACCGCTGATTTCGCCAGGAACGATTTCACTGGAAACCCTAGGCCAAGCCAAACGTTCACTGGAAACCCTGGGCGGAGCCAAACGGGCATTGAACACAAGTCGTGTCAAACCGTCTTGGGGACGACATGTTCCTGGAGGGCATCGCACCACGTCTCACCTTTCAAACGACTACAGACCAGTTCCATGTCAATTCCACGCCATCGCGCGCTTGCCCTGCTGAACCTCTGTCGAGGGGACGAAATCTGGAACTTAGAGACGTGTCGCACTTCCGGAGTTCCAGAAGATTGGATTCAGGAAATGTCCGATGCTGTGGAATCTGGCTACGGCACAGATTCGGACACCATTTATGTTTCCAACCGACCGACCAACCAGTATTTCGGTGTGAGAGACCTGGATCTTGCCATACGCCTTGGTAAATCCCTCGGCATTGATGTTGACCGGGCAACCCAATCATCAATCAGCCGCCGCTCGATCGTGCAAGCGATCAAGAATGCGGTGTTTGAGGGTGACTGATGGCGGCCATGTTGTAGCGGCCATTGAATGCAATCCGCAGGGCAATGTCCACTGAATTCAACCCTGATGGGCCGGACACCCATCTATTCCACGCGACTGCCTGCTTTTGCATCCTGCCACCAGCGTGAAATCCGCTGACCAACACGCGATGCAATGGGATCTGTTCGATACCCGATCGCGGCAGTCACCCGGATTCCTGCTGGCAAATTTCTGGACGTCTCACCTGTAGTCAGTATCCGGGCCTGAAACATCGGTTCCAGAAGACGATGGGAACTCGAAGCAAGTTCTTCCCGAGACTGACGTATCGGCAATGGTCCTCCCTCCGTAGCTGCGAGTGCTCTCCATGCAAGTTCATTTGTTGCCTGCGGTTCAACTACTTCCAGAACTCCTGAGGACCATTTCCAGTCAGGCGTACAAACATGAACATCAGAACTCACCATTCCCCGAACTTCATCGATTTCATCCTGTCCTATCATCGCAATGATTTCTTTGCTTGCATCATCAGCGACATTCATCAGGTGTGTTCCTTCTTCTACGAAGGTACCCAGGAGCACATCCAGATCACGAACCACCACTTTTCCACGGCAGGGCGACGTCACCCTCATGCCTTGAACCTGCTGTTTCAGATTTGCAATTTTTTCAGCGAGTGAATCCATGGTTTTGCGGTGAATGTAAGTTTGAGCTGCATCATGTTCATTGACCGCCTGTGAGATTTCAATTTCACACTGCTGCTTCTTTATCTCAAGCTGTTCAAGTCGATTCAAAAGATCATCATTTTCAATTTCGACAAGCAACTGCCCAGACTCAACCTCCTGTCCTTCTGCCACATGAATGCGCCGCACAAAACCATTTGCACCGCTGCGCACCAGCGTTTCAGGAGTGTATTCAACTATGGCAGGCACATTGATTGCCGTGGGCAACGGAACAACAAACAGCAGTAAATAGAGAAAGATGATTCCAAACGCAGAACAAATACCTGAACGGATTGCTCGCGCCGGATCTGAAAGCAATAGACTTTTGCAGAAAGAAGCGAGTCTCTTAGCTGGACTCGCAAACCAGAGATAGATGCCGAGCAGGGAAACAATGATCCCGGCGCCGGAAAACATCACGGCTGCAGCCATGGTCAATGAGAGACAGATAATAATCCGCCAGATCAATGCTGCGAATCCGTAACAAAGCACAAAGGTCCGTCGCCACCCTGAGAAGCGACTCGGTTCCGATACCTGCCCGACGATCCACCTGCGAAACAGGTTTTGCACAGCTGCTGCTGATTCACCGGCCAAATTCGGAATTTCCACCAGATCACATAAGATGTAGTACCCGTCGAAACGCATCAGTACATTCAGATTGAATACCAGAGTGGACACACCTGCCATCCAGACAATGTTATCAAGCAGAAACTTCGACTGAACATCGGTGACATTCAGCCATAAGATGAACGCAAGGGAAGCGATCACCAATTCCACATACATACCTGCGGCTGAAACAGCAATTCTCTTCCACCGATCTGCCAAACGCCAACAGCTGGTTACATCAACGTAAGCGAGAGGTGCCAAGAGAACGAGCACCACGCCTGCTTCCCTGACCTCGCATCCCATACGCTGGCACACCACGGCATGAGCCAGCTCATGCGCCATTTTCAGCAAAACCCAGGTCAAAAGCAGATAGATCCAATTGGATTTGTCAAATACGTCCACCGACGTACCCAGAAACTGTTCCGAGTGGAGGGCGAACTGCCACGCTGCAATGAAAATGACGAGCAATGAACCCGCCAGAACCCGCAGAGAACAAAGAGGCTTCAGTACATTTGCGAAGCGGGGAACCCATTTTCCGGATACAGGAAGTGGGATCTTCAACCAAAAAGGATTGACACTTTGCAGAAGTGTTTTTCCTGCACTACCATCCAACGCGGATCCACCACGTCCGGGAGATTCCTGCGAACGCTTCGGCGCAGGCTGGCCAGCGAAAAAGGCCAGTTGATTTCTGACCAGCCAGCGGGCAATGGTTGACGCCTGCGCAGAGGTAGGTGCTTCAGCCCCCAGCTCAACCGCAGCCAGACCGCATGCTTCTGGAAGCGTCGTGTTTCCATCCAAAAGGGATATCAGCACATATTCTGCGTAACCCACACGGTAGAACTTGTGCAGAGAAGGGATTTCCAGACGGTAGACGAGTTCGCCACACTCGCGAACAGGCCAGACCATCACATCATCGGCCAGACATAGCTTCTGCTGTGCCAGATCGATTGTATCGAGATCTCGTTTTGGCATCCTCTCACCACCCCATCGCATGTCTTAGGGCATAAAAGGGCTTGTGCAAGTAGTTCCAGATCAGCGGATGGCGATCACTCTGAATCCGCGCTCTGCCATGCATCCCCGGTCGATAAAGCAGATCGGGATTGGCAAGCTCCATGCGAGCAATGAACACATTTTCATTATCAACCAGTTCGGCTCGAGGATGGATCCAGGACACGGTTCCCTGCAGCGCTCTTGATGGCAGCGCATCGAGAAAGAAATCCACCTGCATCCCCTGACGGACGTGCCTTATTTCGCTCTCTGGAATCGCCATGTCAACCTGCATCACTTCAAGTGGTGCTACCTCAAAGAGGGTATCACCACGCATCATTGGCATCCCCCATGAGCTTTCAAGATCTCCGCTGACAATGACACCGGTGATTGGACTGCGAATTTCAAGATTCTGCCGCCGCAACATCAATAAATCAGCTTTGCTGCGGAGCCGTTGCGAATCAAGTCCCGCCATCTGGCTGCCAGCAACATCGCGTTCGACCAGCTTCGCTTTTTTCTCCTGCAACACCTTTTCCAATTCAGCATTGATACCTGAAAGTTCATACTCCAATTCTCTTGGGTCGATCTCTGCCAGAAGATCACCTTCTCTTACAACATCGCCGGGACGCACAGTTGTAGATCGCAACGGCCCATCAAATGGAACCGCAATGAACCGTCTCTGTTCAGCTTGCAGCTCGATGTTTGCAGGCACACGGTATGTCACAGGAAGCATGCCAATCGTGAACAGCACAATGCCAATCGCCGTGAGGACGCGCCGATTCCGACCGCTGAAGGTTTCATGCAGGACACGGATTTTCTTTTCAAGCCATGTCGGCTGGATGGCTTCAATACTGGCAAATTTATGCGCAACCGGCTCACTGATTGCTTCCAACAACTCCTCGGAATCGTTCTTTTCATCTGCCAGCACAAGAATGACGCCACATGCATCCTGACCTGCGCTCTGCAGCGGGACACCGCTGACAAAACCCACGCCTGATGCACGCGCGAACTGTTGCAGAGCCAATGAACCAATCCGATCTCCGGGCGGCATTTCAGTTCCGCTTTCACCTCTGTTACGCCAGTGAAAAAATCCGCGCCGGGCGATGCCCTCTTCAGCAGCTGCCATCGCCAAACGCTCTGAGGTGGAATCGGTCGGGAACCCAGATTCCCGGCCACCGATGAGAGCAAGCCTGGCACGGTGATGATTCCGCCAGAAGACCAGCACGTGGTTGGCAGACAACACTTTCCTGACGAGTCCGGCCAGGGAACCTGAAGCCTCAGGCAGATTCTTCTGTGTATCCAGAGAAGTGAGTAACTCGATCACTGTAGCCAACACCCGCAAACCAAGATCGGACTGCAACAATCGGCGATCCAGTTCGGTCGCCTCGAGCGGTCGCACAGAATCGACCTTCGCATCGTGGCTTTGACGTTTGAGCGGGGACGGGTCAGGCATCCTGATATCTCCTGAGGAAACACATCTCAAAATGCCCTTGGTTTTTTGTCAGACCGACTGGCATTTTGGTGAGTTACACTCTGCTTCAGATTCCAACGACATGGCAAACCGCTTTTGATTTTCCCCTCTGAATTTGGAATCCGGACTGTGACACTTACCGTGCCACTTTTTGCATCTGCGACCAAGGACACATGCTCAATCACACCATTTCTGGTCTCTCTGTCGGTCCCGATACTCAACCGCAGCACGTGCCCCGGACGCAGGGAACTTGCGGCATGAACCGGCACAGAAAACATCGCCTTGAGCGTTTTGATCTGTGCCAGATGCAGGACAACCGGATCCGTGGGCGAAACCTGCTCACCAATTTCCTTGTCAACGCGCACGACAATGCCATCAAAGGGAGCTCTGATTTGCCGCTGCTCAATCTGTGCCTGAACACGGGCGTACTCAAGTTCCCGTACCGCGAGTTCTTCACGAACATTTTCAAGCTTTGCTTCGGACTGAAGATGATCACTCTGCGCCCGCTCCAACTCACGTTCGGTGGCGTTTCCGTTTTTGCGTAATGCCCGATAGCCCTCGAGCTGCCGGAAACACATTGCGGCCTCATTCTCGGCGATCTTCAGTGCTGCCTTAGCTTTCCGTGCTGCGTCAGCAACCTTGAGTTCCGCATGCAGGACGTCATCATTAAGCCATGCCAGAGTTTGCCCCATTTGGACACGACTACCATCTTTAACGACGATTTGTTCCAGGATTCCCGTCTCTGTGGTCGACAGCGCTGCAGCTCGATAGGGTTCCACGAAAGTATCAACTTCCTGACCAACGACATTGCAGGTGAACAGCAAACTTGCTGCCAGAGTCATGAACCGCAGGTTCGTGATTTTCATCATGCTTTCCATAAAATGAAACAGTCACTCATTCAACCCACCAGACTGAAGCATCGTCGAGGCAGGTTATCTTTTTTAACTTCAATCAGATCATCTTTATCAGCCTGCAGCATTTGCCACCTGAGCGCCGCGGCCTGACGTTCCTGTTTTTTTTGTGCGCTTGCCAGATGCGCCCGTACAGCAACAGCGCCCGAACCCTCCGTCTTCAGCAAGCGGCAAATAGCACGGCCGACCCAGGGTGCACTCGAAGAGGGTATCGGATCATCGGATGCGACAAACACACGAACACTCCCCGGATCACCACACCGCGCGCACCTGCCAATCAACTGACGATCCACACGCGCGAAGGCGTGCATCTGGCTGACGATCACATGCAGACCACCGTTTGCTGCGGCAACAGGATCCAGTTTTATGTCAGTCCCTCGCCCTGCCATGTTGGTAGCAACGGTAATGGCTCCAGCAAGTCCTGCCATTGAAATCACTTCCGCTTCGAGAGCATCCTGGATCCCATTGAGCAATCGGTGTTCAAATCCTTCAGTAGCCAATAACTGTGATATCGCCTGACTCTCTGCGATGCTCGGTGTTCCAATCAGAACCGGTCGACGAATATCAGAATAGTGCCGGACTTCTGCGAGGATTGCCGCACGTTTTTGCTGTTGCGTCTCTGAAAAATGAGTCTCGAGATAAGTCCTCTGTGACGGCACTCGCACAGGAATCTCAACAACAGGTGTTCCATAATTCTTTGCCAGCTCTTTTTCACAGCCCGCGGCAGTTCCCGTAACACCACAAACCTGTTGGTACTTGCGGAAAAAACGCTGCCTTGTGAGGCGAGCAAGCGGGCTAGCCTCCGAACTGATCTCAAGCCCTTCCTTGGCTTCCACCGCCTGATGCAGACCATCAGACCATGTCCGACTTTCGAAAATCCTGCCAGTCGAACTATCAACGATCTGAACTTTCTGATTGATGACAACATAATGCATGTCGCGTTGAAAACAGTGTTCTGCTCTCAGAGCGAGGATCATGTACTCGTGCCAAGGCCGCACAATTCCAGGGAACACGGCAAACGTTGCATCGTGATAAACGGCCTGAAATCCGCGTGCTGTCAATTGAATGAGGTTGGGGTCGGCAAAGACGAAATCCAGTTCTGGCTCAAGTTTGGACATCTGTTTCCGTGCGGCGAGATGAGCGGAAGCATCCGCAGGCTCGCCATCTGATCGTGTTTCACTGAGTATCAATGGCGAGATCGCATCATCAATCAGAACATGATCAGCTTCATCGATGATTGCGGTATGCAAACCTCTTTGCAGCAACTCTTTCTCGGGTGCCCGACCCATGACTCGCCGATAAACCGTATCACCAGCACCCATCCGATCAATACGGCCGAGTACAAGTTGATCGCTGAGATAGTCAAAGCCAAAGGCATGAGCCGGCCCGTAGGTAAGATCTGCATCGTAAGCAGCTCTTTTTTGACCAAATCCATCATCCTCCCGAAGTAACCCGGTGGAGAGACCCATCAAGTCAAACACAGGCTTCAACAACTCCCAATCTCTGCCAGCGAGGTATTGATTAGGTGTTACCACATGAACACCATGACCACTCAACGCGTGGCAGCAGGCGGGTATGGCAAGAGCCAGGGTTTTACCTTCACCCGTTTGCATTTCCACCGTGGCTCCCATCGACACCGCCATGCCAGCATGCAACTGTTCGTCAAACAATTCAAATCCGAGTACACGTTGAACAGCCTCGCAAACAGTACCGCTAACAAGTGTCAGCAATGTTTTGTCATGAACATCAGCACCGCTAACGGCAAACTGACGCAGCTTGCCGGCGTGCTTCCGAAAATCATTGGTCGTCACACAGTTCAAACTGGCTGCCAACTCTCTTGCTGTTTTAATGGCAGAAGTAAAACCATTGCCAGCAGCAACACGTCTCGATAGATTTCCTGCCCGTGGTGCCCAACTATTCTGTCCAATCCAGTTGCCAATCATTTGCGTGCAGCCCCCAAACCAGATGATTTCCCTGCTGCGATTGTGGACACATCGGAAACGGCTTCGAAACGCAACAGCACACCCATGGCCTGTCGCAACTGCACCCAGGACATCGCATAGGATATCTGCGCCTGCACAAAACCCCGTTCTTCATCGGCCAATCGCTCTTGTGCATCAAGAAGGTTTTCAATCAGCAATACAGCTGATTCATTGGGGTCCGGAAGGAGTCTCCATCGCTCATTGAGATAGTTCACCTCATGCGTCGCTGCTTCGATTGCCTGCTGCTTGGTTACCATTTCCCCAAGCGCAGTGCGTGTTTCACGAACTGCAACTTCAACTTCCGTGAACGCCACATCAGTTGTCTGCTGGAAGTCATGAATTGCCCGTGTCAATTCCCATCGACTCCTTTCCAAACGTGCACGACTGGCCCGATTTTCCAGCGGCACTTCAAAGAGCAAACCTGCCGCGTAACTCGGACGACCATCACTGAATTGGTTGATGAAGGCCCCAAAGGTATCACGACGAGCATCGAGTCCAGCCACATAGGTGCTCAAGATCATGTCCAAACGGGGCAGAACCTGATTGCGAGCAGCACCCACACGCGCGGATACAGCCTGAATTTGTCGGATCGACTTGGCAATGTCCGGGCGATTGTCGAGTGCTGTAATCGTAGCTTCTCTGGTCGACAGCCTGACAGGAGCACTCAATGGTGATTCCTGCGGCGTAAGTTCCCACGCTGTACTCTGTACCAATCGTGGGTCTCCTGTCAGTACTCGCAAGCGTGCCTGTGAATTGCGAATTTTCGTCTCCGCCCGAATGAGATCGGAACGTCGACTGGCCACAGCCACTTCAGCGCGCAGAACTTGTCGTTTTTGAGAATCAACACCATCTCTGGCAAGCAGAACCCTGTGCAAATCGACCGCACCTTGCAGCAAGCGATTGCGTTGCAACCAACCCGCTCTTGCACCAAATAAATCCCAGTAAGCGCGAGTGACATCAACGAGGTGTTTTTCCAGTTCAGCGCGGACATCACTCTTCGTCATTTCAAGATCAATCTGGGCCAACAGTACACGCGTGTTGTTGACGGCACGACCACGATCTTTCAGAAGTGGTTGAGTAAAGTTGATTTCAAGCCGTGTCGTGCCCTGTGGATTAGGATCCAGCAGCGATGA
Source organism: Rubripirellula sp. (assembly GCA_012270065.1). Classification (GTDB taxonomy): domain Bacteria; phylum Planctomycetota; class Planctomycetia; order Pirellulales; family Pirellulaceae; genus Rubripirellula. The sequence goes on along the minus strand of JAAXJB010000080.1, from coordinate 3,106 downwards.
ATTATTGGATTGAAAACCTCCGCGTTGCACAACTTCCAGAGAGCCACCGGCACGTGCCCGTTTTCTCAGGCCAGCTGACGATGAAAAAGTTTGATCAAGAAAACGCGTCGCATCGTTTCCCGTCGTCAAGAGACTACCCACCGGCTCGTTGATATCGGCAAAGTTTCCCTCGATAAATGCGGTTGTGTCAAACTCCGCATCTACCACCACAAGATCGCTGCGACGAATCTGTGGCTCGGTCAAGATACTCTTGACCAAGGGTGAACAGGCCAAGGCTGTCTGTGTCAGACCATTCAAATCGACAGGCAAGGTACGCTTCGAAAAGCCAATGGGCCCGGCAACCATCTCCTGCCACCAGATTTCCTCGGAAATGACGGGCAAGGTCAGGTCGGATGCTGTTCCTTCGTCAGAGAAACTCAAACCGGCAGCTCGAAGACGATATTCATCAAGCTGGCCACGATAAGGACCATGGCGTATCGGCTCCGGAATGTTGGGCTGGGGGCCAACCGGAGTCGCTTCGACAAAGGGAATCGCCTCGGGTTCCATCTCTCCTGGCTGTTCGGTCGCGATGGATCTCGCAGCTACCTGCAATGCTTCCGTGGCAGTGAGCAAAGCGGCATCAATCCCAAGCGGGGTCGCCGTGCGCACATGATTCCCGTTCCTGTTTTTCTGTGCAGTTGCTTGCTGCAAGAACAACAGGAAGCAAGGGACGACCAACACGGCAATCACATGGTGTTGCTGGGGCACGTGAGGGCGATGCGATCTGCTGAACAGAGACATGGTTCCTGACGGCTCCTTGCCATGACAAATATCAATGAGCGCAGAATCCCTCCGATCGATACAGGACGCTGCCATAGGAGAATCGGCAGTGCATACTCAGCAGAAACAGCTACTTCGAGGTATTTGACCACGTCCACTGAAAAATTTGACGTCAAAGTCAACCCAAACCCAATAATCCGCAGCTTCATGCCACCGTTTTGCCACTGTCAGTCTGATCACCCGGCGTGATCATCGGGCGTTCCCTAGAGTTCAAATGGAATTCTGATCACCGCTTTGACATCCTTCCGCGGCACAGTTCCACCGCAAATAGACTGGATCCTCATGCGAATCAAAAATTGGTGGCACAGCTGGCTGATCGCCGCTGACGCAACGAAATGCCTCGGCCAGCGCGCGTTGAGATCCCGAGTAGCGGGCGAATCACCACTCCAGCTCAATTCACTGGAAGACCGGATCCTTTACAGCGCAACCCCTCTTGATCCTTCAGTCCTGGCAGAAACTCATGAGTCTGCCACCCTTGCCGAAGAAGATGGCCAATCAGACACGACAAGCGAAATCACAACGACCAGTGATGTTACTGTTGCTCAGACAAATCCCTCCGAAGTCGTCATCATTGATGCCTCTGTATCAGATCTCGATGAGCTCTTGAACGATCTTGAAAACTCCGAAAGGAATCTGGAAATCAAGATTCTGGATCGAGATGCGGATGGTGTTGACCAAATCACCGAACTGCTTGATTCTCGCACAGATATCTCGGCACTGCACATCGTTTCCCATGCCGAGAGTGGTGCGATCAAGCTGGGAAATCTATGGCTCGGTGATTCAAACATGGAAGGTCACGCGGGAGCCATCGCATCATGGCAAAATGCGCTCCAAGAAGATGCCGACATCCTCCTTTATGGATGTAATCTTGCTGGTGGTGAAGCAGGGCAAGCCCTGATCGGCTCACTCGCATCATTAACCGGTGCAGATGTAGCAGCAAGCTCGAATGACACTGGGCACTCGAACTACCAAGCTGACTGGGTGCTTGAATATGAACACGGCTTGATCGACCATGCCACCATCTTCAGCGAAGATTTTCGAGACAACTGGCATCACAAACTCGTAATCGTAACCGCCGACAGGTATTCAGATGGTTTCGATTCGACAAGTTCTGACTTGAGCATTCGACAGGCGTTGGGCCTTGTGAGCGCTGGTGGCGGAGACACAATCCAATTACTCGCAGGTACATACACTCTCAGTGTTGCTGGTAGTAATGAAGACTCCAACATGACCGGAGACTTCGATATCACCTCGGATGTCACTATCCGAGGTGCAGGAATCGATGCGACCGTCATTGAAGCTACTGTGATCGACCGTATTTTCGATCTCATCGGTAATATTACCGTGACGATTGAGGATCTCACACTACGCGGTGGAGACAGCAGCGACAATGACGGCGGTGCTATTCGCAATAGCAATGGCACGTTGAATATCAACAATGTGCGTTTCGAATCGAATCAGGCCATGAACGGAGGTGCTCTGTTCAACAGTGCTAATGCTGTTCTTCAGGGAGTAATACTCGAAAGCAACACCGCTGATCTTGCCGGAGGCGCAATTTTCCAATCTGGCTCTGGTAGCCTTCAGATCATCGAAACGACACTCAACAATAACTCCGCTGGCTCCACTGGTGGAGGCATCCACAACGAAGGTGCCAATCTCAATATCGAGCGATCAACGCTTAGCAATAACCAGGCAGCTGGCAATCAGGGAGGCGGTATCTACAACGTTGGCACGGAAGCAACGACCATCAGCAACACCACCCTCAGTGGCAATACCGCACCCAACGGATCCGCTTTGTTCACAGAAAGTCACGTGAACATCACCAACACAACAGTGATGAACAATAATGGCACCGCTCTCTTCACTCAAGCTGGCACAGGATCCATCGACCTGAAAAACTCGATTCTTGCCATGAACAATGGGTTGAACACGAATCAAAAAATCAATTCGCTCGGACACAACATTGAAGACGGGTTTTCAGCATTTGAACCGGTAAGTGGCGACCAGCAGAGTGTGATCAACTTCAACCTTACCATTACAGCCCTGGAAGATAATGGTGGTCCAACAAAAACCCACGCTCTGCTTTTGGGCAATCCTGCGATCGATGCTGGAGACAACCTGAATGCCCCAGCGGTGGACCAACGGAACATAAGCCGTGATTCAAACGTCGATATTGGAGCTTTTGAATTTGTACAGACCAATCCAACTGCAACCGTAGAATTCGCCGACTCGTCCCTCAACGATAGTAATAACACAGCAAGCGTCACCATCACATTCAGTGAAACAG
>JAAXJB010000023.1 GCA_012270065.1 Rubripirellula sp. | reverse complement strand
CCCCTGCGGTGGTGGGTGCCCTGGCGGCTGGGCTTGGCCTTGTGTCAGTTGGTTCGCGCCTTTCAGCGGCTGAATTGCTGCAGGGCTTGACGCAGGAAGCGATCCGTGCTGCCCATTCTTAATAAAGGCTTCGGGATCGTCGGGGGGAATCCGGATCACACTGATTCCAATCGTTCGACGTCCATAGACATGTGCACGTGCACCATCTGTGGGGGAAGTGGCATCCAGCGCATTTCCAGCCAGCGCTTCCGCACCTGTTTCACCTGCCTCGGCCAGGGGCAGATCAGCGCCGCCATCCATGCGGCTCCCCTCAACCAGCTCTCCACCACGGAGCTCAGCTTGAACCAGCTCAGCTGTCTGACCCGTCAGCCGTCCTGAGCCAACCTGCGCAGAACGCCCTCATCCCAGGGGGGCTTTCTCCTTGTTTCGCAGCACGAAGAACGTCGCCGTAGCCACCACGACAGCCCGCGGGACTGCGGTGAACAGCAGCAGGGCGATCGCAGTCCAGTCGGTGTACACGGCTGAGCAAGGGCACGGAGTTGGGTCATCATCTCAGCAAACCGTCGCCAGGTTTCGTGATCGCACGACCCGTCACAGTCGCCGCCCTGTTGCTGTTGGCGTCCTGCCCAGCACCGGCCCAGGCCGTTGTCCTGGCTTCTGTTCAGGTCACCGCCCGCCGCTGTCTGCAGGGTGGTGATCCGGCGGCCTGTGAACGGGCCCTGGATGAGGCGGAGGTCCTGCAACGACGGGCCTCTGCTCGCTCGGCCTACCCCTGCCAGACCCTGCTGCTGGGGCTGCAGGCGGACTTGATCATGCAGCAGCTGGGTCAGGGACGGGGTGAGCAGGCCCTGACCGATCTCGGTACGGCTGTTCGGGGATGTGCCGGGTTGTGAGTGGCCCCCGTGGGAGCGGAACATGGGCTTCTCAACTCACCCTTTTCTGAATCTCCATGCGTGTGGGATAGGGAATTTCGATGCCGTTGGCTTCAAAGCGGTTCAGGATTCCCTTGTTGAGCCGCGCCATTGCATCAAAGAAACCACCAACATCGGTGTAGTTGGACTCAAGGAAAAATACAAAGTCGAGGCTGTAGTCGGAGATGCCAGAGAGGCGACAAACACTCAAACGAAGGAGGTCATCGCCATCGATGACATCTGCAATGAGGGAGGGGACACGTTCAACGACAGCCAAGGGTGTGTCGCGGGAGATTCCGATGCTTCGTTGAAGGTTCTTGACAACAGCAATGATCAGCTTGATGTCGCTGAGCATGCTTTGTTTTGCAGTTAAGTAATTGTCCCAGGAGTCAACTCGGACCTCAGCCAAGACCCGAAGGGTGCTGCGTCCGGACTGGTGTTCATGGAAACTTGCGGAGTACTGGGAAACGTTATCCAAGTTGCTGAGATATTGTTTGCAACGCTTGGTTGTTTCGTTGAGTTGTCCGATTCCAAGCCCCGTTGGCAATGTTAAATTGTATTCAATTGATTGGAGTGGCTGAATTTCCTGCCCCAGTTCATTCTTCTGCTGTCTTGTGTAATTAACAATCGTCGTTTCATCGACTTTGTTGTTCGGTATTGTGACGTTGGCAGACAGGGTCGAAAGTGCCATCGCGCGCAGTCCAATGCGCTTAACGAAGCCAATCTCATTGCCAACTTGACAAAATTCTCCAACTCGAATTGGCCGATCTGATTGAATTGAAATGCCTGCAAAAAGGTTGCCAAGCAGTTTGGATGCACCCAGGCCAATGGCCAGGCCCGGGACTGCTGAAAAGGCAAGCACGGTCGTGTTCGGCATCCCAAGCCTTAACAGCATCTGATAGAGGACTAAAACCGCTGTGAGGGCGCCAAGAAATCTTGAGATCGGTAGAAGAATATTCTGAATACGTTTGCGTTCAATCTATGAATCGCTGCATCTTAATTTTGCGACCCATATGGGTCCTGAACGGCCAATGGCCTCGAAAAGTAGAATGACAGTTGCCCCTAGAGAAATGTAGGTCAACATGTCGAAGGTAAAATCAAGTTTCCTCAATAAAGGACCGGTTAAATTAATTTTTTCTCCGATCAGATCTTGGGCGATGGCAGAAAGAGGCGCAATCGGAGCAATTAAGATAAAGCGCCTCCAGGCAGGATTGCCGCGTTTGAAAAGTCGAGTGGTCCATCACTTCTCAAGTTCTTTGCCGTATCGGAAAGTATTGGAGAATTTAAGCAGAAGCTTGCTGACAATTGGAAGGTAAATGAAGATAACGATGAGGCTCGCACTAATCTGAAACAAGCTTTGTTCACCTATGGGTATCTCGAATAATCCCCTTATGTTTTTGGGGAGAAGCAGGTAAGCCTTCGGCGGCATCAAGAGGCCTGGCGTGTAGGTGTAGTTGGAAAATGCCCGCGGAGTTCGATAAGGGTTGTTGGTTGGTTTTGACGCTGGTTCTCTGATTTTCAGTATTTGACGGTAAACATTATCGATTGACTCGAGCGTGTCGCTCGTGAAGTAATAAAATGGGTTGTCTGGGAATTCTTCGCCAATGGTTGTTGATAGAGATATGGTGGATTCTGGAATTCTTTCATAACCTTTTTTGCGTTGGTCGGGAATGTTGATTGGTGATTTTGAATTGTTGAAGATATAGTCGAGAACTTCTTTCAGTTTTAATGCGGCCTCCTCCTGGGCGTCGTCGCGTGCGCTTTCCGGGATGTCGTAGGCATTGATTGCCTGCGAGGCTGCGGTGAAGAGTAGTTCAGCATCGTTGATTTTTTCTTGTGCTTCTTTGCTCCAGCCAAGGCCTGGGTCCGTGCTGGCTTGAGCCGCCACTTCCCGCGTTAATTCGCCAGCGATGGACATGGCGGAATAGAACTTCAAAACGGTTTGTTTTGCACTGACGCCCGTGATTTCTCCATAAAAATTGCCTTCATCCCAGCGTCGTCGCCACATTTCAAGCTCGGGATAAAATGGTTGGTCCTGAATCTTGATGACTTTTTCATCGGTATAAATCGTCTGCGTCGATGTGTCTGCCTCCGGCTTTGGTTCCGCCAGAGCAGAACCAATCCCCATGCATAGGCATGCCGTGATCAACGCTAGGACAAGGCTGAATCCTCTGCTTAACCAGCGGCTTGAGCGTTGTCTCACGGCGGATTTCATCAGGTCAGCCACATCGAGAACGAAGGCTAAGTCGAATCTCTGATCGAGGCTTTGGTCCCGTCAGCCTTTTCGTTCGCGGTGCATCCAACTGGTCTATTCCTATTCGCTCAAATCCATTGCAATAACTAGCTTTCGCCCTGTAAAATGTTGAGTATTGCATTTGGGTAGACGCCGTAAGGGCCCGGTCAAGCTCAACGGTGGAGACACTTGGTATGTCCGTCTCTGGGTGAAGCCATCAGACGTGCCAAAGGCAGGTAAGAAGACACTTATCCGGTCTCTTAAGAGCACAGACCACTCCGAAGCTCTTAAGCGGTATGGAGCCGCATACACAGCCCTAGAACAGGAGCTACAAGCTCTCCTTGCTGGTGACAGCCTCAGAACACGTGTTGAACAACACCGTGAAGGCGTCGTCAGACCAGGTGATACCGCTCTAACTCCTGCGGAGTTGATCGCCATCACCCTTGGTGACTTCAATCCAAACGACAAGACACACTTAGCTGTCTATGAGTCCTTCACAGCAGGTTAGGAGCTACCTATCACTTGGCAAGAGGCTCTAGAGCTACACATCAAAGTCAGTAACAGGAACAGACCTCAACCACTAGCTAAATCATCCATCTACAAATACAAACAAGCTGTTACCTTCTTCAGTCCTTACTCAGATCCATGCAACACAATTCCTGACGTCATTCGCCAATGGATCGAAGATCATGAACAAGACTATGCTCCAGTCACTGTTGCACAACGATTTAGATGGTTATCAGCTATCTATACCTCCTGTATAGCTGAAGGTAAGATCCAATCACAGAACCCATTCAATCTAGTTATCTATAAGTGATCAACACCCTTAGAACGTCAAAGACGACAATTTACCGATGATGAGTTACGTCTTATCCATAAAGAATTGCCTCTTGTATTCCAGTTATGTTTGACTGGTCTTTGTGCTGGTGAGTTCTTTACCCGTGAAGACTCAGATCTCAATGGTCAGTTCCTTAAAGTTGATAAGAAGACAGATATTGATTGGAGACCTAAAGGTCTTAGTTCTCATCGTACTGTTGCTGTACCAACAGGATTTAAGCTCAAATCTCTTGGTAAGAGCTATCAAAGTGGTACTCGTGACCTAGGACAAGATTTAAGGGAGTTCATTCTTGATCCAACTGCTCCTCTCCATTCCTCCAGACATACCTTCCTCACTCTCTCTAGACGTGCTGGTTGTGATACTGCTGTTGTTACTGCTCTCACTGGTCACCACTCCAAAGAGACCTCCCGTGTTGCTCAGTCCTATGGTCTGTTCCCTGATGAGGTCCTGCTCAGGGAAGCTCAGAAGGTCTGGGATTACGTCGATAAAAACATTATAAAGTCATGATTCCTCTTATTACTACTATTACTCTGTTTACTTCTCCTCATTTCTGTACTGAACTGTACTTTGAACTTGACCAAGCTGCTAAACGAGGACAGATTGAACAGTCTGTTGCTGATGACCTATCTGATAGATGCCTTCAGACGTACACCAGAGGTGACTAGTACGTGCTGTGCTCAGCCTAGAAGGCTCTTTAAGGCTTGTTAATTTTGGTTATTGGTAGAAATTCTTAATACTTTATAAATGTCTCTCCTGATAATTTACATACTTTATCTTTTTTAAAACCTTCATTTGACCTTCGGTTAG
>JAAXJB010000045.1:843-4798 GCA_012270065.1 Rubripirellula sp. | reverse complement strand
CCTCGCGCCGCTGACATTCGCGTCGCATGCCTACGAGGACTTCCACCTGCTGATCCGCCTCGAGCGGCAGCGTTTTCGGGGTCAAGTTCCTGGCTTAAACACGGATCGCTGCTTACGGCACTGGTGACTGCTTCTAAGCAAAGGGCTCGGTCGCAAAGGGTGCTGGATTGGAACTATCAATGATGCGTGCTAAAAAACGCGATTCGATTCTGTTTATTGATCAACCCTATTGGGCTAGGTTGCAATCCTGAGCGATTGATTGATTGTATTTTTAAGTAGAGTCTATTCATTTAACAGCAGCTCAACAGAGTGCAATCTATTGAAGCAGAATTGCATGCCTCGATTCACATATTACATGCCATGGCTTATGAACCCAAGGATTGTATAGACTTAGCTGAAACCAACGGAATCAAACAGTGCTGGAATGTCCTGACTAAAAAGCTCGGCAAGGTCTGAGCTGGTGTTTGAGGTCGGATGAATCGTGTCAACAAAGCCGGGTTGCTCAAGTTGTTGCCAGAGATCGACGGAATCGATCACAGCTATTGTCTGGCTGTCGTTATATTTTTTTTCCAACTTGCGTTGTAGCTTGCGGCTGGCGAGTGAAAGAAAATTCGAGGCACGGGATTGGTGCTTGTTTGAGAAATCTGTGATCCAGTCCTGTGCCTCGGGCGTCTCCACAATTGGAGGCGCACCAAACACTGCAATCTCGTCAACATAATCATTGATTTTTCTAATTGCTGAGTTTATGTTTTTGAATATGGGCTTTACAATTTCATTGGCCAACTTTCTGTCGTCCTTCAGTTTCTTGGTTTTAATGACTGATTTGATGACGGAATGGCTTTCCTTGGACTTGTCCATGATGTCGAGCAGATCATTTCCGCCACAGCTAAGCAAAACATCAATATCTTCATATTCGAGATAGTAGTCGCTTCTTGCCTCAACTTGACGGATCTGATCTCGCAAGCCAATGCTTATTCGCCCTAATAATGGGATGCTGTATCCAGGTTCAGATCCGGTTCTGGCTCCAGCATGGGCGTAGTTGTGAATATGGGCGGGAGATGGCGTATTAGCACTAAGCACCGAAAATAATTGTGCATTGTTGATGTTGGCACCGATCTCAAGAGCAATGTGTTCACCCAGTACAGGTCCATCGGATGCCTTGACGTTACCGCCATTGTCATAAATTGCGTCAGCAAAAGGATTTAAGCCAAAGGGAGCCAGAAGCGATGCGGTGTTGCCCGAATCAACCAAGCTGTCGCCAAGGATGATTAGTGTTTCTGTCATGCCAATATTGTGTTTTGCCACAACCTAACACTAGCGAGAGCCCTATGATCTATCAATCATCTGTATTTCGAGCATTGATTCATAACAGGCAATTAATTCCTAAATCTCCACGGCGTCTCTCGTCTCGCTTCGGTCGGTCGTGATCGTTGCTTGTTTGATGTGCTTGATCGTCGCTCATCATTGTTATTTGTCGATGCCGTACTTTGCAAGGGGTGTTGTATTTACTAAGTTTCAGCAAACCGAAGATCAAGTCATACCAGCCATCCTTTCCTCATCTCTTTTTGAATTGTTTCTGCAAGCACATGGTGAGGCAAATGCATTCATGGCCCCTTGCACTGCTTCCTTGATTTTATGGACCCATATCAGTTCTCTCCTTCGTCCATCAGGCCTGGGGACGTGGACATGAACATGCAGTTGTTCACATTGCCCCCATACCGGATTTCACCGGGGAGATACCTTGTGGACAGCGATGTGAGTGCTGGTTATCGATCTCTACAACGATCCCCTGGATCCCCACATTGTGTAGGGATCCAGGGGATGCGTCCTGAACGTTGTGTTCAGATTTGCCGGGCCGTTCAGTCCAGATGGAAAGACGGCCTATCGCGCTCGTTGATGCATATTGCTGACCAAGTCTTCAGTGAAGCTGTATCCGTGAAGCGTGAATGTCTCTTCGAAGGACAGTGAACTGAATGAAGCGGTCGAAGCGGCTGGCTTGTGGCAAACCCTGGGGCCATGGTGTCCAGGTGTGAAGCACGTCTCCTGCGGGGCACCTACGCACGGTGCAGAGGAGTGTCGACTGATCAGACGAACATCAGTGTCGTCACAGACGAAAGGCTCACATTTGGGTTGAAACGTTGGAGCAGGGGCCAGAAAAGTCAGTCTGCTTCTCAGGTGTGCGCTGGTGGAGTGTCTGCCGTCATGGGCTCCTCCGATCTCGGTTCACTCACTCTCGTCGCCGCTGCGGCGCCCGGCAATCAGCTGTCGTGCTCATTGCCTTTTCAGGGCTGGCTGACCGATTGTGGCAATGGCGTGCCCGCAGAGAAGTTCCTGCTGCAAAACGCCTTTCAGGGGATGAATCGGCTGTTCTGGCCAACGTCGATGCACCAGGCCCAAAAGGCTTTGATCCAGCGGGGTCTGAAGCGAAGCACCACCACCACAACGGTGCCGATGGACACGATGCCGAGAACCGCGGCCAGGGCTGGATCGATCCAGACCCAGAGCAGGGCGAACACCACCCCCAGAGCGAGCAACAACATGAACTGACCGAAGGTCATCGGGTCTTTGTCGTAAGCCATTGCGACGACCGGAAGAAACGTTGCCTCTGCGTTGTTTTAGGTCCAATGGCGTTCGAGGGCATTGACTATGCCTGGATGTTGATCGTGTTGTTGACGTTCGTGGTGAGGGCTAACGGCCCAAGGGCTCTGCCGGTTGGCTTTGACGTTTGGCTTTGACGGTGGGTTGGCTTGGGCCGATTCGAGCTTGCAAACCTGGGGCGATGTAAGCCACAACTGAATCAATCCTGGCCATTGCAATGCTGTCCAGCCCTGGTGCACAACGCAGTGCCCTCAACCATCACGGCCGTATCGTGGCAGGGCTCTTGATCGGGCTGGGCTGTTTCACGGCTGTGGTGGTTGGCGGAGTGTTCATCGGCCACACCCTCGGCGACTTGTTGCTCATCACAGAACAGGTAGCCCCCCAGGAGATCGATCCCCTTCGTTGAGATGGGCTGATCCGATTGGGCTCAAACGGTGAACACGTTGTTTGATGTCATGTCACTGATAGAGCATCTTTGCAATGGCCCGACTCTTGACTTGTTGGTGGCCTCAGGCCTTGGATCGCATTCATTTGTTGGGGGAATTCCAGACATCAACAGGCACGCCGGTAGGCAATTGTCCCATTGCCAGCCCCAGTTTGATTGGCTAAGACGTGGAAAAGCGAAAGAGCTCTGATGAGTAAAGTCCTTTCCGCCGCAAAGTGGTCGTTTGATCTGCTTGCTCAACGCATTGCAGCGCTTCGATTCAAAAAAACATTTGCACCGTCCAGCATCTACGGTGCATCTGCCTATGATGAAGCTCAGATGAAGGAATCTGATGCCTTGATTCGGCAAGGCAAAGCCGAACTTGAATACGATTGCTAAATGTTTGATTGTTGTGTATGTCCCATCTTCGCCATGTACACATCAACTTAACCGGCTGCTGACGTTCCGTCAGTTTCCTCAACTGACGGAAGATTTTCTCCGTTTTCTTGGGTTGATCTCCCCTAACTGAGGGAGGTGTGCAGGCATTGCGTCAGACAGCAGCATGGGACAGCCGCTAAGAACGAGAATCATTCTCATTATTGATCGTGTTGGTACGATAGGTGCTGGGTTGATTGAATTTGTTTGCTCACTTTTTAAAATAATTGTGGATGAAGGAGGTGTGCAGAGCTGCTTTCTTCTTCATCCACCCCAATGCGCTCAATGGATTTTGAATTGTGCGTGGGGCGTCAGCAGTGCGCTGTCCTGCCGTGCTTCGATCAGTTCACCAGGACGGAGCCTGGGGATGAGGTACGTTTTGAGTCACAGCCGATCCCAGGACAACACCCGCCAGTGCTGAGGGGCTCCATCTGGTCAAACTGCTTACAACAATGGCAACACACAACGTAGCGCTCTAATAGATCATGTTTGTATGAG
>JAAXJB010000045.1:0-833 GCA_012270065.1 Rubripirellula sp. | reverse complement strand
TGTGATTAGGTGCTATATCTTTTAATACTGCTGACAACACAGTGAATACTCTTAGTTGCTCGCTAATTGTTAATTTTTGTACTCGCTAAGCAAAACACCGTTACTTTGCCCAAAAAAATTTCCACAATCCAATTAAAGGTCTACACAATTTCCTCTACTGATGTTGAATAAACTTCTCGACCTGTCGCTCTCTATCATTAAAGTGTCAACAAAGCTCTCACCCCAACCAGTTTCACCCGTGGCCCCAAAGTTGGTAATTGATTGATGGTCTAGCTGATTGAGCAAAATCTTGTCCGAACACGAACTGACGGCAACTGTGTTGTCGTCCATGCCACCCTCTAAGATAATTTAAACCCGAATTACCTTCATTAGCTGGTCCTATTTGCACGTCATCGCCTTGATTACCTTTCAAGACAAGCTTGCCACGAGTCACTGCTACCAACATAGCGTCAATTAAATTGTCACTTTGATGCCCTTTAAACACAGTAGATGTTTGAAACAGAACAATTAAGTAATCATTGCCAGATAGAGCTTATTTTGCAAGTTTCTTGTTTGGCAGCTCAAGTAACTCGTCTAAGGCAAAATTAATGCCGTTCATCTTTTCTTCATCCCACTCATAAGATTCGGTATTAATATCGTAGTCGACTTCTTTGCCTTTGGAGTTACAGTTAATTCCTGCAACCACTTCACTGGCGATGTCTTTTGGCTCAGCAAATAAAAAGTAGCCTTCTGTGATTTGAAACTTTTCGATCACTTGGCGAGAAACTGCACTGGTTTTTACAGGTACATTGTTAGAAGTGAGAAAAGTCTTTTCTAGATTTGATAATGAATAC
>JAAXJB010000114.1 GCA_012270065.1 Rubripirellula sp. | reverse complement strand
CCCCAAGACTCTCGCGTTCTCTGCCGAGTTCAGCCGGTTTGTTTAACAGCAGCGTTGGGATCGGGGTCAGGCTGGTTGATTTCTGCGACCGCCGACCTTCCGGTTAACAGCTCGCTATCACCAAGAAGCTCCTCAAACGAAACCGATCGAGAGTGAGTCACCCGCGTCTTCTGCTGTAGTGCGAGGGGAGGAAGACGGAATACGCGTGGCAACCAGGTATAAGAAGAGCTAACGAAGGCGTGTGGAAACCGGAGCAGCGCGTGGTAGGTGGTCAACGCGTGGTAAGGGGTCAGGCCCCCTTGCCTTAAGGGGCCTGACCCCCTTTTACCATTTCTATGTAAATTTCGAGCAGAATTCCAACACACCATGTGCGAAAACAGTATCAACGAGATCGCTATTATTTCATCGATTATAACGCGTCGATGTTTATGTCTATTTTTACCAAATTGAGCACCGATACGATACGACGAGGTTATTTGTCTTTCTTTTCTTCAACAGCAAATGAATCCACAAACTTTTGGGCATCTTTCCCTGACGCACTCACTGCGATCACTATCTTCTTATCAACAACCATCAAAAGACCGTAAGCTGGAATCAGCTTGAACCCATTCGGCACACGAAGAGGAGCTTTAAATTCGTATCGGATCGCCCGCTCGTCTCCGATCTGCATCTCTTTGATGCTTCCTTTGACAAAACCAGGAGCCCCCTTCGCATTTAATTCTGACTTGACCTCCTCATCGGTCATCTCTTTCGGTTGGTAATAGACATTTACCTGCTGGCGATACTCACTTTGGTAAACTGAATGAACAACGTAGGGCACCTTCCAATCTTTCGGCTTGTCTGACACTGGCTTCTTTGAGAATACCACCTGAAATTTGCCAGCAATCCCCTGCAACAACCCTTCGGGTTTCTTTGCCACACTCTCTTTGCTTGGTGAAGTGTCATCTCCAGCGCTACACGCGAGTAACGACAAAACAATTCCAGCTAACAACATTGACCTAGTCAATTGCTGAACCATCGAGGCCCTCGGAATAAAACGAAAAACATTGGCGTGTTATTGAATCGTGTTCGCAATGCTACGAAAATCGTAACGAGCAGATCCAGTATGGCCAAAAAATAAACCGCGATCAAATCTTTTCTACAATAAGGCGAAATTAATCAAAGTTGACTCCAGTTTAGCCAGAGAGACGCAAACAACTGATCACACCACTTCTCCCCACAACACCCTCTGCACACCCCAATCCAAACTCCGCGTGATCCTTCGCAGATCACGCTCCGTCACCGTGTCTCTTCCTTCATGCACTTTGGGCAGCATCAGAATCGACTCTTGAATATCCGGAGCCAACATCAATAGCCCCATGATCTGTGAGAGTCGTGCAGGCGTCACATGGCCCAGACATGCGATCTCGCCTTGATCTTCGACAACGCCATCCTGAATCAGCTGCTCAAAGCGTATCGCCAATGCCATTAGCTTCGTTAGACGGGCTAACCCTTCAGCTTATGACCAAGTAGATCTCTGACACCTACCAACTTAGCAGTCTCTTTCAGGTCGTCGGGGCCGTTCACTGAAGATGCTCTCCGGTCCGCTGCCTGACCGCATCAGCCAACTCTTTGCCATAATTCAGCTCGATCAGCTTTAGCTCAACTTGCTTCGAATCAAACTCGGGATGGTTGCGGCGAATGGCATCACGCGCCATCGTTCGTAGATTATTTGACAGCCGACAAACTTTGGCGATGCGTTCAACTGGTGATGTCTCTGCGAAAGCAAGCGATTGATGCTTCGCAGCTTCTGTCGAGGTATCGGTGGTGTAAGTCATCTCTGCCATTGAGTCATCGTACCTTAAGTTCCGCTTATGGGAAACAAGAAGAGCATGACGAATAATGCTCCGAGACAGCTAAAGGCTGCGCAGAGTCGCACGATGGATTCAATATAACCCTTCCTAGGTTTCCAAAACTCGATCGTTCTATCATCGACAAAAAACAGAGAACCGGTTCGAAGAAGGTCCGTCACGGGGAGCTCTTCTTGATGATGGCTGCTGGTAAGCAATCCAGCAGCCATTTTTTTGCCCCGACCGTCGCTATATCTGCAAGCAGGTCAAAGGGTTGGCGAAATTCGGGCGTCAGCTCTGGGAGTGCCGCCAAGCCGCCGATAAACTCGCCATCATCGGCACACAATGGCAATGGGAGTCAGGGGCATCCGCAAGCCAGTGAATCGACTGAAAGCTGAGGGTAGAATGAAATAGGTTACCTCGGTGACATTGCATGACACCCACTCTTGAAAGGAACGAGACATGGCTTACGACGACACGTTGATCGTAGATCACATCAAGCAAACACACGGCACGGAACTGCTGAGTGAACGAGAGAAGCACCTGATCGGTCTGGCTGTGACGATGACTCGCGGTTGTCAGGTCTGCACGCGAAACCGAGTCGAAAAGGCCCGCAACATCGGGCTCACAGACGACGAACTCAATGCGCTGGTCGCTGTGACCGCCGCGGTCAATAGTGGTGTCACGGGCGCAACGGCGCGCGTGGCGTTCGGCATGCTTGAGCAGGAACAAGCCGCCGACTGCGGCGATGTCTGCTCACCCAGTCCCGGGGAGCCGAACGCCGAGGCAGAAAAGCACATGCCATAGCAAGTAACTCGGCATCACAACCTGCTGGAGATTCGACCGGGCAACAACTGACAATGACATCAAGACGGCAATTTTTTTCTTCTCCTGGAATCTCTTCGCGGCCGAGCGTGCGGAGCATCGCGTCTGGATCGCCCGCCGAAAGCCCAAGAACCCCCTCAAACAAACCGGGCGCCGTCATGAGGGATGCTCGGGCATCTTCGAGGAAGCAACAGAAATGATTCAACGAGTGATGACGGTGGCTTTGGCCGTTTTGATGTGCGCCGGCGTGGTCTCGGCTCAAAAGCCGAGTGTGTTGTTGATTAATGTGGACGACTGGAACGATTGGAACGGGGTGTTGCGAGGCCATCCGCAAGCGATCACGCCCAATCTCAACCGACTTGCCCAACGCGGGATCACATTCAGCAACGCGATCTGCGCCTCGCCCTCGTGCGTCCCTTCTCGCCCTGCCTTTTTTACTGGCATCGCGCCTTCACGTTCCGGCAATATCTCAAATGACAGTGGCAAACATCCGTGGCGATTCTATGTGCCGGACGCGGTAACCATCCCCAAGCTGTTATCGACCAACGGATGGAACAGCGTCGGCATCGCCAAGAATTTTCACCGTGGGGACAAGGCCGAATTCGACACCTACATTCCGCCCTTCAAGACCCCGAAAAAACTGAAAGGGGTAGGGGTCAGCTTAAACTCCTCCGCGATTTGGGATATTGCCGATGTGTCCGCCTCGGAGATGGGCGACTACAAGGCAGCGAGTGCGGGCATCCAAACCATTGAATCGCATGAGGGGCCGCTGTTTCTTTCGGTTGGCATTTATCGTCCTCACGTGCCTTGGATTGTGCCACAGAAGTATTTCGATATGTATCCCGCCAAAACGCTGCAGCTATCCGACCGACGCGTTGACGACCTGGACGATTTGGCCGAGCGGTTCAAGCTGGTCGCCGGTCTTGAAGCGAAGTTCGGCAAGGGCTACCACAACAGGCTGGTCGAAAAAGGCTATGACAAACAGTTCGTGCGAGCCTATTTGGCGAGCGTCACGTTTGCCGACGAACAGGTCGGCCGCTTGCTGGATGCCTGGTACGCCAGTCCGCACGCCAAAACGGGGTACGTGGTGCTTTGGAGCGACCACGGCTATATGCTCGGCGAAAAAAACGCGTGGTCAAAAATCAAACCATGGTACGACTCGTCGCGCAGCAATTTCATGATCGACGGCCCCGGCCTGCCCAAAGGCGCCGTTTGCAACAAAGCGGTTTCGTTGCTCGATCTCTATCCAACGCTGATTGAGCTGCTGGGGCTGCCGAGCCCGCCGCAAAAGCTGGATGGAAACAGTTTGGTTCCGCTGCTGAAGAATCCTGATGCGCAGTGGGATCGCCCCGTGTTGATGACCAGTCAGATGGACGGCGTTTTTTTCGAATCGGTGCTGGCGAATGATTACCGAATGACACGCCTGATTACGGGCGAAACGGAACTCTACAAATTGTCCCGTGATCCGCATGAATTTACGAACCTCGCACCAAACCCGGAATACGCGACGATCATCAAAAAGCTCGAGCAACACCTCTCGTTCCGGTACCCGGAAATCCCGGCAGACGGATGGATCGAGGCGGAATCCATTCCCGCGCAGACCTCGGCCGACTATAAGCTACGCGGCAATTGCCATTACCCGCGATTGGACGCGACCGCATCCGGCGGGCAGATGATTCGCGCGGACTTGCTCGCGGGGGCAGGGAGCTACATTGATTTCGTCTTAGACGTGCAAGAGCCCGGCACCTACCGCCTCAGCGCAACGATGACATCAGGCGGAGCATGTTCGGTGTTAGTGGACGATGTGAAGAATGATGCGGCTCAGGCAGATGCCGGCTACCCGATGAAAACGGTCGGCACGCTGAATGCTTCTGATGGCTTCAAAGAAGTGCCTCTGGGCGTGGTCCGGTTTGACGAGCCCGGGCTGAAAATCATTCGATTCGTCTCAGCTGCCCCCAAGCTACAGGTCTCATTCGACCGGATCCGACTTCTGAAAGACGACGACGCGCAGGTGACCGAATCAAAACCTCTCGCTAACAAAAAGATGGTCCTCACGCCTCGAAAATCTGGCGGGGACTCTCAGAAGAACACCTGGGATTCGCGAA
This sequence comes from Rubripirellula sp., assembly GCA_012270065.1. Classification (GTDB taxonomy): domain Bacteria; phylum Planctomycetota; class Planctomycetia; order Pirellulales; family Pirellulaceae; genus Rubripirellula. The sequence goes on along the minus strand of JAAXJB010000114.1, from coordinate 19,018 downwards.
CCGAATGGAGCCAGGATAGGCCCGGATTTGAGTGGGCGTTCCCGTTTATCGATCAGAACCGTGACGGGAAGATCGATTCGGCGGAATACAAGATGCTGCAGCAGTTCAAGAGGAAGCATGGAAAGACGTGGAAGGATGAGGCCCGCCAAGAACTTGATGGGCGTTCTGCACAGGGAGGAAAGTAAATCATGCTGCGAAAACGCCATTGAGCCGAGGAGATCATTCACAAGCTTCCGGAAGCGAGTTGGCCCTCTCTCACTTACCACTCGCGTGCGTTTGACAGCCTTGCAAAATAAGAGGCGAGCCGTTGGCAGACGGCACGACCTTTTTATCTTCCCAGCCATCCTGTCATGTACGAAGAATCACCCATGACACTCACGAATTTCAACCCCAACAGACGTGCTGGCAATCCGATCCAACTATTTGCATGGCCTCTTTTGCTTGTTGGGCTCCACTGGACGTCACCAACTTTCGCTCAGGAAGAAGAGACTCGTGATTCAACTGAAAAAATTACCCGAGCCGAGTCAAATCAACTCAACCCACATATCGATTTAATTCTTGTCAAGGCAGGTAGTTTTAAGATGGGAAGCCCGCCCTATGAGTCAGGGCGTCGTCAAAATGAAGTCCAGCATAAGGTGACGCTTACAAGAGATTTTTACCTTGGTCGTTACGAGGTAACGAAGGGCCAGTGGGCACGAGTCATGAATCTCGACAGCGTCGAACTTGGCGAAGAACAGCTGCCCATGGGCGGAGTCTCGTGGCTTGACGCTGTCGAATTCTGCAAGCGGTTGTCTGAGCAAGAGAAAGCAGCAGGACGCCTACCAAAAGGCATGACCTATCAACTACCCACCGAAGCTGAATGGGAATACGCTTGTCGTGCGGGAACGACGACCGTTTATTGGTGGGGAGATGTGGCCGATGCCAAGAATGCGAACTTCGGCAACGAATTTGCCGCAAGTAATGTTCGAGCAGTGGGACAATACCAGGCGAATCCATGGGGTTTCCACGACATGCATGGCAATGTTTATGAGTGGTGCAGCGACACAGTTACGCATGCTGAGGATCCTGACGATTACAACTTTGAAGCTCCATACCCATCGGAAACCGCGTCGGACCCTCAAGGGCATCAGGGTCCATCGATCGCTTTCCAGCCAACGCCCAACGGTACTGCCAAGATGACGTTGCGAACTCCCCTGAAGATTCTTAGAGGTGGGTGCTATTGGAGCCCAGCATCTAACATTCGCTCCGCCTACAGGCACTCACATCCGGCTACAGACAAGCCGGGATTCAAGGGATTCCGCGTGGCATTGAAATTTGATTTGCAAACCAATTAAAAACGGCGAGTGACTCGTCCATTTTGCTCGATCTCCATCCCGATGCCAAAGCTTCTTGAGTTCGCGACGATTCCGGGTGCACCAAACATCGTCGTAGTGAATCAACAAGACAAAAACAAACGGTTCGAAAGCTCAAAGCAAGAACAACCCGCCGTTTGCACGACGGGTTGTCAAGTCGCATTGCCCACCCAATTTTGCTACGGGCTCGTGCGTTCAATCCAAGGACTTTGGCAGACCCTCAACATCGAGTTTGTCCACCTCCGATCCGAACAAGTCCGCCTGATACTCGTGGGCCCCTAAATCAATTTCAGTTCCAACCAAGCGATAGTTTTGAGCAATGTCCATCGCGAAACCAGCACTTGGAAAATGCGATCGATCACCCTGATTGATACAGGGAGAATAGAACATCAATTCGCCTTTTGCGTTCAACTGAGGGTCAAGTGCAATCACATCGGTTCCGGTATAGCTGGCAACGACACCCCAACCTTCAATGCAGCAATGATCTACGTGATCAGGCGGCACGTCACTTTGTGCAACAACCTTCAACCGTGCATTCGCTTTATTATTCCAGAGAATAGAATTGACCACGCGGGTGTAGCAGCGAGGGATCACAACGGTTGGCTGGACCGACAGACCTCCGCCAGAAGACATTGCCAGATTGTCAAAAATCGTGCAGTTCACCACGTTCATACGAATGATCGGCAGGCTGCCCACAAGCAACGGGGAAGTTCCCGTGTTCTGGAAACGAATACCACCCCCCTCCTGAAGACTGAGGTTCCCGCTGACAACGTCGTTACGCATCTCGAGATCGACAACATTGTCTACGAATACTGCACCGCCCCGATTCAACGCAACGTTATCAATGAGCCAACTGCGGTAAATCGTTGCTATCGTGCAATCGACGAGACAGATTGCTCCGCCATCCCCGACCGTTGAGTTCTTGGAAAATTGGCAATCCTCAACAAACACTTCCTCCACACCGACAGCGCGCATGGCCCCGCCGTTGACCCCCGAATTGTCTGAAAAACTACAGAACTTCAACTCCACCCGATTGCATCCACGCCCTTGGACTGGCGTTCGCGGAAAGTTACTAAAACGGCAGTCCATGAAGTGAATTCGAGCATCTGATCCAGTCCCCACAACCGCGGTTTGGCCGTAACCTCCCGCGGAGCATCTGAATTCGATGCCGTTGAATTGGGCATCCACATTACAAACAGTCAGATGTCCGAAGGGGCCGGGAATATCGACATTGACCGTCGCGCCCGAGTGAGCCGTTATTTTGCACTCTTCCGTAATCTGAACACCAGACACTGGTAGTGTGTAATTCCCTGAGTGAACGCGGATATCATCAACGCCTGCCGACGCATTCGCTGCCTGAATGCCTTGCTCCAAGGTAGCGTAGGGTGCTCCCGCAGCACTCCCCCAAGTTGCTACGTGAATGTGTCTTGCGTGCAGGACGCCCGCAGAAAAGCAGTACATCAAAGCGGTGCACAGAAGCGCAAAAACCTTTACTTTCATCGAAATGACCCGTTTCATAAGTGACAAGAACTCACCCCACGACGCCTCGGAGGGTTTTATCTGAAAAGAGCGTGATGACTGGGGAAGACCACCAGCCGAACGCCGTACACCCCATGGAGCGTCGTTAAAACTGCGGTCAGGCGCAGAAAATTGGTAATCTTTTCAAGAATCGGGCAAGGTGGCTTCACAAGTCTGAACAGGTCTCGACGGGTATTTCCCCGCCTCGAAAGCAGCGCATTCCCCTGCAGAAAGCAAAATCAGGATGTCCGCCCCGGAGCGGACATCCTGACTGACCTGAAGAGACACTCTGCACTGGGTGCCGTTGCGCCCATTGACGGTAAAATCATAGACCTCCTCGATGAAATCACCGCGGTCGCGCATCACCTTGGCCAGCAAGCAGCAGCCAGCGTCACAGAACAAACGTCATCGGCATCTCCAGCAGCGAGGCAAATCCAGGACAAGCCTGAGCTTGGGCCGAAATGCAAAACTGTGTGGCAGATTCTGTGAGCGACCGGGGCTTTTCGTCGTTCGGGTGAGAACGATGGCGGAAACATCATCGACGCAACTGTGCACATCAGTTTGACCGAGATCGACCGATGGCAATCAGTACAAGCCACATCTTCACGGTGTTTGTGGGTCGGCCGATTTTTTGGCCCTCACAGGTTTCTCGCTGCCGTCCCCTTTCTCGCAGCCTTTCCCCACTGCGTTACCTCCCCACCTGTTACCGCTCACCGCGGATATATCTCCGGTTCGTTCAGATACGCGTATTCCAGTTCGATGTTGAGTGCCCCACGAGCAGTGAATTTTGAGCCGGGCTTGAAATCCGCAGGCAGTTCGCGTTTCTGCACCCAGCATTGAAGATCAGCGCCCGCTGCATTCCTGACGTGGACCTTCATGATGTCCTCGTCCTCCTCGCTTGGTACGATTTCTGCCACCTCTCCCGACAGCTCGGTCTGCGCGTATCGGCTGTTGCGGTCGATCACCCTCTCGAGTGCTCGAGGGTCGGCAGCCTGCCATTCCCCCAGCAAGTCCGCTGTAAAAATGAGATGATCAAATGGCAGACCATCTGCGTTCTTTCGGGATTCAAGAGACGGAAGACGCGGGAGCTGGGGAAGTGGAGCCATCAGGAATGCAGGCGACACGACGCACGCCTCGTCGGACCGCGTGCGGTACCGAGCAAGGAAAGTGACCTCGTCGCCGGGAGCCAATTCCCGGCATTGGCGATGGTCGTAGTTTCCACTCGAGCCCCCTGCCGTCCAAACTTCAACGGACTGTGCTTCTGTGCCTACATGCAGAACACCGGTCTCTTCGTAATCCGTGTCGCGTTTCAGAACGGTAGCATTGAACAGCATCCAGTCACCCCGCTTGAGTCCGGGGTTATCTGGAAAACGATCTGCCTCCGTCGCCTTCAGTAACTCCTCAGCGGTAAATGCAGGAACATCAGCTCCTGCCGTGGCTTGAACAACGATTCCGTTGTTGACTTCAAGCCCTCCTGAACTCTTTACCTTTCCCCGAACTGTGATCGTTGCCCCCGGAAGGTAACGCGTCCACGGTGTTTCCTCATTGAGCGTGACGGCAATGCCATCACCTGAATCCTCCAGAAGAATACTGAAGCCGCTATGCCCCTGAATGAATCTGCTCTTGTAACCAACAACGGTACCCGTCAGCTCGCAGGGTTTATAATTGTACTTTTTGCGCCATGCGGATTTATCTTCTTTGTATTCGGCGATGAGTTCGGCAGCGGTAACGGTGTAATCGACTCTGGGATATTCCTCTTCTGCTGTCGGAAGAGTGTCTTTTACCGGCTGGCCTGCTTCGGGCTGTTCTTCTACTTGCGGCTCCTCTGAATACGGCTCCTCTGAATGCGGCTCCTTGGTGGCACCATCGCTCAGGTCGTCTGGATTCGCGATGGGAGCGTAAACGTTCTTCGCCGGCTCATCGACCACAGGAATATCGACGGATGTCTGTCTCGAGCAGCCGCAAAGCAGGATCACAAGGGTACACAATGGAAGACGCATAGGATTTCGCATGAGCTTTTAAAAAAATATGGAAAACGAACCGGCGAGCGACAGATGATAGAGAACATGCAATCTAACAGCCAACCCGTCAGCAGACTGGATGAATCAATCGGCGGATGGAGAAAAGTCCGAAATGCATGAGACTTGACGAGCTTCGCTCCCTTGAGCTTCCAAAGACGTTTGCAAGGCGACCACTTGAGGCTGAGGTTTTAAGCTTCGGCGCCTGTCGTGACTCTTGAATGGGATTTACTTGTGCCGGAAGATCGAACTCTGGACAACGAGCAACATCAGGTCTTTCATGCCTCCGTTACTCGCTTGCAATTCAGCGACGATGCGATCGATCTCAGCGCGGTCTCCAACTCCCATGGTTCGCCCGGTGGCGTAAGTCAGCAGTTTGCTCGTGAGGTTCCGGGAAAACAGGCTCGTATCGCCGATGAGGATCTTTTTGAGTCCATCGAGATCCTTGAATGACTCGCCGTTGGGCATCTTGCCGGACGGGTCGACATCCTGGCCATTTTCGTAACTCGTCCGCCAGACGCCAGTGGCATCGAAGTTCTCGAGTGAAAAACCAAGTGGATCGATTTTTTTATGACACTGATTGCATGATTCGACCGTGCGGTGTTTCGCATACATCTCGCGGATGGTCAGGTCACCACGCATGTCGGGTTCGATAATGGAAACGTCCGGCGGAGGCGATGAAGGCGGCGTTCCCATCAGGTTTTCCAGAATCCAGATGCCACGGACCACCGGTGATGTGTCGACACCGTTGGCGGACGCGGTCAGAACAGAAGCCTGTCCAAGGAGTCCACCGCGATTGGGCGCATTCGTTAAAGCGACCCTCTGGAATGTGCTGCTGGTTTCGACCTTCTGATCGAGTCCATAGTGTCTCGCCAGACGGGAGTTCACAAATGTGAAATCCGAATCCAGGAAGGTTCGCAATGGGAGGTTTTCCGTAATGGCGTGACGGAAGAAAGCACGCGTCTCCCCCAGCATGGCTTCTTCAATACGATTGCGATGGTAGTTGGGAAATTTCGTCAGGTCCGGAGCCATGACGACAGCGTTTTTCAACTGAAGCCACGCCCAGAGAAAAGAATTCACGAACTCGTTTGATCGTTGATCGGCAAGCATGCGATCGAGGTGCTTGCTCAATGTCAGAGTGTTGTTCAGCCTGCCGGCTTTCGCGTCGGTATACAGTGCCGCATCGGGCATCGTGCTCCAGAGAAAATAGGAGAGACGTGACGCCAACGCGAAGTCATCAAGTTCTCCTTCCGGTTCGTCGAGATAGAGGAAGCGAGGCGAGCAAAGCATGGCGGCGATCGCGTCCTTTGATCCTTCAGGACTCTTTCGAGCAAGTGCCAGGTATGGTCGGATCTCTCCTTCTGTTACGGGTCGGCGGAAAGCGCGTTCAGCAAACGACAGCAGGTCATCAGCGTGAACAATGTGATGGCTTTCTGGCGGCCATTGCTCATACAAAGGGCCAACCTCCGTGGCTTCGTGCACCAGAATACGCGGGGCGTCTGCGGTCTCCAGGCGATCGATCAGCAACTGTCCGTACTTTTCATTCTGTTCCCGTTTGGGAAGCTCGCGAAACGCATCCAGATCGAATTTCGGATCAACCACGACGATAGGGCTGGTGATGCCCGTGTAGCCATTGCCGAACGCAATCTCGACTCGCCACTCCTTTTTTAACCAGACACGCTGTTTGATCGTGACGCGTTTATTGTCAGGCAGATCCCATGATCCAACAAAATGCCTTGGCCGTGTTTGAACCTGCGACTGGCTGTTGGGCTTGGTCAGGTAGAACTCGAAGCTGTGCAGGTCCTCAGGACGATAAACAGGGCGATCAATCCGAGTATCCACACCGAAACGATCAGCGAGATTTCCGCGTCCCCGCGACTCAACGACAAAGGTGAACTCATACCAGCCATCGTGAGTAACGCCGTCCCGACAGTTGATCAGGCTCTGCCCTCTCGGATCGCCCGGTGCTCGCTCATCACTTTCATACAGAGTCACATAGTCAAGATCAGGGTGCCGTGCCTTCTGGCCTCGCCAGTTGTGAGTACGGCTCCGGGAGTCATTGAGCGTATAAATTTGCGACTCAGGCTGCTCGCCCTCAAAGGTTGCACTTGCAACTGCCTTCCGCGCCACCTGAAGATACTGCCGAAGAAGAAAGTCCGACATCTGTAGCGTGTCGCCCTGGTTGTCGAATCCCTCTTTCTCGTCATCGGCCGGAAACGCTTCCGTCGGGTCTTCGACGAACGTATCAATCTTCAATAGATCTCGGAGCGTATTTCGATACTGTGCTCGGTTGAGGCGACGGAGAACAACCTGCCCGCTAGGCGCAGCCTCCGCCGCTTTCCGCTTTGCCAAAGTTATCATTGCATTCACGTCCGCTGCTGACGGTTGCAGCTCCCCTTCGGGAGGCATCTCACCGAGTTCAAGGCGATCGGCAATCATCTGCCAAAATTCCGCGTCCGCGCGAACCGTATCGAGACGCAAATCACCCTTCTGCACTTCTGCTCCATGGCAGCGAACGCAATGATGCTTGAAAAATTTCGCTGGTTCTTCTGCAAGTGCAACGTTTGCCAGCATGGCAAACGGCAGGATCAAGATCTGGATGTTCTTCATCAGACCAACCCCGTAAACGTGCCTTTGCTGCGATTGAAGTAGTCCTGTTCTGCGCCCATTTCCTGCAGGACGCTCAGGAACAGATTGCAGAGCGGTTGCTTCTGCTGCCCGTCGATGTGCTGACCGTGCTTGAACCCGCCACCGGCAAGAATGATGGGCAGGTTCGTGTTGCTGTGGCGACTGCCACTCCCGAGCCCTGAGCCAAAAAGGACTTGGGTTGAATCGAGCATCGACGAACCATCAGGCTGCTGTGTGGATTTCAGGCGTTCGATCAACACCGCAAGGTTTTCCATCATGTAGGTTTCGACAATCTCGAGTTGTCTCAGCTTCTCCTCAACCTGTCCGTGGTGCGAGAGGGTGTGGAAACTGTCGACGACGCCATCCAATCCCCAGTTGCAGTTGTTGATGGCGTTCGAATCAACTAGCGTTGAATCCTTCTTCAGCGAGAGGCTAATCTGGTCCAGCCAGACACCCAGCAGGTTGCCGCCGGTTTTGTCGTCTCTGGCTCCGCTGCCGATCTTCTTCAACGTGGAATCATTCACCGTCGGTTTTGGTTGCTCGATCCAGCTTTCGGCGAGCTTCAGTTTTTTTTCGGTGTCGCGGATCGAGGCGAAATACTCATCCAGTTTCTTCCGATCAGTACTGCCGAGCTTGCGTTTGAACGAATTGGCATCGGCAAGAACAGCGTCGAGAATGCTGCCGCTGGCTGTGATCGTCTCGCGGTCAAATCTTCGCTTGTCTTCGTTATCATCAAGAAACATCAGGTTGAATGCTTCGCTCGGCGCTTTGATCGCCGGGACGGCAACACCAGTCCGCGTGTAGCTATTTTTTTCGGCCCAGAACACCAGCGAGGGATAACGCGTGTTGTATCCGACCAGCTCTGCGGCTCTCTGGTCTACGGTGATATTGCCATCTGGATACGAAGCCCGATCAGTGTTCTTAATACCGCTCCAAAGCGTGTGGTTTGCCTGATGACCACCGCGGACATCGTGGTCCAGATTAGAAAACACCGTAAAGTCCGACTTGACGCGTTCCATGGGTTTTAGCGTCGGCGACATTTCGTAGTCGCGCCCAGTTGTGGCGGGGAAGAAGCGTTCCTGCACTACACCGAAGGGCTCCGCGATGGTTACCAGTCGAGGCGTACGGCTGGCTTCTTCGACCGCAGCGGCTGATTTTGGCAGCAGGGATTCCATGAGTGGCAGAGCAATCGAGACGCCGGCTCCGCGAAGTAGCTTTCTGCGATCCAACAACATGGTGTGCTCCAGCTTCATCACTATGATTCTCAAAAAAAAACGCGTGAACTGTCTTTCGTCAAGGCGTTACGCAATCAAGCCCTTGCCGACCAATCCACCAATGTCGGCCATCTGCCGCACTCATTCTAACACTCGTGTTCTGAGTCCCGGTAGGTCAGCATCGTCCCGGTAGGCCAGGATCACATGATCGATCCCCAGCAAATGCAACATCGTTGCACAAAGGTCGCTCGTGTCCATCAGGCCGCTGACCGCATGGACGCCTCAATCATCGGTACCGCCGCACACGAATCCGCTGTTCGAAGCTGCCTGAGCGATTCGCGATGATCTCTGCAACCCATCTGAAACCAGGGAAATTATGTAGAAACGCCCCAACGAAACTCTGGTTTGGCTGGACACCTTTCGTTCGCCTCCACTGAAAGATCAGTACCGCTTGGGGGATGGCAAAACGATTCCGAGGAAGTTTCGCTGCAGTGCACTTCGCTCCCACATACACCCCGCGACGCTTGCAAAATGATCGCTACAAGCCAAGGTTTTAACCTTCGGCTCTTGTCCTACTCTTCGACATGTTTTGCAGTCTTTCATAAGCCCGCAACGTTCAGTGAACACTCTCTGATTTTCTCTCGAGCAGATACCTGCGATCTGGTTTCAGGCGGTCTCCACCAGCACTTGCACGGTCTCTACTCGCGCGGTCTCTACACAATTCCGAACGAGGTGCTTGGCAGCTGTAGTGGGATCGCGGTAGGGCTGGTTGTTTTCTGTCAGTGGATGCCTGACGGGTAATTTGCTACGAGCACCGGGGCCCAACCACTCAATCATTCCGATGGAGCGTCCATTCCGATGACGCGTTCGCCTGAGATCGAAGCAAAGGAAGCAAAGACTGAAACCCTGAAAAGTCTTGTTGGATTGCTTCGATCAAATCGGCCCGCAGCCTAGCCCGTTTGGGCTATACTTGCTCCACGCCACGGGGGTGCAAAAATATGTGCGAGAGAGCGGCTGAACCGTTGCTTCGGTGCCGTTTGATCATCCGTCTTGTCCCTTTGCGATCTTGAGGCAGCCAAAGTTCAGCACAAGCTGGTTCATCCGGCAGTAACGAGTGGCTTTTTGATTTTTTCCAATCGGGTTTGTTCGAGAGTCTTTTATGTGTTTTGATGCAACTTCAAGTTTCGTTGCCGGCGGAGCAGCTTATGGCGTTTCGGCGTACTTGCTGCGCCGGAAGCACGCGAGGCTGAAGTGGGGCGCAGTCGCATTGATGGGCATCACGATGATGCAGTGGGTCGAAGGGTTGCTTTGGCTCGATGGTCCATTGCCACATGGTACTGTCAATAAAGTATTAACCATCGCGTTGATTCCTGTTGCCCTGGTTGCCCAGGCATGGGGGCCACTGCTGGGATCGGCCTGGGCGATTCCCATCTCAAAACGCAAGTACGCATTTTATGGGTTAATGACGATCGGCTTGCTTTTCGTCGTGGTGTCGCGTGTGATCTATCACCCATCCATGACTCAGGTCACACCTCAGGGTTTTCTCAATTGGTGGTCTCCTGAGAATCCTCCAGACTTCGCGGTGTGGGCTTATGGGGCTTGGGCCCTGGTGATCGGCACGCCATTCCTGATTTGGTGGAAGCCGTTGTGGCAAGCTCTATTGATTTGCTCTTGGGGGTGGTTCTGGGCAACGCTGAGCTTCCTGATCACCGACAGCGCCGCGAGCTACTGGTGTTTCTTTGTCTCGTTCTACGCGATCTTCGTCTTCATCTATGCTTTCATGACACCCGATCCAATGCCTTGTGCATTGGAAGAAATGTAAAACGCGAGGGCAAATGGCAGTTGACCGCAAGCTCGACTGAACCTCTACCAGACCCTTTATCAGCAAATCCCCATGGCATTCCGCTCATGACAACCTATACAACACTCATTCGATTCACGCTCATTCCGTTTGTCTTGCTGACCCATGCCTCGGCTGAAGAACGTCCGGCCAAACCGAACATTGTGTTGATTCTGACCGATGACCAGGGTTGGAGTCAGCGGTCAGGTTTAATGGATCCGGAGAATCCGGAAACTGGCTCAAACTATCTTCACACGCCGGCGATGGATCGGATCGCAGAAGAGGGAATGCGTTTTACCGGTGGCTACTCCCCAGCTCCGTTGTGCACGCCTACCCGGCGGAGCATCCTGTGCGGCACAAGTGCGGCTCGCTCTGGATCGGAATTCGCCAGCGAGTGGGTACCAGCTGATCATCTCACGCTTCCACGGGCACTGAAGCAGGCCAATCCCGCATACAGCTGCGCCCATTTCGGTAAGTGGGGTGAAAAAATGATTTCTTCACCACAAGAGTGTGGCTACGACGTGAGCGATGGGCACACCGGTAATGTCACAGGTGGCATGGCTGACAAAATGAGGCCGGCTCACCTCGTCAAAGATCCAAAACGTACTGGCTCTGTCACCGATCGGTCGATCGAATTCATACGACAGCAAACCAAAGCTGGTAAACCTTTCTATGCTCAGGTCAGTTACTACGCAGTGCACCTGCGCACCGAATTGCTGCAGACCTCACTGAACAAGTATCAGAAGAAGGGTGCCCCTGATCGGGCTTATTCGCAGGGATGGGCCGGAATGCTAGAAGAACTGGACAACGGCATTGGTAGGCTCCTGGACGAACTGGATGCTCTGGACATTTCTGACAACACCTACGTGGTCTTCACGACGGACAACGGAGGACGCGGTACCATTCCCGGTGGCAATCCAAACAGCCCACCGCCGAATGTTCCATTGTCAGGGGCCAAACATTCCCTGCTTGAAGGCGGTATTCGCGTCCCCTTGATGGTTCGAGGACCGTCCATCAAAGCTGGATCGGTTTGCCGAGTGCCCGTAGCTGGCTACGACTTTCTACCTACGTTTTATGAGTTGGCTGGTGGGAAAAGCAATCTGTCCCAGGAACTCGATGGAGGAAGCTTTGTCACTCTTTTTTCCGATCCGGATAATGATCGGGTGAAACGACCAATTGATGGACTGATTTTCTCACGGCCCCGGCAGGGCATGGCGGCAATTCGAACCGGAAAATGGAAACTGCTGGCAGAGGTGAATTCGAATCGTGAAATTCAATCGGCCAAACTGTTCAACGTCGTCAAGGATATCGCGGAACAGAATGATCTATCCAAGAGTCAATCTGACAAAGCGATGCAGCTACAATCACGCCTGAGCAACTATTTGGAAACCGTGCCTGACCCATCTCCGAAAATGAGGCGGCGAAAGAACACGGAATAAGAGCACCGCCCACGTCCAGTTCCAGCAGGTGCGTTCCATCGATGTGCCAAAATCACATCGCATACGCCACGAAATTTCAACCATGAAACCCATCAGAAACAACTGGTTAGGCTATCTGGTGCTACTGTCCAGTGCCTTGTTGGCGTGGTACCTCAGTCGAGGATTACCCGGGTTCGAGTTTTAAATGCTGGAATTGAAGTCGAGGACCAACCCTCGCGGGATTGATTGACGAACAGGACTGTGCAGGAAATCAGGAAATGAAAACCGAGACTTTCATGACAAACAGCAGAACAACCCAGTGTGTCCGAATGCTCATGATACTGCTGCCTGCGTTTACCATCCTGAACCTGCAGCAAGCAAACGCAGCTGCTGATTCGGACGAGATAGTCGCCGTGGACCTGCTGACCGTCAGGGAGCCAGGATCGTCAACTGAGTCACGGTTACGGGTCATCCGGCTGACCACACGGAGCGGCGCCAAGGGCTACGGTGATTATCTGGACTTCGGCTTCCCTGCGAGGAACGAAGAGGAAAGCCTGGACCGTCTGGTGAATCGGTATGCCCAGCAGAACCACAAGAAGGATATCTTCCTGACCGATCCATCAATGCGTGCCGTCGGTTTCGGGCATACCGTTCTGGGGAAGACTGCCAATGTTGCACTCAATCCACCGCCCATCAGTGAATTAGGCCGTAATGCATTGTTCCCCCGCGAAGGGTTTGGACCGATGTGGCAGGGCCCAGGGAAAGCAGGACTGATCATCGCTCTGCAGGCAGCCCTGCTGGACCTCACCGAAGAACCCGGCCCATGCCGGGTGCGGCTCTGCCCGTCCATTCCGATAGACCGGCAGATCGACGGAAAGCGACGTTTGAGTACACCAGACGAAATGCAGCAACGGGTCATGTCACTCAAGAAAGCCGGCTTCACCGCAGTCCGGTTGGAACTGGCCGGCGCTCTGGAGGATGAGATGACGGCACGCGGCGAATGCATTCCTTACCGCTACCCACAGGAACTGCTGAGCCGCATCAGCAGCCTGGTGCGGGCGTCGAAAAACGCCGCTGGCACGGAAATGGAACTGGTCGTGGCCGCAAACATGAACTTGAGCACCGATGGCATGACCTACCTCGCATTGCATTGTGAAAGGAATGCAGTGACTCTGCTTGAAAATCCCATGGCGGTCCGTCACTTGCCTGAGCAGGGTGAGGCGTGCAAAGAGTTCAACCAACCCCTTGGCATTGGCGGAGACTACCAGTTTCTCGAGGATTTTTCTCAAGGGATCAAGAATCAGGCAGGCACCGTCCTGACACCAAATGCCGGCCGCATCGGCGGAGTAATGATGCTCGCCCGGACGGCGAATCTGGCGAAAGAGGCCAAGCTGAAGGTGGCTCCAATGGTGCAGGGTGGGCCTCTGTCACTGTTGACTGTCGCACGGGCCCTCTCCGGACGCACGGAAGTACTGTGGGTCACCTCACCCTGTCAGGACGAGTGGTTGAAACCCGATGGTGTACTGAAGACACCCTTGCAGATGAAGCAGGGCTTCCTGATTGCTGAACCGTATGAGATTGATGAAACAAAGTTTCAAGCAACTCGCATTTCCGAATTAAAATCCAATCCCAGTGAATAGTGATGGTCGATCAATCCATGGGCAACCAGCCTCATCGTCGAAAATTTCTCAAGCAGGCTGCTTTGGGAGTCAGCGCACTGGCGGGACTGCCGACGCTGAACCTTCCCCTGCTCGCAGCAGATTCCGGAAGTCAGATCGAAGCACTCGAACTGCTCGTTCTGAGACAGAACGGCGACCAGCGGCGCGTGCTGAAAATCATCTCAAGCACAGGCACTGCCGGCTATGCGGATTTCCCGGACCTCGACTACGCTCCGGCTTTGGGGGCTGTTGCGAGAAACCATCTCATCGGTGCGAAGCCCTTTGCCGTGGAAGCAATCTGGTCATCCATGCGGCGGGCCGGCGTTCTCTGTTCACATCGCACTGCGTTGGATTATGCCCTCTGGGATCTGCTCGGCCGTGAAACCGGCAAGCCCGTGTACGAGTTGCTCGGCGGTCCCGTTCGCGAACGGATCAGGATCTACCATTATCGCAAACCAAAACGGACTGAACTATCCAGCCCGGATGCCTGGCGCGCGTTGGGGCGAGAACTGGCCAAACAGCCCGGAGCAGCGGCGAAGACCGATCCGTTTGTGGTTTTCGAACAAATCAGTGACAGCAAAGCGTGGGAGGACAAGGTCTACGCGCGAGGTGGAAAAATGCCAACGGAAGAGAACATGGCCTTCAATGAAAATGTTTTCCGTTGGCTGCGCGAAGGAGCCGGTGACAAACTGGACCTGATCCACGGCGGCCACGGTCAGTGCTGTGCCGAAGGGGCCATTGCCACCTGCAAACGACTTGAACCATTTGATCTTCTCTGGATGGAGGAGCCAGTGCCACCCACCAGCAGCATGGATGAAATGGCCAAAGTCGCTGCGGCCACCACGGTCCCCATTGCAACGGGAGAAAACCTGCAGGGCCTCGATGATTTCACCCGACTGATCGACAAGCGTGCCGCATCGATTCTCAACCTGCCACCGCCAAATGTCGGAGGCCTGACCGAAGCACGGAAGATCGCCACTCTGGCCGAAATGAGAGGCATGCAGATCGCGCCACATTTCTTTTCCTATGGCCCTTTGAACTGGGTCGCGATGGTCAACCTTTGCATGGCCACGCCCAACGTGCTGATTCTTGAAGCCAATGCAATGAGAGAAGTGAATCCGCCCGTGGCCACAAATAAAAAGCTCAACGCCAATCACTTTTTCAAAGAACCGATCAAATTCGATGGCGCCTACTTCGTGCCCTCAGGCAAACCTGGCATGGGCTATGAATACGATGAGAAATTCGTCGTCAAGCGGGAAAGACTGGCATGAGCAACGAACGGCATGTCATCTCTGCGTCACGCTGCCATGATTGACCGAACGACGATGCAGCGGGTTTCCAATTCCGTCGAACGGGTGAAGGATACGGCCAGGCAGTGTCACTGAAGACACTGGCGCGCTCTGGAGAAGTGGATACACTGATCGTGGCAGCCGCTTGACCCAATCAAACACTCGTGAACGATAACAGAACTGGCAAATGAAAATGGACGCGGCAAGGTTTTACGCACTACTTCGATTTGAGGAAGCATCTCTCGCGTTACGGGCAGTGATGCGGATGCGGCTTGTTGACGAGATTGGCGATGACAACTTGTCACATTCAGCACTGCGAGAAAAATTCGGGTTCACAGAGCAGGCCGCGCGTACCTTCTTCGCTCTGCTTCAAGTCATGGAAATACTCCAGCACACTGAAGATGGCCATTCCGTCACACCGCTGGCAGCCGAATGCCTGGCTGATGGCGTTGCCTCCAGTCGCAAGCCGTATCTGTCCATGGGCACTGGTGACGACGTCGACGCGTTCATTGACCTCCTACGCGGTAAGCATCCCGACGACGCACTGCCGCTCTACAGTGGTGAAGATGCCGGCGAGACTGTGATGGACAACACAGATGTGGCTCGGGAAATCGCGATCGGGCTGTCGTCACGCGCCAGAAACTTCGCCCAGCCACTTGCTGCTGCGGTGGCCACAAAAGCAGCCAGCGCAAAGACACTGGCCGATGTTGGCGCGGGTTCACCCTACGTAGCCCGAGACTGTCTGAACGCAATGCCAGAACTGCAGAAAGTCATGCTGGTGGATCGCGTGAACGGGATGCAGTTTGCCCGTGAAATCATGGACACCGAACGTATCGATGCAAGCCGGATCGAATTCCACGAAGGCGATTTTTTCAACGCAGTTCCGAAAGCAGACGTTTACGTTCTGTCGAATACCGCGCACGACTGGCGGCCACCGGAGTACTCGGTCATCATCGATCACATTAACGCAAGCATGCCCGAAGATGGGCTCATCTGCATTCACGAGCCAATCCTGATGACCGCATGGAAGAACGACAGCGAGTGGCTGCATGCCCTCTGGATGGCCTGCTACGCGCAGACACTGCTCCGGTTCACACTCGGCGAGGGTACCTGCTACAAGCTGGAAGAGCATCATGCGATTCTGGGGAAGGCTGGCTTTGAGCCATCGGGGAGCCCCGTGCCCACAAGCGACGGTTGTACCGCACTCTTTTATCAACGTGCTGATCGATGCGAAAACTGAGTCCCGCCGACTCGATCAGCCTTGAAAAACCCTGCCGGGCTGGCTGGCTTCTTGATGCCAGTTCAGGTCAGAAAATGCCCGCTCAGATCCGAAAATGCCTGTTCAGGTCAGAAAATGCCGGCGCACGAAAAAGATCACTGATGAAACCGCCTGCCGCTAAGGGTCCCAAAAGCCTCGACCGGGAATCACCCTGTGGCGTTCTGCCATGAAATGACTCAACAGCGGTGTCCCTGAGCAGATTTTTCAAAAGATTCACCGTTAAATTGAACCTTGGGCGGTAGCAGTTTCATGAATCGTAACGAACTCGCCCCGCTTCAGCCTGCAAATACCTCATTTCCTGTGCGTCTCAAACTGGCAAATCCGGTTTACGGATTTGAAGTATCAACTGACGATCAACGTTCCACAATGATTTCTGTCAAAACGTTCTTACCGATCACCAATCTCCTGGAAGGTGAACGATGAATAGCCCTCGCTGGACGATTCTGGCTCTCATGGTCAGTCTGACCAGTCCACTTCATGCGACGGAGGCTGGGATTCCTGCTCCGAAAAGCATCGAAGTTTTTTTCAAGCAGCACTGTTATCGGTGTCATGGCACAAAAAACCAGCAGGCCGACCTGTCACTGCACGACATGACGCGTGTGATTTCGAACTCGGCAGACGCCCTCCACTGGCAGGACATCCTTGACAAGCTGAACGCTGGAGAGATGCCACCGGAAGATGAGCCCCAACCACTCAGGGCAGAGTTGGCGAGAGTGGTTGGTGATCTCACTGAAGCGCTTCAGGCCGCGCAAAAGATGCTCCGAGACACCAGCGGCAAGATCGCTCTGCGCCGGCTCAATCGCCGAGAATATGAGGCGACGATCAAAGCGCTGCTGGGGATCCGTATTCAAGCGGAAGCTTTGCCAGAGGATCCGGGTGGCAGATTCGATACCATCGGACAGAACCAGTCGCTCACTTCAATCGACCTGGAGAACTACTTCGAGCAGGCACAGGAAATCGCTCACACAGCAATGGACTGGGCAGTCCTACCAAGGGCGAAGGCGAAGGTCGTGCGAAAGGATGCTGCAAACCTCGGCAAGGCTGAGAAAAAGATCCATGAGATTCTGCAGAAGGTTCAGGAGGTGCACGATACCGACCGCCCCTACACCGAAGTGGGTCTGACCGAATACGAGTGGAATCGCTACAACCGCGGCACGGACAAGTATCCGCGGCATGCGGAGTATCGGGATCGCAGAAACCTCGCGGCGTACTACGCCGACAACCTGAAGTATCACGCGATGGGGCGTATGCTTCCGATCCGAAACCTGGTCAACAGCATGGGGATTCCGTTTCAGCGCGACGCCCGTGCCTACTACCGCTTGCGGGCCTCGGCAGGTGTGGTCGATGGGGTGAAGATCCGTCGATCAATTCGAATGACCGTCCCCTACAAGGGCAAGGGTGCTGAAAATGGAAAACCGATTGGCAGTTTCTATGTGACTGGGTCGATTGAAGAACCGTCGACTCACGAGCTGGTGTGGTATCCGGAATTCGAAGCGGACTTCCGGCCGGTGACGACTGCAAAAGCGAGTAAGAGTGTGTGGTTTGGCGAGGATCAGCGCGGCCGCCCCCCCAACAATCAGTTGTATCAGCACTACCGTCCCATCGAACCCGATGTTCCGAAGGAAACCATCCTGGTCAGATGGCTGGAAGCCGAAGGGCCTTTCTACGATGAGAAAACTCCTTTCGAAGAGTTGATCGATACCTATCAAGTCGCCACCAGTTCCGATGATGAGCTCGATAAAGTGGCGGAGGAGTTTCTGAAGCAGTTCGCCTCGGCAGCGTTTCGGGGGCATGAGGTGTCTTCCGGTTTCGTAACGAAACTGCACGGCTACTACCAGATCCAACGGGGTGTCGGAAAGAGCTTCCGCGAGGCAATGGTGGATCCGCTGGCGCTGATTCTTTCCTCGCCGCGTTTCCTTTATCTGGTGAATCCTGACATTGACGAAGAGGAAGCAAGTCGCACCCTGAATGCAATCAGCCTCGCGAATCGACTGGCAGCATTTCTGTGGAGCGGTCCGCCGGATGACGAACTGATGAAGGTCGCGGCGGACGGGTCATTGCTCAATGAAGCAATTCTGCTGAAACAGACCGATCGCATGTTGGATCATCCGCGTTCGAAGGAGTTGCACAGAGGATTTATCAGCCAGTGGATGCATCTGAAGCGCCTCGACAGCGTTGGACTCAGTTCCCGCTTTCTCCTCCACCTCACCGATGCCTACCTTCTTTCCGCGAAGCAGGAACCGGTGGAGTTTTTCAAAATCCTGGTGGAAGAAAATCTTTCGTCCGCGAACCTGATTGACTCTGACTTTGTCACCATCGACGGCGTGCTCGCTGACAAATATGGTCTGACGGATCACTACACTGGCGACGGTTTTCAAAAGGTGAAACTGCCGGTTGATTCCCCACGGGGTGGGCTCACCACTCAGGCTGCTTTCCTGGCGATCGGGACGATGGGCAATCGCACCTCTCCCGTCATTCGCGGTTCTCTGGTGAAGGAGGTTCTCCTCAATGATCCGCCACCCCCACCGCCGCCGAACGTCCCTGAGTTGATTGATTCGTCTGTTGAGCCTTTGCCAAGTGTTCGAAGTCTCGTCGAACTTCACCAGAAGAAAACGCAGTGCGCATCCTGTCATGCCCGCTTCGATTTCATCGGACTTGGGCTGGAGAACTTCGACGCGATCGGTATGTGGCGTGACAAAGAACTCGTGACCAACGTCGAGAATTTTTCGCAGTTGAAAAACCCACGAGCACCAAGAAAGCTGTATCCAGTGGATGCCAGTGGCAGCCTGCCAAACGGCGAGACC
>JAAXJB010000078.1 GCA_012270065.1 Rubripirellula sp. | reverse complement strand
CAGATAGGCGAACACTCATTGCTGAGCCATTGATTGAGCGAGGGCCTCAGGCGAGCGTATTAGGAGGGTTGGAACCTGATGAAGAAATACTGAGACTGATCGAAGCGTATGATGCAGGTTGGAAACATGAATTCAAAAGACAAAAGGAGGCAAGGGAAGAACTTCTCGGTTTGCCTGAGGAAAAAGTCCGAGAGCAACTTCTTCTGATTCTTGAGAGTGATGATCTATTGATTTGGAAGCACTATCACTTCAACCCTTCCAACGGGTCCTCCAGCAAAAATGTGTACCAGATTGTGCTTGACCTTTTACTGGACAGATACGGTACTAAAAAAGATTGCGCACCAATCCAGAAGTTTCTCGCCCGCATACTGGAACGTGACACCGAACATTACATGTTTTTCACCCCGGAAAAGTGTTGTGAGTTTCTGGGCAAATTCCCTGAAGACTCGTCAATTCCTGTCCTCGTCAAGGCCTTGGACCATCCGGGTGAGTTTCCTCTTTGGTTCGGAAAGAAACTGATCTCAAACCGAAGCATAAGAGTTGAAGCATTACATGCCTTGGAGTTAATCGCGGGCGATGAAGTGTCATCTTACAAGGTAAAAGAAAAAACAGCATTGACTGTCGAGCCAAAAGACATCTGGATCAAGGAAGCAAAGCAATGGTTCTCAAAGCTTCAATGAGCCAGCTCTAAACCCAGTGAGAAAAACCTCCCATACTCAAAGCAGACCGTCAGAAAGCACTGGGAATTGCAGGTGGAGAAAAAAGTGTAGGCGATTCGGCAAAAAGTGTAGGCATCGTGTATGCGGAGAACACCCAGACTGACCCAAATCAACTCATCCAGCAGTTGAGCAAATCGGGAAAAGGTCGTGAATTGCTGGAAATGCTTGAGGAAGCATTGAAAGAGAGTGATCCAGCAGACCTTGAAGAAGATGCTAAGTACACCCGGAGGGATTCGAACCCCCAACCCTCGGTTCCGAAGACCGATGCTCTATCCAGTTGAGCTACGGATGCGTCTCAAGTAGGACCGAATTCTACTTAATTTGTTCTGCAGGGCTAGACCGGCTATTTGGCAGATTTGTCGGATCGATCCCAGGATACGGAAAAAACGCCAAAAGACCGGCAATGGTGAAAAATCATCATGCGGGTGGCGTATTTTGAGATGCACGTTTCATCATGCGGCGTGCGTGCCAACGCAGCAACAGACCGTGCCGGGATCCAAACAGCATGCTGAATAACATGAACATTGCTGCCGCCAACACAATGATGGCACCTGTGCTGAGCTTGGGGACCAATGCACTGGCAATGCCACCCGTGGTTGCTGAAATGGCGCCGAAGATTGCCGACAGCCAAATGTTGGGACCAATTGAATCGCTCCAGAATCGAGCTGATGTGGGTGGAATGATCAGCAATGCCACAATCAGTAACAGACCTACCGCCTGCATGCCCGCCACACACACGGCGACCACCAACGCCATCAAAAGAAAATCAAGCGTGCGAACAGGATATCCCAGAACCCCAGCCAACCCCTGATCAAAACACATCAGTGTCCATTCTTTCACCAGTGAGTGGCAGATCACAATTGTACCCGCTGTGATGGTGGCCAACAAAGCAACATCACTGATTCGAATCGCCGCCGCTTGCCCGAAGATGAAGTCCTTGATCCCGGCTTGTGCTCCCGTGGGTGATGCCTGAACGATGGAAAGCAGAACAACACCGATGCCAAAAAATGTACTCAGGACGATCGCCATGACCGCATCTTCAGGCAGACGGGCCACATTACGTAGCCAAAGAGCCGCCAGCATACCGCATGCACTGGCAATGCCACCGCCCAATAGCATCAGCGGCAGGCTCTTGCCGGCGTCGGGAGCGATCGCAGCATGGATCAGAAACGCTACCGCAACACCAGGCAACGCGGCATGCCCGATCACATCACCAGCCAATGATCGTCGGCGAAGCATGAGAAACGTTCCTGTGATTCCAGCCGCAATCCCAAGCAGCATTGTTCCTGCCAGAACAACGAGGGTGTTGTATGCGAAGAGAACTTCAAAGTGACTCACAGGTGTGAAATCCAGAAGAGTTAGGTCAGGTCAGAATATGCAATTTGCCGCCGTACGCCTGTTTCAGATTCTCCGGGGTCATCGTCTCTTCAGAGCGTCCCTCGGCGATGATCCTCTCGTTGAGTAAGACAACGCGGTCGAAGTACTCACAAACTGTATCAAGATCATGGTGCACGACGATCGCTGTCTGACCGTGGTCTCGCATGCGATGCAGTATCTGAATGATTGTTTTTTCAGTGGCAACGTCGACGCCTGCCAGGGGTTCGTCCATCAGAAAAAGGTCAGCATTCTGAACCAGCGCACGGGCCAGAAATACCCGTTGCTGCTGACCTCCGGAGAGTTGGCTGATTTGGCGTTTGGCGTAGTCCTGCATCCCGACTTCGGCCAAAGCTTCCATCGCCTGGTCACGGTGACGGGATCGAACTGGTCGAAACCAGCCTATTTTTCGATACAGTCCCATGCATACCACATCGAGTGCTGTCACCGGGAAATCCCAGTCAACGCTGGTCCGCTGTGGAATGTAACTGACCCGGCCATCCACTTCACGAAATGGTCGACCGAAGAATTCAAAATGCCCAGTGAGTGGTTGGACCAAGCCGAGAGCTGTCTTGATCAGTGTGCTCTTGCCGGCACCATTGGGCCCCACGATTGCAGTCAATGTGCCTGCCGGAACTTCGAAATTGAGGTCGGTGAGGACAGGAGTGTTCCGGTAAGCAACCGTCACCTGAAAGGCTGCAAGAGGCAGCACCCCATTGTCTCCTTTCGAATTCAATTCGAGTCTCCGTCGGTGACTTGCTCCGATGAGGCCGAATCACCAGATTCATTCGGATCTTCGGTGTTCGACTGTTCGGTGCGGTTATCCGTGTCGGCTTGCTGGCCTTCTTCCGGATTGATTGGCTCGGTACTGTTGCTTTCGGCCTCGTCCAATGGATCCGCTTCTTTTTCAACGGGAGTTTCGGCCTCCGGATCCGCGACCTGACCACCCAGCGCCTTGGCGATGGTTGTGAAATTGTGCCGCATCATCCCGACGTACGTTCCTTCGGGGGTACCATCGGCACCCATGCTGTCACTGAGCAACGTGGAGTCACTTGAGACGTCCAGTCCACGTTGCTGGGCTCCTTCTACAATGGCTTTCACCTGCCGTGGTGAAACACTTGATTCGAAAAAGACCGCCGGGACCTGTCGATCAACAATCAGGTTGACCAGTCGATTCACATCACTGATTGCAGCATCACTGATGGTTGACACTCCCTGAACGCCATACACTTCGATGTCATAACGCTTGCCAAAGTACTGGAAGGCATCGTGCGCGGTGACGAGAATGCGCTGTGATTCGGGAATCGACGCAATGGTTGCTTCTCCCCACTGGTCAAGTTCTTCCAGCTCCATATCAAGTTGCCCTGCCCTTTCAAGAATGGCATCAGCATGTTCTGGCATTTGATCTGCCAGGGCGCTCGCAACATTGAGCATCGCATCACGCCATAACGAGACATTCATCCAGATGTGCGGATCATGAAGACCAGCATCTGCATCAAGAAGAGTGTTTTCGTCCAGAGTATCGCCAACAGCAATCGTGAGGGCATTCTTGCCGGACCGGGCCTCAAGCACTTCACCCAACCGTCCCTCCAGATGGAGTCCGTTGTAGACGACCACATCAGCTTGCAGCAACTCAACCGAATCCCCCCGGGAAGGTTGATAAAGATGTGGATCTACACCCGGTCCCATGATCGCACTCACCTCTGCCTCAGGACCAACGAGTGTCTGCACCATGTCCCGTATCATGCCTGTCGTGGTGACAATGCGTGGCTTGGTGTTGCTGTTCTGTGACTGCTGCGAAGACGAATCATTGCAGCCTGCAGTGACTGCCAGCCAAAGCAGCAGGATCGTGGGGATCACGATTGAAATTAGCGGAAAGGCAGTTTTGGCTTGTTTCAAGGTAGGGAATTCGCTGTTGGAAGGCTGGAGAAGAGTGATTTCTGACTTTACGGATGTCCAAATATAAATGTTTGGGTACCCAAAAAACAGGCGTGAAATGCTGTTTTTACCACGGATCTGGTTGCTGACTCGCGAGACGGGTGCTGAGTCTGCCCATTGTTCGGGTCATGCCGGCAGATCTCGGGTCGCGTGGCTGTGAAACGGAGATTGAACCCGGGGCCTGCGCTCTGGCGATCAAGCCACGGATGTCAAAAACGGGCCCAATTCCATTCATGTGCTAAACTTCTGCAAAGACAGTTACTCTTTGGTGGCCGGCATGGGACTCACTTATTTCAAACGTTTTCGCATGGAGTACGACCTCAACGAGGGCGTGCCCGAGTCCAAATCCGTGCCATTTGGGTATGAGCTGGTACCTTTTTCAACCGATCTGATTCGCGATCATGCCACCGCCAAATTCCACAGTTTTCGGTGTGAATTGGACGCGAACGTTTTTCCTTGTTTGGGTCGTCGTGACGGTTGCCTGAGATTGATGCGTGAGATTACATCACGGTCTGCGTTCGTTCCCCAAGCGACGTGGTTATGTCGATATCGCGATTCCGATTCAGGTACGATGCAGCCAATCGGGACGATTCAGGGCTTGCAAGTAGAAGGTTGGGGAGCGGTGCAGAACCTTGGAATTGACCCAGGCCATCGGAGCTTGGGATTGGGATCGGTTTTGCTTCAAAATGCTGCGCGAGGGTTTCGAGAGGCTGGTCTGCAAAGGATGCATCTTGAAGTGACGACCGACAACACCGCTGCGATCCGGCTGTACGAAAGACTTGGATTCAAGCGTGCCAAGGTTGTTTTCAAAGCGGCCGATGTCGCAGGCGTGTGATAGACGAAGGTAACTGGAAGCTTACCGTCCCATTCCTATCCGTGAGGCTGAGCTGTTCGTGGATGAAAACAATCCCATGTCGGACCCTGATGATTGGGAGGCTGATCTTGAACGTCGTTATCCCCCGACTGGTCAGGCAAAAAAAACAGCAGCGGAGTTCAGGAACTATCAAGATTCCGTCCGTGCATCTGTGAAGGAGTTCTACCGACTGAACCATCAGTACCAGACGTTTGATTTCGTCAGGCAGAAGCGAAAGCAGTTCCTGTCTTTGAATCAGCGTCGCATGGGCATTTGGGAAGCGATGGAGTTTCTCGATACGCTGGTAGATGACAGTGATCCTGACACCGAGTTGTCACAGATTGAACATTTGCTGCAGGCAGCAGAAGCAATCCGTGCTGATGGACACCCTCGATGGTTCATCCTTGTCGGTTTGATTCATGATCTGGGAAAAATTCTATGTTTGTTCGGTGAGCCACAGTGGGCTGTGGTTGGCGACACTTTTCCTGTGGGCTGTGCCTATTCATCAACGATCGTCTATCACGATTTCTTTCGCATGAATCCCGATTGGGGTCATCCTGTCTATTCAACCAGGCTCGGTGTCTACAGAAGTCAAATCGGCCTCGAACATGTCATGATGTCGTGGGGTCACGATGAATACCTGTATCACGTGACCAAGGCCTATTTGCCAATGGAAGCCCAGTACATGATTCGATACCACTCGTTTTATCCGGGGCATCGAGAAAACGCCTATCAGCACCTGTTCAGTGAACGGGACAAGCAGCTGTTTGACTGGGTCCGCAGGTTCAATCCCTATGACCTGTATTCCAAGAGTGATGCGCGTCCGGACGTCGAGAGCTTGAAACCGTTTTATCAGGATCTGATTGCGGAGTTTTTCCCTTCGCAACTGGCTTGGTGAGCGTAGCTCACCTGAGCATGATGTTCCGGGATGTTACGGATCCAGAACGTTTTGCCCGGCGAGTTTTACGTGCTGCCATGTCAGTTTTTCCGACTGCGATATTCCTTTCGCTCGGATGCATAGGATTCAGCATCCGGAAGCAAGTCTCCCTCCGAGTCGGGTTGTTCCATGAGACGTTTGAGAAAAGGCCTGCACCAGCCACAGCCTGTCCCTGCTCCGTAACAGTCTGACAGCTGGCTTGGCACCCGCGGTTGATTGACACGGATGAACTGCATCACCTTTCTTTTCGTGACGTGAAAGCAGAGACACAGTTCATCATCATCATTCATTACTTGCACCCTCGGTGATCAACCACGTTGCAATCTTGCACGCATCGAGGTAATCAGGAATGACCAGGCGTTCATCGGCGGTGTGGATGTTCCGTTGTCCACAACCCAGCGTGACAGCTTCGATACCCAACCGGAACAGCCAGTTGGCATCGAGGCCACCGTTGGAAATTTCTGCGAATGGTTCACGTCCTACCAGGCGAACTGCTTCACTTGCTGCTGCGATCGAGGGGTGATTCTCTTCCAGAGCGAACGCCTCGTAGTCCACGTGGGATGTAAATTCAACGGAACCGGATTTTCCTTCGTGATTGCTGACTTCCGCCGCGGCGCGTTCGAACGCCTGTCTGATTTCACTCACAATGCGTGTCCGCGTTTCGGCACTATGGCTGCGTGCCTCGGCACGCAGATTGACTTCAGGCGTGATGACATTCGTCGCTTCACCACCCTGAAAGACACCGACATTCGAAGTGCCTTCCTCGCCCTCTTGTTGAACTTTCCCCAGCCAGCCGCGGGCGTGCAGATCAGCGATCGCACGCGATGCCATCACAATCGCGCTGGCTCCTTCCTCGGGAGCGACTCCTGCATGAGCCGGTATCCCGGTGATTTTGATGGTCATCCGTTCGCCACCAATGGCACCAATGGTCAGTTTTTCGACTGTACCGCCATCAAAGTTGAAGGCTCGATCCACCTGCCCGACTTTGGCGATGTCCAGGTTGCGTGCACCTTCCAGCCCTATCTCTTCCTGAACCAGAAAGCTGACGACCGCCGGTGGAAAATTCTCGTCCCCCTGTTTCAGTCTTTCAATGATGGCCGTCAGGATTGCTCCACAACCAGCCCTGTCGTCTGCTCCCAGACCCGTTGGGGCACTGCTGTGCACCTCTTCGCCTTCGACTACGGGCTGACTGCCCACGCAGATCGGCACAGTATCCATGTGAGCCGACAGCAGTGTTCGTGGGCCATTGCCGTTTCCGGGAAGGGAGACGATCAAATTGCCACAGTTTCCGTCAAGCCTCGTGCGTTCTTCTGCCCCATCAAATTCAATTTGTGAATCGGGTACACCAGCCTGGCGAAGCAGTTCGACAATCTTGGCTGCAACGGCAGCTTCGTCGCCGCTTATCCCGGGAATAGCCGTAATCGTCAGATATCGGTCAAGGGCTTCGTCTACGTTGACTTCGTTATTTGTCATCGGCAGGTTACACTCAGGCGAAAGGGGAACGGGTCAGGACGTGATCATAAATTAAGGCATTGGCCGGCTGTTGCCGAGTCGCCTGATTGGCGGCTGGAACCTCGATCCTCGCACGGATTGGCAGAACCATTCAAATTTCCATACTTTTTACGCGTGTCAACTGACTGTGAATCTTCCTGTAATTGATTCTGGAATTTCGTCACCGGCATCCAACTCCGGCGATGAACGCAGGCACTTGCTGGACCTCAGTCAGGAGGATCTCAAGAACTGGCTGGTTGAGCATGGTCAGCCCGGTTTTCGCGCAAAACAGATCATCCATTGGGTTTATCAGCGACGCATTTCCGATTTTCGGGAAATGAGTGACCTTCCCAAGGCTTTGCGATCCCAGTTGGATGAGTCTTTTCGTGTTTTTGTGACATCGCAAACTGCCGCGGTGCAGTCCAGTGATGGGACAGACAAGTTGTTGATCGGTTTGCCGGACGGTGGCGAAGTTGAATGTGTCCTGTTGCGCGATGGATCGAGACGAAGTATCTGCGTGAGCAGCCAGGTTGGTTGTGCGATGGGTTGTGTCTTTTGTGCCAGTGGACTCGATGGGGTGGATCGGAATCTTACAACTGGTGAAATCCTCGAGCAAATGCTGTTGCTTCAGGCACGGCTTGAAGACAGCGAGAGGTTGAGTCATATCGTCATGATGGGGATGGGCGAGCCGCTTGCCAATCTTGATCGCGTGTTGGGGGCTCTGAACATTGCTCGGAGCGCAGATGGACTCGGTATCAGCCCGCGACGTATCACGATCAGTACGGTAGGATTGCCGCCCGCAATCGATCGGCTCGCAAGTAATGGAACTCCCTATAACCTGGCCGTCAGTTTGCATGCACCCAATGACCAGTTGCGCAGCAAACTTGTTCCCGTGAACCAGAAGATAGGAATCGACAAAGTTCTTGATGCAGCCGACCGGTATTTTGATTCATCGGGGCGGCGGCTGACGTTCGAGTACGTTTTACTCGGTGGTGTCAATGACTCACCTGATCACGGAAGACAGTTGGCGAAACTATTGAAGCACAGGACCGTTTTATTGAACGTGATTCCCTACAATCCCGTCGAAGGCTTGCCCTATGTGACGCCAACGAAAGCATCCATCGCGGAATTTCGACAGGTACTGGAATCAGGTGGTGTGAACGTCAAGTTTCGCCAACGCAAGGGAGACGAGATTGATGCCGCCTGTGGGCAGTTGCGTCGCAATCGGGGCAATTCAAATGATCAAGAACCATCGACGCAAAATTGAATGCGGCGGGTGGACGGGGCTGTTGGACGAATGTCAGGGTGATTGAAAGAACGATTGGCAGAAACGACTTCGAGAGTCACGAAATGGTGACTTTCACTGCTGGTACCACGGCAGCAGGCGAGTTGGCAATTCAGATGAAATGCAGTTGTTGAGAACCAACTGGCGGTAATACCAGCTCAGGTGAGCATGCAGGGGCCCTCTTCGTCTGTGTCCTTTTTCGTGTGTGTAGAGTGTGGGAATTGCGTTTTTAGGGTATTCAGGAGAGGTAGAAAATCATGAGGTACTGTTGCTGCTTGATCCTTGGGATTCTGGCAACCGTCGCGGATGGTGAATGGAAGGTTCCGCAGGGTGTGATGATGACCCGATGGGGAAAACAGGTGACGCCCCAGAATGCATGGCGAGAGTATCCTCGCCCCCAATTTCGTCGCGAAGACAAGTGGAAAAACCTCAATGGTCTTTGGCAGTACAGTGTGGGTCAGCAGAGTAGGATTCCCGAGGTGTATCAGGGAGAAATCCTTGTTCCCTTTCCCCTCGAATCTGCACTCAGCGGTGTGAAGCGATTGTTGGAGCCAGGTGAGACTTTGTGGTATCGGCGGACCTTTCGCCATGAGACTCCTGCTGGCCACCGTACGCATCTGCACTTTGAAGCGGTTGATTACGCGTGCAGGATCTATCTCAATGGAACAGACATTGGATCCCATCTGGGAAGCAGTGATCCATTTCAATTCGATATCACCAGCGCCTTGAGAGCGGGCGAAAATGAATTGATTGTGAGTGTGATTGACGAGACCGCAGCCACGCAAACTCTCGGCAAACAGTCATTGAAACCCAAGGGAATCTATTACACCCGCGTGTCAGGTATCTGGCAGACTGTCTGGCTGGAAGACGTTCCTGCAAGGCACTTCAGGATGGTCAAAATGAAGCCCCGGATTGCCGAGGGTACCTTGCGTGTCCTGCCAACTCTGGCAGGTGAACCACTCAAGGAAGAACGCATCGTCATTACTGTGCGCGATGGTGACCATGTTGTGGGAACGGCGGATGCGGCTTTGAGTGTTCGAATACCGGATGCAAAGTTGTGGTCACCTGATCAACCTCATCTTTATGACATCACCATGGATTTGTATGAACGTGACGTTCTGGTTGATCGAGTGGAGTCTTATGCAGCAATGCGCGAAGTAGGGACGATCCGAGGGCCAGCGGGCCAGATCAGAATGACTCTCAATGGGAAAGTGATTTTCCATTATGGACCACTTGATCAGGGCTGGTGGCCAGATGGATTGTTGACCCCTCCAAGCGATGAGGCCATGCGGTTTGATGTTGATTTCCTGAAGCAGGCTGGATTCAACATGATTCGAAAACATATCAAAGTGGAACCGCGGCGGTTTTACGCCCATTGTGATCGAGTCGGGATGCTGGTCTGGCAGGATATGCCAAGTACTGGTGGACGGCCATTCTGGAGCAAACTGGCACCCAATCCTGTTGAAGATTCATGGCCAGCCGATCAGCATGCCCAATTCATCACGGAACTGAAGGCAATGGTGAGCAGTCTGCGGAATCATCCTTCGATCGTGATGTGGATACCTTTCAACGAGCGTTGGGGGCAACACGAAACGATTCGTGTCGGACAGCTGATGGAAAATCTCGACGTCACCCGATTATTGAATATTGCCAGTGGAGGGAACTTCTTTCCCGTGGGTGATGTTGCTGATCGCCACAATTATCCTGAACCCATGTTTCCATTCGAAGACCGCAGGTTCGATGATTATGTGAAGGTGATTGGTGAATTTGGTGGTCACGGTCTGGTGGTTGCTGGGCATCAGTGGAATCCGGAAATGCGGAATTGGGGATATGGGGACTTACCAGCCACAAAAGAGGAATACAGCCAGCGTTATCGCAAAACGTTTGAGCAACTGATGAAGCTCCGCCGCAGAGGTGTAGCAGCAGGCGTCTATACTCAGACGACCGATGTTGAGGGTGAGGTCAACGGATTGATGACGTACGATCGTGAAGTGCAGAAAATGACAGCCCAAGAGCTTTTTGAGTTGCACCATCAGGCGAATTTCTGATCATCATGTCCACGATGCCGTGTTCGTCCCCGGTTGGACGTCAAGGTAGTTTGTGGATCAGACGGTGAAACCTCATTGCGATTCTGTCACGCCAGGCCCCACTGCCGCCTCAGAAACCACTCTGCCGAAAGAGTGCAGGCAAAGATGCCGAATAGCAACCATCCGGTAAATGGCCCGTCGCCGAGCCGGAACTTTTCGACAACCGGCGTTTCGGCAAGACTGCGGCGTTCTTTGATCCTGCTGACCAGGTCATTTGCGTCTTCCGGAAGAAAAAACGTGCCTCCGTGGTCAGCGGTCAGAGCAGCAAGTTGCTTCAGGTAAGCCGGATCTGCCAGTGGTTGTGCCAACTCCCGACTTTTGTCGATGACCTGAAAAGCGAGCTGTTCTGGTGGTAAGTCGGAATCAGCTGCTTTTCCACGCACGCGGAGCCGATAGAAGCCAACGGGAAGTTCGGGAATACGTCCCCGGATCGCTTGAGCGAAGCGGTTTGATTGATTGCCGCTGCCCTCCGTGCTTGTATTGAGTGGCATTGTCTTGCCATCTTCAGCCACGATTTCTGCGACCAAAGGGGTAGCCGCGTTTTGTTCGGTGAGAGATTGCATTTCAACTCGAAACTCTGGTGGTTTGTCGGTTGCAAATCGACGTTGATCGATGGTGATCACCAATCGCCGGTCTCCACTGTTTTCACGTGACAGAAGCCATAATGCCATTTGCCGCCAAAATCGTCGGTGCACTTCGTTGCGACCGCTTTTCCACCAACGCCACGTTGAATCGAAGGCAAGTGCTGCCAAGCGACCACGGCCATATTCCCCAATGATCAAGAGTGGATCATCTGTCTCTGTTTCCAGAATGACCTGCACACCCGGTGCGACCTTGGGACCAACCAGTCGATTCGCACCCAGTAACGGCGGCAACTCTTTCCAGATGTTCGCAGGTGCGGCGCCACCAAGGTCGGTAATGGGGTGTGCACGAGAGAGTTCTGGTCTCACGTCAGAGTCAATTTGACTTCCCTCGGCAGGATCACGTGGGCTGCCAGCAGAGCGAGCCCGATTTGGATCCATTTGAACGGGTAGAACGCGCGCGAGAGGCGAATTTGCGTATCCGCCACCTCCATAGGAAAAAACACCCCCCAGTGTTATTAGTCCGGCACCCTTTCCAATCGTGTCAGCGAGCTGCCGTAATTGCTCTTCACCAATGGCATCTGCATGGAGGTCACCGATGATGTAGATGTCATATTTACCAGGTTCGAATGCCCCATTCAGATCAACAGGCCAACGGTCAACGGTATCAGCGGGAATCCATTGATAATCCAGAGCGAGGTCAGGAAAGCGTCGCAGGGAACGTCGCAGGAAGGTCTGTTCAAGACGCGGTGTACCTTCCAGATAAAGGATTCTGCCCCCTCCGTCACGCACTTCAACGAAGGCAAATTGAGTGTTGTTGGTATCAACCAACTCCTTCTCGATCGGGATGGCTTCCACCTTGAGCCGATAGGTACCAGGTTGTGGCGTCTGGATTGGAATGCTGACAGGTGTAACGTCGGTGGCCTTCGTGGGTACGATCTGTCTCTTGGCAACCTCAGTGGTGTTTCCCTCGGCATCGATCCATGTGAGCCGGATGGGGACGTCGATACCTGACATGCCGCGAGTGGAAACCTGAAACTTGACGTCGAATTCATTCCCGGCAAAAAGCTGGTAGCTCTCTGGCAGACTTTCAACAGCTGCATCCCGTGACGCCGAGATGCCGGCAGCCGGACCTACCGGGACTGTCCATAATGGAACGCCCAGCGAGTCGAGGGTTTCTGCGACCCGTTGAGCTCCAGTGCCTTGTTGATCCGATGTCTGTGTCCCATCGCCAATCAATACAATGCCTGCGAGTGGCTGGCCCTCCGCTGCTTGCATGGCACTCAAAGCGGCCGCGGAAATGTCGGTCGACTTGCCAGATGGAGTCAGGGATGTCAGGGATTCAGACGAGGGAGCAGCAACAGATTTTGCTTCGGAATCGTAGGTCAGAAGTTTGACATCCAACTGGTTATCGAGCCCGAGGATGTTGTCAGCGAGTATTTTCCATACCTTTGCCTGTGTTTCCCACCTTGAATTACCGTCCCCATCGGGAAGGCTCATGCTGCGGGACGTGTCGATCGCAATGATCAGAGCTGCTTCTGCCAGCTGGTTGTCGGTACGAAAAAGCGCGGGTCGAAATGCAGCCAACAACAGCATTGTTGCCGCCAACAGGCGAAGCGCGATCAACCACTTCCGTCTTCGGGTATCGTTCGTTGGGGGTGTAACAGCGAGAATTACACCAACGGTGACTGCTGCAACAGCCATGGCAAGCAGCAGGGACCCGTAAATCGGCTCGAACGCAAAGGATGTCATGTGAGAAAGTGGGTCATCGGTTTCAATCAGTCGGTTCAGACCGCAGTTCTAGTTGGTTTTCGGAACATGACCTGACACGACCAGAACAGGGTGTGGACTTCTACGGATCCGATCCTGGACAAATCCCTGTCCAAATCGGTCGTCCACTTCCAGTGGCAGGACCATGAGCAACCTGGTGCTTTGATCGAGAGAATTTGGTGGAGCAACTTCACCGGCGATGGGGTGCAATCTGTAGCTCATGTTGAGAGCCGAGGCCGTTTTTGCCATCGCACCGTGGAGAGTATGGTGAGTCTTCGTCAATGCAGCGCTGAACTGTGCTTCATCAAGCTGGGTTTCCGGCTGGATGGCTTCAATGATCGAGCGGATATTCTCAAAGTGTTCTTTTTCCAGCACCAGATTCAGAGTGACTTTTGCGGAAGATCCTGCCAAACCGAAACTCCACGCAGCTGCTTTCGATTCGACCTCGCATTCGCTTCCAACCACGACTTCAACTTGCTGGATACAGTCGCTCAATTGCTGGTCATCACGTCGCATCACCAGCATGGGAATGGGGCAGCGTGACAACAGGACATCCATCACAGTGCCAGCACTATCTGTGCCGATATTATCAAAGGAGCGACCGAATGGACTGGGCACGATGAGCAAGTCCACGGAAAGTTCCGTAACTGCTGCAAGAATTGCGTCGTAGGAATCGCCATCCCTTCGCTGGACAGGTCTCGCTCCGGAGATTTCTGCTGCCCTTGGAATAGCGAGATCCTCGTCCTCTTCTGTTTTGCCGTCTCTTGCGTCCAATACCATGGTCTCGGTGTCATGGTGTTCACGAAGGTGCTGTGCCGATGCCACCGTATTGTCATCCTGGGATGACCCATCGAGAACAATCAGAACGCGAGATGGTTTGATGGGCGTCAGCGATGCAGCTGATCCCACTTGTGCCTTTTCGAACATTCGCATCGATGCGTCAACTTCGCGATCCAGTTCATTGGCTTCTGAACCTGTGCTCATGTTTTGTTCTCTCAATCTTTTTTGCGTGAGACAGGGCGAACGACGCTTCGTTCGATTTTAACCCAATGCACCACGTTTGCGTGAATGGTTTTCCACTTGCCTGTGCACCACGCCACGCTTTTCGTAGTGCGAGCCTGCTTGGGTCCCGGCAGCAACCCGGTTGAATCAACGGTCAGTGAGCAATCAGCGGTGGAATCCAACCCTCGTGGTGAATGAAGCTTATGTAAATGATCGCGCCGATCACCTGCAACAACATGATCATTCCACCCAGTTTCAGGAACATGCCCCAGCCAACGGTCTCCCCGGCCTCCTTCTTCAGAGCATAAATTGCAATCACGCATGAGATGGAACCGATCGGTGTACCATTGCCACCCAGATTGCAACAGATGATCAGCGTCCACCAAAGTGGTTCAGCGGGAACACCGTTTCCGGAAATGTCGCGAACGATAGGAATCAGGGTGGCTGCGACGGGGATATTGTCGACGATCGAGCTGGCAACAGCAGAAAAAACCCCCAGCAGTGGAAGCAATAATGACATTTCATTATCTGATAAGGCAATCACTTGCTGGGCGACCCAAGCCAGCGCACCTGTCTGTTTTACACAACCAATGATGATGAACAGACCCATGAAAAAAAGTATGACAGTCCAGTTTACTTTCTGGATCGCATCCTCCACTCCCTTGCCGGCAAATAACAAAGCCGCAGTTGCGCCTACCATGGCGATAAAATCCATTCCGACACCGATCTGCTGGGCAAATACAAAACCCAGTACAGTGGCCGTCAGAATGACAGCGCTACGTAAAAGAACTTTCCGGTTTTCGACCATTGCCCACGGATCGAACGATTCAATTTGTTGGCGAAGAAGGGCCTGCTCTTCGGCGGTCTGTTTCCATGGCAGTTCATTCCGAAAGAAAAACCGTAAACCAATAACAGCAATGATCAAGCTGATGAGGGCATACGGCAGGGAAACCTGAAGAAACTGGGCATAGGGAATGCTCGCTGCAGTCCCGATCATGATATTCGGAAGGCCACTGGCAAATGTGGCAATCGCGCCACTGTTGGCACAGATTGCAACACTCAGCAGAAGCGGCACAGGTTTGTAATTCAATGACCTGCAGATCACCAGTACAAGCGAACTGAGGATCAGCATGGCAGGCACGATGGTCAAAACTGCGACGAAAAGAAAAGTGACCGCACACAGTGTCAGAAAAAGTGCTGATGCTCGCCCGCCTGTGAAGCGGACGATCCACATGCTCAAGAAATGAAACAGTCCACTCTTACCAATGACGTCAACCAGAATTCCCGTTCCGATGATGACTCCGAAAATATTGAGATCTTCTTCAAGAATCTCATAGATCTTCTCGTATTCAAATAGATTCAGAGCGAGTGACAGCCCGATCAGCACGGTCGCGCCGCATAACGCAGCAACCGTTTTATGCATCGGTTCAATGGCCACTCCAACATAGGTCGCCAACATGATTGCTGCAAAAAGCAACATGATCCACGGAGAAGATGGGATGATCGGTGCCGCTTCTGGATTGGAGGCGAGCAGGGCAAACACCCCGTGGCATGAGGGCAGTGACAATGCTGACATCAAAGGCCTTCGGACGCTCGGGAGGACAAGTTCGATGCTTCACGAACCAACAAGGCTAGCGCGTCTGACGAAATTCAACAATCCCTGTCTGGAATTTGTCACTGCTGGTGTCAGCCACCTCCGGGTTTCTGACGAACATCCTCAAAATGACGTTGTGTGCCATCAAACCTGACAATGCTTGCAAACATACATTCGCCGCGATGCAATCTCGACCGACGAAATCAGGGTCGAGCATTGCGGACATTCGGTTTGACCATAAACCCTGAATCTTCGTTCTTCAGGGATTTTGGCAAGAGGCATTCCGGCTTCCTTGGACGTGACTGCGATGATCTTTCCGTGTTTTAAACCCACAGTCATCATCCGTTTGAGGGATTTCCACAGCCGATCGAACGCCTCTTTTGAGAGCCCGGTGCCTGGAAGGTGCGGATCCAACCCCGCCTCAAACAGAATCTCGGATCTGAAAATGTTTCCAACGCCTGCGACGACTTTTTGATCAAGAAGTAGGGCCCCAATGGGCTGACCGCTTTGACTGATGTTGTTCCAAACCTCGGTTTTCCGACCGCCGGCCAGAGGGTCCGGCCCCAGTCGGTCGATCACGCTGCGCTTGATCTCGTGATCGATTACCCTGCAAGTGGTCGGCCCATTCAGATCGATGCAGACTTCCGAAGCGGTCATTCGCATGCGAACCTGTCCAACTGGTTCAGGTGCAGGCGATTTGTGTCGGCGGAATTTGCCATATCTGCCCAGGTGCACGTGGATGATGGATCCACCCTCAAACTCATAAAAGAGATGTTTGCCGGTCGCGCTGACCGAGGCGAGATGTTTACCGCTGACCTTCTTCGCATCGGTTGAGAATCGTCCTTGGGGACTGCTCACACTCAGTGGTTCGCCTGCCAATAGTGCGTGATGTTCGCGGGCGAGAAAGTGGGTTTTATGGCCTTCGGGCATCAGTTCTAACGCAATCGGGTTTGGAGCACGAATCAGGACACCCGATTATTCGCCTCGGTCAACCATTTGGACGTTCAGATGTTCCATGGCGATTCAGGTGGACTGGGCGAGTCGTGATTTGTCCACCGCGCCGTATTGAAGGTGCTCCACTGACTGATACAGACGAAATGTGTCTGACAGAACCGTTCGAACGACTGTTCTGACTGTTTGAATAGAATCAGTCTTCAATCGGAATCGCTGATTTCGTTCATTGAGCAACTTTTGGTTGCTTGATCATCCGGTTCAGACGCTGTTGCAATTCGCTTCGCAGAGGTTCTGGCGCAATGGAGATCGCCAAGCGGTAATTGGCTCTTGCCATGCGTTTGTTCCCCGATGCTTCTGCCTGATTGGCACGACGAACATATTGGGAAAGTTTGTCCTGGTGTCGCTTGGCTTGAGCTTGCCGAAGGTTCGAGATCTGTTGTTGCCCGCTTTCGTGGACAGTTCGCTGTGACTGGGTCAAAGTGTTGGTGGCTGCTGCATAGTTTCCTACCACGGGCGTGATGCCTGTCACGAATGGCTGAAGTACTCCGTAGGAAATGCTTCCTGGATAGCCATTCATCGTTGTCACCGAAGGAATGGTGCTGCTGAAAGACCGTGAGCTTCCCTGAGAAAAATTGAAGCCAAGACTGCCGCGGACTTTGCCACCGCCAAATCCAAATCCACCAGAGAGGCCGTTGGCCACGGCTGTACCTCCTGCCAGACCGCCAAAAGGTGGCAGTGGAGCTCCCCCGGAATTCGCAAACCAGTTCTTCCCCCGGATGGACCAGGTGATGCTATTGTTTTCAAAGAAACTGTCGCTAGCGACGTTGTAAGGCACAGAAGTGGTCACCATTTGTGCGCTGCAATCGCGGGATAGTACTCCGCAGGCTGCGACCATGCTCAACGCTAAGACGATCCGAATCATGCTCAAGTCTCCCAATGAGGAGCACTCAGTCTACGGTTTTCTGCTTGGTGAGGCCAATGGAATTACAAAACGGGCCATCCAAATTCAGGGAAGCCCTAATGCAACATTTCAACAGGAAGATGAGAGTCCCAGCGGTTTTCCACCGGTCTCTCAACGATTAAGGTGGCAGTGGAACGGAAGAAAAGTGCATCGGACTTCTTGCACGTTTCTTCCAACACTGCGATTCACTTGACCATTGTCGCTCGAATTTACTCCTGCCATACACTTCGCATTCATGAAGCAAGTCAGTCTTTACACCGACGGTGCCTGCAGTGGTAACCCGGGCCCCGGCGGGTGGGCCTTCATCCTGAGATGCAACAAGACGGAAAAGGAGTTGGAACGCAGCGATGGTGAGCCTGAATCCACGAACAACAAGATGGAACTGACGGCAGTGATCAGGGGTTTGCAGGCTTTGAAAGAGCCCTGTGAAGTCACGCTTTATGCCGATAGCAGTTATGTGTTGCAGGGGATGAGCAATTGGATGGCGGGTTGGAAAAAGAGGGGATGGAAACGGAAAGACGGTTCCAAGCTGGTACCTGTCAAGAACGTTGAATTGTGGCAGGAATTGGACGCTTTGATGAGCCAGCACAAGGTTCAATATCAGCATGTCAAAGGTCATGCCGGGCATCTTGAGAACGAGCGATGTGACGAGTTGGCGGTGGCTGCTTACCAGAAGTATCTGGAAAAGCGATAAATCGCCATTTTCTCGGGGTTTTATGGGTCTGTTTGGCTTGATCCCCAATCGCGGAAAGCAGCAAATGACGCTAGAATTTGAGGCCTCGCACGACGGTGTGCGGACACTCTCATTCAACCTCTTTTCTGCAGGTCTTCATGAGCGACGCTCCTGAATCGAGTTCTCCTTCCAACGAAACTCCCGCTTCTACCGTTCCCGCCGCCAACTCGAATTACACCGATGCGGATTTGCAGCACCTGTCTGACCTTGAGCATGTGCGTGAAAGGCCGGGTATGTACATCGGTGATACCTCCACCCGGGGTTTGCACCATCTGGTGTACGAGGTGGTGGATAATTCCATCGATGAGGCAATGGCCGATTTCGCCAAAATGGTGTCGGTGACCGTCCATACCGATGGCAGTGTTACGGTTGAAGATGACGGTCGTGGGATTCCGGTTACCAGACATGAGCAGTTGTCGGAAGAACTGGACCGGGAAGTCAGCACGCTCGAAGGTGTGATGACCGTTCTGAAGTTTGGTGGAAAATTCGAGAAAGGTGCTTATCAGACTTCAGGTGGTCTGCATGGTGTTGGCGTCACGGTTGTGAATTTCTTGAGCCAGTGGGCCGAGACCGAGGTGAGTCGTGATGGCTTCACCTGGACTCAGGAGTATGAACGTGGTGTTCCCACAGGGCCAGTTCGAAAAGGAAGAGCAACCAAGAAGACGGGAACCAAAACAACCTTCAAAGCTGACAACAAGATCTTCAGCGTCACCAAATACAACTTCGATACCCTCTACAAACGTCTGCAGGAACTCGCATTCCTCAACAGCGGTGTCCATATCAAGTTCCACGACGAACGAAATGGCGAGGGAGGAGATTTTAAATACGAAAGAGGGCTCGTTGAATTTGTGGAACACCTCAATCGTGCCAGCGATACGCTGCACGGTGATGTGATCCAGATTTCAGGAGAGAAAGACGGAACACAGTACGACATTGCGATGCAGTACAGTACCGAGTTCACCGAGAACGTTCAGTCCTACGTGAATAACATCCACACGATCGAGGGCGGAACGCATGTCTCCGGTTTCCGCAGCGCGTTAACCCGAACATTGAACAACTACGGCAAGAAAGAAAATCTCTTCAAAGGGGTAACTCCTGGTGGGGATGATTTTCGTGAGGGCATCACGGCGGTTATCAGCGTACGAGTACCGCACCCGCAGTTTGAAGGACAGACCAAGACCAAGCTGGGCAACAGTGAAGTTGATGGTATCGTCAGCGGTGGTGTTGCAGAGCAGTTGGGAAAGTACTTCGAAGAGAACCCGAGAGTTGCGCAGACAATTGTCCGCAAGGGACTTCTGGCAGCAGAGGCTCGTGAGGCTGCTCGTAAGGCAAAGGATCTTTTGCGAAAACGTAAAGATGCCTTGGGCGGCGGTGGATTGCCCGGAAAATTGCGGGATTGCATCAGCAAAAATCGTGAGGAGTGCGAACTGTATCTTGTCGAGGGTGATTCGGCGGGTGGTTCGGCCGAAGGCGGACGAATGCGGGATTATCAGGCAATCCTGCCGCTACGAGGTAAGATCATCAACGCCTACAAGAGCCGCGAAGCCAAGGTGCTGGAGAACCAGGAAGTACAATCGATGATCCAGGCCATTGGGACCGGGATCGGTGCAGATCAGGATCTGACGAAACGTCGATATGAAAAAATCATCATCATGACGGACGCCGATGTTGATGGCAGTCATATCCGAACGCTTCTGCTCTGTTTCTTTTATCGACAGATGTATGAGCTGGTAGCCCGCGGACATGTGTACGTCGCTCAGCCACCGCTTTTCCGTGTGCAGCAGGGAAAGAAAAGGTACTACATCCAGTCCGATGGAGAAATGAAAGCTCAACTGCTGGAGCGAGGGCTCGCTGATACGGTTTTTGAATCGGAGGACGGTCGCCGAGTCGAGGGAGACTCGATGCGTACTCTTTGTACAACTCTGGCTTCCATGGAAGAATCGATCTTGGCTCTTGAGCAGCACGGCTACAGCTTGCGAGCCCACGCAATGCGTCTCGATCCAGCGACCAACAAGTTGCCTTCTTTACTTGTCACGCATGGGAATGAAGAACACTGGTTCCATACTCAGGATCAGGTAGAAAGCTATCTCAATGATAACCAGTTGAGTCTGGATACTGAGCAGGACGACGTAGCCGATGGCGAAGAAAGTGATGCAGAAGCGACGTCAGAGGCGGCTGGTGCTGGAGCTGAAACTGGCACAGCACCGGAAGCAGGTGAATCGCAAGTTGCCATGGCACACCTGACGGAATTGCATGAAGTCCGTACCATCAACAGTGGCTTGAAAGAATTGATGCCGCTGGGATTTGGGGTTGATGATCTGATTCCCGCTGAACGCACCGGTGCAACCAATGCCAGATTTGAACTGGTACGTGGGGAGGATGTGCGGCGTTCGCTGAATGATTTGCGGGATCTGTTGCCGGAGGTCAGGGCGGCCGGTGAGAAAGGTCTGCAAGTCACACGCTTCAAAGGGCTGGGCGAAATGAACGCGGAGGAACTGCGAGAAACAACTCTCGATCCCGCCAACCGTACGTTGTTGCAGGTCAATCTGACCGATGCTGGTGCTGCCGATGAGATGTTCCGATTGCTCATGGGAGACAAGGTCGAGCCTCGTCGCGAGTTCATCGAAAAGCATGCGTTGGACGTACGCAACCTGGATATCTGATTCTTTGCTGGAATGACATCATTGAATCGACTCGCGAACTCTCTCAGTCCTTATCTGTTGCAGCACCAGAACAACCCGGTGGATTGGTTCCCCTGGGGAGACGAAGCTTTTGAGCTTGCGATTGAAGAGGATAAGCCAGTCTTTCTTTCGGTAGGCTATGCCGCCTGCCATTGGTGTCATGTGATGGAGCATGAGAGTTTCGAGGATCCTTTCATTGCCAATCTGCTGAACCAGAACTTTGTTTCGATCAAAGTTGATCGTGAAGAACGACCTGACATTGATCAGGTGTACATGAACGCAGTTCAGGTCATGACGGGTCGCGGTGGATGGCCCATGAGCGTGTTTCTGGACCATCAAAGGCAGCCTTTTTTTGCCGGCACTTATTGGCCACCCAGGCAAAAGTCGGGCATGCCGGGGTTTGTTGACGTCCTTCAATCACTGTCCGATGCGTG
This sequence comes from Rubripirellula sp., assembly GCA_012270065.1. Classification (GTDB taxonomy): domain Bacteria; phylum Planctomycetota; class Planctomycetia; order Pirellulales; family Pirellulaceae; genus Rubripirellula. The sequence goes on along the minus strand of JAAXJB010000078.1, from coordinate 62,592 downwards.
GGCCAAACGCCGTGAAGAAGTGCTAGGCCATTCAGGCAATATCACTGCCGCGCTGCAACAGTTGGCGGCAGGAGGCGGTGAACAACCCGATGCCGTGTCGTTGCCGAATTCGTCTGCGAACACGATTCCCCCGAGTTCACTTGTCACAGACGCATGTCGAAATCTGCTTGATGTGCTGGATCAGAAATGGGGTGGTTTCGGCGGAGCACCGAAGTTTCCACATGCGACCGACTTGGGATTGCTGCTTCGGATGGGCCAAGTGTCAGATGATGAAGCGATGGTCGCAGCAGCCGAGTTGACTCTCGATCGCATGGCTGCAGGGGGGATTCGTGATCATATCGGTGGTGGATTTTCCAGGTACAGTGTGGACGGCCAGTGGTTGGTTCCGCATTTTGAAAAAATGTTGTATGACAACGCGCTTCTGGCCGAGATGTATGTTCGTGCATTCCAGGTCACTGGACATCAGAGACATGCGCAGGTTGCACAAGAGACGCTCGATTATGTTTGTCGAGAGCTGGTGGATTCTGCTGGCGGATTTCACTGCAGTGAAGATGCAGACAGTGAAGGCATCGAAGGTAAATACTACGTTTGGAAACCGGAACAGGTTGAGCAGGTTCTCGGTAAGGAAGCGGCGCGGGATTTCTGTTTTGTTTATGACATCAGCGAGCGTGGAAATTTTGAGGGCAATAGCATCCCGAATCTGCCACAGAGCATTTCGGCCTGGGCCGAAGAGATGTCGGTGAATGAAGCCGAACTTTCGAATCTACTGGCGGATTATCGGGAACAGTTACGGATCGCCAGAGAGAATCGTGTTCATCCAGCACGGGATGACAAGATCATCGTCGCATGGAATGCGTTGATGATAAAAGCACTTTCCGTCGCCGGTGCGGTTTTGAACCAGCCCTCTTATCTACAGTCAGCAGAGACTGCTGCAGAGTTCATTCAGCGGGATATGCTGAGTGAAGATGGAAGGCTGCTGCATGCCTTCAGAGATGGGCAAGCACATCTTGATGCCTATGTAGATGACTACGCTTTTACGATTGAGGCATTCATTTCACTGTTTGAAGCAACAGGGAAAGCGCGGTGGGTTGGCCGCGCTGTGAGGTTGGCCGAGGACATGATCCAACACTTTGAGGATCAGGTATCAGGCGGATTTTTTTACACCGCTGATGACGCAGAAACGCTGATCACTCGCAACAAGGATTGGCACGATGGTAGTTTGGTGAGCGGGAATGCATCAGCTGCCAGTGGCTTGTTGAAACTTTCGATGCTCTGCAATCGTCAGGATTTTCGTCAGGCAGCGGAGCGGACACTGGTGGCTGGAGCTGCCGTGATGAATAACCAGTCTGCTGCCTGTGCGGCACTGCTGGCGGTTCTGGATCAGTTTCATCTTGGCAACCAGCAACTCGCCCTCGCTGTTCCTGACCAGGAGGAAATGAATCGATTGCGTCCAGCTTTTTTCGCGACCTATCGCCCTCGTGCAGTTCGCTCATGGGTCATTGGCACAGCGCCGCAATCTGGACCGATGTCAGCTCTCAATCGTGGCAAAGAACCGATGGATGGAGAAGCAACGTTGTATTGTTGCGAGAGTTTTCGGTGTGAGCAGCCGCTGCAAGGAAGGGACTTGGAAAACTGGCTGGGCTGCAGCGCATCAAGCTGACAGGTTGGAACCGACATCAGTCCGGTAAGCCGCCCAAGCCGGAAGTAGAGCCGCGATCAGTGCCAGACACAGGACCAGAGGTAGGACGAAGATTTCGTAGTTGCTGGTCGTGAAAAATCCGACCTGAACCCCTGTTTGATCTTCGATTTGACCAGAAAACACCACCATGGCCGCGTGTGCGAGCAACCAGCCGGCGATCGTTCCTATCAAGGCGACCTGAAAACTCTCAAAGACAATGATGTTCGTCACGGTGGAACGTCTTGCTCCCAAGGCACGCATGATTGCAATGTCCCGACGGCGGTCATTCATTGAGTTATAGATCGAAACCAGAATACCTACCGCAGCAACTGCACACGTGATTCCTGTGATCGCCAACAAGGCCGTCAACAGAGGGCCAACGATCATGCTCATCAGTTTATTGATCTCGCCGATTGGAGCCGCTGCCTGAGCACGGATGCCTTCGTTGATGGCATTCTGCATCCCAGGAGCGAACAACATATTTCCATTGCGGACAAGAATGGATGTGACTTCCCTTTCGGGAATCGTCAGCAGTCGGATTTTTTCAGAGCTCCCAGATTCATCCGAGGTCTCACTGGAACCCGCGTCAACTGTGGTTTGGAGATCTGCAGTGGAAGTATCTTGCTCTGAACCATCTTCGTCAGATTCTACCGCGTCAATGGTCTGATCGAGCACATCGTCGTTTTGTGGCTTGAATTGGTCCACGTTTTCAACGGGCTTGGCGTGCCCTTCCATCAAGTAAAAACCTTCCAGATTCACGAACGCCGCACGGTCGTTGGGTGTACCGGTGGGGTCGAGGACGCCAACGACATGAAAACCTTGGGCGTGTCCCTGTCCCTCGGGGTCTCCATGAGTGGGATTGAAAGTGTCACCAACACCAACCTTCATGTCTTTTGCCACCCGTGCTCCCAGCACAGCCTCAAAGTACTGGTGTTCCGGTGAGTAGGTCTGAAATGCTCGGCCGTTGCTGAAGGTGAAATCTTCATCGACATTCGGCCCATGTTTCAATTTGGTGAAAAAGTCCGGTGTTGTTCCAACGACTCTGTATTGACCGAAGTAATCACCCAGAGCCAGAGGAATGGCAAACCCTCCTGAGACGAAAGGCGCGTAACGCCCGTTTCGTTCGGCCAGCTTCGGGTCACCGCCAAATTTCTTCACCATGGATGCTCTTTCATCCTGGGACAGAAACTCCATGTATTCGGTGTACGGCAGGTTTTCGATTGGTTGGCTGAGATAGAAAACACTGTTCAATGTGAGTTGTAGAGGGCTTCCTTTGGGACCTACCACCAGGTTGTAGCCCACCGAGGCATTTCGAGTGAACGCCTCACTGATCACGCCGTAAATGGAAAGGACAAGAACAACAAGACCAACCCCGAGGGCAAGTGAAAATGTCGTCAGAAAGCTTGAGAGAGCTCGATGGCAGAAGTTTCGCCAGGCGATGTGAATGAGAGACATGATTGGATGCTTGATTCAATGCCGATGGGTGGAACAGTTTTTCATCTTGATAGCTTGGGGGATCACCCGGACGATGCTGAAGAGTGATCCACCTGATTGATTTCATCAAGTTTTTCAATGCGATCGAAACGCGAGGCAATTTGCATGTCATGCGTTACCGTGAGCAGGGAGACTTCTTCTTCGCGGCAGGTTTCGCGTATCAATTCAAGCACGCTATCAGCACTGCTGGGATCGACATTGGCCGTCGGTTCGTCTGCCAGCAGTAATTTTGGTCTTCCTGCCAGAGAGCGTGCGATTGCCACGCGTTGTTGTTGTCCCACGGAGAGTTGGCTCGGGCGATAATTGAATCGATCTTTCAATCCGACACGAGTCAGCAAATCAGCAGCACGCGAATACTGGTGCTTGCCAGAGCCAAAGGCCATGCCAAGGCGAACATTCTCGATCGCAGAAAAAGCGGGAAGCAGATTGAAGGTTTGAAAAACATAACCGATGGTTTCGGCCCGAAAGCGGTCGCGACCCTGTTCACTGAGCACGTTTGTTTCGATCCCGTCGATTCGAATGGATCCCTCGTCCAGTGACAGAAGACCTGCGATCAGATGCAGCAACGTTGTTTTTCCACCGCCGCTCTGCCCAATCAACGCAACTTGTTCGCCCTTGGCAATCTGAAATTCCGGAATGTCCAGAATGAGCAGATTTCCACCTTCGGGCTGCGTGAAGCTCTTTTTCAGTCGTTTGATATCGAGAAGCTGTGTCATCTTCGCCTCATGGCTCGTTGTAGCCCGCGGTCGGTATCCCGTTTTTTGAGTGATTCACGTTTGTCGTGCAATTTCTTTCCTTTGACTAGTCCCATGACGCATTTCGCGATTCCGCGTTCATTGAAGTACACGCGTAGGGGAACCAGCGTCAGGCTCCTCTCATGAGCTCGGCCAGCGAATTTCTGAAACTCCCGCGCATGAACCAGCAGTTTACGGGGGCGCCTCGGGTCGTGATTCCACATGCCTGCATTCTTGTAGTGGGCGATATCGGCACCAATCAGCCACAGCTCCTTGCCTTTGACCCGAATGTAGGCTTCATCGAGTGATAACTTGTTTTCACGCATCGATTTGACTTCGCTCCCCATCAGCATCATGCCACACTCGACGGAATCGAGTATTTCATACCGATGTCGGGCCTTCCGGTTCTCGGCGACCATCGTCAGCGTTGGGTCAGTTTTCTTTGAACCACCCTTTTTTTTTCCGCTGGAAGCGTTCGATTTTTTCTTCTTCTTACCCATAACGCAGCGGATTGTAAGCCTCAATGGCCATTCAACGTAGTCGGGCGCTGATTTGAATCATTGATTTTTGACTTTCTGGGCAACCAAATGCCCGTTTTAACCTATCCCAGCCGTGTTCCTGTCGGGCTGCTTCGGTCAGGGACCTGGCCGGGTTTTCCAGCTGGGCATTCCACGAAGCGATGTCACTGAGCCATGGTCGGGATTGAACTTCTCACTACAATAGGTCACATGGCAGGCTTTGGTTCGTCCCTTTCACTGTGGTTTCTTGTTGCATGGCCTTTCGACTTCCTGTAGTTGCGGATCCTGAAATTCCAGACGGTGCGGAGGTTTCGGCCTCAGGCAGGCTTCCACGCTGGCTGAAACGGCCCATTCCCGCCGGCAATGCCAACCACATGACTCAGGGTTTGCTCGATGAGTTGCGATTGGAAACGGTGTGCGACAATGCAAAATGTCCCAATCGGATGGAATGTTACAGCCAACAGACTGCCACTTTCATGATCCTTGGCAATGTTTGCACGAGGCCCTGTGGTTTTTGTGCCGTCCATCGTGGCCGTCCACCCGAATTGCCAGAGTCCGATGAACCTGAACGCGTCGCAGAAGCAGCCCATCGACTCGGACTGAAGCACGTTGTCATCACCAGCGTGACTCGCGATGATCTGCCCGATGGTGGAGCTGAGCATTTTTATCAATGTGTTGTCGCGGTTCGGGAGAAGACGGGAGCAACGACGGAGGTTTTGACCCCCGATTTTGTCCACTGCAAGCCTTCGCTGGAGCGTGTGATTGAAGCCCGACCCGATGTCTTCAATCACAACATGGAAACCGTACCAAGGCTGTACCGTCGAGTTCGGGGACCCAAAAGTGATTATGCCTGGACTCTTGCAATGATGAAGCAGGTGAAAGAATACAATCCTGAGGTGAAAACCAAGAGTGGATTGATGCTGGGCTTGGGTGAAGAGCGAGGGGAGCTGCTGGACGCACTGGCTGACCTCCGAAGAAACGATGTCGACTTCCTGACGCTGGGGCAATATCTGCAACCTGGTGAAAAATACCTGCCCGTGGTTCGCTTTGTGCCACCCGAGGAGTTCGAGGAGTTGGGTGAGATTGCCAGCCAGATGGGATTTCGAAAAGTCGCCAGTGGACCCTTCGTCCGCAGTAGTTACCACGCTCGCGATATGGCTGAAACGGAATGATCCCGATTGCCCGGGTTGAACCTGATCGATTCAGCCACGCCGGGTTTCGCGGCTCGGGCGGACATCCACATGACCCGAAAAGCACGTGTCGTTTGGGAAACACTTCTTGCTTTTGATCAAGCTGGTGAAGCTTTTCGCAGCAGCGATTCAATGGCTGCGACTGGCTCGTCCCAAATCCCCAGTCGACTTTGCCGGAACAACTGCATGGCTGGATACCACGCTGTGCTGGAACCGTTTTGCAGCCAACGCCAGTCTGGGACCTTCCCCAGCAGCAGACACGTGGGTGTGCCCACTGCACCTGCGAGGTGAGCGACGGACGTATCTGTGGTCACAACATAGTCGAGATTGCTGAGTATTGCTGCTGTGTCTGTGAATGCTCCACCATCGGTATCAACGTGGCTGGGGAACTTCGTGATCGCTGCGTTGAGTTGGCTTTGGGCCAACTGTTCACTGCCAAAGCCGAACTGCAGACTGAAGAGTTCAACGCCCGGGATGGTTGCCAGTGGCGCGAGCCTGTCCAGCGAAATACTGCGGTACACATCGGCATGGTGATCCGGGTTGCCTTGCCAGTTGATCCCCACTTTCAAACATTGTTCAGGGGTCTTTGTGTTTGTGTTGGTAGGATCCCCGCCAGATTCGGCATGTCTTGTAAACCAGTTTCGCCAGTATTCAATCAATGCATCAGAAACTCGAAGGTAGCCGGAACGGCTGGAGAACAGGCCAGTTCCCCACGCAATCTCTCCGGTTGATTGATAAAGGTAGTCGATCACTTCGATAAATGATGCGTGATAATCACATGCCGGTAGAGGTTGATCACGAATCAATAACCGATCAATCCCTGGCGCGGAACAGAAAAGTGCCTCCATGCGCTTCCCTACCTCAACGTAGACGGTGGCCCCCTGGTTTTTCAGTTCTTTCGCAACGCGAATGAACTGAATAGCGTCCCCCAGACCCTGTTCCGGATAGATCAGGATGGTTTTGCCTTGGAGTGGTTCACCCTTCCAGGTAGGTGCGTTTGTCGAAGGACGATACATGCCAGGGAATTTCCATCGCCAGCGATATTCACGCCAACCGATTTCATAGTTTCCCAACAGCAGGTGAATGACACCCAGATTTCGATGAAGTTCAACTTCCCCCGGATGATGCTTCAGGCCCTCCTGATACCACTTCAGACCCTTCTGGATTTCGCCTGACCAAATCCAGAGCGTCCCACGATTCTTGAAGGCCGACAGATAATTGGGATGTTGGGAGAGAGCTTTCGTGAAACACTGTTCGGCGTTCTCAACCTGTCCCAGCATTCGAAACGAATTTCCAAGATTGTTCCAGGCGATCGGATAATGATCTCTGATTTCCAAAGCGCGTCGATAGGATTCCGTTGAGCTTTCGAATTGTCGCCGATCGAACTGCAGGATCCCCAGATATACCCAGGCATCAGCATCTTTTGGATCAGCCTCGATGACTTGCCGGTAAGTTTCTTCTGCCTCGTCCAGATTGCCTGTCTGGTGCTGTTGCCATGCCTGTTGCAGCCGGACTTGATGTTTGGACATGGGCGACCCTGTTCGCTGGATTAAAAAAAGCGACACGTTCTGGAACGTGTCGCCTTTGCAAAGTAGTTGACCAGGTGCCGTGAGGTACGGCACAGGCTGCTGTTAGTCAAGGAAGCCAACCAGATCCTGGCTGCGACTTGGCTGCTGCAGTTTACGAACGGCTTTTGCCTCAATCTGCCGGATTCTTTCCCGGGTCACTTTGAAGATGTGTCCGACTTCTTCCAGCGTGTAGCTGTAACCATCGCCGAGTCCGTATCGAAGTTTGATGATTTCCCGTTCACGGTAGGAGAGTGACTTCAGCACGTTGCTGATACGGTCACGCAGCATTTCCTGAGTTGCACCAATTTGCGGACTTTCTGCGGTGCCGTCGGGCAACAGGTCTCCAAACTGGCTGTCCTCACTGTTGCCGACCGGCCGGTCAAGCGAAATCGGGAATCGGCTCATGGTGAGCACGCGTCGTGCTTCTTCTACTGTCACATCAGCACGGCGTGCAGTTTCTTCAATCGTGGGTTCACGTCCCAGTTCCTGAAAGAGCTGTCGTGCGACGTTGCGTACCCGGCTCATGGTTTCCACCATGTGCACAGGGATACGGATGGTTCGACTCTGATCAGCAACCGCGCGAGTGATTGCCTGTCGAATCCACCAGGTCGCGTAGGTACAGAACTTGAAGCCTCGACGGTATTCAAATTTGTCCACGGCCCGCATCAGTCCAGCATTTCCTTCCTGAATCAGATCAAGAAATGAAAGACCTCGATTTCGGTATTTCTTCGCGATTGAGACGACCAATCGCAGGTTTCCTTCGCTGAGTTCGCGTTTGGCCTGCTGGTACTCCGCGTAGACTTTGTTGAGCATTTTCACGCGATTGCGTAGCGATGTCGGTGTTTCCTGACAGGCAGTCAGAATCTGGCGACGCTCGTGCAGTAATTCATCGCGAACTTCGCGACCATGCTTGGTCCGTTTCTGAGCAGCAATTTCACGGTCGATCTCGCTCAGACGGATCGAAAACTTTTCCAGCAGATCGATGCGTGTTTCGATTCGCTGTGTTCGGAGTCCAAGCTCCTCGATGAGACGAACAGCACGACGACGACGACGAGCCAGAGAACGCCATGCCTCAGCACGGCGACGCTGGGAAGCACTCTTGCTGAGTGAGACTTTCCAATCATGCCGGTTGCGTCGAAGCAGAGTCTGCAGAGTTCGGAGATTGTGAGGCAATCGACCGATGATCTGCTCTTTCTCAAGCCGGTCAGTCACGGACACTTGAACCGTACGATCAAATGGCAGTTGGCTGCGGTAGACTTTCTTGAGAGTCTTGTAGGCTTCGACCAGGACGAAGTGGTTTTCCAGCAACTTGGTGCGGAATCGTCGACGCGTCTCTTCAATGCGTTTGGCCAGCTCGATCTCCTGTCGCCTTGTCAGCAGCGGGATCTCACCCATCTGGGTCAGGTACATGCGAACCGGATCGTCGGACCATGAATCACCTTCGTCGACAGCCAGCAATTCATCAGGGCTGTCCAACTGCACTTGACCGTCAGCCCGCTCTGCGAGGGCTACGGCAACGTTGTTGTCTTCGTTATCGTCGATGGGCAGTTTACGAAAGCCATTGGTCATGGCCTCCGTGCTCTGTGCTGCGACGGCTTCAAATTCATCCAGTAAGGTATCGAACAAGGGAGGAACTCCTCGCGCAGAAGCGGTGGTTGTCGGGTGTGAAGCTATTTGGTGACGCGAATTGCTGACTTTGATCGTGTTTGCTGTTGGTCATGGCCGCTTGGTGTATTTCCTGTCCCAGGAAATCAAAATCGGCATGGAAGTGAAATCAATGAGCAGCGAAGTGGGTTGGAGGGGTGATACGCGTGTTGGTCAATAGCGGGGTTAGTCTTGTTGGTCCTTCAGCCCTGTAAAATCCGCAGGGCCTCTCATCCTGTAACAGCTGGCACTCAGACAAACGTGTCTTTCACGAACGTTGCATGGAAGTAACAGGTCAGAAGAAACGGGGGGTCAAATTGATTACGTTGAATATGTCTCTCTCCAGAATACTTACGCTTACTCGTATTGCACCGTTCATTCATCCAATTTTGAGCATGCTTTTCGGAATTCCAAAGCGAGTGACCTGAGCGTTGGACTGCAATCCAATTGATCTTGGATCCTCCTCAATTCACTAGCTCGCACGGCCGGTGAAGTGAGAACCAAACAACTCTAGCACTCGATGTCCATGGAGTTCCCGCACCCTTCGTAAATGGAAAAATTTTAGGATTAGGCTATGCTGTCATTTCGGATCGAATTTGCCATTGGCGTTCTGAATGACAGATCTCGCCGACAAAGTTGAAACCAAGTTCGTGAACACCATTCCTGTCCCAAAGAAGGATCAAATCGAACCGATCGTGAGAACGAGATGAACCTTCTACGGATTCCCCGCAGTTGCTTTCATCCGTGTTTCTGATCGTCTTTGCGTATTCCCGCGAACTACCGCCGGCGCGAAGACGTATCAAGAGATTCCCCCCGGAACGTTCGTTTCAAACCTTTCCACTCTGCCTTCCTGGCGGCAATTGGCAAAGTTGACCACTTGGTTTGCGACTCGACTCTTTCGGTCACGGGGACGAACAAAACAGTTCGTTGTTATATTGCCTCGTATCGCCGTCATGCGTCCGGGCTACTGTGGCGGGTGGTGCCTTTTGCTGTTACGAATTCTAGTCACCGGGAACGCCGGGTCTAGTCGGGACTCCTTCAAATCTTCATCAATTATGCATCTTTTGCCCTGTCCAACCTGTCAAAATGTCCTATCTGTTACCCCCTCACAGGCGGGCGACAAAGTGATATGTGGCGAATGTCAAACAGAAGTTTCGATTCCAAAATTAGGCATCCTGCGGCAACTTCCGCTGGCAGAGGAGTCGTCGAAACTGCCCTCAGAGGAACCCGCGCAGCGAGAGTCAGGCGGTTACATGATCCCGGTAGGCATTCTGGGTGCAGTGGCCGTTTTGGGGTTCATGGTGGCCGCTTTTGCCGGTATTCGCTGGACTTTGATTCCTTATCTGAAGACCACAGACCAGCATGTCGCAGACATCAGAGCTGATTACGCCGTCAAGCCCACAGCGGAACTGATCCGTGAGTATGAACAGATGGTGGGAGATGGAATCGAGCTCGGAAAGCCGTTTACCTACAAACGACTCTCTGATGAAAAGCAGCGTTGGGGATTGATTTCCACCATTTCCGCCGCCATTGGTCTCGGCTCCGCACTTGCCGCGTTCGGATTGGCGGCAGTTGGTCGTGGGCGTTCGACTGCCTGATTCAGGACACTTGGTGACGAGGGATGCGCCAAGAGATTGGTTGGCAAGGGGAGCCAATCAGCGACCTGTTCGTTTGAGCACGTAAACCACGTCTTCGGTCGCTGAGTCGACTTCAATCGGGTCATCCAAATCGTAGGAAAAGTTGTAAGTGGCAATGGTTTGCCAGCAACCCGCAGACTGGATCAGCCGATTCATCTCCTTGGAATGATATCGCCGAAGTACCAGCTCATCGAGAATCCGAAAACTACGCGTTGGGTTGTGCACATCGAACTGGATCCCGAATCTTTCGATGCGACTGCCTTTTTTCCGTTCTTTGGTCCACATGTGGGTATTGATGGACAGGTGTCCCCTGCGAGCCGACCAGGACTCGGTTTCGCTCGGAGAAACATCGGTCGGTGTGAGATGGACACCAAGCAGGTAGAGTCCTCCCACACGGATTGCCCGACCCATGCATTTCAAGTGTTCTCTGGCAGCTGTCTCGGTTTGAAGGTGTCGGAAACTGTTGATCGTATTGAAAGCGATGTCATGGCGTTGCTTGACTCGAAAATCTGCCATGTCTGCGACAAAGGCACGTGCCTCGATCCCATGCCGCTTGAAGCGTGCATTGCAAAAATCCACGGCCTTGGGATTCAGATCCAAGCCTGCCACCGTATGACCGCGTTTGGCCAGTGAGTACAGCAAACGACCGGTGCCACAGGCGGGTTCGAAAAATTTCTGCGGCGGACGCTTCATGTACTGGTTACCGCAACCAAGAATGAACTTGATTTCGGCAGCGCAATCAGCACCGAATACCAGATCGTAGTATTTGGGATGATCATAAATGGATTCGTTGATCGTTTCGATTTGGTAGTCCTCTGATTTTGAATTCAATTCAAAAGTCTCTTTCTGGCGTGAGTTGGCAGCGGATGTGGAGTTCCACGTGGTGAGAAACCGCACGGATGGACAATGCCGAGGCAGCCACTGGCTTGTCAGTCAAACGATTGGATACGGTCGAAAGAATGGGCTAGCGAACGGGATCCAGTCCGAGGGCGCGCCTCAGCAGGCCAATTTGCCCAATGTGCGTGTGTTCGTGAATCGGACAAAACAAGATCGCTCCCAATTTATTGGGATAGGCCGCATAAGGCATGTCCACCGGTTCCAGCAGTGTTTCAGGTTGAACCGTTTCCAGTTCCTTCAGGGAACGTTCATGAACCAGGCTCATCCGATCACGAAGTTCACTTGCGGTCGGTTGACGGGATGTATCCGGCGAAGGTTTGGAGCCCCGGCTGTATGCTTTGCGAAAACGACTGGGGATCAAATCGAGATCATCCGGGCTGCGTCCACGAATTCGAAACATCAGCAGCCCATACTGGCTGACGGTCAAGTGGCCAACCTGCCACGCAATGTGGCTCGGAAGTCCAGCCGGGATTTCAAACCACAACTCATCGGGCGTGTCATTGAGTAACTCCAGACAATATTCTCTGGCGAACTTGATTTGCCCAATGGCGGCTTCCAGCATTTTGATGGCTGAATCGGTTTGGGCAGCGGTTGTTGGATCCGAGGCATTCATGATGCGGATAATATCAGAGATTGCCGGTTGAGGATGCCCGGCAGACGACCAAAATTAGTCTGGTCACCACCCGTTTCCAGAGGATGTGCGCCGGAAATGCCGCAAGCCGGGTCTGTCGCCCGAAATGAACAACTGGTTTCCGTCGAGGCAGGTGCGATTGGTAAGCCTGTTTCGACACTCGTGAGAATCAGCTGCCTGAAAAACAGGTGATCAGAGAAATTCGGTATTTGCCCGTGTGTTTGTTCCCAGCCCGGCCTGATCTAGGCGGCTTGTTGTTGGGACAAGTTCTGCTGATGGGGGCGTCGCTTTGCTGGTTCACGATATCCTTCTGCAGGATCGTGCTTCTTTTCCAGCTCATCCAACGCAATTTCGATGCGTCGAGTCAGGTCCCCCAAGGATTCACCGCGTGTGGGATAAATCAAATCGCTGAAATAATAATCGATCGTGCAAAACGGTTTCGGAATCTGCAATCTGTCCCACGTCTTGCTGAGAATCCACCGCCGCGTCGGGATCGCCAGTACACCAACAATCGGCGTTTTCGTTTTGCGAGCCAGCAAGCTGATTCCTTTGTGAGCTTTGCCGCGTGGGCCGCGTGGACCATCGACAGTCAGCATCACAGGATTTCCTTCCTCGACATAGTCCATCAAAACCTGCAAGGCAGCCAAGCCGCCTTTCTCTGATGACCCGCTGCTGCCCCGCAGTGGAACATGCCCAATCAACTTCAGTCCGGGCACAACCAGTTCACCATCTTTGGAACGAGAGACCATCGTTCCGGCACCCGGTTCAGCTCCCAGAACTCCCGCAATCTGAACCGCGTGATAGCCAGCAACCAGATGATTCACACCGTCGTGATTCAACAATTGTCTTGGATCATTGTTGTAACGAAATCGGCATGTGAGTCTGAGCGTCAAGACAAATAACCCTGCCAGCCAGGGGATCAGTTTTTTCATTCCAGCAATATCCAAATGCCGAGGGACAGCCCATAACTCATGTCGAACCATGTATAGAGATATCGTTCCCTGTCGTGAACATCAAAATCACCTGTTTGCTAGCATTGCCAGGCTTCACTTCCGTTCCAGCAGCGGTTTCTGCCACCATGGAACAACACGGCGCATGGTGTCGACTTCAGTCAACGGCGTGCATGAATGAACGGCGTGCATGAAAATGACTGCCGTGCGAATTCGCGGAATCCTGAGGTCGAATTGCTGGCTGATTCAAGAAAGATTTTCCCGATACTGGCCAGGCGTTTCACCCATCTCGCGTTTGAAGACAACGCTGAAGTATTCGGCATGTTTGAAGCCGGTGAGGTTGGCGATTTGTGACAGAGGCAGATTGGTTTCACTCAACAGCTGTTGAGCCCGCCTCATTTGAATGTTTCGGATTTCAGCCTGGGGTGAGCGTCCGAGGTGTTGTCGAAATCGTCTTTCGAGGGAACTACGCGCGATGGGGACTTCTGCCAGAATGTCTGCGACACAAAGACCATTGCATGCTCGTTCGCGGATGATTTTCAGCGCCGTGACGACTGCTGTGTCATCAATTTCCATCACGTCGGTTGATTGTCGTGCTGCGATTCCGATCGGAGCAATTTTCATGTGCCGTTCGGGTGGTTCTTCTTTTCGCATCAACTGATCCAGCATCCGCGCGGCTTCGAAGCCAATGCGTTCAGCGGCCGGGATAACGCTGGAAAGTGAGGGCTGGCAGAAATCACAGATGACCCGGTCATTGTCGACACCGATGACAGCAACCTGGTCGGGAACTGTTATTTGTGCCACACGGCAAGCTTCTAACACATGCTGCCCGCGAAAGTCGTTGCACGCCATCACTCCGATTGGCTTGGGAAGGTCCAGTAACCACTGCACCATTCTCGCTTGCTGGGTCTCCCATCCAGTTCGTCTGGCCTGTGCCCAGTCGGAACTGTGAAACAGGACCTCACTCGCTGGCCCAAGATGATCCATGAATCCGCGATATCGCGTTTCTGACCATTGATGGTTTGTGAATCCACAAAAAGCGAAGCGTTTTAAACCCCTTTGAAGCAGGTGTTCAGCGGCCATTCGCCCGATAGCTTCATGGTCGTTCCAGATCGAAGGCAGACCCTGGTCGCCGTAGATATCCGTCAGATTGACGGTGGGAATGCCTGACTGCGAGATGAAATCAGCCATTTCGGGTGTGGTCGATCGCGTAATGATGCCATCACCATCCCATTGTTGGAGCCAGGCAGGAGGCGTCACCATCAATTCTCGGAGATCCAGTTGAACCGACCATGGTGGGTTTTCGAAGAGGTATTGGCTGATCCCTTCGAGTACCCCGCGCCCGAAAGACATGGCGGTTTCGACAATCAGCAGCACGTGGGGTCGGTGGCCGCTACCCCTCGGTGTGATGTGAAATTTTTTGACGTGCTTGCGGTTCATCTGATGATCGGATGGTTTTCAGCGGGGAAAGGTGGCAGGATGGGTGTCCGAACCGATATCGATGCAGGTGCCATGATACGCTCGCCCCGGTCATCCTAGACGATCATTCTCAAAAGCGGTTTTTTCTGCTGTGGGGAAATCCGCAACTCCCGTCTGGTCCGGTCACCCGGAATTTCCGCTTTTATTCCTCTATAATCGGGTTTTGGAGCCGTCGCAGATGGATGGGAACCATTCTCAATTGGAAGTACGCTGAATCTCATTGGCATCACGTCCCGAACCGGTCACAATGAGGCTTCCATGCGAAATGCTCGGCCGGCCGACCATTTCGTTGGTTTCCCGCCCACGACAGCCAGTATCCCTCCGTTGCAAGATTCTCAAGATGCTTTCGCCTTCAAAGATGCTAACGACTTGTCGATTTGTCCTGTGCTTTTCGGCTTTCGGGTTGATTTCTGGCTCTTGTTCGCCGTGTTTCGCGCAAACGCCACCGAAGAATGATCCTGTCGATTTTTCGAAGCAGATCCAGCCGATTCTGGCAAAACGCTGCTTCGCCTGCCATGGTCCGGATGAGGCGGAAGGTGGCATTCGCTTCACGAGTCAGAAAGAAGCCTTCGCTGAGGCTGACTCAGGTGAGCATGCGATCGTTCCTGGCGATGTCGAGGCCAGCGTTATTCTCGCACGCGTGACCTCGGAGATCGAAGACGAACAGATGCCACCCGAGGGTGAGCGATTGTCACCCGAAGAGGTCAACCTGTTGAAGCGTTGGATTGCCGAGGGAGCTCAATGGCAAAAGCACTGGGCCTTCAAGCCGATGCAGAATCCTGAACCGCCAATGGTGGATGATGCAGACTGGAGCAAGAACCCGATTGACCGTTTCATCTACTCGGCAGTTTCGCAGGCTGGCTTGAAGCCCAATCCGCAGGCTGATCGTGCCGACTTGATTCGTCGCGCCTACTTCGATTTGACGGGATTGCCGCCTTCGGCTCAGGAGGTACAGCAATTCGAGAATGATCGTGATCCAAAAGCGTTTGAGAAAGTCGTTGACAGATTACTTGAATCACCCCACTACGGAGAACGCTGGGGTCGGCACTGGCTGGATCTCGTCCGCTTTGCAGAAACGAATTCCTATGAACGCGATGGTGCCAAGCCCAACGCCTGGAAGTACCGCGATTATGTCATCAAGTCATTCAATGATGACAAGCCTTACGATCGGTTTCTCACCGAACAGCTGGCAGGAGATGAGCTGGAAGAAGTAACGAGGGAGTCACTGACAGCCACAGGGTACTATCGTCTGGGGATCTGGGACGATGAGCCGGCTGATCCATTGTTGGCAAGGTTCGACGACATGGACGACATCATCATGACCACCGGGCAGGCAATGCTCGGTCTGACGTTGAACTGTGCCAGATGCCATGACCACAAGATTGATCCGATCTCGCAAAAAGACTACTACAGTTTTCTTGCCATGATGGGAGATGTAACACGTTGGGGTCACCGGGGTGATCAACGCTCCAATAACCAGATTGACGTCTCATCTGATGAACTGAATCGAAAATACCGCGAGAACGACGAAACCAAACGGCGTCTGGAAAAGGAAATACGGGACCTCGAACAGTCCGGCATTGTCAAAATGTCGGCTCCGGACCAGCGGGCAACGGAGGGACCCAAACGCGATCGAAACCGTGTGCTGAAAGAGAAACTGCAGGATAACCTCAGTGAAGACGATTGGAAAAAGTACAAGGATCTGCAGAAGCAACTCACGGCCACGCTTGAGGAAGGCAAGGCTTTGCCTCCACGCGAAATGGTGATGGGGTTGGCCAAGTGTAAACCCAAGCCTGATCAGACCTTTGTGCTTTTTCGTGGCAACCCTCATTCACCCTCGGATCCGGTGGAGCCGGACTTTCCAGCAATTTTTGAGACTCCCACTCCCGATGCATCCGTGTTCAAAGGCGACGACAAGACAGCGGGGCGTCGTCGCGTGCTCGCCAAGTGGATTACGAGTGACGAGAATCGTTTGACGGCCAGAGTGATGGCTAACCGCGTCTGGCAATTTCACTTTGGTCGCGGCATCGTTCGCAGCAGCAATAACTTCGGAAAACTGGGTGTGCCACCAACACATCCTGAACTCCTCGATTGGCTTGCCCAGCAGTTAATCGCTGGCGACTGGAAGCTCAAGGATTTTCATCGATTGATCATGTCCAGTCGTGCGTATCAGATGTCATCCGCTGGCCAACCTGATGGCCTGGCCACAGACCCTGCGAATGATCTTCTTTGGCGTTTCGACCCACGAAGGCTGAGTGCTGAAGAGGTGCGTGATACGATTCTTGCCATCAATGGTTCGCTGAACCGGCAGACCTACGGACCAAGCTTCTATCCGGCTTTGTCTCGTGAGGTTCTCGCGGGACAGTCTCGCCCCGGTTCAGGTTGGGGGAACTCCTCCGAACAGGACAGAAACCGCAGGTCGGTTTACATCCATGTGAAACGGTCCCTGCTGACCCCCATGATGACGGCCTTTGACTTTCCTGATCCCGATCTTACCTGCGAAGACAGGTTCGTTACGTTGCAGCCCGGTCAGGCATTGGCGCTACTGAACGGCAAATTTGTCCATCAGCAGGCGAAGCGGTTAACCGAGTCGGTTGGCGGGGCCGAACTTGAAAACCGGGAACTTGTCCGACGGGTGATTGCCCGGGCATTGTCGCGCGACGCGACAGACGAGGAAGTCGATCGCGGGAGTGAATTGATCACAACCTTGGAAACGACGGACAAACTGACAAGGCAGCGTGCTGTCGAATTGTATTGTCTCACTGTGATGAACTGGAATGAATTCCTGTTTGTCGATTAGTACAACATGTGGGGCAATCTTCTGCCACAAACTGACCTTCATCATCGATCCTACAGATAGCTGAAACACAACGCGAGAAAGTTCATGTCAAATCAAAAGAAACGCATCGGAAATTTTTGCGGACGAACACGCCGCGAATTCCTTTGGCAGACCGGCGGTGGATTTGGGGCTGCCGCCATGACATCGATGTTGTCCGCAGATGGTTTTTTTGATGGGTCTGCCATGGCGGCTGAGAAGGCTTATGCCAATCCCCTGGCTGCCAAACCTCCCCATTTCGCTCCCAAAGCAAAGTCGGTGATCTTTCTATTCATGTATGGTGGCCCAAGCCATATCGACACGTTCGATGAAAAACCTGCCATGAAAGGAATGGATGGAAAAACAGTCGATGTGAAAACGTTCGGACGTGGTGGGCATCGGACTGGCGGACGGATCGTTGAACCGCGATGGGAATTTGAGAAGTATGGTGAGTGTGGCAAGTCGGTGAGCACACTGTTTCCAAATGTTGCGAAGCATGTGGATGATATCGCTTTTCTGCACTCGATGACCGCCGATTCGCCGATTCATGGTTCTGCCATGCTGATGATGAACAGCGGAAGGGTACTTTCAGGAAGCCCGGCTCTCGGTTCATGGGTCAACTACGGACTGGGAAGTGTGAATGAGAACCTGCCCGGATTCGTTGTGATGCTGGATCCGTCTGGTGGGCCCATCAGTGGTGCCAAGAACTGGAGCAGTGGTTACATGCCGGCCACCTATCAGGGAACCGTATTCCGCAGCAAAGGAGCGCCAATTCTTGATCTGGCAAGACCCGATGACATGAGTGTGGAAGTGCAGAGACGTCTTCTCGACTCGATTCAGGATGCAAATCAGCAACACCTCGCGAATCGTCCGGGAAATAGTGATTTGGCTTCGCGGATCGCAAGCTATGAATTGGCCTACAAGATGCAAAGCACCGCACCCGAAGCTGTGGATTTGAGCACGGAGGATGCCGCGACGCTGGACATGTACGGAATCAACAATGATCGCACGCGCGATTTCGGCACCCGTTGTCTGATGGCCCGCAGGCTTGTTCAACGAGGTGTCCGTTTCATCCAGCTATACAGCGGTGGTTCACACAACGATGCCAATTGGGACGCGCATGGTGATCTTGAAGTCAATCACAATAAACACGCCGGCAATACAGATCTTCCCATTGCCGCACTGCTGGCGGATCTGAAGCAGCGAGGAATGCTGGATGAAACCCTCGTGGTCTGGGGTGGTGAGTTCGGTCGACAACCGACAGCAGAATACGCCAAAGGGACAGGTCGAGACCACAATTCCTATGGTTTCACCATGTGGATGGCTGGAGGCGGCATCAAAGGAGGAATCAGTTACGGTACCACCGATGAACTTGGTTCACGCGCAGTGGAGAATCCTCTGCACGTCAAGAATCTGCATGCCACGGTGCTTCACCAAATGGGACTGGACCCCAACCGTCTGTCGTTCTTTTACAGTGGGCTGGACCAGAAACTGGTTGGGGTTGAAGAAGTTGAGCCAATCCACGACATCATTGCCTGATCACCCGTCCGGAATCCGGTTGACGGTGGTTGATGTTTTTCGTTTTCTCGGCTCAAGAGCAGCTCATAACGTGATGTTCTCACGCATGACCGTAGCTGCCTTGATGTTTTTGATCGTCGGCGTCCATGCTGATTCCGCGCAGCCGGCGAAGGTCGACTACTGTGAGCGGCTGCAGCAGGAGATCCAGGGTAAAAAGCATGGTTTCCTCGCTGGCAATCTTGCCTATTACATCGGTGGTTTCCATGCCAGTTGGAATTTGCAAGAGCACGAAACGATCGGATTGACTCATCCGTTCCATCATGATTTGCGAAGTCGCGGCGTCGGTCTTGCCAGCAGTGATGGGCTGAAGCACGACAACACGGGGCTTGGAAATGATTTTTCAGGATGGGAGTTCTATAAAGACACCCGTGTGATGTATGGGACTGTAATCGTTGGTGACAGAGTCTTTCGGCATCCGACTCCGGACCGGATGTATTGGCGACCGGATCGAATGATCTGTGAATACCAGCTTGGTGATATTCTTCTACATGAAGAGAAGTTCATCGCAGGCAATGATGTTGCTTGCACCGTGATTACCTCGTCCAAGCCGGTTCTGCTTCGATTCGAGGGGCAAAGCTTTTTTGGTCGGCATAGTGTGACCAGCACTGCTTCGATTGAATTTGACGCCGGCGCAAACGCGATTCACATCAGCGAAGGTGGCACAACCAAGTGCATGCCAGAAACGGATCGCTCTGTAAAAATCGCACCCATCATGTATCAGGGAATGAGCACGGTCTTGACTGCTTCCCAGGCAATCGGCGATGCGCATCAATTCTCGGAAGGACCGAACGGGGAACAAAGGTATTCTTTTGAGATCAGGTGTGATCAGAAGAGTGTCGCTCTGGTCTGGGCAATGCACGACGAGTATCAGGTGGCTGTCAGAAACGCCCTGCAAGTGGTGAAGAATCCAGAACCATGGAAGTCTGGAAAGACTCGAAATGTGAATCGCCAATTGAATGAAGAGATCCCATGGTTTCGTTGCTCGGATCGAAAATTTGAAGATATCTATTACTATCTCTGGTCGCTCTATCTGATGTATTACATCGACGTGCAAAGTGGCTGGGAGATGGAACCCCATACACAGACTGCTGTGAACAATTTTCTGGGGATGCACCGGTATGACGCGACATTTCAGATCAAAGTTGGTGCATGGACCGGTAACAAGAGTCGGTATGCTTATGGCAATGTACTGACGTGGAAAAATCTCTTTGAGAGTGGGAACTACCGCAAGTCACCCAATGGGATCATCGCCTTTGCTGATAACAAGGGCACTGCCTGGCACTCTGGGGTTTATGGTGTCGAGCATTCGGAACACGTTCGGGGGGCTTGGCAGATCTATCAGCATACTGGCGATGTTGAGTTCATCCGTGACTGCTATCAGGGCTATTTCCGTGAAGTATTCTGGGATGGCATTCCTTCCTTCTTTGGAAACCACTTCGCTGTCAGTGAAATACTGGCTGAAATGGCACGTCTTGTGGGTCCAGCAAAGGACGTCAAACATTGGCAAGAGATGGTTCGGAATACGGTCAGTGATCGGAACGTCTACTTCCAGCAGCGGTGGGAATCGAATGGGCACAGGCATTTCTTTGCCGGACCTGAAAACGGAATGCTGATGACGACAGGTTTCTGGTATCTGCGTTCGAAGTATTTTCCACGTGAGTATGCCACCCGCATGGTGAACTCATGGGCTTTGAATTCAAACGAGGGTTTTCAGGGAGAGATTTTTCCCAGAGCGATGTCGGCGCAGGCGATGAAGAAGTTCGACACTGCAGTCGATCATTCATTCGGCTACACACCGGATACTGCCTATTTCACTCTGGATGGAATGTTTCGCCAGGGCTTGGGCGATCCTGCGTGGCGCCTCACTGTGCAGCATCTTGAAAAGTACAACTACCATGCGGAATGGAACGTTCCAGTTGCTCCAGAAGCTTACACTCGATCATTGGATCTGTTCGGCGATCAGTATTCCAATTTCAATGCAGGTAAGATTCTACTTTTTCTCGAGGGCCTGGCTGGTCTGGAATATTCTCTCCCTGAAAAGCGGTTGACGGTGCGAGATACCATGCCAACCGACTGGTCATGGATGGAGTTCCGTCTACCGATGGACGTGCCAGCGGGCAAGGACTCCCATTCGGGTAAGAGGTATTGGCCGGTGATCCGGTTTGATCGATCCACCGGTGATCGTGAGATGACCAAAACGATTCGAGTGACCGAATGCCCACTTGCCATCACGATCGAGCCCTGGTCCGAAGGCAGACAGATAAGCTCTGCGACCTGCCTGCCAACCGGGAAATCTGAACCAGTGCAGTCTGCTCTTCCCGGTTACCGTGGCTTTCACTTCAAGGATGGCAGTGAAGCACAGGTTGAACTACGTCTGATTTCACCGTGATCTGCAATTGGATGTGAAATGAAAAGCATCACTCAGAGCTTGCTCTTCTTTCTGGCGATGGGTGTGTTCTTTCACCCGGCGTGTGCTGACGAATCTCCCAATATTCTGTTCATCGCCATTGATGATTTAAGGGACTGGGTTGGCCATCTTGGTTTCAATTCGCAGGTGAAAACACCGAACATCGATCGGTTGGCGAAACGCGGGGTCTCCTTCAGCCAGGCACATTGTGCAGCACCACTTTGCAATCCTTCGCGAATCAGCCTCCTGACGGGAATCGCACCGTTTCGATCAGGAGTCTATGGAAATGGAGAAAAACTCCGGGATCAACTGCCCAACGCGATCACTCTGATGCAGCACTGTCGTGAATCGGGTTATGACGTTCGTGGATGCGGCAAGATTTTTCATGGAACAGCGGCGTACGATTCCAAATCGTGGGACGAATATTTTGTACCAGTGCTGACTCGGGCCAGCGGTCGTTCCCGACGTGATCCGCGCTTGCCAAAAAGTGTCTGGGCGCCGTGGGGAAAGAGTGACATGGATGACGAAGATATGTTTGACGGACAGGTCGCCCGGTGGGCGGTGTCCGAACTGGCAAAGCCACACCGTGAACCTTTCTTTCTCGCCTGCGGATTCACAAAACCGCATTTACCATGGGTTGTCCCGGAAAAGTATTTCCAACCGTATCCACTTGAAAGTGTCGCGCTTCCACCGTTCAAGTCCGGCGATTTGTCGGACATTCCAGCTTTTGGGAGGAAGCTTGCCCGGGAAGTTTATGATCCTTCTGGAGAAAAGAATTTTGCGACACCCGGTGGTGACCACGCCAATGTCCACGCCAGCGGACAATGGCAAACTGCTGTTCAGGCTTATCTGGCGACGATCAGTTTTGTCGATGCACAGGTTGGGCGGA
Source organism: Rubripirellula sp. (assembly GCA_012270065.1). Taxonomy (GTDB): domain Bacteria; phylum Planctomycetota; class Planctomycetia; order Pirellulales; family Pirellulaceae; genus Rubripirellula. The sequence goes on along the minus strand of JAAXJB010000078.1, from coordinate 40,483 downwards.
TTTTGGAGGCTTTGGAGAGCAGCGAATACGCCCAGAATACGGTCATTGTGCTGTGGGGAGACCATGGTTGGCATCTCGGTGAAAAAGAGCATTGGCGAAAGCATGCGTTGTGGAGCGTTGCTACTCGAACACCACTGATCATCGCAGGACCGCGAGGATCACACTCAACGATCGATATAGCCGAGAACGAGGTTTGCAGGAGTCCGGTTAGCCTACTCGACATTTATCCAACCCTGATCGATCTCTGTGGTCTGCCCAAACGAAGTGGATTGGATGGATGCAGCCTCGTGGATCTGTTGAAGAATCCATCCCAAATACGGAACCGCCCCGTCGTGACGACTTTTGGGTTCAATAACCATGCTGTTCAGACGCTTCGCTGGCGGTACATACGCTACGCTGATGGTGGTGAGGAGTTGTATGACCATTTTCGCGATCCCAATGAATGGAAGAATCTGGCGATCGGGTCCCAACACAGTGCAAGAATCATGGAAATGAAGTCCCATCTTCCCAAGAGAAACAGGCGATGAATAACAATAACCGAATGATCATTCTTGTTCTGGTTTCCGTGCTGTTTGCGCAGGGTGCAAGCGACGTGCATGCCAAGCAACGGCCGAATGTCATTTTCTTTCTTGTTGATGATTTGGGTCAGCGGGATGTCGCCTGTTATGGCAGCACCTTCTACGAAACGCCGTGCATTGATGCTTTGGCGAAAGAGGGAGTCCTATTTGAAAACGCGTACTCCACCTGTCATGTCTGTTCACCGAGCCGGGCAAGTATTCTGACCGGGAAATATCCAGCCCGTACAAATTTGACGGAGTGGCTGGGTGGCCGTCCGGAACGGGCCTATGAGCCATTGCATCACGCCGAAAAACTCACTGCTCTGCCAGATGAAGAGCAGACTCTGGCTGAAACACTTCGAGAGCAAGGTTATGCCACTGCCAATTACGGCAAGGCACACCTGAATCGTGATCCCACTACCTATGGATTTGACGAGGCGATCACGGGATGGGTACGTTCCTATTACCATCCGTTCTCGCCTGTTTACGAGAAAACGCTCGCCTCCAGGCCGGGAGATTATTACACCGACAAATTGACTGACGCAGCGATCGATTTCATTGAACGCAACCAGGACAAACCGTTCTTTGTGCACCTGGAGCATTTCTCGGTTCACGACCCCATCCAGGGAAGAAAGGATCTTGTTGACAAGTATCAGAAAAAACTGGCGGCAATGCCGCCACAAAGCGGTACTGATTACATACTGGAAACCAATCCTGACGGCCCTGCTCTGTCAAAGGAAGAACTAGAAGCCCTTGAAGAAAATGATGCTGGTGATGTTCACCAGCAGGAGCGTGTCTGGTGGGTCAAGCAGAAACAGGACAACGTCGAATTCGCAGGCATGGTGGAAGCGACTGATGAGAGCCTTGGCCGCATTCGGCAAAAACTCAAGGAACTCGGACTGGAAGAGAACACAATCATTATCTTCACTGCTGACAATGGAGGCATGGCAGCTTCTAACCAGTATCGTGGAATCAATCATTCACGGGAAATATTGAATACACGTTTCGCAAGCTCCAATCTGCCACTCCGTGGTGCCAAAGGTTGGAATTATGAAGGTGGGATTCGCGTGCCCCTGATCGTGCATTGGCCCGGGAAGATCAAAGCCAATTCCACCTCCAAGGCGATTGTTACAGGAACAGACTTCTATCCAACACTGCTTGAAATGTTGGATTTGCCGGCACTGCCAGACCAGCATGTGGATGGTCGAAGTTTTGTCCCGGCGCTGAAAGCTCAAGAGTACGATCGAGGTCCGATCTATTGGCACTTTCCACACTACAGCAACCATGGTTTCCAAAGTCCCGGCGGTGCCATCCGGTTCGGTCGATACAAATTGCTCGAATACTATGAAAACGGAACGTTGCAGTTATTTGATCTCGAAAACGATATGGGTGAACGTAATGATTTGGTGCAATCCCGACCTGATCTTGCCCGGCGACTGAAAAAAATGCTTCATGACTGGCGCGAAGAAGTCGATGCCAAGATGCCCTATCCCAAAACAGCAACATCAAAACCTGCGCCAGGCGCTCGTGTTGCCAAGCCCGACAAGGTTGCCAATGCTGCCGGGACAAACCTGCCAGCGGATGTCGAGAAGTTCGCTTCGGGATGGAAGGTAAAAAACTGGGGTGGGCCCGGGATGAAACCGGGTTTGCGTAAAAACCTGCTGGGCCGCCGCAATGTGCTGCTGACACACCCGAAAAGCAGGGATGTTCCCTGCGTCTTATCGCGTACCATCAAAGTGCCGGCAGGAAAAAAAAGTGCCCTTCGGTTTGCAGTCAATCATCACGCCCAAGGCAACTGGACGCTCATCGTTCGAATTGATGGGGAGCAAGTGCTGGAAGAATCCATCGACGATTCCGGCTGGCAGGACTTCCGCTTTGATTTGAGCAAGCACGCAGGAACGACGGTCGACCTCGAATTGGAAAACCGAGCCAGTGGTTGGTCTTTTGAAGCCGCTTACTGGCACCAGCTTGAGCTGATTGAGGAATAGCTGTTTTTGGCCGGGATGGGAACGCTTGTTTTTCGTCGAGGTTCAGCGAAATCGCGATCTTGGACGGATTCATTTGTGAGAGCCTTGGCTTGGATGATTGGCGACGAAATCGGCAATGATTGGCTCGAACACTTGACTCTTCTTTTCGTCCGCCAGCAACGGGGCAAAGATCAGGTTCCGTTTACGATTATCCGGGCAAGGATTGTGCTGGTGACGTAATTCGTCATCCTTACTCAGCAGTCTATCGCAACGCATAGACGTTTTTCACCGACGGGTACTTCCGGTGACCGATGATGCACGGTGTCCCGGTGGTTTGGGTGACCGTGTCCCTTTAGGAACACGAGCCCGCCGAGTGGAGCGGTGTGGATCTCATTCGTGCCCGCGTACTGATACTCTGTGGTGGGGCCGAGATACGTTGTGACCAGTCGCATATGAACATTATCGCTGTGGAATTTCGGGCATGATTGCGTCCGAGTGATCTCGATCCGCAGTCTTGCCTGTTGAAGGTCGAACTGGTCCAGGAAAGCGGTCACCAGATCGATCAAGTCGGACGCCAGATACCGAGACTTGATCCTCAACTCGGCTAGCCCACCGCGAACCTCAAAGCCGACTTTGTCGCGGCAGACAGGCGCCAAAAACTCATGGACGCGGCCTGCCTCAACGGCAGCACTGAGGTCGTCAAGTAGCGGACGCTCCAAGATCAGGATGTCAAGGTCGCCCTTGGAAAAATCCGATACGGTTCGATTGTCCCAACCGGTGATAGCTGGTTGTGTTGCTGGTTGCATACGAGATGTATTCCTTCTTCTTTTATTTGTATTTGGCTAGAGATGGGATCAAGGTATGGCCTTTGGTGGTCTCGCGAGGGTCTTTTTTGCAAGGGTTCCATCGGCCGAAGAGCGAACTTCGTAGCCGAGGTCAATCAATTCCTGTCGAAGAGTGTCTGCTGTCGAAAAGTCGCGCGTGCGTCTTGCTTCATCGATGAGTGCACACAACTTGATGGCGATTTCGCTTTCAGGATCATCCGTCATGCTATCGCGTGCTGTTAGCTCCCACACAGCAAGAACCTGATCCAAGGCCAACAAGACTCCGTAGGCTTCTGCAGCATCCTTGCCGGGTGAAGAAATCCAGGCGTGAACAACTGAGATTGCTTCACTGACATTCAAGTCGTTCGCCAGTGCGTGGAGAAACTTCTTTACGACGGGATGATCCGTGTGGTCAATCTCTTTCGGAACATCACCACATGCATCGCGTAGGCGTTCACCAAGCTCGGTCAATCGACGAACGGTATTCGCAGATTCGGTCAGACCCTTGGTGGTGAAATTGCTGTGTGCCCGGTAATGCGATTTGATCAGTTCAAGCCGGAGTACTGCTGGATGCACTGGTGTACCAGTGGCTTTACCGGACAGAACATCACGGACAGTAAAGAAATTCCCTTTGCGTTTGGACATCTTCTCACCTTCTACTAGCAGAAAGCGAGCATGCATCCAAAATCGCGAAAAGAGCTCGTTACCGGTGGCCCCGCATGACTGCGCGATTTCACATTCATGATGAGGAAAAATTAAGTCTTCGCCTCCCGTGTGAATATCCAGAACATCCGTGTCCAGCACTTGCATCGACATGGTTGAACATTCGATGTGCCAGCCTGGATAGCCGGCTCCCCACGGTGAATCCCACTTCATGATATGTTTTTGGTCAGGCTTCCAAAGCATGAAGTCAGCTGGATGTCGTTTGACACTCTGATTACTGATGTCGATGCGGCCACCCGCGCCTACTTGCAAGCCATCGAGCGTATTGCCGCTCAGTTGGCCATATTTTGGGAAGGAGTCAACGCTGTAGTACACGACTCCGTCGCTACCCACATACGCATGTCCGCGTTCTATGAGCTTTGAGATCATTTGCTGCATTTCACTGATGAAATGTGTCGCTTTTGGCACTCGTTCGGGATACTCGCTGACAACTTTCAGTCCCAAGTCGCGGCCGTCGTCCAGAAAGGCTTGCATGAAGTATTCCGCCACTTCGTACGGATCATCTGGATTGGCTACAGCACCGTCCTCGACCTTACCGCTCTTCTTGTCTTCCTTGAGTCGCCGTGCGGCAACCTGCATTTTGTCTTCGCCGCGACCATCAGCAGCGACATCATCAGTCATGTGGCCAACATCAGTGATGTTCATCACATGCGAGACTTCCAAACCGCTTGCCTCGAGAAATCGCCGTAACAGGTCGGCGAAAAGAAACGAGCGGAAGTTACCAACGTGTGCGAAGTCATATACAGTTGGGCCGCAACTGTACATTTTGACCCGCCCAGGTTCGAGCGGTTCAAATTGTTCAACTTCGTTTGTGAGTGTGTTGTAAAATCGAATGTCCATTTCAGGTCTTTATTTCCGGTTGTCGTTGTGGTTGTTGTCGATCAGGCCGCAGTGAATCATGGCACGCTGCAACATGGCGAATTCCTGCTGCTCTTGCGCAGTCTTCGCAGCAACCCATTCGGAGATGTAAGCGTTCTCATGGATGGTGTCTGCCTTGCCAGGCGAATCGTGCGATATCGTTTGGGATCCGAAAAACAGGGTCTGGTGCGGCGATTGGTCGTCTGATTCGATGAGCTGTTTTGGAAGAGCGATCATGGGGAGTCCTGCTGTGCTGTCTGATTTGGTTGCTGAGGTTGGTTGGGATTGGTTTGTCGTGTAAAAGCGTTCGAATTCAAGGGCTGATTGAGGCAAAGGTTTTTGACGTTCGGGGGCAGTATGTCTTGGACATCAATGAACTCAACCGTGGCATCGTCCAATGTGTAGAGCGCGTTAAGGGTATTACTCTGTTGAAGCCGAAGCGTTCCCCTGACATTGACGAAAAAGGCAGGATTTTTCGGGTCGATTCTCGAAGGAGAGAATGGGGCATTGTGGCAATCAACCAGAACGCTGAACTCATGATTTGCGATAGGCGAAAGTCCGCAGCACCAAGCCACGCCTCCATGACTGGGCAGCAGCAGAAACTCAGTTACTTCTTCCTCGCCTTTCTCGGTCTCACCTAGTCCCGACGACAGCAGAAATCCTACACCTGGCAATTCCACTACTTTGCCGTTGAGAGCGATGACGGCATCATCGAACTGGGGATCGAATCCGCTATCTGGACTTTCGTTCACAACGGTTTTTTTGATGGCCTGCCACAGTACCGGCTCTTGAGAGTCAGTCGTTTTGACCCTGTTGTTCGCACTACTCCGCCAGGCAACGTTCCATGGAGCGGTGGTCTTCTGCCAATCAACGAACAATGCGCCATTCCAGATAACGCTTATCGTGACCGCTAAAAATCCTGTCAGAATTATCTGGCTTTTTTTCATTCTTGGGTCTCTCCGCGTGCAGAGTTTGTGACAACAACATTACCGTCGTCCTCACTTCGTTTGCGTTGCATGAAACGCTGATACAATCCCACACTGATTGTCAGCAGCAGGATGGCAATGAACGGGTAGTGCCATGTCGGTACGCTGGCCGCGATCTGCCCCAGATTATTCTGATCGACTCGGTTTCCGAAGATCATCGGGACGCAACAATCCTGAACTTGCAATTCGTTTTCGCCGATCATTTTTGCCTTGAACTCGTACGATCGATAGACAACATGGTTTGCAAATAGTCCCCCTGCCAGTGCAACCGTCAGCAAACTTCCAGCGTAGAACGTTGCCGTGCTGAGACCCATGTTTCGGCGGATCGCGTTCAGTTCCCCTAGGTTCGTTGCGGGCCCGGCGATCATGTAGGCCAGCATCGCGCCAGGCATTGCGCCGCGCATGAACATCGCCCAAACGATCGGAATCGTCGGTACCGAGCATGTGTATACAGGGATACCAATCAGAATCACGAGCAGTAGCGTCCAGATGCTGCGAGTTCCCAGATAAGCTGCGGTCAATTCAATCGGCAGAAACGCAAGCACCAACGCGGCCACGGATAAGCCGATTAGCAGGTCGACGCTGATTTCGGGACCAAGATCCCAGAACGCCCAGCGCATCGCCCGTTTGAATCGGGAGCCCGCTTCCGGCGCTGGAGCAGGGTGTCTGTCTCCTTCTTCGACACGATCGACGATGGAATCAAAGTCGGTGACTGGTCGGGTTTCGTCGCGTAACAGTCGGTTCCCAACCAGCCCAATCAAGAACGATCCGAGCAGTGCGACACAGGCATAAGTTCCCAGATACACTGGCCCAAGCATCATGCCCACCATGATGATGGAGACGGGCGAGATTGCCGGTGAACTGGTCATGAATGCAAGCGATGTTCCGCGAGCGGCACCTGCACGCTGAACTCCCACTCCCAATGGGATGACTCCGCAAGAGCAGATCGGTAGTAGCGCCCCAATGCCAACCGCATTCATGATCGGTCGAATGCCCGCGTCACCCAAATGCTTGGCCAGTGATTCGCGCGAGATGTACTCTTTGATCAACGCCGCCGCAACGTACCCAAGTATCAGGTACGGCGCCGACATCGCCATCGCCATGATGAGGGAATTGAGAAAGAGCGACAGGTGTTCCATTTGTTTTCTTCAGTCCAGTGGAATTCACATCGCTGACACAAGATGGTTAACAGATGCGAGCCCGCCATGCTGCTATTGAGTCGTGAAGTCGAGGATGTTGTTCATTGCCGATGAGGGATTCAAAGTTGAGTTGGATTAGGAGCATCGCCGTACACGGTTTTCGGATCAAAAACTTTCTGTCGCTCCGTGAATTGCAAAGTCTGGCTGGCGTGGTCGCCGACAGGCACGGATCGGTAGAAACAAGATCGATATCCGACATGGCAGCTGGCACCACCCTCGACATCCACACGTAACCAGATGCAATCCTGATCGTCGTCAATTCGCATCTCGCGAACCCGCTGCACTAGCCCGCTTGTACCGCCCTTATGCCAAAGACACTTGCGACTGCGGCTCCAGTAGACAGCTTCACTCAATTTGATCGTTTGCGTCAACGCCTCGGCGTTCATGTATCCATGCATGAGTACTTCACCGGAGGTGAAGTCCGTCGTGACGACAGGAATCAGGCCCTGCTCATCAAACTTGGGGGCTAATTCGGTTCCCTCCTCAACCTGTTCGATGGTTTTTCTTTCCGAGAAGGATGATGCACCCATTGTTTCGTTCCTTGTCGTGTGTTTCGGGACTATTGGCAGAGACTTGGGCGGGTCGCACTTGTCAGGCAAGAACTTAAACGCTGACGCTTAGTCGGCGTCGACTGATTGACCACGCATTACAAAAAAGGACTGACCGCTTATCATCTGGAATTCACTGCCACAGTTCCAACGATTCATCTTCATCCAGATCGAGCTCGACTTTCGGAAACGGATCATCAAAGCCTACCCATGTTTTTGGGCCTTGAGCGTACTCGGAATCGGTCAGCAGGCACTGATCAAGGCTTTCGCTAATGCGTGCCTCATTCATCCCATGTCCCATGAACACCAACTCCTGATGGCGGTCACCGTAGGCTCCTGTGATTTTTGCGTTGATCGCTGCAATCGCCTTCTTGTCGTCAGGCCATTCGTCCTTCGGGGCGGCCGCCCACCATAAGCCACCGGGATTCATGCGTATCGAGCAGTCAGCCTGGGACCAGTCATAGGCCCAATGATGTCGCGATGCGATCCACATCAGACCTTTACTTCGCAGAACACCGTCCATCGGCTCGCTAATGCCTGTTGACTCGATCAATAAATAATCGAATCTCCCTTCGCGTGCTAACTTCGCAACTTCGATTAACAAGTCCTCGCGGAGTGTGCAGCAGATGCATCCGTTACTCATCTCCACCAATTGTTCCTCCGTTCTCGAAAGATTTGCTCCTCCGTCACGAACGAGAGCCGCGACGATGTTGACCTCACTCATGTCGTTGACGATCACGGCAACTCGCATTCCTTGACGATTCGCAAGAACATGATTGAGTAAAGTGGTCTTCCCGGCACCAAGAAACCCGGACAGGATCGTGACTGGTAGCGGGCCGTTCTGGTTTGTTGAACCCATAAGAGCAAAGGGTGAAAGTAGGGCGAAGCAATGTGAAAACTTGAGCGCCGAAGCGATTCGCACCAGATGCAAATTATATGCAATTGCATTATAATTGCAACTATGCGTGGTGGTTGATTGAGTAGCGGCATTATTCAACCGGCTGGAAGCAGACGTACCAATTCGCAATTACCGTCTGTGGTTTGGTTTGGGCTGACGATTACGAATGCCACTGCCCCGAGCTTGCTGTTTCAATTGGGTACCGTAATACAGCTTTGCAGAGCTGAACTTGTACGAAAATTCGTGGACGACGGGTTGCTGTGATTCAGAGTGGATTCTGTGAGATCGGGGTTGCTAGTGGCCGTGCGATTGCAAACCAGGGTGAAATCTTTGAGACGGACAACGGTTGCATCGATTGCAACGTAGCCGGAGATCTGATTTGCATTCCGAGCAACTTGAGGAAGCGTTGAATTAAAATCGACCGATTGCTGACTTCGATGTGGGCTGCGTGCCTGAAGCAACTGGTGCAACACAGTGAATAATCCCTGGCAGGATATGGCGTCCACCGCCGTAGGAACCTGTTTCAAATGATCAGGTGAACAACACAATGTTTGTAAACGCCTTGAGGTCATTTCAGTACTGTCACCGATGTTGGATGAGATACCCGAGGACTTGGTGTTGTTTTAGCTGACAACACGGGGTTGAATTCCACCGGTTTGGTGCAATCAATCAGCCGCGGTAAATGAATCGGACAGGTTCGAGTTTTCGATTGGAGTGGGAGCTCTTGGGGAGGTAGGTCGCAATCGGCAAACAAGGATGTGAATGTTGCGGGTGGAATCGGCAAGGCATGCGCAGATGCCAGGGTTGATGCAAAGGTTCTCGAGTTGAGTTGGGATTCCAACGGCCAGTGGCTGGGAGTGCATCAATCGCAATAGCGGACTGCCGCAGAGAAGGGTCAGCAGTGAGCCGTTTGTGTACCAGTCGTATCAGCAAAAACTGACTCAGTCAGCGTTACCAGCCCGGTGGAAATTCGCTGGCTTCTGCGGATCCCCGTGGATTGCTCGTTCTGCGGATGTCCGTGGATTAATCTTTCTGCGGAATCCCAACAACCATGACAACGTGCTTGGTGGGGTCTTCATTTCATCACCCCAACTTGCTTGCGTTAATCAAGCGGGCGCCCGCTGGCGGTCGGGCAGCAAGATCGCAGAATCGTCATCGTCGAGATCCATTACAAGCTGGCCGACTGACTCGCGTGCAGTTATATTAAATACGCAGTTGTTGTCCTTTAGTGCTTCTGCTCTAATTTACCTCTCTTGCCAGATGTTAAATGTTGCTCAGATTCTTCAGGCAAATTGCATGTCCCGAGCCGACATGAACGCTGGTTTCAAGAACTTCTTTGATTTGTCGGAACGATAACATGATCTTGGGCCAACTATTGCACCAATCTTCTACACATTGGCATCGAGTAAACCATTTTCGGTCCAAAGGATTCCTCGCGATTGCTCTCCTTTTTTTGGGGGTATGTAATGGCACATGGGTTTGTGCCGACGACTGGCCACAGATCCAAGGTGCCGATCGGAACAACCAATCGCCTGAGCTTGGCCTGCTGTCTTCTTGGCCAGAAGCAGGTCCAACTCTCGCCTGGTCCTTCAGGAACGCGGGTGTTGGCTACTCTTCGCCTGCAGTCGTTGATGGGCGCGTCTATCTGACTGGCGGGCGACAGGGAAAGGCTGAGCTTTTCTGTCTTGATGCTGCGAGCGGTAAAGAGATTTGGTCGTTGCCCATCAATCAAAAGAGCTTTGATTTTGAAGGCAATTCGTGGGGTGCGGGGCCGCGTGCTGCTCCCACGGTTGACGGCGATTTGATTTTTGCATTGGCTGGCGATGGGCAACTCGTGTGCGCCTCGACCGATGGCACGCTGAAGTGGCAACTGAACATGGTCAGTGATCTTGGTGGTTCGATCAAGAACGTGAGCGCGGGAGAGCCTGAAACTGTGGGTTGGGGATTCTGTTGGGGGCCACTGGTTGATGGCGAGCATCTGATCTGCACGCCGGGCAGCACGGGTGGCGAGGGACTCGTCGTCGCACTTGACAAAACCACCGGCAAAGTTGTGTGGCGAAGCCAGGATCTGGATGAAGAGTCAACGTACGCATCGCCGATTGTCGCCACGATAGATGGTGTGAAGCAGTACATCGTCATGACTCAGTTTGGTGTTGCGGCGGTGAGCGCAATCGATGGCCAAAAGCTTTGGTATTACGAACGGGATCGACCGTACTCGGATGTCGTCATCCCGACTCCTGTTTGCTTCGAGAATTACGTTTATGCAAGCACGGGTGACGGCTGCGAAATGATTCGTGTGTCAAAAAGCGGGTCAGGAAACTTTGACTTAGAAAAGGTTTACAGCAGTCGAAACATGAAAAACTCGATCGGTGGATTCGTTTTGTATGGAGGCCACGTGTTCGGGACATCTTTTCGTCGCGGCTGGGTTTGCCAGGAGTTTGCAACGGGAGACATCGCTTGGTACCAACGCGCCAACAAAAGTGTTGGCGATGGCTCATTGATTTTCGCGGACGGTCATCTGTATCTTTTCGGCGAAAAGACAGGAGAGGTCAGTTTGATCGAGGCGTCTGCCGAAGAGTGGGTCGAGAAAGGCCGCTTCGCGCTTCCCGATACCTCGAAGTTGATCGCATCCAACGCAAAGCGTTGGTCGCGTCCCGTGATTGCAAACGGAATGCTGTATCTTCGCGACCAGGATCTGCTTTTCTGCTATCGCATCAAGTAGAGCGAGCCATTTCAATTTCCCCTTTCATTTGCCGTGAATTTCCCTAGCAACGAACCAGACCAACCCGGAGCACCACGTAATGAAACTTAGTGTCGTACTATTCGCAACTCTCGTATTATGCGCTGGTTCGGTTTTCGCCGGCGACTGGACGAATTGGCGTGGCCCTGAAAAGAACGGTGTTTCGCGCGAGACTGAGTTGCCTTCAGACATCGACGACGTGTTGTGGATGAAAAAGGATGTAAGTTGCCGTTCCACTCCCATCGTGATGAACGACAGGGTTTATGCCGTTAGCCGAATCGGCGAAGACGCCGACGAACAGGAACGCGTCATTTGCATGGATGCAAGAACTGGGGATGTGATCTGGGAGCATCGCTTTGGCATCTTCTTTACGCCGATTGTGAGTATTCGGCTTGGTTGGACCGTGCCGGTTGGCGACCCAGAGACCGGAAATGTCTACGCCCATGGAACGCAGGGATTGTTGTTTTGTTTTGATGGTGAAACTGGCGAGGTCAAATGGCAAAAGTCGATGACCGAAGAGTTCGGGCGCATCACTGGCTATGGTGGTCGCGTTACCAGTCCGATCGTCGAAGGTAACCTTGTGATCATCAGCATGATCAGTTCCAACTGGGGTGCCCATGGTGGTGGAGGTGTCCGGTTTGTCGCGTTCGATAAGACCACCGGTGAGATGGTTTGGTGGAGTACCACTGGCATCCGTCCATCCAATACCTATCGTTGCATTCCCGTGGTTACGACGATCAACGGACAGCGAATTTTGATCAGCGGTGGTGGCGATGGAAATCTGCATGCATTTCAGGTCAACACAGGCAAAAAAGTCTGGAGCTTTGAGTTTGGAAACGGGGCCATGAATCCCGCTCCCGTCGTGGATGGCAACTTGCTTTACGCGGCACACGGCGAAGAGATTCCCGGGCGTGCAACCGTTGGTAGAGTCGCCTGTCTCGACATTGGTGGTGCAGAGCCCGAGATTGTTTGGGAGAAAGACGGCATCGAATTCAAATACCCTTCACCGTTGTTGCAGGGGGGCAAGCTGTTTCTGCCTGACCGCCAAGGCCGTTTGTATTGTTTCGATGCAAAGACTGGCGAGCGTTTGTGGCGTGCGAAGTTTGGCCGTAACTGCACCGGTTCACCTGCTTATGGGGATGGCAAAATCTACCTTAGTTCGGTTCATGGCTACTTTCATATTCTGGATGCGAACAACGATGGTAAGAGAATCTCCCGAAAACGTTTCCAGCCTGCTGATCCGGAGTTCGACGTGGAAGTGCAGGGTTCAGCCGCGATCGCAAATGGTTGCGTTTACTTTGGAACGACGGAAGAATTTTACTGTCTTGGAAAATACAAAAAGTCGCCGGCTGAAATTCCAGAGCAGCCTGGCGTTCCTCTCGCCAATCCGTCGGGCGAGCCTGCTCAATTGCAAGTTGTGCCAGCGGAAGTAACTGTTGTAGCAGGTGAACGAGTTGACTTTAAAGCAAATTTGTTTGATGCGAAGGGACAGTTCATTAGGACAACACCGATCGAATTGAAGCTGGCTGCAATGAAGCCTGGGCCCGGTCTTGGCAAAGATGCCATACGACCAGTCCTGAAGGGTGAAATTGATGGTGGCAGTTTCACCGCACCAAAGATCTCTGGCGGACAAAGTGGTAGCCTCGTTGCAACTGCAGGTGATTTGGAGGCAAGCGTTCGTGTTCGGCAGGTTCCAACCTTGCCGTATCGAGAGGATTTTGAAAGCACTGGAGCCGGTTTGGTTCCTGGTGGGTGGACGAACACGCAGTTGCGATATGTCACAAAGGAACTCGAGGACGGCAACACAGTGCTGATGAAGACCGCGACGATTGCGGTTCCTTTCTATCGTCAGTGGTATGCGTTCATTGGTACACCAGACATGAAAGGCTACACGGTTTCTGCAGATGTGATGGGTGAGAAAGTTCGTGACAATATGCCCAATATGGGAGTGACAGCGCATCGTTACATTTTGCAAATGGTTGGTAACGAGCAGAAGCTTCGCGTATCCGCTTGGGATGCAATTCCGCGGGTCGCAAAAGAAATCGATTTCGCTTGGGAGCCAGATACCTGGTACAGGCTAAAGATAAAAGTTGTAGCTGAGGATGAACACTCTCATGTTTTGGGCAAGGCTTGGAAGAAAGGTGAAGCAGAGCCATCCGAGTGGATGTTGGACCTGACTGATGAGAATCCGAATCCTTCGGGATCACCCGGTATTTACGGTTCGGCTCTCGGTATTCAACCGCCAAAGCCTGGTACAACGATTTACTATGACAACATCCTCGTTCAATAAAACAAGCTTTACCTTGGGCGGGCGATTCCGCTTGATACACATCGGAGTTCATCAATCAATGCGAAACATACTCACAAGAACCTTGTTGCTGGCACTGGCTTCGCAGACCCTGCTGTGCTTGGCCCCCGTCGGAGCACAGGATTCCCCTGAATTGCTGAAGCTTTCGCCAAAAGACTGGCGTATGTATGGCGGCCATTTGCAGCGCAACTTTGCGAATCCTCTGGTCAAGGGGATTCCTGAATCCTGGGACATCGAAGATGGCACAAACGTGGCTTACTCCATTCAGTTGGGTTCACGTGCCTACGGCGGTCCGGTAATGAGCGACGGGCGGATCCTGATTGGTACGAATAATGAGTTCCCTCGTGATCCCGCCATCAAAGGCGACAAGGGGGTCATGATGTGCTTCGATGAAAAGAAAGGTGATTTCCTCTGGCAAATCGTCCATGATAAACTCAAAGCTGGTCGCGTTTGGGACTGGCCGCAACAGGGGATTTGTTCAACACCTTGCATTGAAGGCGATCGATTCTGGTACATCGGGAATCGTTGCGAAGCGATTTGCGCTGAAATCAAGACAGGCAAGATCCTTTGGAAGGTCGACATGATCGGCGAGTTGAATGTGTTCCCACACAACATTGCGACATGCTCACCGATGATCGTTGGTGATACGTTGTTTCTCGTTACCAGTAACGGGGTCGACGCGGCACACTTGCGTGTTCCCTCGGAAGATTCGCCAAGCTTTCTGGCACTTGACAAGAACAGCGGTAAAGTCCTTTGGTCCAGTAACTTGCCGGGTCAATCGCGACGAAACATCATGCATGGTCAGTGGTCAAATCCAACCTATGCCCAGCCAAATGGTAAGCCACAGTTGATCTTTCCCGGTGGAGACGGTTGGATCTACAGCTTTACGCCGACAGGTGAACTGTTGTGGAAATTCGACTGCAATCCAAAAGACGCCGTCTACAGACTCGGCGGGCGTGGTACCGCAAATGATTTTGTTGGTACTCCAGTCGTCTATAAGGACAAGCTTTATATCGCCGTCGGGCAGGACCCCGAGCACGACACCGGTGTTGGCCACCTTTATTGCATCGACATCACAAAGACACCAACAAGGCAGGATAAAGACGTTTCACCGACCTTGGTTGTGGCTCGCGAACCCGAGCTAAAAGAAAAACCAAATCCTGATTCAGCACAAATATGGCACTACGGTGGTCCAGTGCTCGAGGGTAAACCAAGTCCGACTGACGAGACGTACTACTTTGGCCGGTCGATGTCGACCTGTGCGATCATGGATGACATTCTTTACATCACTGAACTCGGCGGGCACGTTCATTGTCTGGATGCTAACACAGGCGAGTTGTATTGGACAGAAAACATGTTCGCCAATACTTGGTCGTCGCCATGTGTCGCCGATGGTAAGGTCTTTGTCGGCAACGACGATGGGATCATGTACGTTTTCAAACATGGTAAAGAGATGGAGTTACTTGCGGAGATTGAGCACGATGATGGCACAAAGCTCCGTACAACGCCCGTTGCAGCAAATGGCCGCCTTTACTACATGAGCGAGAGCCCAACCAAGCTGTGGGTGATCGAAGAAGACGCAAGTGCCAAGTAGCACTGATTGAATCCTCCGCATCATCCTCCTGCGGTGAGGGTGATGCGACTCCCATGAGGCTGTCGGATGAGGATTGCAACGCAACCTCCATGATGTTTGCGACAGCGCTTCTGCAAAACCTGTTTTAACAAAAAAGGTTGGCAATGTCTCGATTGTCGCTCGGCTTGATTCTGTTGCTGGGCATTACGTCCGCTCATGCCCATGAGCTTCGCGATGGAGAAATTGAACGTCGTGTTCAAATCGTTGTGAAGGCTGATTGCGTGCTGGTCGAGTACTCACTCGCGATGAATGAGATAACCTTGGCGAAAGAACTTCGTAAGAATGGTGTGAACCCTGTCAAGGATTTTTCTCAAAAGTGGAATCAGTACAGAGACTTGATTCTGCCGCTGCTTGCCAAGCAATTGTATCTTGAACTGGATGGTAAACCGCTGCAGTTAAAACCAGTTTCGGCAGATTATGCAGGCTGGAGTCATCGGCATTTGAATGCCCTGGTGCGAGCCAATGTAACTCTCGCCGAGCAGTCGAAGACAATTTCGGTTTTGGACACAAACTTTCCCGACGCTCTGGGTAACTACCGGATTGCGATGAAGGCGCGTTCAGGGGTGTCTCTTGAAAACTCAAATGTCCCACTGCTCACTTCCAAAGCCAGATCGGTCCAGTTGTGCAAGATGGCTAAGGTTGAGAGGGAAGCAGCGACACGTGCGGTGGGTGAAATTTCCGTCAAGGTCACGCCTGATTCGGAAGATGAAGGTTTATTTCCAGACGAATTGGTGAACTTCACGCCTCATCCTGACAACCCAATCTTCACTGGAACCGGCACTGAAACCTGGGACCGGAAAATTCGGGAGCGCGGCTACATTTTGAAGGATGGCGAACGGTGGCACTTGTGGTACACCGGCTACCGTGGTGAAAGATCCGCCAAGAAGATGCTGGGTTATGCGACGTCCTCCGATGGTCTGACTTGGAAACGTCATCCAGCCAATCCGGTCTTTGGCGAGTCGTGGACTGAGGATGTGCATGTGGTGCGCCATGGCGACAGGTATTACATGGTCGCCGAAGGTCTTGACGACATCCCACACATGCTGAATTCGATCGATGGGATTAACTGGACCGACCAGGGACGCCTCGATGTCCGGAACCAGGATGGATCTCCAATCTCACCTGGACCATACGGGACACCGACGCTGTGGATTGAAGATGGAACATGGTATTTGTTCTACGAGCGTCGTGACCAAGCTGTCTGGTTAGCAACATCGACAGATCGTAGGACCTGGACGAACATTCAGGATGAACCAGTCTTGACCAGAGGACCGTCTGCCTATGATCGCCATGCCATAGCGCTCAACCAGGTGATCCGGCTTCGGGGGCGTTATTACGCGATCTACCATGCCAACGCAGATGAGAAACGACAGGGACCTTGGACCACCTGCGTCGCTGTTTCAGATGATCTCATTCGATGGAAGAAGTATCCAGGCAATCCAATCATCCGAACGAACGACTCGAGCGGTCAGTTGATACATGATGGCAGGCAGTTGCGACTGTACACCATGCACCCGGATGTGAAGGTGTTCTTTTCGCGAGTTGATTAGGGCAGGTTCTGTACCTGCCACCGCTCTGTACCTGCCACCGCTCTGTACCTGCCACCGCTCTGTACCTGCTGGATCAGGTGCTCCCATCGCCGCGCTGCGGGCGATTTTCGGCGATCGGTATGGCATGGTCAGCGGCCGAAAAATCCGGTTTCTGGGCTGGTGGTCTCCTGGGAATCTTTGGGTAAGAGGTGAGCGTTCAGCATCTCGCCGCTGTGGTGGTCGGCGAGCGCGAAGAAGATGGGCTGTCCCTGTCCCCGTGGAGTTGCTCCAGTAGCGCCACGCGGTATGACTACAATCTAGGTTTTGCTGCTCACCTGGAAATTGTCAGCTTCGACATAGGCTTCAATCACGGCCTGCTCACCTTCGCCGCCTTTTTTGGAGTTGCCGTGCTCCATGCCGAGCACGCCATCGTATCCACGTGAGTGTATGTACTTGAAGACGTTTTGATAGTTGATTTCGCCTGTTCCGGGTTCTTTGCGTCCCGGATTGTCTCCGCATTGGAAATAGCCGATTTCGTCCCAGCATTTTCCGATGTTTGGAATCAAGTTACCTTCAGTGATCTGCTGGTGGTAAATATCGAACAGGATCTTACAGGACGGACTGTCTACCGCCTTGCAGATTGAATAGGCCTGCGGTGAACCTTTCAGAAAAGTTCCACCATGGTTGGCGAACCAGTTGAGTGGTTCAAGTACCATCACAATGTTGTGTGGCTCAAGAATCTCCGCACAACGCCTGAGTAATTCGATGACGTTGGCAGTTTGGTAGCCCATCGCAAGTCGGTCTCGTCCGGTTTCATCGACATTGCCTGGGACAACGGTCACCCACTTTGCATTGACTCGCTTGGCAACTTCGATGGAATCGCGAATGTCCTTCAGCACCGAGGCCCAGACGTCCTTGTCCTTGCGGGCGAAGGTCAGGTTGCCGATCGATCCATGGGCCACGAAGACTCCCATCTGCATGCCAAGTTGTTCCATCGTCTTGGCAATTTTCGATTGCAGATCAACGTCGCGTTTTTTCATTCCGTTGTCTTCCCAGGCAGTGAAGCCTTGGTCAGCCGCAAACTTCAGTTGATCGATTGGATCATCACCGGCTGAGTTTTTGAACATATTGAAGTGTGGTGCGTACTTCAGTTTGAACTCCCGCCGGTCCGGTGTGCTATCGGGACTGGCCAGTGCATTTGAGGAACTTGCGGCGAGGCTCGCAGCACCGATTGCAGCGGTAGCGGTAACAAAATCACGGCGTTTCATAATATGCTCCTTGTTGTTCAGGTTGATCTCATTGCCCGGTCGTGGCTCAGTTCTTGCTTGGTTCGTGAGTAACTTTGCTGACGTCGACGCGAAGTTGTTCGAGTCGTTTGGCGACTTCGTGGGACATTTCTTTTTGGGCGCGGCCACCGATCTGGTCAGCAAGAAATGCTTCTATTTCGGCATACATGGCCATTCGATTGATCGGTTTGGCAAATCCGTGACCTTCATCATCGGCTAGCAGGTAACTTACTTTCTGTCCCCTATTCCGTAGGGCGATCACGATTTGATCTGCCTCGGCTTGTTTGACTCTTGGGTCGTTGGCGCCTTGAATAATCAACAGCGGTTTGGAAATCTTGCTTGC
The DNA here is from genome assembly GCA_012270065.1 of Rubripirellula sp. Classification (GTDB taxonomy): domain Bacteria; phylum Planctomycetota; class Planctomycetia; order Pirellulales; family Pirellulaceae; genus Rubripirellula. The sequence continues at coordinate 22,084 of JAAXJB010000078.1, read as the reverse complement.
GCTAAACAGTGGGCTCGCGTTCCTGATGCGTTCTTTGCCTTCCTCGGTTTTTGGGTCGCCGACCATGCCATACAGGAAAGCTTTTCCTGCCTCCCAGTAAGCGGGGATTGAATCGAGCAGCGTGAAAATATTGCTGGGCCCGACGATATCGACTCCACAGGCGTAAAGATCTGGTGTGAACGCCAGTCCGGCAAGCGTCGCATAGCCGCCGTAGCTTCCGCCCATGATGGCGATGCGATCTTTATCGGCGATACCCTTTTGAATCAAGTGTTTGACGCCCCAAGTGATGTCGTCCTGCATGAGCTTGCCCCATTGCAGGTCACCAGCGTTAAGGAAATTCTTTCCGTATCCACCGCTTGCCCGAAAGTTCGGCTGCAGAACCGCATAACCTCGATTTGCCAGGAATTGAACCAGAGAATTGTAGCCCCAGTTGTCGCGTGGCCCCTTGGGACCACCGTGAACCAGTACGACAACGGGTAGGTTTTTTGCTTCAACACCCGCAGGTACGGTAAGGTAGCCGGGAATCTCCAACCCATCACTACTTGCGTAACGAATGGGTATCATCGGAGCCAAATACTCTTCAACTTCTTTCAGTTCGGGGCGGGGAGTGTACTGATGAATCAACTCACGTTTCTTTGCATCAAAGTACCATGCCTCCGCAGCGTATTTATCTCCGTGTACTGCTATCAAAAACTTGTTGTAGTCGTTTGTCGAGCTTTGGAATGAGATTTCGCGACCCGGGAAACTATCTTGTAGAAATTTGTAGTTGCCTTCCCAGGTCTTATCACGCCAGTAGTACCGAGTCTTATCATCGGTGTACGAAGTCGAAATCACCGCCCGGGTGTTTCGATCGAGTCGCAATCCCCCGAAATCAACTTGCTTCTCGGGATCACTTTCGACGAGTTCCATTTCTTTCGTTTTGGGATTCATCTTGTATAGAGTCGTCAAATCCAGATCACCTTGATTGGTGATCAAATACATCGACTCATTCTTGCGGTCCCACCCGCTGACGCTAGCATTTTCGTTCACGTTGGTTTCATAAATTGGCTCCAAATTGTCGCCGTCTATCCGTAAAAGCGTCTGATTTCCAGCAGGATCCGTTCGACTGAGCAGACGAAGATTGTCATCCCAATCAAACTCGTAGCCGGTAATGCGATCTTTATTCTCGTAGACCAGAGTCAATTTTCCGGTGGAGATTTCCAGTCGGTACAGGTCGTGCCACGCTTTGTCGCGATCATTCAGTCCGACCCACAACAAATCGGGATTGTTCTGACTAGCGTGTATCATCTGCGCCCTGACACCTTTGAGTGGTGTCAGGTTGCGAGATTCGGGCGTCTCTTTATCGGCGGCGGGTTTCGCATTGGGATCGACAGCGAACAGATTCATGTTCTCGTCGCCATCAGAGTCCTTGACGAAAAGAATGAAATTACCGTCTTCTGTCCAAGTGTAGCCATACAACGGCCGCTTCGAGTCGGTCAGTGGTCGAGCTTTCTCAAACGGTTCGGCAAATTCCTTGACCCACACATTCATGATCCCATTGTAGGGCTTCATGAATGAGATGAACTTGCCGTCGGGGCTAAGTTGACCACCAGCTATCTGAGGGTTTCCGAAAAACAGCTCCCGATCCAGAAGCGGGGTTTCAGCTTTGGTTACTTTGGTTTGAAGCATTGCAAGGCAAGTGAATGCTCCGCCGGCAAATAATGCCAACGCCAGTTTGGAGGATGTTTGAATGGTCATTCTCTATCGTACGTAAAAGAAGAATCTGTAGTGGATAAAGTGTGTCAGTTCACTCGTAAGACAGTCTCAGAGGTGGGCATTTTTTCGGGAATTTCCTGTGTGACGTGGCCAGTTGCGGCCCATTCTGCGCCACGTTGCAGCGTAACGGCGAAACCAACGCAATTCATCTGTTGCACATTGTCGCCCATCACCGTGTGGAATACGCGTCCTTTGCCGTAATTGATCGTGAAAAGCACCGGTTCATTCTCTCCCGTTCCATTGGTCGATTTATCCGAGTAGGCAGCGGCCAGTACGTGTAGGTTTTCGGCGGGACCGCGCAGTCGATCATAAAGTTCGTCCGATACGTGTCGCCATTTCGCTGGCAATCCTTTTGTGATTGGGTGCTTTGGATCAATTGTCTCGACGATGTATTCGTGTTGCCTGCCATGACTTCCGCCGCGACCAGGAGACAGATCGCGTACAATTTTGCCGTCCCGGTAACGGATGTAGGGTCCATCCTTTTCGTTCCGGCCACCCCAGCCGCCAAGGCCGGTAATCGTGTTGTACTCTTTCCATTTTGGGAACGAATTGTTGGCAGCGTGAAATACCACAACTCCACCGCCACCACGAACATATTCAACGAACTTCTGCTGGGTTTCCTTGGGCCAGTCACTGCCGTTGTAATTCAAAACAACCACGGAGTAATCAGCGAACTTGGGAGCGAATTCGCTTGTGTCTTTACCGGTACTGGCAACATCGACATCAAAGAGTCCGGTTTGCTCCAGGTATTGCTTCAAGACAGGCGTTGTGCCTTTCCAATTGTGATTGTTTTGGCCATCCACGATCAGTGCTTTCAGATCGGTTTCGCTCGCTCTTGCGGTAGTCAGCAGCATCATCGCAACGAAAATCGCACAAAATTGTCTCATCCTCATTCTCCTTCGGCAAAACATCAGTCGCTTGAAAAAATGATCCCATAGGCAAACGGTACGCATGTGGGTGAACGACCTAGAATACGCACTTTATCTGCAACGTATATGCATCTGCAAGCGGATTGCGGTTGGGATTGACCGGAAATTCGCTGAAGTTTGTTGCCTTGGGTGCAGTGGACTGATGTTTTAAGCTTGTAGGTGAAGTCGCAGGACGTAACATCTGGCGGCGATATGCTGCCGACCTTTTTGTCCCGAGCCTACGGGTGCCGGCACTCATGTGGCAGACGGTGAGATCAACGGTGATGAACCGCTTGATTGCATCACTGGCAAAAACTGAAGTGCTGTGCATAGGATCACATCAGTTCCAGTGGCGGCTACCTCTGGAGACCAAGATCGGCCTCGGGCCACCCATTGAAATCGGTTATTACCTTCGCATCGATCGTGTCAAGCAAACTTATACAGAGAAGATCCAGGGAATCGAAGCGGACATCGCCGCATCGTTGGGGAGGCGCAGCCCTTCGCTCGATGCGTCGTCACTGGCGAGGAAGTCCAATCATTATTTGCCGTGCGATGCTGGACGTTTGAACTGAGAAATTGAAAGATATCGCCCGTGCGTGCTCCTTGTCCTCCAGATAACTGATGATCAGGTCGATCTGATCTTCACTCTGTTCAGCCATCGCGGTTCGCATTTGGATGTACCAGAGCGTAAGCGATCTTTCGCACTCGATCGATAGTAATGCAGTTCTACTGCCAGAAGGTCAGGGAATTCGGGTTGGTTCAAGTTTGATCAATGGTCCTTCGCAGTTTCTGTGACATTCATGCCGCTTCGATCATCTCTCTCTTGCGTTTGGAAAGTAACTCAATCTCAGCTTCAACCGACTCGAGACGAATTTCGCACTGACGAATAGCAGCTTTGACATGGGAGATTGTTTCGGAACATTCGATGTTTGCCTTCTGGATTTTTGACTGTACGATCCAATCAGAGATCAGGCCATCAAAGAAGTAGTCTGCAAATCTCGAGAATCCATCGATCCGCAGTGACATCTGAAAACGCTCATCAGCATCCGCTAGTTCTTCTTGAAATTGAAGCAACTTTCGTTGCGCGATTCTGGCTTGATTCTTGGCAGCGTCCATTTTCGAGTGCTTTGCCATCGTTGTGAGCATACCGCCACCGAGCATGTCCAGCGTGCCCCAGTTGGCGGCGGAAGCAATTGTACTTTGGATTTCTTCGATAGATCTGAGTGCAGACTGACCTGCACCAGAGGCTTCCTCAAGTTCTTGTTGATCTGCTGTCAAATCAGCAAGTTGCTGAGTAAGTTCGATGAGGCTACTTGCCGTGTCGCTCTCGTTCGCAGCAAGATGTTCCGCCTTCTCAGCAAGCACCTGTTCATATTGGGAGTCTGCATTCTTCAATTGCGATAGGGCATCTTTCAAACGTTTAACATCATCGTTTAGGTCTTCAACCGTGTTGGCGGCTTGATCGCACTTCAGTTTCGCTGCGACAAGCTGTTGACGTTCGTTCTCTATTCTTTGCTGCTTACTGCCAAGCATTGCATGAAACAAACCAGTGAAGCTCAGACCTTCCAATGCATCGACATCGGCCTGTTCTTTCGTAAGGATAGCCTTGAGCCTGGTTTGCTGTCTTCTTGCTACCGCAAGGGAGTTTAGGGCTGAACGCAGCATCGAATCGAGCTTGTTCTTTTGACGAATGTTCACTTTCGCGATAGCGAGCTGCTCATTGAAGTCATTTAACATACAGGTTTCCATTTGCTCCCAAAATATAACTGGGTAGGCCGCCAGAGTATCAACGTTAAGATTCCACCACGTTAGGCGTCATTTTACGGGGTGCAGGGCGCTTGTTTGGATGATCTTTGGGGACTGTGGCTGCTGGCCTGCTGCTTTTATCTCGTGGATGATATTGCCGTTCAAATGGATTGCGTAGGTCGGCCCGTCATCGTTCCATCGCAGACGTACTCACGTGCTCGATTTTATAGGCGATAAATTTTTTAAGGCCGACTTCAGGTCGGAGGTAGGCTCGGCGGTCAGGTTTGTGAAGGCGTCGTGGGTTGGTTCGCTTTGTCATCTGTGCAGCCTTCCGGGAGAGAGTTTTGAGTTTGAAACAGACTGTGTGCCTGATGTCTGTTAGCGACACGAAATCCGCCATCACCGGTGAATTCACAAATCGCGGAATGTCGGTAAATGCCGTAACTCGTTCGTTTAGCTGGAGGTCGGCGCACGAAAAAAGCCGCCTGTGAAATCCCAGGCGGCTTTCCGAGTGGAGGATAACGGACTTGAACCGATGACCTACGCGCTGCCAGCGCGTCGCTCTCCCAACTGAGCTAATCCCCCGGAAGGTAGACCCATGTTTTAGTCGACGGATCGATTTTGTGAAAGGATTGTCAGCCTGATTTTTTAAAAACCAGGCAGGTTGCCACCTGAGGCTGCAAGTGACGCCGATTGGACTGGCTCATACGCGAAAACGGAATTTATCGGTTGAAGTGGCGAACGACCTGCTCAAGTACGTCAGAAAACGGGATTCGGTCACAGATTCCAAAGCTTGGATGTCGTGAGAGGCGAGCCCGTGTGAATGCTGGCGATGTGAGTCCGCAAAGGAACCTTGCCTGATCTCTCGGTTGTACCAGGCGATCAGGGTATTCAGCCGAGACATTCTCGACTGCTGTCAACGCCGACGAGCCAATGGATCGGGGGCCAGCTTCGGGAATCTTCCATGGGCCATCACCCCGGCATGATGTGCATTGGCCACATGTCTCTGTCAATTCGCCAAAGTGTTGTGAGAGTTGTTGCGGTTGGCATGAATCTGCCATGGCAAGATTGAAAAATTCGTCCAGCCGATGGACCTCGCTGGATTCGCGTGTGGTCAGACGTTCATGAAGTTCATCGGCGAGGGTCTTGGCATTGTCGATTGGTCTGAGTTTGCGATATCCATGAACCAGGTCTGACACCTTGACCTCCAGCCAGCACTGTTCATTCATCTGATCGATCGTACGTACCACTCGTTGACGATCGACCCCAAGCCTTTTTGCAGCTAATACTGTGTTGAGCATGAACCACGATCTGCCCTTGGTGAGATTTGACAGCACACCCGCGCAAAAATCCCTTTCTTCTCCGCGATAATGGTCAAGGATGACTCGTGACGTTACCAGCGGTTTGATTTTGTAGGTGTCATACCTCGGTGATGTCGCTTTCAGATATCCATCAAGTTCCAGATAGGTCAGGAGCGTTCGTACGACCAGAATTCGAATGTCAGTTTCATACGATAGTTTGTGATGGGAAATGTGGAACTGTTCATGTTGATCCTTGATTAAATCGATCAAGCGACCAACACCATGCCGTGACGGGGTGTTGCCATAGGCAAAGTTCTCAAGGACTGTCCGGTCATCAACCGACAACAGAATCTCGCAGGTAGCCTGCTCGTTGTCGCGTCCGGCACGGCCTATCTCCTGAGCATAGGCTTCCAGTGACTTGGCCGGATTGTAGTGGTAAACGTAGCGTATGTCCGGCTTGTCGATTCCCATGCCGAATGCAATCGTCGCAACCACAATTCCATCCGATGATGCGATGAAATCGTGTTGGATTTGTTCACGTTGTTCAGCCGTCATGCCAGCATGGTAGGCGGTAGCATCGAAACCATCTTCTGTTAACCGGGAAGCAATTTCCTCGGCGGTGCGCTGCAAAGTCACGTAGACGAGTGTTGACCCCCGAGGTCGTTGCTGCAAGCGTGATAGCAATGTTGGATATTGGTTGTCAGCATCGACCAGCGTGCTTTTCAAATGGAGATTTGGCCGAAAAAACTGTGTGCGAATCGCGTCTTCTTCAGCGATACAAAATGCGTTGCGAATATCATCCAGAACACTTGGAGTGGCTGTTGCCGTCAGTGCCAGAATGCGTTCGGCGGATAAACTGCCAGCGATTTCAGCAAGTTTCAAATAATCCGGTCGAAAATTGTGGCCCCATTGACTGATGCAATGAGCTTCATCGACGGCAAAGAGCGATACTTCCAGTGATCCCATCATGGCAAGGAACCGTTCGTTGAAGAAACGTTCGGGTGCCACGTACAAAAGTTTTGTGCGGCCTTCACGAATGTCAGCAGCAGCAGCCGCAAAGTCTGTCGTTGACATTGACGAATCGAGTCGCACAGCATTGATGCCCCGGGAAGCCAAAGCGTCACACTGGTCTTTCATCAGAGCGATCAATGGTGAAACGACGATGGTTGTGCCGGAAAACAGCTGACTTGGCAACTGATAGCAAAGACTCTTGCCACCACCGGTAGGAAAAACTGCCGCGACATTTTTTCCTCGGATCACGCGTTCGATGACAGAAGCCTGCCCTGAACGAAAGCTCGACAGACCAAATCTGTGTTGCAGAATCTGTCTCAGATCGTCAATGGATTCGTCCATTTCCGTTTGCTGATGATTGTCAACTGACACGTCCCGAAACTCCATTTTGGTTGTACCCGTCCCTTTCCTGATGAGATGACAGGCCAGCGAAGTGTACAAGGGACAGAAGTGTCGTCAAGGTTTGTATTGCCTGACTCGCTTCATGGACCCGCTACTTGTTTCCAAGCATTCGATCGAGTGAATCACCTGTTTGATAGATCAGTGCTTCGGGAAAATGCTGGTAGGGATGAAAGTACTCGAATGTCAGGTACCCGCTGTAGCCGACGTCGTCAAACGCTTGCAGGACTGCAGGCCAGTTGGTCGTTCCATCTAGCAGAGGGCGGAATGCTTCCAAAGAGTGGTCCGAGCCTTTTTTGGTGTACTCCTTGAGGTGAACATTTTTGATCCGCTTGCCGAGAATGGGAATCCAATGCTCGGGAAACTGGTACTCCATGATATTCCCGGTATCAAAATGCACTTGAACATACTGACTGGAGAAGCTGTCAACAAAATCCACCATTTCCATGGGTGACATCAGAAAACCGTTGAAGAAGATGTTTTCCATGTTGAGATGCACTTTGAGTTTTTCAGCAGTGGGCAGCAGTTTGCCAATTGCTTCACGAGCACGTTTGTCACAGACATCGTTGGGGGTCGGATCATGATCTTCGCGCCATGGCATGTGGACTGCTCCGGGAACAACGAGCAGATTCTCGGTTCCCAGATCGTGAGCAGCTTGCGTCATTTTTGTAGCCAGTTCCATTCCCTTGTTGCGTTCCGCGGGATCATTGCTGGTGAGTGGATAGGGCCAGAACAGAAAGGAGCAGAGTCCGCTGATTTCAATACCGATTTCTTCTGCCATTTTTCGGATCTGAACAAACTCTCTTGTTCCTGACTTGGGAGACAGTTCGCTGTCGAGATCATAATTCAACTCGATCCCGTCAAAGCCGGCATCCTTTGCAAGTTCAAGGCATTGCCGCAGGCTCATTTTGTCGGGATACGGGAAAGCCCACAGATTGATTGACTTTCTCATTTTGTATTTTCGATCAGCTAGTCTGTGGACGGCAGCCTCGGTTTGTTCGCAAGATCCTGTTCCGGCAGCCGCGATAGCGGCGCTACCAAAGGCGGCGTAGGTGAGCAGTTGTCTTCTTCCGAGGGAGGTGTTCGGGTGTGTCATGAAACTATCCGCGGCGGGGAATCGGGCTTACTGTGCTGGATCAGATTGTTACAGAATCCGGTGCGACCTGCGAACTGCAGAGATTGATTCGGCTCTTGCACATATTCCTGGTGAATATCCTGTGTGCATCTGTTTAGCGGGTGAGACGATTTCTGATTTCCCGTCACGGCAGCGTATTATCCACCCACGTAACGATCGCAAAGTGTTCGTGCGGTGCTGATTTCCGAAGTACCTGTGACGACAACACGTCCATCACGAAACAGGGTCAAACTGTGTCTTTCATCTGGAAACAAGCGAACGAAAAATGGATTGGCTTGCACACGACCGGCTTTTTTCCAGCGATCGGCTATCAAGGCAAGATCAACTTTGACTTCGCTCGTTCGCGTGATTTGGACAGCATCCCGTCCACATAGCGTTGCTGCTGCTTCCGCCTGAACGGCCCGGTTGCCTTCCAGAAACTCATAATCATTCTTTTCGCAAGCAGGACATCCATCACCCAGAGAGGACGGAATATTCAATTCGCGAAAACGGTTGCTCCACAGGTCGATCGATAACAAGGTGGTTCGTACGTCCTGACGGTTACCGGATAACCACTTGATCGCTTCGGTACTTTGAAGGCTTGCCACGGTGTGGGTGGCCGATCCGATCACCCCTGCTGTGTCGCAGGTATCGACTGCCGAGGCAGGTGGAGGTTCCGGAACGAGGCAGCGAAAACACGGCTTGCCCTTTCCCGTGAAAAGTCGAACCTGCCCAACCGCTCCTACACAACCACCATGGACCCAAGGGGTAGCATTTTTCAGAGACCAGTCATTGAGAAGGAAACGCAGGAGAAAATTGTCAGCAGCATCGATCACCAGATCAACCTCTGTGAGAAGTTCACTGATATTACCTGATGAAACATCTGCGACGACCGGTTGCAGCTCGATGCTGCTGTTGATGGTTCCAAGTCGTTCACAGGTGGCATCCGCTTTTGAACGTCCATCGATGGCATCCTGTTCGATGTAAAGGGCCTGACGCTGCAGATTGGTCCATTCCACCACGTCCCTGTCGATGACAACCAGTTTGCCAACGCCCGCGCGGGCAAGAATCTCGGCTGCCACGGTCCCCAGAGCGCCGGCACCCAGAATCGCCACACGTGAAGTGGCAATTTTCATGTGCCCTTCGGAGCCGACAGGAGCGAACTGAATCTGTCGTGCGTATCGATTGGCCTGCGAATCACTGCTCATGGTGACGATGGTGGATTGAATGCCGGGCGAGTAAGTTAGTGACGTCCACGCGATCTTGCCTGTTTACGGGGCTTGATGCAAGCCACCAACTCCCCAAGTTGCCACGTTACGCGATGAAAGACCGTTCAACTCCAAATTTACGTCGGCTCCGTGAGCGAGCTGAATTGCTGAAAAAACTCCGGCTGTTCTTTGACCAGAGGGGATTTCTCGAGGTACAACCCCCCTGCCTGACTTCCGATTGCGTGATTGATGCCTACATCGATCCGCTGCGCGTTGATATACGTGAGTTCCAATTGGGCTCCCATCATGGGGATGGTTCCTATTATCTGCAAACTTCACCCGAGGCTGCCATGAAACGCATGTTGGCTGCGGGATCGCCTTCGATCTACAGTCTGGGCCCAGTCTTTCGTGCTGGCGAACAAGGTGAACAGCATAATCTGGAGTTCACCATGCTTGAGTGGTATGAGGTGGATGCAGACGTGGAACAGGGAATCGCAACGCTTGGGGCATTGGCGTGTGAAATTCTGAACTTCGAACACGTTGATGTTCAATCCTACCGGCAGGTGTTTCGCGATCAATGCGGGTTGGATCCAGTCGATGTGCCCCTTGCAGACCTGCGTCGATACACTCATGCAATTGATCCGTCCCTGGCAAGTTCTATTCCTGCTGATCGTGATGATCTGTTGGATCATATTCTGAGTCATGTGATTCAGCCCACGCTTGGACATGGAAAACCGGTCATCCTCCGTGATTATCCGCTGAGTCAGGCTGCACTGGCGAAACCGTCGACAAGAGATGATAAGTGCGCGGCTCGCTTTGAGCTGTTTGTCGCTGGTGTTGAACTGGCAAATGGGTACGACGAGCTGCGGGATCCTGACGTCCTCATCGAACGTTTCCAGAGTTGTAACGAAAAACGTAAAGAAGCAGGACGCCGTCCATTACCGATAGAATCCGCCCTCGTTGATGCCATGAGACGGGGTTTACCTCAATGTGCCGGAGTAGCATTGGGCGTTGATCGTTTACTGACTGTCCAGTTGGGAGAAAAAACAATCTCAAGCGTCATGCCATTTACTATTGCTACCGTGTGATGAAAAAACTTCGCATTCAACCCACTTCGTGACTAAGATGGAGCATGTTCACTTGAGGAGGTTGAAATGAGACAGCTTGAGACAGCTTCACAAGGTAGCACTGCAACACGGATCAACACAGGGACTCGTCGACTGGCGGTAAATGCCGCATTTCTGAAAGATATCAAGGACGATAATCAGGATCTGAAAGCACTGCTCGACCAGATCCTGCCGATCACCCGTCACCCGCAGACGGCAACCAACCATTGGCCAGAACTCATCACGCTTCTTGGTGATTTGAGAGACCAGCTTGCGTTGCACTTTTCATTGGAAGAAGCCTATGGCTATTTTGATGATGCGATTGTTTCTGCACCTCAATTGAGTATCACCGCCGAGGTGTTGCGTGGAGAACACGCAGGTCTCTTTGCTGAGGCTCGGGATCTGGCGGATCTGGTTACTGAAATCTGTTCTGACAGACCAGAGCTGGTAAATGACTTCCTTCACCGTTTTGAAGGGTTTCGCCGTGCATTCGAAATTCACGAGGAGAGCGAGTTGAAGTTGATTCTCGATTCTCTCGATGATGATCTGGGTGTCTGTGATTGAGCATCACATGAACGAAATGCGTGCCAGCAACCGACTTTTGCACCCGATGCAACACAATCGGTGCAACAGATTCATGGGTCAGTCCTGGGATGGAGAACTTGGCGGCACCGTTTCACGCTTCGAGAATCTTCCCAGAGTGGCAACGAAACTGGGCACAAGAATCGCACGTACGTAGAAGGTGTCGATCAGCACTCCGAGGCCCAGTGCGAAACCCAGTTCCGTAATGCCGCGCAGCGATGTGCTACTTGCGACATTGCTGTATCCAAACCAACCGGCGATGATCGGGAGCCACGATGAAGAAGTCATGCTGAAAAAGGTCGCCGCCATGACGAGTCCACATGCAGTGATGATCCCACCGGTTTTTGTGATCGCCCGTCTGAGAGCCGAGATCCAACCAAGTTTCTTCTGTTCTTCAACAATTCGGGTAACCAGATAGACGTTGTAATCCTGTCCGACGGCCACCAGAATCACGAACAGGAAGAGCGGAAGTTTCCAGTCCAGGCCTACAAAATCCGATCCATAGACATTTTTGAAGAAGAGCACCGTGATGCCGAGCGTTGCGTAATAACTGATCAACACAGTCGTGATCAGATAAATGCAGAGGCCTATTTTCCGAATGACGAGAAGAAGCACCAGAAACACTGCAACGACGACGGCGATCTTGATTTTCCGATTATCACGCAGGGTGACAGTTCGCAGGTCGATGATGGAAGGTGTTGTACCCGTCAGAACCACTCTTGACCCTGCCCAATCCGAACCGGGTTCATTCACGTACTGGTGAAGGAACTTGTCAATGTCAGTGACGATCTTTGCGGTTTCCATCGCAAATGGATCACCATCAATGGTGATGTCGAGTCTGGCCAGACGATTTTCCATGGAGGGGAGTGATGAGAAAAAATACTGTTGAGCCAGACGATGATTGCGGAGTGCTCTGCGACGCCACGCATCCCGATTCAAAAGTCCCATCTCCCGGTCCGGGGGAAAGTCCCCGAGAGGATCGTCAGCAGTTCTGACTGTGGAGACTCCGCTGAGCTTGTACAGTTTTTCTGCGAGTGACTTGATATCTTTTTCAAGAACCTTCCTGTCAACGTTTTCCGGTTGCACCAGAAGCACAGTGACCGGGTTGATATGTCCAATGTCGAAGTGTTCTGCCAAAAGTCGCAAACCTTCGCGACTGGGAGCGGAATGGTTCAATTGGCCACTGAAGTTGTAAGTGACTTCATTCTCGTTTTTGAGACCGTACATGCTCGGGATCAATAGCAAGCCGAGTCCGAAAATGAGTGTTGTTACAGGGTGACGGGTCAGAGTCAGTGCAATCCAGTTCCAGAGATTTTCTGTCGAGGAACGACCCTCGGCCTGCGTCTTGCCATACACAGTCAGCCGGTTTGTTTCACTGACTTTGATTTTCCCGGGCCAGAACACCCGTGGACCGATCGCTCGCAGTAATGCAGGCGTCAATGTCGTGCATACAAGCAGACCTGCCAGAAGACAGATGGCGATGACAGGACCCGTGTAGTGGAATTTTCCGAAGCTTGCGATCCAGAGCATGCCCAGGCCTACGATGGTTGTCATGGCACTGCCGATCAAAGCACCCATCACGCCCGAAAGCGCATTGGTACATGCCTGATCCCATGAAACTTTGCCTGCTTCTTCCCTCAATCGTGCAATCAGGAAAAGGCAATAATCAGTCCCCGCTCCAAAAAGAATCACCACGACAAAAATACGGCTCGTTGTGAAGACGCGCAGATCAATCCCCGCCAGAGTGCCATTCATGGAACTTTGAGTCAGAAGCGTAACCAGAGATGTTGAGACAACTACTGCTACGCCAATGGATAGCATGGGGACAGCAACGAGCAATGGTGCACGATACACGATTGCCAGAATGAGCAGAATCATCACCACCGTTATCCATTCCGTGTATTGAATGGCATCACGCGCGGCCAGCAAGGTTTCTCCACCAATTGCTGCTGAACCTGTCATCAACAGTTGCAGCCCCGGATCGGTGTATTGCATGCTGTAACTGCGGACCTCATCCAGCAGTTGGTGCATTGCCTCAACAGTCTCGATGTTACTTGTTGCTGCAAGTTCAGATGAAAGCTGCAGCACCGCCAGTTGGGCGCCCTCCTGTTTCAGGCTGGCACCAATAAGTTGATCATCCCATCCCAAAATGTCCAACAAAGATGTCCAGCCTGAAAGATCACGATCCGTGATGGGGACAGCGATCTTTGGCAGGTCCGGCACGAATACGAGCGCTGCCTCAAAGTCACGGCCCAGATCTTCTGCTGGAGCTTCCAGAGATTCCAGCAGTTTGCCACGGTCCCAGTAGGCAATGGCCATTCTGGGTTCGCGCAGGCCCGGTGCATCCGACGGAACTTGATCGGAAATGCGTTCGTAAAACGACTCATCCACCGCAATGGAATGATCAAACGCTTCAAGTGCCAACTTGATCCAGCGGGCAGACTTGCTCCCCTCCTGAATTGGGCCTCCCGAGTAACCGTAGTCAATCGCCCGCTGCCAACTGACTTCCCCCAGTCGATGGTAAAGGCGTCTCAGCAGATCAAGCCCGACAATTTCATCACGCTTGGTAAGGTCATCTTCCTTGCGACCGAGAACCAGAACGATCTGGCTACGGCTTCGAACATCGGGAAAGGCCTCATCAAGCAACCGCCCACCAGCAACGCTGCTCATTTTGGTTGGCAAATATTCAAAGTCACCATCGTAAGCAACGTCGTTCCATGCGGGAGCGACGCTGCGAATCAGGATGGCGCCAAGTAACCAGACGGTGAGAATGATCCACCAGTAACGGGTGACTAGCTTTGCCCAGCGATACGAAATGGATTCGTGCATTCGCTGCGTTGGTTGGGTTTTGAGGTGAAATGGTCAGGGGTCCATCCGCGTTAATGTAGCAACATCACCCTGTTCTGTCGGTCTGTTGTTTGCAATCCCACACCATAGATAGAACTCAAAATAAATAAAAAATCCCGTTTGAAGCTAGTATTTACTCCATCGAGAATCTTTGTCGGATGGCCAGCCAACGCGGCTGAAATGACTCTCCGGGGTTTCAAAATCTGCCAGGTTGTCAGCCTGAGGCCTGAAAGACTGCCAGATGCAGACCGTCAGAAGGTCTGTCTGGAATCGGGAAAAAGCCAACAATGGAACCATGGAAAGGCCTGGTACTAAGTTCCTGCCCATGAAGATCAAGAGGATAGCAAATGAGTCTTTATCGAGGCACGTTTGACCGCGAGTTGCAGCATTGAATTGTGGTCTGGGGATTGCAACAGGCTACTTGTAAAGATCGCGTCCCGGAATGAAGCGATCCAGAGGGCTCAGGTCGGTCTCAGTGGTTTCTGCAAACTTGTACCCCAGTTCAGCAATCTGGTCGGCTGCATTCGTAAGCTGGGATTCGTTATTCAACTTCAATTGGATCGACTTGAAGATCTCAACGATTTTTGCGACCTCCGGGGAATCCACCTTCTGCTGAATGCTTGCCAGTCGTGCTCCAGCGCGAGCTGCACGCTGTGCGGAGGTGATACCGTAGGTCGCTTTTTCTGTCGCAAGAGCGGTCGCTCTGAGGCTTGCTTCCAACTCCGCGATCATTCCAGCAACGAACATCGTGCGAAGTCGCTCGGGAGAGCTGAGTTCGTTGATTTTCCCATCGCTATTGAGAAAATTGTGTCGAACAAGACCCTGACTCCAGGACACAAATTCAAAGTCGAGGCTACCTGCCGGATGTCCGCCGACATTGACCAATTCCTCGTCCGCCGTGGTATGACAACGGAGACAGCTTTGCGCCATCGAGTATAGATTCTTTGGGTTTCGCATGCCGGCTTTGACACTTGCGGCGATGCGTTGGACACGGTGCGTTGGACTTTCATCGAGTCGCGTGAAATCTTCTCCACCAAAATCGTGGTGAATGGCCATCCAGTTCTTTGCAGCACCATGGCATGATTCACAGGAAACACCAGAAATCACACGTGTGGTGGCATCAGCTGTTTGTTGCTGGGTGTAGTGACAGGCAACGCAACGTCCAGAATTCTTGATTGAATTCAGGCCAAGTTTCGAGGCAATGGTTTTTGCTTCCGGCTTTCGGTGCAGTTGTTCGAATGTTGATGCATGCGGTGTTTTCTTCCACACCTGGACTTCGGCAGTATGGCACTTCACGCACGCTTCATTGCCAAGTACCAGACTGGGTTCGGGCGGTTTAGCTGGTTCTAAAATCTGCCCGCTGTTTTCCACCGGAATTGCATTTGCGCTGAGGATGCCAAAGATTGCCGCTGGAAGGACTGAAAATGCGGTTAACCAGCGAGATGCAGTTTTCATGCTGAGCGGTTTGTCTTTGGGGCGTTTAAGTCCGGAAAAATCCGAAAATTCGGATCAGGATGCGACGTCGCGATGGGCCTCTTCTTCAGAGGAAGTTTAGGTCACGATTTGGCACGAGCACCTGTGGATCGGGGAAACTCAGCAAATCGTGCAAGAAAAAAGCCGGCTTCCCATGGAAGCCGGCCAGTTGACTGGTAAACCGCTTGAGCAGCAATTCGGATGTTGACGCCAAAGGTCTATTCGAGGATTCGTTCCACCTCGTCCATGACTGCAGCAATGTCGACTTTCTCAGATGTGAACGTATGTGTTTTCACTACCTGACTGTCCTTGGCAACCACGATCGTGACATCCGCATCGGCAGGTAGTTTGTAGTTCAACGGGCCGGTCTTGACCTCCTTGGCAACCACCACGGGGACATGCTCAACTTCTGCTTCTGCTGCGACCTGACCCGCGGCAGCTTTCACAGCGGACGAGTTTTCACCCATCATGGTCACAAGCCCCTTCAGGCGACGTTTCCGATTTGAGAAAACGGCTTTATCGATGCGTTTGACCAACTCCGTGACACGACCGCCTGTTCGGCGTGCAAACACCATCACCATCGGGCTGGAACCATAACGGCATCGATAGCACAACTGCTCACCCGGACGAACACCGTCATCCTCGGCACCCGCTACTTTCGTCACATAAAAAACTCCAACCGAATCACCTTGCCGCAGCGATGATGGTTTGTCGGCAGGGGCGTTTGCCTCGCGTGTCTGACCTAATGCAGACGTTCCCTGGAGCGTGAGGAGAGCCAGAGCCACGCAGAAGGCAGTGATGATACGTCCTGAGGACAGTGAGAGCATCTGATTCGTGTCCGAGGGGTTCAATGGTGAAACTCAGGTTGCGTGCAAAACAAAACAGGAATGGAAGTATCCGATGTCTGATTTGGGAACGCGTGCAATCAAGCTTCCCGCCATGCCGATGGTGGGTCGGAATTATGCACCTGATTTGGGATCTGAAAACCCCTTGATTCAAGATTGCCCGGAAACATCTTTGCAGTCACATGGCGGGGTCGCTCCACGAAGATCATGTAGGATGCGATTTCACCCCCCAAATAGCGAATTTACGCCGTTGGGAAGCGTATAAAGGCCATGCCGTTCCTCGGGAGCTAATTACCAACCCGAACACAGGGTGTGACAAAATGGCCGGGCCTCGCGGTACTTCTGCAGCGGGGTGGCGATAGGTTTCCAGTCACATTCCTGCCTAACTGACCACAAAAGTTCAATGCGAGGCCGGTTCAGTCCAGAAGCCGGTTCAGTCCGGGGCAGAGATCAGCGAACCTCGATGGAATCGAATTCGACCTTTGTTCCTTCCGGCCCATTCAGCTTCAAGTCAAGTTGCGTGATTACACCTTGCCAAGCCTTGTTCTTCGAAAGAGGAATGGCAACGGATGACCATTGGTTGCCCGCCTTGAGAGTGACTTGGCCAACTGTCTTCCTGATGGTTGCTTCATTCTCTGAGCCAGCAACCAATTGCAAGATCACATCGTGATCGGATCGAGCTTTGATAACCAGATCACCCAGATTCTTTTTGGCATCAAGACGAAGCTCGCTCCGACTTAAAGTCGACTCCGTTTTTCCAAGATTGAAATCAAGGTAACCTTGAGCACCGGCAATGTTGTTCAATTCCGAGGAACCGATCCAGCCTTCTGTCTGCCAGCCACCACAGTCAAATGTGAAGAGCAGTTTGCCGTCCATCGGATCACGACCATTGACTTTTTCCCAAATGTCCGAGAGTCCGTCTCCATCGGTATCGGCCCGAACTCTTTCGTATTCGGGATTCACTCCAGTTCCCCATTTGTGTTCCCGGCCTTGATAGGCCAACTCTTCGTCGGATTCTTCTTCGATACCAGCATCGCCTTGTGCGATCCACTGTTCAAGCAGTTCGCGGTGTTGCTTCAGCACCGCAGCGTATTCAGGATCAAGTGCCAGATTGTTCAATTGGCTCGGATCTTCAATGACATCATAAAGTTCTTCAGCAGGTCGCTCACCAAAATAGATTTCAGTCAGCTTCGCAGACAATTCGCCGGCTGCGTACATGTCCCGGAGGTTACGCACATAATCTCTGGAATCACGGTACTGCGGTTGGAGAAAAACACGGTCAGTTTTGAAGTTTTTTGTGTAACGGTATTGGTGTGTCCGGACACTGCGCACTCGATCAATGGTGTGGTCAAGTCGATCCTTGGCTGCAAATACCGCACTTCGTGGAACCAGTTTTGAATCGAACAGGTTTTGACCTTCATACCAATCAGGAAGTGGGACTCCTGCCCATGCCAGCGTAGTTGCCGAAAGATCCAGAAGATTCACAAGATCATCACGAACAGAACTTGCAGGCACATAAGGGTCAGGACCAGCCATGATGAACGGAACATGCAAGCCACCTTCGGTTGGCATCTGTTTATGACGCACAAGGTTGTTCGCTCCGTGGTCACCGAAGTAGACAATAATGGTGTTTTCGATGAGGTTCGATTTGGCGAGGCCAGCGAGCACTTCTCCAATGAAATCATCATCTTTGCGAATGGCATCATAGTGTTGTGCAACAACGGACCGGTACAGATCATTTTGAGGATAATCTGGAGGCACTGTCACGGAGTCTGGATCAACCTTTCGGGACTGGGGGAATTTGGTCGTGTTGTTTTTCCCCCCCGCTGTTTGGATTTGTCCAAAAAACGGCTGGTTGTCCTGCAAGGTATTCCATGGAATCGCGTTTCTGGATTTGTTCTCGAGTGAGTACGTTGCTGGTGCATCCCAGACAAAATTGTAGTCACTCTTACCAAGATTGAACGTGAAGTATCCACTCTCCTTGATGAGTTGTGGAAGCAGTTTCATGGATTCAGGTAATTGAAGTTTTGCTGGACCTCTCGATGAACGATGCTCGTGTGCATTGAAGCGGATCTGGTTTTTTCCGCCCATCAACGCTGAACGGCACGCGGAGCACACTGGGGCTGGAACATAGGCACGCGAAAAGCGAACGCCACGTTCAGCCAGAGAATCAATGTTGGGCGTCTTACCCTGATTGATTGGATCCCCATAGCAACCCATCCATGGCGATGTGTCTTCGGCGAAGAGCCACAGAATGTTGGGACGGTTTTTCTTTTTCGGCGATACGCTTGCACTTTCCTGGGCAAGCAGGCTGGTGTCGAAACAAAGTGCAAAGATGCCAATGGAAAAGATGAAGCAGGCTGATTTGCGGGTCGGGGTTGGTTGTTGCATGATGTCGAAAAAATAGGACGTTGGAAAACAATGGAAACCCCTAACATAACGTTTCTGTGACTTCCTGTTGGCTGGAATACAGCTTTGCTCACAGACTTAATCGTGTTTACGGTACGCAGCTGCGCGCGGTTTGATCGCGGTTGAACTTGCCAGAAGTTCTGCATGCGTGCCGGGGAGAAAATTGACCACCTTCGAGTGTGTCTCGGCGGCATTGGACCGACAGCGGTATGAGATCCGGCGATGTTACGCGCCGGATTGGCGTCCTGTCAAAAATATTCAGACGGTCTTGCAGTTCCCGGCTGGAATCACTTGACAGTGAATTCGAGCCGGCCACTTCTCTTCAGACAGATGTGAGTTGCATCTCCTGTTTGCTCTATCACCTTGATCAGCCTGCACTTTCCATCCGATCGCCATTGAACAACAAGGCGAGAGTTGCAGGGATCTGTCGAAAGCTCTGTTTGTGAATCATCTGCAAGAAGGGTGGTTCACTCACGTTCCGACTGACTCCCTGATGATAATCTGGCAGACGCAGCAGAAACGTTTGCACGTTGCGAAGCGCTCGTCACAGAGATCAATGATCCGGCATGTTTTTTTGCGATCGCTGAAGCATGGTAGTCCTTCGCACCATTGAGCTCGTCTTCGCTGAAAAATTTTATGTTGCCGCGATACATTGATTTCAACTGATCCAGCTCAGCAAGCTGTGCCCATGAAAGCTCGTTGGCTTGGTGCCAAACGACTGCCTGCGCGACCTTCTGTGTGATTTGGCCGGTTCCCAGTTGCTCGCATACTTTCGTGACGATTGGGTCATCAATGAATGTTTGCAAAGGGATCATCCGATAAGCAATCTTGGGTTTCGGATCCGGCTTGCCATGTTCAAGGCAAACCATTTTCGCTTTCAGCTTGCAAACTTTGCCGGGCGCGATGCGCATGAAGCCCCTTCCAAAACCCTGACCATTCTGGAATCCCTGCTGATTCCCCTGCCCCTGACCGTTGCGCATGTCAAAGGCGCCACCAATGCCCTGATTTCCGCCTCCTGCACCACCCTGATTCTGATTGAAATTCTGATTTTGTCCGAACTGCCCAAGTACTGGAACAGCGGCGATTGTCTTGGGTAGTTCAAGATGCAACGGCTTGTCGCTTTGGTTGGTGATCAACACATTCGCCTGTTTGGCGCTAAGGGCAATGATCTGAACGTCTACCCTGCCCCCGTCAATCGCATCGAAGAGACCCGTCGCTGTTGTTTTTCCTTCTTCGGCTGCTGCACGATGTTGGCAAGTGAAACCAACCAAAAACACGAGCAGGTAAATATTTGTCAGGCATTTCATGAGCTGTCTCCTGTGAAAAATGGAAAAGACGAGAAGACCTCGAACAGGTAGCAGACATCATGCCAAACATGATATTTCATCAGGATTACGGCATTTGTGCCGGAAACAGCTGTTGTGGAGGCCACCATCACCTGATTGTCTGATTCACGATCATACAGGTGTTCTGTTTTGCTACACCTTGGCCTTCTGGCCGGGAGTTTTCTATCTGTTCCGATTCCCTGCACGCCCAAAAAAGCCTGGGTAATCCGGTAAGATGAAAGATCGGCTCATGCTGGGGTGTTCGCATGCTGGGTATCCGTGGCGGGTCGTGGATTTGGCAGGGGCGAATCAGCCTTGAAAACCAGTGATACCATTGAGAAAGAAATGCACATCAGAATTGTGAAGTTTGTGGCGGCCATCTGCTTTCTGGCTGTTTCTGGTCAGTCGATTGTCATGGGTCAGAAACCCGTGGATGTCACCAAAGCGATTGATCAATACGCCGTGGTCGATTTGACGACCGACCTCAGTCAGTTGACAGAAAAACAGCGACAGATGCTTCTCTTGTTGATGGAAGCCGGCAAGATCATGGACAACTGTTTCTGGTATGAAGCGTACGGCCCCCGAAAAAAGTTTCTGGAGTCGCTGAAAAAAGCCAGCACTCGCAGGTTCGTGAAGATCAATTACGGCCCGTGGGATCGACTAGACGGTAACGCACCCTTTGTGGATGGCATGGATGCAAAACCCCTCGGAGCAAATTTCTACCCGGCTGACATGACCAAAGCCGAATTTGAAGCTGCAGATTTGAGTGGGAAGGATAGCCTGTACACATTCATCAGGCGTGATGAGTCCGGGAAACTCAAAGTGGTGCCGTATCGTGAGCAATTCAAAAAACAGATGCAGAGTGCTGCGAAGTTGTTGCGGCAGGCAGCGGAGTTGGCCGAGGATGCTGGTCTGAAACGCTACCTTGTACTTCGAGCCGAGGCTTTATTGACGGATGATTATCAACCAAGTGATATGGCCTGGTTGGAAATGCACGATAACACCATCGATGTGGTCATCGGGCCAATTGAAAACTATGAAGACAAACTCTACGGCTACAAGACAGCGCATGAATGCTTCGTCTTGATCAAGGACAAAGCGTGGAGTGCCCGGTTGGCGAAGTATTCGAAGTTTTTGCCAGATCTTCAGAAAACCCTGCCTGTTCCTGACAAGTATAAACTGGAAGAACCAGGAACAGATACAGAACTCAATGCCTATGACGTCATTTACTATGCTGGTGACTGCAACGCAGGTTCAAAGACCATTGCGATCAATCTGCCAAATGATGAGCAAGTCCAGTTGAAAAAAGGAACTCGCAGATTGCAATTGAAAAATGCAATGCGTGCCAAGTTTGAAAAAATACTGATTCCAATTGCAGATGAACTGATTGCTGATGATCAACGGAATCATGTCACGTTTGATGCTTTTTTCAGTAACACCATGTTCCATGAAGTTGCGCATGGTTTGGGAATCAAGAATACCATTGATGGACGCGGATCAGTTCGCACGACTTTGAAAGAACATGCGGGAGCAATCGAGGAAGGCAAAGCCGACATTCTCGGATTGCATATGATCAATCAACTGCACGAGCGAGGTGAATTGAAAACGGACTTGCAGGACTATTACGTGACCTTCATGGCAGGGATCTTTCGGAGTGTGCGTTTCGGTGCCTCCAGTGCGCACGGCAAAGCGAATATGATCCGTTTCAATTTCTTCCGTGACGCTGGTGCATTTGAGCGTTTGCCCAATGGAAAATACCGCGTCAACGTCGAGCGATTCCGCGAGGCAACGCGGGATCTGTCGTCCGTGTTGTTGCAGTTGCAGGGGGATGGGGAATCCCCGGGAGCAGCTTCACTGGTGAAGACCAAAGGGGTGATTGGACCACAATTGCAGTCTGAACTTGATAAATTGACTGAAAAGGGAATTCCCGTCGATGTGATCTTCCGTCAGGGCCCGGAGGTTCTGTTTGGGCAATAGGCCGGATTGATTCCTTGGGGAAACCTTTTGTCGGTTCCAGAACTTCCGGCCCGCCTGCCCATGTCTGTGATCAGCATG
>JAAXJB010000042.1:72763-84950 GCA_012270065.1 Rubripirellula sp. | reverse complement strand
AAAGATCGCTTTTTCTTTCCTTTCTGATTTCGCCACTTCATCCAGCATCCATTTTTCCGTGTTGCCAGAGGACCTTACATGAACTGTCGCTTCGCTATTCTGCTCATGTCGGTATGTTTCGCACTTTCTGCGCACGCTGTCTGTGCTCAATCCCAGTTCACAGAAGTCGGTGACAACTCACGGGTGGCACCATCGGCTACCGATCATGTCCGTATCGCGAAAACGACAACCGAGTTTGCAACGGTTGTCGATCAGGTTGACGACTTTGTGAAAAAGTACGGTACTCGAAACGTGCTTCTTGTTGTCGATTTGGACAACACTCTGTTGGCAATGAATCAGGATCTTGGCAGTGACCAATGGTTCACGTGGCAGGAGACTCTTCTGGAGAAGGACAGGAATCACCCTGGACTGGTTGCCGATGATTTTGTCGAGTTACTTGAAATTCAGGGCAAGCTTTTTTCACTCAGCGCGATGCATCCACCGGAACCCGGATTGCCGGCCATGATGGGTGAACTGACAAACCAGAGAATCACCGTCGTGATCCTGACATCACGCGGAAAGGAATACCGAGATGCAGCAGAGCGCGAACTGAAGCGAAATGACTATGACATTTCACAATCGACTTTCGATATCAGGGAGAAACGAGGTGTCTTCAAGCCGTATTCGAAAGAGCACGCGAATGAACACGGTCTGAATGCACAGGTTATCGACAGATTGGGATCCCCGAGATCAGTCACGTACTCAAATGGGATCTACATGACCGCCGGTCAGCACAAAGGGTACATGCTCAAGACCCTGTTGGCGCGTGGAAAAGATTCATCCAGGGAAAACCGGTTTGCACAATTCAAGGCCATCGTGTTCGTCGACGACCGTTTGAAACACACCGAGCGGATGCAGGAAGCATTTGCTGACGAACCGATTGATCTCGCAACATTTCGGTATTCGCGAGAAGATGACAATGTTGAGAAGTTCAATCATTCGACAAAGCGGCATGTCATGCGTGACTGGGAACAATTGAACCATGTGATCGAGTCCGTGATGGGAAAATAGATGCTACGACCATCGACAGGGAATCCAAACCCCAACAGCCGAAATCCTCTGCCTGCCCAGCAGTCGCGTAACATGCAAGGATTGACGTCGCGCTCGATCTGAGACTGGTAGTGAAAGACCGCGCTCTGAAAATCGCTGGCCTAAAGGCCCAATCAGTGTGACACGTTTGGTCACTTTAAAACCTCCTGTTTTTCGGTGCTATTGAGCATTTTGCGCGACTTGCATTGCCTGATATTCAGCCTAGATGACGGGGTGAGAATTCAGACCGTCAACAACATCAGGAGATTCATGCGAGAATTTGAAGAACCCAGACGAGGAGCCTTACTTCTGGACTGCCGAACCACGATCAGACTGACTGATCTGAAACAATCATTGACCTATTCCGGTTTGCTGGAAGGTTACCCGAACAGCAGGTTGAATCAGTTAATCATTGACGGTGTTCAGTCGCGTTTGAAAAAGAAGTCAGGATGGGAACCGTTTCTGGTTCCACCCGTTGAGAGGGAAGTACCGAAACGTTCCATCGCCAAAGAGCGTCCATGGATGGAACTCCCCAGAATTCAGTGCACTGCGTGGTTCGAAAGTAAAACGCTTGGCGAATTCGGATCCCGCCTCGCCGTCATCTGGTTCCAGGATGCATTTGCATTCCCGATCGACCCCGAAGTGGAATCCAGAATCCGAGCAATCGTTTGGGATGATCACGCTGAACCAATCGACATGATTTAACGTTTGCCCACCAGTGATCAAGAAGAATCCAGCCTCTCATGGAAAAGGTGCGCAAAAATTTCAAACAGAATCAAGACGTTCTACAATCCACAGATGTCATGCCCCAGTGGCGGATACTCTCCATCTGGCGAAAAACCTGATGCTGTACTTGCCGACTGGTCACAACGCAATTGGGTCGAAATTGAAGACTTCGCGCCCGCGACTGATGAAGACCTCGCACTTGCTCACTGCATGGATTACATCCAGTGCATCTTTGATGGCATGACTGCAAATGGGCACGGCAACTGTGACCCTGATGTCGCTGAATCAACACGCTGGACTGTCGGTTCATTCATGGCTGCAGCACGGATTGCTGTTCAGGATCGTGCAATCACCTGCTCACCTTCCAGTGGTTTTCATCATGCTGGCTACGACAACAACCACGGCTTTTGCACATTCAACGGTCTGATCGTAGCGGCACGATCAGTACTTGATGGGCCAAATGTAAACCGCGTCGCCATCCTTGACTGCGATTGGCATGCTGGCGATGGAACGCGGGAAATCATCGACCGGTTGGGGCTCAGTGACGAAGTACTCCATTACTCATCCGGTTTTCAGTGGCCTGGTTCGGCCCAACAGTATTTTTCATGGCTACGAGAGTCACTGGGTCAGATTGCTGAAAAAGGTATCGACCTGATCCTGTACCAGGCTGGTGCCGACGCACACAAAGACGATCCACTTGGAGGGCTTCTCGACAATGACGAACTCGCTGAACGTGATCGCATGGTGTTCGAACTTTACCGACATCATCAAATACCCATCGCCTGGAACCTGGCAGGTGGGTACCAACGTGATGAAGACGGAACCATTGAAAAGGTAGTCGCCATTCACCGCACCACCATGGACATTGCCAGAAACGGGAATCATCAGTGAATCACTTTTGAGTTCGAGACATCAAAAACAATTTTGATTAGACTGTTTGAAAGCGATTGCCAATGCAGAACGCTCAACGGAACGAGCAGCTGGACAAAGAGAAATCGCAATGCATTTATGTAAATCGATAGTTCAAACACCCGGCATGACGGGAGAAAGTCACCGCAAGTGACAACGTTCAGATATTCAATGTTGCCAAGGCATTTTGAGCTGGGTATGAATCCAATGAGTGTACAACCCCGTGGCTGCAAAGATTTTCTGCTGCACCAGCGATCAACCCGTCGTGACTTCATACGCGTGGGTTCCCTCGCATTGGGTGGACTGACTTTGGGGGACTTTTTCCGGATACAGTCAGCACAAGCTGAACAGAAGCTCTACGATTCAAAAGAAAACACGGCAAAGAACGTCATCCAGATCGTTTGTCAGGGAGGCATCGCAGCTCAGGAAGCGTGGAATCCGAAGCCGGAATCTCCACTTGAATACCGCGGTCCGTTTGGTGTGCAGAAGACTTCAATTCCTGGGATTGTTCTGAGTGAGAAGATGGTCCAATGTGCAAAAGTCGCGGACAGGATGTGTGTCGTTCGTTCCGTGACAGGTGGACCACCGGATCATGGTTTAGCGATGTATCACATGATCACCGGACGACGCTCGAGCCCGGCAATCAAACACCCAAGTGTCGGTGCAGTCATCAATCACGAATTTGGTTCAAGAGACGGTCTGCCCGGATTCATTTCCATTCCCGGGACGGGCTTTCTTGGAAACGTCGGCACAGGATACCTCAGTCCGAAATACGGTTCTTTTGGCGTTGGCGGTGATCCAGCTCAAGGTAACAACTTTCAAGTCCGTGACTTGAGCCTGCCAGCCGGTGTTGCCTCCTCCGACTTCACCACACGTCGCAACCTCCGCGATATCGTCAATCGCAAGTTCGCTGAAATGGAAGCTGACCCTGCCCCACTGGAGACGATGGATTCTTTTTATCAGCAAGCTTATGACATGATCAGTTCACAAGCTGTGCGCGACGCCTTCGATCTTAGCAAAGAGCCTGATGCTTTGAAGCGGGAGTACGGGTTTGGCCGCTTCCTCGAAAACGGGCATTATGGACAACCATACGGATCACAGGCTGGCATGAGAATGCTGCTGGCCCGGCGACTGGTAGAAGCAGGCGCACGCTTCGTCTCGCTGACTTTTGGCGGTTGGGACGACCATGTTCAAATACGCGAGAACTACGAAAAGCAGATGCCGCCACTTGATAATGCACTGGCCACGCTGATTCGAGACCTTGACGAGCGTGGACTACTGGACAGCACACTGATCTGGGTTGCCAGCGAATTCGGTCGCACTCCAAAAATCAACGCTTCTGCGGGACGTGATCACTGGTCGCGGGTGTTTTCAATCGCCTTGGCCGGTGGCGGATTGAAACAAGGGATGTTCTACGGTGATTCCGACGCAACATCGTCCGAGCCAGCGAATTCACCAGTACCACTCGAAGACCTGCACGCGACGCTTTACCACCTCATCGGAATCAACTCGGATAAAGAACTGATGGCTCCCGGCGATCGGCCAATCGAAATCGTTGACGGTGGCAAGGTAATTCAAGAGTTGCTCGCGTGATCGGAATCGCCATGAAGTCTGTCATTGCATTGATGTTGATCTTTTGTGTTTCCAACGCCGGCGCTGACACCCCCAATTACGAAGACCACATCAAACCAGTCTTTCGAGCCCACTGTTTGAAGTGCCACAATGCTGACGAAGCAGAGGCAGATCTCGATCTGTCGAAGATGTCTGCTGTGATGAAGGGTGGCTCTTCCGGACCAGTCGTCAAACCCGGACAGCCTGAGAGCAGTCAGCTCTACCGGGCCATGGCTCATCTGGATGGTGTAGAATCCATGCCGCCAGAGAGTCCCAAGCTGGCCAAAGAGAAGATTGAGCTCATCGCTGGCTGGATTCGTGGCGGACTGATCGAAAGTCAAGGCGGTAAATCCCGACTCCCGAACATCACCACAATGCCGGCCCCGATAAAATCGGGCAGGCCTGCGCCTCTGCCGACGTTGTTGCCGAAAATCAAACTCACGCCAACTCTGCGGCCACCAATTCCACAAGCGATGGCCGTCAGCCCCGGTGCTCCGCTTTTTGCCGTGTCCGGACAGGAACAGATTCTGCTCTACCAGGGTAGTGATCCGGCCCCGGTGAGCTTCCAACCAACCGCCGTAAACTCACTTGCACGTGACTGGGCATTTGAAGATGAAAACACCAATTTCGCTGGGAAGATTGGTAAAGCCGCACGATTTCCGGCAGATGGCAAACCATTGCCTGTCACACCGGCCGTTGACTTCAGCAATTTCAAGGAACTGACCATCTCCGTATGGATTCGTCCGCAAGAGAGTGAGAATAACCCAAACGTCTTCGGGTCCGAGAATGGATTCAGACTTTTTCTTGAGCGGCACAAACAGGGTTGGAGGCCTCGTATTTTTCTTCGAGACCAAGACAACGGCATCAGCTACTACGGAAGAGTCGGAATTTTGCCACTGGATGAATGGACTCACCTTGCGGCGACGTGGACTGGTTCAGCATGGAACTGGTTCATTGACGGACAGCATGTTGCCGAGCAGACATGCCCGGAATCACTGGAACAGATTCAGCAACGTCCTGACACACAGCAGTTGATTGGTGGAAATTCACCCTCACGTGGTAACGGGTTGAACCCGTTTGTTGGAGACCTTGATGAACTTCGTATTTACTCGAAGGCATTAAGCCACGATCAGATCCGGCAGTTGACGCGTGAAGCTTCACGTTCCAGAACCTATGTTCTTCGTGGTGCATTGCCGTTTCCCGAGGGCACAATTCATGACACAAAATTCAGTCGCGACGGTTCCTTGCTGATGTCAGCGGGTGGTCGAGGGTCGTTTTTCGGACGCGTCGTCCTCTTCGATGTAGAGACTGGAAAACGGGTTGCCGAAATCGGTGACGAAGTCGATTCGGTACTCGCTGCCGACATCAGCCCTGACCACCAATATGTCGCGATGGGAGGACCATCGAAGATCATCAAACTCTACAGTACCAAGAACGGCAAGTTGCTCCATCGCATCAAAAAACACACGGACTGGATCACTGCGGTTGCGTTCAGTCCGGACGGAAAGATGTTTGCGACCGGTGATCGTAGTGGAGGTATCAATATCTGGGAAACGGATCGAGCCGCAATTGTATTCACACTCGATGAACACAAGGTCCGGATCACCGATCTGAGCTGGCGAGCCGATAGCACGATCGTCGCGAGTGCAGCCGAAGATGGAAACCTGATACTCTGGAGCATGGAAGATGGCTTTCCACTCAGGAATATCGCAGCTCACACCAGCGATGAGTCACCACGTTACTCTCGCCGAACTGGAGTACTATCCGTCGATTTTGCACGTGACAGCCGCTTATTGACATCAGGCCGCGATGGTACCACCCGACTCTGGTCCCCAGAGGGGGAAAAGCTGTTGGAAGTCAATGTCAAATCCGGACTTCCAGTCAATGCCTTACTGCTCGACGACTCTGCAGCGGCAGTGATCGGAACGTTCGATGGTTCGCTGCATGTTTTCGATCTGGCCTCAAAATCACGGACGCAAACTTTGAGCACTTCGGAAGAGAGTCGTGAGGGAGGTGGCAAATGAGAGATGCATTGCAACAATCCTGTGCCACGTGGGAGCAGCATGCAAACAATGACACTGAGGATCACTGTGAAAGGCACTTACCTGCGACTTGCCCTCAGACTGCATTTTACTGCCTGCTTCTACTTCTTACCCATACAATCTTCGCCTGCCCATCTCCTGTACACGCCCAACTCGGTCAGCTCGGCTATACCGTCGAGGCAATCTATCCACAAGTTGGACAAGTGGGAACAACGACCGAAGTTACCGTCGAAGGCCGTTTTCTGCACCAACCCGAGGAAGTGCTTTTTTATCAGCCCGGTATCCGTTGCACGAACCTGACCCCAATCAGTGACGCAATGGACTTCCAGACCGGAGCCGTACGGAAAGTCAACGATGGCGAAGCGATTCGGTTGACATTGGAGATTGACGCGCATGCACAACCGGGTGAATACCAATTACGCGTTCGCACACACGATAATCTTTCGGAACTCGTTACCTTCTGGGTGACTCCTTTCCCTGTCATCGCTGAAGAACACGCATTCAAAAAAACAAACGGCCAAGGCAACGACTCTCTCGCATCCGCACAACTTGTTCCATTGAACTCGACTATCTATGGCTATGTCCCCAACTCACAACCACAGGACCATGACTGGTATGCAATCGACTGCCACAAGGGTCAGCGGATCAGCGTGGAAACGGTTGCAGCCCGGCTGGGGACATTGCACTACGGTGGAATGAACGACCCCGCTGTTCGTATCTATGATGCAGAGGGAAACGAACTTGGTCGCAATGACGACAACGCATTCCATTCACAGGATCCCGTTGTCTCAGTCATCATCCCAAACGATGGCCGTTATTACATCGACATGCACCAGCAAATGGATTATGAGGCGGGTCGACCACGTCACTATGTGCTGCATATCGGGTCGTTCGCGCGCCCACTGGTCGCGTTTCCACTCGGTGGACCGGCCGGAATACAGACACATTTCAGATTGATCGGTGATGCGCGCGGCGACCTGAAAGCCAACATTCGTCTGCCGTCAGCACCCGGACCTTTCGAAGCTGAATTTCTGAGCTTGTATGCCGATGCATCCACGCCTGACAAGTCCGCGGAGGATACAGTTTCCGCGAATGTCGACGATTCCAACAAGCCGCCAACGCCAAACCGGATTCATGTCGCTGCGTTCGGTGATATTTTCGAATCCGCTGGGCACAGCTCCCCTGACACTTCGCAACAGATCAAAAACTCACTTCCGATAGCCATCAATGGATGCATTGAGGCTGAAGGTGAGGTCGATTGGTATCGATTTTCGGCGAAAAGCGGAGAACGGTACCGTGTGCGAACTTACGGAAAAACGCTGGACTCGGAATTGGATCCGCGCGTCTGGATTCGACCTGCTCCTGGTAATCCCAGCACTCAGACATATGACGAAGACGATACTCGCTGGGAGTCGCACGATCTGGTTGGACATCATTACCGTGAGCAGATCAAGGACCGACTCGATCCGATTTTCATGTTCGAACCTGACACAGATGGTGAGTGGTTAATTGGAATCGGCGACACACGTCGCGAGTTTGGCCCACGGCACATTTACCGGGTTGAGTTCCAACCGCACATGGACAGCGCCTTTATCTTTTTTCCGGCATACCCTTCACAGGATGAGATTGTACGAGACCGGATTGTTCTTTATCCCGGTCACAGCTACATGCATCCGGTGAGTGTGCAACCGGGCTTCGGCTCACGATACGATGGACTTCTGCAGATACGAGCCACGAATCTGCCTGCCGGCGTCGCGTTCCAAGCCCGACCTTTCACCCAGAATGATGGTATTGTTCCTGTTCTGTTTTCTGCTGCAGAGGATGCTGACATTGGTGCTGACCTGATTGACATTGTAGTGGAACCGGTCGATCCCAATGCTCGGAGGAACTTTCGTGGCGGTTTCATCCAGTGCCTGCCAGCTACCCAGCGGAGAGGTGGCTATGCAATGTACTTTGACCGAACTCGCAGGATGGCGCTGGCCGTGGTTGAAGGCGCATCATTCGATGTTGAAATTGATCGTCCGGAAATTCCGTTGGTCCGGAACGGCGAACTCGCCTTGAACGTCCGAGTGGCGCGACATGGTGACTTTGACGGTGATGTTTACTGTGAGATGGACTGGCTTCCCGATGGTGTGAGCAAGCAGCCGCCCTTGATCATAAGAGCCGGTCAGACCGAAGCCACTTATAAATTGCGTGCAACAAGCAGTGCCACGCCCGGTGAATATCCCATCTCGATCACCGGACGTGAAAATACTGGTGGAAACGTCCGAACTGGCGCTGGGTTCCATTACGTATGTTCGCCATCTGTGACACTGAGTGTAGGAGAACCCTATGTCACCTTGCAACTGACGCGGGCAGCCGTCGAACGTGAGACCATTGGAACAATCACGGGAGTCATCACTCAACACAGGCCATTCTCTGGGGAAGCCACGTTGCGACTGGGCAGACTCCCCTATGGTGTCAAGCAAGTGGAACCGATTCCCAAAGTCAAGAACGGAGACAAGACAGCGATCTTCCGGGTGCAAGTCAGTCAAGACTGTCTCGTCGGTCAATACAAGGATATCTTCTGCGAGGTCACGATCAGTGACGGTGGACAGAAAATCAATCAACAGACAGGAAGCGGAATACTGAGGGTTGATCCAGAACGAAAAGCACAATCAGGTTCACCATGACAAGACTCAATGATTTCATCAAAACCATCCATGATCGAAACGCGAAAGACTTCATGGGGTCGAGGCAATTTCCCGGAGTTACACTCCGAACGCTGATCTTTCTGGCAGTGTGTCTGACGATGCGTGACACAGCATATGCCGGTGATATCAGTTTCAAGAACGACGTGATGCCTGTTTTCTTTCGTGGTGGATGCAACAACGGTGCATGTCATGGTGCTGCTCGCGGGAAAGACGGATTCAAGTTGTCTTTGTTTGGTTACGACGCGGATGGCGACTATTACCGGTTACTTGAGGAGTACATTGGTCGCCGGGTGAATCTTGCTGCACCCGAGAAAAGCCTGTTACTCGAAAAGGCATCAGGTCAAGTTCCACATTCGGGTGGACGTATTTTTTCGCAGGATAGTGAATACTTTCAGACGTTGCTGCGATGGATTTCGGCTGGTGCGCCGCGTGATGAAGCTGAGACTCCGGAGCCTATCCGCCTCGAATTGAAGCCAGCAAAAATTGTTTTCGATAAACCGGGTTCAGAGCAGCAGGCGCAAGTCTTCGCACATTACTCGGACGGGACACTTCGGGACGTATCCCATCTGGCGGTCTACATGACCAATAATGAAGCACTCGCAAGGATCAGTAACGATGCGAAAATCAAAGGTCTTCAGCCCGGCGGTACACACGTTTTCGCCAGATTTGACCGATTCACGGTTGGAACGGAGGTTGTTGTTCTCCCCGAGGGGGATTTCGTGTTTCCCGACTCGGCCGCAAACAACTACATCGATGAGCTCGTCAACGCAAAGTTGAATGAACTGCGAATCCGCCCATCAAAACTCTGTACTGACCAGCAGTACCTCAGACGAGTTTCGATTGACATTACGGGCAAATTACCCACACCCGAAGAATACCACCGGTTCATATCCGATCCGCGCGATTCCGAAACGAAGCGTACTGCGGTGATAGATGAG
Source organism: Rubripirellula sp. (assembly GCA_012270065.1). Taxonomy (GTDB): domain Bacteria; phylum Planctomycetota; class Planctomycetia; order Pirellulales; family Pirellulaceae; genus Rubripirellula. Next base: position 74,963 of record JAAXJB010000042.1, on the reverse strand, counting down.
CTTCTGCAGCACGAAGAATTCGGAGAGCTCTGGGCCGCTCAATGGGGTGAATGGCTTCGGATCTTTACTGACACCAACCCGGGACGTGGCACTTCGATGAAGGCTGGGTGGAATTATTACCAGTGGTTACGGGAGCAGATGGTAAACAACACACCATGGGATCAAATCACCCACGCACTCTTAACCGGCAACGGCTCGAACTTTCGCAATCCACCATCGAACTACTACACAATGTTGCCACAAGGCAATCTGGATCCCATGAAACTGGGAGAAGACACCGCACAGATATTTCTGGGGCTGAGGACACAATGCGCGCAATGCCATAATCATCCATTCGACCGCTGGACGATCGACGATTACTACAGCTTCACATCATTCTTTACCGGGATCCGTCGCAAGCATGGGACAGAGGCCCGAGAATACTACACTTTCGTCGATATCGATGCGGAACCAGCCATGCATCTGGTGGATGGCAGCCCGATGCCCCATCGCTTTCTCGGTGGGGAACTCGCCGATGTATCTGGCAAGGATCCACGCAAGGTGCTTGCCAACTGGATCACTTCATCTGATAACCAGCTATTCCGCAGAAATCTGGCTAACCGCATTTGGGCCCACTTCTTCGGACGTGGCATCGTCGAACCAGTTGATGATGTCCGGATTTCAAACCCACCGAGCAATGAACGCCTGTTGGAAGAGCTTGGTCGCAGACTGGCCGTAGATTATGCGTTCAATCCAAAACAGCTTGTCCGTGACATCTGTCTGTCCCGGACATACCAGCTTTCATCTGGGACAAATGAGAGCAACCTGCGTGATCATTCACGTTTCTCGCACGCCTACCTGCGCCGACTCCGGTCGGATGTTCTCTTCGACTGTCTCGCACAAGCTTTGGAGTACAAGCACAGCTTCCGCCGATCGACAGCCGAACGTGCTGTGGTCATGTTTGAGGGCGGCCATCGCGACAACTTCAACAGTTACTTTTTCTCAACATTCGGGCAGGCAAAGCGCGAAAGCGTTTGCACGTGTGAGACACAAACCGACGCCAGCCTGTCTCAAGCTCTTCACCTGATCAACGGAAGCACGGTGGATGATACTTTTCAGCGAGATCCCGTGCTGATACCACGTCTGATGACCGAATACACTGACCCGGCTGAGATCATCAAAGCCCTTTACATCCGTATTCTCAGCAGACAACCTGCGGAATCAGAACTTGGGGAGATACTGGAAATGGCTTCAGATCTCAATGACAGGAAAAGCACTCAACGTTTTTACTCGAACATCGCATGGGCACTGGTGAATTCAAACGAATTCATCTTCAATCACTGATTCCCAATTCATGAAAAGACCGGGGAATCGCGGATGATTCAAGCCGGTGCTGGCTTGTATCAGGAAATGAAGCCCACAGCTTGATTTCTTTCGCAGCGCGATCCGGAGTTCACAACGCACTGTTGCTGTACTTTCGCGAACGTTGCAATACGCTCACGAGGTATGAAAACAGGTGACGTCCATCGACTGCCAGAATGCTTTTCCAAAAAAGTGCGCCGGTCAGACAACGGTTTGACGCTTACATCCAGTGTTGGCGGTGCGCCGCCATTTAATCTTTACTCTCTAACAAAGGAGAATCTGGATGCGTTCATTGGCATCTTGGGCTGCGGCTCTTGCGCTGCTCGCCGGACTCACCTCTGCTCAACTGGCAGAGGCCGGGGACTACCGAGCCCGTTCCCAGTTGAACCCGGCAACGTCCGGCGCGGGTTTTGGTCCTGCTGATTACGATTTCCTCGAACTGCTGCTCTATCTTGAATGGATGGAAGCAGAACTCAATGAGGAAGCCAGCTTGCCATTGTCCTGGGGCGGTGGCTGGGACTGGGACGAAGACATCGTCCCCGGTAGTTGGGAGTGGGAAGAAGATCTTGTTGACAAGCAAAATCCCCACGACAGCCCCGGACCCTGATTGAATACCGGCTAACTGTCGGTATTCCGGGCTGAATTCAGGTTAACTTTTCCGTCAGGGTCCGGACTCATGATGCCTGGACCCTGACCGGTGGAAAGTGGTTTCCAATGCCTTCGACGCAGGACTGGGTATCGCAGCACCCGGTATCGCAACACCCGGTATCACGACGCTCGGTATCACGACGCTCGGTATCACCAACCCAAGGCTCAGCCCGCATCGCATTTTCATCGATCGACCTCAACCCCGGTCAAT
>JAAXJB010000042.1:67941-72663 GCA_012270065.1 Rubripirellula sp. | reverse complement strand
ACCCAAGGCTCAGCCCGCATCGCATTTTCATCGATCGACCTCAACCCCGGTCAATGATCTTTGTCGGTATGTGGGATCTTTCACCGATGCTGAGGCTCGCCGTTTAGCTTCCAGCGCATTATGATTCCCGGGAGACATCCATTTCGCTTCCTTCACCTGTTAGTTTGCCGAATGCCAATGATCGATGCGTCCCACAACCGTCGGAAGTTACGTTGCCAATCCTTACCCGTTTCTGCACTGATTATTTCTGTCTTTTTCGTTTCTGGCTGCAATCCGGGAACCAACACCGAGACTCCATCACCAGCAAGTAATTCGCTCTCACTGTCGACTGGCGCACCGCTAGGTCAATCAACGACAACCCAAGACCCCCCGGGAAAGAAGCAGGACGAAAACCGTGTATCAATCACGGGTGACCTGAATGCGGTGGACTGGCAATCTCACGTGGGTAAACAGATCATGATCGAAGGCGATCTGGTCATCGTCGATACTTACGACCTCGCTCGTCGTGGTCAAATCAAAGTGGCGCGAAACCGACTTCTTGTTCCGACAAGCCAAGTCGATCCGAACGATGCCGATCCCACAGCAACTTCTTCTCAAGGAAACAGCAATGTTGCCAAAGTGATTGAACTTCAAGAAACGAATGACCGTGGAAGTATCACGGTTGACGATGGACGGACGGAACAGAATGTCTTTCCGCTCACTCTGTTTCCGGAAATCGGTAAAACCCAGCCATCCGTTCGCGTGGGTTCCATTGTCCACGGCCTTTCCGGACGGTTGACCAGAGATCGAAACCGGCTGATCATTCAAACAGACAAACCCCTGGTCTGGTCACCAGCGGTTCGTCCAGAACGGCCAGGTGTCGGTGAAGCAGATTTGACCATTGCCAGTTTTAACGTGCTGAACTATTTCACCACGATTGATAATGGGCGGAATGGTGCCCGGGGCGCAGATTCTGAATCCGAACTTGGACGCCAGGAAGCAAAAATCACAGCTGCCATCTCTGGATTACAGGCTGACGTGATTGGTCTGATGGAGATAGAAAACAACATCGAAGCAGAGAAAAGACTCGTGGGTGCCCTGAATAGAAAACTGGGCGACGAGTTGTACACCGGATGTGGAATTCCGGAAGGATTCAAAAACTCTCCCGGCGGAACGGATTCCATTCGTGTGGGAATCATTTACCGTGCTGACCGTGTATCTCCCGTGGGCAATGTATCGATGATCGTCGATGACGCTTTTGCCCGCGCGCGAACACCCATCGTGCAAACATTCATGCCCAAGGATGGAGGCAAGCCATTCACTGTGATCGTGAACCACTTCAAATCCAAGGGAGGCGGAAGCAATGCCAACGCGGCTAATCGAGACAAGAAGGACGGACAAGCAGCGTACAACCAGGCCCGCCGCGAGCAGGCGTTGGCGATCTGCGATTACATCGACCAGGTCGAGAAGAAAAATCCGGAATCACGTATTCTTGTCATCGGTGACCTGAATGCATACCAGCAGGAAGATCCGATCGATGTGTTACGTGATCGTGGATTGGTGGACTTGCAGGAACAGTCGCTGGAAGCTGTCTCATCAAGTTCAAAAAACGCTGACTATTCCTTCATCTACTTTGGTCAATGTGGAAACCTCGATCACGCGTTTGCAAATAGATCTCTTGCCAAAGATGTGACCGGAACTTCGATCTGGCATATCAATGCAGATGAACCGCGATTCCTTGATTACAACGAAGAGTTCAATCCCGCCACGCTTTACAATGCAGATGCCTACCGCAGTTCCGACCACGATCCGGTTCTGATCGGTATTCAGAAATAGCAATGTGCCCCGTCAGGATACGAACCAGACAAACGTACCGACGATCGCACCCACCAGAGACCAGACCGTGATGAAGCCAATGACCGATGTTCTGGATGGCCTTGGTATCTCCAACCCGAATCGGGTCACCATCATGGGACGTTCCGTCTCGGGCAGGTTTGCGGGCAGCGTGCATGGCTGCTGGATCTGCTCATCTGGATGGATGGGTGTACGGCTGAGTCGATAGAAAAGATTCAATTTTTCGGCATCCACGGGCCTGGTCATCAAGCTGACGAGGACACCGGCAAGTGAGGCCACCGTGCCGTAAAAGAGAATCTGCCATGGCAGGTAGACCGTTTCTGATCCCCCTTCGGTCCAGACCAGTTGAAGTGTTTCGGCTGCTGGAAACGTCGTCAGCATTGCGATGAACCATGGCTGAGTCGTGACCCACCAGGCGAGGAACCCTGTCACGGTTGTTGCCCATGCCCCCGCAACCGTCATGCGTCGCCAGAAAAGTCCAATCCAGAACACGAGGCCCATCATGGGAGCGATCATGAACCAGATCTCCAAAGCTTTCACAATATTCGGTACCCAAAATGCGAAAGCGACCCCACCAGCAACCACGAGCACGGACACGACCCGGCCGACCCAGATGTAATGTCTGTCTGATAATCCTGTGTGAAGTGGCTTGTAGATGTTTTCCGTGAACAGGGCGGCGCTGCTAATCATGAATGAGTCACAGGAACTCATTACCCCGGCAAGCAGTGCTGCCAAAAACAAGCCCAGCAGTCCCGGCATCAAACGTGGCAAAAAAGTGTGCGCCACTTCACCGTAGATTCCGTCGGCAGTTGTTTTCAGAACATCCGGGTCCAGTTGCGCAGGAAAATTTCCTCGCTGGATGTACCAGGCGACCGCTGCAATCGCCGTCAGAGACCAGGCCGCTGTGCAGAGCCGCTTGATAAGATTGCCACCAACGATTCCTACACGGCCCTCCCATTCTGTCTTGCCAGCAGCACAAACACCCATGATAAATGGCTGAGCCACAATGCCTGCAAGTGCCTGAAGTGACATCATCACAACAAAGAACAACGATATCTTTCCCGGAGCAACAAGCGACAGCATCGCATCATCAGTCATGCTTTCCCTGATGCCACTCATGCCACCGACTTCCCAGAAAATGAAGGGCAGCAACATGAACGAAAAAATGACCGTCATCATTCCCTGGATATAGTCGGTAACAATGGCTGCTCCCAAGCCACCAGCAGCACCATAAACAATGAACATCAAAGTGACGATAACGATGGCTACATCTGCGTCGATCACACCTCCTGTTCCAGCGTCAGCCAGAGCTCCAGCACCCTTGAGCATCAAACCGATCTTGACACACATGTTTGCCATGCCCACCAGAGCAAACAATACCGCAACACTCCGGTCGTACCGCAGTTCATAGACATCAGCGGTAGTTATCGCGCGGAAACGTCGAAAAATGGGAGCGATCAACCAATAGAAAGGCGTTACGAACAGCCACAGCCACTGATACCAGATCCCACTGATCCCGGATCGAAACGTAGCCGAGGAAACCGTGACAGCCTGATCCGACGCAGTGCCAGTACCAAAGGCGTGCATGATCATCATGCCTTTGCCAAATTTGCGTGGCATGAAGAATTCATCGATCCCGGTGATGCGTCGCCCCATCCAGACACCCATCACGGTGATCCCGACAAGGTAGATCACCACAACCACGCCATCGATCCAGTTCAGCCCGGGAATCGCGGCCAACAAAACATTTTGAATCAGAATCATCAGTCAACCTGGGAGCTCGAATTCCGATAGGCTTCGATCACCGCACTGTTATCCGAGTCACCGAACCCGAGTTGCTGACACGTTTCAAGCAGTGATTCATGAATTTCGCTCAGTGGTATTTTCGACCCTGCGAGTTCAGCTGATGAAAGAATCAAGCGGACATCCTTGAGGTGCTGGGATAGCCTTGCCTGAGGTTCGTAATTCTGTTCCACCATCCGTTGACCTTTCGTTTCCATCACGCCGGATGCAGCAGGCGTCTGCTTCAGGATCTGCAGTGTCTCGCCAGCATCAAATCCGAGGGCTTCGGCAAATGCCAAGCCCTCTGCCAACACCGCACGATTCAAACCAATCAACAGGTTATGTACCAGCTTGAATCGCGATGCCGTTCCAACCGGCCCAAGGTGAAAGGACTTTGACGTGATTGCTGAAATCAATGGTGCCGCTTTTTCAACGATCTGGGAATCTCCGCCTAAAAACAATGCGACATTTCCCGTCCTGACTTGCATGCTGGATCCGGCCACCGTCGCCTCAAGGTACCGCACGCCTAGCTCGGCAAGGGACTGCTCAACCAGCACTGCATGACGGGGGTCACCTGTTGTTGTGTCCAGCAGGATTTGGCCTTCACGAAACTCATCACGATGCTGATCCACAAAATGCGTTACAACATCACTTGTCGGAAGCGAAAGCATCAACTGATCGCAGTTCCTGATGACATCCGCTGAGCTACCGCCATCCAGACCTCCATCATCAGACAGATTTTGAAGTGCTTCCGGATTCGTATCGAATCCATGCACTTCAAATCCTGCTTCCGTCAATCGCTTCGCAAGCGCCGAACCAAGTAATCCAACGCCGATCAACCCTGCTTTTTTCATATGCCCGGCTGCATTCAGAATTATCAAATCTGGTGATCAATGCGCGACAACCAGTGAATCAATCAAATACTCTCCACCAGAATACGGAAATCGATCTGTCCATCGTGATGTGGAGGTCGCCGGCTATTGTAAGAGATGTCGCTCCAAAGTTCACTCACCGTTGCATTGCCTGGCTTGCCTGTGCGAAACAATTTGGAACATTGTCTGGCTGAAAAGGAATCCAAGTCGTCGTATCTGCGGCGACCCAACCCGT
>JAAXJB010000042.1:51507-67841 GCA_012270065.1 Rubripirellula sp. | reverse complement strand
CTGCGGCGACCCAACCCGTCCAGCCAACCCACCACGGGGTGAGACTGACTGAACATTCTTGCGACTGACACTCACGGACCAGTGAAGCCCGGTAGACGTATCATTCTTGACGCCCGATGCTCACTGAACAAGCTGATCAGTGATCAACCTGATCAGTGCACGCGCTGCATCAAATCACCAATGGAGGGCTGGAAATACAGCAAAGGCTCTCACACTTCGTCGATTCCCATTCCAATACGTGACCCAAGGCCACTTCATGGCAAGAACCGGTCGGTGTCGACCAAAAACTCAATCCAGGAACCTCCATCAAAGCCACCGGCCGTAAAAACAGGATTGTAGAACCTCAAATCGAGCTTCTGAAAAACATCTCCTTTAGGAGGCGTGCCAACGGGGGTAAGAGCCGGAGACAGCTTCATTGGATTCACATAACGGTAAGTCACCATCATCGGCCCAAAACCCGGCGTGCTGGTTGCACCATTGGCAAAGGTAGTTCCGGCCGATGAACCGGCTGTGTTCAACCCAAGAAGACTGACGCGATCGAAAGCGGTTTGACTGAATGGCAACGAGATTTCAATTCGCGAGATTTCAAATAGAGCGGGATGCGACGGGGTACAACCCTCAAACCGCCAGGGCGCACCCGATGTATTACCACTCACTTTGAGACGCCAAAGCGGTCCCCCACCGCCAGGAATCTGACCGCCTTCGGCAAGACCATCCGTAGGGCTGACTGGTATGACCATGGCAGAATCATGAGCCACACCCGAATGATGTGAAGCGTACCAGACATGAACCATGGCACCGGCTGTATCAGCACCATTGGCGTTTGTATAGAACGCCGTCACCGTGGATGACTTTCCGGTATCAGGAAGACCAACCACATTGACCTGTGCCAATGCCAAATTCTGCAAACAGACAACTATCGCGGCAAAGAAAAACTTCTTCATGACTGGGATTCCTGCTGGAGCAACAAATTCACAAACAACGGTGTCCGTGACTTGCAGGAATTACCCGGGCACCGGGGCCTTCTTTCAGGAAAGACAGAATTTTTCCAAAGAAAGCATGAGAAGCAGGGGACATTCACCTGAAAACGACTGCTGTAGAACCAACCGATGAATCTGGGCATGCAAGGCATACGAACTGCCTTTCACATTCAATCAAATGGTTATTTTCTCAAAAACCAAATAAACTCGGCGATCAGGCGTTAGTTATCTGAGACCTCCAAATCAGTCATTCACCAACTCAGCCCAACGATCGTAGACCATGTCCCATTCTCTCAGCAGCTTGACAGTATTGATCCTGATTGTCGCCATCTCGTTGGGCTGTGAACCAGCTGCCATGGTAAAGAATTCAGGACCCAATAGTTCAAATAATAATCCACCGTCATTGCGTCCCAATGTGCGAATGGAAATCCTGAAACGATTGCAGAATCAGACGCAAGATCAGCAACTGGAGACACTGGTGGCAATCATCCGTGGTGGTGATAACGAACAGAAAAAAATCCGTTATGACGCTCTTGAATATCTCAGCAGTTTGGGAACTGAGGCTAGCTCAATCGGGACGCCTCTCGCGGAACAGCTATTGGTGGAATCGGATTCATCAATTGTGCTGAAGCTCCAACATACCCTCGCGGAAATCAAAACAGATGTCGAAGATTTTCTGGTCACAGCGGCGGCGACAGCCAACGAGCAACTCATGTCGCGTATTGTTAAGACCTTGGGATTCATTGGTGCAAAGAAACCTGAATCTATCGAGTTTCTTAACACACGGCTGTCAGTCAACTTGAATCGGGACCAGTTGGAAGTATGTAAATCTCTTACCAAAATCGGACCACCCGCTCACACAGCACTACCCAAACTGATCGAAATTGCTGGTCGCGGCCGAGTATCACTGAAAGAAAAACAGGGTGGTGGACGATCTTACCGCGAGAGCCGCGATCTGTATGAGGAGGCCATCAATGCGATTGCCGCCATTGGACCAAACGAACAGGCGATTCCTGTTTTGACCTCAGCTTTGGCAGGTGACCCACTCACTGCCCAGGTTGCAGCTGATGCGCTGGCAACTCTTGGTCCCCGCGCAGCATCTGCCCTGCCCGAACTTGAGAAGCTGAAACAAAGCAATGATTACGGTGGAAAGGCCGTCGCTCAATCACAAGCAATAAAAGCTGCAGAAAGAGCGATCCTGGCGATCAAGCCGAACGGCAACTGACACCTGGCTACCTGGCGTTGGCAGAATCAAGTGGCCGTCCATCTGCATGATGATCGACCACTCACTGGTCAACCAGCCTCACTGGATTGCAAACCGTGTCTGACTCAATTGAAATGACAAACAGGTGAGTAGGATGAGTCAGTCAGGAATCAAACGGCAGGCATCGCTATCACGTACACTAGTCAGCCAGTCGCACGTTCACTCTCTTCTTTGCAAAAAGGTCAACGCCTTTGACATCAAGCCGCGCCTCAACATGCCAATGGTATTCCCTGCGGTCATGGCCTGATGCGTCAGCCATGCTCAACATTGTGCCCACAATGCCTCTTCCGGCACTTCCGGAACCACGCCCCGTGAAATCGGAAGCATGCGGAACGATCATTTCAAATTGATATTCCTGAGGATCTCCCGGGGAAAACGTACCCGTTTTTTCAAGAATGTGTTCCTTCCGGAAAATCTCTTCGCGGTTGACTTCTTCGCGATCGCCTTCCTCGTCATCATCCCCATGGTTTGATTTGTATTCCCGATACTCTTCAACGCAAACCAACGACACTTTCAGTCTGCCGTGTAGTTCTTTCTTTGCTTCGACTCGCAAAGTTCCTTGAATCGGTTCCCCTGATGCGGCCGAACTGCGGTTCAAATGCAGCTCAAGTTTTCCCTTCATGAAACGCAGGATGTAATAGGCCGCGATTGCGACCACGACCAGAACCAGAACACCAATGACAAAATATTGCATGGGAAATACGAATCTGTTGAAGGAATATGAAGCGATACACGGTGCCAATCTCAAAGACTGATTGATGACACGCGTTCATCCAATTCCAGTCAGACCGCGTGACTCCGCCAAATCATGGTTGATCTGTTGTCAACAAATTAGTGGATGCACTAGTCGAAATCCAGCTTTTCACCAAAAATGTCCACTTCACAGAATCTGTACTTAGTGGCTTACAATGCCACCTGTTTGAAAACAATGATGGTGCCCATGAGCCATGCGGAACGACCCGAACTGGACATAGCCTGCGCGCGAAAATGCCACCATCAAGCTGTGAACGTCAAGTCGGTTTTCCAACACAAAGACATCCCAAGCATCCTCGCAGACCTGAAACCAGCTTGAAAAAGACTCACCCATGAAAAACAGAATGTTGACCCTCTTCGCGATGAGCTTTTTGTTCCTGTCACCAGTGTTTGGGCAGCAATCAGAGTCCCATTCATTCTCACCTGCATTTTACGCTTTTGAAAATGGCGTAAGCTTTGGGTCTTTGGACGAGGATGCAAAGACACTGCGTGACTTGGGCTATGCCGGTATCAGCCAAACTTTTTCAGGAGGTGAAAAACTCGCTCAACGGATCGCTGCATTCGACAAGGCAGGAATGAAAGTACTCAGCGTCTACCTGAACGTGGGAGATACGCCCATCGCAGCAGAACTCATCAAGCCACTGGCGAATCGTGATGCACTCATTGAAATCACAGTTCGCAAAAAAACAGCTGCCACGGTGGCCGCAGTCCGTCAGACTGCCGAAACTGCGAGTCAACTCAAAATCCGGGTGGCTCTGTATCCGCATCATGGAAATGACATCGCCACAATGCCTCAGGCCATGAAACTGATCGCCCAGGTCGACCATCCCAATCTGGGCGTGATGTTCAACCTTTGCCATTTTCTGAAAAACGAGAAAGCCGAGGACCTGGAACTGGTTCTTGAAAACGCAGGTTCACGACTGTTCGCGGTGAGCACCTGTGGTGCCACGCTGGGAGGTCAAGGCTGGGGCGAGCTTATCAGGCCACTGGACCAGGGCAACTTTCCCCAACTGCGACTTTTGCGTGCGCTCAAAAAAATGGATTTCCAGGGTCCTGTCGGGCTGCAATGCTATGGTGTTCCCGGCGATAAACGGACGAACCTGAGCAAGTCAATCGCAGCATGGAACAGACTTCTTGCTGAACTTTGACGTAGCCTTCGACTCCCGTTGAATCTACACGAAACGTTTTCCTTCGCGTGACTCTTGAAAATACTCAATGGGTTTTGATCCCAGCTCACGTCTCAGAAGTCCAATCGTTCCTATGTGTACGTGTTCATGATAAGTGAGCCACTCCAGTGCAGCGCCCTTCTGTTCGAAGATCGGGTGATGATCAAACTCTCCTTCGAGAAACATGCATTTTTCATCGAGTTCTTCGGCGGGCATGGCTCGGGTCTCATCCAGCAGCGTGCGATGTACCGATCCTAGGACTTCCAGTATCTCTGATGGAGTGGGGTATGCACTCGCGTCCGATGTAGCGACCGAACCATATCCGAAAAGTTCCACATAACTTTCGGGAATGAAATCACGATCGCCATCGTGTGCACCGCGAATGAAGACGAGGCCCAGGAAATACTCTGCAATTGCCATGTGTCCAACATTCCAGGCGACATGTGTCACACCCGATGGCATTTCGAACCATCGATCATGGGGAACACGCTCAATCATCTGAAGAGATAAAACCCGCGTTCGTTCCAACTGATAGATGATTCTGTTTTTGTCATACACGGGTTTCACTTTCCTCTCAATGAAATGTCACACAGAAATATTACACAACAGCGAATGGCGCAATCCTCAAACCGATCGTGGACTCAGGCCGTCAAAAATGGGTGTCAAGACACAGGTTTCAACTGACACGGGCTGTATTCAATCGACGACCGGACAAGCTCGGAGTCAGAGTGATCCAATCACACATTTCTGCCAACGAGAAAGATAAAGATACTGATCGGAACGTCAAACACCCAAGTACCTCCAACAACAAATCAGACTAACAAATTGGGCATTCATGGAAAGGCGTGGCTCCTTTGAATCAGTCTCCCCAATCAGGTGGGCGTTTTTAGGATCTGCCAAGTGCCTTCCCCATCAAGGTTCATGCAGAAACCCAATCAGTCAGCCGGTGCAAGGCACGACCACACCAGTGGCTGGCCAAACATGGATCACATCAGGAGCGAAGAAGCCCAATCCACACTCTTGCCGGGCAAGCCTGTCGAAGGTTTGTGGAAAATGATTACCGGATTACCTGACCTTTGTTTTTCCGGAGATGTCCACTGTTACGAAATGCTCCTTGGGTGCCGAGCACATCTCTTTCAATGGGTATCTTCTTTCAACATCTGTCTCGGGTTCCCTCGGGAATTTCCAGGTGATCCAGAGCCCGAACCGACGACGATCGCATTATGAAGACAAAAACCGTTAAATTCGCGTGTTTTTAAACAAGAAGCGAACATTTGCATTGACTAAACGTATCAACCCATGGCAGTCTGATAGTCGTATTTTTGCGGTGCCGGTTACCTCCTGAGTGGGGTTTTCTGCCATTCGCGTCGAACGTTTTCTCAAGAGTCGCTTCTTGTACATTTTTCGCCCTCTTACTGCCGGCCTTTGCATCGCTGCCTTGCTGTTCAGCAATGTCGCTGGTTGGCTGCATGTGGGTTGTGCTGACGCAGGGAGAAAGTGCTGCTCTGCACAAGCGACCGAGGATGTGGAAACGAAACCACACACGACATCCTGCTGTCACTCTTCCCATGGACACGCGGATACCCATCGGACAGGAGAACCGCACTGGCATCATTGTGCGGACGAAACATCCGAAACTGGCTCGGAACCTGATCACGATCATGCCCCCGTGGAACATGATCACGAACGCTGCAGTATCTGCCAGAACTTTTTCACCCTCCGCAATGGGGTTGTAACGACGGCGGTTCCCACGACCCTGGCGGTGGAAGCTGTCGAAGTCATCACCGACAACCCGGCACGCATCCCACTCCCGTCTCTTCTTCTGGACAGCATCTCAGTCCGTGGACCACCACAAGTCTGAAAGCTCTTGGTGAATTGAGTTTCAGTTGCTGTGATTATCTGTACCAGAGGTGCGGTTCCATGGATACGTTCCATGATTTGCGTAAAGGCAAAAGTTGGGTAGCCCGTTTCCTGACCACTGACTTTTGTCCATCAGCAAATCGCTTTGTTTATTGGTTGAAAGAGCCGGTTGGCTGGTTTGTGCTTGCAACGTGCATCAGTGTCCTGATCGGACTCTACTTTGCACCCATCGGATGGACACTCGCTGCTGCGCTGACATCGGTCATCGCAGTTGGCATGGTCTGGCCAGCGGTAGCAGTACGCGCGGTGACCTGTTCCCTGCGACCAAAAGATCCGCAGGTGCATGAAGATGACCCGTGTGAATTGCAATTCTCGATCCGGAATTGGCTGCCCATGCCGCTTTGGGGTCTATCTGTCGAAGGATTTCTGGATCGCTCATGCGAGCAGGTGGATACAGACAAAATCCCGACGGTAGCGTTGGCTTTTGTACGTGGATTAACCACTTCAACCTACCGCTTTTCAATCCAGCCGGATTTCAGAGGCTGTTATCCAGATGGGGACGCAACGTTGACCTGTTCATTTCCGTTTGGAATCTGGACAGCGAAACGCAAACTCGAAGACATCACGCCAATCACTGTCTGGCCAAAAGTCTATCCCATCACTGGGCAAGCGGTCCTGAAAGGTCGAAACACGGCCGAACTGGGTGAAGGCGAACGCAGTGGGCGTGCGGGCAACTTCATTGGAATTCGTGACTATCGAAACGGTGACAGCCTTCGTGACGTCAACTGGATTGCGACCGCACGTTATGGAGAACTGGTAGTCACTGAGCGAAGCGCGCCCCAATCCTGCAACGTGGAGGTGATTGTTGATGTGGGGGCATTTGAAGAACGTGAACAATTGGCAAAACGTATTCGTGTCGCTGCCAGTGTCCTCGCCAATTTGCATCATTCTTCCATCTCGTTGACTGTCCGAATTGGCAAGCAGGTCATTCATGTGATGCCGGGGCGCAATGGATTTGTACAGATGATGGATGCTCTGGCCAAGGTGCCGGCCGAGGGACTGGGGGAACCACAAGTGGAGGCCCCTCGCCCCAACCGGTTATCCATCACAATTTCGTCGAATCAGGATGGCGACATCGTTGTCTGCGCAGCAGACCCCGATGCAAACCGACGGCTGTCTCAACAGCACATGCATCAAGTGATTGCTGCTGACACGGACCTAGGATTGCAATTGCTGACATTATGGCCAGAGGTGCGTGATGCAAATCTGGTCGCGTAGGAGAATCGAAACCGTTGTGCTGGCGTTTCTGGGCCTGACAGCGATTGTGCCTTTCCGATTTTTTGCAGAACCCAAAGCATGGTTTCTGTCAGAAATGGCAAGCATCTGCATACTCTTTGCACTGGCTGTGATTCTGCAGACCTGGACGCGTTCCTATCGCCATTCCAGCCTTGCAACCAACATCACCATCGCGTGTCTGTGTTTAACACCGATTGCATTCGCATTCATTGCGCGCCTCTATGGATCGCCGATTCCGTTTGAAATATCAGCTTTAACCACGTTCAGTGCAATGTCACTGAGTATGGCGGTCGCAAATGCTACTCGGCGCGTCTGGTCCCTGTCTTTGGTGACCAGTGGTTTTCTCGTCCTGTTCTGCGCATCAATCTCGGATGACCAGAATGCTGTCCTGTTGCCTTTATTGTGGATGCTGATCTGCGTCTGGCATCTGGTTGCCAATCGGTGGGAACGGCTCGATCTTGCAATGCCGGAATCAGTAGAACGGACCTGGTCATTGAGACCAAGAATCATCATCATTGCTTTGGTGGTGCTGGTCATCGGTGGTTATATGATCAGAGATCACGTCCCATCAACCAAGCGGTTTGAGTTTGGTTTCATGCCAACCAGCGGTGGCAGTGCCTGGTCCGACCCTGCAGCGCGTAGTGGCGTTGGAACGGGCGATGACGCGATTGCGGCCAAGGACCATGCAGAATCATTTGGCGCGGTTGACTCGGACATTTTTCTGGAATCCACCGAGTCGACCCTGTTCGATATGTTCAACGATTCTCTGGGTCCTCCCAAGAAGAAGAAGAATGTCTCGGAACGGCGACAGGGACTCAACAATGAGAATCTCATCCCGATGCACGAGAAAGCGGCGAGATCGGATCAGGGCACGGGAGGTTTCTCAACGGACCGGTTGCCTGCAAAAAAACATACGCATGCCGAAAGTGTACTCAGCAATAGCATTGTTCAGTGGGACGGACCGACAGGTATTCGGCTGGCAATGCAACGTTACGATACCTTTGATGGTCATGAATGGTCACAATCTGGAAACCTGGGAAAATCGACACTCACTCGGATCGACATCCGAGATGCTGCCTGGTTCTTTGATCCGGCAACGCGGGCAAGGTTCCTGCGAAGTCCGGACTCAGTATCGGTCGGCCTGCTGAAAATCATCGGCCTTGATTCCCAGCGACTGCCAGTTCCAATGCTCACGGCCGGGATCCACATCAAAGCGATCGACCGGCAGGATTTCTTCGCGATCACCGAGGATGGCTGCTTCTTCATGCCGGGCCGAGAGAAAGTACCTCCGCTGACGGTCGTGCATGTTGCTTACGCAGAGCTGATGGAAGATGAAATACGGGACCATCTGAAATCGAAAAACACTTCTGTGAATGCAGACATGCTGGACCCTGCCACCACGAAGCTGGTTGAGTCGCTTGTGCAGTCAGCAACGCTGGCCAATTCAGCACCGACCGACAAGTTGTTTGCCTGTGTCCAGAAACTACGCACCGGATTCAAATTTGAACGACAAGGTGACGGGACAGCCGGTTCGCTGACTGAATTTCTGCAAACACGCCGGGGAGGAGATCATTTATTTGCAACGACTGCAGCCTTGATGGCACGGCAACTCGGATTTTCATCGCGACTGGTGACCGGCTTTTATGTTCGTCCCGATGCGTACGAAATCACAGCCGGACATTCAAATGTCATGCCTGACGATGTGCATGTTTGGGCTGAAGTACAGCTTGATGATGGGCGTTGGTTCGAGCTTGAACCAACACCCGGATACCTCCCACCACACTACCAGCCGTCCTGGTTACTGCTTGCCCAGCAACTGGCAACTGCTCATTGGCCTTTCGCGTTGGTATCAACACTGTCAATCATCGGTCTCTTTTTCACACGACGATATTGGATCGATGGCCTGCTGTCAGGCATCTGGTGTTTTTCCGGCTGGATGAAACCGCGGCAAAAAATCAGATTGGCGGTTCGGATCATCGAAACACGGGCACGCTTGGCCGGTTCAGCGCGGCCAACAGGAAAGTCCCAACGTGTATGGCTGGAAGATCTGGTCAAGACAGACATGAGCTTTACAAACGCTGTGAAGCGATTTACCGATTCCGCTGACTTACTCTTTTTTGGACACGGTCATCATTTGGTGCATCAAGACGCCTTGCAACTGGTAAACATGCTCCGGGTGCGCACCATCATGTCCCTCAATCATAAAACCACATCATGAACACGACTCACGAGGAAACATCCGAATCGGGTGCTCCCTGTCCCACCGCCACAGCACAGGTTGCCTCATTGCAGGCATTCCTGCGTCATGTATTGCTCGGTAAAGATGAACAGATAGACATGGTCATCGCGTGCCTGCTTGCGCGGGGCCACCTGCTGCTGGATGACCTGCCAGGCACCGGAAAAACAACTCTCGCCAAGGCAATCGCAGGAGCCATTCAGGGACAACTAGCGCGTGTCCAGTGCACACCTGATTTGATGCCTGCCGACATCACGGGTTTCAGTGTCTATAACCAGAAGACACGGGAATTTGAGTTCAATCAGGGCCCGGTATTTGCCGATGTGCTTCTGTCGGACGAAATCAACCGCACGACACCGCGAACACAAAGTGCCATGCTTGAGGCCATGGCTGAACGACAAGTGACCATTGATGGCAAGCCCCACGCCCTGTCACCAACCTTTTTCGTCATCGCAACACAGAATCCCATCGATTCGCATGGTGCCTATCCATTGCCGGAGGCGCAACTTGACCGATTCGCCATCAAATTGAAGATCGGGTACCCGGACCGCGAGGCTCAACGGCAGATTCTTAATCGTGAGGTTCATTCACACGACAAGGAAGATGAAGCTCCAAAAACTTCCATTTCGCTCGCAGATCTTGTGGTATTGCAGCAGAAAGTTCAGCAAGTCAGTGTTCATCCGCGTGTCACTGATTATTTGATTGATCTGGTGGAAGCGAGCCGATCCGATATCGCCGTCGATCTGGGGGTAAGCCCCCGCGGAATGATGCAGTGGCAGGCCATGGCACAGGCGTGGGCAATGTTGAACCAGAGATCTTTTGTTACACCATGTGACGTGGCTCAAGTCGCTCATCCGGTCTTATCTGTCCGATTGATAACACACGGTGAAGCCACGGACGATGTAATCGCACGTATCATGAAAGATGTTCCCGCACCGGAGTACAAGTGATGCGAACTTTGATCCTTGCTGCCAGCATTGGCATTCTTTGCATTGCCTGCGGTGGGTGTTCCAGCGAAGAAAACCAGACCGACGATCACGCACATCATCATGAGATCGCCGAACACATGCCAAGATCGTTGGGTGATCTCTGTGGCAAAATACGGGATCGATTGACACATTTGAAAAGCGACCAATCGGACGCCGATGTCAAAGCTGAATTGGCGGATCTCATTTCCTGGGCACCTGAATTTGCTGCCGACACCAATATCGATGAGAGTCGGTGGATTCCCATTTATGAATCCAGCGAAGAAATTCGACTCTCGATTGAAAAAAATACCAATCAATGGGACGAAGCTCGGATCAAACAAATTACAAATCTGTGTCAAATCTCCGAGGATGCCTGGCTTTCGCTTGATCCCAAAGACCGGGTAGATCGATACCAGAGTGACGATCATGACCACGACCATGGACACAGCCACGACGATCATGACCACGACCATGGACACAGCCACGACGATCATGACCACGACCATGGGGATGAGCAGCACGCTTCGGAAAACGAGAAGCGGGTGAACGAATGAGCGAATGGTTTTTCAAGGCGATATACGGCGGTGCCATTCGTACATGCGAGGCGCTGTTAGCAGCCACACCAACTCTTCTGGTCGGTCTGTTGGTAGCAGCCATTCTGCGGTTCTACTTTGACAAAGCTGGGATCCGCAAGGTTTTCGGTGGTTCAACGTTGCGGGCACTTCCGCAATCCTGGGCAATCGGCATGTTGCTGCCGGTATGCAGCATAGGTGTGATCCCGATTCTGTTGGAAATGCGAAGGGCAAGAGTGAAGGCTGGTGCCATGTCAGCATTTGCGCTGTCTGCACCGCTTTTCAACCCGCTCTCACTACTCTACGGGGTAACGCTGTCACGCCCGTATGTGATATTGATGTTCGCGGTGGCCTCGTTATTCCTCGTCACCGTGGTGGGTGCACTATGGGATCGCTTCGGAATAGCCAAAGACGTGGATGATAGCGATGACGATACCTCAGAATCGGGTAATGTGATTGGTATCCGCCGCCTGGTTGCCATGTTCGTCTACGCTTGTCGCCAATTGGCTGGCCCAGTCGGTGCATGGTCACTGCTGGCAATCTCGGGTGTGGGTCTTCTTGCCGCTGTGCTGCCTTGGGGATCACTCGGTGAAGCCATGGGTCGAGATGATTGGTGGGCACCAGCACGGATGCTGTTCGTATCAGTTCCCGTTTATGCAACCCCCATGCTGGCGATGAGTCAATTGGGGATGATGTTTCAACATGCCAATTCGCCCGGTGCCGCATTCATCCTGCTTGTGCTCGGGGCTGGAATGAATCTGGGCACAATTGGTTGGATGGCACGACAGTTTGGCTCACGAAGTGTCTTTGTGTGGGTTGTCTGTTTGATGGTCGTCGTGACTGCGATTGCCTACGCCGTGAATCGCCCATTGATTCCTCCAGGAGTGAACCCGTCACCCCACACACACGCGTTTGATGTTTACACGAATCCCATTCATCACCTCGACTCTTCTTCAGCAGACTTTGCCATCGCAAAACTGGGTGAAAAGTTCGGTCTTGTTGAGCAGATCGGGGTGGCAATGCTCGGCTTTCTTGGATTTGCAGGTATTATCCTGCGGCTTGTTGGTATCTCTGAATCAAAGCTTGCCCGATCTACCCCAGCCGATAGCACATCCCCAAGTGAATCACCTGAAACAGTCAATCTGAAACTCGACAAAATTGTGAGCCCCAACGTGGTAGGTGGTACGCTCATCCTGGGCTTGATCGCATTGAGCGTTGTGATGTGTTACGCATTCTACCCATCGAAGGAAGAGTGCCTCGAGGAAATCAGATTCATCCGTGCTGATGCATTGTCTGGTGCCACCAGTGGTGACTACGATCACGCAAAATTCTGGATCCCGCGCTGGGACGAATGGTCCAGACGCATGGAGGTTGGCGTCTATTTACGAAGTGGACATATCACTCCCTATCAGCGCATGCAAGGTTTCCTGCTACGTACCAAGCTGAACTCACTCGAGCACGAGTTGGAACATGAACCCGCCGATCCTGAAGCCATTTCTGAGTTGATTGCGGACCTGCTGGCAACCGACAAAAGATGGAAAAATGCGTATCAGTCTCCGTTTCAGGGATCAGATTCGACCGCGAAGTAAAAAGCACGGCTTCGTCCGTATTTCGGTCAAGACCCGGATCACATCTCCCGACTCTCCCCTAGCCCGGCAACGAAACAGAATCTAAGTTTTCCGCTGACGGTATACAATGAACGACGAGGTCCTCATTTTGCAGGATCACGTCAGTTTTCCAACGGAACACATTCGGATTCACTCATGAAGTCACTCCCTGCCTTTGCCTGCTTCATACTCGTTTCGATTCCACTCCATGCCGCCGACTGGAATCAATACCGTGGCCCCAAGGGTGACGGAAAATCGTCAGAATCAATTGACGCCAAAAGCTTCCAGGCTGGAATGCAAAAAGCAGTCTGGAAGGTGCCGACAACATTGGGTTTCAGTTCCTTCACGGTATCTGACAATGCAGTGTACACAGTGATCACTCGAGAACATGATGGTGAAAACCGTGAGACCTGTATCGCACTGGATCCGACAACTGGCAAGGAACTTTGGGCTGCACCATTGAGTTCCAGTGACTACGGACACGACGGTGGCAACGCAGGAGCAAGCGGTAACCGCGGCGGTGACGGTCCCCGAAACACACCAACAGTCGATGGGAATCGTGTCTACGTTTACGATGGACGTCTGATTCTGACTTGCCTCGACGCAAAGGATGGGTCGGTCATATGGCAACATGATGTTGTCAAGGAATTCGCGGGACGACACATCAAATGGTACAACGCAACGTCTCCTTTGTTGCACAATCAAATGCTGTTTGTCAGCGGTGGTGGTCCGGGCGAAACTTTCCTGGCGTTCGACAAGAATTCAGGTGACGTGCTATGGAAAACAGGCGATGACCTGATGACACACGCAACACCCCACTTCACCACCATTGATGGAAAACCGCAAGTCATCTTCTTCATGCAGTCAGGACTGGTTTCGTTGGCAGCTGAAACAGGTGAACAGCTTTGGAGATCCGAGTTTCCCTTCAGCGTCTCCACAGCAGCATCTCCAATTTCTGATGGGAATCAGGTTTATTGCTCGGCTGGTTATGGCGTAGGGGCTGGACTATTCTCGGTCAATGAATCAGAGGAAGCAGAAGAAGTATGGTTCAAGGCAAATGAGCTGATGAATCACTGGAGTACTCCCATTGTCCACGGTGGTCACCTGTATGGAATTTTTGAATTCAAAAAGTATGGAAGAGCACCTCTCCAATGTGTTGAACTCAGTACAGGCGAGATCAAATGGTCTCAACCAGGCTTCGGGCCCGGTAATTGCATTCTTGTCGGTGAGCAGCTGGTGGTCCTGTCTGATGCCGGTGTGGTGACTCTCGTAGATGCTTCTCCGGCCGCTTACCAAGAAGTCGGCAGGACGCAGGCCATCGATGGCAAATGCTGGTCCACACCAGCATTCAGCAATGGCCGGCTCTATGTGAGAAGCACGAAAGAGGGTGCCTGCTTTGATCTTTCCAAATGATCAGAGAACAGGGAACGGTTGAGTTGGGTCATTGGATCACGATCACTGTGTCGTTGGATCACTCTGTCATTGTGTTTCGTGATGGACAGGCACAGGAGGAATCATTCAGTGGATCGGGGTTTCAGGATTTCCGACAACCAGTCTTTTCTTGATTCATCGCGGTTGAGGTTCCAGTACACCAAACCGCGATAGTATTGGATTTGGACTGGTTTGATTCGATCGTGGTCAGAAACCAGCAATTCGACGGGATTTCCACTGGTGGCTTTGGCTACCGAATCCAGCAGACGCTGTGCACTCCACTTGTATTCTCCAACAGCAACAATGCTCTGTTGCGGAGCCAACCTCGCTTTGTCAGCGGGACTGTCCAGTAAAACCGTTCGAATATCACCAGAAGCGGAAAGAGAAACCCCAAGTGAATCCCGGAGGTCAATCCCTGATCCATGACGAAATGTATTCGCCGGGATCACGGGTTTTCTGTTTGTTTTTTCAAATTTGAAACCGAGTAGATCTGCAACTTCTGGATCAAATTGCTGCTGAAAAGACTCAATTCGACGTGAGATCAGACCATCCCAATCAAATCGTGCAAGGGCCTGGAGGTGTTTGACAACTTCGCCGCGACTGTATGCGGATGGTTGACTTGCAGAACGTGTTGCTTTGAAGAACGAGTGACAGAAATCATCCAGTGACTTGCTGCCGTTTGTCAGATGCCTGATCCGGGCGTCTGCTTCCAACCAGAACAGCATTCCCTCCATGTAGTAGTCCTGACTACGTCTCAATCCTCCCCAACTGGGACTCGCTGCCCGCAGGATGTGTGAGGCTGCAGCCGTGTCCGCAAGGGTACGCCACTGCCGCCCCTGCTGGTTCATTGCATTACGCAGCTCCACGAAAAGTCGGTTCTTGAATTCATCATTGCTCATCAAACCGCTTCTCGCTTCGATCAACTCGCCCAGATACTGGGTAAGTCCCTCATAAACCCAAAGCAGTTCCGTGTCTTTGGGTGTGTGAAAATCACTCGTCAACATCCCGGCGGGCCGTCGATATTTTCCACACCAGGCATGAAGATACTCGTGAGGAACCAGCAACCGGTCCCAGCCCTTCAGTGCACTTGGGGATTTCAATGACGAAGGAGGCAGAATATTGAAAGTTGACCTTGCATGCTCGAGACCGTTTTTGGGCAAGCTGTCCGTGATGCCAAGTAAGATGTCAAACCGGTCAAATGGATGGGATCCGATCAACAATGAAGTCTGGCGGACCATTTCCGCGTACTTCTTGACCAACTCATCGCTGATAGCATCATTGTCTTGATCGTCCGAAAACACGTGCAGGGTATGTGGTGGAGACAGTTCCTGATCAGAAACCAGCTCATGACTCTGATAGTACCGACCAAGCATGATTGGACTATCAACCAGCGTCCGCAGGGTAGTGTTCCGGAATGCGTGCTCGTTCACATCACGCTTATCCTCATCAGACAGGGTTAAAGCAGAAGCAGCATGCCACCTGTCCGGACTTTTGACACTGACCTCAATTCTCTGTGAATCGATATCTGCCCCGTCCGGGTACAGCAACAAACATCCGGGGCTCAGTACCCCGATGGTTCCAGAAAAAAAGCAGTCATGTCCAAAAGACGTCGTGGTCGGCTGATTCGCGACATAGCGCAGCGAAAGCTTTACCTGTCTGGTACCAGCAGGTGTCTCCACTTCCAGTCGATAGACTTCGCCGGGCGCGCGTCGCCAGTTCAGGCGTTGCCCCTCCCCGTCGTGAATCTGAAGGCCTGCAATGTTGGCAATCGGACCGCCCGGGCCATGGGACCCCGGTACCCACTTGGGATACCAGAGTGACAACTTTCCCGGGTTCGCCATCGCCGTCACCGGGATGGTCAATTCAGCTTCGATCAAACCCCGATTTGGATTACTGCAGTCAATCTGCAGGTGCATCAATTTGGATGTCGCTGCTTTTTCCTGCGCTTGGACAGGGGAAATACCGGTTCCGATCATCATCGAAACACCAAGCATCAGGAACCATAGTTTTCTGGAAATCAGATCTGACATGACATATTTTCGAAATGAAGAACAGCTCAGTTGACTCACCACTGTGTACGACCAATGCGTTCGTTTCAATGAAAAACAACGGATTTGGCACGTGACACTTGGCAGATAGTGTAGACAACAACGTTTTCAACGATGACTGCGTTTTCACCCCATCCGAATGCGGATCACCGA
>JAAXJB010000042.1:31529-51407 GCA_012270065.1 Rubripirellula sp. | reverse complement strand
CCGTGTACGGTTGGGTTAGGGTGCGCCAAGCCAGTCACTCAATGATACGAGATACTTCATGCAGCACCGTCCACTCGTTTTATCATTCGCCACTCATTTACTGGTGGCTGCATTCTGTACCAATGTGGCAAACAGCCAGCTTGTTGTTCAGGAGACACTCTCCATCACGGGAACGGTCGAGTCTGCAGCGGGCAGCCTGCTGGTCGTGAAGGATGAAACAGGCAGAGCCTACACTGTACGCGTCCAAGCCGCGGATAAAGAAAGCGTGCGTCTTGCTGGCGGCCAATTCCTTCGATCTCCAGCTGAAATTGAAATCACCGGGAGTTACAGTCCAGATGACATGCAGACCGGTCAAGTCATCCGCTTCCAATGCAAGTTGAGCCGCCTGGGCCGTACGGCGGATGAAGTATCTGATCTTTCTCTGGTCAGCGGAAACGACCATCCCAATGGAATCAGGGTCATCGAAAAAGGAACAAAATCGACTGAACCTTCCATGTGCGAAATCGTCGCTCAGGTGGCACGGGTGACCAAAGGCCGTTTGGTGGTCAAAGTTCCGGCAAACAACGGGTATGTCCGAAAGACCACGTTGTCCATTCCTTTGGCAAAAGATGCAATCGTAGGATTCAAGAGCGATGACATCGCCCGAGCGGCGGCTGGTGCGGAGATAAACAAATTGATTGCCATTCGTCTGGACACTGGAGACATCGTCGCCAAAACGCTTCGTATTTCTGTCAACAACAAAACCACTGCACGTGCGAGCATTGACGATTCGTTGCTCGCCAAGTACCGACACCTCTCGGACGAACCCCAGAAACCAAGGTTGATACGTTCACAACACTATGCGTTCATGACGGATGTTTCCGAGCGTCAGGCCCGGATCATTCTCGACAAGTTGGAAACCATGTCCCTGATCCTGTCCAAATACTTTGGCCAGATCCCCAGTGGAATCGTAGAGGGCTTTATCGTTTCCGATCTGACGGTTTGGCCTGATGGTCTGCTGAAGGAACCTGCCGGAATCGCAAAGATCCAAAATGGAGCTGGTATCTGCTTCAACTCATCGCTTGGTAACCGCCATCGAGCTGTACTTTACTCATGCGCCGATCATGGCGTGATCCAACACGAATGCACTCATGGTTTTTGCCATCTCGCTTTTGGATCGACAGGGCCTACGTGGCTGGCAGAAGGCCTTGCTGAAATGGGGCAATACTGGAAGCTTGATAAAAAGGCTGTGGACATCAACCCCAGAGTCATCACCTACCTGAAAGGGACCAGACCCAAACGAAAACTACTCGACATCGCCGTGCCGGGCAGAACAGACCCGGGTTCATGGCAGGACTACGCGTGGCGTTGGGCCCTGTGCCATCTGCTGGCAAACAATCCCAATTACGCAGACCGCTTCAAACCACTCGCGATAGCCCTGATGAAGCAGCAAAACGGTGCAAGCTTTGAATCAGTCTATGGACCCACAGGATCGCAACTGGCATTTGAATACGCGCTATTTCTCGAACAACTCGACAATGGTTATCGCGCTGACCTGTGCGCGTGGCAGTGGAACCGGAAATCCAGCCGGCTGGCAGGCAAACGTCGAACAACAGTCGATGTCTCTGCTGCCAGGGGTTGGCAGTCTTCCGGAATTCAAATGGAACCGGGAGTCTCTTACGATCTGGCCGCTGTCGGACAGTGGAACATCGCACAAGACGGGGTCGCTTACGATGCAGATGGTGACAAACTGGGGCGTGGAAAACTGATCGCGGTGATTTTCAACAACTACGAACTTTCCAAAACCTTCCCGATTGGCAAGCTGTCAAGCTTTGTCGCACCAACCGAGGGTCAACTGTTCCTTCGTTGTCAGGATGATTGGCACCAACTGGCTGACAATGCCGGGACCTTGACGGTGCACGTCCGACGAACTCCTGAAGCACCGTGAATTCTGTGTCCCATTGCCCAAAGTCAATCCATCTTTGCTGGGTGATGGGACATCTCCATTCGATGCAACGGCTGATTCACATCTGCCTTGAGTTGATCTTGTTACTCGGCCTGCGTGCGTCTGACATCAGCTGATCAGAGCCTGATCTGAAAAGTGATCCGGTGTCAGTTCATATCCGTTGGTGGTGGCGTAGTTCCTGTGATCAGCTGTTCCAAGAAATTCAAAAACCTCTTTCAGTTGTACGACTGGCGTTTTCTGATCAAGTGCGCGAGCGTGGGGAAGATTGTAGAACGGAATGTAGCACCATTGATGATGTTCGTAATGCATCCAGACATTGTGTGGGAACACGATTTCCTGCAGCAGCCGGTTGGTGTGGTAACGGTGTGTTTCATGGATACCACGGTGTTCTGTCCACCCACGCACTTCAATCAATGCCCAGAATACAGTCGGAATCGCAATCGCATACAAGCCAAGCAACCAAAGGCTGTCCAACATCCACAATATCGTTGCAAAACCCATCCACCACATTGGAATGCCAACCCATTCTATTTTTGATTTTGGAATCAGGCTGTGAATCAGCTTTGCATAATCGAGAATCTGCATACCCAGACAACCTCTGATGAAGCGCCACATGGGTGCCGCTGTTTTGACTGGAATCTTCCACTCTTCAGCCTTGAAAAAATGCCGCTCTGGATCGTGTTCGGTACCGAGATGGCGGTGGTGACGTTGATGAAAACTCCGATATCCCGTCAAGGATCCGCCAATCGGCCAGAAACACAGGAGCATGCCAATCGTGTCATTGGTCTTCCGGTTTCGTGTTGCCGTGTAGTGTGCTGCCTCATGCCCCAACACACCAAGCGCGTGTTGTCGGGTTCCGATCACAATCACACTTGCCAGACAGACCCACCACACCGGCCAAATCGCCGCACATAGCATGGCTCCACCGATCACCAACCAGTCCATGGCCAAAGCGACGACAAACTTCCACAACTGGGGTTTGGCAAGCTGTTTCAACTGCCGGTGAATCTCCTGTTTCGTGAGCCCGGGGTGGTATGACGAACTTGATCTTTCTGTGCTATTTTTTCTGTTCTGGTTCATGGTTCGATTTCCGTCGGAAGATGACTGTTTTCTGAAAGGTGAAATGGATTTTGTGCGCTAGGATGCAAGGCCACTTGCGACGTGGATGCCCGCCGAAATCGTTGCATTAATGGATTTCAATCTGTTGCAGATCTGCGGAAGCAGTTCTCGCATGTCTTGAGCCATATCTTTCGGCAATTGCTCGAGCTTGAACTGGGTGGTGATGCGGAAAAACGGCTCCACACCCAACTGTTCACTGCTCATGACATGAACATTGCGAGTGACCTCGGAAAAAGAATGTGAATGCAACAATCCATCGAGGGTGCGTCCAACAAAACGATTTCCACCACTTTGGGATTGGAAGATTCCGGCTGCCTTGGTCAGCCGTTCAAAAGATTCACACGACGGCGTCACATTGAGATCACGATCATCGACATCCACAATCACAACCCGCCCACCGGGTGTCAGGACACGTTTGATTTCAGCGATGGCCCCGTCAGGATCACTCAGGTGCTGGAATAGAAACCTGGAATAGACAAAATCGAACGACGAACTCTCAAAAGGCAGATTGGTGCAGTCTGCCTTTCGAAATACCGGCCTGTCGGGACCATCCTGTTCGGCATCACTGACAGCAACCTCGAGCAGGGATTCATTCAAGTCGACTCCCGTCACTTGACTCTCTGGCACGAGATCATTGATCTTTCGCGTCACCACACCTGGTCCACAAGCAAGGTCAAGAATGTTCCGTGATTTCTGGATACCCAGATTGAGTAACATTTCTTTTTCCTGCGGCCAGAATGCGGTCGCCTGCTCCTTCAATCGCGCGAGCTCTTTTGTCTTCTCATCAAATTCGTCGAAGGAATACGTACCAAGATTTTTATTGACAAACAGTTTTTTGTGGGTGGATTGCATGGTTAGTGTCCGGGTTGATTGGAGCCAGGATGGAATCCTGGGATTCTGATTGATCGTGAATGAAACGTTGAAAGCGGTTCCGGTTGTTTCAAGCTTTGCATTTCAGCTTCATGAACCGGAGCTGATGATGAATCAACAGGAAGTACTGAGCTGGTTCTGATCCGCAGTGAGTGTGTTTGCGGGTGCGGGTGTCACTTGATCGCGTGACGACCAACGCTTGCGGAACTGTTGCACGGACAGGATCTGCGGATACAGAGTGTCGGCTCTGGCATTGAGCAGTCGCTGGGGCAAAACCTCATAGCCCAGCCGTCGGTAGACACGGGCCAGATGTTCTTCAGACCAACAGAGGTCAAACCGGCTCCCTGCTTCGATTGCCAGTTGCAGGCAGAATCGTGCCAATCCAATCAGGACAGTGCCACGTCGATATTCAGGATGAATGACGAGCCGGTCAGTACGACTGAAATCCTCTGGATGCCGGCTCGGAAGCCCCGTCCTGTTTTGAACGATCGAATCCGCGTAATGATCTTCCCCGGCAACGCTGGCATAAGTGCCCCATCGAATCGTACCAATCGTCTCGGTTCCGACCCGCGCTTCGATCAGGTGCAGCTTCTGATCCAGCCGCTCCTGCTCAACAGCACCCATGCCTTCCTGGCGCACCAGATCGGTTCTCCCCATCAATGTGTAACATCGACGACGAAATGCCTGGACGGCTTGCTTACGTTGTTCGCTGGCTGCCAAACCGAATTTGACAGGTTGTCGGCGGCTCATCTGCTTGACTCCCGATTTGAGCTTCGAAATGCGTTCACCTGCTGTGATCAGCAGGACTCACAAAGCGAAGCGTCAGCAGAAGATCTTTCAGGCGCGCACGAATCCAGAATATCTGGGAACAGAAATCAGAATTTTCCGGCGAGGTCACAAGAGCCAGTAATGCCTGACAGGTGCGAAGCGAACTGAACGTGCTGTGATCGGCACAGTCGAAATCGCGACTAGCGCTGATTGCGCTTCAATGCAAATCCGTCCACACCCACGGATTTGCTCGACTTATTTGCATTAATAATCCGGGTCCAGCGCCTGAAATACCGACCGAGCACGCTATTCAAACAGCGGAGGGGGTTTTTATCCCAGAAACAACATGACTTGCTGATGCCATGCGTCTTTTTCTCAAGTCAAAGGTCCGTCCGATGAATGCCGAATTGATTCCTCTTCTGAACACCGTCACACCCATCCTTGTGCTGGTTTTCGCCTTGTGGGTGCTGTGGGAAGTTCTGACCCCAATCCAGGAACACCTGTGTCGGACGTTTCGCCGTCAGACGAAGCAGAAGCAGCTCAACGCAGACTGGGACAAACTGGTCGTGGATCTGCTCGCCCGTCCGTATGCGAGCCAATCCCAGACGGATATTCTCCGCTTTGTTCGCCATCGCAGCGATTACGTGATCGATGGTTATTTTCATGCTCTGGATGCCGTCGAAATATCATGCGGCCATCCAGAAGTCCGTCTGTTTGCCCGAAAGATGGGGTGGCTCTATTACGAGTATGTACTTGCTCTACATTTCATCATCGAAGGCAGATCTTGCGAAGTTTCCCCAGCACAGGCCATCCGCAACGACATCGCTGCCAGATGTGAAAACCGAAACGGCAAGTAACAATCCCCTGACTGAAATTTCCATACTCGCGGTGTATCATGTGGTGGAAATCAACACAGGGAGACCATTTTGTCGATACGAATCTTTGCTACCTATCTGCTGTTTACCTTTGGCATCCTGTCGAACTGTCGGGGCGACCAGCCGAATGTTCTGTTCATTGCCATCGATGACATGAACGACTGGACGGGATTTCTTGGTGGTCACCCACAAGCAGTCACGCCCAACATGGATCGGCTGGCGAGACGCAGCGTTAACTTTACGAACGCACACTGCATTGCACCGGCATGTTCGCCCTGTCGCCTTGGTTTGCTGTACGGCGCCGAACCCTTCCATTCGGGCTTATATCCGTTCTACGATCATCAACAGATTCCGGACTCGGTACTGGGAAAATACACAAGCCTGCCCGCACTGTTCCGCCAACAGGGCTACCAATCTTTTGGTGCGGGAAAAATCTTCCATGGCTCTGTGAATTTACCCGGTGACTGGGATGAGTATCACGAAAAAAAACAGGTCAATCTGACCTACGCTCCCGAGCTTGGTTATCAGCAGGGTGATTCCACCAAGATGGCATTCTGCCCCACCACCAATCCACTCAAAGATCATCCTGATTTTCAAGTTACATCCTATGGGGTGGATGTGCTGTCACGAGAACATGAGCAACCATTTTTTCTGGCGGTAGGAATCGTCAAACCCCATCTTGCTTTTGTTTGTCCTGAACAGTTCTTTGAGATGCAGGCGGAACAGATAGAGGAACCGGCAATTGAGCCGAAGGATTTGACAGACGTGCCGTGGGTCGGCAGGTCGATGGTCAAACTGGGGGATGATCACAAATTCCGGAAAGCAGAAGCCTGGCAGCGCGTTCGGCGTTCCTATCTGGCCTGCATTTCGTGGGCTGACTACAACGTAGGCCGTTTGCTCGACGCTCTGGATGCCAGTCCACACGCGCTTAATACCATCGTCGTTCTGTGGTCTGACCACGGGTACCATCAGGGTGAAAAACGCAGCTTTCGCAAGTTCTCGTTGTGGGAGGAGTCGACCCGGGTTCCATTCCTGTTGATGGACACACGTCAGCAGAACGCTCCGGAAAACCGTTCCTCCGATGAAGCTGTATCGCTGATCAACATTTATCGAACGCTTGGTGATTTGTGCAATCTGAACGTTCCCGAATACGTTGATGGCCAAAGTCTCGCCGAACTGCTGACACAACCTGACAAGTCCATCGATGCACCCGCGATCACGACGTGGGGGCGCGGCAATTACACCGTTCGCGACGATCGCTACCGATACATACGCTATTTCGATGGCGGTGAAGAGTTGTACGATCACTCCAACGACCCGAACGAATGGAAAAATCTGGCAGATGACTCAGCATACGCCACGATCAAATCGCAGTTGAGCAATCAACTTCCAGACAAAGAAGCACCTCTGGTGAAACAGGGCATTGCTTTATGGAACGTCATCGACGCAGACCAACCGCAGAAACTCAAGAAGTTCAAGAACACGACATGGCCAGATTGGCTGAAGAAACTGAAACCCAGCTTGCAATGAGTTCATGAGCTGGAACAGTCCGCAGAATGGACCACGGCAAAGATCTTCTTGCTGATGGTCTCCATTTTCCAGTGGGTAAACTGGACTGTGGTCATTCAGATTCGCGACTGTCTTGCTGTTGTTCAGGATCTTCGTTCGCCTTCACTTCGCTTGATTTCATCAACTTCTGCGCCGCCACCCGGAGCCGATCAATCCGCTCTGCGTGCGCCTGAGTTGAAATCCAATACGGAGATAATGGAAGAGAATCAACCTTGTGGCGAGGTCCCAGCAAATCACGCCAAACAACCAAGGCCTGTTCCTGGAACTGAAGATGGTCAGCATCAGATGGTTGTTCACAGAGTTTCAACAGCAGATACGTGATTTCATCCACGTTTCGATCAGCACGCCGTCGTTCGTACGGAATCGCGCTCCGCATGAGGGCAACGGGGAAGCCGAGAAAATTTTTGGGCGCAGCCTGCATGCTTTTTCCCTCCCCGACCCACCAACTTTGTCGATTGTAGACCTGCCACTCACCCTGCAAGGCTATACGCCGGGACTCTTGCCGCAACTCTGCACTGGGAATTTGAGAAATAACTCGTGCCAAAGGCCGTGTCATCCCTTTTTGGTCATACATGTCGAGAAGAGCAATACTCGCATCATACTCGCATCTATCTGCAAACATGAGGTCCATGCATGACATCCCGC
Organism: Rubripirellula sp.; assembly: GCA_012270065.1. Lineage (GTDB taxonomy): Bacteria > Planctomycetota > Planctomycetia > Pirellulales > Pirellulaceae > Rubripirellula. The sequence continues at coordinate 43,616 of JAAXJB010000042.1, read as the reverse complement.
CCTCGCATACCTGCTGACGAACGCGGTTCGACCAATCAAGCAAAACTTCAGTCGCCAGGAGTCGCAGATCCGAGTCAAGGTTTTCTGCCCCCGTCAACGTAGGCGTGTTCAGTTCGAGTAACCACTGAATATCTTCCCGGGACACTCTGCTGCCAATCTCATCAGAGGCCAGTTCCTCACGCAGCAGCTTCAGACACTCGTTTCTTTCGTCTGCGCCAAATTGATCTGCTGACCTTTCTGATTTGTCAGCAAACGCGTACGTCGAATACTTCTCCGCATGGAGATTTCGATAAATGGGGCGGCCGTTCGGGTAGGTTTTTGGCTCAGGGACAGGCGCGGCCAAAAGACGCTGTCGCCATTGGGCACGCAGCACCGGTGTCGTTGACACTCGAAGTGATGCAACGATAACAAGCGGACAGAGAATTGCCAGAAGAACATAAGAGACAGCACGAACTTCGGGCTTTTTCAACCACTGGATACACCGACGGATTCCACCAGCATTGTTTCCATCTCTATGCGGGTTTTCGATCCAGGCACCTGTGAGTTGCCAACTGCCAAACAACATGACTAGCGCACTGATCATGATCCACCACGCATAGTTTGGATACATGGAAGCAAACAACATCAGGATGATGGCCGGAATCACGGCAAACGCGGGTCCAGCAAAAAATGCCAAGACAGGGCGACGGATCCACTGGCACACCAGTTGCCCAAAAGCAAAGCATGTCACCAACTCGATGATCGCGCCCGCTAACGATAGCCCCGTGCTGTGCAGATCAACCCGTAACAGGGTGTCGGTATCAGGATGCAGAACCAAAAGAAAGACAATCAGCGCCACGAGCATGAAAAACGGCGCAGACAGACGCGTCCACCAAATGACATTCACCGTAAATCCACGGTCCGCGAAATAGCTGCGCCGGTTTTTGAAATTGTCGCCGTAAAACACGAGGACACCCAGCCAGATAGCGGCAAGGCCCAGAAACAACGGGATAAGACTCTCCCAGGCAGTGGCTGACGAGTTCCACCTGTCCCGCCTGAAACCATACGAAAGCAACATATAACTGACAGACGTAAGCAGAATGACCAGGCCAAGATGCCAACACTGTCGTATCTGTTGCCACACCAGAACCTTTGCTGTGGATGCACGCGGAGCAATCACGGCAACCGGTGGCTTGTAAGCTACACCAGTGGATGATGAATTGAGTCGTTTACTCCATGAACGGCCAACCATTCGATTGAGCCTGCGTCTGGCAAGCATCCGTTGTAATGCGGCCACGAATATCATTCCGCCAAGAGTGGCAACACCCAGTGCGAGCTGTTCAGAAAAAGTCGGATCCGTCAAAGCGCCGCCGTAATTAATCTGACCGGTAAGGATCCATCTCGTCAAAAGTTCAAACAGATAGGTGACACCACCGATCAGGGGTACGACTGCAAGCAGCCCTGCTACCGGCGAGCGAAACAGATACGCCGTCACGAACCCGAGGAGCATCAACATCACACTGAAACAGGCCAGATACAGCACACCTTCAAGGCTGATCATCTCCTCTGCAAAGGGCGAAAATTTGTCTGTAACGAGCATGCCACCGGAAATCAAAACCAGGGAAGAACCCAGCCAGCAAATCACCAATCCACCCAATGCAACCAACAGTTTGGCATCAGCAATGGACTGCCATCTCACAGGAAGTGTTCTTAGCCACAACAAGGTGCCACGTTCTTCTTCGTTGCCAACAAGTATCGCGGGTATACCAATGGCGAACAGGTTCGGCATCAGAATCCAGAAAGAGACAAAGACACTGGCTGCATCTGCTTCATTCATCAGAGGTGATACGAGAACCAGGCACACAGCTGCACCCAGAATCCCGATCAACACTGCCAGCAACAGCGCTCGCGCCGTCATGGCATCTTTCCAAAGCAGATGACGCATCATTCATTCATCTCCATCAATCATGGGAATGTAACCATCCACCGGTTTTGGCTCGATTTGAACCGACTCAACATCGGATTTGTCAAACATGGCAGGGTAATGCATGCCAACACGCAGGTCCCAGTTCACTTTCAAGGCTCAGTTCACCTTCAACATGGTCGAATCCACTGAATCAGAATCGTTCGCCGGACGATTGGCCCGTGGATCGCAGACGGCAACGAATATCTCCTCCAGAGACGCCGTCTCCTCTTTCAGCTCGATGGCGCCGGTATCTCCTGCATAAACACTGCGCCAATCTTCAGGCAAACCCCGCACAACCCAACGCATCTGTCTGGCATTCTGCGACTCCGTCAGAACCTCTCCCGGAGGCAAAGGTAATGTGGCTGAGGAGTCGTCCATCGTCGCCGTGACAATCGAAGTTTCGTTTTTCAATACTTCCAACGGTTGCACCACTTTCAGCTGACCCTGTGCGAGTATCGCAACCCAGTCAGCTACACGCTCGACTTCACTGATCTGGTGGCTGCTCAACAGCACTGTTCGACCCAATGCAGCAAGATCTACCATCGACTCAAGGAACTGTCGGCGCACCATCGGATCAAGCCCGCTGGTCGGCTCGTCCAGAATTAACAATTCGGGATTGTGGGCCGTCGAAAGTGCCAACGCTACCTTCGCGCGTTGACCTTTACTCATATTTTTCAGCTTGACACCACCCGGTACATCAAACCCCGTGACGAGTTCATAGTACCTGCTTGAAAAACCGTCCTCGTAGAACGCCGAGGTGAACCATCCAATCTGCTCGGCGGTCATCCACTCGTACATCGCCGGGTTGTCAGAAACATAGCCAATCTTACGGCGAATCGCGGTACCCGACTTGGAACAGGATTCACCAAGCACCGTCGCTGATCCCTCATCAGCCTTGAGAAAACCGGTCAGGATCCGGATCAGGGTAGTTTTTCCGGCGCCATTCTCACCCAACAACGCAAAGACCGTTCCCGCTGGTACCTCAAGACTCACGGCATCCAAAGCCTTGGTGTTGCGGAAAGACCGGGACACGTTTTGAAGAGAAATCACAGGTTGGTTCATTGCATTATCCTCGCCAAAGAAAAGGGCGTCTTACCTGATTCAGCTTTTTGTATCCTTGCCATTGCTGACATCCTGTTTTGCCAATTCACTTTCAAACAGATCGCGTAGTTCTGCGGCTGACATGCCACCGCTCAAGGCATCTGCCAGAGCGCGTCGCACGGTCTCGGCAACCAGCGAGTTGCGTGCCTTGGTGCACCGCGTGACAGAATCACGCCGGACAACCAGACCCCGACCACGCAGCGGTTCAAGTACAAGATCACTCTGCAATTCCTGATAAGCGCGGGCGATGGTGTTGGGGTTGATCGCCAGATCTTTTGACAACTGCCGCACGCTGGGCACCATCTGTCCACCGACCAACACACCATCTGCGACCGCCAGCTTGACCTGGCGTACAAGCTGCTCGTAAATCGGCACTTCACCGTTGGGATCAATTGAAAAATACATGGACCACCCTTATGTGTACTACCTGATTAGTACACCCGATCACATGGTTCGTCAAGAGACAAAATCGAGGGCATCAGACAAGGATCCCCGCCCTGGTCAAGCGACAGCCAAAAGAGCAATCGTTTGCCCATTCTGCAAATCGCCCCTCGCAGTGGCGAAACCGCTATGAAAATGACGCAGACCCGGCTCATTCCGTGGCGCGATCGCAGATCAACAACCGGTTGCGTTACAATTCGTCGATCGAACCACAGCTTGTGAGATTTCAGTGATGCGAATTCCAATTTTGACCATTTTCTGCTTGTGTTGCGTGACCACCTCACAAGGCCGCGAGCCTGAATGGTGGCAGTTTCTTGGACCGCATGGCACGAATCGCACGGCATCGGACAATTTGCCACTGAAGTGGACGGATACCGAGGGAATCGCCTGGAAGACAGCGATTCATGGCCGGGGCTGGTCCTCACCCGTCATCGATGGCGACCGAATCTGGATGACAACTTCTACGCCTGATGGAAATCAGCTATTCGCTGTCTGTGTGAACAAGGTCACGGGCAAGATCATCCACGATCAAAAAGTTTTCGATGTCAGCAATCCGCAAAAAATCAGCACTGCAAATACCTATGCGACTCCGACGCCCGTCGTCAAAGAGAACCGTGTGTTCATCCATTTCGGAACTTATGGCACTGCTTGTCTTGATTCCACGACAGCCAAAATTCTGTGGACTCGTCGTGATCTGAAATGTGATCATGAAACGAATGCCGGTCCGGCGAGTTCACCAACGATTGTTGGTGACCATCTGGTTTTTCATGTGGATGGGCGTGATGTTCAATACATCATTGCGCTTTCGAAGACGGACGGAAAAACAGCATGGCGAACGGAACGTTCCTTCGATTACTCGGATGTACCTGTCAATCAGCGAAAGGCCTACAGTACCCCCGGTCTGGTCGAAACGAGTGTGGGCAAACAGATGATCAGCGCAGCCGGGCAGGGAATCTATGCCTATGACCTCAAGGGTCAGGAAATCTGGCGTGTCCGGCACAAAGGCTGGTCAATTTTTCCTCGACCGATTGGCGGCAAGGGGTTGGTATTCACCATTGTTGACCGCGACTACCCGGAATTATGGGCCATTCGTGATGATGGCCAAGGCGATATCACCGATACGCATGTGAAGTGGAAAGTAACCCGGGGCATGCCCGCCCGATGCACTCCGCTGCTCATCAACGATCTTCTGTATCTGGTCAACCGCGAAGGCATCATGACCTGCCTGGAAGCAGAAACAGGCGATGAGGTATGGAAGCAGAGATTACCTGGCCAATACTCTGCCACTCCCATTCACACCAAAGACCGAATCTACCTGTTCAACGAAGACGCCCATTGCACGATCATTCGACCAGGCCGCAAGTTCCAAAAATTGGCTGAGAATTCCCTGACGACTCAGCAGTTGATGGCCACACCTGCCGTGGACGGTGATGCGTTCATTGTCCGCACCGCTGGTTATCTTTATCGCATCGAAGATGGCTTCCAACGCAAAGCTGAACCGGAAAACACAAATGAATTCATCGGATCATGGGACATCGGACGCCCGGAATCGGGAGGAAAGCCAAAATTTGTGATGACACTCAATGCTGATCTTTCCGCCACCAAGAGTCACGTCCCCAATGCCACAGGCCAGTGGAAAATTGTCGACGGAGAAGCTCGAGTCGTGTGGAGTGATGGTTGGCGGGATATCATCCGAAAAGAGGGGGATCGCTTTCGAAAAATCGCTTTTGGTCCTGGCTCGGATTTTGATGATGCAGCTGACAACACCGACAATGCCAAAAAGCGTTGAGTCAGAACACATCAGCAACGACCGCAGTCGAACTCACTTGCTTGTCCAACTGATCAACCTTCTGCCAAATCAGACTATACTGATCTCCCTGACATTGCTGGCCTAAAATTTCCGGGCTCCGGCTTTCCGGGCTCCGGCTTTCCGGGCTCCGGCTTTCCGGGCCCCGGCTTTCCTCCACCCCGGTATTTCTGCGCCTCCATCATTTTTTCGTCTCCGGCATTACTGGAATACCTTCATTCCTCAGTTCTTTTTTGATGATGATCACTCCCCTGCCCCAACTCCATCAACCGTTCCTGTTCCTGATCTTGTTGACAACCACTCTGGTTGCAGAGCCCGTGTCAGGCAAAGACCCGCTGCCCGATGAACTTCAACGAAGTGAATCGATCGAACGGATCTCGAGGTCCTATGCCAAGGAACTGAGCGAGGCAAATGCACCAGGTGAAAAAACTGCCTTGGCCAAACGATTCATGGCAGAAATCGAAAAACACGACGACTCTGCTGATCGATTCGCCTTGTTGCGGCTGTCTCTCGATCTGGTTCGTGCCGCCGAAGATTGGGATACCGCGATCCTTGTCGTCCGCCAGATGCAGGATCATTTTGAAATTGACTCCGAAGCATCTGAACGACAACTGAAATTTCTGAAGGACAAAAAGAAAGCTGCAAGCAGAAAAAAGATCAAATTCTCAGGCACACCAAGCACTTCCTCCAATGCCGATATGAGCGCCGAAGACTCATGGCCGGAAGACAGTGATCAAATTGTCATTGATCTGGAAATGCCTTACGAGACAGCTGTACTTGGTGGGTCAGGCGATGTGATCGTTCTGCTGCTGACGCTGAAAGAGAAGCTCGCCATCTTTGACGTCAATGCGCGCAAGATCAAGCACGAGATTCCGTTGGAAAATGCCAACGTGAAGTTTTGTGTCGGCGCTGACTCGATCTATCTCGCCTATCCCGAGCCGAATACGATCGAACGGTGGAGTCTGAAAACCTACAAGAAACTGAAGTCCAGCAAACTACCTTTCCAGAATCCCATTGAACATCTGGTGATTGGACGTGATACGAATGGTCCGATCCTGGCAGGTGCTGAACACGAGCCAGGAATGTTTCTGGATGGTAAATCGTTGCGTCCCATTCCGACTCGTGTTTTTGACCGCCAATACCAGCGCGTCGGGCAGCTTCCCGGCGCTGGTCCTGCCACTCGAATGCGTGCCAGCGCCAATGGCAAGGTATTTTCCATTTGGGGAACCAGCGGCTCACCAGGTGGATTTCGCACTTTGGTGATGAAAGGCAATACAGTCGATACTTATTATGCGCACGACACCATGGGATACATCGCTCCCAGCCCGATGGGCGACTTGATGTACACGGCCAAAGGAATCTACACCACTCAAACCAAAGAGTATGCGGTCAACAAGGAATTGCACGCACGCAGTTTTTTCATTCCCGCAATCGATAGTGAATTCTCCATCAGCCTGGTCAGAAGTGACGACAGGGATGCAGCAGCATCTGCCCGGGCCAACATCCACATGCGTGGTGATCCACAACCAATCACGACGCTGCCAAGGATTGCCTTCCGACCCGGCGGTTACGGCGAATTCCACAATCGGGCTCCGATGCCAATTGATTTGCGGATTTTTCTGTTTGCCAAGCGCGGTTTCTTGCTGACATTGCCCGAAACAAATCGCCAGATCGTTTATCACCGCGTTGGTGATCTGGATACCAAGTGAACAGCATTTTCGCGGTGCCAGGTAACGAAGTCATTTCCGGGCCGCACCAGAAGGCATACACACGCGAGTTGTCTTTCCATGTTGTCATCGCCTTGTCCTTGGCAATTCTTCACAACCACCAGCGGTCGGTGAACCTCTGAAACTGTTCCCCGCGGATGTCCGGGATGCACCAGTTCTGTATCATGCCACTGAGAGAACGGGGTGCGAAGTTTTCCTGATGGCAACAAGGATCCAAGAATGACACAGAATCTGTTGAATACCCTGTTCACTGGCCCACTTGATATCGTTGGCGATGTGCATGGGGAAATTGATCCGCTGATGTCATTGATGCACCAGCTTGGATACAAAGAAAACGGCCAACACCCGGACGACCGCCGGCTCATCTTTGTGGGTGACCTCACAGATCGTGGCCCTGACAGCCTCGCCGTCGTTCAACTTGTCAAAGAGTTGTTGTCAGCCGAACGGGCGCAATGTGTGCTCGGAAACCACGAGCTCAATCTTCTGATGAACCAGCACAAATACGATAATCGCTGGTTTTATGGACAAGAATTTTCAGAAGACGGATATGTCGTTCCCCAAAAACTGGCCAATCCATCTGATCAAAAACAGATCATCGATTTTTTCCAGTCGCTTCCGATCGCCTTGAGGCGCGATGAATTGCAGGTTGTACACGCATGTTGGGACGCTGACATGGTCGAACACCTGCAGAATTCCGATGACGTGCTCACCCTGCACGACGAACACGTGGACCAGATTGAGAACTCTTTCGACGACTCCTTCACCGATCCCGTGGATCAATCACTTGCTCATCAGAACATGAATCCCATCAAGCTTTTGACCTCCGGACCTGAGGAGCGAATCGAAGAACCGGTGTACGCCGCGGGTAAATGGAGAAACGAACAGCGCGTTTCCTGGTGGACGGAATATGAAGGCACGTTCTGTGTGTTTGGGCATTACTCGATTCCCGACGGAAAACCGCGAGGCAACGCATCGTCATTCTGCATTGACTACGGCGTTGGCAAACGATGGACGGAAAGACGGGCAGGCAAGACCAAGGGTTTTGATCTCAAACTGGCTGCACTGCGCTGGCCAGAAAAAATGGTCGTCTTTGATGAGGGTCAGTCCACACTGATATGACGGAGAGGCAACCGGATAACAGATGCCCCGAAGACGGCGAATGATTCAGCCTGTTGTCAGCTCGTTTACTTTTTTACCCGCCACCGCTCATCAAAAAAATTCGCATCAACGATCTTGCCCGGCCACAACGAATCAGGCGGTGTTTTCAGGTCGACAATTGCCCAGTCCGGCAATTTTGGAACCTGCCGGGCATTATTCAAATAGGCATATTCACGATACGTGAAACCGCTGTTGAGTACGATGTAACGGTCGGGGTTCAATGGGTTGGGATAGATCATTGCGGGAGCATGATCTGCGGCGTTGAATTTTTGACCACCGATGCTGATCTGCTGGTCAGTCCACTCGATTGGCAACTGGTTGACTACTGATTTCATCACCACATTGCTCGCCGTGTCTCCAAAAAGGATCAGATGATATTTCGAGTGGTCATCTTCCGTGACATCGATATCGTCTTTGACCACAGCATCACCGCGAAATTGCCTCCGCCATTCGGCAACAAAATGCTCAAGTTCAGATCTGGTCCACCGATCAACCATCTCGTGGCGCGCCTGACCCGTTGGCCGGACGACGATGAATGAATCCATGAAAGCATCGTCAATGGGTCCCTGCAGGTTGTGGCGTTTTCGAACCTCTGTTTCCCGTGGCTGACCCAGTTTCCAGGCTGTGCCCTGACGATACAACTCACAATGCCACGAACCATCGGATTCGGGTCGAGAGGCAACAATCGGCGTCTCGGTCTGCGAGTTGAAAATGATCGAAACGGGCTGATCGGGACGGAAGGGGCTGTGACCAGCAGGGATCGACAATTGCAGGCTGGTCACGCCATCAGCATGGATCTCGATCGCATTCCCGGCGGGTATCAACTTCGCGCGAACTTTCGCCTGTTGCCAGTGCTCATCCACACCCGTGACGGTCAACCAATGCAGGCGATTGTATTTGAGCGTGAAAGTTGCGAAGTGCAACTCGAGCGGCAGTTTTGTGCGACCCACCTGTGCCAAATGATCCATCTTCCGTTCAATGATCTGCATGGACGCAGGATCGATTGTGTGTTTGGTCTCGGCACCGATGATATGAGTCAGTTTCAAATCACGCTCAGCGAGCGCAGCTTCCATGATATCAGCGGCCTGTTTCTGTATGTCCAACTCGCCGCTGTAGGCAACCACTGGTAATTGGAAAAGGTTATCAGCGTATCCGGGACAGTCATACATCCTCCATAACTTGCGTTCGAAATCTGTTGGCGCAAGTGTCTCCTTTTGAAAAAAGCGGAGGAACTCCGGGGTCTCCGAAAAACCTGCCCCAGGATTCGCTGCGAAGAACAGATCAGGATAATGGACTGCCATTTGCCAGCACCCTGCCCCACCCATGGAAAACCCTCGCACTGCAACGCGATCCTCATCAATCCGGTAGTGTCTCCGGGCATGTTCCAGAGCTTCCAGAACATCCACTTCACCGGCAAACTTGAATGCGTTGCTGTAGCGACCATACGGATGCAGAACGATGGTATCACGAGGAGTGAAACGTCCAGCACGGTTCATGCGTTCAGAAATGAATACAGTTTCACTCGATCGCTCTCCACGACCGTGAAACCACAGATCGAGGCGATATTTCTCTTTGCCGACCCCGGTATAGGATTCCGGAATCACCAGACCATACGGCTGAACTGTTTGATCAATGCGGGAACGGAATCCACGAACCACCAGACCTTTTCTGGTCGTCCATGGCGCCTCACCTTTCAGCAATGCTTCTGCCCGTCGTTGGCCTTCGACCAACAGATTGGCCGCATTCTTGACATCACGGGGTGAAAACAACTCACGATATCTCACTCCGTGATCAACAGCCCGCAGAAATATCTCAACATCCGGCAACAAATCAATCGTGCGTGGATCTTCACGTTTGCGTAATTCGTCAACCGCTTCACGCAACCGGTTCGCACCCGTTTGCAGAAGCTCTCGATCCGCTGCACTCAATTCGACACCGAGCGGCGGAACTGGACGCACCTTTTCTGGAACATTGTCTTTCGGCCCATCGGCCGAAACATTCATCACTGACACCAGACAAAGCAGGACGCAACAGAGAACAGTAGACAGGAAGAGCAAAAACGGAGGAGCTTGGTATTTCATTTACAAAATCAACAGAACGGAACAAATGGAAAACTCACGGGGTTGTCAGATCCTGCATGAAAACCTGTCGGATCCCAACAACGAATGCCGGTGCATTCTACATTCACCGGGTGGCCGCTGATCAGTACACGATGCCACTATGGCCTGAGCCGCAATCGAACCAAAGTACCATCCGCTGGTTTGGTTGATACCCCGGCCTTGGGCTGGTTCTCTTCCGAAATCGCTTCAAACTCGAACAATTTGACAATCCCTCCCACGACGAGCGCTGCCTCCAATTCCCCCAGATGTTTGCCCGGACAAACCCTCGCCCCATGACCGAATCCGAAATGCAGATAATCTTTGCTACAACCGGAACCGTCGATGGCATCCCATCGTTGTGGGTGAAACTCCTCTGCATCAAAACCTGTGGTGCCTTCTCCCCAGTACTCCTGGATTCGGTTGGAATGCCACACATCCAGCAGGATGTGGGTTCCAGCGGGCAAAAGCATTTTGCTGTCGTCTGAAAGAGTGATCCAGGTATCGCTGACAGCCCGGCGAGGCAAAAAATAAAGGGACGGAGTCAAACGCAGCGTTTCGCGTAACACCTTTTGCAGGTTGACAGCATTATCGATTGCATCCGTCCTGAATGATTCAACGGACTCCACTTCCTGGAACACCCGATTTTGATACTCACTGTTTCTCGCCAGATGTGAAACGGCCCAGGCAGCGTAAGAGGTGGTTGCCTCAAGAGCACCAGCAAGAAACACCTTCACGTTGCTTCTCAAGTCGTCGTCAGCCCACTTGTCATCAACCCGGGCCCAAGCACATTTTCCAGCTGCTCTGGGCGCCATGGAAAGATCAGTCAGCTTCTCAAAAAGTTCAAATGCATCTGCCAGTTCACCATCATCTTCTCTTCTGTTTTCTTGACGAAAACGCAGAAGATCAAATTGGTAATCAATGGTATCACGAACAATGTGTTCAATGACTTTATCAATCGCCGGGATATACTTTTCACGAATTTCAGTTGGATCAACCTCAGCGCCAAAGAAGTTGAAAAGCAGCATCTCCATCATGATGCATTTGATTTCCGGCTCCATCGCGAGCTCGACTTCATTGTCGCCACTGGCTTCGAAGTACCGCTTCAGTTCATTGATGCGCTGTTCAACGTTGTTTCGAAAGGTCTGTTCAAAAGTCTCGAAAACCTGATCCGTGAACAAACTGGTTTTACCAAATGCCTTTGCTGATGCTTTGCGATGCGTCTGCCACTCGGGTCCATTGGAAAACAACAGGGTATCGGGACCTGTGGCCCTTGCAATTCCGGTCGACGGCATGGTGTCCCGATCAAGACGCCCCTCACCGGCTCCCGTGGCTGTCAGCACTGCCCTGATGACCTGCGGATCGCGAGTGACAAGAATCGGATCAAACCCAGGTACTTCGAGATACCGATTGTGTCTGGCGCGCCCCTTTTCAACGTCAGCTTTGGCAAAAAAGGTGGCCAGAATTTCGATTGGTTCGTGATAATTACCACGAGTGGGGAACGGCAGAGTACTGCCACGGGTTCCCGGCCTGGTGATCCAGACCCGAGAGACTGGCACATCACCTTTGAAGGGATTGATGCCGCACAACTGACGTAAAAATCGAAACACGCTTTCTCTCCGAAAAATGCCATTGTACGCCTTTCGGGAGCGCGATGTTTTTTACCGAACAGCGCAGGACGTCGTGCAAGGCACAGTCCTAATTACCCGATTGAGCTGGTTGCCGGGCAGGAGATGCTGGATTTCATCCTTTTGGATCATTGCTATTGATCCCTGACCCGGCATCGCATCGATGCCATCGAGCTACTCAGTG
>JAAXJB010000042.1:28268-31429 GCA_012270065.1 Rubripirellula sp. | reverse complement strand
CGCTACTCAGTGACACTCTGACTGCCGGCACACTCCATCACAAGCTTGACTTCATCGCCCGATTTTCGAAACACATTGCCCCAATAGCCGCCATCCATGATCTCCCCGTCTTTGGATGCCAACCACCAGATTCCAGTGCCAGCAATCAGGCTGGAGTTGATTGGTGTTGTATGCAAGACACTTGCTTTCAAGACACTGCCGCTGGCAATATCGACTTCGCCTGACCATTTTGATTCAAACGATTTTCGTATTTCGTCGTCACCGACATGAATTCCAGATAAGCCCGAGACGATCCGAACACCATCTGGCGCGAATTCGGCGGTCAATTTTGATACATCACCTCGGTTGAAAGCATCGGTGAATCTCTTGATTGAACGGTCAACCTTCTGAAAATCCCGACTTGCTTTTTCCTCAGCGGATGCCTCTTTGACATCGAAAGTTGCTGCAGTCATGGAATCCAGCCGCTCAGCGTAGGCGGATTGCAACAGGAACTTCGCTTTTCCGTCTTCTATTCTGAGCACATCGCCCCACTTTCCTGAACGGACCACATCGCCATTCTGGTTGGTCACGACAAAAGTGCCATAAGCGAGAATCGTCTGGGGATCAACAAAGCGCGCATCAATGATTTCTCCTTCCACCGTGGACTTTTCAGGTGTGACGTTTCCATCGAACGTCTCCAATAACGATCCCTTGATTGCCTTGCGGCCTTTGACAGGACCACGCGACATACTCACGGACCGAATTGCCTTGGCCACAAATTCATCCATCAACGCATCAGTATTCTGCTTTTCGAAAGCGGACACCACACGGTCAATGTGTTCCTGCACCTTGGCCTTTGCATGATCCGAATCGGGCAACGGGGACAGATTGCTCAAATCCGGTTCATACATCCACGTTTCGGTCTCGACGATCGCATTGTGCTGCATCACAGCATTGTGTTCGGCGAGAAACTTTTCCCACTCATCTTTTCCATGCAGATCAATGAATGCCTCCCGCACCCGATCAATGCCCGGCATGTCAGCCGTATCGTTGTAGGCAAGCGTCTCTGCATAGATCATGAAATCACCGCCATCTTCCAACCTGGCAATTCCAAAGTCGATTGGCAACTGCAAATGATCGAAGGTAGCGATCAGTTTTTTGTAATTTGCCTCCAGTCGTTCATACATTCCCGGCTTCATACGCCAACGCCGATGTTGTGCAAAACGTGCTTGTGTCCCACGAGGTACTCCCGTGGACCACAGACCCCCAATCGGGCGCCATACCTGCTGGTTCCCTGAACTCTCTTGAAGTGGCGATATATTCTCGAGCCAATAGCTGGCTTCCGGCATTTCCCACGAGGCCGCAATCCCCTGAACAGGGTGAACTGGATTTGAATACAGCTCCCGTGTCGTCAAAAATCCCCTCGCAAATTGATTGGTTCGGGGTCCAGTGATGATGCGCCAGGTACCCCACTTTGATGAATCTTTCGCAGAGTTGAATTTCTGCTGTTTTGTTTTTACAGCCTGCCTCCATTCGGCCACATTTTCCGGAGCAACTTCAATGAAACGGACAACATACAAAGGAGATGCTTCAGCGTCTGTGACAGCTTCTTCCTGAGCATGGGTTTGTGAACAGTTGATATTCCAAAGAAGACTGATTGCGACCAACGACAGAATCGCGCAGTGACGATTCAGATGGAAAAACGAAATTACAGCATTCATGCGTACTAACCTTATTGAAAAAAACGATCAACGACTGTCATATGTCAAAACGGACTTTTCAAGACTCGATTGGTGCACGGCCAGATACGGGTTACAAATCCCCCAGCACTTCACCATCAATGTCCGACACCAACTGGAAAAGACACCCACGGTACAGTGCGTCGTGGCCGTGCCTGATACCCAATAAAAAACAGAGGAAACGTCTCAGTAAATTAGAGCAAGGCACTTCATTTTCGAAACAACCACGACGGGGGTGCCTTGTCCCCTCACAGCGATGACTTCCGAATTCGCTGCATTGGCATCTCACCGCCGTACCAATCAAGTCGATCTTTGCACGATGCCTTTTATTCAAAGGCAGTACTTGATGACAGGGTTTTGTGAATCCAGATGACGATGCAAGCACCAGCAGACACCCATCAACAACGGATATCACCCTGATCTAAATTCGCAGAAATGCGGCCGACACAGGCCTGCGTTGTCGCAACATGATTTTTGTCTCTGACTGGGCGCAAGGGTTACGGCATACAACACTTTGATTATCATCACCGTCTGAAATCCCCTTCCGAACATCCGAGGTCAAAACCATGAAACATCGCAATTCTTCAATGATGATTCTGACACTAGCGTTTCTTTGTATCATCGCTTTCGGCAACTTCGTCAGTGGCCAAAAGGTCACGACCAAGGAGGCTCATCAAAAATCCAAAACAACGGACCATGTTTACTGGCTGATCACAGCAAACGTGAAGGATGGAGAGCTGAAAAACCTGAAGCAAATCAACGCTGAGATGGTGAAGAATACCGAGGACAATGAACCAGACACACTGACTTATGACTGGTCAATCTCTGACGACGGAAAGAAGTGTTATTTCTTTGAGCATTACGCCAACTCAAAGGCAGTCATGGTGCACACAAAGACTTTTGGTGAAAAGTTTGCAAATCGATTGTTGGGAATGATTGAAATCGAAAGTTTCCAGGTATTTGGCAATCCCGACGAAGAAGTCAGAAATTCACTCAGCCCCCTGGGTGCAAAGTTCCACAGTTCCATTGGTGGATTCAGTCGCTGATATTTTCACACGACTTGTCCTTGAGTCTGCCTTCCGGTGAACGTTCAACCAATGACGCCGCGGCAGAACAGACAATCTGACGGGTTCCGGAACCCACATTCCGTTTTGATGGAGCCTGGGTTCAGCCTGATGATCAAGCAGCCAGTTGATTTCGATTGACAAGCGAATTCAACTGGCTGCATTGATTTTCATGACTTTTACTGAGTCGATCTCCACACGGAAATCAAGAGAATCGTCCCCACAGTTTTGGTGATTCAAACACCTGACGGAAATCTGGTCAGTCAGACCACAGGAAGTCATCTGCCTCGGCTTCCCAGATCAAATGATCCAGTTCCCAAAGCAATTCTGCATCGTTCGATTCGTCGGACGATGCATCACTTCTGAATTCGCCTTTGAT
>JAAXJB010000042.1:0-28168 GCA_012270065.1 Rubripirellula sp. | reverse complement strand
TCACTTCTGAATTCGCCTTTGATATCACCTAATTTCATGTAGGAATCTGCTTGGGGTTGGAGCAGACGATGTTGGGCAGAAACTTCCATATCGAATGTTGTGAAGGATGCGAACAGAGCTAAAGCAGTAGACAAAACTGGTTTCACTGGTTTTTCCTTGCATTGGAGGGAGAGAAGAGACAAAGCGGGGCGCTTTGGTTGCAGGACAACGATGCATTTGCCATGCCAAATTCAAAATCTCTGCCTCCAATGCAATTTTTAGTCGTAAAACGCGGCCATTACCCCACTGCTCCACCAGGGAGAACGTGTCCGAAACTGAGAGCTGCCATTCCCAATTTGAGAAAATCATCCCGATCCACGCACCTTGAAAGATACGGTTGGGATATTTGACTCAGTACAAGTCATGTTGAATCAAGGGACAAGTCGACCGAGAAATCCAGCAATGATGACTTCTCGCCTCAATCGAAGAAGCCACCAAAAAACACGATCACCGCGACAACTGCTTGACGTTGTCGATCATCGCAGCAATTGGAACTGCTTCCCCACGATCCGCCACTCTGGCGAATTGTGCCACTGCTAGTCACCTCACCAATCAAACGTCCCTGTTTACGAACCTTTCCCCTGCTATCAATGCTGCCAATTTTGGATCCAGACCGACGAATGGTTCCCCCAGATTCCACTTCGCCAATCAAGCCACCATTTTTTCGTACTCTGCCACTGGAATCGACACTGCCAATTTTTTTACCCCTTTCACGGATGGTTCCATTTCCATCGATCGTCCAAGTGAGCGCACCTGACTTTCGAATCGTAATATCGGCTTTCACCGACAGACAGCCAAAAGCCATACCAGACAGGACCAGACACAGGATCAGCAAACGATTCATGGATTCAATGACACTCAGATTACGGGGCAGAAGGTTCAACAGTTTTCTTATTCTAAATGAATGCTCCCGGTCAGACGACGCATGGAGGTATTCATGGACGCGAGGACCGAGTGTATGACATCAAATCCGATAGCGGATTGCCTCCACCCACAGCCGCCCGCTATGATCGGACGCCATGGAAGTAATCGCATTGCAATCCGGAAGCAGTGGAAACTGCATTTTTGTCGAAGCAGGTGACAGGCAGCTGTTATTTGATGCTGGCATCAGTGGTGTTCAAGCAGAATCCCGTCTGGCGGCGCATGGTCGGGACATTCGTGACATTGATGCTCTGATCATTTCGCATGATCATCGAGATCACGCCGTCAGCATGGGAATCTATCAACGCAAGTATGGCCTGCCCATTTATATCACCCGCGCAACGCTTGCGGTTGCAAGCGAGAAAATAAAAGTTGGCAGATTGAATGATGTGCGGCATTTTGAGGCCGGATCAACCTTTGCGTTGGGTGACGTACAAATTCAGACCATCCCGACTCCACACGACGCGGCAGATGGTGTGGTCTTCGTGATTGATGATGGCCACCACAAAGTCGGTATCCTGACTGATCTGGGCCATGCCTTTGATGAGCTGGATGAAATTCTGCCACAGTTGGATGCGGTTTTCATCGAGAGCAACCATGACCTTGAAATGCTTGCTGGCAGCTTTTATCCCGAAAGCCTCAAAGCGCGAATCCGTGGTTCGAAAGGACACATTTCAAATCATGATGCCGCCGAATTATTGCGGCGTTCGGCATCTGAAAAACTGCAGTGGGCATGTCTGGCCCATCTTTCCGAAGAAAGCAACACTCCAGAACTCGCAATCGAGACACACCGCAAAGTACTGGGTGATCGCTTTCCGGTTTATTGTGCCAGCCGGGACTCAGCGACCCCACCGCTGCGACTTTGATTCAAGACAATCGTCAACCTGATAATCTGACCAAACTTTCATCTCTGATATCCGGCGAGAAATGCACCTTTGGGTCGCCACGGAAACGAAGCCACCTGTGACTTCGTAACACAACTTTGCGGTCCACCAATGATGGGGAATGCTGTCGGGCCAGCCGATCCGTAAAAGAATGCAAATCGAATGCTTGAACACAGGAACAAGTTCACTCGCTTCGATATTCCGCTGCTCCAATTCTGGTAAATCTGGATGAAGCACTGAGCAACTGGTGACACTGGATTCTTCATGCGCAGGTTTCCTGCTCATTCAGTACACTCATGGAATGTCAAATCTGGGCAAAACGCACAGTAAGTCAAAATAATTACATGCATGGACGCGCTCATCCATCACCACAATCAGATATGAAAACTTCCATCTTCCTGACCTCAACTGAATACTACCATCTGGCTACGTCAGCTCAGATCACTCCCTGGGTCACCCATTATCTGGTACTTCCGGCACCATGGATCTGATGCGATTTTCAAAATGCAACCAGTCACATCAAACACTGTTCTTAGCACGGGAATACAAGTTGACTTTTCCGGGGTTTGCGACAGAGCATCTGCAAGACATCGACGGCAGTACTGTGAGTTGATGCTATTCGGGTTTTTATCACGGTCCTACAAAGAAGACATGGCATAGCCGGCATCGGATAAAGTTCTTTCTGCCTGCGCCCATTGTGATTTTTTGACCAGCAAATAATCCGTATCAAACGTCGAGATCACAAAAACACTGATGCCAGAGTTGGCAAGACATCGAGTGATCTCTGCAATGATTCCCACCAGCGAAAAATCGAGCTTACCAGCGACTCGCGAACATCTCCAATCAGTTTCCGCCTCGACACCATCGGGCACCTGCGATTCCCGACAGACAATCGACAATTCATCAGGAGTCCGGGTCACCGACATCATGGATTGCGTATCGGTTTCAGCCTGCACTGCCCAGTCAGGAAGGTCTTTGCCAGGTGTCAGACGACAAATGGCGTAATTATCCGGGAGTATTTCCAGAGTCAGCATCAGTCACCATTCCGCGCGACAATTTCTTCCAGGAAATCTGCCAGTCCAGCCGGATCGTCGGTCCCAATCCGGACCTTTCGACCCTGACGGTACCATACGTCAACACAGTCGTATCCCCACAAATTCCAAACCCATCCTCCACTGGGACTCATGTGGATTCCTAAACCATCCATGAGGGTCGACCTGGCTGTTTCTACACGCTCGATCTCACTGTACTGCAAACGCCGCTTGAAGATCGGCAGAGGTCCGAACGCAATCAACAATTCAGTTGTCTGATCCGAGACAGTCAAATCGCGAAAGCTGAACGCCAGCAGAAGGAACACCACACCCGAAATGGACACAGTGACCTGAATCACCGCTTCTTTTATGAAAAGAGTGGCAACAAACGACGCAACTGCAAGCAGCAGCAACAAAAGATACAGCGGGCCTGTCTGTGTATGGTCGTATCGCATGATTGGCCTGCCGTGTTGCCGCCCTTAAACACCAGAACAGAAAAGATCCGAACAAGAGTGTTTATCAAGTTATCAGAAAATACAGCACCAAGCGCTACATCAAAAGCAAATCAAGAAAAGATGCTCAAGACCTCTGCATCGCATGCAGTCACTGGGAGTGGTTGAAACCACTGCTCCGTGCAAACCCAACACGCAAACCCAACACTACTCCGCAAGCGCACCACGAACGAAGCAACTGTGGTATTGTCTCGCCGACAGTACAAGAAGAAGACGGGTTCGATGACTGAAGCATCCGAAGCCGGGGACGCTTGTTTCTGATCAACCTGGGGAGACCCCGGTTGTCGATGTGGGGACGTAACGTTAGCGTTCACCCTCGTGCTGCCACTGGCTGATGACTCCCGAGAAGCAAGTATTCCCGCGAACGCCTGGAGTCAGTTTCAATGCAACTCCGAAAATCCAGAGCTTTGTCAATGGAAAACCAAAACATCGACCGACCAACTTTTGTCACACATCTTGAATGTGGCAAGACAGGAACCCGATATCAGGCAGACCAATTGCACGGTCTATCCGAAGCTGGCAAACCTATGATTGTGCGATACGATCTTGAAGGTATCGCAGCAGCCGTGAACAAGGAGGAACTGCAATCGCGGCCCGCGGACCTGTGGAGATACCGGGAATTTCTGCCCGTTCGGCGAACAGAAAACATCGTCAGTCTGGGTGAGATCATGACACCCTTGATTGACATGCCAAAACTGCAACAAGGTACGGGCCGTCTGATCGTCAAAGATGAAGGCAGACTTCCTACCGGATCGTTCAAAGCCAGGGGACTCTGCATGGCGGTGTCGATGGCGAAGGAACTGGGAGTTTCGAAACTGGCGATGCCAACCAACGGCAATGCAGGATCCGCCATGGCAGCCTACGCCAGCCGTGCCGGCATGGAGACCTACATCTTCTGCCCCGCCGACACCCCGGAAGTGAATGTCCGCGAAATTGCAGCGCAAGGCGCAAAGGTTTGGCGGGTGAACGGGCTGATCAACGACTGCGGAAAAATTGTCGGTGATGGAAAAGAAACACTCGATTGGTTTGATTGCTCTACGCTGAAAGAGCCGTATCGCATCGAAGGAAAGAAAACGATGGGTCTGGAACTGGCAGACCAATTCAACTGGGAATTGCCAGACGTCATCTTTTACCCAACGGGCGGTGGTACTGGTCTGATTGGCATGTGGAAAGCTTTTCAGGAACTCCGCGAGATGGGTTGGATTGAAGGCCGTCTGCCACGCATGGTTGCAGTACAGGCAACCGGTTGTGCACCCATCGTCAAAGCCTATGAAGAAGGAACGCGGCATGCTGAGTTGTGGCAGGACGCGCACACCGTAGCAGCCGGCATCCGTGTACCAGCAGCGATCGGTGATTTTCTTATTCTTGATGCGGTACGCGAAAGCCATGGGTTTGCTACCGCTGTATCTGATGAGGCAATCATGGATGCACGGCATGCGGCCGCAACACAAGAGGGAATGCTCTTGTGTCCTGAAGGTGCCGCAACGCTGGCGGCGTATCAAAAAGAATTGACAACCGGGCGAATCACGGAAAATGAGAGTTGTGTTCTTTTCAATTGCGCCACCGGACTGAAATATCCACTGCCTTCGGCTGATGCGAGCATCGATCTCAATCAACCGATTGATTACCACACAATGTAAAACGAACGACCCATGAAAAGCGGGCATCACCAAGTGGACTGGCGATCATGAAAAACTGGTAATCTGTCCGGACAGTAGCTTTGGTTCATCTGCGGCCGCCAACACAAAATGGTCACAGCAAAATGGTCACCATCGACTCACGATCATCAAATCCCATGATCACATCATGATTCCAGCGTTTCTTTTTGTCGCCGTCCTGTTGATACTTGGCGTTGTTTTGCGGCTTGTCATCCCACCGCTTCGATGGCTGTATATCCCTGCTTCAGTTGTGGCTGGATTCATTGGACTGCTATTTTTTCAGGTCGGCAAACACAATGGTCATCTGCTCGACACCGCCAGCTGGGCAAGCGAATTGAGTACTTGGCCGGGTTTTCTCATAGCGGTTGTCTTTGCTGGCATGTTATTGGAGCGAAAGCCTGGTCCGTGGCGACAAAATGTATCGCGTGTTGGTCGACAGGGGCTCATGGTCTGGATCATCGTGTTGGGAGAAACCGCTACGGGCCTTGTTGCAACCTTGTTTCTGATTAAACCATTTTTCGATTTACCCAATTCAATCGGTACCCTGATTGAAACTGGTTTCGCTGGCGGACACGGAACTGCAGCGGCGATGGGACAGGTTTTCGAACACCCAAGCGTCCAGCTATCCGGTGGTTTGGATCTGGGTATCCTGATGGCGACCGGCGGCCTCGTTTACGGATTGGTGTCCGGCATCCTTTGGATCAATGTTGGGGTACGGTGCGGTTGGGTCACCTCGCGAAATCCATCTGTTGAAAATTCCACAGCAATAGGTGTCCCGGCCAAACAGCCCATTGGTTACAGCCGGATAAGAAAAGACACCATTGATCCACTGCTTCTACAGGTCCTGTGGCTTGCCTTGGCCGTTGGTGTCGGATACTGCTTGCAGGCGCTCGTGACTGGAACAGCGGCGTACGCTGAGGGTTTGCTGAACACGCAGACGTCATCAGCAACACAACTTCCTGAACGGACGAGTTTACAGAGCATCGTGGGAAGTTTTCCCCTCTTCATCTACACGCTTTTTGGCGGATTATTCGTGCGGTTCGTCCTTCGGAAAATCGGGCACGAAGAAGCAATTGATCGGGAAACCATCAACCGGCTGACCTCAACGGCAATGGATCTTCTGATCGTCGCGGCCGTCGCAACCTTGAATCTCACCACCGTAGCCACCCTGTTGGTACCATTCAGTATTCTGTTTGTCTGCGGAGCCTTGTGGACCGGAGTCTGCCTGATGGTCCTGTCACGCAGAATTCTGCCTCATGAACACTGGTTTGAACTGGGCCTTATCAACTATGGCATGTCGACGGGGACTACGGCGACCGGCTTTGTTCTGTTGCGACTGGTTGATCCAGAACTGGAATCCGGAGCCGCGGAAGATTACGCCCTGGCTGCTCCGCTTTCATCACCATTCATCGGTGGAGGCATGATCACGATCGCTCTGCCCTTGCTTGTGCTGGAGCGAGTTCCTCTTTTTGCAACTGCGCTGCTGACCTGTTTCGTCGTGGGTATCCTGATCATGATTGGCCAGCGATGGAATCAAGCCAAGGTCCAAGACGCCAAGCTGATGTAAAATCGCATTCTGCACCCATCCCAGAAATTCGACCGTCAACCAACGCGGACAATCAATGTCAAAACACATTTGCTACGTCTTCTTCACCGTTGCCAGTGGAATGCTGCTGAGTGCATGTGCTGCTCAAGAGAGGTCCATTCGTTCTGAAAAATCCAGCGTGGAAGCGGAACCTGGACGCGCGAAATCGCAGCCCATTGACATCATCAACCAAACGTTGATTGACCTGTCTCACACATTCAATCAACAGACCATTTATTGGCCCACCGAAAACGGATTCCGTTTGATTCCAGAAAAAGCTGGAATCACCGACAAAGGCTACTATTACTCTTCCAATCGCTTCATGGCGGCCGAGCATGGTGGAACACATCTCGATGCGCCCGTTCACTTCAATGAAAATGGCAAGCCGGTTGACCAATTATCGCCACAACAACTGATGGGAGAAGTTGCACTCATTGATGTTACCAATGCGTGCATGGAAAACCCGGATTACCAGATCGGAGTTGCCGATCTCAGAGCCTGGGAACAGAAGACAGGACGCCAATTGGTGGATGTGATTGTTCTCATTCGAACTGGCTATGCCCAACATTGGCCGAATCGGAAAAAGTATCTTGGCACAGACCGTCTTGGGCCCGAAGCAGTCGCCAACTTGCATTTTCCCGGCCTTGCCCCGGAAGCTGCTCGCTGGCTTACAGAACACCGTGCAATCAAAGCCATCGGCCTTGATACTGCGAGCATTGACTACGGCCAATCCACAAGGTTTGAAAGTCATGTGACTTTGTTCAAGCACCAGATTCCAGCATTTGAAAACGTTGCCGACATGAGCAGACTGCCAATGCAGGGTGCAACACTCGTGGCTTTGCCAATGAAAATCGGAGGTGGAAGTGGAGGCCCACTTCGCATCGTCGCATGGTTACCCGACTGAATGCCCGAGATTCACGGGTAACGTGTCAGAGCGCACCACGATGGCACGTCGATTTCATTCCGACAATCTTCATTCTGATGATCCTCATTTATCCTCAATCGCCTGCTCACGCATGGTGAAAGGATCACTGGTCACGATCGCCATGACCAGCTCACTGAAACGGTAATCATTTTCCTGAAGCCGCTGGTAGGCATCATTGATCACACAACGATCATAGGAGTTCAAACCCCTTCCTAGAGCATAAGTCAGCAATTTTTGAGCAAGACACCTGCAGAACTGTTCCGCCTTGTGATCGGTCAGGATTTTCATCAAGCCATCGGCTCCGTTGAAACGGATTCCACCTGGCAGTTCTCCACTGGGATCAATTTCAAATTTTCCATCCCGATCACGCCAGGCACCGACTGCATCAAAATTTTCCAGTCCAAAGCCAAGTGCATCCATCGTTCGATGACAAACCGCACACGACTCATTTGATCGATGTTGTTCCATCTGTTCGCGTAATGAACCCAGCGTTTCAATTCCTTCTTCAAGGTCTGGCACGTCTGCAGGCGGTGGTGGGGGTGGCTCCGCAAGAATGTTGTCGAGTATCCACTTTCCACGTTTTACCGGTGATGTACGAGTAGGATTCGATGTCAGCATCAAGATACTGGCATGTGTCAGGACTCCACGTCGACCTTTGGATAATTTCACCCGTTGAAATCCTTCTCCAGTGACCGGTTCGAGCCCATAGTGATTGGCAAGTCGCTGGTTCACGTACGTGAAATCGGCGGTCAAGAACTCCAGCACATTGCGATCTTCGGAAATCATCGCCTCAAAGAAAAGCTCTGTCTCCTTACGCATGGACGCCTGCAGCTCGCTGTCAAAATCAGGAAACAGATCCGGGTCCGGCTCTAAACGCGTGACATCGCGCAATTGCAACCATTGTCCCGCAAAATTATTGACGAGCGCCTTTGATTTCGGATCCTGAAGCATCCTTTCTGTTTCTGCGATCAGGACTTCACGTTGTGTCAATTTGCCGGCTTTTGCCAAATCAAAAAGACGTTGGTCGGGCATGCTGCTCCACAGGAAATAGGACAGACGTGACGCCAGCTCAAAACCGTCCAGCGAGCGGATTCCGTCCTGATCATCCGGCTCAGGGTCTTTTTCGATTCTGAACAGAAAATGGGGACTCGTGAGTACTGCCACCACTACTGTCTTGTAGATCTCATCAGATTCAACATCCTGACCCCAGGCGTCGCGTACAATCGTGAAAAGCCGTACCTGCTCATCCTGAGTTACCGGTCGCCTGAAAGCCTTGGACGCAAAGTTCTCAATGTTGAGCCGTGCTGCCTGCGCTTTGGCCAGAAGATTGTCAGATTCCGGTTGATGGGGAAAAACCCGCTTGGTGATTGCCTGATCGTCAAAAATTCCGTCGGCGACTTTGTAAGCAGCATCCAGATACTTTTCCAACAGGATGGGTGGCAGCGACAAGACGTCGCCAATATTGTCAAACCCGTCGCCAACATCGTCCGACGGAAAACCCTTGGCAAGATCAAGGTCCAAACCGGTCAGATCTCGAATCGTGTTGTTGTACTCCGCCTTGTTGAGGCGATGAATGGTAACACGCCCAGGATGTTTTTCTGCAGAACAGTCGAAACTCTCCAGAACAGCTTCCAAAGCAACTGATAATTTGGCCACTTCACCCGTGGACGGCTGTGGTTGATCCGCCGGAGGCATTTGACGCTGGCTGACCAGACGGATCACTTGCTCCCAGAGGTCGTATTCTTTTTGCACATTGGCTTTCTGCTGATACAGATCGAACGCAATACCTCCCTCAGGCTCATCGCTGTTGTGACATTCATAACAATGAGTCTTCAGAAACGGAACGACTTCCTCGACAAACTTTTTCTGAACAGGAATCCCCTGGCCCTGCGCATCAAGACAAAAAGCTGATAGCAAATAACAAACAACGATGATCAGTCGGTAATTTTTCAAGTCGCACATGCCCATATTCTAGCGTGCGAACCACCCCCATTAACCCGTCACCCGGCGACGCCGGTAAGCGATTCCGGCTGACCACCATGCCAACGGATGTCTCGAAAAAAGTTCCGGCTCGCGGTACGGGTGATCTGGAGCCAAATGGCTCCATCGCTGGGCTTTGCAGACGCAAACGTGAAAAACACTTGGTGGATGGAAAGAGACTGAACTGAATCAACGGCGCAAGAAACTATTGACATGTCGCGATATATCGATATAAATGGTGGAAAAGGAAGGTGACCAATGAGAACTGATGCAGCACAACTTCAAAAACCCGCCGGCGGTACCGAGTCGTTCAACGAAGCGGCTGAATGTTTGCGAATTCTTGCCCATCCTGTGCGACTGAGAATGGTGCAGATGCTTCTTCATGGGCGGTATTCGGTTGGACAACTCGCCGAAGATGCTGGCATTCCGGACAATGTCGCTTCAGAACACTTGCGACTGATGCAACGCTGTGGATTTTTCACAAGTGAGAAGCAGGGACGCCGAGTCTTTTACCAAATCGCCGAACCGCATCTTCAGGATCTGATGAACTGTGTGGAGAGTCGCTTTCTCTCTTGATTCCGGCTCACCCGGCTCCGAGGAGACAGACCAGTTTCTCTTCATTGCTTTGCGATCTCACGACTGACCCATTCTGATTGATTTCATTTGCGATATGCAAACCATCACCGTTCAGCAATTAGCAGCGGAAGATACCCGGCACCCCGTAAACCTGATTGATGTGCGAACGCGGTCAGAGTTTTACCGGGGTCATGCCAAGCCAGCGAAGAATATTCCACTCAACGAACTCGGACCTCAATCCCTGCTGTCAATTTGCGGCGAAGCGTATTCGGATCGTCCCGTCTACTTGATTTGCAAAAGCGGAAGTCGTTCGGCCCAGGCTGTTCAAAAGTTACTGGCTGCCGGCTGTAGCAACGTGTTTGATGTCACAGGTGGCACAGATGCATGGCAAGCTGCTCAACTGCCAATGGAAGAACACGAACAGACTATTTCGCTGGAACGTCAAATCCGCATCGCTGCCGGTATTCTCACCCTGACTGGAACTTCATTGGCGATCCTGGTTCACCCTTATTACATCGGCATCGCACTGTTCACGGGAGCAGGACTCATTTTTGCTGGAGTTACTGATCTTTGTGGGATCGGAGTTCTTCTCGCAAAAATGCCGTGGAATCGCGGTCCCGATCATTCAAAGAAAACATGAAACAACAATAGCAACCCTGTCAGATCCAGAGTGCCTTGCGCCAGGAGTGGTTGATTCAGAGACGGGAATACACACAGCGGAAACACCAACCTGTTGATTAGAATGTTGGCATCACCAAACAGCCACCTCGGGCGTTGAGCCCCAATTCAGCCACAAGACAATCAATGAAGGAACACAAGGTTTCCCCAATGTCTTCCGGATCCCTGGCATCTTCCCAATCATGGCTCTTTGCAAGGATATGGGGCGGCTTTCTGCTGGTTCTGGTGATGGCCACCTACCCTCTCTGGTTCCCGCCTCTGGATCCACAATCTTCTTTGTCTGTACCATTGATAACCGGGATCTCTTCCATATCCGGTGGCTGGGCCCTCGTCCCATCCATCACGCTTCTGTTTGGACTGGTCATCGCCGTATCAACCCGTGAATCCGCTCGCATGAAAATCGGCTGGATCGTGGTAGCTGCTTCGTTGTTACTAAGCTTTCTGCTCGACCAACACCGACTTCAACCTTGGGCATATCAGTCTTTTTTTTATGCATTGATATTCAGCAGCATGAGTGCTTCGGCGGGTCACAAGTGGATCATGCCTCTGGCCGCAAGTGTGTACCTCTACAGTGCCGCAGGAAAATTTGACTTCCAGTTCCAGCATACTGTCGGTCAGGATCTGATGGCAGCGTTGGCGGGCTTCCTCGGGGGGCTGCCTGACGGTTTCAACGCTGAAAATGCAGCGAGACTGGCCTTGCTTCTTCCTGCTGTTGAATTTGTGGCGGGTGTTGGTCTTTGCCTGCGACGCACACGTCGCTTGTCCGTGATTGTGCTCATCATGATGCACGGATCCTTGTTGATCCTGCTTGGACCTTTGGGGCTGAATCACAGTCGCGGTGTTCTATTGTGGAACGTGATGTTGATCGTTCAGGCATATTTCATTTTCTGGATACCACCAGATAACGAAAAACGGCCCGCTGCGAGCGACTCGGAAGAAAACAAACACCTCAAGGGGGTGGAAGACCAGACTTTCCTATCGGGGATTTTTGCGAGATCCGTGAAGTGTCTGATCGTGCTGGCCTGCCTGTCTCCACTGACAGAGCGAAAGGGATACTGGGACCATTGGACTTCATGGTCGCTTTATTCACCACATACCAGTCGGGCGGAAATCGAACTCCATCGTTCGGTTGCCGGAAACCTCAATCCCCAACTCGTGGAGTTTCTGGAGAACGACGAGGATGGCGATGGTTGGCAACGCTTATCATTGGAATCATGGTCACTGGCGAGTCGTTTTGTCCCGATTTATCCCCAAGCCAGATATCAACTCGCGATTGCCAATCAACTGTGTCTCACAGGCGATCTCGATGAGCAGATCCGGGTAAAACTCAAAGGAGTGTCCGACCGTTGGACCGGAAGGCGAAGCGAAGATCGACTGATTGGCAAGCAGCAAATCGCACAAGCCTGCCGGAATTTCTGGCTCTACACCGGCAAGAACCCTCGTTGATCGCGAAGAAAGGGATTGCCCTGTTTATCCAAAGCAGTTGCGCGAGAAATCACTGCCATGACCCCACAAACGGAGACCATTCAAATGGTACGCCTCACGCAGGATCTGACATCCTCAAAGTGGATCTATACGAAAGGGATCCTCTTCCTTTTGATTTCGATGATATCGCTGTCACTAATCATCATTCAGGTACCGCGTTGGGACATATTCGCATTGCTGATGCTTTGTGTTTGGGCCAGTTGCCGAACTTACTACTTCGCTTTTTATGTGATTCAAAACTACGTGGATCCAGGATTCCGGTTCAGTGGTCTGATTGACTTTGGTCGATACCTTCTCACCCGCAATCACTCGACGGAAGTTGATGACATCCCGCAATGCGAGGATCAGCCGCGCTAAAAAAAATCCCCCGCTCAGAGAACGGGGGATGTTCATGATTGGTTACTGGATTCCTATCAGACCTGTTTCCAGCTGCGGTCCGCCGCACTGCTGAGCACAGCATCACAAACACGCTGTGTTTCTTGAGCATCCCGGAAATTTGGATGCGCTTCTTCGCCTGCTTCAATGGCTTTCAGAAAATCTGCTACTTGATGCACAAAGGTGTGCTCATAACCAATTTGCAATCCGGGCACCCACCACTTGTCCATGTAAGGATGCTCCCCACCATGATCGGTGACATGAATGGACCGCCAACCTCTCAGTTTGCCTTCGTCACTGTGGTCAAAGTATTCGAGACGATGGAGATCATGCAGGTCCCAACGAATCGATGCATTTTCGCCATTGATTTCGAAGGTATAGAGTGCTTTGTGTCCACGTGCGTAGCGTGTGGACTCAAACAGCCCGAGTGACCCATTTTCGAAGTGGCAGAGGAAGGCACACGCATCGTCGATCCCGACGGGCTCCATTTTCCCGGTTTCAGTGTGCATGCGTTCCTTGACGAAAGTCTCGGTCATCGCGGAAACATCCTTGATCGATCCATTGAGCCAGATGGCCGTATCGATGCAATGGGCAAGCAGGTCACCGGTCACGCCTGACCCGGCTGCCGCAACGTCCAGACGCCATAATGCGGCGCCACCTTGTGGAACATCATCCGAGATCGTCCAATCCTGCAGGAAGTTGGCTCGATAATGGAATACTCGGCCGAGCCGACCTTCGTCGATCAATTGCTTTGCCATCGTGACGGCTGGAGCACGGCGGTAGTTGTACCAGACGGTATTGGCGACGCCGGCTTTTTCCACTGCCGCAATCATCTTCTCACCCTCTTCCGGGTTCAAAGCAAGTGGCTTTTCACACAGGATCATCTTGCCTGCTTCTGCCGCAGCAATCGCGATCTCAGCATGGGAATTATTGGGTGTGCAGATATCGATGGCATCAATGTCATCGCGGGCAATCAAAGCTCGCCAGTCCGTTTCAATGGATTCGTACTGCCATTGATCGGCAAAGGCTTGCACTTTTTCAGCACTGCGTCCACAGACGGCTTTCAAAACCGGACGGTGCTCCAATTCCGGGAAAAAATCATTGACTCTTTTGTAGCCATTGCTGTGGGTCCGCCCCATGAATCCGTAGCCGATCAGTCCAATATTCAGTGATTTCATTCTTATGGTTCGATAATGAGTAAATCGTAAAAACTTTCAGTACTCACAAGTACATCAAGTCCGGTATGAAGATGGGTCAACCAGAGGCCAACCACGAGATGAGCGGGGATTGATCGCGGTATCAGACCGAACTGCCGTGAGCATCACGAACATCAACCATCGCTTTCAAAATCTGATTCCACGTCTCGGGATTCTCAAGCACCTCATTGGGGAACATGCAACCGTCCCAGCAGATGTGCTCGATGCCCCTTGAAGCCGCATCTTTCAGCCAATAGCCGGCGGTACGGGTGATGTCCAATTTGCCATTGGGATCATCGGCACGGCAATGTTTACCCGTTTTGTCGTGTGATCCCGCACCATGCACTGTGCCATCATTCTGGGCGACGTGGAAATCGATCGTCCATGGTCTCAGTTTGTCGGTCATCTGCTCATACGCAGCGTAAAACTCTTCATCACTGTAGCCCTCCTGCAGCAACGCATGTTCTGGTGCGTTGTATCCCATCAGGTACAGATAGGTATGCGCCTGGTCGGCCTGAAACCCAAGTGTCTCCGGTTTACCGACAGCTTCAAGAAGATCCAGCATATCCTTCCAGCTGTGCATTCCCGCCCAGCAGATTTCACCTTCACAGGCCAGCCGCTCGCCATGATCGGCAGCGATCTGAGCCGCTTTCGTGAATGTATCAACAATTCGAGCTGTGTTGGCGGCTGGGTCCTCTTTCCACTTCTCGACTCCAAATTCTGCTGAGTCAATTCGAATCACGCCGTATTCGCGGATTCCATGCTCATTGAAAACTCTGGCTATCCGGCACGCCTTCTCAATCGCCTGCAGAAATTTTCCCTGCTGTTCATCGTCACCCATCGCCGAGTCCCCGACCGTCCCCGGCCAGACGGGCGCAACCAATGAACCGACCTTGAGCCCGTGACTGCCGATCAGATCAGCGATTCTTTTCAGGTCATCGTCGCTGGCATCGGGATCGGTATGAGGATGAAAGAGAAAGTAATCAACCCCTTCAAACTTCTGACCATCGACTTCTGCTGCCGCCGTCAATTCCAGCATGCGTTCCAGACTGATCGGTGGTTCCTGACCTTCATCATCTCCCTTGCCGACCAGGCCTGGCCACATCGCGTTGTGAAGTTTGGGATAATTGTTCTTTTGGTCAGGCATGGTGTTCTGTGATCAGGTTGAAAGGAATAGAAACAAGTGACGGATGGCTACGTATATTAACCTTTTCCTACCAGGTCATGTTGGCTGATGGATCTCGATCCAACAACTTGGCAGGGACCGTCAATGGGCAGACCGCAAAGGTCTTCCGGACTGACGTACCTCAAATTTTGAGGGATTTTTGAGTAGGGGGTGAGGAGCGTGGATTACAAACCTTGGCATCCTCTTATTGCCTCATGATGCATTGACGCAAAAACAGAGATGTGAATCTGAGCCTTGCGAGTTTAAAAACGATCAGCTGCTTCTGAATCATGATCCATCAGCCTGCGCCAAAATTTTCACCGCAATGTTTGCTCGGAAACGAACGTCTCCTCTGGGGTATTCACTCTCTGGGGCAGTCAATCATTTTGGGGATGTTTTCTGAAAACCCCACCATCGACCGGGCTACTCGGTAGCCAGATAAGGCGTTAAATGTTTTATTGGCTGAGTGAATCGAATACAAGAACGCGAGAAAACTCCCTTTTTGATTCATCAGAAATTATCTTCTGGACCACCCCGAAGACCCATCTGAGCCTTACCACCAGTCCCAGAATCTAGTCATGGCGACCAAATCCTGCATTCATCGTTCACTGACATCCCGGGTTCCAAGCATTGTCTGGGACCCGAATTCTCCATTGTCGATGCAAATTGAGACTCGGAAAGGTGAAATCACGACCCGCCACGGGCGTTTTTCTGGTGGAGCGGCGGACCAAGTGGAAGTCGTCGAGGTCGACACCGGTGCAATTCGCGTCATGATTTTGCCGACTCGAGGCATGTCGATCTGGAGAATGGAAGCAAGCGGGGTCCGTTTTGGCTGGCAGTCACCGGTCTTTGGCCCAGTACATCCCTCTCAGGTACCCGTCTTTGATCCCAGTGGAATTGGCTGGCTGGAGGGTTTTGACGAGTTGCTGGTCCGATGCGGCCTTGAAAGCAACGGTGCACCCGAACATCGGGCTGATGGAAACCTCGTTTATCCACTTCACGGGCGGATAGGCAATTTGCCGGCCGATTCACTTTCAATCGAGTACGACGAAGCATCAGGACGACTGGAAGTGATTGGGGAAGTTCTCGAATCACGTCTGTTCATCAAACGACTCCGCCTTCGCAGCCGGATTCGTTTTGAGGCTGGCAATGCGGAAGTAGCCATTCTCGACGACGTAACCAATGAACTTTCGAAACCAGCCTCGATGCAATTGCTTTATCACATCAATGTGGGTGCACCTATTCTGGGCGAAGGAGCAAGATTGGAAGCACCCATTGAATCACTGGCTCCCAAGGATGCACACGCCGCCACTGAAATCGACAACTGGAATCGGTTTGGTGCTCCTGAAGAAGGTTACTCCGAACGCGTCTATTTCGCACGACTTCGAGCGGACGAATCCAGTGCCACGACCGCAATGCTCCGATCTCCTGATGGCGACAAAGGACTTGGTGTGACATTCAACACCAACAGTTTGCCCCGCTTCATTCTCTGGAAAAACACGGCTGCCGAAAGTGATGGTTATGTCACTGGTCTGGAACCCGCAACCAATTACCCGAACACTCGGTCATTTGAAGAAAAGCAAGGACGCACCATCGAACTGGAGAGTGGAGCAACGGCATCTTTTCGAGTCAAATTGATGCCGCTGACAACAGCAGAACAGGTTGATGAGGTATCACGGCAGATTCAGAAACTGCAAGGTGAAGATGATCCGGATATTCATCTTCAACCAAGACCGGGCTGGTCACCCGGTGCGTGACGGCAACAGATTGTCAAACATCAATCTGGCCCCATGAACTACTTCACGTTGACGCCATCGATCTTGAAGATTGCGAAGTGACTGGCACCTCGCGGCCCAATGCCATTGGGGTATTTGTACTTTTCAGTATCAATCTTGAACTTACCCTCGACCGTTACCGGTCTTGTCACAAAGTCAGTCGTCTTACCCGGGACCATTTCGACAATCACACAATCGAACAGGGCTGCACCCGGACCAAAACAACATTCCTGATTGTCGCGTACCAAGACAAACTGGTCGATATTCGTTTCCTTGAACAAGGTACTGGGCAGGATATAGCCCCGCAATTTTACTTTGACACCATCGAGTTTCTTGATTTCGTCAGTCAGTAGACCGGGTTTGAATTTGGCGTCTTTTTCAATGTCGAATGCAAGGTCATCAAAGTTGATATCACCCTTGGCCCGCGACGAATTGCTGCTCTTGCGGACTTCTACCTTGGGACGCGGGGAAGCAGCAGTTTTTTCCTCTTCGCCGCGACCACGCACATCTCCTGAACCCGCTACGGCCTGATCAGGTGTTTTCGGACCCTTCCCTTCGTTTTCCTCCGGGATTGCTGCATTCAGAATCAGCACACCGGTGACTCCAAACAGCAAAAAGGAACTCACAATCGTCGCGAAGCGCAAAGGCATCATGGCATGGCTCAACGGAAAACGGTAGAAGCATCGTGGGCCATGCCCACTCAACACGCTCTCAGTATAGCCTCAGGCCGGATCCAACGAACATATCAAAATGTGCTGCTGTCCCCATCAGCGTATCAGATCGACTTTCATCTGGTAAAAGACGTTGTTGTCAAAGTCGGTGACTTTCTGCGGCCCACGGTTGAGGGTGAAAGTCCCGGCCAGTTTTTTCTTGGTCAAACCGGCTTTCGTAGTCTGCCCATTGAGCAACCTGACTTCAATCATGTCACTACTTTTGGGCTGTCCACCGAAACAGCAGGTTCCCAAATCAGGTACCAGAATGAAGCGTTTCAGCAATCCGCTTCCTGACGAGGGATGGATGTAACCTTTCAGGAAAATAGCGTTTCCATTGATCTCAATTGCCTTTTCGCTTGGCTGGTCTCCGGGTGAATTGGATGGTTGCTGCAACTCCCAAAAATGAACGCGAGTGTAGCCCTCAGGTACCTCGGTCAGATAGACATAGGTATGCAGACCGATGCCACCCACAATGACGAGAACATTCAGCACGATCCCAGCCATGGCCAGTGAACCACCAGCAAATTCCTGGGGATACTTCTTGATTTTCAAATAGCTGGCAATCCCGAGAATCACACCCAGAATCGCGAGGCCAAGTATCGCCCAGACGAAGAAGCCCAGCAGGGACACCACAGCCAAAACAACGGAAAAAATGGCGGTGGTGCTCAGGGCGCGATATGGAAACTCCTGCGGCTCCAAATCCTGCGGCTCTGTGCCTGAATCCAGAGAACCAGAAATAGTCTTCACTGTAGCATCTGACATTTTAAGTTTCACCAGAATGGTCTTCGGCTTAGTGGCAACCCCACGAAGACCCTGCACCCAGGACGCACCGCCTGGGACCCGGCGTCTAGCCTCGAACAGGCTGTGCTCCGCCGGAAAGTAACAGGTACTGAACGATCATGATGGTAACCAGAGCAAGTGTGAGTACGTACCCTAACCGCCAAGGGTTCATCCCATTTTCCAATTCCATCATGGTTAATGGCGCTGCTGATGCCAAGGCTGCCGTGGCTTCACCAGGCTTGACTGCGACCACCCCCTGATGGACCCCCAATTCGGGTTTGTCTGGCCGGTTCGTGCCAGACACTGCTGCCAGTTTGCTATCTGAATCACGATCAACTGCCGAACTGGCATCGGTTTTTCCGGTTTCACGACTGGGTACAGGAATTGAAAAGAATGTGTTCGCTCGCCGCACACTCTCCGGATCGATCTCCTCCAGTTTCTTCAAAGCCTTCTGGGCTTCGGGTAATGGGCAAGCACGAAGATAGTTGACAACTGGAACACGAACCCAGTTGTTGTCGGGATCTGCTTTGACAAACAAATCAACCAATCGATCAATCTGACTCCAATCACTCCATCGAGCCAAATCAGGAATCACCAGATCCGCGAGATCTTTCCGATCCAGAACGTGGTGGAGTGATTCGACCAAGGCGCTACGAGGTAAAACGCCGCCCTCTGTCCCGTGAAATCGGACTGCCATGATCGCCGCGTATGTATCTGCATAAGGAGCTTTCTGGTTGGCAAGAAACAGCTCGTCGACCAACGGCAAGCCTTTTTCGCCGGAAAGCGTGAGATAACAGGCAATCATAGCATCAAGACCACCGCGCGTACTTTTTTGTGTACTACGAAGCATTTTTTCAAGGAACGGCAGATTCGTTTCATCACCACAAACACCCAACATGGTGAGGTAAAGCCGCTTGCGGTCCGTCGCCATTTCTGGATCACCGATCCATTCCAGTAGCTGCTGACGATCCATTTCGGGACCAAGTTTCTTGACAGCATCATAGGGCGCGACAGCGAATTCATCGTAGGCATCTCTGGCCAGCATCGATTCTTCATCTTGCAGATACTTCTGGTAAAAACGCAAACGCTCAACGGAATCATCTGGCAGTTCGGTAATTTTCCCGATGTACTTTTCTGCCCGCTCACTGACGGGCAAACAGGACCACTGAAGATCAGGCGGGTCGACTCCCGACAGCATGAACCGACGGCCAACGCTGACTTCACCGTAATAGATTGCTTTGACTTCCTGGCCGACTTTGATCAGATCAGAACCCTTCAGCACGGCTTCGACCTTCATTAAAACTTCACCCGTTTCTTTATTCCGGGTCATGTCATCTTGCAGGGAAGCCGCAATGACAACTGCATCCATGGCTCCCATTTCCTGACGAAGCGTCTGCGAAACCGCGTTACAGAACGGACATGCTTCAGCGATCGGGCCACGGATACTGATGGCAATGAGCAGCAAGACAGCCAGAAGGGGTCGAATCGAAGAGTGCGAAACGAACATGCGATATACCACAGTGCAAGGGAACGGATGCAGGCATGAATGCCCTTCGAGCATCGAGTCTCAAATCATCATCCGAGGATGATCCACCGTTCCGATGGTTCAACTACCGGACGGCTGACTGGTAATCATAGGTGGCAAAGATGGTTCATGAGAAGTCGTTCTGAGCAGCAGCGGCCAGTTCCAGAGAGTTTTCCCCGCATAATCCACCCGTGAACGGCTCAACCGATGCTACCCAAGATGCCGATAGTGACGGTACGTCCGGTTGTGTGATCGAGTTCAGAAGCGAATGAAACCCAAAGCAAGGCGGAAATTCGCACCATTAGCTTGAAAATCATTACAGCCAGACAGCCGGATTGGATAGCCAATGACTCAGTGAAACGGCTCAATGCCCGGAATTAGCCAAAATAATCCCGCGATATTCGTCCGTCAGTGACGATTTCGTACGTCTCGAGGGGGGACGCAGTGATGCTTCGTCATCTTTTGATCGCCGCCGTACTGTCCTGCAGCTATGCGGCTTTGTCCGAACATGCTTCGGCCGACCAGCGTGCTTATGGCCGTACCTGGGGTGGACAACCCGATTTCCGTGACTGGAACCGGTTTTACCATTACCCATACGTGTACTATCCCCAAAATTTCTGGGGACAGGAATACTTCCGCAGCAGTGATAGCCTTTACCACCGTTATCCACCGGAAATGCGGATCCCCGTGTACAACAAAAAGTGGCACAACTATTACCCCAGCCACCGCCGGTTCCATACGGGCCACCATTTCATTCTGGATGTCTTCTAGAGACTTCCACACGTCGACGCACCCGGCTCATGGTTTTTGACAGCTTCGGCTGGCAAATTCACCAGTCGGGTGCTTGCGGCTGATCTGCATCAATCGATTTGGCTGGCGGACGGATGGCATCTGGGATCAGTATACGGCCGTTTGCGCGGTCCTTGGATAAATCGGGAGCATCGGTTTGGGCGATCAGCGCGACCGGCAATTTGATTTATTTGTCGTCCGGGTGCAGCGACTGGTTTGGATTTGACAGCGCACTGCTTTTGGATCGACGCTCAGTTGCCGGTGCGCCGGTTTCCAGTGACAAACTGGATTTGATCGCCGCTGCTCTTGCCGCGCCCGCGGACCTTGCGACACGGGGTACCGCCTCTCTGCGAATCACACCGCCGAGTCTTGATCAGCACCGTCCCGAAGCACGGGAAGTGAGGTTTATCAGAATTGGTAACGGCTCGACCGCGCTGACTCTGGCCACTGCCGGTAATTTTGATGACCGTCTACCTGAACCCGAACTTCACGACGCAATCGCTCTGAGGCAACAGCTTGACTCATGGCGACGTTCTCACGAGTCGACCGCGATCAACCTGACGGCCGGGACGTCCAGCGAAGCAGTCCGCCTGCGACGTCGAATCGAGGTCGCGGCTTCAACACGAACTGATGTGGGTCTGTTTGGACCAGCAGGGTCAGGTGGTGAATCCATCCTGATACGCATTCATGGACTCTCGGCGCCGGACGAAAACCTGATCAACATCGATGGACCACTGATGGACTCTGATCTGCTCGATGCTACGCTCATGCCTGCTGTCCATCAACTGGCAGATAATTCTGAAGCTACGGCGACCGCATTGATACGTGACCTCGATGAAATGCCTTTTGAAACACAGCAGCATTTAGCCGGTTTGCTCGATAGCTATTCAGGCCGACTCAGACTGCTTGCGACCGGTGGATCTCAGTTGCTTGAGTTGAATGCACCCACTGATGACTTGATCAGTGAAACACTGTCGTTGGACACACACAACGCCAAGGGATTGTGCAAACAACTGATTGACGTGATCAGTTCACTGACGATCGTCATCCGGCCACTTGCGAGACGGGTGGAAGATATTCCGTTGATTGCGACGGCAATGCTTGATAGCCGACGTGCTGCTGGGGAAGGCTCCGCAGAGAGAATCAACCGTGCAGCACTCGATGCATTGGTCCAGTATCCGTGGCCCTTCAATCACGATGAATTGGATAACGCCATTCGGCACGCTATCCAGAATGCTTCCGGAAATGTCATTGCGTGCGAGCATCTGCCACTGGCAGTGCGGTCTTACCGGCCTGGCACCAGTCTGCAACACAATAAAACCTCGAAAATATCTCTGGATAACGCCATTCAACGCTATGAACTGAGACTGATCAACGAAACTCTGGAAATGGCCGATGGAAATCGGGCAGAGGCCGCGCGGCGTCTGGGGATCAGCCGCGCGCGCCTGATTCGCCGCCTCGATGATGCTTCCAATCGCGAATCATCCGGCAAGGAATCTGATTGAATGAATTGGTCTTTGATTGATCCGGGCGTCATCCGTCGCTGGCTGATCTGTGAATCCAGTCACCGTTGGCTCACTGCCGTCCGCAGATTTGGACCTGAAATGATTCCATCCCGGTTTGTGCTGAAACTGGATTCGGCCAATCAGGATGAAATCCTGACCCGGGCAGCCCGACTGGAGCCATGTGTCATCCTGTGGGAAGCCCGAAGTGAAACGCTTGCAGCAACCTTCCATGCGCTCGCCCACACCGCTGCCGTCAATTCCGAAGTACTTCAAATCGTCGCCTGTCATCAACTGAGCTGTCGGGAGCGACTTTACCTGTCACCACTCCCGGTGGCCGCCATGGTGAATCAACCAGAAGAACTACCGCGTTTGACTCGAATGATCCACGTCCACTTCGCAAGGTGGACTCAGATCCTAGACTAGGGTAGTTGTCGAAGTACCCGCAGGCGATGAAATGCGGTTTCTGCACCGTATCTGACCCGAAGTCCAGCAGCCAATATCCTCCAATACTCATCAATAATAATCATGAGCAATTTGTCCACAGAAACCGTCCGGAAAGCCATTTCCGATCACCCTGACCCGGAAACAGGGCGTGGTTTGGACTCCATGGGTCAAATCAAGGACATTCTGGTCGAACAAAACCACGCAACGCTCACCATTGGCCTGACAACCCACAGCGCCGCAATGGCTGACGAACTCGCCGATGCTTTGGAATCCAAGATCGTCGCTGAAGTGCCAGGCAGTCAGGTCACGGTCAACTACGTTGATCATCCGCGTCCTCCGGCACGGATCGGTCAAATCGCACTCAAAGCAAAAAGCGTCATCGCTGTTGGCAGTGGAAAAGGTGGCGTTGGAAAAAGTACGGTAGCGGCATCGGTGGCACTCACCTTGCGCCGATTCGGCTCCAAAGTCGGTTTGATGGACGCTGACGTCTATGGACCCAGTATTCCCCAACTTCTTGGACTGTCAGAACGTCCAGCGGTCAACGCACAAAAACGTATCGAACCCGTCAAACTGGGAGATGACCTGCCCGTGATGTCGATGGGCTTTCTGGTTGAACCAGATCAGGCCGTCATCTGGCGAGGCCCAATGCTGCATGGATCAATCAATCAGTTTCTGGGTGACACTGACTGGGGCGATCTTGATTACCTGATCATCGACATGCCCCCAGGTACCGGCGATGTGGCGTTGACCCTGTCCCAGGCGCTGCCCCTGGCTGGAGCCATCATTGTCTGCACCCCTCAGGAAGTTGCGCTTCTGGATGCGATCAAGGCAGTCAGTATGTTTCGCAAAGTGGAAATTCCCATTCTGGGCATGGTCGAAAACATGAGCGGATTTCAGTGTCCCGACTGCGGCAAAACATTCGATATTTTCGGCAAGGGTGGCGCTCGGGAAAAAGCAGAAGAACTCCAAATACCATTCCTCGGCGGACTACCAATCGATATCACTCTTCGCACCGCAGGCGATGAAGGGAAGCTTGCTGATGTCATTCAATCCAATGAAGCTTCACGAGCACCGTTTGATGCAATCTGTAAAGCAGCTGTCCGTGAGTTGGCCGGACGGGCAGCCAACCAGCCGACCAAGGTAAGCCTGCCAACGCTTTGAGGTGAGGAAGGCAATTGTTCCTCATCATGCATGAGACGTCTGTGCCACCGGCGGAGTCGCAACTGGAGGGAGTATCCGCGATGGGAACAGATCGACAATGGTGACGCAGGAGCCGAGATGTTCGACAATGCTAGCAAGGACTTTGATTGCTGGTCCGATGTCTTGTAGGCGACCAGTCACCTTTGGCCAGATCTGCGTCTTTCGCTGACACAGCCTGAACAACGGAAACAACGCTTGTTACCGCGGCAATGACGAAGAAGGAGCTTCTTCGGGTGAAGAGGTGGCGACGGCTGTGAATTGGACTCTCAGGCGATTCTGG
Source organism: Rubripirellula sp. (assembly GCA_012270065.1). Lineage (GTDB taxonomy): Bacteria > Planctomycetota > Planctomycetia > Pirellulales > Pirellulaceae > Rubripirellula. The sequence continues at coordinate 4,147 of JAAXJB010000042.1, read as the reverse complement.
CGCATTCCACGGTCTTTTTGGAGAAGCGACAAGAATTTCGAACGCAAGGATTGAAAATGTTCGGTGGACCCCGTGTGAAAACCCGTGTGAAAATAGGCAAGATTCGGTATTTGCACAAAAAAAGCCGCATCGGGGCAGAACCCTGACGCAGCTTTTTTGATTTGTGCTGATTCAGCCGAAGCTGACCAGAACGACAACTTAGCGACGCTTCTTAGCGGCTTTTTTCTTAGTCGCTTTTTTCTTGGTAGCTTTTTTAGCAGCTTTTTTCTTAGCAGCTTTTTTCTTAGTCGCTTTTTTCTTAGTAGCTTTCTTAGGATCTTTTTTATCAGAATTTTTCTTAGTTGCTTTTTTCTTAGTAGCTTTCTTCTTGGTAGCTTTCTTGGCGGCTTTCTTCTTAGTCGAACGCTTTGCAGCCTTCTTCTTAGTCGCCTTCTTCTTAGTAGCTGCCTTCTTCTTTGCTTTCTTCTTGGCCACGTTCTTCCTCCGCTGAGAAAGGAAACGTTGGCGAGTCCTCGAGACTTTTAAAGCGACGCTTCAAAAGTCACCGGCCACGGCTCACCAACCGTCATGTGTGGTTGAATCTCAGAGCCATGATGTTCAACATCGTTCCGGCTCATCCTTCCAACCGTAAAAAACTTGGCGTAACTTTACGCGCTTCTACAAATTCCGCAACATCTTTTTTCAAAAAAAGTGGTTGCGTGACAAAAAAAAATTGTTACGTGATTGCTCTGTTTCCACTGAAATGAGCGCTTTGTTACGCACAAGAACGTGGAAAACAGACGTCAGTAACGAAAGAAACGCGTTCAAGGTGCGTTTCAATAACCCATTCGGTTGCTTTGTTGAATGGCTTGATAATTTGTCCAACCAAGCATCAAAAAAAGTATTCCCAAATACGTTTGACCATTTGTCAAACCATAAAAACCAACCACACCTGCAACAATTGTGCTGACCCACAACGCTTGCAGAACATTACCACCCGACAACTGGACCATTGATCTCATCACTTGTCCTCCATCCAAGGGCAGCACAGGAAGCAGGTTCAACAACGCCCACATGATGCTTGGGTAGATATAGAACGTGACGAGAATCAGCAGTCCCGGGCTATCGATTGAATTGCCTTGAACAAGCGAAGGGATCGCAACTTTAAAAACCTCTGGCATCAGTTCAAAGACAAACAGCTGATAACCGGCCAGTTTCACTGCCACCACGAGCAAAATGCCAGAACCAAGCTGTGCTAACGGGCCAGCGAGAGAAATCCAGATGTTCTGATCAGGTTTCAGTCCTCCAAAAGAGTGGTTTCCACGGAAAGACCTCGTCGGAATCGCCATTCCACCAAAGTGATACAGAACAATCGATGAATCAATTCCATATCGACGAAATGCAAGGGCATGTCCTAACTCATGAATGGTGATGGAAACCAGCAGGCAGGCCGACCAGACAAGTAACATGGGCAGCAAGCCAAGGCTGTTATCACCGAGGTAATAATCCATCGATCGTGTTAGGTTATATCCAAAAACGAAAGTGGCGATCCAGAACGTCCAGGACACCCTGATGGGAATCCTCATCAGGGTGAATCGTAAATCGTACTGTGACTGAGCGGGTTCTTGCAGAAACATGGAACAGCAATCGACACCTGAATGGATGGAAAAAAACCGGGACCAGTGTTGAAAACAAACGTAATCTACCTGTTCCCCAGTTTGAATCGGCATGACTGGCAATGATCATTCACCGCCTTTGCTTCAGTTGATGGACGTTAGCCCTGCCGGGACGTCACAATCATCTTTTTCGGCCGTCAATCGAGCCAAAAAATCGCAGCATCACTTCTGTCTCAGGTTCGCAATCAGAAACGCCCACAAATCTGCATACTCATCGATTCGTTTACTGACCGGAGTCCCTGCGCCGTGACCCGCGCGGGTCTCTATTCTGATTAACGTAGGATTCTCACAGCCCTGAGCCGCCTGCAAAGCAGCTGCGAACTTGAAACTGTGTCCCGGAACTACCCGATCATCCCTTTCAGCTGTCGTGACCAGCGTCGCCGGGTAACACGTGCCTTTCTTCAGATTATGAAGTGGAGAGTAGGAAAGCAGATTATCTATCTGGTCTTCTTCATCACTGCTTCCATACTCCGTCGCCCAGGCCCATCCAATCGTGAATTTGTGGTAACGCAACATATCCATGACGCCTACTGCCGGCAGGCACGCGCCAAACAGGTCTGGTCGTTGTGTCATGACGGCACCAACCAGCAAGCCTCCGTTGCTACGACCTTGCAATGCCAATCGACTGGGCTGGGTGTAGCGTTCCGCTACAAGGTGTTCCGCTGCCGCAATGCAGTCATCGAACACATTCTGCTTCTTGAGCCGCATACCATCCTCATGCCATTGGCGGCCATACTCGCCTCCGCCTCGTAAATTGGCCACCGCGTAGATGCCACCACTTTCGACCCAACCAACTGTCGCTGGCGAAAAAGAGGGTGTGATCGAGATATTGAAACCGCCATAGCCATACAACAGAGTTCGATTCGACCCATCTCGTTCCGAGTCTTTCCGGCGCGTCACAATGATGGGTACCTTTGTGCCATCTTTGCTTTGACAAAAAAGTTGTTCCGTCACGAACTCGTCAACATTGAAATCGACTTCGGGCTGTCGCCACAAAGTGACTTTCCCATCAGGAAGACTCACGCGATAAATCGAAGCTGGTGTGACATAGTTGGTGAAGGAAAAGAAAGTTTCTTCCGCATCACGTTTCCCGCCGAATCCACTGACAGTTCCGACACCTGGCAATTCCATTTCGCCGAGTAACTTGCCGTTGATGTCATGACGAGTGACTTTGCCACGAGCGTCCTTGAGCCAGCTGGCGTAAAAAACTGAGCCGAACAGATTCGCGCCTTCGAGAACATCATCTGTTTGGGGAATGATTTCCCGCCAGGCACTGCGGTCGGATTGCTTTGCTGATACTGCGATCAAACGACGCTTGGGTGCGTTGTGATCTGTCATGAAAAAAAGAGTGTCACCATCGGAAGCGATCCACTCGTATTCCGCATCAAATCCGGTGATCAACGGTTCCACCTGGGAGTCAGACCTCTGCAGATCCTTGATGAATATCTGCGACTTGGGCTCACTCCCTTTCCAGTTCTGGATGATCAGATACCTTCCATCATCAGTCACGGCCGGCGAAAAACCCCATTTTGGATGATCAGGTCGCTCCAGTATGAGCTGATCTTTGGATTGCGGGTCTCCTATTCGATGAAAGAACATCCGTTGGTTTTCATTGGTGCCGGTGAGTTCCTGACCCTCCTGTGGCTCAGCATAACGGCCATAAAAAAAACCGCTGCCATCAGGCATCCACGCGATGTTGCTGAATTTTACCCACTGAACCAGATCATCGAGGTCTTTGCCTGAATCGACATCACGGACTTTCCAAGTCCGCCAGTCACTGCCGCCATCAGCCAGACCGTAGGCCAGCAATTTCCCGTCTTTGCTCGCGACTGCACCTGCCAGAGCAACCGTTCCGTCTTCGCTCAAGGTGTTGGGATTCAACAACACTTGACGAGGAGCATCCAAAGAGCTGGCTTTGTAATACACACTCTGATTTTGCAGCCCATCGTTGTGAGTATAAAAATAAGTCTTGCCTCGGCGGCTTGGCATGCCGAAACGCTCATAGTTCCACAACTTTTTGAGTCTGGAACGGATGTTCTCCCGTTCCGGAATTGATTGCAAATACTCTTGTGTGATTTTATTCTCCGCCGCAATCCATTCGGCTGTTTCTGCACTTTCCGTATCTTCCAGCCAACGATAGGGGTCCGCCACTTTCCGTCCGTGGTAGACATCAACGACATCAACTGCCTTGGTGGATGGATACTTCATTTTGATGACGCCAGTATTTTTTAAATCTCTCTGAGCGTACAACACGCCAGAAATCAGGGTGCAACCAATAAAAAGTGACACACGGTAACGAAAACGGTGTAAGTTCACTCGAATAATCCTTATCAGAAAAAGCTTGGAATTCTGGACGCAGTACTTTCCGTTGCGTGCCCCACAGGATAACCGAGTTGCGAGGAGATCAACGCTTTGTTTGGGGCACAAAATTTCTGTACTCGTCTGAGTGCTCGTCTGAGTACTCGTTTGGGCGCTCGGCTGAAGGAGCCGCT
>JAAXJB010000028.1 GCA_012270065.1 Rubripirellula sp. | reverse complement strand
TGATTTATCCGACCCGGAAATCATGCGGCGGTGGGTCCTCATTCATGACCGTGTGCAATCTGGTGAAATGCCCCCCGAGGGAGAACCGCGTATCGGTCAGCAGTTGAAACACAGTTTTATCGCATCGCTTTCTGCTGATCTGAAAGTGGCACAGCAGCAACGCAATGATGTGGTTTTGCGTCGTTTGAACCGGATTGAATATGAAAATAGCGTGCGAGATGTTTTCGGCATCGATGTTCTGGTGAAAGACGCTTTGCCGCAGGATAGCTCCACTGACGGTTTTGACACGGTCGGCGAGGGACTTGCGATATCGGCAGAAGCCATGGGGGCTTATCTGGATGCCGCCGATGCCGTGATTGATTCAGTTTTTGGGCCGGAAAAACCGCTCGGATTCATTGACCATGTGACGAATCTGAACGATCAACGTGACCATTTGGGGAATTTGAATGACAGACAATTCGGACGCATGTTCCGTAAGACAGAGGCTGGTCTGGTCATTTTTCAGTCAAATTACTGCCCCACAAACCTCGTGAATTTTGCGAGGTTGCGAGCACCCGCTGGAACCTATCACGGCACGATCCGCGTGCGAGCGATTCAAAGTGACAAGCCGGTGACGATGAGAATTTATGGTGGTGATACCATCGTCGGAAGAGCTGAAAAACACCTGGTCGGATACTACGACATTGAACCGGACAAGTGGCAGACGATTGAGTTTGTGGATCGGCTTGTTCAGGACCGAGGTACTTTTCAACCAAAGTGTTACGGCACAATCGACACGCGGAAGGATGCAGACACGTACCCCAATCCCGGTTTGGAAATTGGTGAGATCAGGATTCGTGGACCTTTGGAAAAGTGGCCGCCTCCGAGCAGAAAACAACTGCTGGGCGATGTTGATGTTGCTTCGGGCACGGTACGTGATGCGGAGCAGATTCTGGTGCGGTGTTTGCCCCGTCTGTTCCGCAGACCGCTGAAAGAAAGCGAATGGTCCTCCTATCGGGACATGCTTCAGACCGCTTTTGATTCTGGTGAGGGCTTTGAAGATGCTCTGCGTTTGGCCCTGAAGACAGCTCTCTGCTCACCTCATTTTCTGTTTCTGGAGGAAAAGAACGGGAGTCGTCTTGATGCGTATTCGCTTGCTTCTCGCCTGTCCTACTTCCTCTGGAGTTCAACGCCTGACAGGGAGTTACTTCAATTAGCTGGGGATGACAGGCTGCACGATCAAAACGTTCTGCGACAGCAGGTGGAACGTCTTTTGAAAGACCCGCGAAGTCGGGCTTTCAAGCAGAATTTCACAGGGCAATGGTTGGGGCTGCGGGATATCGATTTCACAGCACCCGACGAAAGACTGTATCCGGAATTTGACGAGTTGCTGAAAATATCAATGGTTGCCGAGACGGAAGCATTTTTTCAGGAAATTCTTGACAAGAATCTGAGTGTCCTCAATTTCATTGATTCTGATTTTGTAATGGTGAATGAGAGATTGGCAGCTCACTACGGAATCGATGGTGTTCAAGGTCAGATGATTCGAAAGGTGATGCTTCCGGAAGAAAGCGTCCGTGGTGGGGTGATGACTCAAGGAAGCGTTCTGAAAGTCACTGCCAATGGAACAAATACTTCTCCGGTTTTACGTGGTGCGTGGGTCATGGAAAATCTGCTTGGGGCTTCCCCATCGGTGCCTCCACCCAATGTGCCTGCCGTTGAACCGGATACACGGGGAGCGACCACCTTGAGGCAGCAGTTGGCCAAGCACCGAGATCAGGCGTCGTGTGCGATTTGTCACGATAAGATCGATCCACCCGGTTTTGCACTGGAAAGCTTTAATGCCATTGGTGGCTGGCGGGAAAATTATCGAACAACGGGTGTCGGTCAGCGTCCTGCTCTGCGTCGCGCCCCATTCACCTTCAATTACGTGAGATACAAAATCGGCCCGCAAGTTGATTCCTCCGGTCTCACCGTCGATCAAACGCCGTTTGGAGATGTGAGGGATTTCAAGGCATGGGTGCTGCGGGATCCGACAGCGGTTGTCAACGGACTGACCCGGAAGCTGATGACTTATGCATTGGGAAGAAGAGTCGGATTTGCAGACCGCGAAGAAATCCAACAGTTGACACAGGAATCCAGGCAAAAGGGTTACGGATTCCGTGATTTAGTGCATTCCATCGTCCAGAGTGAAATGTTCAAAAGACCGTGAACTTCTTTGAAGGTTGAGTCTGGGCATGGCGGTAAACGTTCAATGTGATTGCCAGGATCACGCCTGCTTCTCTGACGCTGGGTGGTGGTTCGGGTAGACTTGGTTGATGTGTTGATGGTTCCCTTTCAAGGTGACGGCCCCCATGTTTCAAAAAATCACAAGCAGGTCACGAAGCGGCTCATCTCGCAGGTGTTTCCTGCGTGCTGGGGGAGTTTCGCTGGCTCTACCGATGCTGGAGTCCGCGCCGCGTTCCGCCTTGGGACAGAACATCAGTACCATTCAAGCAGACAAACCAAAGCGACGTATGGTTGCGGTGAATGTGGAGCTTGGGCTGCACGCCCCCAACATCACCCCGGAGCAGGCCGGCAGAAATTATGAGTTGTCACCGTATCTGAAACTGCTTGAGCGATTCCGAAATGACTTCACCTATATCTCCGGTGCATCTCACCCGGAAGTCGATGGTGGTCATGCATCGAGGAAATCATTTTTAACCGGGATGCGACATCCACTCAGCGCCGGATTCAAAAATTCAATTTCGATTGATCAGGTGGCTGCGGAACAGCTTGGCTCGGAGACAAGGTTTGCTTCTCTGGCATTGACGACTGCCAGTGCCGGCATTTCATGGTCACGTTCAGGTGTCGAGATTCCGGCAGAGTCGAGACCATCACGTGTGTTCAAGAAACTGTTCGTTGAAGGAAGTTCAGCCGAAAAAGAAATCACGGTGGAGCGATTGAAAAAGGGGCAGAGCGTGTTGGATGCTGTTGCGGCAGAGACGCGTCGAATGCAGCAACGGTTGAGTGGACGTGACCGTGAAAAAATCGAACAGTACTTCCAGTCAGTACGTGAGGCCGAAAAGCGATTGGTCAAGGCAGAAGCATGGGAACAACGCCCCAAGCCGCAGGTGGATGTCCGGGAACCGCGTGACGTCGTTGATCCGAAGTACCTGATCGAAAGACTTGACTTGATGTACGACATGATGCATCTGGCCATTCAGACCGATTCAACGCGTTTCATCACGCTGTCAGATCCAGGCAGAAATCTGGTTCCAGCGATCGCTGGAGTGGATACGGACCATCACATGCTGTCACATCACGCCAAGGATCCAGAAAAAATCGCACAGTTGGGGATTGTTGAAACTGCCATTGTCGGCGCGTTGGGAAGATTTCTCGGCAAGTTGGCTGATTCCAGCGAGGGAGAGTCTTCTCTGTTGGATCAGACCATGGTTCTGTTCGGCTCAAATCTTGGCAATGCCAGTAACCATGACACGCGGAACATGCCAATTCTGCTCGCTGGTGGTGGTTTTCGCCATGGACAGCATTTGGCATTTGATCAGCAGAACAACTATCCCCTGACCAATCTGTTTGTCTCGATGCTGCAGCGATTGGGTCTGGAAATCGACAGTTTTGTTTCCAGCACAGGCACAATGACAGGTCTGGAACCGGTGTGAACTCGCTTCGGTTGCTGAGTGACTATTCGGGCAGCAGATGATCAGCCTGGAATGGCAGTCTCAAATCCTGCATGCCAGATCACTGTGGCATGTAGAGAGAGTGGCATGTAGAGAGAAAGGTCTCTTTTCATTATCGCCTTGTCATTATCTGTTGGGGTCAGTGGTGACACGTACGAACAGAACCTGGTTGTTTTCGCCTTTCCGTTTTCCCAGACGCAGCAAGCCCTCGCCGCATGTAACCCATGACTCCGTATCGCTGATTCGGCAGACCCCTGAATTGCCAAGCGTTGCATGGTTTTCCGGGATGAGAATTCGTTCGGTGTCGCGGATCACCTGCATTGATTGAGGGTTCACTTGCCCGATAAAAAGCGGGGCGCGATGCCGCATGATGTGGTCATTGTTGGCGCCTCGGCGTGTGTAAACAAGGAACAGCCCGCCACCAATGGTCATCCAGTGCTGTTGTGTGTTGTAACTTCCCAGAGGCGTGCCATCATCGAATGTCCATTCCCTGATTTCCTCGAACTTCAGGCCATCGTTGCTGCGGGTCACGAACGCTGAATGATCTGCACGTAGAGTCAGGTAGTATTTGCCTTGGAATTCTGTCAGGGAAGGTTCATAGAGTCCGCGACCCTGGGGAATGTTGAGTTCTGTGCCGTGCTCCTGATAGCTGAGTTTCGTGCCATCGAACGAGCAGCGGGCAATGGTGCTGGTGTAGTTGCGGATCTTACTGTCTCTGGCGTAGCGAATCGGAAGCAGGATATCGCCATTTGGCAGATCATGGCGTTGGGTGCAGCCGGCATTGGCCGCGAGAATTGGGGAGCCAGCATGATCAAACTTGGGGAGATCAAGAAACAGGAGTGTTCCCCATGGCTGGTTGGGTTTCTTCACCGCGTAGGAAACTTTCTCCCGTAGATAAATCTCCGTCTTGCCATCACGGAAGTTGAACGTCTTTCCGGTGGCAAGTACCGACTTGCTGGCGGCGTGCCAGCTTGGCCAAAGGTCACCAGGTGCGACTTCGTAGCCATCTGATTCGCGGCGTCTCTGCAAGGAGGAGATGCGTTCGACCTTTGACCACGTTTGGCCATTGTCGTAGCTGACGGATTGATAGATATCATGAAAGTCGTGACTGGTTTTCTTGCCGGTTTCTGACATGGTGGTCAGCCACATCTGGTCTTTTCCGGGGATGTAAGCCGTACGAGCTTGCCACCAATCCCACTGGTTATTTCCAGGGATCGACCCAAGTGGCTTGATGTGCAGTGCTAAAGACCGAGGGGTGACTGGCTCAGCAGCCATGATGCTGACAGAGAAGATGGACCTCCCAAAAAACTCCATAGCTGGCTTAATCATAGGTTT
>JAAXJB010000052.1 GCA_012270065.1 Rubripirellula sp. | reverse complement strand
TTATTTCCAGGGAGCGACCCAAGTGGCTTGATGTGCAGTGCTAAAGCCCGAGGGGTGACTGTCGCAGCAGCCATGATGCTGACAGAGAAGATGGACATCCCAAAAAACGCCAGTGCTTGCTTGATCATGGGTTTCCGCTGTGTAAAAAGCTGTCTCAACGAACCGACAAAGTGAGGAATGTTTTCACTTGATGCGTCGGGTATTCTCGGCTATCTCGACGACCGCTCGCAAGAAGTCAGCGGAGGCAAACCAGATTACGATATAAACGAAACCCAACATCAAATAGCCGGCGAAGCCAACAAACATCGTGGACAGGCCAAAAAAGAATTCACTTGCCGGCTGTTGGTAAAGCATCTGGATCATGGAAACATTACCAAGTACCAGCAGAAAGGCACCTAAAAGCAGTAGTGCCAGAAAGACGTACCCAAGAATTCGGTTGATGCGAATGTATGTCATCAGCCACAAGTAGGATTCAGTGACTTGTTTCATTGTGGGGGAGACACCCGCGTGTGGGGGTGACATGGCTGCTGCCGTTTTCGGGACGCGTAATGTCTGTCCGCAACTGCACCTGACACTTTTACCGCCTGCTGATGCAGGCAGGTTCATCTGCTTGCCACAGGAACTGCATTGGATTTGCATATTGATTTCTCAGGGTGATAAAGTTTTGCGATAACACACATGGCTATGATGTACACGGGCAGTCTTTGTGAAAAGAGACGCTTGCAGAATGGGGAGTGAAGCTCAAGTGATGCGTTATTGTGTTTGAACGGGTGGGTTTGGCACTCTGTGATGCCTTGTGCAACACAAGACGCAAAGGTGCACTGCGTTAGTGTATGTTCTGATGACGTATGCAGTTGCTTTTTCGCGTTGCGTGTGCGTAAAGGGACACCTGAAGTGTCAGGTGTGCTACGGTTGGATTTTGAATATCAAAAACACGCGTGCCTCAGGTTTTAACTGCACGTGGGTAGGTTGGTCACCTTGGATTTGGTTACATCCCGCCCAGAATGGCAAAGAACAGGAAGATGCTGGGGATGAAGATTACAATGGAAAGGATCAAAGCCACGAGTGCATTTTTTTCACCTTTGTTCATGGCCACGATCGCAAGCACCAGCGCGATTGGGCACAAGATGATTCCAAAGCAAAACAGTCCGATGCAGGACAGGATGATACTAGTCGTGGTCAGGTTGCTCCCTGAAGCCTGACCAATCGTTTGTGGTACATCAAGAACGACACTTGTTGGTTGGGCAACGACGACGGGATCATTCGTTGGGTTGAGGGCGGTCCCGCAATGCAGGCATACATCCTGGTTTTCTGCACATTGTTTTCCGCAATTGCTGCAGAACTTGTTCAGCATTGATTGGCAGTGAGGACACTTGATTGCCGCACTGTTGATGATCTGGGTGCAAAACGGACAGTTCTTCATTGCGCCGGTCTGCGTTTCTGCCTGCGTTGCAACCGGGGCTTGATACGAAGGATTTGATGCGTTTGGGAAAAACTCAGGCATGGCGACGTTTGCCGGTTCCCAGTCTTCCTTGCCCTCTCTCCAAACCAGGGTTTCTGCTGTGATCGCGCCGGACGCAATCCACTGACTGAGCTGGCTTTTTGTGACCGGTCCTTTGTTTTCATTGTTCAGGTTGGCATACCAGTTTGCCTGCTCGGTAACTGGTTGTTGGTGAGCATGACTCGCGTCGCTGTTGGCAGGTGCGACCGCCTCGGTATGTCGTTGCTCTGTAGATGGGCCGAAAAAGTCCGTGATAGCATCTGCGGGTTGCCATGAAATGCTGTCGACCGAAATTTCATGCATGCGTGTTACCTGACCACGCTTGATCAATTCTTGAAGCCGCGCCTCGCTGAAAGGCCCAAGCGTTCTTCCCCGAAAGCGGACGTAGTATTGTTGGTCTGACATAAGGGTATTGCGATCGAGGCGAGGTAGTTGGAGGGGGGGCGTGTCGGTTTGACTCCAGTTAACCACCGGTACGCAATATGAACAGAGGTCGTCCCGCAGTCAAATAGTCCGAGGTTCGCCAAAGCTCAATGTCAGTTCCGTTCCAGTTGCCGACTGGCAGGATGTCAACTTTGACGTAATCCGCAGTGCTGTCACACATGACGTAAACTCGACGAGCTTGATTTGGTGAGATATGAAGCGTTGCGTCAATTCCGCCGGCGGAAGTACGAGCCAGAAAACCGATCCATTGATAATTCAAGCGGGTTGCAGGTTCCAGAGCCAGCGCCTGCCTTGGGATAGCTTGATAGGCCTCGGCCAGACTGGGGATCACGTCGTTTTCAACGACCGCCGCCAGTCTGTCAGATGGCCGCCCTGGTTTGTACCAGGATCTTCGTGTTACTTCCCGTGATGCCAAAAGACGTAAAGGTGTTACGAGTTCTTTCCTCATTGAGCCGCTGCCTTTTGCGCAAGCTGTGAGCAGTTGAAAAATCAATTCCTCCTTGATCAGCTGGTCAAGCTCTGGTCGCTGACGCACGGCGGCTGCGAGTGAGAGGAACGTCGCCCCCCACGCTTGGTCGAATTCAGAAGACCGGCTGGAAAGCTGCTGGGAAAGCCATGCCACGCTTTGCTGTGGTTCTCCATGGGCTCTCGTGACCGGACCTTTGATAATTGAAGACGTGATACCCCCATCTGCATCTGCAACGTGCTGCAGCGGTTGGGTAGCTGCAGTTTCCAATCTGTCTTCTGCAATGCGGTAGTCGTCTTCGTAAACAAAGTATCTGGTGGGCTCATCCTTCCCGGAATCGCGTTTTGTCACCTCCACGCTGACGAGATCCGAGTAAGGCAGGCGTGAAAGCTGTTCTTTTAACGAAGCCATCGCAGCTTGGGGATCACTGGAATCGTTGAGTATGCCGTCCGTAACTTCCTTGAATTGGCTGAGAAGCGGGTTTTGGACACTTTGAGCAGTGAGGCGTGACTGGGTCGCCTGAATCATCTCAACTTCCTGCGACTCAAGCCCGTTGGTGATTGCTGCTTTCCAAGCTTGTGACAGCTCAATGGATTCCAGACCGATACTCCAGAATTTACTCTCCCCCGCGGACTTATTCAGTGCCGTTTTCAATTCCGGCGAATCGATGGCCTGTGCATAGCCGGACAAGGCAGTCCGATACGTTGCCAGGTCTCTGGCTGCCAGCATGGGACGGAAGGCCAAGCTGCGTTTCCGGTCCATGGCCAAATGGTTGTCAACGGTTTCACGCAGAGTTTCTGCCCTTTTCGTTGTATCCTTTATCTCGGCAGTCACCCGCGTATCGAGCCTTGGATATTGTTGCGGCAAGCCCTCAAGCTTCGTAATGATTGCATCAAGCGTGCTGAGGTCAATTGCACTGGCGGGTTGCTGTTCGACGCCGTTGAGTTGGGTTTGCAGAGATTGATGTTGTTCGGAGGCAGCTTTGGTGTCTTGATCGGCAAGCCTTTCTTGATACTTTTCAAGTCGATCCCGAAGTTGCGACACCTGAAGTTTTTCGTCCTCGCTCACCGCAAGTTTTTCGGCCTCATCAAGTGCGTCTTCGTCAATCTGCGAATCGTCTTCGTTGTCTGCTGCTTCAAGGTAAGATGCAAATTGGGCAAGCCGGTTCTCTTCAGATGCTATTTTCTCACGTAGTCTGCTATGGAGGGCACGCATCTCAGGTGCATCAGTTAAATCTGGATCTGATGCTTCGAGGCTGGTCCAGTAATTGTCTGCTTCCGATAGTTGGTTCGCATTGATGAGTTATTCAAATTCGCTCGCGGACGGTATTAGCCGATGCTGTTGCATTTGCCGGTATTGCCAGAACCCGACCAGCCCCGCAATCAGAAGTGCGGCCGTGACGACGCTGATGATCTTGAACTGTGTTTTCCGTTTCTGGCTTAATTCGATTTCCTGGATCAGGCTATGGAATCGCTGCTCGATTTCTGGTGGGATGGGTTCATCAAACCGTTGCGCACTGGCATAAGCACGCCTGAGTGCTGACAGATCACGGCTTTTGTTCATCGTGAGCGAGAGATCACGCAGAGCCTGTGTTCGTTGTTGAGAAGTCGCGTTGGCGCGGTCCAGTTCACTGAGCCAGGTTTGTGCCGGTGCAACTTCGTCATTCAAATCTTCAGGGACGGGGCCATTCAGTTCACTGCAGGCCTGTGACCATTGTGCCCACAGATTTCGAGCTGCTGGTTCATTGAACTCGGAAAATGCCGTGTGCATGTTGGCCGCGATGCCGCGCATCGAATCGACTTTCTGGTTGTATTCGTTGTTTGCGAGTGCCGCCGTGAGTGATTGCAACAGCTCAGCAGGTGGTGGCGTGACCCAGTTTGTCTGCGAGAGTTCCTGGTGCAGGCTTGCGATTTGAGTTGTGTTGTTTTCCTTGAGTGCAGTGCCGACTTCTGCACCGAGCGTCTTTTGCCGGGCTGCTTCGTAGTCTTCGACATCCTCCATCCAGATTGGATTCATGGAATCCACCTCGGCGATACGTCGCAGAACTTTCAGACGCCAGCTAAGTGGTGCTTTTGCGAGGGCGCGTTTGCGATGCTGTTTCAGCAGTTCGTCGATGGGTTGTGTTTCAACGATTGCCTCGTTGATCTGACGGACTTTGTCATGATCGAGTTGCTGCGGCACGGGGACGCTGAGGAACTGCAGGATTTCCTGCCACTCGATCCTTTCCGGAAAGTCCAGTGCAACAGCCGCTTCCATGACGTTGGGGCGGCGGTTGGCTGATTGAATTGCTTCACTGCGAAGATTTTTCCGCAGCAACGCCACAGCTTCATCCAGACGTTCATTGACGGCACGGACTAGATCGTAGTATCTTGCTGACAACGTCGACATCGTCTCTTCGGAGATCCCATCGGGTTTCTCAAGAGCTTTGCGGATTTCGTCAGGTAAAGTGGACATGAGTGCCGTGGAAAATCCTTATGTTTTTTTGCCTTCTAGGTGTGGTCGGAATTCCAGTTTGTGTTTTATCGATTGCTTGAGTAGAGTTTCACCATCTTGGTCTTTGAATTCGATTGTAAGATTGGGGGCGATTTCTGGTCTTGTGATTTCTGACGTTTTGTTTCTCAAGCTCTTGCTGCTGCCT